>JAZGEQ010000022.1:0-13364 GCA_036478775.1 Cellulophaga sp.
AATACTCTAAACAAGGAGACTTTTTTAAGGAAACGTATGAATTTGAAGATACTACATGTAAGGCAAAAATAGATTTTGACAAAGTATTTAAGTTATTCAGAAGGTAACTGCTCAGCGCAATGGAAAAAGCCCCCTCGTTCATAAATGAAGCTAAATTTTAGCAAAGAAAGACTGGCTTCAGAATGCAAAAAAGGGCTTTCCATACAAGCTTAAAACAGGAGTAAGTAGCACTTACTCAATCCTAGGATATCACACACCATTACAGATTTTGAATTACTTTATTCCCAGAACAAACTAAATTAATAAGCCATTTCAATAAATTTGTGAACTTGGTTTGAAAAAACAAAATATTCAACTAAAATAATAAAAATCAGTTTGGTTTTAAAGTAAGGGATATTGAAAAGGTATAATCATGCCCCCCGCCCGCTTAATTTTTTAATAAAAATCACAAATGAATAAACCCAAAGTAGACGATATGCTGATAGAAATGATCAGCCCACGCATAAAAGAAATTGAAGAAAAGTTTAGCGGTGGAGAAGGGTTAGACCAGGAGGATATTAATACCCTTTTATTAAAATCCCAATACAACCACATTAACCACCTAGATGGAAAGCTTGATGAAGTCACTGCTGATGTTGCCAGTTTAAAAGCTGAGTTTAAGCTATCGGAAGTTAATGTAAGCTCAAGACTTGACACCTTTGAGAAAAATATAGAACTAAAGATAAGTGAAGCAATTAATACTAATATGCGCTGGTCAATAGGAATAATAGCCTTGATAGTGACCGTGTTAAAGCTCGCAGATATGTTTGTTAAATAGCAAAAAAAGTAGCCTTATCTTAATGATTAATTTTACTCTGACCCGAATAGCACTTACTTAACAATTTATTTAATGTAAATCAATATCTTACAGAGTATACAACTTTAATAAAATGCAATGATAACTACATTTGAATTAGTAAAATATGGATAAACCTTATTTTTCGTCTACTTTACAACCCTATAAAAGCATTGATTTATAATGACCATATTTTTTAAGTAAGTGCCATTCTATTCTGATCCCAATTATTCATAGTGTAGAAAGAATTATATTATTATAAAATATGAGCTTAAAGAGCGATTTACTAAGGGTTTCTGGTTCTAACCTAATAGTCATGCTATCGAGTATTATAAATAGCATTGTGCTACCATCTATTTTATCTATTGATGGCTTTGCTGATCTTAGAACATATACATTATATGCAAGCTTTATTGGTTTCTTGCATTTTGGTTTTGTCGATGGTTTAAATATTAAATATGGAGGAGATACTAAAAGCGACGTTGATAAAATAGAATTCAATAAGTTTCATAATTTTTTTATAACATTGCAGTTTTTTGTTTTGCTCATTGTAATTACAATAGCATTGATAATAAATAATAACTTAATCTTATTAGTGGGAATGGCCATCCTTCCAATAAATTTACAATCTTTTTTTCTTTACTATTTTCAAGCTATTGGTGAATTTAAAGAATATTCTAAGGCAACTGTAATTGTCCCAATAATAAATTTAGTTCTAACTTTGATTTTTATATTTATTGGTATTGTTGACTATGAAGTATATATTTTTACAACTATACTTAGTTATCTAATATCAATTCTTATTCTAGAAAAAAAATATAGACTACATTCTAATTTCTATTTTGTAGTAAATTTAAATTCAATTAGATTGATACGTAGTTTTAAAGCTTATAAATCAATATTTTTATCTGGATTTTATATAATGCTAGGAAATATTTTGTTTACCTTATTTTTTGATACGGGTAGATGGATGTCTAAGATTTTTACAGCTAATGAAAGTTTCGCTAAATATTCATTAGCCATTTCTTTAATTGGGGTTGCCCTTGTTTTTATAGGGGCAATTAATAAAACATTCTATCCTTATTTATATCACAATAATAATGCTGTTATTATTAATAAGTACAGAAGCCTTTTTTATATAATTGGTAGCTTCGCTTTAGTAGGTTATTTTTTTATTGAATTAATAATTATAAAATTTTTACCAAAATATACAGAAGCTTTACCAATAACGGCTATTTTAATAACTTCAATACCAGGAATAATGATTATAAAATCCATTTATGTTAATTTATATAAAGTTCATAAAAAAGAACGTAAATTTCTGTCTGACACATTAATATATTTATTTATAGCGGTTTTATTAAATTATTTTTTTTACCAACACTTTAAGACTTTGACTAGCATTTCAATAGCTTCTGTAATTTCAATTTATATATGGGTTTTATTCCCAATGACCTGTATCAAACTGAAAATAAAAAACATTATAAAAGAGATACTATATCTAACACTTATTCTAAGTTTATTTTTTCTAGTTTATTACTTTTATTATAATGCATATATAGTTGGTTACAATGGATACAACCTTATATTTAGTATAAGCATTTTAATTCTATCACTGATTAATATAAACCTACTGTTTTTTAAAAAAGTAATTTTTAATATTTTCCATACACAAATATGATATATTTCATTATATTATTTTTGCTTTTATTTTTTGCTTTTATCTATGATTTTGGGAATGCAAATGTAGGAAAAAATTTTGTTTCCTTTAGTATTTTAATTGGTTTAATTTGTTTATCTGGTTTTAGATATAGAGTAGGTGGTGATACATTGAACTATATGTATAAATTTCCTAGTATGCCAATGCTTTCTGAATTACGGGATTATGAATTTGGAACTGATCACCTTCAGCCACTCTGGTTGCTACTGGTCGCGACAGCAAAATCAATTAGTGACGAATTCTATATGTTGCAACTAATTCATGCAATTATTGTAAATACTTTAATTTTCAGCTTTCTTCGTTCAAACACTAAATATTTTTTTACAACAATTTTATTATATTACATAGGGTATTACCCTTATTTTAATTTTGAAATACTTAGAGAATCCATTGCAATTTCAATATTTTTATTCTCGATTAAATTTATTATAAGTAAAAATTGGTATTTATATTTTTCTCTCTCATTCATTGCATTTTTGTTTCATTTCTCAGCGATAATTTTATTTTTCATCCCTACTATTTTGAAATTAAATTTAAAACCTTGGAGTTTTATTTTAATATTTTTTAGTGGTATTCTCTTCAGTGATTTATTTTCTGGCTTTATTAACTCGATAAATTCAGCAAGTAGTCTTATTTCCAGCATGAAGGAATATGTAGAATACAAAGCAACAATATGGGGCGTGGCTTCATTATTTATACTTAATGTTCTTTATCCTTCTTTACTTTACAGATTGAGTGCTTCTGTATTAAAAATTAAATCTAATTTGTATAGGCTTTTTAATACTTATATTTTAGTTGGTGCTTCAACCACCTATCTTTATATATTTTTTAGATTTACAAATTATTTAACCCCTATACTCTTTATTTTTTTAACAGAAATTATTCATGCTTTTTTTAGAGCAAGGCTTTTTCGGTCAATTAGAATGATACCTGTAATTATAATTTTTATTTTATTTATTGTTATTCATACAAATCGATATTTCTCTGATACTTCAAAAATTGTACCTTCATCGAGATGGTATAGCCGTTGGTATCCTTATTATTCAATATTTGATAAGCAAGAAGATACAACCAGAGAAAGACTAATCTTAAATAGTGGAGGATAAAATCTTGATAAATATAGCTTATTCATGTGACAATGCCTATGTAGAACATACTGGAATTTCTATCATATCTTTACTGGAAAATAACAAGGAAATTAATTCAATAAATATTTATTTTATTGAAAAAGATGTCAGTCAAGAGAATATTAATAAACTAAAAGAAATAACTGCTCAGTATAAAAGAAAATTTATAATTATTCCTTTTAAAGATATTTGCAAAGATTTAAAAATTAACACACTCGGACGCCATATAGAAACAGTATATGCAAAGTTGTTTTTCTCTAGAATAGAAGATATAGACAAAATTTTATATATAGACAGTGATACAGTAATTAACAGCTCAATTGCTGAGTTCTGGGAAATAGATTTGGCAGACAACCTCCTTGCAGGCGTTGAAACATATACTGTAGATGCAAAAAAAGAACTAAATCTAAGTAAATCTGACACATTTATAAATGATGGGGTGACACTTATCAATTTAAAGGAATTTAGAAAGCAGAATATTGAGCAGAAATTTATTGAATGTATAGCTAGTTATGATGGTAACCCACCGGTGCTCAGCGAAGGTGTTATTAATAAAGTTTGTAAAGGAAAACTTAAAACTTTACACCCTAAATATAATTTAATGAGTGGTTTTTTTACATACAAAAAAAATCACTTTCTTGATATGAATGAGTATTATAGTAAAGCTGTGATTAAAGAAGCTATACAGAAACCAGTCATTATTCACTATTTATCGGCTTTTTTTAACAGACCCTGGGATATAAATTGCACACACCCAATGAAAGATAGGTATTTGTATTACAAGTCTATTTCTTGCTGGAAAAATTTACCATTACAAAATAACAAAATAGGCTTAGGGTTACGAACAATTAGTTTGTTATATAAATATCTTCCAAATGCACCATTAGATTTTATTAGATTTATAAAAAACATGGTTATAAAAAAAACTTAGCTTAAGTATGTATTCAACACTATTTTCTTTCATAATGATGTTTAGAAAGAATGCTGCTCCGTCACCAAGAATCGCTTGGCACATACTGGTTTTCCAACTAATAATAGTTAAAACATTGCCATGGGAACCCCATCATTGTAAATATTACTAGTGACCTTAGAAAATACAAGTCCAGATTTGGGAGCTTTGGTTAAAAACAATTAGTAGTTATGAGGTTTCTTGCAAAACTAATGGGCGATTACTTTTGGACTATAATAGAGCCTCTTGCAAAATTACGGCTATGCCGTAGTAAAACCACTATATGTACTGTTTTTCTACCATTTCAAACTACATGATGTGCTATTTTGCAAGAAGCTCTATATTATGTTTTTTAATTAAAAATATAATATATACAGATATAAATCAAAAAATCGACTGATTATTCTACACTTTTGCAAAAGGCTCATAAGGTAAACTATTAATAATTATTTTCCATGACTGTTCATAATTAATGAAAATGAGAGTATAAATGTTTAAAAATAAAAGCCTGCTTATTACTGGTGGCACCGGTTCTTTTGGAAACGCTGTCCTTAGAAAATTTTTAGAAACTAATATCAAAGAAATTCGTATCTTTTCGAGGGATGAAAAGAAACAAGACGATATGCGTAAGAAGTATAATAACCCTAAACTTAAGTTTTATTTAGGTGACGTTCGTGATGTCAATTCCATTGTCGATGCTATACGTGGTGTTGATTTTGTTTTTCATGCTGCAGCACTTAAGCAAGTCCCATCTTGTGAATTTCACCCGATGCAAGCTGTTAAGACAAACGTTATAGGAACAGAAAATGTTTTAAATTGTGCAATAAATGCAAATGTTAAGAAATTTATTGTATTGAGTACTGATAAGGCAGTTTATCCAATTAATGCAATGGGCGTTTCCAAAGCTATGATGGAAAGGGTAGCCGTAGCCAAATCAAAAAATCTCAATGATGAAGACATCATGATAGCCTGTACTCGATATGGTAATGTGATGGCTTCACGCGGCTCAGTCATTCCTCTTTTTATTGATCAGGTTCGAAACGGAAAAACAATCACAATCACTGATCCGGCAATGACTCGTTTTATGATGAGCTTGGATCAAGCTGTAGAATTGGTTCTTTTTGCTTTCAAAAATGGCACTAATGGAGATATTTTTGTCCAAAAAGCACCTGCGGCAACGATAAAATTACTTGCGCAAACTCTAATTAAACTTTTAGGACGACCAGATCATGAAATTCAAATTATTGGCACTCGTCACGGGGAGAAACTCTATGAATCGTTATTGACAAAAGAAGAAATGGTTAGCGCTGAAGATATGGGACAATATTATCGTATTCCTGCTGACACCCGTGATCTAAATTACAATAAGTTTGTCGATGAAGGAGAATTCGTTGTTACACAAGCATATGAATACCACTCTCATAATACCGACCAGCTTGATGAAGCTGGCTTGCGTGAAATGCTATTGGGGTTATTAGAGATACAGGATGACCTTAAAGAATTTGGAGTAATCTAATGCGAGTTTTAGTCACAGGAAGTCAAGGATTTATAGGAAAAAACCTTTTAGAGAGACTTGGAAGAATAAATAACATTGAGGTAGATGCATTCTCAAAGGAAAACTCAATTGAAAGTCTGACAAAAAAAGTAGCCAAAGCTAATTTTATATTTCATTTGGCTGGAGTCAATCGCCCAAAAAATGAAGAAGAATTTTTCCAAGGTAATCGTGACTTAACACAAAAAATTGTAGATACTGCCATTCAAAGTGGTAATAAACCTACAATTCTAATGACTTCTTCTACTCAAGTCGAACAGGATAATAGTTATGGCCAAAGTAAATTAGAAGGTGAAAAAGCGTTAAAGCAATATGCAGAAAGCAATCGAGCTACTATCTATATCTACCGTCTGCCTAATGTATTTGGAAAATGGTCAAAACCTAATTACAATACTGTCATTGCTACTTGGTGTCATAATATCACTCATGAAATTCCTATACAGATCAATAACAAAAATGCTGAGCTAAATCTCGTTTACATAGATGACGTTGTAGAGCATTTTGTTCGACACCTTGATAAAATTGAAAAAAAAGGTGTTGTAATTTCAGAAGTGTCGCCTGCGTATCGTAAAACTCTTGGTGCAATATATGATTTACTGACTACTTTCAAAGAAAGTAGACAAAATTTAATCGTTCCCAACGCTGGACAAGGGTTCGAAAGGGCTCTTTACGCGACCTATCTAAGTTTTCTACCCAGTAAAAAGTTTTCTTATGCGCTTAAAGGACATGTAGATAAGCGTGGAACTTTTTATGAATTTATCAAAACATCAAATAGCGGTCAGATTTCTATTTCTACGACTGCCCCTGGAATTTCTCGTGGAAACCATTACCATAATACAAAAAATGAAAAATTTCTGGTTATCAAAGGTCAAGCTAGTATCAAGCATCGCCAGATTCATGGAAACGACATCATAGAGTATAATGTAAGCGATAAAAAGATGGAAGTGGTCGAAATGATCCCAGGATATACTCATAACATCACCAATACTGGGGATAGTGAGATGGTATTGTTACTCTGGGCAAATGAATCCCTCGATCACGACAATCCCGATACAAATTATTTAATGGTCTCAAAAGATGAAAATTAAAGCCCAATAAAATACAGAGACTAAATGTCGAATCATAAAAAATACTGATTAGCAAGAATCTTCCGCTAAAATATTTTCCACTATAAATAAGTCTTTAGGTAGTCGCCTTAAAAACGTTAAAACGATTATTAAGCTATGAATAACATGAAAATTTTACTTTCTGCTGGTTAACGTACTTCGTAGTTATATCGTTGAGGTTTAATTTTCAATAGGTTTTCAGCATGTAGCGGAAGATCCTTTCTAATCAGGTAAAAAATTAAAAGTGATAACCGTCGTCGGAACACTTGACATTGTCATACTGGCGATAGCGAAATGATTACTGCTTTGGAAAAAAATGATATTTGATAGAGATAAACCAGCCACCTTCTTTTTAGAGGTTTAATAATAAGCATGACTAAAAAATTAAAAGTAGTAACCGTCGTTGGTACGCGACCAGAGATTATTCGACTTTCAGCAGTAATAGCAAAACTAGAAGAGTCAGAAGCTATAGAGCATGTTTTGATACATACGGGACAAAATTATGACTATGAACTCAACGAAGTCTTTTTTAGTGACTTTGGCATTAGAAAACCCGATCACTTTTTAAATGCTGCATTAAAAACTAGCAGTGAAACGATAGGAAATATTCTCATCAAAATAGACCCCATTCTAGAAGAGGTCAACCCCGATGCCTTTTTAGTTTTAGGAGATACAAACAGTTGCCTTTGTGCCATACCAGCAAAAAAAAGGCAAATTCCTATATTTCATATGGAGGCAGGAAACCGTTGTTTTAATCAAAGAGTACCTGAAGAAACAAACAGAAAGATAGTTGACCATATCAGCGATATCAACCTAACATACAGTGATATTGCAAGAGAGTATCTTTTAAAGGAGGGACTTCCTGCCGACCGTATCATCAAGACAGGTAGTCCGATGTATGAAGTAATACATTCAAAACTAAAGGAAATAAACGCAGCGACTATCGTAAAAGATATGAATCTTACATGTGGTGGATATTTCGTAGTATCAGCTCATAGAGAAGAAAATATCAATTCAGATAAAAACTTTCACAACCTAGTAGATACGCTAAACAAAATCGCTGAAAAATATAAAATACCAATAATTGTCTCCACACATCCAAGAACAAGAAAGAAAATAAAAGAGACTAATGTGAAGTTTCACGAACTTATAAAATTCATGAAACCAATGGGTTTCATAGATTACATAAAATTACAAGTAGATGCAAAAGCAGTCCTATCAGATAGTGGTACCATCTCAGAAGAATCTTCTATCTTAAACTTTCCCGCACTAAATATTCGTGAAGCCCACGAAAGACCAGAAGCAATGGAAGAAGCATCAGTCATGATGGTAGGACTTGAAAAAGAAAGAGTGCTTCAGAGTCTAGCCGTATTAGAGACTCAAAAAAATAAACATGAGAGAACGCTAAGACTGGTAGCAGATTATTCTATGTCTAATGTTTCTGAAAAGGTATTAAGAATCATTCTTTCTTATACAGACTACATCAATCGTGTAGTGTGGAATAATTATTAAAAAGAGAGAATTTATGAAGGTTGCACTATTAGGGGACATAGGTTTTTTTGGTAAGTACACTATGGAAAACCCTGTGATTAAGGAATACTTTAGAGAGGTTTCAAGTTTATTGAAAACTGTGGATGTTGCTATTGGAAACTTGGAAGTACCTCTTTGTAGTACAAAAACACTAAAAAAAGGAAAATCCGCACACATAAAATCAAACCCAATAAATGTAGAACTATTAAAACTTTTAAATATCACTCATGTTTCTTTAGCTAACAACCATGTATTTGATTATGGTGAAAAAGGTTACATGGAAACAAAAGAAAGCTTAAAAGCATGTGGGATTAAATACTTCGGAGTAGAAAATAAAAAGGAGTACATAATAAGTAAAGATAATAAAATAGCCTTATCAGGCTATGTTTGCTATTCAACAAATGCCCTCGGCTATTTGGAAAAAAATAAAATAGGTGTAAATGAATTAGATTACAATAAAGTTAAAAATGATTTGTTTATAAATAATGAGAAACAGTACTTCAGTATAGTAAGTTTTCATATCGGAGAGGAGCATATTCATTATCCAAATATTAATCATATTAAATTAGCAAGAAAGTTAAGCGACGAAGTGCCTTATGTATTTTATGGGCATCACCCCCATGTTTTACAGGGAATGGAGCACTATAAAAATTCATTACACATCTATAGTTTAGGTAATTTCTGCTTTGATGATGTCTATACTAAGAAATCTAAAGAGCCGCTTGTAGTACAAAAGAAAGTAAATAAAGAGTCTGCAATTATAATATTAAACATTGAAAATAATAAGTTAGTAAATTATAAAACTGTGCCGATTTTTGATAATGGCAAAGAAGTCAGTTTACCAACGGATGGGGCTATAGAAAAAAAAATAGCAAAGTATTCACGTTATTTAGAACTGGAGGAAAAGCAATACAAAAATAAAAGAAAGAAGAAACTAGATGAATACATCAATAGTAGAAAAAAATTAAGAAACTTTAAATGGTATTTGAAGAGATTAAATATAGATACTTTATTAATGATGAAAAATTCTAAGAAAAACACTAGAAAGTACAAAGAAGCTCTACAAGATAAGGTTGTATAATTGAAAAAAAAATTTTTATATGTAGGTAATTTTTCATTTCCATTTGGTAATGCTTCTGGGAAAAGGGTATATGGTAATGGAAAATTGTTGGAAGAACTAGGGTATGATGTTATTTTTATAGGGATGAGTGACAGTATCAAACAGTCAACACCTTTAAAAAAAACGGAAATGGCATTTAAGAATTTCAGATATTATAATTTACCTTATCCTAAAAGTAGTTTGGAGTGGTTGTTTTATAAAGTGGCCTTCAATAAACTAATCAATTTCCTCGAAGAGGAAAAAATAAAAGAGGATTTGAGTGCCATAATTTATTATGGAAATCCAAGACTGTCTATATTTAACTATTTATTAATTAAATGGTGTAAAAATAATAATATAAATATCATCTCAGATTGTGTTGACTGGCTTGCATCGAAAACTGGAAACATAGTATATGATTTTGTTAAATGGGCAGATACTACATATCAAAAAGCATACTTAAATAAAAAAGTTGATGGTGTTATTGCAATAAGCTCTTATCTTGAAAATTATTATAAAAAACATGGAATAAAAACAGTAGTTATTCCACCTCTTTCAGTCAATAAACTACAAGATGCAACAATTACTTTAGACAATGATTGCAAAATAAAAGTCTTATATGCAGGACTACCCTTTAGAAAAAATACAATAATAAAAGATGTAAAAACCTTAAAAGATAGAATAGATCAAACAATTATTTTTCTCAGTAAAATAAAAGAAAAAGATATTAACTTTGTGTTTGATATATATGGGTTTACAAAAAAAGAATATTTAAAAGCTCTACCAAATCAAGAAAAGTATATTGATATCCTTGGTGATAGTATTTCATTTCATGGTCATCAAGATAATGCGCATATAGTTGACAAATTAAAAGAGTCAGATTTTACTATTCTCTTGAGAGATATAAAAAGAGATACTATGGCAGGGTTTCCAACTAAAGTATCAGAAAGTATGAGTTTAGGAATTCCAGTAATTACGACAATAACAAGTGACTTAGAAAGATTTATACAGGACAATGAAAATGGCTTTTTTTTAGCAATAGATGATGAAAAAAGGGCTGTTGAAAAACTAGAAAAGATCTTTCAATTATCAAAAATAGATATAAATAAAATGAAAAATTTTTGTATAAAAGCAAATAAATTCTGGTTTATGCACTATAAAGACGATATGGAAACCTTTTTAAAGGATTTAACCCCCTCAATAACTGAAAAATAAAAATGTCAATCAAACAAAAAATTTTTGAAGGTGCTCCAGCATTTGTAAAAAATATTTTAGTTACAGCCTATAATTTTCGCTTGAAAGCATGGCATGGACAAAAGTATCATGATTCATTAGTTGTGTATAAAAATATGTTTTATGCTACTTCTTATAATGATATACAAAAAATTCAAGAAAAAAGATTTTTAGAATTCATCCATTTTGTAAAAGAGCATAATAAATTTTACAAAGAAAGATTGAAAAATATAGAAATCTCTTCTATTAAAGATCTTTCAAAGATACCCGTTCTGGAAAAAGAAGATCTTAGAAATTCAAAAATAATTTCTAAACTTGATGAAAAGTTGGTTACTAACTATACAGGTGGTACAACAGGGAAATCGTTGAAAACCTACTATACAATAAATGATGTACAAGAGCGACAAGGAAATTTAGATTTTTTTAGAGGAATGTTTGGGTATACATTTGGCTCTCGTACTGCTTGGTTTTCAGGAAAAAAATTAATCAGCAAAAAAGATGAGAAAAAAAACACTTTTTGGGTAAAAGATTACATAAATAATATTACCTATTATTCTACATTTCATATGAAGAAGGATTATGTAGATTATATGGTACAAAATATGAATAAAGATAAACCTGAATATTTTGTTGGATTTCCTTCTGCTATATATGCTATTGCCTATAGAATTAAAGAAACGAAAATTAAAATGGATTTTCAATTAAAGGCTGTTTTTCCTACATCTGAGCCTTTGTTGGACTATCAAAAAATAATTTTAGAAGAAGTATTTGGATGCCCTATTCCTGATCAGTATGCATCGAGTGAAGGAGCTCCTTTTGTATATGAGTGTCCGTCAGGAAACCTTCATTATGATATGTACTCTGGTATTTTAGAAAAAAGATATCCACAAAGCAAGTCGAATGAAGTTATAGTTACAGCTTTTCCTACACACAGTATGCCATTAATTAGATATGCTGTTGGAGATGGAATGAAATTAGATGATATAGATAGAAGATGTAGCTGTGGAAGTCAAATGCCTTTAGTAGAGAAGATAGAAGGACGAAAAATGACTTTTGTGTACTCAAAAGAGAGAGGTGTTGTAGGAGCAGGAAACATCTCAAATATCGTAAAATATACACCGGAAATAGAAAAGATACAAATCTTGCAAAATGATAAAGAAAATATTCTCATAAAGGTTGTAACTAATTCGGATAAACATAAAAATATCTCTTCTATTTTAGAAGAAGAAATGAAAAATAGACTTGGAGAAAATATACAGATTTCATTTGAATTTGTAGATGAAATACCAAATGAAAAAAGTGGTAAATTCATCATGATAAAAAACACTCTTTCTCTAAGTGAATGTATATGATATAGGATACATTTCTATATTTCGGAAAAACAAAGTTTCAATTAACTCGAAGACAGGTAAGCCACTAGTTTGACTAGTGAGACTCTTAAGGCTTGGCCGTCCGATTTAGTGTTGATGAAAATACTGACATGTGGAATGCTTCCTCCTGGCTTAGCGGCTCATAAAAGAGGGAACAAACACATGTCATAGCAAAGCTTAAGTCATTCAAAATGGGATTGCAAATACCACTTGGTCTTTATTCCCAAGTGTCGAAGGAAAAAATTGTACGGAAAGATTAGAAATTATTTAGATCCAATTTTTCACGAATTGGCAAATCAAAGGAATTGTCGGATAGTTGAAGGTCATATGGTACAGAATCATGTCCATATGCTGATAGAAATACCTCCGAATACGCTGTGTCGGAGATTGTGGGTTACTTGAAAGGTAAAAGTGCGATATCTGTTGCTCGACAATTTAGTGGTAGAAAAAGGAATTTTAATGGAGAAGCGTTATGGGCAAGAGGCTATGCGGTATCAACGGTAGGCTTTGAAGAAGTACAGATCAAGCACTACATTCAAAACCAAGAGCAATTAGATGGTAAGGGTTCAGATGAAGATGGTGAATTTTAGCCACAAAAATTTAAAGAAACCACCGAACTTCAACATTGGCAGCCCTTGGGGCTGCTCACAGCCGTCAAGCCTCCCGCTCTGCGGGAGCGTTATGACTATTAGTGATGATACTTATTTAAAGCTTTCATCATGTATTCTCGCGGTGTAATCCCCTCTACTTTTTTAAACTGATTAATGAAATGAGACTGGTCGTAATAGCCTAAAGCATATGCAACATTTGTGAGGCTGTTATTATCCGAATGTTTAATATAAT
>JAZGEQ010000023.1:0-4192 GCA_036478775.1 Cellulophaga sp.
GTCTATTATTATATGGCTCTGGCTACCTGAAATAGAAATTATAGAAACAAAAGTGACAAAAAACACAATAAAGCAGTTTTCTATTGTGTTTCTAGCAGCTTCTATGATTATTGCTATTTACATGGTGATAGGGTCTTTTGTAAAAATGAGTCAATGGTTACCTAATTACGAAATCTGGCTTTTATTATCCATTTTATTGATGGGGGTAATATCAATATTTTACAAAACTATCATTTGGTTAGCTATTAACAATCCCATTCGTAATATAGGTAAGGAATACAGAAGCGAAGGAGCGTTAAAATGATAAATTGTTACTGCGGAGGTACACCGAAATTAAAAAATGGTAATGGAATTGGTGCTTATTATTACCTATGTAAACCATGTGATTTATAAGCAGCGTCAGGGTTAACTAAAGAACTTGCAGAAAAAGCATGGGATGTTTTAATGGAATATGGGAGCAAAAAAAATGAGCCAGCATAAATATGATTATCCTGATGCTGGTATCAAAGTGACTGCTGGATGGGATAGACCTCTGGGATATTTGTTTTTAGTTGTGGAAAATGAAACATCTATCCCTATTTACGATAATATTAGTGATCCTCGCGCTAGTAACGTACAAGATACAGAGCATTATAAAGAAGTGTTAAGGACTCTTAGTATTCCTGTGCCGGAAGGCTTCTGGTTAGCTCTTGAGGATGATAAAGTAAACAACAAAGGAAATGAATGTACACGTTGGACGTTAGATTATACGATATGAAAAATAGAGCCATTATAGTATTACTGTTAATAACAGTCTCATTTTCAGCTTTCTCAAGTGAGGATATAGATAATCACGATTTCTATGTCTATAAAGCTTTGATTACAGCGGTCTATGATGGCGATACGGTAACAGCAGACATAGACCTCGGGTTTAATGTTTGGCTTCATGGTGAAAAACTAAGGCTTTCACGGATTAATACACCGAAAGTCAAAGGTAAAGAAAGACCGCAGGGATTGGTTTCAAGAGACTGGTTGCGTGAAAAAATCAAAGGAAAGGAAGTTATTATCAAGACCATTAAGAAAAGAAATCTTAAAGAAAAAAAAGGTAAGTTTGGACGATATTTAGTAGAAATATATTTTGATAATATCAATATTAATGATGAGCTGGTTAAGAAAGGGCTGGCTGAATATAAGCAATATTAGGAGGTGATTATGAGTTCTGTAGATAAAGAAAGAACCGATGATTATTGGTTAGAAGCTACTCGCCTTGCAGACAAGTATCGTAAAGACCCTAAAATACAAAAAAAGGAAATGTTGGATGCAATTATGTACTGGGGAATTATTCTACTGTTTTGCTTGTTTCTCGCTCCTTTGTTTTTATTATTTTTGTTATGGTTTAATTTTGGTGAGGGCTTCGGGTACGTTGATTTCTTGTTTTCACCATCTATAAAAGCGGTATGGATTTTAATATCGGTAGTCGGTATTCCTCTTTCAACAGCATTTATACCAAAAGCAGAAAAGCACTCATGGAATATGGCTATTAAAGAGTTAGATGATAGTAATGTACCGATTAGACACAAGGAGATTTAAAGATGGAAATGGAAATGGATATTGAGATTAGCCCAGCAGGGAGTTTTAATTTTGATACACCTCAGCAAATTTGGAAGGATGAATCCAGCCAGATTATGCAGGCCAGCCGATATGCCGGACATGAAATGATGGCGATTCAAAAATCTGATGATGAGCCTGATATATATGAGTTGCGCTACCTCGGTTTGGAGGTATCAGGATTTACCAGCATGGATGAAGCAAAGCTCTATGCTCCACAATTCGCGAAAGCTGTGTTTGGTGAATTGTCCAAATTGATTAACGAAACGAATTAACATATAGATTCACCCATGACTAATAAATGGAAATCTCTTACCCAAGATAACAAAGTCAAATTGATTGTTTTTATCTTTGGGGCGGTACTTATTCCAGTCGTGGGTGTAGCGGGAGATAGAAATAACTTAGGTTCAGCTTGGAATTCATTGAGTGAATATCAAAAAGCCATTGCTTATTATGAGCAGGCGTTAAGCAGTGACCTTAAAACGTATGGGGAAGCGCATCCTGCTGTGGCGACAATCCGAAATAACTTAGGGTTGGCTTGGTCTTCATTGGGCAAGTATCAAAAAGCCATTGCCCATTATGAATTGGCTCTGGTAACTATGGAGAAAAAGTTAAAAAACCATCCTAATACCGCAGTGCTTCGTAATAATTTAGCCAGTGCCAGAGAAGAACGGGCTAAAGTTGCAACAAATTAACGGAGCTAGAAAAATGAACGATCCATTATTAGAAGCTCAAGCTAATTTAGCATTTAATTTTCCATTACAAGCCCTTTGTTTTGGTGTTGGCGGCTTTTTGGTTGTAGCTGGACTATTTATAGCAACAATTAGAATAAATGATAAATGGCAACAAAGAGGAATGGCTCTTTTATTCGCTGGTCAATTTATTGCTTTCCCAGCGGTCATACCAATGATGGACGCTTTTATGGGGGGTGGCGAATCAATGCGACCAGAATATATTCAAGATATTTTATCTTACTTATATTTTATCATTCCTTGTGTCGGTATTTTTATCGGTTTCAATTTGTGGCGTAAGGCTGGCAAAGAAGAGGTTGATTATACTGGAGCAGCTATTCAAGCTGGTGCCTCGATTAAAAAGAAAAATTGAAACCGATTTAAGGAGCTGGAGAGAAAAATGGCTTGTGTAAAACAACTTATATGTACTCATTGTAATGAAGCTTTTTATGGCTTTCTAAATGAAACCCCTTGTCTCGGTATTGCCTATTTAGTTACATGTCCTAAATGTAGCAAGCAAAACACAATTGAATTAGTTGTTGGAATCGTAGATAGCCCAGTTCCTAGCGATGCTGTTGAAATAAAACGTGCATCATAACAACGGACTCGACAGGATCATAAAATGACTGAAAAAATAGGGTTCTCTGAATTAGCCCAGCTAATAAATGAATTACCACCTGAAATGTATTCAAAACTAGAAGAGGCTCATAATCGTTATGAGCATTTAATAGACATTACGTCAGGTGAGTTTTCAGAAGAGAGCATTTCTAAAGATCGCAAAGAGTATGCTAAGTTTATTGAAACCAATAAAGATGGTCTGGCTATTTTCAGTGATGATAATTGCTCGTTATTCATGTCTAAAAAATACAATCTTCCTATTCTTCTTTGCAGAATATTTATTACAAATGATTTTAATTGGACTGGATAATATTTTTATTATGTTTATAAATAAAAACAGTAATGTCAAGTTTTCTGCTATACGCATAAGTGGCACTGCCACTGTGTTTTTAAGTTGTGACGGTGTTTTCAACAATATTTATTTTAGACTTCGAGGATACAAAGGACACTCTACTCCGGTAGGTGTATGTCTTATTAAATATTTTACTAAATGATATGTAAGTAATATTGTAATTTCCTGTTGCTTATTTTAAGTTTAATCAGCATCTTTATGCAAAGCAGCTGCTGGGAATTAGCAATTTTAGACATATTGACTGATAGCTCACGACCCCAAGCAGACGGTGAGACCAAGCAATTAACTTATGAGGTGAAAGTCCTTTGTAAGAGAACCTACCTCATTTAATTTATTAATGAGTATAACTGCTAGCCGACGGCAATTTGAAAAAAACACCTGATCTCTCGAATTTTAACATCTAACCCAGCACTGTTTCTTGAACCACAGTATAAGAAAGCAAGTGGTTCTTTTGAGCCTTTATATTGAATAAACAGTATGAGTAAAAAAACATCTTAAATAAGATGAGTGAAGAGAGATTAAAGGAGTTTTTCTATCTAGCTGGAAACGCTTTAAATAATTTGACTGTCATAGATATGCTTATAAAGGAAGAATATCATAATGATAGAGTATGCCATCGCTAGAGAACCCGTCCAGCATCAGTATTCATGTAGGGAGAACTATTGGTTGGCGTAAGAAAATGGAGAATATTTAAATTTCATCTGGCTCCGATTATACAATTGATTTAAAATGCCAAAATTATTAATATTTCTAAACAACCTAATAGAGCATTATAGGACTCAAAAGATGAAGATTTTAAATAATTGGCTTGTAATTGGCGTATTGTTTTGTTCAACAGCAAATTCAGATAGCAACTATGATATTAATTCTCGGACACTTTCAATTCCAGCTGTAAAAGTGGATA
>JAZGEQ010000024.1:0-9679 GCA_036478775.1 Cellulophaga sp.
GAGCAGAGAAAGCAAAACCTGAGAACTGCCAAGTTTTTATAACTTGGCATTCAACCAGCCAGGTTCTTCTCATGCGTAGTTTGTTGCAGAGAAAATAAGCCAGTGGTTTGCCAAGTTCTGGATGTGAAACAGGCTGGTTAATTCATGGTTATATGCCTTCTGCAAGGGTAATAAGTGGAAAATAAACTCATTGCGGAAAGAGCTAAAGTTGATTGCTATGAAGCTAATTCGACTGGAAAAAAGTAAGTGCAACGCGGTGAACATGATTTTTTGAAAAAGCAGGGTTTGACGTGAAAAAGTAGGATGTTGCTTTTTCAAAATTTATCGTGAAAATTAGGAAAAAGCGAAAGCGAGTTTCGATGTTTGCAAAGTTTAACGTGGAAAAAATAAGCGCGACAGCCTACCAAGGGCTTTCGAAAGAGCAAAAGCAAATTTCTGGTGTTTGCGAAGCAAAGTGCGGAGAAAGGAAGCAGGGACTAACGCCATGCTAGATATAAAACTAAAATGAAAGTGGTTTTCTCCATTCTTGCTAGAACTATCCCGAATTAATAAAAATCATAAATATAGCTGCACTTCAAAATAACCTTTGTGCTCCCTAATTATAAAAAACACTCATGCCCTTGAAAAACTGCTATTTTTTTAATTATATGGGATGTAACATAAAACCATCAATGTTATGCTACAAGCCAACATGATATAAAAATTTAATAAAACCAATTATTAATACTTTACATTCAAAAAAAGGATAAATAATGAAAAAAGTTATAATATTTTTTATGACAAGCTTGTTCTTGTACGGTTGCACAGAAGAAAAAACTGAAACAATTACTGTCGCCCAGTGGGGGCAGGAAAAATACCTCATTTATCTACCATTCTACATTGCACAGGAAAAGGGATTTTTTAAAGATGAAGGGCTTGAAATTGCCGTCAAATTTTCAGGAAATGATGATCAAGTATTTGCTACTGTCCTCGTAGGCGATGCCCAATTTGGTATTGGTGATCCTGTATTTACAGCAATTTCGAGAGAGAAAGGAGCAAAAGGCAAAGTAATTGCTTCGTTAGTTGATGGTGTCGCAATTTGGGGCGTTACCAACAAAGACATTAAGCCAATCGAAAAACTAGATGACTTGGAAGGGTTAAAAATTGGCACTTTTCCCGCTCCTTCAACAAATTATGCTTTAATGAAAAAAACTATTGTTAACAATAGTGAAATTCTTAAAACAACGGAAATAGTTCAAGCTCCAATTGGTGCTCAATTAGCTTTGCTTGAAAGTGGGGGGGCTGATATTGCAATGGACTTAGAGCCAGGGACATCAATTGCAGAAAGTAAAGGATACAAAGTTATTTATTCATCCCCTAAATTTTATGGTCGCTTCGCCTTTACTGGACTAACTGCTTCCGAAGAATATATTAATGGTAACAAAGAGATAGTCCAAAAATTTGTGAATGCAATAGAGAAAGCATTACGGTTTTGCCACACAAATGAGGTTGAAACCACTGAGGTTGCAATTAAACTCTTTCCAAATTTAGATAATGTTGTAGTTGGTAATGCTGTTAAAAGAATGCTTGTAGATAAAACCATTCCTGATCATGCGGTAATGAGTGATGAAGCCTGGCAAAAAGCAATGCAGGTGAGAGTTGATATTGGCGATCTAAAAGAACTGAAACCAACAGCTGATGCAGTAGATAACACATTTGCAGAGTTTGCCATCAACCCAAGTTTGATGGAGGCTCAATGACCAGCATACATAATACAAATAATTATAGAATAATTGAAACAATAAACGTTGCTATTTCTGCCGACACTATCCTCTATACCCCTTTTTTTCTAGCTTACTATGGAAAAGATTTTAAAAACACTCCATTCGGATCATTTTCTGTAAATATTATTGGTAAAAAAGAAGATTCACGATTCGATGAACACGCCAATTTAAAAGGCGATGGTTTTGCTACTTTTTGTTTATTGCTTGGGCTTGCTGATGTTTCCATCTGTGATCCATCATATTTAGTTTGCTTACAAAGTGAAAGCAATCAATTAGGGAATGAATTTGCTTTGTTTGAAAAACTTCTTAGACCCCAAGCAAAAAAATCTCTACAGGAGAAATACAATGATTTTTTAACTTACGATGCCTCAACAAACACCTTAACTATAAGTGATGAAGACACCTTTAAAAAAATATTTAAGGATAAAAAAGTAATCGGAGGATTAATATCGAAAATTGCATTTTCGGTAGCGTGTACTAAAGATATGAGCAAAAAGTCGGGTTTTGAAGCTCAAGATAAACTTGGAAGATCGTACAAAAAAAAAGAGACACACAAAAAACAATTCGTTGAGGATAATATTAAGGGGAAATTTATCTATTACAATAGCCCTTCAACTGGATTTTGCATTGGTGATATTTTTTCTTATATATATAAGAAACAAAATAATGAAGTAAAAAAGGATTTTGGCAACGAACTACAAACACTACAACAAACCGGTTATGAAGACTCTATAGCCTTTTCCTGTGATTACGTTTCCTTAGATTACTTGGTTGATAAAGAAAATTCTATTCAAGAGCTTGATGATTTGGCTATTGATAGCACAAGCTACCTTTTTACTGGAATTTTGGGGAATTGTGACACCAGACAACGCTCAAAATTACAGGGGATTTTATATGCGATTGATAAAAATTTATTTCAAATCTATCAGTTTTTAAAAAACAGTGATACAACTGGGTTAACAAAATATTTTAGGGAGAAGTTTAACTACACTAAAGATAAAGAACAAGAGCTTATACATTTATTAGTTGCTGACAATGACTGTCGAAAAAAAATCAAAGAACAAATTAAAACCGAAAATGATTTTACTTTCGATACGATATTGGGGTATTACGTAGATAGGCTTTATAGGTGGAAGCCGAAAGGAAATGGCCTTTATTACGATAAAACCACTCCAGACCAAACGCACTTAAAAAATATTCTAGAGGTAAGGAAAATATGTTACCAATTAGAAATTTCTAATGATGAAAAATATCTTTCCAAATTTATAGAGGAAGATTTATTGCATGAATGGCGATTAAAAGAGAAAAAATATTTCCAATATGAAGAAAAAGCAAATGCACTTCGTTTGAGCAATGAACCTAATCATGGTTTACATATATTTATTAAAAACCTACTATTGGTCATCATATCGCCAGTAATCATGATACCTGCTTACATTTTTTCTTTACTCTATCATGTAATTCCACAACCTATTAAAAAGCACAAGCTATGGAAATCAAGGTGGTTAAAACCGCTACTGGATTTACCATATAAACTAGTAGATGCGATAACGACAACAATTTGGATCTTTACTAGTAATCCTTCATATTTATATTCAGTAGGCTCTGTTTTTTTGGTTTTTGAATTGATATCCAGTATTTCGCATATTTTTAAAAAGCATTTTCCTGATATTGGAAACCTTCCTGTGTTGTCAAGCTTTAGTTTAGAAAACTATAAGTTTGAAGAATGGTCTAATTTGTCACTTAGCTCAATCATATATAGCTACCTGATAGTTTTCATAATAACATTAATATTTTTATCTAGAAAACACCTAGAGCTTAAAGAAAACAAAAAATACGTCTATAGAAATGAACAATAATTTACGTGATGGGAAAACACTAAAATCATTTTTAGCTGAAAAAAATAAAAGCATCAGAAAAAAACAAATTACTGAACTAGATACTTACATTCATACTAGAAAGGGTAAAGATAAAAATGTAATTCGTTTTGTTAAATACTGGGGATTATCAAGTAAAAAATTTATTGATAAATATGATTTAGATGCAATTATATTTCTTTTTGGTTTTTTACGTTCTGTTGAAAAAAAATATAAAATGGATGTTCATTTGACGTTGGTTTTTACCGATACACATGCCATTTTAAATGGTTATAACCCAGACATATACAATAGTTATATTAAAGATATTAGACACGCAATGAATTGTTTTAATTACAGCCATGTCTTAATGTCAGAAGTTTTAATGCCATATATAAAACAACATAATCTAAATGATTTGAATGGACTAATTGGCTTTATCGTAAATGAAAGTAAACAACGTCAAATCCCAGAGTACCTAAGTGGCCGAATTTCCTTTAATCGACTAACAGATTCGGCAAGCAAATACTCTGAAAGGTATCTAAATAAAAATGAATTTGATGATTTTGGTTTTGATTCAAGCGAACAATCTGCATATGCGTATATTCTATTAAATCAAACTGAAAAAACTTATATTGAGAAAGTGTTTTTTCAAAGTGTATTCCTTACTTACACTTCAGATGAAGAAAAAGAATTTATAATTCCAGAGTTACCTAATTTACAAATTTATTCGTATCGTTCTGGTATGCGTGGTCGCCCTTGGTTTTCAACACTTAATAAACAACTATAATTTAAATGTGTGGAATTGCAGGTATTATTTACCCCACTCCTAATTGGGATAGGGAAATTCAAGAAATGTTGAAAAAAATTGAACATCGTGGAGATAGCGCCCCCACACATGTTCACTTTGGAAAATCTATATTGGGGAGTGTACGACTAAAAATTGTTGATCAAGAAAATGGATCACAACCTTTTTTTAATGAGAGGTGTACCGTATCTGTAGTTTCTAATGGTGAAATATATAATTTTAAAGAATTAAAAAAAAAATTAGAAGATAAAGGCCATCATTTTTCTTCTGATTGTGATACAGAGGTATTAGTTCATCTTTATGAAGAATATGGGATTCATTTCATTCATCAACTTGAGGGTATGTTTTCGTTCCTCCTTTATGATTTAGAAAAAGATAAGTTTTTTGGAGTAAGGGATTTTTTTGGAGTAAAGCCCTTTTTCTATTGTAAAAATAATGAAACCCTTTATGTCGCATCCGAAATGAAATCTTTTTTGGGTTTAAATGTAGAAGAATATTGTGAATTAAAGCCTGGACATTACATAACCAACGAAGGGATATTTCAATATTATTTCGGTATCGATTGTAAGTGGCATACAACTTCCACCGATGTAATTACGTCAACAGTTCGAAATTTAATTGAATTAGCGGTTAAAAAAAGAGTTCAGACCAATTTACCTATTGCTGTATTTCTTAGTGGAGGAATTGATAGCACAATAGTCCATCAACTTTGTTGTAAATATCATGATGATGTCACTGCCATAATTGTAGGTGAAGATTCAAGTGAAGATGTCATTTATGCAAAACGCTTTTGTAAGGAATTAAATTATAAATTTCATCATATTAAGACAGAAAATAAAAATTTAGTATCCAATATAGAGAACATTATATATTCAATTGAAACTTTTGAACCAAATGCTGTTCGGGGTTCATTGCTTTCGATGAAATTGGCGGAATTTGCTCACAATAAAGGGTTTAAAGTTGTCATTTGTGGTGAAGGTAGCGATGAAATTTTTGCTGGATATGGTGACTTTTCCCTAATAAAAAATGAAACCAAATTTCAATCTAAAATAATTAATTTATTGAATGATTTATATCGAACTCAACTATTGAGGATAGATAAAACAGGGATGAAATATGCAGTTGAAGTAAGAGAGCCGTTCCTTGATAGGAGACTAGTAGAATATGCTTTGAACATTCATCCATCTTTAAAAATAGCTAATGATAGTTTTGGTGAAATAATGACTAAATTTATATTAAGAGAAGCCTTCAAAGATATTTTGCCTAATTATATATATAAAAGAAAGAAAATGACTTTAATGGAGGGTGCCGGTATTGGTGGTGTTGAAAAAGGAAAAGGGCTACTTTTTAATTTTACCAAGAACAAAATGACAGATATACAATTTAAAAAAGCCGTTGCTACAAACTTGGATTATAAGCTTACAGATAAAGAAGAAGCCTATTGCTTTGAATTTTTTTCAAAATATTATTCGAAAGCTACTTTTGCAAAAACAAGAGTATTTAATGCCCAAAAAGAATTAAATGATAATTAAGCTTAGTAATATTACGAAAACTTATAATCATAGTGAAATTAAAACTAAGGTATTCAGTTCGCTGAACTTATCAATTGAAGAAAATGAAATTATTTCATTTGTTGGCCCAAATGGATGTGGAAAGTCAACGCTGTTGAATATAATCGCAAATATTGATAATAATTATGATGGATCACTTGAAAAGAGTAGTGAAATAAAAACTTCATATATGTTTCAAAAAGATTTATTGATACCTTGGCGAAATGCTCTAAACAATGCTTTATTAGGAGTTGAGATAGAAAATAATGTATCAAAACTTACCAAAGAAATGGCTGATAAACTGTTTGTAAAATTTATGATAGATAGTAAAGTTCAATCTTTTCCATCTTCTTTATCAGGTGGAGAGAAGAAAAAGGTTGCTCTGATAAGGACAATTCTTCCTTCATCAGACTTAATTCTATTGGACGAGCCTTTTTCTGCAATCGATTTTCAAAGTAAAATTATGTTATATGATTATTTATATGGCTATTTTAAAAAGAAAAGAAAAACGGTAATTATTGTCACTCATGATATTGAAGAAGCAATCAATTTATCTAATAGAGTTATTGTATTTAATCCTAGGCCAGAAGGAATTTGTAAAATAGTAAATATTGATATTTCTGATAATGATAGAAATTCAGTTAAATTTCGAAACAGCCCAGATTTTTCAAATTACTTTACTCAAGTTTGGGATTGTTTTAACGGAATTAATAGAATTAAATGAAGATTAAAAACACCATACTAACTCTTTTCCCATTAGCTATTTTTTTGGTGCTTTGGGAGTTTTATTCTTCACTAGATGACAAAAATATGTTTCTATTTGCATCTCCATCAAGAGTATTTAATTCATTAGTTGAAAATATTTTTAGTGGTCTTTTAATTAAAGATTTTTACATAACGGCATATGAAATAATTTCAGGATTTGTTATAGGTAATATTGTAGGATGTTTACTTGGCCTTTCTCTTTGGTTTTCAAAAACTATTGCAGAAATAAGCAGGCCTTATGTAATTGCATTAGGCTCTATTCCAATATTTGCAATTGCGCCTATGATGATTATATGGTTCGGAACAGGTATTTTTTCAAAAATAATGATGGTTATTTTATCTACAATATTAATAGCAATAACCCAATCTTACGAAGGTGCAAAAAATGTTAATGTTGAGCAAGTTAATCTTTTAAAAAGTTTTGGAGCATCAAACAACCAAATTTTTACAAAATTAATTCTGCCCTCATCTTTACTATGGGTTTTTAATTCGTTAAGGCTGAACATCTCTTTTGCAATTTTAGGCGCTTTTATCGCTGAATTTATTTCTGCAAATGAAGGTCTTGGCTATCGTATATTAAAATCTAGTGGACTATATGACATTCCTTTAGTTATTGCTTC
This sequence comes from Cellulophaga sp., assembly GCA_036478775.1. Taxonomy (GTDB): domain Bacteria; phylum Bacteroidota; class Bacteroidia; order Flavobacteriales; family Flavobacteriaceae; genus Cellulophaga. The sequence goes on from JAZGEQ010000024.1 coordinate 7,363, forward strand.
TATTATTTTATTGATTTTTTTAGCTTTTTTATTGAATGGTATGATTGGCCTTATAGAAAAAAAACTAAATATAATAGAAATTTACCGTTAAGTCCAAGTATTATTTACACTAACATAATATATTTTTGCAGGAAACAGATGAAGGTAATGTAATGATAAGAAAAGAAGATTTAAAACAAGAAATAGAACAATTAGATTTGGATTGTTTAGAGTTGGTATTTCGATTATTACAGCAATTTCCACATCAAAAAAATGTGAATACAAAAGTAAACCCATTAAATTACTCTCGCCCTATTCATTATGCAGGTATAGAAAACAATGGTGACTTGGCTTTTTCAGATATTGAAGATGCCACTACATACGGCAAGCAATTGAGAACTTCATTATGGCAGAGAAACAATAATCATGACTGATTATTTACTTTGTGATACCTGCGTCATCATTGACTTTATGAATGGACGTAGCCAAGTATTAAATGAGTTAATAAATAATAAAACCACTTTATTTATCAACTCAATTATCGAAATGGAACTGTTACAAGGGGCAAGAGATAAAAAAGAACTACGTATTATTGAAAATAAATTACATTCATTTCGCTTACTTAATATGCAACAGGATATTTTTGATTTAGCGACACAAAATATACGGACTTATCGCTTATCACACAATTTAGCCTTACCTGATGTTCAGTTGACTGAGTATGATTAGCTTATCATTTTAGTGAAAAAGCATGATGCTAAGCTTATTTTAAATAAAAAACAAAGAACCTAAAATTATAAAATCAAGCATCGTGGAAAATAAAATATGTGATCACTTTAAAGGTTAAATAACCAGTCGTTCAACCCGCCGAGCGGGTTAACTCGGCGTTATAGCCTTCTGCGAAGGTAAGAAGTGAAAAAGAAATCTGTTGTTGAAAGAGCTGAAAGTTGAGTGCTGTGAATCAGGGTTTGATGTGAGAAAGCTAACGCGGATGTGGAAAATATAAGCCTGTGAAAAAGCAAAAGCGAGTCTTGATGTTTGCCAAGTTGAGTGCGGAGAAAGTAAGCTCGACAGAATGCCAAAGGATTTAGAAAGAGCAAAAGCGAAATTCTGATGTTTGCGAAATTGAGTGCTGGAAAAGGAAGCTCTGACGACTACCATGCGATCGAAAAAGAAAAGAGCAAGAGAACAGAAGAAATGGAACTTGCTTAATTTTATAACAAGACAAATCAACTTGCCCAATTCTTCGTATGCGTAGTTTATCGCGGTGAAAAAAGTCCCCTGACCTGCGTAGAACGTGACGTGGAACACAGCAAGTTATTTAATAGTTATAGCCTTCTGCGAAGGCAACAGCGGAAAATATATTCATTGTTGAAAGAGCAGAAGTTAAGTGCTGTGAATCAAGGTTTGATGTGAAAAAGCTAACTCGGATGTGGAAAATATAAGCCTGTGAAAAAGCAAAAGCGAGTCTTGATGTTTGCCAAGGTGAGTACGGAGAAAGTAAGCTCGACAGAATACCAAAGAATTTAGAAAGAGCAAAAGCGAAATTCTGAGGTTTGCAGAGCTGAGTGCAGAAAAAGAAAGTTCTGACGATTGCCAGCGATTGAAAAAGCGAAGAGCGAGAGAACAAGGGAAATGGAACTTTCTTAATTTTTATAACGAGCCAATCAACTTGCCTTAATTCTTCTAATGCAAAGTTCATCTTGCTGAGACTAGTAAGCTCTTATTCGTAGTCCTGACGTTGAACACAGCAAGTTATTTTATGGTTATAGCCTTCTGCGAAGGCATTAGCGGAAAAGAAATTCATTGTTGAAAGAGCTGAAGCTGAGTGCTGTGAATTAAGGTTCGATGTGAAAAAGCTAACGCAGATGTGGAAAATATAAGCCTGTGAAAAAGCAAAAGCGGGTCTTGATGTTTGCCAAGGTGAGTGCGGAGAAAATAAGCTCGACGGAATGCCGAAGGATTGAGAAAGAGAAAAAGTGAAATTCTGATGTTTGCGAAATTGAGAGCTGAAAAAGGAAGCTCGGACGATAGCTAGGCGATCGAAAAAGCAAAGAGCAAGAAAACAAAGGAAATGGAACTTTCTTAATTTTTATAACGAGCAAATCAACTTGCCTTAGTTCTTCTTATGCATAGTTTATCGCGGTGAAAAAAGGACAGTGCCCTGCGTAGGGCGTGACGTGGAACACAGCAAGTTATTTTATAGTTGTTCTTGTTCAAGAATGTACTTAAAAAAGAATTTGGTGAAATTAAAGGTGTTGCTCGTGCCAAACGTAAGCCTTATATTCCTGTTGTGTTATCTCGAGAGGAGATTGACCTTATTCTTGATCAGTTAGAT
>JAZGEQ010000025.1:0-2502 GCA_036478775.1 Cellulophaga sp.
CTAAAAAATATCCCTGAAACAGAAACAATTGAGAGCACGCGATATGCTATTAACTTTCCTGACGAATATAAAAACCTTACATATATTCCTATCTACCACAGAAAAAAAACTTTCGATAAAATGCTTGCTAACGATGAGTACCTAAAACTTAAATCCTTGTTAAAATGGGCGGATTGGCGTGATGATAATGCTTTCTATCAACGTGGTGATGATACTTCTTCCAGAGCAGAGCAGGAACCAGAAAACACCAGCCTAGATTCCCTTCTAAGAAGAAAGCCTAAGTACCTAATTTTAGCAAAACAGTGGTATCTGAGGTTTTTTGATGAAAAGACCAATGCAATAAAACGTTTTCCCCAACAGTATGAATTGTATAATTCTGTTTTAGAGGGCAAAACGCCTTACAAAATAGTTGTAGAATTCAATGAAAGCAATAATAGTTTATTAACTCCACAATGGGAATTTGTTAATAATGGGGTCACTATTTTAAAATACGCAGGCATTGAAGGAAAGGAATGAGAGATAATAAGCTCTAAATCATTCATACACGGAGACATACAAGATAAATTTATTCTTCTGTATATAAAAATTGGGCACATTATGCACGTGATATTGAGTGTGAACTAAGACGGGAAATCTTGGCTGTAGTCACTATACAGCAAGGTTTTTCAACAGATCCATCCGCAAAAAAAAGCACGTACACAAGATGCTATATTTTCATGTGCACAGAATACAGTCAGTTTCTTAAAATGTTTTCAACGTGTTCTTGTCTTCGTTGAAGAGTTTGGTATCGTTTAAAACCAGTCAGCCCTACATTAGGCGTTAATCAATGAGAGTTCTAAATTAATGAATAAACGGATAGATATTGTTGATGCCTTGAGGGGAATAGCATCTTTAGCTGTATGTTGGCTCCATATGACACAACTTTACCCAAAAGACAATATTGTCCATCTATCTGGTAAATATGGTGGACTGGGTGTAGAAATGTTTTTTGTAATATCAGGGTTCATCATCCCTTTTGCCTTATATAAAAGCGATTATAGGGTAACAAAAGATTGGCATACATTCATTAAAAAAAGAATCATCCGGATAGATCCACCATATTTAGTTGCTGCAATAATGGCCGCAATATTAACCTATTTGGCGGCCATGACACCTGGATATAGAGGAGAAGAAATAAACTTTTCAAGCATGCAATTTCTATTGCACCTTGGCTACTTAAATGCGATTTTTGATTATAAGTGGTTTAATCCGGTGTTTTGGACACTTGCGATAGAATTTCAGTATTATCTTCTAATCTCAATCGTATTTCCAATAATATCGGCAAAAACTATATTTCGTAGTGTTGGAATAATTTCGCTTTGTTGCTTTGCCTTTATAATACCATCGGATATTTTTGTTTTTAAGTACCTATGTCTATTCTCTGTTGGCATTGTAACTTTTCAGTACTTCGCAAAGATCATTGGCGTACGCGAATATTTATTAGTTCTGACACTCACAAGCATTCTTTTAATTTTAAGTCTTGGAATAATAGCTGCCGTTACTGGAATTCTTACGGCACTGGTAATTGCTTTTGTAAGGATTGAAAAAATAAGGATATTTCACTTTTTAGGAGCTATTTCATACTCTCTATATTTAGTGCATCTTCCAATAGGTGCGCGATTTGTAAATATATTGAAGAGATTTGTCACCACTGACTTCGAGTATTTGCTTGTGTCTCTATGCGGCGTCTTAGTATCTATTGTTGCTGCATTCTTAGTGTACAACTATATAGAAAAACCAGCTCAAAAATGGTCATCACGTATCAAGTACCGTCGAGATAATCCATTAACCAACAAAAAGACAGCCACTCCCGTAGGAACGTACAAGAAATAATTTCTACAACTGGGCAGACCATTTCTATGTCAAAATTGCTGTTTGTCTTCAAGACCCAGCAATAAACACATAATAAGCGATGTAACTGTTGCGGCAACTGAGAATACGAACAGAAGTTATTTTCTTAAATATTCCTTAGGAATGGAAATTTAATAACTTTGTCATTCTGGCGAAGTCATTTTTCTTCTGATTAAACGATCTCATGAGTACTCTAGTGTTACAACCCGTAAGGAACGTGCACGAATTAACTTGAACAAAAAGGCAATAAAAGCAGTCTAGTTAGAGGATAAACTGAAACTAGATTCTTTGAAAAAAAAGTCAACATATGCCATTTCCTTACCCGCAAGAAACTGAAAGTCAAATGCAAGAGTTCTACAATCGCCTACCAGAAAAAAACAGACGCATATACGCAGGAGTTGAAGCGTCAAAACTTGATCGAGGCGGTGTGAGTTATATTGGCCATCTTTTTAATTGTTCTCGCACGACCATTCTACGAGGTATTAAAGAACTGAGTGAAGCGGATATTTTGGAAGACCGTAATCGAGAAACGGGTGGTGGTCGACTGTCTGTGCTTGAAAAACAGCCTGATATTAACCCTGTTTTTCTACAACTCTTAAAAGAGCATACGGC
>JAZGEQ010000026.1:0-8324 GCA_036478775.1 Cellulophaga sp.
AAGCCTCGCCACTCAATAGAGTATTAGAGCAAGCCGCTCCAGGATCAGATTGGAGTTTAGGTACTATAGATGCCAACACAGGCTATTCAGATGGACATACCATCAAATTTGACTATCAAAGCAATACCTTGGACTTGAATGATGAAAGCCAAGATAATGTACGTTTGTTTACAGTAAGTTTAGATGCAAATTACAAACCTACTTTGGTAAACAATAAAGCTACAGATTATTATGCAGAAAATCAACTCTATAAAACCATAACTAAGGACGAAAACTGGACAGCTAATCAGGCAGGAGCAAAAGATAAGAACCATAGCACCGAAGAATTTAAAGACAAACAAGGTAGAGTCATTTTAAAACGTACCTACAATGCCAACACCACCAATACCAACTTCAAAAACAGAAGGCATGACACCTATTATGTTTACGATGATTTTGGCAATTTAACCTATGTGATACCCCCAAGAGCAAATATAAAGAATAATGCAAGTACAAGAACAAGACAATTAAACGAACTCTGTTACCAATATCGATACGATAGTAGAAATAGACTCATTAGAAAAAAGATACCAGGTAAAGGCTGGGAATCTATAGTTTATGACAAACTAGACAGACCCATTTTAACACAAACTAGAAATCTAAAAAATAAAAACAAATGGCTCTTTACCAAATATGATGCCTTTGGTAGAGTGGTATATACAGGAAAGTACACCAGTAGTGAAAATAGAAATGCCTTACAAATCTTAGCAGATAGTTATACAGCTACAAATCAATTTGAAATAAGACAAAGTACAGCAAGTATAGGAGATGCATCAGTTAATTATACGCACCGTTCATTTCCAGAAAGCAATCTCAAAGTTTTAACTATCAATTATTATGATGATTATAATTTCAATTTAGATGGGGGTACAAACCCAATAGATGTTCTGGGCGTACAAATAACTACAAATACTAAAGGTTTAGCTACAGCCAGTCAAGTAAGAGTATTAGGAGAAAATCAATGGATAAATACAGTTAGCTATTATGATAAGAAAGCAAGACCTATTTATAGCTATTCAAAAAACAATTATTTAAATACGGTAGATATTACCAAAACCCAATTAGATTTTATTGGTAATGTAATCCGTACCGTAAGCAGACATACCAAAGGAACAAATGCTGCCATAAAAACCGTAGATCGTTTTAGATACGACCATGCCAATAGATTATTAACACATAAACAACAAATTAACCATCAAGACGAAGAATTAATAGCAGAAAATGAATATGATGAATTAGGGCAATTGATAAACAAAGGTGTAGGAAATGTACCATTAGGTAAACAACTACAAAGCATAGATTATACGTATAACATTAGAGGTTGGTTAAAAGGTATTAATGATGCTGAACAAGCCTTGACAGATGATTTGTTTGCCTTTAAGTTGAATTATAATACGATTAGTACTACAGCAGGTGGAACTAGTAGATTATTAACCGAAGAATTGTACAATGGCAATATCAGCGAAACGATATGGCGAACAGCTAACGATAATAAAAAGCGAGGCTATGGTTATAAATATGATGCTTTAAATAGGATTAAAAGAGCTAGGTATAAAGCAGGGGAAAATTTAACAACAGAAAAACAATTTTTTGATATAAAAGGTGTAAATTACGACAAGAATGGTAATATTAAAAAATTGAATCGTTTTTCACCAAATAATGACTTTGATGATAAGGTAGCAACAGATCAGTTGACTTATAAATATTTTCAGTTGAGTAATCGATTAAAATCGGTAACAGATGCAACTGGTAATGCTACAGGTTTTAAAGATGGCAATATCTCAAATGATGATTATAGCTATGACCAAGATGGCAACCTAACTTCCGATAAGAATAAAGGAATTAAAAGCATCAAATACAATCACTTAAATCTTCCAACGGTTATTAACTTCGGTGGCGGTAATAAGATTAAGTACTTTTATGATGCAAGTGGGGTTAAACTTAAAAAAGTTGTTATTAAGAATGGTGAGCCTAACCCAAGCATTACTGATTATATGGACAATGGTTCTGTATATGAAAATGATGAATTACAGTTTATGCCAACAGCTGAGGGTTATGTTATACCTGAAGGGAATGGCTTTAAATATGTTTTTCAGTTTAAAGACCATTTAGGGAACATACGACTGTCATACTCTGATAGCGATGGAAATGGTACTATCGCTCAATCTGAAATCATAGAAGAGAATAACTACTATCCCTTTGGTTTAAAACACAAAGGGTATAATGCCAATATATCTGCGAATGGGAACTCTGTAGCTCAACGTTATAAATTTGGTGGTAAAGAATATGATGAGAGTCTTGGGATTAATTCTTATGATTTTGGTGCTAGAAATTATGACCCTGCTTTAGGTAGATGGATGAACTTAGACCCATTGTCTGAGCAAATGCGAAGACACTCCCCTTATAATTATGCATTTGATAATCCTGTATATTTTATTGACCCTGATGGGATGGCACCATTAGATTTTTATCTTGATGAGAATGGTAATTATCTAGGACAAGATGGAGCGGTAACCAATAATGTTAGAGTGGTTTATAAAGATGATTTTGATGAAGTGAAATCTAACAATGGAGGTTCAACAAAATCCACTAAAGCTACATCTAAGTTGCAATCTTTAAGTAATGTAGTAACAATAAATGAAGCCCAAATACAAAGTGATGTGAATGACGTTAATAATGAAACTGTTGTTGATCAGACCAAAGAGAGACAGGCTTATCTAACTCTTAATATTGATTCTAAAAGTGCTGGTAACCCAACCGCAGAAGTTACAAGTTCTAGAGGGGCAGACGGAACTGATGGTAATACTACTTTAGCGAGTGATACAACAAGAGACGGTAGGAATACTATTGGTGGTCAACAAAACGTTCTTATAGGGCAAGTTCATTCACATAATTTAGTGCAAACACCTGGGTTAGTTAATAAAGAAGGAACTTCCACAGACGATACAAATACTGCAAGCAGTTTAGGTATTAGTGTGTATTCTATTGATTCTTATAAAGGTGTTCCTTCGATTTCTGCTCCTGGCTTATCGACTATTAGTAATGGACCTGCGATGCATCGTACATCTGGAGGAAATAAGACTAATAATGTTGGAACTACAAATAACCAAACAATTGGAAAAGATGCTTTTTCTAGATATTTAAAAAGAATTACAAAATGAAAACTAAATTAATTTTCACTTTTATTTTAATACTATGTCTAAGTTGTGGAACAGCACAAAAACTGGAATCAGCTAAGCAAAATACTATTATATATATATTTCCTTCACAAGTTGAAAATGCTTTAAAAGATCATTTTTTAAACTTAGAGAATATAGATGAGATATATCTAGAATTGAAAAGAGAGAAAGATATTTTTTTATTGTTTATTAATGATTCAAACATTTTTTGGAAAACAAAAACAAACAGAAAAGTTGTTGTAGAAAATAAACTTTATCCTTTAATTTTTGATACGGACTCTTTTTTTGGTTCAGCAGAAGATGCTGAGCTAGTTTTGAAACGATTAAAATCTGAATCTAAGGAGAAACCTTTTTTGAGAAAAACAATAACTCCGATTTACGATAATGTCTTTATGCTTAAATTTAAAAGGAATGGAGAAATTTTGTATAAAGGAAGTAGTTGGTAATTATATAAGTTATTTAATACATAGAGATTGTCAATTTTAAACTCTTAAGCAGCAATCAGAAATAATTGCTGCTTTTATGCGTAAGCTTTTTTAGTTTTATAGTCTCTAATTAAGGCATCAATAATAGAGTATATTTTATCTTTTTCGCTATCAGGAAGTATTTGAATTTCTTTGATACGATTTACGGTATCATTATCAAGTACATCTTCATTATCGCTATCACTTACCAAATAATCAAGAGAAACACCAAGAGCATCAGCAATACGTTTGGCATAATCTACAGACGGTACAGAATCACCACGTTCATATTTAGAAATAGCATCACGAGAAATACCAGTAGTCTCTGCAAGAGCTACCTGTGAAAGTTTTTTTTGCTTCTTTAGTTTAGTTATTTTCTCTCCAAATTTCATAAAAAAGTAAGTAAATTATAGATTAAACGTATAGTTATCGACAAAAGTAGTCATTTATTATCAAAATAAAATAATATTTTACTTGATTAGCTTAATAATATTATCTAATATTGCAGAATATACTACGCAAATAATAAATATTTCTGCAAAATGAATTTAAACACTTCCAATCCCAACAACTACAATTACACCACCAAGCATTTAGAAATCCATATCCTTGGCGGAATCAAACTCAACAAACTAGAGAGTTTACGAACCACACTAAGCATACAAAAGCCAAAACAATACAATGTATTACGGCAAAACATTGATTTATACAACGATAATCAAATAGAAAGGTTAGTCAGAAAAGTAGCAGAACGTATAGAAATCGGGACATCTATAGTGAGGCGGTGCCTCCATGAATTAACTAAAGAATTAGAGAACTACCGTTTTTTACTGGTAGAAAAAAAGCAACAAGCTGTTGCACCCTATTTTAAAGAACTATCAGCTTCTGAGGAAAAAGAAGCGATTACCTATTTAAAACAAAAGGATTTATTAAAACGAACAAATTTAGATATTGGAAAAAGTGGTGTTATCGGAGAAGAAATCAACCGTTTATTAATGTACTTGATATTTACAAGTCGTAAAACAAATAACCCGTTGCATTGCATCAGCTTGGGAAGTTCAGGAGCTGGTAAAACACATTTACAATCGAAAGTGTCGGAACTCTTCCCTGAAGAAGATAAAATTGAAATTACAGTCTTATCAGCAAATGCATTTTACTACTTCAACCGAACAGAATTACAACACAAACTTATTTTAATAGAAGATCTGGATGGAGCAGAATCTGTACTTTATCCACTTCGAGAATTACAAACCAAAAAAAGAATTACAAAAACAGTAGTTCATAAAGATGCAAAGGGCGAGACCAAAACCATACACCTAACGGTTGAAGGTCCTGTAAGCGTTGCAGGTTGTACTACACAAGAAAGTATTTATGAAGATAATAGCAACCGAAGTTTTTTACTGTACATAGATGAAAGTACAGAGCAAGACCGACGTATTATGAATTATCAACGCTTGATAAGTGCAGGAAAAATAGATACAGATGCAGAACAGGCAATGCGAGAAAATCTAAAGAATGTTCAACGAGTATTAAAACCTATAAAAGTCATCAATCCTTTTGCTGAATATTTAGAACTACCACCATCCGTATTTAAACCACGAAGAACCAATAGTCATTATTTACAATTTATAGAAGCCATCACATTTTATTGCCAGCGGCAAAGACAGAAAAAATATGATAAAAATACAGGAGAAGAATATATCGAAACAACGATAGAAGATATAGAGGAAGCGAACGAATTAATTATAGAAGTGTTATTGAGAAAATCAGATACCATTACAGGAGCAACCCGAAACCACCTAGAAAACCTCAAAACATATTTAGTAAAACACAATCAAACCACTTTTACCAATGCTGAAATCAGAAGAAATCTACGCATAAAGGAAAGTACACTACGTTGGTATCACAAACAATTATTGGCAGAGAATTATATCCAAAGAATTAAGAAAGCAAAGACTAAAAGTTACTGTTTTGAAATCGTTGACTTAGGAGAATATACCAATCTTAAAAAACAAATAAACAAAGCACTACAAGACTGTATAGACCGAATAAAAGGCAAAGAATAATTACTTATCTGTGGCATTGCCACCTCGCAAAGTCGCAAGTAACTCGCAAGTACTGTTTTTGCGAACTTAATTAAGTAACAACCAGTTAGTTAAATACAACTCGCAATACAATCCAAAAAATGCAACCGACCCATAAAAAGTCGAGAAGTTCGACACCTAAATTATGAAAAAAAGCAAACTACAAAACCAAAGCTATAAAGTAATACTACAAAATTTTAAAGAGTGGTTAGATGTATTAGGGTTTAGCGAAGCCATGCTAAAGAATTATCCCAATCAACTATGCGAATTTTTTTACTGGTTAGAGAGGCACAACATTAATCAGATAGATTATATCCAAAAAGAGCATATTAATAGTTACTACCAAGAACTAAAACAAAGACCCAATAAAACAAGAAGCGGAGCATTAAGTAACCCCTATTTAAACTCGCATCAAAGCACGTTGAAGAAATTTAGTGAATATCTAAAAAAGCATAATAGAACACCTTTGCAGATACATATTAAAAGAGAGAAGATAGCAGAAGGAAAACTAAAATATTGTACAGAAGAAGTAGTCAAACAACTATTTAAGGCAACAGAACAGAGTCACGAACTACCAAGATTTAGAGCAAGAAACAAAGCTTTGTTAGTCTGTTTATACAGTTGTGGAATGCGAAGAAATGAAGTATTGAATTTACAATTAAATGATATTTTATACGACAAGGAACGCATATTTGTTAGAAAAGGAAAGAACTACAAAGAACGTTTTATCCCCATCAATCAATACAATTTAAAAATGATTGAAGACTATGTCTTCGATGCAAGAATGGATTTTAAAAAGGCATCAGAAAGCGACTATGTTTTTGTAAGCAGAAGAAACCCAAAAATATGTGGAGCTTGTTTAGAATGGTGTTTAAAACAAATTATTAAATCCACCAATAATGAAGAATTGCAAGAGCAGCATATTACACCGCATATGTTACGTCATAGTATTGCTACGCATTTTTTACAAGCAGGAATGAAGATAGAAGATATACAACAGTTTTTAGGACACAGCTCATTAGAATCTACACAAATTTATACGCATATTTTAAAGGATGATTAATTATGGAATACGAAGAATATTTATTGCAAAACGATTACAGTAAAACAACAATTAAACACAACTTAATATCAGTAGCAAAGTTTACGAAGTGGTTACAACGAAAACGACTCAATGCAATAGAGATAGATTATAAAGACAGTCTTACATATATCAAACATTTACAAGGAAAAAAGATAAGTGTCCGCACCATAAATATCGAGTTGACAAACCTTAGAAAATACTTTAATTATTTGATTGAAATTAACCAACGTATTGAAAGTCCTATTGAAGATGTAACCGTAAAAGGAGCAGTAAAACGAGTGTTACACAATTTATTGGAAGCAGACGAATTAGAAGATTTATATTACAGTTATGAAACTGAAAGCTTTAATAAATATGCAAATATCAATGCAAAACATAGTGCTAAAAGAAACAAAATTATTATAGGATTGTTGGTCTATCAAGGTTTAAATACAACCAATCTTAAAAGTTTATTATTAGAACATTTAGAGCTTTACAAAGGCAAAATTTATATACCAAGTACACGAAGAAATAATAATAGAACAATGGAGCTTAAATCTTGGCAAGTATTAGACTTATTAGAATATATAAATGAAATACGTCCACAAATAGCAAAGAAGAACAAGAGTGAAAGCGGACAATTATTTATACCACAAAACAGCTTTAATGATTTAGTACGAATCGGAGTTTTTAGAAGATTAAAAAGGATAAATTATAAAGTTGTTAATGTGCATCATTTAAGAGCTTCAGTAATCGTAAATTGGTTAGGACAATACAACCTTAGAAAAGTACAATATTTAGCAGGACATAAATACATAAGTTCAACAGAAAAATACAAGCAAAATAATCTTGAAAATTTACATGAAGCAATTAATGAGTTCCACCCTTTGAGTTAAAATAGAATTATGGAACAAAAATTGTACATTTGTTATATAAAATATAGAATTATGGGTGCATTAGAATTGAGAGAAGAGCTTCACAAGTATATAGAAATAGGAGATAATAAATTTTTAGATGCTTTATATAAAACTGCCAAATCCTATATAGAACAAAAGCAATTAGATAGAATGATTGCTGAAGGCGAAGAAGATATCAAAGCGGGGCGTATACATAGTCAAGAAGAAGTTCAAAAAATGATTGAAGGTTGGACAAAAGAATAAAACCAGTAGTAGTGTGGACAACAAGAGCCACCAAAGATTTAGAGAAAATCACAAAGTTTTATATTAAACTTTATGGATACTCTAAAGCGAGACAAATAGCAATAGAACTTCGTAAAAGTACAGAGGTGCTTGAACATGAAAATGTAGATACCTCAAAAATAGGAGCAATTGATGATACTTTTATACACCTAAAACGAAACTACCGAAAATTAATAGAACATCATTGCAAAATCACGTACAGAGAAGGGAAAACAAAAATATATGTGGTAAGAGTTTTTGATACTAGACAAAATCCAAACAAGAATAAATAATCCACGCAAACAAAATCTAACCGT
>JAZGEQ010000027.1:0-3632 GCA_036478775.1 Cellulophaga sp.
TGTGTATCTATGGAATAGGAAAAAAGGCTAGATAGTCGAATAAAAGCATTTATTACCAAAATGCTAGAAGCCTTAATTAAACACCAGCAATCAATAATGCTATTATTGAAAAAAATGACGGACGATAACCACCTTTTACTGACAGATGATGATATTACTATGCAAGCAATTAAACAAGAAGCTTTAAACACCATTTCTCGAATGCCTGAAGATACCGATATGGAAGAAATTATTTATCGGCTTTATGTATTGGAAAATATCCGTAAAGGACAGGAAGATGCCACTCAGGGTAAAACTCAAACTACAGAAGAGGTTTTGAGAGATATTCAGACATGGTGACATGGACAAATCACGCATTGACTCAGCTGCGCCATATTCATGATTACATCGAGCAGGACTCCCCACTTTATGCCAAACGCGTGAGTGACGAGATGGTACAAAAAACAGCCAAGCTTGATAAACTACCTTACATGGGACGCAAGGTAGCAGAGCTGAATGAAGAACTTATCCGCGAGATAGCCATGTACTCCTATCGGATTATTTACGAAATCAAGACTGACGACTATGTAGAAGTTTTAGCCGTGATTCATAAACGACAGGATTTTGCAGAGGAAGATTTGCCTCAAGTTGACTAGGAAAGGTGCAATACGCTTTCGCTATTGCACCCAACTGGGTACACAACCTTACTGAGTTTTTGAAGTAGAAGTTACCGGTACATTTTGGCAATATGGAAAAGGATTATTTGACTTCTTTTTACCTTTGCCATCTATCTTTTTTATTTCATTTATTATAACTGCATCATTTGGAAATTTTGTAACTATAGATCCTTCGCAATTGAAAAAAGCAATGTAATTATTTGTGCTAGCAATGAGAAGCCCTGTGTGTAAAATTTCACCCTTTTTATTCACCAATGAATCGCAATTACTCCACATGCTTTTTTCTTTAAAGTAACAGCCGTTTTCCAGATAGTCTTTTTTTTCAGTATTAGAATACTCCTTTCCTTTCTTATCAGCTGAATATACACAAAGAGCAAATAATATTGGTGGTAAAAGTATGTAGATAGGGAAAATAAAAATAATCTTAAGTTTTGCACTTGACTCTTTTAAGATAGACCAGATGTGCTGGAGGAATTCTTTTAAAAAAGAATTAGGTCGGAAAAAAGCATTGGTTTTTTTCAAAGGTGGTGAAGGATAACATTTTGAATATGCTAAGAATATAAGCACTATCATAAAAATAAATACAACAAGCGGTATGATATACCATAAGAGCTTTATGATGCTAAAATATATACCAATAAAGAAAATGTATACATTGCCATATATTTCAAACAATGTGGGTGGAAAAAAGCTTATATTTATACCATAAGCAGATAAAAAACCTTGATAAAAAGCAATTCCAATCAGGTATAACAGAGGAGAGGAAAATACAATAATAGCTATAGCTATTTGTAACAATTCTAGCTTGCTTAAAGAAGCAGTCTTTATGGTTTCTTCTGTCAAATTAAACACCTTTTTTAAAAAAATATAACGCAAAGAAAAGAGGGTAGGTTAATAATTAATATCTTAATACCTGAATTATTAGGTAAAGTTTATAAAAGATATAAATCTACTATTAACCCCATTAATCTCTTAGCCTTGATTCATAAACGACAGGATTTTACAGCGGAAAATTTTCCTTGAAATTTAGTCTTCGCTTTTTATAGGTACAGTAAAAATTGTATTAGTACCGATTATTATTAGGTGTTAGTCTGAATACTTTATTTCATAAGACAACAGAGAAAATACTGCCTATTGCACCACCGATAGCAGTAATAGTCACTGTCTTACTATTTTAGTTACAAACTCATAGCTATTCTACTTGATATTGCATTAATATCTACTCGTGGCAAGGATTCCTGAGATTGCCACTGCTGCACCCATGCAGCCAGGTCACCCGTATTTCTTGCGGCACAGGAAATTCCTCTTGAAATGAACTTATCTTCGCAAAAAGTAAGTCGTTGGAGATATCTACCATTTTCATCAAACCTTGCTGTTTCCGGAAGATCAAAAAAACTTGGACAATGAGGGCTTCTAGCTAAATCTCGATTTGAAGAATATAAGGAAATTGCCGACTTCAACCGCCACTCTTTTTCCTTCTTAAATTTAGGTTTTTTAATATTAGGTGCAAATAGACACAATCTTTCCGTAACCCAGTTTGCGATTGCTTCTGAACGCGCATTTGAACTCAATGGGCTTAATATACTCAATTGTCTCCTAACATTCTCCGAATGTTCGTAATAGAAGCCCTGATCTAAAACCCCAGCAACAAACTCTTGATCATCATAACTAACCCTTGAAAGCATTGAACTCGTTATAGGAGGTGGAGGATAATAAGCTAAAATTGGTAACATAAAATTGAAAGAAATAACACAATCACCATACTCTTTTCGCATTTTCTCTGATTCTGGGTCAACAGTGAGGCAAGAAACAAATATTTTTACTTTAGGAGACTTTATATTATTAATTTCATAAGTTATATTCTCGAGCACTTGTCCAAGAACTTGCTGCACATCTGGCTGAATTGTCCCGTAGAGACTACGTAGGAGGTGTTCGACCCTCGTCCTATTGTTCTCATTTTTCCAAGTTTTTGTTAATTCACCTTGAATCAATTTAAGACCGTGAATATATTCATCTGTATCGCTAAAATCCCCAATTGGGCGTGCCAAAAGTGATTTACTTTTAAGAAGTTCCTTTAAAGATTCGGTATGTGTGTAATGATATAGTGCTGGATAATTTCTAGCCATTTTAAGAGGCCATGGCTCCTGACTTAAATTGGTCATAGTTAATGAAAAAATTAGTTGTTAAAACTATAAAAAGATGAGGGATAAAAATTGAATAAAATTTTAGCATTAGATGTCGTTGTAAGTATATGTTTAAAAAAACATCTTTCTAATCTGTTGTGTACTTCACACTTTTTTTCTATATTAGCTTAGCTTTTTGTCCGACTTGCCACAAAAACAGCTGTTAATACAAGAAAAGTACCAATTAGTTGAGCAGATGATATTTGTTCACCCAAAAATAAATAAGCCAAATATAAAGTCCCTATCGGACCAGCAGAACTGATTATTGAAGCGGGTCCCGAATCAATTAATCGGATACCCGAATTCATCATAAAGGCAGGGAGCACTGTCGAGAAAAGAGCCATAAACAAAGCAAGACCATAAACAGGTATTGGCAGAGTAAATGGAACTAATTCATGACGTAGAATATAGTGAAGAAGAGTTGCACAACAAGCGACCGTCATTGAATAAGCGGTAAAACGAGCCGAACCAATGCGTTTAACCATCATCCCACTGCCCATAATAAACAATGCAAAACAGATAGAACTGGACAAAACCAGTGCCGACCCTAACACTACATTTGTTGAGTCGGTTTGCATATTTTCCTTGAACACCCAAATCATGCCGGCATAGCTTAAAAGTAAAGCAATCGCTTCCCTTAACGTAATGGAACGTTTAAATAGAATGGCAGAAAATAGAATAACAAAGGTTGGGTATAAAAATAAAATCAACCTTTCTAATCCAGCAGAAATAAATTGTAGACCTGTAAAGTCAAGAAAACTTGCCAAGTAATACCCCAAAACACCCAAAATCA
>JAZGEQ010000028.1:0-9660 GCA_036478775.1 Cellulophaga sp.
ATAGACCAAGAAAAATTATTGGATATAAAACACCTAAAGAAATGATGGATATTGAGCTGAAATTTGTAGCTTAGTAACATCAAAAACCTAAACGCTTTGTTGCGTTAGAACATTGAATCCAAGAAATGAACTCATTAGAAATAATCAAACAACTAGAAATTGCTAAAAATCTATTTACTTATGCCTCAAAAGCACATACTGATTATACGAAATACTCTGTAAGCGGATTAACCAACTTCAGAAAAGCCTTAAAGGAATTAGATAAAACTAATCTCTTTCAAGATAAAATACAAAGACTAAAGAATTCGAGTTGGTTTTCTGGATTTGAAGACCAAACCAATATTGTAAGCGCAGAAAACACTGGGATAACTAATTTTATTTCTTTCATTCAAACCGCAAGTCAAGGTATAAGTGAATACATAAATTTGAAAAGTAAGACAGATGAGGATTTTATATTAAATATTTATCTACCAAATCAATACACATTCTCAGATTTTGAATCTTTATCTAATGACTTGAAAAAAGGTATTGAACTTCCATCCTTAGATGTAGGAGGTTCATCTAAAATTGTATCAGCAGAACCAGGTTCTATTTGGCTTGTTGTTGCATTTACTACTAGTGCTGCAATAGGGATAGTTGGAAAAATAATTAAAATTGCTACTAAAGCAAATATTGAAATTCAAAAAGGAAAGATTTTTGCTAATTATGCTCAGAGTCTAAAATTAAGTAATGAAATGAATCAGACAATTTTAGAAGCACAAAAAAAATTAGTAGATGAAATAATTGATAAAGAAATTGAGGAAGCAAAAAAAGACATAGATACTTCAGATGATATTACAAAAGTTAGCAGACTAAAGTTAGCAGTAAAGACAATTTCTGAATTATTGAGAAGAGAAATAAAATTTCTGCCTTCACCTAAAATGGGAATTGACATAATGGAAAAATTTCCTGATGAAGAAAACTCTAGTTTATTAGAAAAGGAAATGATAAAATTATTATCGCCAAATCAAGAAACAACAGAAGACAAATAACTATTGCTAACAATGTATAAAAATAATGGCTACTTTAGTGCTTAACCAAAGGTCGTTGCTATTTTGCTACGTCTGAATTTCCTTCGGAAATTCCTCGCACGCAAAACCGCAACTATTCTTATACTGAGACGTTGGCAACAAGCTGAAAATAGAACTCAAAACAAAATACGAACAATGAATTCAAACGAAATTATTCTATTGAACTTTTCCGAAATTAGAAGACGGAGTATAAAATTATGGAGCGGAATTCCGAACGAATATTTGAATTGGAAACCTGACGAAAATGCGTTCTCAATTATCGAAATGATAAGACACGTTTTAGAGGGCGAACATCTTTTCCATAAAATCATAGAAAATCGTGGGAATTTAGGAAATTATAAATCACCTTGGAAAGAAGAAAAATATTCGGACTTGAAAAACGAACTGGATTTTGCTGAAAATTATCGAGCAAACTTTTTGAGTATGATAAATGGACTGAACGAATCGGATTTGGAAAACGTAAAGATTGAGAGAAAAGAAGTTGGACAAAGCAAAAAACTTGGAGATTATCTGAATCGAATTGCATATCACGAATCTGTTCACACAGGACAAATGTTAAGTTATTTAAGAACAATAGGGATTGAACGACCACAAATTTGGGATTGAAAATAAAGCCTGATTGCCAACACCGTATATAATTTATTGCTGGCTTCTTGCTTACTTACGAAAGTCCTCACGGACTTTCTTAGTTGGTAATTATTTACTAAATTAGTTGCTTGAAACACGCAACAAACCATATACAAAAACGTTGTGCATAATGCGGAAAATCTAGCAAAACACTAAATTTTTGTACTGAAAATACAACCGCACAGTCAAGCACATTTCATTTTTTTCGTGCCTCAAAAAATAAAAAGAGCTTGCCTTTACCCACCACTAACTTTTTAGTATAATGATTTTAATACTCATTTAGTGAGATATTGAAAATAGTTCTTTACTTTAGTGGACTGAATAAAAAATTCAAAAATGAACCGAATAAAAGAGGTTTTAGAAACAAAAGGAATTAAACAAATCTGGTTGGCTGAACAATTAGGGAAAAGCTATAATATGGTAAATTCTTATGCTCAGAACAGAAGACAACCGAGTATTGAAGACTTATATAAAATAGCAGAAATACTTAATGTTAATGTTAAAGAATTATTATGCAATAGCATAAAAAACAAAATTAATGATAAAATATAAATTAGATAAAAGCACACTTTCTTACTTAGAAGAACCTCAATTGAAACTTTTTGAAAGTGAATTTGAGAAAGTAACTAAGAACAATATAAACATTGAATTTAATCATAAAAGCTATAAAATAAACAACATAAACATTGAAGAAAATCATAAAGTAAACTCAATTTGTTTTTTTTCTGGTGCTGGTGGTCTTGATATAGGTTCTCAATTGGCAGGTGCTAAAGTAATATCAAGTATGGATTTTGATAAAGATAGTGTTGCAACCTTAAAAAAGAATAAATACTTTAATCACACAGTTCATTTTCACAAGGACATAAAAGAAATGAAGTCTTCTGATTATGATGAAATCCTAAAGAATAACAAATCCAAAAAGCTAATCTTACTAGGAGGACCGCCTTGTCAACCATTTTCAAAAGCAGGTTATTGGAAAAAACACGAAAATAGACTCGGAAGTGAAGACCCAAGAAATATGATTGGTCAATACTTAAGAATGATTGAAGAAATGAATCCGGATGGTTTTGTTTTAGAGAATGTTGAAAGTTTATTGCATCCTAAAAACGTAGAAGCTGTTCAAAAACTTGAAGAAGCAATTGAACATTTAGGTTATAAACATATAAAGTATAGAGCTAATTCAGCTGATTTTGGAGTACCCCAAAAAAGGAAAAGAGTGTTTTTTATTGCTTCTAAAAAAGAAATTAAAGGTGAACCTATTAAAACTCACGGAACAGAAAAAGAAATTGCTCTAAATAAGAACTTACTCCCTTACGAGCGTGTAATAGATTGGATTGGAAAATATGATGCATTTAAATATTCAGATGATTATGATTCAACAGAAGGTAAATATTTTGAAGATTTACAAGCTGTGCCTCCAGGCCAAAACTATATAGCTTTAACTGAAAAAAGAGGTTATCCTAACCCTAAATTTATTGCTCAAAAAAGATATTGGTCATTTTTATTAAAACTTCACCCTAATCTTCCCTCCTGGACAATTATATCATCCCCTGGACATTGGGAAGGTCCTTTTCATTGGACTGGCAGAAGGTTACGTTTAAAAGAATTGGCAGGTATTCAAACATTCCCAGAAGATTATAATTTTGTAGGTTCTAGAAGGTCAATTCAAAAACAAATAGGAAATGCAGTTCCTCCTTTAATGGGTAAAGCAATCGTAGAATTTTTAATTAAAAATTTATAATGAGCAATATTATTAGTTTATATTCTGGATGTGGTGGATTAGATTTAGGTTTTAAAAAAGCTGGATTTAAAACTATACTAGCGACAGATGTATGGGATAAAGGTTGTGAAACATTATTACACAACAAAGTCTCAGATATTGTAATTAATGACGATATAAGAAATATCGATTTTAAAAAATATAAAAATAAAGTAACAGGTGTAATTGGCGGCCCTCCTTGCCCACCCTACAGTCAAGCAAGACATTATCTTCAAGATAAAAAGAAAGGATTTGAAGATGAAAAAGCTGGTTTTGCCGTACCAGAATATTTTAGAGTTATTGAAGAAGTCAATCCAAAATTTTTTCTTTTTGAAAATGTAGATGGTTTTATGTATAAAACTCATACAGAAGCATTAGAATTTCTTGAAAAGAAATCAAAAGAACTGGGTTATAATATAAATTATAAAGTAATCAACTCTGCAAACTATGGAGTTCCTCAAACAAGAAAAAGATTTATTTGTATTGGAATAAAAAAAGAATTTGAAAAATTTGAATTCCCTAAAGAAACACATATTGAACCTAAAAAAAATAATGGTGATTATTTAAATTGGGTAACTTGCGGAGACGTACTTAAGGAATTTGACAATATAACTGAAGAAGAAAAAACACAAAAACCTGGCTCTAAACATCATCATCTGATAGAAGATATCCCTCCTGGTAGTAATTATCTTTTTTACACAGAAAAAAAAGGGCATCCTAATCCTTTATTTAAGTGGAAATCTAGGTACTGGACATTCTTATTAAAACTAACTCCAGAAAGACCATCTTGGACAATTCAAGCTAGCTTTTCTAACAACCAAGGTCCTTTTCATTGGCAAAATCGTTTTCTAAGAATTGAAGAAATTAAAAGGATTCAAACAATAGATGATAAGTATGAAATTTTAGGAACTTTTAAAGAACAATGGAGACAAATTGGAAATGCAGTACCAACCCAACTAGCATTTATATTAGCAAATAAAATTAAACAAGACTATGAGATATGAATTAAATACAAATTCAGAAATTGTTGAATACAATGGAAGTGTTCAATCAATTTCCGATAAAAAAGCAATATTAGAATCACTTTTCTCTCAAGGAACTTATGAATGTACTTCTATTTCAAATTCTGGGTGTGAATGGACAATCGAATATAAAAATACTATTACTAATGATTTAAAAAAAATCAACGTTTATTATGGAAACATTCGTAATGAGGACAGAAATAATAAAGAAAAAAAAATACAATTAAATAGTAAAGACCCTAGAAGTAATTCGGAGCATAGTATTATTTTAGGTGCTTATTGTTATGACTCACAAGATTCTCTTGAAAACATAATTTTTGCTGGTTGGAATATCGACCCTAACACCAATTATCCAGGCAACCCAAGTTTAAGAGGTTTAAACATTGACAATCTTCAAAAAGCCAGATTTAATGGGTTATACAAAAACAATTTTAAAAATAATTATGTCTGTACATTTAGACCTGAATTTATTTTTTATTACATAGAGAATATCCAATCAATACATAATTCATCAGAAGATTTCATAGTGCCGAGCATTGAATCAAACTCACAAGATGTAAATAATGTTATCTATTATGGTTCACCTGGTACAGGAAAATCTCATACTGCCGATTTAATAACAAATGGAAAAGAAGTTCAAAAAGTAACTTTTCATCCTGATTATGATTATCACTCTTTCGTAGGGGGTTATAAACCAACAATGGTTGGTGATAAAATAGCTTATAAATTCGTTCCACAAATCTTTACAAAAATTTATATTGATGCTTGGAAAAATTTAGTTTCTGCCGATGAAACCCAACCTTTTTTCTTACAAATAGAAGAAATCAATAGAGGGAATTGTGCAGAAATATTTGGAGATTTATTTCAATTATTAGATAGAAAATCAGATGGTTCAAGTAAGTATGAAGTTACTGCTGAAGAAGAATTATATAAATATCTTTTAAGTGCCGATGGTTTTGGTGGAGACCACAAAGGAATTAAAGATGGCAAACTTCGTTTCCCAAGCAATTTAAAAATAATTGCAACAATGAATACCTCCGACCAATCTTTGTTTCCTATGGATAGTGCATTCAAGAGAAGATGGGATTGGATATATATTCCAATAGATTACAACTGTTCTTCTTCTGATTTTACAATTCAATTAAACAATGGAAAATCATTTGAATGGTTAAGTTTCCTAAAAATAATCAATGAAGAAATATTTGAAATAACTAAAAGCCAAGACAAGCAAATTGGAAATTGGTTTATTGATGCTCAAAATTCTGAAAAAACAATTTCAGAAAGCACATTTGTGAACAAGGTTATTTTCTACTTATGGAATGATGTTTTTAAAGATGAAGAAAATACTATTTTCAAGTCAACCGATGGAAAAAACCTAACCTATACAAGCTTTTTCGAGAATGTCACTTCAAACAATTTAGTTAGTTATATTCTCGAAGAAAGATTGAAATTAACTGATTTAAATAAGGCAGAAACAACTACAACAGGAGAAGAATAATGAGAATATTTATTGAAGGAGAATCTTATTCTTTAGACATTCTAAAACCCGTTTTTGGTGATAAATTTTATTCACCTAATGGGTTAATTGGCACAATTGATACTGTGGGATATTTCCACAGTGAAAAAAATGAAGTAATTTATTTACTACCAAAAGTGTTTATTGATACAAAAGGTTTAATCTTAAATAAATATCATAAAAATTTATTTGCAGAAAATAAGATTGATGAGGTTATTGAATCTCCAGATGAATTGAATTGGTTAAAACGATTTTTAATAATTTTCTATAAAGGATTAATTGAATATCGAGAAAGGTATTCAAACACAATACAATCAAAAGGCGACGTATTACAATTAAGCACTTCATTAGGCGAAAATGAATACTCGTTTTTAGATATTGTTTTAAGTTTTGTAAACTTCCATAAGAAGAATAAAAACACAATTCTATTCATTCATAAAAAGCAAATTTCAGCAAAGCATAAAAAGGCTAATTGGGAAAAAACAGTTAGAAAGTCAAATCCTTTTGTTACCAATGAAGGAATACCAATTTATTCAGAACTCAATGTAAAGAAAAAATATATCGATACAGAGGAAGAATTATTGTGTATGTTTTATTCAGTTTTAAATCATTTAAAGACAGAATATAATTTCAGCATACAAATAGATGTATCTTATACAATTGCCAAAGGAAGTGCCTATGAAAAATTAGTTACTAATGCCCCAAAAATATTAAAGAAGATACGCTACAAATACTTTTCAGATACATTAGTGAAAATGTATAAGTTATTGGAATTGTATTTTTCAAAATCGAATAAAGTTTCAATTCAAAATAAGAATGAAGATTTTATTATGGTCAAATATTATCATTTGATCTTTGAGGATATGATTGATAAGCTGATAACTTCTAAAATCGATACCAAAGAAACAAGCAAAGGAGTTTCACTCAAAAAACTAAAAGAAAATAAAGATGGTAAAATTATTGACCATTTATTTGAGTACGATTCTTTAATTGACCGTGATGAAAGTATTTTTTACATTGGAGATTCAAAGTATTATAAAACAAATAATGAAGTTAAAGAGAACTCAATTTATAAGCAATTTACTTATGCCAAGAATGTAATTCAATTCAATATAGATTTACTGAACGAGGGCAAGAAAATCAATAATAACATTCGATATAGAGATAAAGTAACAGAAGGATATAATATTACTCCAAACTTCTTTATTCAAGGTATAGTAACGGATATTTTCGATTTTGATGATGATAGGTTGGAAATCGATTTTGATAAAGGAATTAAACATTCTTATCATTTTAAAGAAAGGATTTTTGATAGAGATTCTTTATTCGTAAATCACTATTCAATAAACTTTCTATTTGTTTTAAAATCTTATACCAATAAAAGCTCATTTGAATTAGAAAAATATAGAGTTGAAATTCATAAAAAGTTTAGAACCAATTTTGTTTCCTATTTAAAAAAGCAAAACTTGTTTAAATTCTACCATACAGAATTTGAAAACAAAGAATTATTGAAGCAATTTATAGATAAAGAATTCAGAAACTTAACAGGTAGAGTTTATATTTCAAAATCAAATGATAAACGTTTAATACTTGCTCTAAATGGTTCTGATATTGAATTAAAAGAATATTTTACGGATAAATTCAACACAACACATAGAATTAGAGAGACCTTTTTTTTATCTCAAAATTTTGAGAAAGTTGAATTTAATGAACTAATATTGATATAGCCAACGCTCAAAGCCATACACATTCGCAATTCGCTTCAGCCAACGCTACGTCAAAAATTGCAAAAGAGTATGTCTTGCCAACGCTCAATCCGAACTAAATAACAAACATCGGAAAACCAAGCTGGACGTGAAAAGCACTATGCACAACAACGTGTATAAAACATAGCTATTACAGGCTTTCCGAAAGGTTTTTGTATATTTACAAAATACGCCAAATTTTTTATTTGGTTATATTTAGAAAAAAAAACATAAAAATAAAAAATTCGGCTTGTGCTAAATCCGAAAAGTTAGCATTTATTTATACGCTACGTTTCATACACAAGACCGTTGGCATTTATTTTTTCGTTAAATGGAAATAAAAATAATTCAAATAATATTGAAATGAAAAAAGAAAGTAAAGAAAACAACCATGAATTAGGTGTTATTCCTGAATCTTTTAATAAACTTTTGAAAGAGATTGAATCAGATTCAGAAGATTTAGAAATTGGAAACGTTGAAAAATTGACAGAAGAAGAATACTCTTCAATTATAGATAATTACAAGAACAATAAAGATGCACATTTAAATCAAACGATAAATTGGTTGGACAAGTATATCGAAAAAGTAACAAAAGATAAATATGTGAAAAATAAGAAAGTAGAAAAAATGATTTCTAAAATCGCAAATGACTTAGGAATTAAATCACACTTTTTCAACACCTTACCTTTTTAACAAATAAAATCATGGAAAAAAGAGAATTGCTATCTTATATACTTGGTTACCTCTATGAAGTAAATTCATTGAAAAAAATACCAAGTGAAAAAATTAAAATAATAAAGGAATTTATTGAACAGCTCAAAAAGGAAGTCAACGAGAAAAATGACAATAATTCTGAGCCGGAAAACTTTAATACAGATGAGTATTTGGATTTAATGGATGGATACGATTCTGACAAAGATTCTGACCAACAAAACCCTAATTTCTGGTAAAATATTATGACTAAAACTATAAGCAGTTATACAGGAAAAGGGACTTACTCAAGTCACGGAGTAGTTAAATTTTGACTTTACGAAAAGTAATAAAAAACAAAATGCCAACACCGTGTATAATTAATTGCTAGTTCCTACTCTACTTACGAAAATCCTCGCGGATTTTCTATTCAGTTTGTATTTACTAAATTAGTTGCTTAAAACACGCAACAACTCATACACAAACACGTTGTATTTAATGGCGGAAAAATCGTCAGAACCGAAACTTTTTAGTTTAAAAAAAAAGAATTTTAGCAACTTGTCGGAAATGAAAGTTTGGACAAAATTTAGCACAACAACGGAATTAAAAATTGAAATTGGAAACTCAAAACAGCGGAATAATATATTGGCAGAGAAAAATCCAATCTTTTCGGAATAAAAACCACAACGGAATTTTAGCAAGTTTGTAAAAAATCAATCTTTGCGGAATTGAATATTGTGGCGAAAAATCGAATCGAATAAAACTCAATCAAAAACGGAAAAATATCTGGGCGGAATTACACTCGGAATGAAAAATAAAAAAGAATTTAACAACGGAATTAAAAGCCACTAAAATACAACACCGTATAAAAATAATGCGTAGTTTAGTGCTTAATCAAGGGTTAGTGCAATTTTGTTACGTCTGATTTTCCTATCGGAAAATCCTCGCACACAAAACCGCACTATTCTTATACAAGACCGTTGTAATTTATTGTTCAAAAAAATTGAAACGCTGAAAAAAAAGCGAATTAAGTTTGTGAAAAAAAACTAAAAACACTCAAATTCTGAATTGAAAACCTTTATGGAATTCACTCAAATTTGGAAAACTGAATTAAGTGGAACACTCACTCGCGAATTATCAATCAATCGGAATTGAAAATTATTACGGAATCAAAACGTTTGAATTTACTCAAATGCGAAACCAAAAACGCGGAATTTGTTCGCGTTTTTTT
>JAZGEQ010000029.1:0-5038 GCA_036478775.1 Cellulophaga sp.
CAACGTCAACTGTGTATGGCGTAGTGAGGCGCAGCTCACGGAGAGCCATAGGGCGCCTCATTCGTTATACATATTGTTATATATAGTTTCGTATGTCGTAGACGCAGAAATCTATTTATAAGAATTGTCACGAATTAAAGGCGACCTACAGTTGACGTTATGATATAATTAGCAGAAATGGAGTGTTTGAAAAACACGGTTTCTGCGTGCCGTAGGCAATTATATCATAACGGTTTATGTAAGCGTAGTTGCGGATTTATAGGCACTTACCTTTCAGTTTATCACTAAACTTTGTTCAAAGATACAAACTTTAAATTAAGCACAAAACACGCAATTACGTTTACATTTTGTTGGGCACAGTTTATTTTAGTCTATATTTTGTTTTATTTTTTTCTCCAATTTTAACAAACACTTCCAATTCAATTCCTTTAATTAGATCTCTACTTGCTGTTGCTGAAGAAATTTCTTTAAAAACATTCATATAATCTTTTCTTGTAAATTCTATATTATCTAATTCCTTAAAATAATTTATTCTATCTGTTTGATTTAATTTCCGACTTCCAAATTTTAGAATATGCTCAAGAGAATTATTAATAATTCCTAACATATATTCGATAAATATTGTTGATTTTCCGTTATTATCACTTTCTGATAGTGCTTCATAATATTCTTTTTGTGATTTACTAATTAAAGTTTCTAAAGGAATAAATTCAAATACAGGATATTCGGCTTTCAGTATTAAAGTTTGCCATAAACGACCCATTCGTCCATTTCCGTCTAAAAAAGGATGTATAAATTCCATTTCATAATGAAAAACACAACTCTTTATAAGACTTAATTCATTTTTATCTTTTAGATACTTAAATAAATCTTTCATTAAATATGGAACATTTCCGTGTGGCGGTGCAATGTGTTCTACTTTTGTTCCTTTTACAATGCCAACACCTTGTTTTCTGTATTTTCCAGGATTTTCAATTAATCCATTCATTATTGTTTTATGTGCTTTTAGAAAATCTTTTTCATTGTGATATTTGAAATTCTCAATATTGTTATAAACTTCAATAGTATTTATTACTTCTTTAATATCTTTTTCTGGACCAATAACTCTTTTGTTTTCAAGAATTGCAGTTATTTGTTTTTCTGTTAGCGTATTTCCTTCTATTTTAAGAGAGTTATGAATTGTTTTAATTCTATTTTGTTTCCTTAATGTAGGTGAAGGTTTGTCTAATAAATTCGCATTGATTTCTCCTATTTTTTCAGAGATTTGAGTTACGAACTGTAAAATTTTGGATGTTATCTCGTATGGCGGTTTCATTGATAGTATCATTTGATAGTATCAAAAGTAATTATTTTTGTTGAAATGAGATAAGTTTTTCGTGTTTTTTTATTGTGCCCAACGACTGGAATATGGTTAGTGCTTGGTAAAGATAAGAAAATAATTAGAGGTTTCGCGAGTAGCGAAATTTTTAATTTTTTTCTTATCGGAATTATTACCGCCAAAATTGAAAATTTTGCGGACTTTGTAAATAAGCCTGAACTTCGGTAAAGCACAGACCTAAAGCATTAACTATATTCTTTGTTAGGCACTTTTATTTTTAATTATTATTGTTTCCGCAAACATATTTATTTTCTGAGTTTCAAATATTTCTAATCCACTTTCCTTGATTGCAAGTTTCCATTTTCGTTTGCTTAAGAAGTGAAACGCTCCAATATTGAAGAACATAAAATTAATTCCGTCTCTCATTTGTTCCGAAATGATTAGTATTCCGTTATTTTTTAGAATTCGTTTAGTTTCTTTAAAAAATTTAACTCTTTTTTCGTGTTGTAAAATTTCGTGTAATGCGGTTATTGCAAATACAATTTCTTGAGAGTTATCTTTGAATGGCAATTCTGTTGGGTCAATTTTTATTTCTTTCGGATTTGGAGGGAATTCCTTTTTTGAAATATTAATCATTTTTTCATCTAAATGCCTATTTTCATAAATATCACAAACTACTAATTCCATTTTCGGATATTTTTTTTCGATAGAATTTGATATTGGGTCAAAACTTGCGTGAATAAATATTCCGTTTTTAATTTCATTTAGTTTTATATATTCGGGTAGTTTTTCCAATTTATACAAATCGGACTTGTCATACAGAAAGTAAGATGCAATAATTGATAGAATAATATTTAATATAATTAAGCCACCGAAAATTAGAAATGTTTTTAATATGATTTCGTTTGTAATAAAGTTAGAAAACCAAAAACTTAAAAGTGATACAAATATTCCGATTAGAATTTTTTGATAATTAAAAAGTATTACTAATTTCGTTATTTTCATTCAATTTTTGAGTTCGGTAATTCTGAGTTTTAATTGTGCCTAACGTTTAGTATATGCTTAGTGCTGGTTAAAAATACAATAATTTTCGGGTTTGCACTTAGCCAAATTTTTAATTTTTTCTTTTCCTATTTTAACGCAAAATTGAAAATTTTGCGGACTTCATAAATACACCTGAACTTTCGGTTTATCACAGACCTAAAGCATTAAGTATATACATTGTTCTACACCGTTTTTTCTTCTTCAATCGGTATATTTTTCTCCTTACAATACTTTTCAATTTCAGAGTCTGCTTTGAAATAACTATCGCAAAATTCTTCAAATTCCTTTTTCGTTCCTTTTATATATCTTTCGGTTGCGATTAAAAGCGTTTCCGTTTGTTCAATGAACTTTTCAAAATCTTTGTTTATTTCACAAAGTTTGTCAATTGTCTTAAAATCTAATTCTTTATATTTTGAAGGAAATAATATTTCACTTTCATAAGGATTTGCCTTTAATTCAATTATTCCAATTCCAAAAGATTGATTTAATCGTTCCATTTCGTCTTTTAGATTGCTGTTGATGTCAAACGCAACTAAATAACAATAATTCGCCCAACTTGAATTTGAAACTGCTTGAAAATAGCATTTTTTCAAATCATAATCAGATTTTATATCACGTTTAATTTCATAAGACACAAGTTCAAAAGCGTCTGCTTTGTTAATCACTTTTAATAATGCTTGACTTGATTTATTTTTCAAATTCAAGAATTTTATTCCAATCATATCTGGATGTATCCATTTCTGATGATTGTCTTTGCTATTAGCCGATTTTTCGTGAAATATAGTTTTTGAATAAGTGTTTTTATTTTTTAAATAACTACTCAATAATTTGTGTAAATCTCGCTCTTGGTAAACTTTCGTTTTTTTAGAAACTTTTTCTGTCGGAGTACTCTCAATAATTTCCGTTAAATTCAGTTCGTCTTCAAGTTTCGCTAAATAATACAAAAAGTAATTTCCATTTCCTTTAATTCTCTTTACTCTTGTGTCATTTTGCTTTATAAACGAGTATAATTGTGCAGCAACAGTATTTGCAGGAGTTTTGGCAACTTTCCAATCGTAATATTGATTTTCATCAATTTTTTCAAGTATTGAAGTATGCGTCATTGGTTCTTTTTGTTCTTCCAATACTTTTAAAATTGCTTCTTTTACTGTCATTTTCGGATTTGGTTTTTAATGGTGTAGAACGGTCTTGTATAAGGATAGTGCGGTTTTGTGTGCGAGGATTTTCCGAAGGAAAATCAGACGTAACAAAAGAGCACTAACCTTTGATTAAGCACTAAACTACGCATTATTTTTATACGGTGTTGGCTGTAGTTTTATTACTCCATCCAATCTGGATTGTCAAATTTAAAAATTTTCAGGAACGTTTATTTTCTTTAATTTCATTGATTCATAATCTACTTTCCAAATAGCATATATTTTTGTTATTTTTTCTTTCCTTTCGTCATAAAACTTAACAATATAATCTTGTATTTTAGTTTCAGAATTTATTTTTAAGTTAATTTTCGAAAAAGCAATATTTTCATCTCTTTTTTCAACGTTTATTTGATCAATTATTTTGAATATAGCGTTTCCTTTTTCCGTTCTTCCAATTACTTTTTCAAGTGTTATTTTTGCTTTTCCAATATTACACTCACTAATGTTTTTTGAGATATAGGAAACATAGATATTATCCATTTCATTACTCACGCTTCCCCAACAAGTATGCTCTTGATTGCTTAGTTTTTCAATTTTACTTGACTTCTTTTTAGAATTATTACATCCAAAAAATAGAACAATTATTGTTAAGAGAATAATGTTTTTCATAATTACCGCCAACGTTTTTGTGTAATGAAAAGTTGCGTTTTTGTGAATGGCTAATTTTCCGAAGGAAAATTAAAGTTTATAAAAAGTATAGCAACTTTCTTTGAGCTAAAAGTAAGCAATTTTTGATACACGGTGTTAGCAAAAGTTTATTCATTCTTTTTATTTATCCAAGGGTTTTCTTTATAATATTTAATTGTAATAATTCCCCCAATTTTCCTTTTTTCTCCAAGATGTCTCCCTCTGTATTTCCTTTTTTTTATATAGAATTCATATTCATAACCTATTATTGGACGTGAAATATGTGAATTAGGAGAATATATTAATTCATAAATTTTTGCAGTCCCAATTTTCGTTTCATTTTCAAGTTTTTCATTAATATAATTGTGCGCAAAATTATTCGACCAGAATAGAGGAGATATAGTTATAACAATTCCGATTATAATTTTAAAAACTAAAATTGTGATTAAGTTTTTTGTTTCCTTTTTCTCTCTTTTTTGTTGTCTTCTTGATTTAGGTTGTTTTTTTGATGATAATAAATTAATTGAAATTATAATTCCTACAATTACTCTTAAAATAAATACTAAAATTAAAAGAATAGTAATTAACTCCCAAGAATAATTTTTGTGAATATTCAGATAGAAAGATATTCCAGGTAAAATTAAAATGTAAGCACTAGTTTTGTTTCTATTAATCCACTTTATTAACTTTATAAAAAAATCAAACATCTATTATCTTCCTGAATTTATTTCTTGGATTCAATGTTCTAACGCAACAAAGCGTTTAGGTTTTTGATGTTACTAAGCTACAAATTTCAGCTCAATATCCATCATTTCTTTAGGTGTTTTATATCCAATAATTTTTCTTGGTCTAT
>JAZGEQ010000030.1:0-4196 GCA_036478775.1 Cellulophaga sp.
TTTAATAAAGCAGCTATGATGACTGCTTTAAATTTAGCCACGATTGATAGAAAGCTGATTAAGGCAATTGGATTTAAACATGCTAATGAAATGCGCTGTAGTTTACAAATGTTGCCAGTTTGACTAATATGACTTGGTTTCTTATTACTCTGAAATCAATGTTATAGAGGACGATAAATGTATTTTATATTGGTAGCTTTGTTATTAGTTTTTAGAATAGCATTGTTTGTTTATTTTGTTGTTACCGAAGGGCAATACCTGGCACTTGATTCAGCAGGATATATTAATTTAGCAACAAACCTAATAGATTATCAAACCTTCTCTAGTTCATTACAACCTCCTTTAGAAATTGATTTTTTTAGAACTCCGGGGTATCCATTTTTTTTAGTATTATTAAAGTATTTAGGTTGCGGAAGTCCTTATTGGATAGGTTTTTGGCAAGAACTTTTGTATTGTTTTAGTGCATGGCTTTTTTATCATTATAGCCAACCACTTTTTGGAAAAAAAATAGCCCGAGTCGGCTTGTTATTTTTATTGATAGAGCCTGGAGGCTTTGCTTATCCAAAATTTATTTTGTCTGAAACACTTTTTATACCTTTTGTTACTTTAGGCTTATTGTTTATTGGACATTATTTAAAATATAAAAATTGGAAATATATTGTTATCAGTGCTTTTATAATGGGGTTAGGTATTTTAGTACGCCCAGTTCTGTTGTATTTACCTGTAGTTATAAGCTTTATTCTAATTATTTTTGATTTTCATAGTAGGCAGCGATGGTTACATTCAATGCTATTGTTGTTAATAATAACTTTGACTATAAGTCCTTGGCTAGTTCGTAACCTTCAATCTTCTGGGAAGATATTTATCAGTGGTCAGCAGAGTAATTTATTAGCAAATTATCATGTTCCTTATGTTTGGGAATTAGTTAAAGAGATTCCTTTTAGAAAGGGACAAAAAATAATTGCAAATAAAGTGCATGCCGCCATAAAAAAGCAAGAACAAACTCAAGATCATCTATTGACACAAATAGAAAGATATAAAGTCCAACAAGATGTCGCTGTTAAAGAATTAGCAAAATATCCTGTAGAATATACAGAGCGATGGGTAATTGGCGTGATTAAAGCTATTTTGGAAGTTAATTTAATTAAGCTAAATTATGTTATAAAAGTACCACTGAATAAAGTTGGAGCTGTTGAAGCTAATATAGGAGTTAATTTTTATAATAAGGTATGGGATTATTTAAATGGACAAAGTGGATTAGCTTTGGTTTTTTTGGCTTTTCGTGGGCTAATAGCAATATTTTCTCTTCTTGGCGCTTTTGCTATTTATAGAAGTAAAGACTGTTTTCTGTGGATAATAATGCTATCAAATTTTTATTTCATATTCTCAGCTGGTCCTGTTGGAAGCGCAAGATTTCGTCTTCCCATAGAAGTTTTTTGGTTTATTCAAGCATATTACGGGTTTTTTTGGATATGTTCTTTTTGGGAAAGCCAGAAAAAAAGAATCCCAATCGGGAAATGAAATAGCTGGCTTGCAATTGCAACGTGATAATTGAAGAATTCCTTTTTATTGTTAGATAGTGGATTTGATCGAGTCGATATACTTATTTATTACTATCACTTCATCAAATTCTTTAAGTATTTTTTGTCGACCATTTTGACCCATTTTAATTAAAGTATCACTTTTTAGGCGGAGCATTTTTTCCATCTTTTGTGCTAGGTCTTTACTGTTTTTTACTTCACAAAGATAGCCGTTCTTGTTATTATCTACTAGACAGCTACACCCGGGAACATCAGTTGTTATAATAGGTTTTTCCATGCTGGAGGCTTCAAGTAAAACCCGTGAAAGTCCTTCTCGATAAGAGGGCAGGACTACACAATCAGCTTTTTCTATTTCCATTTGTACATCATCAGTATGACCAAGATATTTTATATTGCCTTCTTCGATGAAAAAATCAAGTTCCTTTTGAGAAATGGCAGTTGGATTTCCGGGGTATAACGAACCAAGTAACCAGAATTCCACATTGTCAAATTGAGACTTTACCACACGTGCAGCATCGACATATTCAATAATTCCTTTATCTTTGACAAGTCGAGCGATCATCAAGAAAATAAATTTTTCATTTTTCTTTTTCTTGATTTGTAGTGGCTTGAATTTATTGGTATCAACACCGGAACCAGGTATAATCGTTGTTTTCCCCTTGTCAACAAGGTTTTTAGATAAAAAGACATCACGATCGTGCGGATTTTGAAAAAATACTTTTGATGGTATTTTCATTGAAATTTTATATAGCAACCTTGCTATTTTAGAGGAAAAGTTTTCGTTTAAAAATACTGTGCCTAATCCCGAAATAGTACTTATTACTGGAATACCAAGTAAACCTGCTGCTAATGTACCATATACATTAGGTTTGATAGTGTAATGCAATAATAAGTCTGGTTTTATCTCCTTAAAAAGTTTGTAATAATCAAATATTAGTTTTAAATCTTCGCGAATGCCGGTTCCTTTGTTGTTTATAGAAACAGGATAAAACTTTATACCCTCTTCTTCAAGTTGGGTTGAATAATTATCTTTTGGGGCAATTGCGAAAACCTTGTTTCCTTGGTTTTTTAATGTCTTAAGAAGGCCAAGACGGAAATTGTATATATTCCATGAAGTATTGACAACGATGGCAATATTTTTAATCTCTGGGTTTTTCATAATTATTTTTCAAACTGTTTGTTAAAGCAATGCATTGTTTTGATTAAGACTTTAGTGTTATTTTTCTTTGAACAGTTCAAAATAAATTTAGTTTGTTGATTTTTGAAAGTTTAACCAAAACTCTTTGCGTTTTGTATCCAATGAGTTTTTTTGGTAAGAAATTGCAGTTTTAAAATTAGCTTTTGCTTCTTTTTCCATTAAAAGCTTATTTTGTAATAATTTTTCAATTATCATAGGGAAATCTTCTGATTTTTTAATATCAAAGATCATTTCCTCATTCAAAAGTTCAGGAATACCACCTGCAGTTGACCCAATTGCAGGGCATGCCCTACTCATTGCCTCAATGAGTGCTCTAGGTAAACCTTCCTGTAAGCTGGGCTGGAGATAGATGTCGACTGTATTTAACCAGTCAAATATTGGTTTACCACTAGGTAATACACCTTCAAAGAATATTTTATCGTCGATTCCAATATTTTTAGCTAACTCAAAATAATTTTTTGAATTACCTGCACCCAAGATATGATATTCGAAGTTATTAAATTTTCCTGATAATGTTGAAAGTGCTTGTATTGCAATATGGACACCTTTGTATCGAGTCTTTAAGGAACCAATCGTGCCAAAGACAATTTTATCATTATTACTTGATATTTTTTTTAGCCTTTTTTCTAAAATATGATTTTCTAGGTCTGGTAATTCTACATTGGATACATTGGTAGTAATTGCATATGGGGAGGATGGATACCTTGTTTGTAGGAACTGACTTGTTACGTATAAAATATATTTCGATTGTTTAACAATTTTTCTCATCTTTAAAAAGAAAAATGGAGCATAGATCTTAGATTTTATACCACCATAATTCCACATCGCATCCCAAGCACAACCAACTACTTCAACGGCATGCGTAACATCCATTTGATATGCCACTTTTGCCGTTAATAACCCATATTCACTAGGAAGTCTTACAATTATTTTATCGTGTTCCTTTATAAGATTCCTGATAAGTTTTTCCTGTTGTTGTCTATGACCAAAATAAGACTTAATAGAAGATATGCTTTTTACAAAAACAAACTCAACTCCATTACCAGACGCTAGTGCAAAATTTTTTGTATCTTCCACTTCAACGCTACGTGCTAAAAAAGTAACTTTGGAGAAAATATCTATATAGCGTCTCAAAACATTATAATAAAATTTATCAGAGTATACTTTTCCATTTTTTGTATAAAATATATGGTCATGAACAAATAATACACTCATTAGTTATTGGCCTTTTTAATTATTTCATTCATTTTTTCTAAATTGAGTTTCTTATCTAGTTTGATGTTTTTTAATATTGCTTCGTTAGAGTATAGAATTGATTTCTCTATATCATATGAACCTATTTTTTTTGCTGGACTTCCTGCTATTGCAATATTACTTTCGTTAAATGATTTATTTACTACTGAGTTAGCACCAATGACAATATTATTTGTAAGCGTAATATCACCATAAATCTTTGC
>JAZGEQ010000031.1:0-51154 GCA_036478775.1 Cellulophaga sp.
TCCCTAAATCCGTATTATTTGCAATATCTATAGCTCCTGAACTTGTTCCTATTGTAATTCTGTATCCAGTTGCTGTAGCTACTGTCGCCCAACTTAGGTTGCTAGATACCAATACATTTGTAGCTCCGTTTGATGGGCTGCTTAATACTGCACATCCTGGAATTACCACAACTGTTTCTGTAGTAAAACTTGTTTCTGTACATATAACTGCATCACCAGCACCATTATAGGCTATAATT
The DNA here is from genome assembly GCA_036478775.1 of Cellulophaga sp. Classification (GTDB taxonomy): domain Bacteria; phylum Bacteroidota; class Bacteroidia; order Flavobacteriales; family Flavobacteriaceae; genus Cellulophaga. The sequence continues at coordinate 240 of JAZGEQ010000031.1, forward strand.
GTTACGTAATATATAGTGTTAGATAAGAAGTCTGCTGCTGGATTATAAGTCAATACATTCCCTAAATCTGTGTTATTTTCAATATCCGTTCCGCCTGAGCTTGTTCCTATTGTAATTTTATAACCAGTTGCTGTGGCTACTGAAGCCCAACTTAGGTTGCTAGATACCGATACATTTGTAGCTCCGTTTGATGGACTGCTTAATATTGCACAGCTTGGTATCGTGAGGCAACTTTTACCTGCATCTGTAATTGTCCAACCATCAGAACCGATCATTGCTGTTCTAGCTACTTCTGCTGTACAATACTTACTATTACCACCACTAAAAAGAACATTTGGCTGTAATACCTGAGCATTCCATCCGTCTAATAATGCATCATAATTTACAGTTGACAATTTTGCATCTTTAAACATATCTGTCATATCTGTAACATTAGCAATATTCCAAGAACCTATATTTTGATTAAATGCAACTGCTCCTTTAAATGTTTCTTTCATATTAGTAACCGACCCGACATTCCAGCCACTTATATCTTGATTAAAAACAGCAGCTCCATTAAACATTCCCCACATGTTAGTTACTTTAACAACATTCCATGCGCTTAAATTTTGATTAAACGCCACTGCATTTCTAAATAAATAATCCATTTGAATTACATTAGCTACGTTCCAAGCATTGATATTCTGATTAAAAGCTGGTGCGCTGCTAAACATTCCTTGAAGATTGGTCACTGAAGAAACATTCCACGTTCCAATTGGCTGATTAAATGATAATGCTCCTTCAAACATGCCACTCATTTGAGTTACTTTACTAACATCCCAAGCACTTATATTATGATTGAAATTTTTAACCCAAGTAAACATTACACTCATATCGGTTACATTACCTACTTGCCATGCTCCAATATTTTGATCAAAAAGTAGTGCACCCCAAAACATCCCCTTCATATCAGTAACCAAACCAACATTCCATAAGCCAATATCTTGATTAAATTCTCCATTTTGAAAAAACATAAAGCTCATGTCTTTTACTTTCCCCGTATTCCAATTCCCTACAGGGACGTTATATGAACAGTAGGCAAACATATGATTCATATCAACCACATTAGAAACATCCCAGCTGTTAATATTTTGATTGAATTCTTTAGAGAAATAAAACATCCTACTCATGTTAGTTACCGCAGTAGTAATCCATCCAGAAATATCTTGATTAAAAACTTTTGTAGACTGAAACATTGAAGCCATATTAATCACCTTAGCAACATTCCATACTCCAATAGGTTGATTAAATGCTTCTGTATTTGAAAACATTCCATACATAGTAGTAACATTAGCAACATTCCAACCCGTAATATCTTGATTAAAAATAGTTGCTCCAGTAAACATAAACCCCATATCTGTTACATTACTCACATTCCATATTCCTATAGGCTTGTTGAATGCTTTTGCTTGTGAAAACATACTCCCCATATCGGTTACATTACTCACATCCCAACTACTAATATCCTGATTGAATAAAACAGCAGAATAAAACATCCTATCCATAGTAGTAATAGTACTAACATCCCAACCGCTTAGGTCTTGATTGAGATTACTGGCTCCAGAAAACATCTCTGATAAGTTTGTCGTCATTGAAAAATCTGGAATATCTGATGCGTTAACCACCAAATTTACACAGCCTTTAAATGCTCTTTGCATAGAAGTCCATTGTCCAGTTCCCCACTGGTCTACAGACAATATCTTTTCTTCATCATCTGTATTATTAAAATAAATACGTGGAAATTGCCCTTGTATTCTGATGGTATAAGTACCTATTGTTCCAAAATCATGGGTGACTGACCCTGTTAATCCCAATTGATCAAAAGTTCCATCATTATCCCAATCTACATCGTAGTTGTAGGTTTCCCCACTAAATGTTGGGATTGTAATTGAAGTTGTAGAAGAACTCCCTGGGTTATCTGTTTTCCATGTAGTAATAAAGTCTTGAGCAGTACTAGAATAAATAAAAAGGCACAGAATAGTAGTAATAATAGCTTTCATTTGGGACAGTTAGCAATTAGTGATTTATCATTCCTAAAAAGAACACAATACTCTAGTTTTTAGTAGCGTAATTTTTAGGTTGTTTTAATAACAAAAATACTGGGTATCTCATTTTTCTTATCCCCCATTTATAGTGAAAATTGCACCCTGAAAACAGGGATAAGGAATAGTAAGGTAAGAAAATAAAAACCTCTTTGTATTTCTGATTATTAAAAGGATTTAACGAACTTATTGAGCCAATATTATTGTGCTTGAATAAAAAAATGGAGTGTATTAATCTCCTTACATCTGTTTTAAATATTAACCATAAGTTAGGGTTTACATAAACCATTCTTTTTTAATTATTTATAAAAAACAGCATTAGATTGCTAGCAATTTGTTCTATAATAAATAATCCCTTAACCAAAAAATAATTGCACCAATACGGTTTCTGTTTTTAATTTAGGATAGGTTTTGAAAAGCATAATTGCCAATTTTCCTTTCAAAATACCTATATATTCAGAAATTGAAACTTTTAGAGAAATTGAACACTCCAAACGGATGTAATTTTTTACGAATCTATTAATCGAAAAATTTTCTGCACCCACAATGCAACCCTTACTTCAAGTATTTTAAATCGAGATTTTCGCACAAAAACAATGTGTATTACACTTGTAATATACATGTGTTAATTTTTTGTATTTACTCAACGTAGAAAGTTTTAATGACTAAACTCAAAAAATAGCAAGGCCTTTAAAATAGCGCCACTATCAAAAAACGATGGTTTTAAATGACAAACAAGATTCATGAGAATAAATCTGAAAATATTATTTTAAATTTAATAATAATAATAATAATGTGAAGTTATTTACTTTTTTTACAGTCCTTAATTCTTATGAAAATTACTTAAACGTCAATTTTGCTATCCCATTCTTCCCTCCGGCATAAGCAATGCTATCATTTAAAAATCGAATTGTATAAAAGGATTCTTTTGAAAGTGATGTCCAACTATCCCCCATATCCTTAGAATATGAAATTCCCGTAAAACCTACAGCAACTATATCTTTACCTCCTGAGTTTGGTATAAACTGAATACAACTTTTATATCCAGGGTTGTTTCCATCTGCAAGCAATTGCCATGTTTTTCCTCCATCTTTGGTAATTGCCTTATTTGCATTTGTACTATTGGGCTCTGTGTAATCGCCACCAATAGCTACTCCAAGGTTCTCATCATAAAAATCTATAGAATAAATACCTTGGGTTTCTTTTGCACTTATAATAGGAGTAGTAAACAACTCCCAGGTTCTCCCTTTGTTTGGAGAATAATATATGGAACTACTAGTAGTAGCTACCCATGTTTTATCCCCTATGGTCTTTATGTTAGTATCGCTAGCTGCAAATGCTCCTTCTCCCGCAACGCCTTTAGGCAAAACAGAACAAGCAAGTTTTCTCCAGGTATCACCCCCGTCTCTGGTTATGGTTACAGATAAACATCCATTCATACTATCGCCAATAGCAATACCTTCCTTATCATTCCAAAAGGTCATGGCATCATAGAAAACAGAAGAATCTTCTTCCTTATAAACTATTTCCATTTTACCATTTCCTGCAGTTTTATATAGCAAAGCCGGATTAGCTATAGAAAGCATAAAAAAATCTGTAGACGTATTTGCTATAGATCGAAATGCGGGTATAATCGTATCGTATTTTTGAACACCAGTCATTACTTTTCCATCAGCAAAATCAATTGTTCCATAAACACCTTTATTTGCAGCGAAACCAAGTACGCCATCCATAATTTCTATAGCTCTAACACTAATAGAATCGCTATAGAGTTTTTCAATTTTTACAGAGGTATATTGGTGCGATTTTTCTTTTTCAGCACAAGAGAACACTAGAAAACAACAGATGATTACAAAAGGATATTTCATTGACTTTAGTTTTTATCAAAAATAAACTTTTATCCTAATAATCTGGCATAAGTAATGGATAAGGTAAAATCCTTTCTACACGAAATATTTTTCACCTAAGACCTCTGATTGAAACACAGTGTAGACTTTCCACCTAATACATTATACTTTCAATAGAATACAATACCTTTGCACTCTTAATTTTTTTATAATGCGATTACATAGAAATTTAGTCTTTGCGGTTATCGATGCGCTAAACCTTATTTTTAACGAAGATGAATATGCAGATAAAGTAGTACAAAAAGTATTAAAGTTCGATAAGCGTTGGGGTTCTAGAGACAGAGGTTTTATTGCTGAAACCACCTACGATATTGTACGTTGGAAAAGACTATATACCGAAATAGCAGAGGTGAAAGCACCTTATAGCAGACCAAACCTGTTTCGTTTATTTACAGTATGGGCAGTGCTCCGTGGTGTAGAACTTCCAGATTGGAAACAATTAGAGCCTGTACCTTCTAGAAAAATTAAAGGTCGCTTTGATGAGCTTTCAAAAATCAGAAAATTTAGGGAGTCCGTTCCAGATTGGTTAGACGAACTTGGAGAAAATGCATTAGGAGAAGAACTTTGGACAACAGAATTAAAGGCTTTAAACCAACAAGCCGATGTTATTCTTAGAACCAATACTCTAAAAACAACTAGAGAAAAGCTACAAGAAACTCTATCTGAAAACGAAATAGAAACGGAGATAATCGACGGATATCCAAGTGCTTTAAAGTTAAAAAAACGTTCCAATGTTTTTATTACAGAAGCGTTTAAAAATGGATTTTTTGAGGTGCAAGATGCCTCTTCGCAATTGGTAGGTAAATTTCTAGATGTAAAACCAGGACAGCGCGTTATTGATACTTGTGCAGGTGCAGGTGGAAAAACACTACACCTAGCTGCTTTAATGGAAAATAAAGGCCAATTAATAGCATTAGATATATACGATAAAAAGTTAGTCGAATTAAAGCGAAGAGCAAAACGTAGTGGGTCTCATAATATAGAAACCAGAACAATTACATCTACCAAAGTAATAAAGAAATTATACGACAGTGCTGATCGCGTTCTTATTGATGCACCATGTACTGGCTTAGGGGTTTTGCGTAGAAATCCAGATGCCAAATGGAAAATGAAACCTGAATTTTTAGAAAAGGTTACCGCTACGCAACAAGAGATTTTACAGCGTTATAGTAGAATGGTAAAAGCTGGTGGTAAAATGGTCTATGCTACCTGTTCTATACTACCACAAGAAAACACAGAACAAGTAAATACATTTTTGAACACAGAGGAAGGTAAAGACTTTTCGCTTGTTCAAGAAAAAAACCTCTATTCATCTAAAGATGGTTTTGATGGTTTTTATATGGCTTTACTAGAAAAGAAATAAAACGATACAATTACGAAAAACCCTTGATTTAACACATTAATTCAAGGGTTTTGAATAGTATTTAACCTAATCACACATGCTGGTCCACTAGAATGGGGTTTCCATCAGGATCTAGCAATACAAAACTTGCAGGACCTGTGGTAGTTTCATCTGCTTCCTTGTCAAACACTACCCCTTTTAACTTCAAATCTTTTTGTAAATCTCTAATATCGGTATACGAATCGAGTTTTTTAGCATTTTGATCCCAACCCGGATTAAAGGTTAATATATTATCCTTAAACATCCCTTCAAATAACCCAACCAGGGAATCTTCATTCTTCATAATAAGATATTTCTTTTCCATTTCACCTGCAAAAACGGAAAAACCAAGATTCTCATAAAATAATTTGGAAGCCTTAATGTCCTTGACACTTAAACTTATGCAAAACGCACCTAACTTCATATTTCATATATTTTGATTCACTTTAAATATACTAATTATCCCTAGAAACAAGCCTCACGAGGTATTAAGTTAATGGTAGAAATGTCAGTCTGAGCACTGTCGAAAATATTTATACGCATTGAAAGGAATCAAAAAGGATAGAATCGTCCTTAGGAAAATTCTACCCTTTATATTTCATATTCGCTAAAGAAAAAGTATTTTTTAAACAGTTATCTAAAATTGCCAAACATTACTTTTTAATAGTAGGATATTCTACACCTAATTGCTCCAAATAGGAATCGTATTTTGTCTCATCATAATAGAATTTCTTTAACTGAGAACGAAACTGTTCTTGCTTTCCTTTATTTAAATAACTTGGAGGCATATCATCTTCTGAAATCATAGGTCTATAGGTAGTCTCCTTAGATTGTACATTCTTAAAATAGGACCAAGCTTCTTTTAACAACTCTGGCTTTAATAAGAAATCTAAAATAGTCATAGCCTCTACCTTTGCCCCTGCAGTTACACCCTTATGAGCTATTGGTGTAGCCATTGCAATGGCATTACTCCAGTGGTGCCCTTGTAGACCAGGAATATTAGATGGATACCCTAAGGTTACGGTTGGCACTTTCCAGGAGACATCACCAATATCATCAGAACCACCACTAATAGGAACTTTAACAGGCAAACCTAATTTACGAAGTTCATTACTCAACCCTTCAATTTTTTTAGAATTCACTTCTGTCTGTACCGCCTTGGCTAGTGCTTGGTCCTTCTCTGACCAATTTGGAAGTCCGACTTCCAGTATATTATCATACATGGTTTCCGCAATAATTTTGTTGTAATGTCTAGGCCATGCTGTACCCAATACTTTATGACTAACTGTTGTTCCTGTCATCAATGCAGCACCTTTTGCAATATCATTTGCTTCGGCATACATTTCCATAATTCCCTCATATTTAATATCTCTAAAATAATACCAAATAGAAGCTTTAGAAGGAACAACATTTGGCTGATCTCCTGCATCCGTAAAAATTGAGTGCGATCTTTTTAAAGGGTGTAAATGTTCTCTTTTATAATTCCAGCCAACATTCATTAGTTCGGCCGCATCTAAAGCACTACGCCCTCTCCAAGGAGATCCGGCGGAATGCGCAGCTTCCCCTTCAAAAGTATACTCTACAGAAATAAGTCCAGTACCTCTAGTAGCTCCCCAAGAAACACCTAAATTACTGCTTACATGCGTAAAAATACACATGTCAATTTTATCAAAAAGTCCATCTCTAACATACCATGCTTTTGCTGCTACAAGCTCTTCCGCTATTCCTGGCCATAATACTAAAGTTCCTTTTATATTTTCACGTTCCATAATTTTCTTAACAGCCAAAGCAGCCGTAATATTCATTGGAATTCCAGAATTGTGTCCTTCCCCATGCCCTGGAGCTCCTTCTACAATAGGCTTATGATAAGCAATACCAGGATATTGTGACGCTTTAGGAATACAATCCACATCGCTACCTAAAGCAATTACGGAACCATCTCCATTACTCCATTTTGCAAACCAAGCAGTGGTAATTCCGGAAATAGAATGCTCAATTATAAAACCGTTTTCTTCCAAAATAGAAGTAAGGTATTTTGAAGATTCATACTCTTGGAAACCCAATTCCGAAAAGCTGAAAATTTTATCGACCATAACTTGCGACAGTTTCTTGTTATCTTCTACAAGCTGTGCAACTTCAGTTTTAAGTTTCTCTACCTTCTTTTTAGATAATTTTTTCTGTGCAATGCCAAAATTTGCCATTGCCAAAAACATAAAGGCAAAAAACCATAAATGATTTTTTTTAAGGTTGGTTTTCATAATTTTAGTTATTAAAGGTTTAATACATTAAAAATAATTAACAATTTCTGGTGAAAACTGTTCCCCATTATCTTCTAAAAATACACATTAAAACTGTAAATTTGCACCTTACAAAAAAAAGGGCTTCAAAGCATGTCTTTGGAGTATTTAAAAAGGGATAGTTTTTTTCAATTTGAGAATAACAACCCCTAAAAGGGAACATAATTTAGACCACAAATGATTCACTTCTTCGGAGACATTAGCACAAAAGTTTTTGCAGTACAAACTACGAATGACATTTTACCAGAAGACATAGCCAAACTATCTTGGTTATTTGGTAACCAATCTAAAATAAACACAACATCGTTAGATGCCTTTTTTGTAGGTCCAAGAGCGGCTATGATTACCCCTTGGAGTACCAATGCCACGGAAATTACACAGAACATGGGCATTCAGGGAATCCTACGTATTGAAGAGTTTACAACTATAGATAAAGATTTTACAGATTTTGACCCAATGCTTTCTGAAAAGTATGACGGATTACAACAAGAAATGTTTACTATAGAAGTAACTCCCGAAGCCATTCTAGATATTGAAGACATAGCAGCATACAACCAGCAAGAAGGATTAGCACTTAACGATGAAGAAGTTGCTTATTTAGAAAGCATGGCTAAAAAAATTGGTAGAAAGCTAACCGATTCTGAAGTATTTGGATTCAGCCAAGTAAACTCCGAGCACTGCCGCCACAAAATATTCAATGGTACTTTTATAATTGATGGAGAAGAAAAACCAACATCACTATTTAAACTTATAAAGGAAACCTCTAAGCAATATCCGGATAATATTGTTTCTGCATATAAAGATAATGTAGCCTTTATTGAAGGTCCAAAAGCAATTCAGTTCGCACCTAAAAATGCAGACGTTCCTGATTTTTACGAAGAAAAGGAATTTGAATCTGTTATTTCTTTAAAAGCAGAAACACACAATTTTCCAACTACAGTAGAGCCTTTTAATGGTGCCGCTACAGGTTCTGGAGGAGAGATTAGAGACCGACTAGCAGGAGGCAAAGGATCTTTACCATTAGCAGGAACGGCTGTTTACATGACTTCTTACTCTCGTTTAGAAGAAAACAGACCTTGGGAAAACGGAATGAAAGAAAGAGCTTGGTTATACCAAACTCCTATGGATATTCTAATCAAAGCTTCGGATGGAGCGTCTGATTTCGGTAATAAATTTGGACAACCATTAATCACGGGGTCTATTTTAACTTTTGAACATCAAGAAAAAAATACAGAACTTAATGCAGACCTAAGAAGATTAGGTTTCGATAAAGTTATTATGCAAGCTGGTGGTATTGGATACGGAAAAGCAGAACAAGCGATAAAAGAAATTCCAAAAACTGGCGATAAAATTGTTATCCTTGGCGGAGACAATTACCGTATTGGAATGGGTGGTGCTGCAGTTTCTAGTGCAGATACTGGTGCTTTTGGAGCAACTATAGAGCTAAACGCAATTCAACGTTCTAACCCAGAAATGCAAAAAAGAGCTGCCAATGCTATTCGTGGCATGGTAGAAAGAGATAATAATCCAATTGTTTCCATTCACGATCATGGTGCAGGCGGACACCTAAACTGTTTGTCAGAATTAGTAGAAGATACAGGAGGAAAAATAGATTTAGATAAATTACCTGTTGGTGACCCTACTTTATCTGCAAAAGAAATTATTGGTAACGAATCTCAAGAACGTATGGGATTGGTTATCGGGAAAGAAGATCTTGCATTATTAAATAGAATTGCAGAAAGAGAACGTTCTCCAATATATGAAGTTGGTGAAGTTACAGGAAAGCATCGTTTTACATTTGAGTCTAGCTCCAACGGCGAAAAACCAATGGATTTAGAGCTTTCAGATATGTTCGGAAGCTCTCCTAAAACGATACTGACCGACAAAACTATTATAAGAAATTACGAAGAGCCAACCTATATTCTAGAATCCTTTCATGATTACCTAGACCAAGTATTACAGTTAGAAGCTGTTGGTTGTAAAGATTGGTTAACGAATAAAGTAGACCGCTGTGTTGGTGGTCGTGTTGCAAAACAACAATGTGTAGGTCCACTGCAATTACCATTAAACAACTGTGGTGTAATGGCTTTAGATTATAAAGGAAAAGAAGGCATTGCAACTTCTATTGGTCACTCCCCTATTTCTGGATTAATTAATCCAGCAGCTGGAAGTAAAAATAGTATTGCAGAAGCACTTACAAATATCGTATGGGCTCCTTTAAAAGACGGACTAAAATCAGTCTCTCTTTCTGCAAACTGGATGTGGCCTTGTAAAAACGAAGGCGAAGACGCTAGATTGTATGAAGCGGTAAAAGCTATTTCAGAATTTGCGATAGAATTAGGAATCAATGTCCCAACAGGAAAAGATTCTCTTTCCATGAAACAGAAATATGCCGATGGGGATGTTATTGCTCCAGGAACTGTAATTATATCTGCAGCGGGTAATTGTAACGACATCAACAATGTTATTGAGCCAGTATTGCAAAAAGACAAAGGAGATATTTACTATATGAATCTATCTCAGGATACCTATAAAATTGGTGGTTCTTCCTTTGCACAAACACAAAATAAGATTGGAAACGAAGCGCCAACTGTAACAAACGCTTCTTATGTTAAAAAAGCTTTTGATCTGATCCAAGCTTTAATTAAAGACAGGCAAATCGTTGCAGGACACGATGTTGCTTCAGGTGGGTTAATCACAACATTATTAGAGATGTGTTTTGCAGATACTACTACTGGAGCACAAATAGATTTATCTGCTCTAGGAGAAGAGGATACAATTAAATTACTGTTTTCTGAAAATGCAGGAATCGTATTCCAAGGAAAGGATGCTGCAATTGAAGAAATACTTACTGCTGCCAATATAGAGTTCTTTAAAATTGGAAGTGTTCAAAATGAAGCAACTTTTACAATAACAAATCACGGCGTTGAATTAGGATTAAACATTGCCTCTTTAAGAGATACATGGTTTAAAACTTCTTTCTTATTAGACCAAAAACAAACTGCAAATAATTTAGCAAAAGCGAGATTTGAAAATTATAAAAAGCAGCCACTTAAATATACATTCCCTTCTCATTTCACAGGGAAACTTACGGATAGAACACTATTTAATGGTGTGCGACCAAAGGCAGCAATCCTAAGAGAAAAAGGAAGTAATTCGGAAAGAGAAATGGCAAATGCTATGTACTTAGCCGGATTTGATGTAAAAGATGTTCACATGACTGATTTAATTTCAGGAAGAGAAAATCTAGAAGATATTCAATTTATAGGTGCTGTTGGTGGGTTCTCCAACTCAGACGTGCTGGGAAGCGCAAAAGGATGGGCAGGCGCTTTTAAATACAACGAAAAAGCAAATACCGCCTTAAAGAATTTCTTTGCAAGACCAGACACATTATCCATTGGTATCTGCAACGGATGTCAGTTATTCATGGAGCTAGATTTAATAAATCCAGAACACGAAGTACATGGAAAAGTAACCTATAACGAATCTGGCAAACACGAAAGTAATTTCACCTCGGTAACTATTCAGAAAAACAATTCTGTAATGCTTTCTACTTTGGAAGGCACTACTTTGGGAGTTTGGATATCTCATGGAGAAGGTAATTTTAATCTACCAAACATAGAAGACAACTATACAATTGTTGGAAAATACGGTTACGATGCCTACCCAGCAAATCCGAATGGAAGTGATTTTAACACAGCCATGTTATGCGACACAACAGGAAGACATTTAGTAACAATGCCACATATAGAACGTTCTACTTTCCCCTGGAACTGGGCATATTACCCTGCAAACAGCGACGATGAAGTTTCTCCTTGGTTAGAAGCTTTTGATAATGCTCATAAATGGATAGAACAACAATAGAAAGCAAAAAAAATAGCACTACTAAAACGTAGTGCTATTTTTTTTAAGTTTTTACTTGGGTCTTAGTAATCCCCTAACTCTTTTATTTTAAACCTGTTTATCTCTGCAGGCTCATGTTCTTGTTTCATAATAGCTTCTATTTTTGCTACAATATCTGGGTTATGCAAAGCAACATCATTAGACTCGGTAGGGTCCGTTTTAAGATTATATAATTCTAGAGTCATATTGCCTTTAAAAATATTGTTTCTAATACCTTTCCAATCTCCCATTCTTACTGCCTGTTGCCCTTGATAACTCGGAAATTCCCAATATAAAAATTCATGTTCTACCTGAGACTCATTCTCTAAAAGTGTTGGTAAAAAACTAATACCATCGATATCATCTGGAACCTCGGAATTTACTAACGCACCAAAGGTTGGCATAACATCCCAGAATGCAGAAACATGATCTGTTTGGATTCCAGGTTTAATTTTCCCAGGCCAACTAGCTATCATAGGAACTCTAATACCTCCTTCATAGGTAAACCCTTTAGTTCTTCCGTAATTATTAGAAAAAGGTTTTGCGCTGTTAAAGTATTCAGCATCCACACCACCTGTATAAGTTGGGCCATTGTCGCTCGTAAATACGATAATAGTATTATCATAAAGATCTAGTTCTTTTAATTTAGCAACAATCTCACCAACCTGGTCGTCTAAATAAGTTATCATTCCAGCATATGCCGCATTGGGATATCTATTAGGAAAATACCCTTTATTACCAACATACGGCTCTTCTTCTCCAAACAGTTCCACATATTTTTCTACATACTTGTGAGGCACTTGCAATGGTAAATGTGGTAATGGAGAGGCATAATACATAAAAAAAGGTTTCGATTTATTATCCTCAATAAATTGTAATACTTCTTTTTGCATTAAAGCTGGGGCATATTGTGCTTGTTCAAACTTGCTATAACTTCTAATATCTGTAACATCTGCAGCACTATCTAATTTTACCGTTGGAGCAATCAAATCGTTATCTAACCATACCTTATCTTCATTTTTCCATAAGTGTTTTGGATACAGCTGATGTGCCTGTCGCTGGCAATTATAGCCATAGAAAAAATCGAATCCGCTTTTTGTTGGGATACCTTCTGTGTTTGGTGCGCCTAGCCCCCATTTACCAACTATTGCCGTTTTATATCCTACGTTTTGAAGTACTTTACCAATGGTCATCGTAGAATTCAATATTGGTCTTTGTCCTTCTAAATTAGGGTCATTTACTGTTTTTTCATAATTCCAGACTTCGCCTCTTTCTGCCCATTCATCATTTCCCCTTATCCTAGCGTGTCCCGGGTGTTTTCCTGTTAACAACATATATCTAGAAGGAGCACAAACAGGAGCTCCAGAATAATGCTGTGTGAATAACATTCCTGTCGAAGCTAATGCATCAATATTCGGAGTTTGTATTTTCTCTTGTCCATACACACCCAACTCCCCATAACCTAAGTCATCTGCCAATATATAGATAATATTAGGCTTTTTAGACTCCTCCTCTTTATTGCAGTTTATTAAAGTTAAACTTAATAACACAAGACAAATCGAATAAATTTTTAGCTTCATAGTCTCTTTATTGTTAATTATATTTTATTTCCAAATCGTTGGTTCTAATCTCCTCTAGCTTTATTTTCAGTTGTTTTTGAAAAAATATTACGACCTCTGAATAACACTTTTCCTTTGCCAAATTGGTAAATTGCTTTGGATCTTTTTCCATATCAAACAATTCCATGCCCGCTCCTGCATCTTCATCATATTGAATGTAGGCCCATTTATCATTCCGTAATAAAAAAGATTTACCTCCTTGACTCACCGAAAATGCCATACTACGAACCTCATGTTTTGCATTATCCAATGTCTTCACCAGACTTTCCCCTTGTAGATTTTTAGAGTACGGTAAACCTGCCAAATCTGAGATAGTAGGGTACAAATCGAGCAGTTCTACAAAAGAATTACAAACTTTTGGACTTTTACCAGGGGCTTTAATAATCATAGGAACTCGAACAGATTCTTCATGCAAGCTCACTTTCATCCAAAAACTGTGTTCTCCAAGGTGAAAGCCATGATCAGAAGTAAAAATGACTATGGTATTATCTTCTAAACCCTCTTCTTTTAAAGCATTTAGAACTTTACCAACTTGTGCATCCATATAAGTCACAGATGCATAGTATGCCGCCACTGCCTTTTTTTCCTGTTCCGCAGACATTTCTCCATTAATACTGGTGACATAATTTATTCCCCGTTTTGGAATATCATCCCAATCATCATTAACTTTTTTCGGCATCTTAACCTGTTCATATGGGTACGATTCAAAATAAGATTTAGGTGCCACAAAAGGCACATGAGGACGTACAAACCCAACCGCCAAAAAGAAAGGCTCATTTTTATGTTTTTTTATTAATTCTATTGTCTTTTCTGCTGTTCTACCATCAGAATGTACTAAATCATCACCATCTGCTTTAACAATGGTCATAACGTTACCTCCCTTTCGTTCTATAGCACCATTAGGGTTTCCCTGTACCAATTCAGCTTCCCCATCAGCCTCCCATTCTGGTCCTTTACTATTAAAACGCTCCGTCCAAGACATTTTATCATCTTTACCATTAGATCCTGTTTCAATATCTATAGGAACACCCATGTGGAAAATTTTACTCACCCTAGCGGTATAATAACCATTATCCTTAAATAATTGAGGCCATGTCTTTCTATTTGGCCCTATGTTTTTTCTGCCACTAACATAACCATATGTAGTGGTTGCATTTGGATAATAACCCGATAATAAGGAGGCTCTAGATGGCCCACAAACGGGATATTGCGTATAGGCTTTAGTATATCTAACTCCTTCGCTTGCCAGTTTATCAATATTTGGCGTATTACAAGCCTTATTTTCGTAGGATGATACTGCAGTAGCAGTTAAATCATCCGCAATTATAAACAAGACATTTGTTTTTTTTTGCTGGGAAAATACTAGCATTTGGAAAAACATCAAACCTGTAAATATAAGATACTTCATTTGCTCATTTTAAGGGTTATTTAACTCACTAAGAATTTAATTGTTATGACTCTTGTCAGACGAAAATAGTTTATTTTAGTAATAATTATCATTTTTATAAATAATTTCAACCAAAAAAAAATAGTGAATAAAAATCAAATGTTATTAGGGGTTTCCATACTGTCACTGGTCTAAAAAATCAATCTGAAATCTAATATATTTTTAAATTACTCGCTTATAATTCCTTATATTTTATGATTCGATATATTTTCTTCTTTTTAACTAGTATTGCTTTCTATTCCTGTAAAACAGAAACCAAGCAAGTTTCAAATAATTCGACATCCAAGGAATCTACAATAGATTGTAAGCCAAACATTCCTAAACGTAATATCATAACAACAAATGAGGATGCGATATCAGTTATAAAAAAAAAACCTTCTACCGAAGGTATGCTGTTTATTCCCAAAGGAAATTTTACTATGGGAGCTAATAATGAGCAAGCCCGAAATGACGAATACCCTCCTCACAACGTTCAAATAGATGGTTTTTGGATGGATGAAACCGAGGTAACCAATGCCGAATTTAGGGCATTTGTTGAAGCTACTGGTTATATCACCTACGCCGAACGTGTTCCAGATTGGGAAGAGATGAAAAAACAACTACCTCCAGGAACACAAAAACCACATGATTCGCTATTAACAGCGGGGTCGCTTGTGTTTAAACCTGCACCTAACCGTGTTAATTTGAACGATTACAGTCAGTGGTGGGAATGGAAAAATAATGCCAATTGGAAACAGCCTCAAGGCCCTGGAAGCACCATAGAGGGTAAAGATAATTATCCTGTAGTTCATATATGTTGGTTTGATGCCGTAGCTTATGCTACTTGGGCAGGAAAACGATTACCTACAGAAGCGGAATGGGAATATGCCTCTAGAGGTGGTCTGGAAAAAAACATTTACCCATGGGGTAATGAAGGAATTAATGAAGGCAAATCAAAAGCAAATAGCTGGGAGGGTGAGTTTCCACACCAAAACACAAAAAAAGACCAACACTACTATGCCGCTCCTGTAAAATCATATGCTCCCAATGGATACGGCTTATACGATATGGCAGGTAATGTTTGGGAATGGTGTAACGATAAGTATGATTACGACTATTACAAAAGATTTAAAAACACTACTGCCATAAACCCTAAAGGGCCAGAAAAAAGTTATGATCCAATGGATCCCTACACCCCAAACCGTGTTCAAAGAGGTGGTTCTTTTTTATGTAATGACGTTTATTGTTCGGGGTATAGAACAGCTTCAAGAATGAAATCTAGTCCTGACACAGGGCTTTTACATGCTGGATTTAGATGTGTTTCTGATGCTCCTAAACCTAATTAATTAAAAGTAAAATCAATAAAATGCGAAGACCAATCACCTTACTATTTACATTTTCTCTCTTATTTAGTTTTGGCTGCAAGCAGAAAAATTCCAAAATTAGTACAACAGACAAAACGCAACCTAACATCATTTATATTTTAGCAGATGATATGGGCTACGGAGATGTTTCCTATTTAAATCAAAATTCAAAAATACAAACTTCAAATATTGATAATTTAGCAAAACAAGGGATTTCGTTTTCAGACGCACATAGTAATTCTGCTGTTTGCACCCCTACCCGATATGGAATTCTTACTGGTAGATATGCTTGGCGAACTTGGATGAAAAACGGCGTACTCTGGAGCTACGACAAACCATTAATTGACGCTAGTCGAGCAACCGTTGCAACTCTATTAAAAAGAAAAGGTTACCATACTGCCTGCATAGGAAAATGGCATTTAGGATTGGACTGGCCAACAGATGCAAACGGTGAAATTGCATTTAAAAACCGAATCAATGGCACACCAAATGATAATGGTTTTGACGAATTCTATGGTATTACTGCCTCGTTGGATATTCCTCCCTATTTCTACATTAAAAACCATCATATTACCGCTACTAAAATAGATTCTATTGATGGCACTACGGGAAAAGGGTTTTGGAGAGAAGGCCCTATTGGAAATGATTTTAAACATGACGATGTATTGCCGCATATAACAAACAAAGCGGTAAGTTATATTCAGGAACAAGCAAACACAGAACAACCATTTTTCTTATATTTTCCGTTACCAGCACCTCATACACCTATTTTACCTTCACCAAAGTTTAAAGGTAAAAGTGCCGCAGGTGAGTATGGCGATTTTGTATTGATGGTAGATGATGTTGTTGGTCAAATTACAGAAGCATTAAAAAAGAATGGTATAGAAGATAATACCCTAATTATTTTTACAAGTGATAATGGTTTTGCACCAGCCGCCGATTTAGAAGAACAACTATCCTTAGGTCATAATCCTAGCCATAGCTATAGGGGTCACAAAGCGGATATCTTTGAAGGTGGCCACCGAATTCCTTTTATTGCAAAATGGCCTAATCAAATTAAAGCAGGAACCAATTCGGATGAAACAGTATGTCTAACAGATTTAATAGCTACTGTAAGTACCATTATACAAGAACCAATCTCTGATAATATGGGAGAGGACAGTTACAATATATTACCTCTTTTGTTAGGTAAAAAAGTTAATTCTCCAATTAGAGAAGCCACAGTTCATCATTCTATAGAAGGCATCTTTTCTATTAGGCAAGATAAATGGAAATTAATTTTTGGGCCAGGCTCTGGTGGGTGGTCACAACCGCTACCAAAAGAAGCTAGAAAAAACAAATTACCATTACTTCAATTATATAATCTTGAAAATGATGTGGCAGAAAAAAATAATGTTGCTGTGGCTAACCCAGATATAGTTAATAAACTTACCAAACTAATGAACACTTATATTCAAAATGGCAGAAGTACACCGGGTAAAGTTCAAAAAAATGAAGGAGAGACTCAATTTTTACCTAAACCATATTCAGGTGAATAAGATAAACTCATTTACCTTCCTTCATTTTATTTTTTTTTGCTTGCTATTGTTACCAATAAATTCATTAGCCCAGCATAAAAAGAAACCAAACGTTATCGTTATCTATACCGATGACCAAGGTGCTGTTGACCTTGGAAGTTATGGCGCAAAGGACATTTTCTCCCCCAACCTAGATAAACTTGCAAAAGAAGGAACACGTTTTACACAAGCCTATGTTGCAGCTCCTGTTTGCGCTCCATCCCGAGCAGCATTACTAACTGGCAACTACCCGCAAAATGCTGGTATAACTGGTAACACCTCAGCTACACCAGGTTCACACGGAATGCCAAACTCCCAATATACTTTAGCAGAACTTTTTAAAGACAATGGGTACAGTACGGCTCATATAGGGAAATGGCACTTGGGTATGAGTCAAGAAACAAGCCCCAATGCGCAAGGATTCGATTATTCTTTTGGTCATTTACGCGGTTGTATAGATAACTATTCTCATTACTTTTTTTGGGAAGGACCAAACGTTCATGATTTATATGAAAATGGTAAAGAAGTATTTTATGAAGGTCAATATTTTCCAGATTTAGCATCAGACAAAGCCATAAATTATGTGGAGACACATAAAGAAGAATCTTTCTTTATGTATTACGCTATTAACATGCCGCATTATCCATATCAACCTACAAAAAAATGGAGGGACTATTATAAGGATGTAAAAAAACCAAGAGGAGATTATGCTGCTTTTATTTCAACTATTGATGAACGCATAGGATTCCTTATAGATAAATTAGAAGAATTAGGTATTCGAGAAAACACTATCATTGTATACCAGTCAGATAATGGTTATTCTACGGAAGTCCGTGCTTTTAACGGCGGCGGAGATTCTGGTCCTTATCGTGGTGCAAAAAGCAGTCTTTTTGAAGGTGGTATTAGGCTCCCAACAATCATTAGTTGGAAAAACAATCTTCCTGAAAATATTGTAAATCCAAACTTTTTAGTGAATATTGATTGGATGCCAACTTTAGCTAAACTTTGTAAGTTAGAGTCATTACCCGTTAAAATTGACGGCATTGATATGTCAAAAATGATACAAAATCCTAATACCAGCTCCCCAAGAACAAGTGCCTTCTGGAAATATGGTAACCAATGGGCAGTACGAAAAGGAAAATGGAAACTTATAGGCTATCCTAAGGACACTTCGCACAAAGGCATTCTAGATTCTGAGAAAGATGCTTTATTCCTTTCCGATTTAAGCGCAGATGTTTCAGAAATGGTCAATTTAGCAAATGAATATCCAGAAATTGTAAAATCTCTTGTTTCAGAATTTGTTTCATGGGAACATGGTTCAGAAAAAGAGATCCCAAAAAAAATTGAGCGAATTTCTCATTTAGCAAATAATGCTTCTATTAAAGCTACTAAAAATCTACATGCAAAATATCAAAACATTAGTGTTCTATTGGATGGAAAACGAGGATATAAAGATTATAGCTCTGGGCAATGGATTGGTCAAGAAGGAAATGCTCTTGAGTTTGTGATTGATCTTCACGAAACAAAAGCGTTGCATAAAATTGGTCTAGAATATCTTTATTCTCCAGGTAATTGGATATTCAATCCAAAGAAATTTGAAGTTTCCTTTTCTAAGGATGGAAAAACTTTTTCAGAACCAATAAAAGTTAAAGTCAAATCAAATAATAAAAATAACGGAAACTATACCGATGTTGTAAGTACAGAAGTTCATACGAATAGTAGATATGTCAAAATACGTATTAATAGTATTGGTAATTGTCCTAAATGGCACCCAGGAGCAGGGCAACCTGCATGGTTTTTTATTGACGAAATAATTATTAAATAAGAAAAACGTGAATCGTTTATACCTTTTTATTTTTCTGGTCGTCTGTATTACAACGACAAGTACCTCCCAGAAAAAAACAAATATTGTTTATATAAATATTGATGACTTAGGGTGGACAGATTTAAGCTGTTTCGGAAGCACATTTTATGAAACTCCGAATATTGATCGTTTAGCTTCTCAGGGAATGAAATTCACAGATGCCTATGCATCTGCAGCAAATTGCGCTCCCAGTAGAGCAGGCTTCCTCTCTGGACAATATAGTCCGCGACATGGCATATATACGGTAAATAGTTCTGAAAGGGGAAATTCAAAACATCGGAAACTGATTCCTACACCAAACACTATTACCTTGCATGATAGTATTGTTACCATTGCCGAGGCTTTAAAGAAGAAAAATTACACTACCGCTTCCATGGGGAAATGGCATGTTGGTGAGGATCCAAAAACGCAAGGATTTGATATCAACATTGGAGGAACACATGTTGGACATCCAAAGTCTTACTTTAGTCCATACCACAATAAAAAAATAAAAGATGGTTTAAAAGGAGAATATTTAACGGATCGATTAACAGATGAAGCTATTTCATTTTTAAACAAAAATAAAGACAATCCTTTTTTCTTGTACATGACCTACTATACAGTACACACCCCACTCCAAGGAAAAAAAGCGTTAGTGAATAAATACAAAAACAAGCCCGCATCACCATATCATAAAAGTGCAACTTATGCTGCCATGGTTGAGTCTATGGACACGAATGTTGGTAGATTAATAAGCGCTTTAGAGCTGTTACAATTGACTAACAATACTATAATTGTATTTACTTCAGATAATGGAGGATTACAAAATGTTTCTAAGCAATATCCTCTAAAATATGGTAAAGGTTCTTACTATGAAGGTGGTACTCGGGTGCCTTTAATAATAAGATGGGATGGAAAAGTTAAACCCAAAACTGTTTCTAATTTTCCTGTAAATAATATTGATTTTTACCCTTCTTTTTTAGACATAGTGAACCTAGCTATTACAGAAAATCAGATTTTAGATGGACAAAGCTTATTACCTCTATTACTTAATAAAGGGAAATTAAAAAAACGTCCCTTGTTTTGGCATTTCCCAATCTACCTTCAAACAGTAAAAAATTATGACGAGCCAAATGGAAGAGATTCTTATTTTAGGACACGTCCAGGCTCTACTATGCGTTATGGAAAATGGAAATTGCATCAGTATTTTGAAGACGGCGCAGTAGAATTGTACAATTTAAAATCTGATTTGTCCGAAAAAAACAACCTTGCCTTAAAACTGTCTAAAAAAACAGCAAAACTACTTAGGATATTGAACTCATGGAGAACCGCAACAAATGCTCCAATACCATCACAATTAAATCCTGAATATCAATAATCTAATTAAGGAAACATACATATGTCAACAATTTCTTTTAAAACCAGCCTTTATATTTTTTGTGCTATTTTCATTCTTAGCTGTTCATCTGCAAAAAAGAAACAAGAAGATACCAAACCAAACATTCTATTTATAATGTCCGATGATCATACCTCACAAGCATGGGGTATTTATGGAGGAGTTTTAAAAGATCATGTCCAAAATAAAAATATAACAAGATTAGCCAATGAAGGCATCACATTAAATAATGCCTTTTGTACCAATTCTATTTGCGTTCCCAGTAGAGCTGCAATTCTTACTGGTCAATACAGTAATAAAAATGGTGTATACACATTAAATGACGCTCTTGAACCAGACAGTTTAAACATTGCCAAAGTCTTAAAAGAAAATGGTTATGAAACCGCTATTATAGGAAAGTGGCATCTAAAAAAAGAACCTACTGGTTTTGACTATTACAATATATTGCATGACCAAGGAAGGTATTGGGATCCTATTTTAAGGACTGCCGAAAACTTTCATAAAGATTCTGAACAGTGGGACATACACAAGGGGTTTTCTACTGACGTAATTACAGATTTATCTTTACAATGGCTAAAAAAAAGAGATACGCTAAAACCTTTTATGTTAATGACTCATTTTAAGGCCACTCATGAACCATTTGATTATCCAGAACGATTCAATGAATTGTATAAGAATATAGACATTCCAGAACCAGAATCTCTATTCGATTTTTCGTCTAAAACTACCGGAAGAAGTTTTATTGGGCAACAATTAGACAAATTAAGTTCGCGATACGAACAAGCCTCGAAAGACCCCGATAAATGGTGGTGTAAATATCCTGGGCTTCCGTTTTATACCAAGGATATGGATAGTATAACAGCCCGTAAACAAACCTACCAGAAATTTGTAAAAGACTTTATGCGATCAGGAGCCGCCATTGATGATAATATTGGACGGATATTAGATTATTTAGAAGAAACAGGCTTGGCAGAAAACACTATTGTGATATATACAGCAGACCAAGGGTATTTCTTAGGAGAACATGGTTTTTTTGACAAACGATTAATTTATGATGAATCCTTACGAATGCCTTTTGTAATTCGATATCCCAAAGAAATTGCAGCGGGAAAACGTATTGATGATATAATTTTAAACATCGATTTTCCAGCACTGTTTGCAGATTATGCTGGTATCGAACTTCCTGATTCTATGCAAGGAAAAAGCTTTAGACAAAATTTAAAAGGACAAACACCGAAAGACTGGAGAACAACAGCTTATTATAGATATTGGCAACATTACCCTGTAAGACCAGGGCATTTTGGTATTAGAAACGAACGTTATAAATTGGCATTCTTCTATGGGCATTCCTTAGATATGACAGGTTCTTCTAAAGAAATTACAGAACCTGCTTGGGAGTTCTATGACTTAGATAAAGATCCGAATGAAAATTATAATGCTTATAATGATACTGCATATTCTGAGGTCATTAAAGAGATGAAAATTGAATTGCAAAAGCAGCGAGAGATCTATGGAGATACCGATTTAAAATCGGACACTATGAAAGGTATACTTAAAAATTACTGGAATTAATATCACCCAGTTTAAATACAGTTCAAAATTAGATTGAAGTAAAAAAAGACAAAAAAATGATGAATTTCTTATCAAATTTAATATATCAAACATCTACCGTAAAAAAAACATATAGGCATTGGTTTATTCCCGCCAGTGGGTTTAATACCCCAACCCTTGTGTCTCATATTAAGGCCTTGTTCCTTGTTAATACTTCTGGGATTGCCCCGAGGTTGTTTACTTTATGCTGCTTTTTTATTGGAAACTTTTCGAACGCACAACATACAAAAGAGGATTCCAATAGGCCAAATATTATTCTTATCATGGCAGATGATTTAGGATGGGGAGATGTTGGGTTTAACGGAAATAAAATTATAAAAACCCCTCACTTAGATCAATTAGCATCTAAAGGAATTGTTTTTAATAGATTTTACGCTGCTGCACCAGTGTGTTCTCCTACCAGAGCAAGTTGCTTAACTGGACGAAACCCTTTTAGACAAGGAATATATACCGCTAATGTTGGCCATCTTAAAACGGAAGAAATTACCCTTTCAGAAATTTTAAAAAAAGAAGGATATAAAACCGGAATGTTTGGAAAATGGCATTTAGGAACACTAACCACCAAAGAAAAAGATGCAAACAGAGGCATTCCTGGGAAAACAGATCACTATTCTACTCCAGACATGCATGGTTTTGATGAATATTTTGTGACAGAATCCAAAATTCCAACTCATAATCCACTAATCTATCCAGAATCTTTTGATGAAGCAAAAGGAGAAAGCTGGCGATATGGATGGTCTGCAATAGAAAACAAACAAAATTCAAAACCTTACGGAACCTCCTATTGGACAGGAAAGGAACAAAAAGCTCCTTCATCAGAAGTGAAAGGTGAAAACACTAAATTAATTATAGACAAGGCTATTCCTTTTATGCAAAAGGCAATTACAAAACAAGCTCCTTTTTTTACAGTCCTGTGGATACATACACCACATTTACCTGTAGTAACAGATAAGAAAAATAGAAATTTATACAAGGATTACAATCATCAAGAACAACTCTACTTTGGTAGCATAACTGCAATGGATACACAAATTGGAAGAATACAGCAGTTCTTGAAGGAACAAGGAATAGCTGATAATACGATGATATGGTTTTCTTCAGACAATGGCCCTGAAGTAAGAACACCTGCATCAGCTGGAATTTATAGAGGAAAAAAAAGAGATTTGTACGAAGGAGGACTTAGGGTTCCTGCTTTCTGTGTTTGGCCTAATAAAATTTCACCTAAAAAGGTGACAAATGTAGCTGCTGTTACCAGTGATTACTTACCAACAATTACAGCAATGCTTAACATAAAAAAGCTGCCGAATATTCTTCTAGATGGAATTAATTTAGACAACATAATCAAAGGAAAACAGACACAAAGAAACAGTCCTATCGGGTTTCAATACCCAAACAGAATGTCATGGGTAACAGATACGCACAAATTAATTCAAAATAAGGCAAATACTGCTTTTGAATTATTCAATATCGAAAAAGATCCAACGGAACAAAACAATATTATAAAGGAGCATCCTGAATTAGTAAATAAGCTAAAGGGAGAACTTTTTGAGTGGATCGAATCTTGTAAAAAAAGTGAAAAAGGATTAGATTATTAACAAACAAAATAATAACCTGTATACAATTTCTATTCTGTTTTTACTTTAGCAACAGACTCCAAATTCTTTAAATAATGCGTCTGAAAATTATATAAAAAAAACGAACTGGTTGGTGCTATAAATATAAAAACTAATAATTGATTATTTTCCCCATTCGTACAAAACATACATTTACATCTAAAACATGAAATATACATTTTTAATACTTATTCTACTTTTATCTCTATCCTCTTGTAATTCTAACAAGAAGAATACTACTTCAGTAGAACAAACACCAAACATTGTTTTAATTGTTATAGACGATTTGGGCTATGCCGATATGAGTATTACAGGACTTACAGATGATGTACAAACCCCAAATATAGATGCTATAGCTAAAAAAGGAACTCGTTTTACCAATGCCTACGCCACCTCATCTATTTGCAGTCCCTCAAGAGCAGGATTAATTACAGGGAGTCAGCAACAACGTTGGGGAACACATTGGTATGGAGGTCCAGGAATACACGATGCTACTTATAAAACTATTCCTGAGCTTCTAAAGCAAAAAGAATATGCAACTGGTTATGTTGGTAAAGTGCATTACGGTTCTAACGATTATAAACTTGACAATAGGAGTTTTCCTTTAAATCATGGCTTCGATTATTTTTATGGCCATACGTCTGCCAGAAAACATTATTTAAACCATTCGGACTCCATAGAATCTTCCTTTTTAGATGTTAAAAGGGAATACAAGAAAAAAGGGCAAAGTTTAAGGCAGCAAGCATTATGGGAGAACAAAAACAAGGTTGACACAATTGGGTTTTCAACCGAGCTTTTTGGTTTAAAAGCACGCCAGTTTATTACTAAAAATAAATTAAACCCCTTCTTTTTACAGTTATCCTTTAATGCTGTTCATAATTTTACGCATCAGTTGCCAAAAGAATATCTAGAAAAAAAAGAACTCAAAGGGTACCATGATTGGGATCCATCAAAAGAAGACTATTACGATTGGTACAAACAAGGACGTTCCCCGAATAATCCTGAAGGACGAGCACAATACTTAGGTCAGCTTCATTTTTTAGACAAAGAAATTGGCAGTATCACCCAATCCTTAAAGGATAATAATCTATTAGAAAATACAATCATTATATTAATTAGTGATAATGGTGGCTCTACTCCTATTTACGCAAATAACACTCCTTTAAGAGGGTCAAAATACACCTTGTATGAAGGCGGAATAAGGGTACCACTAATTATTTCTTACCCTACCAAATATCAGCAAAAAACACTTTCTCATAATCTTGTAAGCGCTATGGATATACTTCCTACCTTATGTAAAGAAACAGGTATTGCTATTCCTAGCAATATAGATGGTATGGACATTTCTGAACTCTTAACAGGCACTAACAATGCACAGGAACACGATTATTTGGCTTGGAATAACAAAGCACAAACAGCTTTAAGAAAAGGAAAATGGAAATTGAGAACTGCCAGCAATAAGGCAAAAGCCAATTCTGATTATGAAATGGTAGAAATGGAATACGGTGATTTTTTGTATAATCTAGAGAAAGACCCTGGAGAAACTACAAACTTGGCTAAGCAATATCCAGACACATTAAACATTTTAAAAGCCATTTTTAAAAACTGGAATACTAGTATTGATGGTAACTAAATTATATTTAATCGAAGGACGATAGCCTGTGGGTTTAAAAGAAACTACAATTAAAATTGTTTTAGTTTCCACTCACCATATACTTTTTTGCGAATCTCAATCACTTTGCTTATTTTGCAGTTACCAAATAGAAACTTAGTATGCAAGAGATAAGCCGCCTTTTCGATTTTCCTTATTACCAATTAGAGAAATTTAACCTAGAAAAATCCCTTGTAACAAAGTACAATGGGGAATGGGTGGCGACATCTACACAAGAATATATAGACAAGGCGAATAATATAAGTCGTGCATTATTACGTTTAGGAGTAAAACCAAACGATAAGATTGCTGTGATTTCCATGAACAATAGAACAGAATGGAATATTATGGATATTGGCATATTGCAATTAGGGGCACAAAATGTACCTATATATCCAACAATTTCTGAATCTGACTACGAATATGTATTAAACCATTCTGGTGCTATATATTGTTTTGTTTCGTGTTCTGAAGTTTATGAAAAATTACAATCCGTTAAAGCCAATATTCCTAATTTAAAAGAAGTGTATTCTTTCGATTCTTTATCCGATTGTAAAAATTGGAATGAGATTCTGGAATTAGGTGCAGACACTTCAAACCAAGAAGAAATAGAAAAATTAAAAGATACGGTAAAACCAGAAGACCTTGCAACCTTAATATACACATCCGGAACAACAGGAAAACCAAAAGGAGTTATGCTTTCTCACAGTAATTTAGTGAGTAATGCTTTAGAAAGTTCCAAACGTTTTCCCATCGTAGATGGAAACACAGATGCCTTAAGCTTCCTACCCGTATGCCACGTATACGAACGTATGATAATTTACCTATATCAATATAGAGGCGTTACGGTTCATTATGCTGAATCTATGGAAAAAATAGGCGATAATATTAAAGAAGTTGCTCCGCTTGTAATGACAGCAGTTCCTCGTGTACTAGAAAAAGTATATGATAAAATAATAGCAAAGGGAGCCGATTTACCTGGCATAAAGAAAAAACTATTCTTTTGGGCGGTTGAAGTAGGGTTACAATACGAGCCATATGGGCAAAACGGATGGTGGTACGAGAAGAAATTGGCCTTAGCAAGAAAACTAATCTTTAGCAAATGGAAAGCAGGTTTAGGAGGGAATCTATCTCTAATAGCATCTGGAAGTGCAGCATTACAACCAAGATTAGCACGTATTTTTAATGCCGCTGAAATGGGAGTTATGGAAGGTTACGGACTAACAGAAACCTCTCCTGTAGTTTCTGTAAATGATATGCGAAAAGGCGGATTTAGAATTGGAACAGTAGGACACCTTTTAGATCGTACCGAAGTAAAAATTGCTGAAGATGGAGAAATATTAGTTAAAGGTCCACAAGTAATGATGGGTTATTATAACGACCCTGAAAAAACTGCGGAAGTACTAAAAGATGGTTATTTTCATACAGGAGATATAGGGATTGTAGATAGCGATGGCTTTTTAAAAATTACGGACCGTAAAAAAGAAATGTTTAAAACCTCTGGAGGAAAGTATGTTGCGCCACAGTTACTAGAGAATCGCTTTAAACAGTCGCGTTTTATAGAACAAATAATGGTTGTTGGTGAAGGAGAAAAAATGCCTGCAGCAATTATTCAACTCGAATTTGAATTCGTAAAAAACTGGGCAAAACGTCATAATCTTGAATTTAAAAATAATGAAGAAATAATAGCGAGTAAAATTGTAATAGCTCGTATTCAGGAAGAAGTAGACGCCGCCAATGATGATTTTTCAAAATGGGAAAAAGTAAAACAATTCCGCTTATCCCCTGATGTTTGGAGTATAGAAAACAGTCACCTTACCCCTACTATGAAACTAAAACGTAAAATAATTAAGGAGAAATACATTGCTCTTTATAATGATATTTACGAACATTAAAAGAGGTTGTTAATCTAATACATAGCACGAAATGTTAAAAAACAAGAACCAAGATTATTATCTCTCGTTTCTTGTTTTTTTATTTCCTATCTCTTGTCTCTTGTCGCATAAAACTTATACGCTACTCCCCAGAACTCGTATTCTCTTTTTCAGAAATCCATTTCTGTCTTAAATCGTCAGACACTATACCAGTACCATCATGTCGCCACCCAGGGGGTTTAAAAAAATATTTTAAGCGACTTATCAAAGGTTTTCTTTCTACAAAAACATCTTTAAACAGGGCTATCCATTCATGAAAAGCTACTTTAAGAAGATTATGTGTTTTAATGTTTTCTGTAAGGCCATATATTACTTTTTCCTCTTCCAGTTCTGGTTGAAATGTCCCGAACATTCTATCCCAAATAATTAATATTCCTGCATGATTCCTGTCTAAATACAAAGGGTTACTTCCATGATGTACTCTATGGTGAGAAGGCGTATTCATAACAGCCTCAAACCATTTAGGTGTTTTTTTTATCACCTCTGTATGAATAAAAAATTGGTAAATTAAACTCACAGACATCTGGAGCATTATCATAGCAGGGGACATTCCTAACAATGGGAGTCCCATCCAAAAAACAAAAGAGAAAAAATTTCCAGACCAAGTTTGTCGTAATGCAGTGCTTAAATTATAATGTTGAGACGAGTGATGTACTACATGAGAAGCCCAAAAAAAACGACATTTATGAGAAATACGATGAAACCAATAATAGCAAAAATCATCCACAAAAAAGAGAATAACAAAACCCCACCAAGTTGCGGGAATCGTGAACAATCTAAAATTGTTATACAAAAAGAACAAAATTCCAACAACCATAATATTAGAAACAATGCCCAATACAACATTGCCCAAACCCATACCTATAGAAGTAATAGCATCTTTGGCTTCATAAGATTTCATATTCTGTCTGGTAGTATAAATAAGCTCTACCAGCATAGAAATAACAAAAACAGGAATGGCGAAATAAATTAGATTTGGAAAATTATCCATATATATTTAATCAAAGAGTTATTCGAAAAAGTGAACAAGTAGCTTATCTCTAGTGTATACTTCTTAATCAATATCCCATAGAATACCAAATAACTATACAGCTAGCACAACATACAGTAATTGATTACGTTAGAGTAAATATAGCTAAATTTATTATGCATGCATAATAAATTTAGCTATATTTGGGAATCCTTGATTTAGACAAATGAAAGAGACGACAATAGATTATGCGCTACGAGCAACTTGGCAGGCCGTAGCAAGAATGTACAATGAAGAGGCTAAAAATTTTGAAACCACAATGGCAATTGGTTTCTCTTTGTTAAGTATAGATCCAAAAATTGGTACGCCATCAACTGCACTTGGTCCAAAAATGGGAATGGAAGCAACCAGTCTTTCGCGCATATTAAAAAGTATGGAAGAAAAAGGTTTAATACAAAGAAAACCTAATCCCAAAGATGGTAGAGGTGTTTTAATTCACCTTACAGATTTTGGCTTAGAAAAAAGAGAAGTATCCAAAGGTGTTGTAATGCGTTTTAATGAAGTAATAGCACAAAACATCTCAAAGGAAAAACTTGCTCACTTTTTTGAAGTGACAGAAACTATAAATAAATTAATTTTCGAAAAGAAGGTTTATATAAAAGAAACAACTAGTGAATAATGCCTTAGCGGGAATAAAACCTAATTAATGAATAAGCATATTAAAAAAGTAGCCGTAATTGGTTCTGGTATTATGGGAAGTGGTATTGCCTGCCATTTTGCAAATATTGGTGTCGAAGTTTTATTATTAGATATTGTACCTAGAGAACTTAATGATAAAGAAAAAGCAAAAGGTTTTAGCTTAAAAGATATGATTGTTCGTAATAGATTGGTAAACGATTCTCTAAAAGCAGCATTAAAATCGAAGCCCTCCCCTATTTACTCCCAGAAATTTTCGAGTAGAATTACAACAGGAAACTTAGAAGATGATATTGCTGAAATTGCTAAGGTAGATTGGATTATCGAAGTTGTTGTTGAACGTTTAGATATAAAACAAAAGGTTTTTGAAAGTATTGAAAAACATAGAACAGCAGGAACACTTATAACCTCTAATACTTCTGGTATTCCTATTAAATTTATGAGTGAAGGAAGAAGTGATGATTTCCAAAAGCATTTTTGTGGAACACACTTTTTTAATCCAGCCAGGTATTTAAAACTTTTCGAAATAATCCCTGGACCTAAAA
Source organism: Cellulophaga sp. (assembly GCA_036478775.1). Lineage (GTDB taxonomy): Bacteria > Bacteroidota > Bacteroidia > Flavobacteriales > Flavobacteriaceae > Cellulophaga. The sequence goes on from JAZGEQ010000031.1 coordinate 30,012, forward strand.
CATCTACAGAAGTACTTAGCTTTTTAAACGGTTACGGAGAACAATTTTTAGGAAAAACATCGGTAGTAGCAAAAGATACTCCAGCTTTCATAGGAAATAGAATTGGAATTTTCGGTATTCAAAGTTTATTTCATTTGGTAAAAGAAATGGATTTAACCGTTGAAGAGATAGACAAATTAACAGGACCAGTAATAGGAAGACCTAAATCGGCCACCTTTAGAACTGTCGATGTTGTTGGTTTAGATACTTTGGTACATGTTGCCAACGGCATATATGACAATTGCCCAGATGATGAATCCCACGAGCTATTTAAAGTTCCTGATTTTGTAAACACCATGATGGAAAACAAATGGTTGGGAAGTAAATCAAAACAAGGGTTTTATAAAAAAACAGTTACAGTAGAAGGAAAAAAAGAAATTTTAACCTTAGATCTTAACACACACGAATACAGATCAAAAAAGCGAGCAAATTTTGCTACATTGGAACTTACTAAAACAATTGACAAAGTGGTAGATCGCTTTAAAGTTTTAGTAGGAGGAAAAGACAAAGCAGGAGAATTCTATAGAAAGAGTTTTGCTTCTATGTTTCAATATGTTTCTAACCGAATTCCTGAAATTACAGAGGAAATCTATAAGATAGATGATGCTATGAAAGCAGGCTTCGGTTGGGAACATGGTCCTTTCCAAATTTGGGATGCAATTGGCGTTGAAAAAGGAATTGAAATAATGAAGGCTGAAGGTAAAACTCCAGCTGCATGGGTAAAAGAAATGTTAGCTTCGGGTAGCACTTCATTCTATAGTATAAAAGATGGTGCTACTTACGCCTATGCTATTCCAAATAAATCGCAACAGAAAATCCCTGGACAAGATGCTTTTATCATTCTAGACAATATTAGAAAATCGAGCGAAGTATTTAAAAATTCTGGTTGTGTTATTGAAGATTTAGGAGATGGAATCTTAAATATAGAATTCCAATCCAAAATGAATACTATTGGCGGTGATGTTTTAGCCGGATTAAACAAAGCTATAGATCTTGCCGAAAAAGATTTCCAAGGATTAGTTATTGGAAACCAGGCAGCCAATTTCTCTGTTGGAGCAAATATTGGTATGATATTTATGATGGCTGTAGAACAAGAGTATGACGAATTGAGTATGGCTGTCAAAATGTTTCAGGATACTATGATGCGTATGCGATATTCTTCTATTCCTACAATCTCCGCACCGCATGGAATGTGCTTGGGTGGTGGCTGTGAATTATCGCTTCATGCAGATAAAGTTGTTGCAGCTGCAGAAACTTATATCGGACTAGTAGAGTTTGGAATTGGTGTAATTCCTGGTGGTGGTGGTTCTAAAGAAATGGCGTTACGAGCATCGGATACTTTTAAAAAGAACGATGTAGAATTAAATGTTCTTCAAGAATACTTCCTAACAATTGGGATGGCAAAAGTTGCTACATCGGCTTATGAAGCATTTGATATGGGCGTATTGCAAAAAGGAAAAGATATTGTTGTTGTAAATAAAGACAGACAAATAGCAACGGCAAAAGCACACGCCAAAATAATGGCAGAAGCTGGCTACACACAGCCAATACTTAGAAAAGATGTAAAAGTATTAGGAAAACAAGCTTTGGGAATGTTCCTTGTTGGTACAGATGCAATGGAAGCAAGTAAATATATAAGTGAACATGATCATAAAATTGCAAATAAATTGGCTTATGTAATGGCCGGAGGAAACCTATCAGAACCAACAATGGTAAGTGAACAATATTTGTTAGACTTAGAACGAGAAGCATTCCTATCCCTTTGTACAGAAAGAAAAACTTTAGAGCGAATTCAACATATGTTAAAGACTGGGAAACCGCTTAGGAATTAAAATTAATAGTATTGAGAATTAAGTATTGAGTATTTAGACAAATACACCAAATAGAAAAATTAATCGTCTGGAAAAAATCAATTGCTCTAGTCAAGTTGGTTTATCAATTGGTAGCAGAATTACCCACTGATGAAAAATATGTTTTAAATTCTCAAATAAAAAGAAGTGCCGTTTCAATTCCTTCAAATATAGCAGAAGGAGCAGATAGAAATTCAAATTAAGGAGTTTAAATATTTTTTGAGTGTTGCAAATGGTTCCTGTTACGAACTTCAAACTCAATTAATATTATTGATAGAATTAAATTTAATAAATAAAGAAAAAGTACAACCAATTATTGATATGTGTATTGAAATACAAAAAATGAACTATTCATTTCAAAATAAATTATAAGTTTCAATGCGGGTATCTCAATACATAATACTAAAATCTCAATACTCATAGTATATGAAAACAGCATATATAGTTAAGGCATACAGAACCGCAGTTGGCAAAGCTCCAAAAGGTGTGTTCCGTTTTAAAAGAACCGATGAATTGGCAGCAGAAACCATCTCTTATATGATGAAAGAAGTGCCCCAATTGGACAAAAAACGTATCGACGATGTTATTGTAGGTAACGCAATGCCCGAAGGTTCACAAGGATTAAATATGGCACGTTTAATCTCTTTAATGGGATTAGACATTGTAGATGTTCCTGGAGTAACTGTAAATAGATTTTGCTCTTCGGGAGTAGAAACTATAGGTATTGCTACTGCAAAAATACAAGCAGGCATGGCAGATTGCATTATTGCTGGTGGAGCAGAAAGCATGAGTTCTGTTCCCATGACTGGTTATAAAACAGAATTGAATTATGATTTAGTAAAATCTGGACATGAAGATTATTACTGGGGAATGGGAAATACAGCTGAAGCCGTTGCCAATCAATTTAATGTATCTCGTGAAGATCAGGATGAATTTGCATACAACTCCCATATGAAAGCTTTAAAAGCACAGGCGGAAGATCGTTTTCAAGATCAGATTGTTCCTATAAATGTAGAGCAAGTTTATGTAGATGCTAAAGGTAAAAAAGCCACAAAATCGTACACAGTAACAAAAGATGAAGGGCCACGTGCAGGAACAAGTATTGCTGCATTAAAAAACCTACGTGCTGTATTTGCTGCTGGCGGAAGTGTAACTGCAGGAAACTCGTCACAAATGAGTGATGGAGCCGCATTTGTACTTATTATGAGCGAAGAAATGGTAAAAGAACTAAACCTAGAACCAATTGCACGTATGGTAAACTATGCGGCTGCAGGAGTAGAGCCACGTATCATGGGAATAGGTCCAGTAAAAGCAATACCGAAAGTATTAAAACAAGCCGGATTAAAACAAAATGATATTGAATTAATAGAATTAAACGAAGCATTTGCATCGCAATCTTTGGCCGTAATGCGAGAGCTTAACTTAAACCAAGAAATTGTAAATGTAAATGGAGGGGCAATAGCCTTAGGCCACCCATTAGGATGTACAGGAGCAAAGCTTTCCGTGCAACTTTTCGATGAAATGCGGAAAAGAAACATGCAAGGAAAATACGGAATGGTAACTATGTGCGTTGGTACAGGACAAGGTGCTGCAGGGGTTTTTGAATTTTTGAAATAAAATTTAGAATTCCTCTTTTAAACTATGTACTCAATTGCTAAACATAGAAAATATAGTAACGATATAAATTTAACCCCATTAGAAGAAAAAATAGTAGAATTTCAAAGAACGACTATGAGTTTTGAAAACAATTTGAACGCTTAATCTAATTCTCTTTTTTCTATTCTCTAAAATTAACAAATGGATACAACAGACGACAACTTACTAAGAGGAGGTCAATTCCTTGTAAAAGAAACCAAATGTGAGGACATTTTTACTCTTGAAGATTTATCAGAAGAGCAAAAAATGATGCGCGATAGCACCAAAGAATTCATAGATCGCGAAGTTTGGGCTCATTGGGAACGCTTTGAGAAAAAAGATTATGCTTTTACAGAAGAGTGTATGAAAAAAGCAGGAGAACTAGGTCTATTGGGTATCTCTGTTCCTGAAAATTATGGTGGCTTAGGAATGGGTTTTGTTTCTACGATGTTGGTATGCGATTATATTTCTGGAGCTACGGGATCTTTTAGCACAGCTTTTGGAGCACATACAGGAATTGGTACTATGCCAATTACTCTATACGGAACAAAAGCGCAAAGAGAAAAGTATGTTCCAAATTTAGCTTCTGGAGAGTGGATGGGGGCCTATTGTCTAACAGAACCTACTGCAGGATCAGATGCAAATTCAGGAAAAACAAAAGCTGTTTTGTCTGATGATGGAAAACATTACAATATTTCTGGTCAGAAAATGTGGATATCCAATGCAGGTTTTTGTAATATTTTTATTGTTTTTGCTAGAATAGAAGACGATAAAAATATAACCGGATTTATTGTAGAAAATGACCCTACAAACGGAATAGAATTAGGAGAAGAAGAAAAGAAATTAGGAATACACTCCTCCTCTACGCGACAGGTATTCTTCACAGAAACTAAAGTTCCTGTAGAGAATATGTTATCGGAGCGTGGAAATGGTTTTAAAATCGCCATGAATGCACTAAATATTGGTCGTATAAAACTGGCAGCAGCCTGTTTAGATGCCCAACGTCGTGTAATTACAGAAGCAACTAAATACGCAAACGAGCGTAAACAGTTTAAAACAGCAATTATAAATTTTGGTGCTATAAAAGCCAAAATAGCCAATATGGCAACAGATTGTTATGCAGATGAATCGGCCTCTTACCGTGCCGCAAAAAACATCGAAGATCGTATTGCACTTCGTGAAGCCGGAGGAAACACACACCAAGAAGCAGAACTAAAAGGTGTAGAAGAATACGCTATTGAATGTTCTATTCTAAAAGTTGCTGTTTCCGAAGATGTACAGAGTACTACAGACGAAGGAATTCAAATTTTTGGAGGCATGGGATTCTCAGCAGACACTCCAATGGAATCTGCTTGGAGAGATGCTCGTATATCCCGTATCTATGAAGGAACAAATGAAATAAACCGTATGCTCGCGGTTGGAATGCTAATAAAAAAGGCAATGAAAGGTCATCTTGACTTGTTAGGGCCAGCTACTGCAGTTGGAGAAGAACTTTTAGGTATTCCTTCTTTTGACACTCCCGATTATTCAGAATTATTTGCTGAAGAAAAAGATATGATAGCCAAACTAAAGAAGGTCTTTTTAATGGTTGCAGGAAGTGCTATTAAAAAATATGGCCCAGATTTAGAGGAGCATCAGCAATTATTATTAGCTGCTTCAGACATATTAATAGAAATATATATGGCCGAATCTACTATTTTAAGAACAGAGAAAAATGCAAAACGTTTTGGGGAGAAAGAGCAGGCTACACAAATAGCAATGTCTAAATTATACTTATACAATGCTGTAGATATCGCTATTAGAAAAGGGAAAGAAGCTATTATTTCTTTTACAGAAGGAGACGAGCAACGCATGCTTTTAATGGGATTAAAACGCTTTACAAAATATACAAATCAACCTAATGTAATGGCTTTACGTGTGCAAATCGCGGATAAAGTCTCCGCAGATAATGGTTATAACTTTAGCTAATTCAAATAAGGGCTTCTTATGGAAGCACAAATTGAATCTGAAGCCGTTCTGAAAAGAGCGGCTTCTTTGTTTTTAATAAGAACAAACCCTATTTTTAAAGAATGAATAAGAACCTTCTCAAAAAAGCGTATAGTCCCGATGAATTTAGAACATTAGGACACCAAGTAATAAATCAATTGGCAGACCATTTGGAGAATACAATACATGACAAAGCACCAAAAGTCATTACTTGGAACTCACCCAAAGAAGAGCATAAATTTTGGAACTATTTTTTAAAAAATGGTAACCAGAAAGATTTATTTTTAGAGATATTAAACCATTCTATTCATGTGCACCACCCGAGGTACATAGGGCATCAGGTAAGTCCAACAGCCCCAATCACAGCACTCTCAGGAATGTTAAGCTCTTTACTAAACAATGGTATGGCAGTATACGAAATGGGTATGGCATCCTCCGCTATTGAAAGAATAATTACCGATTTCATTTGTAAAAAAATAGGTTATAATTCTAACGCCAACGGATTTTTAACCTCTGGAGGAACACTCGCTAACCTTACCGCACTACTTTCTGCCCGTAAGGCTAAAGTAACCAATGATGTTTGGAACCAAGGACACTTAGATAACCTCGGTATTATGGTCAGTGAAGAAGCACATTATTGCGTTGATCGTGCTGCAAGAATAATGGGATTAGGAGAAAAAGGTATTATAAAAATTCCATCTACAGACAATTTCAACATGAACGTAGCTGTACTTGAGGAATACTATGAAAAAGCGAGCAAAAAGGGAATTCAAATATTTGCAATTGTTGGTAGTGCACCAAGTACCTCAACAGGTATTTATGATGATTTGGATAGTATAGCTGAATTCAGTAAAAAGAAGAATATTTGGTTTCATGTAGATGGTGCACATGGCGGAGCAGCAATTTTTTCAAACAAGTATAAAAAAACAGTAAAAGGAATTCATTTGGCAGATTCAGTTGTTATTGACGGTCATAAAATGATGATGATGCCAGCCACTACCACAGCGCTACTGTTTAAAGACGGAGATAATTCACATGCTACTTTTAGTCAAAAAGCAGATTATCTTTTAGACCAATCCATTGAAGAAGATTGGTATAATCTTGCGAAACGCACTTTTGAATGTACTAAAAACATGATGAGTATTCATTGGTTTACCTTACTAAAAACCTATGGGGAAGAAATTTTTGAGGAGTATGTAACTACACTATACGATTTGGGGATAGAATTTGCTGAAATTATAAAGAAAGATTCCAACTTTGAACTTGCCATACCACCTATGTCTAATATTGTTTGCTTTCGATATGTATCCAACAAATTGGACTCTAATGCCACAAACGTACTGAATGAAAAAATAAGACAACAAATACTGGAAGAAGGAGAATTTTATATCGTTCAAACCAAATTACGAGGAACGCACTATTTACGTCTAACTATAATGAACCCCTTCACTACAGGACTTCATTTGCAAGGGTTATTGAAAAAAGTTATAGAAAAAGCGATTATTTAAGTCGTATCCTGTCCTGAGTTAATCTTACATAATAAACGGAACACTTCCTAAAAAATAACCCCTCAAACATAGTCAAGGGGCAATTTATAGTATCCTTAAACACTTTAAATGCGCATTACTCCCGCATAGATTGTAGAATTTTCTCCTCGCTGTCCTTATTCGAAAAATTAATAGCGCATTCAATCAAAGCCAAATGTGAATACGCTTGAGGGAAATTCCCTAAAAGTCTTTTCGTCTTAAAATCAATATCTTCACTAAACAGACCTAAATGGTTACTATAGCTTAGCAATTTTTCAAAGTGTCGCATCGCTTTTTCCTCTTCACCAATTTTAAACAAACTATTTATAAACCAAAAGGTACAAATGGTAAAAGACGAAGAAGGTAATCCAAAATCATCTTCGTTCTTATAGCGATATAACAAGCCATCATTACTTAATTCCTTTTCAATGGCTTTAACCGTACTTACGAATTTAGGGTCTTTAGCCTGTATAAAACCATAAGATTCCATTAATAATACAGAGGCATCCAAATGTATTGAACCATAAGATTGCGTAAAAGCTTTCACATCCTTATTCCAAGAATTCTGATGAATATCAAGTCTTATTTCTTCCTCCAATTTTGTCCATTCTTCTAGTTTCCGTGTCTTTTTTAAGATTCTAGCCACTTTAATCGCTCTATCAATTGCAACCCAACAAAGCACCTTAGAAAAAGTAAAATGTCTGTCTTCCTCTCTAAACTCCCAAATACCTTTGTCTGGTTCCTGCCAATGTCTGGAAACAATCCACACAATACCTTTAGTAATTCCCCAAAGTTCTTCCCCATTTTCAATATTGGTACTAAACTTGGCCAATTGTGCATGAATTACATCCATTAAAATGCCATAAATATCATTCTGTTTCTGCTTATACGCAGCATTTCCGACACGTACAGGTTTAGAACCTTTATAACCAGAAAGATGTTCCAAAGTTATTTCCGTCAGCTTTTTCTCCTTATTTATCCCATACATAATCTGTAACTTCTCATTCTTATCAGGAATCAGATCAATGATAAACTGAAGATACCTTCTTGCTACATTTTTGTGCCCCAAGTCTCCCATTACTTTAATTACCATGGAAGCATCCCTAATCCAACAAAAACGATAATCCCAATTTCGAACTTCCCCAATGGTTTCTGGTAATGATGTCGTTGCTGCCGCCAGTACTGCTCCTGTTTTATCGTAGCTCAGTAATTTTAATGTAATAGCACTACGATTAATTTCTTTATCATACTTTTTATAGGTTGGTGTCCTATCAGACCAATTTAACCAATACACTTTGGTTCGTTCTAAATCCAAATAAATCTTTCTTGTAGTTGGGTGCAATATTTTTTCATTATACCCAATTAAGAAATAACCATTTTTGGTGATTTCTAATTCCCTTCCCTCAACTACAGCATTTTTATTAAAAGATGTATAAAGAAAAATGGTGTCAAATTTTTCCGTATTTGTAAGACTGACCACAAAATTTCTTTTCACATAGGTAACCGTTTCTCCAAAACCATATTCCAATTTCGGATTGTAATGCACTTTAAATTTAGGTTTCCCTTTAATATGTTTTATATAGCGTATAACTTCTGGTGGTGTATGGTAACCACCATCTTCATTGTAATACCTCGGCATAAAATCGTGTATTTCAAAAACACCCTCATCCGAAGAGAATCTAGTAATCAAAATCGCCGTATTCTTTTTATAACGTTGTTTAATAGTATATGCTTCTGAAACAATAATTTCAAAACTACCTCCAATTTCTTCATCGAGAATTTTTGCAAAGACCGATGATGAATCAAACTCTGGCAAACAACACCAATCTAATGAAGCTTTTTTCGATATTAATGCTGCGCTCCTACAATTTCCAATAATTCCGTAATCTAAATTATTCATATATAAATTATTCTCTAAATGCTCTTTAATAATTGTTTTTACTCCTGATTTTAACGAAATTTAGAGAAATTACTTTAAACCATCACTAAAAAAATCGATTTATGGGCAAAACTATCATAATCTCAAATAGACTACCCGTTCAATTACAAATTACCAATGAAACGATTACTGCCATACCAAGTGTAGGAGGGTTGGCTACAGGAATGAAATCTGTACATTCGGGAGGTGATAGTTTATGGATTGGCTGGAGTGGTTTAACTGATGAAGAAATTTCAGAAAGTATTGCCCCAAAAATAGATATTGCTCTTGCCTCTCATGGTTCCTCTAAAGTCAATTTAAATGCAAAAGAGGTAGAAGGGTTTTACTTTGGATTCAGTAATAGAACCATATGGCCTTTGTTTCATTATTTTTTGGAATATGCCGAGTTTGAACTCGAAAATTGGAATACATATAAAGCTGTTAACCAGAAATTCGCTGATGCTATTCTAGAAAAAGCCGAAGAGGACGATACTATTTGGGTACATGACTATCAGTTAATGTTAGTGCCCCAGATGCTACGGGAAAAACGCCCTAATATATCTATTGGTTTCTTTTTACATATTCCCTTCCCTTCCTATGAGATTTTTAGGACATTACCTTGGCGAGAGGAAATATTGAGAGGTTTATTGGGAGCTGATTTAATTGGTTTCCATACCTATGATTACGAACGACATTTTTTAAGTTCTACTAGAAGGTTATTAGGTCTTGAAGTGAGTTTTAATGATATATATCTAGGAAATAGAGTTATAAAAGCGGATTCCTTTCCTATGGGAATTGATTATGAAAAATTTAGCAATGCTGCCAAAATACATAATGAAAAATCAGAAGAACAACACTCGGAACTACAACGACGCCTAAATCTTCATAAAAAAAACGACCCTAACTCCAAATTTATAGTATCTATAGATCGCTTAGATTATTCAAAAGGTATTGCGAAACGTTTAAATGCTTTTGAATACTTCCTTAATAAATACCCACAGTACAAAGAAAAAGTCCGCTTAATAATTTTAGCCGTTCCTTCCCGATCAAATGTACCCCAATACAAACTTTTAAAAAGTGAAATAGATGAATTAGTGGGAAGAATAAACGGAGAGCTCTCTACAGTAAGCTGGACACCAATTTGGTATTTCTATAGGTCGATGCCCTTTGAAAACCTAATAGATCTATATACCTCTTGTGATATTGCTTGGCTGACTCCTATAAGAGATGGAATGAATTTAGTTGCCAAAGAATATATTGCTACCAGAACAGATAAAACCGGAGTATTGATTTTGAGTGAAATGGCTGGTTCTGCAAATGAAATGAGCGAATCCTTACTTATTAATCCAAACAATTTTGAGCAGATATCAGATGCAATTTTTGAAGCTATCAATATGCCCAAGGAAGAACAACAATCTAGAAACACACACATACAGAAGCGATTAAAGCGTTATAATGTGGAAAAATGGGCAAACGACTTTATGAATTCCTTACAAAAACAAAAAGACAGAGGCCCAGAAAATATTTCCAAAATACTGACGGAGAATAGATTAAATTCAATTTCCGGTCAATATTCCAAAGCAAAAAAACGTCTCTTATTTTTAGATTACGATGGTACATTGGTAGGGTTTCACAACGACCCTCAGAAAGCTTGCCCCACCAAAGAACTATATCAATTATTGGACAAGATTAACCAAGATGAAAGAACAGATCTTTTCTTAATCAGTGGTAGGGATAAGGATACCTTTACCAAGTGGTTTTTACCAAAAAAGTACAATATGATCGTTGAACATGGCGTATGGATTTCTAGAAATGGGGTTCCTTTTGAGCTATTGGAAAAGGTTAAAAATGACTGGATGGAAAAAATACGCCCTGTACTCGAATCTTTTGTAGACAGAACACCAGGAACCTTCATTGAAGAAAAGAATTACTCCCTAGCTTGGCATTACAGAAACACCGATCCTGATTTTGGAAGTAATAGAGCCAATGAACTAACTACAGTACTTACTAGTCTTATTGGCAACGATAACCTAAGTGTTCTTTCGGGAAACAAAGTGCTCGAAATAAAAAATAGTGGTGTTAATAAAGGACGTGCAGCTATGCGTGTACTGGTAGAGCAAGATTACGACTTTGTATTTGCTATTGGTGATGACTGGACAGACGAATATATGTTTGAGGAGCTACCTAAAAGTGCCGTTACCATAAAAGTGGGAAGACAAAAAACGCAGGCTAAATATTATGTGGAAAACATTAAAAAAGTTAGAGATATATTAGCTCATTTCGTTAAATAAATCCAATAAAAAATCATCAAAGACAAGAGTATTATTGGCAACTTATAATGCGAAATTATGAAAGGGAGTCATTTCCATGAATCACATTCCTAATTTAGAATAGTTTATACAATTTTCAGCGCTAACATATTCCCTATGAAATGTCTTTAGTCTCCTAACTGTATCTTTATATTCTTTTGGTTTGAACTTTCTAGTTACAGAATAGAAATAAAAGAGAAAAAAACTATACTACGAACTAAAGATTTATCTAAATTAACTTACTTTTAAATTCACAGAATTTGTAACGCAAATTAATACCATTTGTTCTTTACAATAAATTTACAGCCAAATGAAAAACATACTATTCTCAGCGTTTATCCTTATTACCTATGCCATGGCAGCGCAATCCAACACCGATGTCTATCTTTTAGATATGAATATCTCGGAGGGACATATTACATTGGGAAATCTTCAAAACATTTCCAATAGTGAAGGCTATGATAACCAACCTTCTTTTTATGGTGACTACCTATTATTTGCTTCAACAAGAAATAAGCAGACAGATATCCTACAATACCATCTAAAAACAAAAAAGACAAAATGGATTTCAGACACCCCTAATGGAGGAGAATACTCTCCTTTAAAAATTCCAAATAAAAAGAGTATTTCAGCAGTCCGTTTAGATGCCAATGGAGTTCAATTCCTTTACAGTTATACCTTAAAAAAAGGAGATTCTAAAGTACTACTGAAAGATTTGGTTGTAGGCTACCACACTTGGTTTAATAAAAACACCATTGTATCGGCAGTTTTAGGAAAAAACGCATTAGAACTTGTGGTTTCAAATACCAAAACAAATACGAATACAACAATCCAAACAAAAATTGGTAGATCTTTACATAAAATTCCAAACACAAACTTAATCAGTTATATCAGTAAAGAAAATAATATCTGGGAAATAAGATCTTTAGATCCAATAACTGGGATTACAAAAAAAATTACGACAACACTTTCTGGTGTGGAAGATATCTGTTGGCTGAATAATGGCACAATACTAGCCTCTAAAGATGATATAATTTACAAAATGAATCCGTCTATAGATAGCGACTGGAGTATTTTAAAAACTTTTGAAAATAAAAACATTTCTAAAATAAGTCGGTTAGCAACCAACAAAAGCGGTACAAAACTAGCAATCGTTGCAGAAGAAATGGTAGCTAAGCTTAAAAATATAGCATGGATTTCTGGGGATTGGAAAGGCGAAGCTTTTGGAGGAATAACCGAGGAAAATTGGAGCAAACCACAAGGTGGGTCTATGATGGCGGCGTTTAAATTAATAGTAGAGAATGAAGTTATTTTTTATGAAATAGAAATTATTAGAGAAGTAAACAACACACTCATTCTACAATTAAAACATTTTGGAAAAGATTTAAAAGGTTGGGAAACAAAAGACCAAACGGTTGATTTTAAACTAAAAAAAATAACCCCTAATAAGGTGGTTTTTGAAGGAATGTTATTCGAAAAAGTATCGGATAATGAAATGAATATTTATGTCGATATAAAAAACGATGAAGGCGTTGTAGAAATAACCAAATTCAACTATACTAAAAACTAAAAAAGGTCAAATGAGAAAGTTAATAACTACCACCCTTTTCCTCTTTGGAGTACTAGCTCTTACTGCACAAACAGACGCACGTATTTATGACATTATCAATTCGGTTTCTGCAGAGCGAATTAAAAACGATGTTACCACTCTTGCAAATTTTGGAACACGACACACTTTAAGCGATACTACTTCTGCCACTAGAGGAATTGGTGCGGCAAGAAGATGGATAAAAAGTCAGTTTGAAAAAACAGCCTCTGCATGTAACAACTGTCTAGATGTTTTTTATCAAAAGGATTTTATAAAAAAAGGAGCAAATGGTCGTATTGTTAAGGACGTTTGGGTTGTTAATGTTGTTGCTATTCAAAAAGGAACAAAATACCCAAATAGGTTTATTATTATGAGTGGGGATATCGATTCTAGAGTCAGCGATCCTAATAATTTCACATCGGACTCTCCTGGATCCAATGACAATGCAAGTGGCATGGCAGGCACCATGGAAGCTGCAAGAGTATTATCCAAATACAAATTTGAGAATAGTATTATTTATGTAGGTCTTTCTGGAGAAGAACAAGGTTTATTTGGCGGAAAAGGTCTTGCTGCCTATGCCAAAGAAAAGGGATGGGAAATAATAGGCATCCTTAATAACGATATGATTGGAAACATTAAAGGCGTAGATGGTGTAATAAGCAATCGTGATTTTAGAATATTCTCAGAACCAGTTCCTCCTACTGAGACAGAAAAACAACGAAAAGCAAGACGTTTTTACGGAGGCGAAGTAGACGGAATTTCTCGACAATTAGCACGCTATATATACAAAACCACCAAAACATATATGCCAGAAATGAATCCTATTCTTATTTATAGATTGGATCGTTTTGGTCGTGGTGGTCACCACCGTCCTTTTAACGACGCAGGTTTTGCCGGAATTAGAATAATGGAAGCCCATGAAAACTACACCCAGCAACATCAAGATATTAGAAAAGAAAACGGTATACAATACGGTGATGTTACCGAGCATGTAAACTTTGAGTATGCAAAAAAATTAACTGCGGTAAATGCAATTAATTTAGCCTCAATTGCATGGGCACCACCAGCACCAAAAGAATTAAAAATTGGCGGAATTGTTGCTCCTGCCGCAAAATTTGAATGGAGTAAAGTAGGAGAAGCAATAGGATACAAAATATATTGGAGAGATACCACCTCCCCTACTTGGGATAACAGCAGGTTTGTGGGTAATGTTACAGCATTTACTTTAGAAGGTATTGTGGTCGATAATTTCTTTTTTGGTATTTCTGCAGTAGGCAAAGATGGCTTTGAAAGTCCAGTTGTGTTTCCAAATAAAATTTTGAGATAAGTATTTAAAACAACCTTTCGGGTACTAGACCATCAAATGAAAACAAATCTTAACTTTACAAATAATAATTCAATCTTTATAGTACCTAAAATGAAAAAAATAATTCTCCTAACTGCCATTTCTATATTCGGATTTTCTTTAACTGCACAGGAAAAATTCACAGAACAAGATACACTCCGAGGTAGTATTACACCAGAACGTATTTGGTGGGATCTTAACTATTATCATCTAGATATAGAAGTAAAACCAGAGGAAAAATTTATAACAGGAACAAATACCATTCGTTATACTGTATTAGAAGAAAAACAAATTCTTCAGGTAGACTTACAACCTCCTATGAAAATAGAGAAAGTAACGCAAAACGGAAAGTCTTTAAAATTCACCTCCAATATAAATGCACATTTTATCAAACTAAAAAAGAAACAGAAAAAGGGAGACCTAAATGAAGTGGTAGTTCACTATTCAGGACACCCAAAAGAAGCAATAAGAGCCCCTTGGGATGGAGGATTCTCCTGGAAAAAAGATGTAAACGGCAAGCATTTTATTGCAACATCTTGTCAAGGTCTTGGTGCCAGTGTTTGGTGGCCAAATAAGGATCATATGTACGACGAAGTAGATAGTATGGCTATTAGTATAACAGTTCCTAAAGACCTAATGAATATTTCTAACGGACGTTTGCGAAAAGTAGACAAACATGAAACTACAAGTACCTATCATTGGTTTGTTGAAAACCCAATTAACAACTATGGTGTAAATGTAAACATTGGTGATTATGTTCATTTTGGAGAAAAATATGCAGGAGAAAAAGGTTCTTTAGATATGAATTATTACGTATTGCGCGATAATTTAGAAAAAGCAAAGAAACAATTTAAGCAATCTCCAATGATGATGAGAGCTTTTGAACATTGGTTTGGCCCTTACCCTTTTTATGAAGATAGTTTTAAATTGGTAGAAGTGCCTTATCTAGGTATGGAACACCAAAGTTCTGTAACCTATGGGAATAAGTACGCTAATGGTTATTTAGGAAGGGATTTGTCTGGTACTGGGTGGGGATTAGAATTCGATTTTATAATTATCCACGAAGCAGGGCACGAATGGTTTGCTAATAATATTACGAATAAGGATGTAGCCGATATGTGGATTCACGAGGGTTTTACAGCCTATTCTGAAAACTTATATCTGGACTACCACTTTGGCAAAGAAGCATCGGCTGCCTATGTCATTGGAACAAGAGCTAATATTACTAATAAGGAGCCTATTATTGGCACTTATAATGTAAATAAATCTGGTTCTGGAGATATGTATTACAAAGGGGCAAACTTATTACATACTTTACGTCAATTGGTAGAAGATGATGCCTTATGGCGACAAGTTTTACGTGGACTGAACAAAGAGTTTTACCACAAGACCGTTACCACAGTAGAAATAGAAAACTATATTAGCAAACATACAAAAAAGAACCTAACAGCTTTCTTTAACCAGTATTTAAGAACAGCAAATATTCCTGTTTTAGAATATGAGATTCAGGGCAATACTTTAAAATACCGCTATACACATATTGTAGCCGATTTTGATATGCCAGTTAGAATTTTTATTAATGGGAATACAGAATGGATTATCCCTACTGATACTTGGAAAATACAAAACTTAAAGGGTAATTTAACAACTTTAGAAATTGATAAAAACTTTTATATAGAAACCAAAAAATTGTAGTACCCCCTTCTTATAAGGGAAATATACTGTCTATTTACATGAAAGAAATTAAACATCTCTATTTCAAAAACGATACCGAATGGCGGAAATGGCTTCATGAAAATCACGCTAATTACAAAGGAATTTACTTAATTTTTTATAAGGTAGACCATGAAAAAGAAAGCATGCGATGGGAAGAAGCTGTACAGGTTGCCATTTGTTACGGGTGGATAGATAGTACCGTAAAAAGTCTGGGAGACGGAAAACGGCAACAGTATTTTTCTCCTCGGAATCCAAAAAGTGTTTGGAGTAAATTAAACAAGAATTACATAGTTAATTTAACCGCTAAAGGACTTATGCAACCAAGTGGTTTGGAAAAAATTAAAATTGCCAAGGAGAATGGTTCCTGGGTTATTCTTGATGATGTTGAAAATGGTATCATTCCACAAAATTTACAAGACGCTTTTTCTAAAAACCCAAAAGCATATAGTAATTACAAAGGCTTTTCCAAAAGCTATCAAAAAGGATATCTATATTGGCTTAAACAGGCTAAAAGGGAAGAAACCAAACAAAAACGTATCCAAAAAATTATACAATTTTGTAATGACAATATTAAATCTAGAGAAAATTGGTAGGGCTAACTTCTAAGAACCTTCTTTTCTAGAAAATACTACGTTAATTTTGTTATAAAAAGTACAATTTAAACAAGACTAATAATCCATAGTTGTACTTTCACTCGTAATTATGCTAATGAAAAAAGCCCTCTTCTTTATATTTCTACTATTCCTATGTTCTTGCACAAAAGACAAAGAGGAAAAGATAGACCTTTCTAATATATACATGCCTACTCCGGGAACTACCTTTGAATGGCGACTAACAAACGTTCCGGCAGATTATCTTCCAAGTGCAGAAGTAATAGATTTGGATGCTTTTAATACCAGTGCGGAATTTATTACAAAACTACACAACAACGGTAAAAAGGTAATTGCATACTTATCTGTGGGATCTGTAGAAAATTTCAGAAATGATGCAGACCAGTTTCCGAGTGAAGTGGTTGGAAATGTTTACGAAGGTTTTGAACAAGAAAAATGGTTAGACGTAAGAAATATTGATGCCATAGCTCCTATTCTTCGCGCTAGATTAGATATGATTAAAGCAAAAGGATTCGATGCTGTAGAACCAGACAATATTAATGGGTATGAAAACAATACTGGCTTTCCGCTTACTAAAGAAGATGCTAAAACTTATTGTAAGTGGCTTATAAAAGAGGCACATAAAAGAGGTTTGTCCATTGGACAAAAAAATGCGGTAGAATTAATTCCTGATTTGGTAGATGAGTTTGATTGGATTCTTACAGAAAGTGCCTTTGCACAAGGTTGGCATCTACAAATAAAAGCCTATATCGCTAAAAACAAAGCAGTTTTTTTAACAGAATACACAGATACTCTTTCCGAAGCAGAATTTCAATCCGATGTATGTCCCGTTGCAAAAGCAAATAATTTTTTTGCGATTTTAAAAAATAAAAGTCTGAATGATTCAGGAGTTTTATGTGATTAATATTTGGCATATCATTCCAAATACTAAGTAGAACTATGCTGTGTTAGGTCTTTAATTTTTATACTATTTCCTTAACAATTCATTAAGAAATTCGCTTGTAGATTTTCCTATCTTTAAAGCTGCTAATTAACTACACCTAAACAAATGAAAAAACTACTATTATTAACGATGCTATTCGCATCGTTTACCCTATTTGCACAAGAATTCAAAATGGATCTGGTTCAGGATTTAAAACCCAGAAACATTGGTCCAGGAGGAATGAGCGGACGTATTACTGCAATTGATGTTGTTCTTAACAACCCAGATATTATGTACGTTGGTACGGCCTCGGGGGGACTTTGGAAATCGACCTCAGGAGGAGTTACCTGGAAACCAGTTTTCGAAAAAGAGCTTACTGCATCTATCGGAGCTTTGGCAATTCAGCAATCTAACCCTTCGGTAATTTGGGTAGGAACGGGAGAAGGAAATCCAAGAAACAGTCTTAATGGCGGTTTCGGTGTTTATAGATCCTTAGATGCAGGAAAAACTTGGAAAGCAATGGGCTTAGAAAACACTAGGCACATTCACAGAATACTAATAGACCCTTCCAACCCAGATGTAATATACGTGGGTGCAATTGGATCTCCTTGGGGAGAGCATCCAGAAAGAGGTGTTTTCAAAACTACCGATGGGGGAAAAACATGGAAAAACATTCTATTTGCAAATAACAAAACAGGCGTTGCAGATTTGGTTATGGATCCTACAAACCCAAATAAATTAATCGCTGCAATGTGGGAACACAAAAGAGATCCTTGGTTTTTTAAATCTGGCGGAAAAGGAAGTGGACTTCATATTACTCATGATGGTGGAGATACTTGGAAAAAACTTACCGATAAAGAAGGTTTGCCTAAAGGCGAATTAGGGCGAATTGGTTTGGCTATTTCACACAACAAGCCAAATGTTATTTATGCGCATGTTGAGTCTAAAAAAAATGCTATTTATCGTTCTGAAGATGGTGGATTTAAGTGGAAAAAAGTTAACGACAAGCCAGAAATTGGTGGTCGTCCTTTCTACTATTCTGAAATATATGTAGATCCACAAAATGAAAATAGATTGTATACCATTTTCACCTATATAAATGTATCCCAAGATGGCGGAAAAAGCTTTTCCGAATTAATGCCTGCCTATGGTGTTAGTAACGGAGTACACCCAGACCATCACGCATGGTGGATACATCCTACAAATGGTCAGTTTATGATAGATGGTAATGACGGCGGATTAAATATTTCTAAAGATGGCGGTAAAACCTGGCGTTTTGTTGGTAATATTCCCGTGGCACAATTCTACCATATAAACACCGATAATGAATACCCATATAATGTCTACGGAGGTATGCAAGATAATGGTTCTTGGAGAGGCCCTGCCTATGTATGGAAAGCCCAAGGAATACGTAATAGCTATTGGCAAGAAATATCTTTTGGTGATGGATTTGATGTTATTCCAGATTTAGACGATTCTCAATTTGGTTATACTATGAGTCAGCAAGGGTATCTTTCTCGTTACGATTGGAAAACGGGGAACAATTATATAGTTCGTCCTACGCCACCAGAAGCAGATACTAAGCTTCGTTTTAACTGGAACTCAGGAATAGGACAAGATCCTTTTGATACTAGCACCGTATATTTTGGATCTCAGTTTGTACATAAAAGTACTGATAAAGGGTTAACATGGACGGTTATTTCTCCAGATTTAACTAGCAATGATAAGGAGAAACAAAAGCAAAGCGAAAGTGGCGGATTAACTATGGATGCAACGGGGGCAGAAAACCACTGTACTATTTTAGTAGTTGAGCCCTCCCCTATTGAAAAAGATATGCTTTGGATAGGAACCGATGATGGTCGCGTACATTACACACAAAACGGAGGAAATACTTGGGTAGACGTTACCAAAAATCTTAAAGGGTTACCAGCAGGAAGTTGGATTCCGCAAATTAAAGCTTCCAATAAAAATAAAGGAGAAGCATTACTTATTGCAAACGATTATAGAAGATTTAATTACACCCCATATGCCTATAAAACCACAAATTACGGCAAAACATGGGAGCGTATTGTAGATAAGAACGATGTACAAAGTTATACGTTGTCTATAATTGAAGACCCTAAAAATGCAAATCTGTTATTTTTAGGAACGGATGATGGACTATATATTTCTTTTAATGCTGGAACAAAATGGCAAAAATGGAAGGAAGGTTTCCCAACAGTATCTACCAAAGATTTAGCAATTCATGAAAGAGAAGAAGATTTAATTATTGGTACTTTTGGTAGAGCAGCATGGGTTTTAGATGATATTCGTCCTTTACGAGCATTAGCGACAGACATGAGTATTTTAAATAAGGATATAAAATTATTCAATCCGCCTATTGCCTACCAGGCAGCTTACCAACAACCAACAGGAAGCAGGTTTGGTGGCGATGCACTTTACAACGGAGAAAACAAAAAAAGTGGCGCTATGCTAACGTACTACTTAAAAGAAGGTTTCACTCCTGCTAAGAAAAAAGAAGGCAAAGACAAGGAGAAAGAAAAAGAAGAAGATTCCGATACGAAAGACAAAAAAGTAAAGAAAGACTCCATCACTTTCAATTTTTATAAGGGTGAAAATCTAATTCGGACTTTAAAATACAAAACTCCTAAAAAAGCAGGTTTCCACAGAATTTACTGGAGAATGGATGAAAAAGGACCAGACAGACCAGCACGAAAAATCAGTAAAAAGAAAAGAGAACGTGGCGGTTTAGATGTAAAACCAGGAAAATACAGAGTGCAAATTTCGTATGCAGGGCTTACAGATGAAACAATGCTTGAAGTAAAATCGGATCCAAGGTTAAAAATTTCTACCGCTTCTATAAATGAAGTTTACGAAACATCCAAAAAAATTGCTTCCCTTACGCAAACAGCGGCGGATGCAGTAAAACAATTGGTAGAAAGTAAAAACATTGCAACAAAGTATCAGAAAGATTTAACAGCTTTAGATAAGGAAAAGTTTAAAGACCAAATAAAAGCATCTAAGGCTATTGTAAAGAAAATTGATTCTGTAGTAGCTATATACCTAGGAAAAGTTGACAAGCGTCAAGGAATCACTAGAAACCCTGAAGTAACGGTAATGCAACGTATAGGAGCTGCGAGTGGTTATGTTGGCAGTAGAAATACAGGAATTACGAAGACAGAAAAAAAACTAATTAAGTTTGCGGAAGACCATTTAAAAGATGCATTACAAAAGACTAATGCCTTTTTTACAGAAAAATGGGCGTCTTATAAAGAAGCAATAAATAAATTAGAGGTTTCTCCTTTTAAAGAAACCAAAACATTTAAAATTGATTAAATAACTTGAACCAACTATCTAAATATTATAAAGGTGGTTGGTTTTTTAATAATACCTTAGGGCTTGCCCTGAGTTTGTTTATTTACCTATAAAAATAAAGAAGACCCTTAAAGTGTAACTTTGAGGGTTTCTTTTTTTAGAAGACTTTTATTTTTTATAAGTTTAATAGGCATCTATTGCGTAAGCCCCTCTAAATGAATTAAAATTTCATTAGATTAGTGGTACGTATATAAAACAGATATAAGTAATAGTACGTATATACAATTGTTGTAAGTAATTTGCCATCGCTAATGTTCTTTTTGCTGAGGGTTACCTGAGTTATATTGTGGCTATAAAAAGTCGGAATCTCTAAATGAGGAGAA
>JAZGEQ010000032.1:0-5496 GCA_036478775.1 Cellulophaga sp.
AATTCTTATAAATAGATTTCTGCGTCTACGACATACGAAACTATATATAACAATATGTATAACGAATGAGGCGCCCTATGGCTCTCCGTGAGCTGCGCCTCACTACGCCATACACAGTTGACGTTGGCAATAATTAGAATGAACATCGAGAATTTCATCACAAATAGAAAATCAATTGAAAAATTGACATCTGAAATGACCCAAATCGAAAGTGATGGATGGGAAACTAAATATATTGAAAAAAGAGACAAATCTGAATGGATAAAAATTCAACTTGATTCTGAATATCACGGAGGCGGAAATCCAATATTATTCAAATTGCCGAAACCAACTCAATCTGAATTAATTAAAATTTTGACTCAATCAACAGATTTGAATCAAATATCTGCTATTTCTTGCTTATTAAAGGAATTTGAATTTGACGAATCTGACAATCACCACGAATATCGTGAGGAATTAATAATTGAATTGGAAAGAATCGTCAATGAAAAAGATTTTAAGTGGAACGGATTTGAAAAAAAACGATTGATGACCATTATTAACGATAGTGATTTAAATTTTACAAATAACCAAAGAGAGAGTTTAGGAAAAAAATACAGTGACGTAGAAAGTGATTATCAATATTATAAAAATATTGCTGAAAGAGCCGAAAAAATAATCACCATTATGAACAACAATAATTCAATATGGAAAAAAATTAAAACATTGTTTAACTAGTAAATAAAATAACCGAATTACGAATTTAAAAATAACTATTGCCAACAAAGTATATACTTAATGCTTTTGGTTAGTGTTTAACCAAAGTTTAGGCGTATTTATAAAGTCCGCAAAATTTTCAATTTTGCGTTAAAATCGGAAAGATAAAATTAAAAATTTGGCTAAGTGCTTAACCGAAAATTATTGTATTTTTAACCAGCACTAAGCATATACAAACCGTTGTAAAACATATGAAAAAAATTCTGCTCACATTAATTTTCGGAACTTTGATTTATGCTTGTTCTTCTACGAAGATTAGGAATGATAAGGCTAAATACTTTGACGAAAACAATATAAAAATAAGTAAATCAAAGTTCTACAGAATTCGTTCGACGAATAAGTTTTTAGATATTACCGGAGATTCTATTAATCATAAAAAATTGACTTTAAGAGAAAAACGTGGGAAAATAACAAATAGAGCTTTATTGGAATCATTACTTGAGAAAGAAACAAATCAAGAATTAGATTCTACCAAACCATTAGTTATAATTTACTATCCAGGAAAAGACCGTTGTAATTCAAGTGGTTCAGCCACAAAAAGATCAAGAAAAACTTGGTTCCGACAATTAGAAGATGGAATCAATCAAGTTGTTCAAATTAAACCTATTTATATTTATAAAGATAATGATGGATTAAAAAAATATAATGGTGTTTTGACTTGGCATAAAGACCCAGAAGGAATTGTTGAAAGATTATTTTTTGAAAACCATTATCCTTGTAACAGTTTTGTAGTGATTTCAAAAGACGGAAACTACATTAGTTATTTCGGCGAATTTGGAAAAGAATATGTTTGGGAAGCAACTCAACTTATGAATAAATAAAAAAAATACGTTTTACAACACCGTGCATAATTAATTGCTTAATAAGTTTTTCCTTCGGAAAAACCTCGTGGACCTCAAAGGCTTGTAATTGTTAAGTCTTTTTTCGCTAAATTCACGCAAGCAAATCATGCACAAACACGTTGTGATTAATTATGAAGAAACTTCCGTACATACTATTAACATTAGTATTCCTAAATTGCAAAACAGAAAAAAAAGATGTCTATCAGGAATATAATGGAGTAATGGTAAAATTGGAATTCGATGATTCAAAAACCGATTCAACCTTTACTGGCTATGGTGGAGAATATTATCCAAATGGAAATTTAAAATCTTTGTCTTACTTTAAAAATGGAAAGCCAGCAGATACGCTATTTTACTATTATGGAAATGTAAAGGAAAAAGGATTCGTTAAAAATAATATGGAATTTGGATGGTGGAGTTATAATAACGAAAATGGCAAGTTGAATAAAAAAATAGAATGGTTTCACATACGAGATAGCATCTATAAAAATCAAGAAATTCATTTTAACATAAATGGAGAAATAAAAATTGCACCGAGCGCATTTTTCGAATTACAAATTCCTGATACAATTCAAATTGGAAAAAATATGGCTCGAATAAAGAACTATATTAGTAATGACAATGGTATTGATACAAGATATTTGAGTGTCATAATTGAGAATAATTATCCAGATTCAGGAAAAAAACTTGATACTTTCCCAACTTTAACAGATGATTCTAACAGTCCGTTTTTTGGAATATATGGAGAAAAGTTAGGAAGACAAATTGTCCAAGGTAAAATTGAAGAGAAAACTTTAAAAACTGATACAATTAACATTGATTCTCTTTCGTTGACAATTTCTGATAGATATAGATATTTTAGAAAAGAAGTTTATGTTTCAGATAACGGAATAAAATCAGAATTAAGTAAAAAATTAAGAGCCGAATATAAAAAGATTGCGAAGAATAACTAATCACAACAATGTATAAAAATAATTGCTCAGTTTTGGGCTTAACCAAAGGTCGTTGCCAGTTTACTACGTCTGATTTTCCTTCGGAAAATCCTCGAACGTAAACCCGCAACTATTCTTATACAAACCGTTGCAAGTAATTGCTCTCACTCATATTCTGAAAAAAATCAATAAACAGAAAGGTTAGAAAATTAAAATGAAATATTACGATTACTTTTTAGACGGTTTGAATCAATTAATAAACTTTATAATTTTGAATTATCTTGTTATAATCGGTGTAATTCTAATGATTTTAGGAATTAAATTATTTCTAAATATTACCGCAAGAAAAACTTTAGATTATAAATCAGAAAATGCAATAAATGAAATAAGATCATTAAGCATGTCTTGGGAATGGTGTTTATTTGCAATAATTTTAGGAGCCTATTTAATAATTAAAAATGTATAATCTAATTTAGTAAAGTAAAAGTTTCAGAATACTAAATCAAATGTTGAATTTAGAAAGTTTTCGGAATTGAGCCTAATACGGAAAATCAAAATTGCGAAGTTTTTACTCGAAGTCTGAATTACAAACTTGGCGGAACTATCACTCAAACGAAAAAAAGGAACATAATCAGTTAAAGGACGAAATTAGAAAGTAAAAAAAGAAGACGATGATTCTAAAAAGGATTTATTAATAAAATTCGTAAATCACTTAAAAGACCCATCCAATCGAGTTGGAGAAAAAATCTTAAAAAATATTTTTCTTATTAAAGATAAATCAGGCAATTTATATGCGCTAAATACTCACATAAAAAATTTAGCTATTGATATGTCAACTGAATTTTTAGAATGGATTAGTTCAGAAGTTGGAAAAGCTGCCTTACAAATATATATAGATAAAGAAAAAACAACTTTAGTTAGTAATGTAGAATTAAATCAATTAAAATTTGTCGAAGAAGTATTCTCTGTTGTTAAAAATAAAGATATAACTTTAAATAACGCCATTAATGTATTAAGCGATAAATTTCCTTTTTTTAAAGCTGTTAATACTGGATTAAAAATAGGTACAGTAGCACAAGATATCGCTATTTTCTTTTTCAATATGAAAACTCCAGTTTTACATCGTCAAATTTATCTACCTTTTGAAAGTGAAATTCTCCCTAAAAATGGTTCGACTGTAGATATAGGAACAGAATTTAGCATAGACTTCTCAACTGAAATAGAACTAACAACTGATAACTCTAAAAAAATTAAAATTGTTGAACATAATTCTAATAATGTAATCAAAGAAATCTCATTAAATCAATTAACAATTGATAATACTATTAAAAAGTTACTATTTACTCCTATAGGATTAAACTTAAATACTCAATATTATATAACTATTCCTGAAGGGTTAGTTTTTAATAATACAGGGGCTACTTTTCAAGGTATATTTACAAATGATATTTGGAATTTTACAACTAGTTCGGTTGTGAATGAAAATATTTACAATGGTAATATAACATTAACAACTCAACAAGAAATTGATGATTTTGGAGCTAATAATTATACTCAAATAAATGGAGGTTTGAAGATAATAAATTCCGGTGTTTCCATTACTAATATAACCCCTTTAAGCTCTATTACTTCTATTGTTGGTGATTTTGACATACAAAATAACACTAATTTATCAAATTTAAATGGTTTAGGTAACATTACATCTATCGGTGGTTATCTCCATATTATAAATAATGTTAATTTAGCTAATTTAGAAGGTTTAAGCTCTATTACATCTATCGGTAGTGATATTAATAATTCTAATTTAACAAACTTAAATGGTTTAAGTAATATTATATCTATTAATGGTTATCTCCAGATTCACAATAATCCTAAATTAACCAATCTAGAAGGATTAAGTAGTATTACTTCTGTTGGCGGTTATATTCATATCTATTTTAACTTTAATTTAACCAATCTTGATGGTTTGAGTTCTATTACATCTATTGGCGCTTATCTTGATATAACAAGCAATTCTAACTTAACTAATTTAGATGGCTTAAGTAATATTACTTCTGTTAATTCTTATCTCCAGATTGCAAATAATTCTAAACTAACTAATTTAAATGGTTTAGGTAATATTACTTCTGTTAGCGGTTATCTCCATATTTCAAATAATTCTAAATTAACTAATTTAGAGGGCATAAATAATATTACTTCTGTTAGTTCTTATCTCCAGATTGCAAATAATTCTAAATTAACTAATTTAGATGGTTTAAGTAAAATTAAATCTGTTGGCGGTTTTCTTAATATTACAAATAACTCTGATTTGATTAATTTAGATGGCTTAAGTAATATTACTTCCGTTGATGGCAACCTCTATATTAAAAAGAACTATAATTTAACTAATTTATGTGGAATAAAAATATTAGTTAGCGATGGCGTAATATCAAATAGCGAATATAAAATATCTGAAAACGCTTATAACCCAACTTATGAACAAATACAGAATAATGGTAACGGAGGTTGTGAACAATAACTTTTGCTAACACCGTATAAAATTAATTGCTGGCTTCTTGCCTACTTACGAAAGTCCTCGCAGACTTTCTATCTGTGTTTTATTTACTAATTTTAGCGCTTAAAACACGCAACAAATCTTATACAACAACGTTGTAATTTATTGTTCAAAAAAATTGAAACGCTGAAAAAAAAGCAAATTAAGTTTGTGAAAAAAAACTAAAAACACTCAAATTCTGAATTGAAAATCTTTATGGAATTCACTCAAATTTGGAAAACTGAATTAAGTGGAACACTCACTCGCGAATTATCAATCAATCGGAATTGAAAATTATTACGGAAGCAAAACGTTTGAATTTACTCAAATGCGAAACCAAAAAAGCGGAATTTGTTCGCGTTTTTTTTTTAGAAAAAGTGTTTTAAAGTTAAAATGGGAGAAATCACTCAAATACTGAAAAATTAAAAACGGA
>JAZGEQ010000033.1:0-4373 GCA_036478775.1 Cellulophaga sp.
CTACAAGTACAACAACATCATAAAGAACTTAAAAATCAACAGGCCTAATCAAGTTTGGGCCTCGGATATCACCTATATCAGAACAATAAAAGGATTCTGTTACCTAGCCCTAATTACAGACATGTATTCAAGAAAAATCGTAGGATATGACCTTAGTGATAGTCTGGAACTAAAAGGATGTGTCAGGGCGCTCAATAAAGCAATTTACAATGCTAAAAACACCAAGCAGCTTATTCATCATTCCGACAGGGGTATTCAATACTGTAGTAACATTTATACTCAAATTTTAAAAAGAAAAAAAAATAGAAATCAGTATGACCGAAGAAAATCATTGCTATGAAAACGCAATGGCGGAAAGAGTCAATGGTATACTCAAAGATGAATTCTATCTCGACCAGACCTTTACTAGCGTGGTTCACGCTAAAAAAGCAACAAAAAATGCAATCAAGTTGTACAACAATAAAAGATTACATTTATCTTTAGATTATAAAACACCTTAATTACGTACACCAAAATGCCGCTTAAATTTTAATATAAACCTGTAGCCGTATTTTAGGACGTGACATTATGAGAAACCTAACAGCCATTCTAATAATTACAAGCCTATTGTTTTTAGGCTGTAAAAAAGATAAACAAATAGATAACATACCTTTCAATCCATTTGATGACCTCATTGAAGGAGAAAGTCAATTCTTCGATTTGGATACGGTTAGTTTGAAAGAAATTACTGGAAAATACGGTACGAAAATATACTTCGAGCGGAGTTTTTTCGATGTTGATGAATTAGAAAAAATTACATTGGAACTAAAAGAATTTTATAAGCTTCGAGATTTAATAAAAAATAATATCAGAACCATTACCAACGAGAACGAATTGCTGGAATCATCAGGTGTAATTTATTTGGACTTTAAAAAAAACGGTGTAAGCATTGATTTGAAGGACAGCGTAAATATTAACTTAAGATTTCCTAAAGAACTATCTAATCGAGACAAGCTATTCATCGGTGAAATTGATTCCATCGGACAAACCTCTTGGATGGAATTAGAAACTAAAGTCTCTTTTATGAAGTTCAATATAAAATGGCAAATTGATGAACTTTTTGAAACAACTTTGGACTCTTTGCCTTACTACCAAGACTTATGGAAAAAACAAGACAGCATATTGAGCGAACTAGAGGATAATTATAACGAAATTGATTCAAAACTTAATCCAATCTTTTCAATCAACAAACTAGGATGGATTAACATCGACAAGTTTGTAGAATCAACATTTTTAAAAAATATAGATTTAGAGATAACAACTGGAGTTGATGGACTTGTAGTTTACTTTATTTATCCCACTTTAAATTCGTTCAACAGTTACTATCCACAAGAAGTGGATAAAATTTCACTTAAGAAAGTACCAATTGTAGATAAAACGAATATTATTATTGTTGGTCAAAAAAATAATATCCTTTATGCCAAGAAAATTGAATTAGGAGAAAACTATAAAATAAAAACAGAATTAAAAGAAATTAGCCTGAACAAACTGGAAAAGCTATTATCCGAATAATAACTATTTACAACAAAGCCTATAATTAATACGGGTTTTGGTGCTTAAAGCAAAGGCTTGTGTATATTTATAAAGTCCGCCAAATCTTTTGATTTGGCTTTAAAAATGAAAAGGTAAAACAAAATAAAAAGTTTTGGCTAAGTGCTTAATCTAAATATCTTACCTTCAATTTATAAAACAAACATACGAGCCGAGACGTTATGTTCAATTAGTCAATGACGGAAAAAGTAGGAATAAAAATAGAATTTGGAACCCCTGAACACGGTTGGTTGCCAACAACACTTAATTATAAGGATTATCAATTAGAACTTGAGATTTCTGATGTTCCGCTTGACCCAATGGTTCAACTTTGTGACGCTTTAATTCAGATTAATAAAGGGATAAAAGAACCAAATCGAATTATATGGCATTTAGAGCCTTATTGCTATTATTTGCAATTGATGATAATCGAAGGACAATATAAAGCAACCATATTAGAGTCTGACGAGTTTGACAGCCCTACAAAAACAACTAAGGAAATTTCAGGAAGTTTTGACGAAATCATACTTCCATTATATCGTGGACTAAAGACATTTTGGTCGCAATCATTTAAGAAACCGCATTGGGATGAACTTGATTCTAAAAGAATTGAGGAATTGACTGACCTGATAAAAATCAAGAATTAGTGAGAACAATTTTAATATTGGATTTAGACGGAGTTTTAATTACAACACCTATTTGGAAAGCTGATGAAATGGATTCTGATGGCTATTCTAAATTTAAAATAAATTGTGTAGATAATTTAAATAAACTTTTATCACAATCTGATTTTGAAATTTGGTTGAGTTCGACAAGAAGAACAGTAAAGACATTAACAGAATTCAATAAAATTTTCAAAAATCGAAATATTGAAAGCGAGATAAAAGGTTTTTTACCTGAATATCAAGAATGCAAAACTAGAAAAGATGAAATAACAAGATTTATTGAGGAGTTTGAAATTTCAGATTTCTTGATAATTGATGATGATAAATCATTGAACGGACTAGATGAAAAGCATAAGAAAAATCTAATACTAACTGAATTGCAAAAAGGGTTCGATATCGAAAAGTTTGAACTTGCAATCGGAAAAATAAAAAAAAGAACATAACAATTTGTATAGTGCATATGCACCCTTCGGGATGCAAACGCACCATACAAGAGACGTTACCACTAATTAGAAAAACGAATGAATAAAATAACATTACTACTACTTTCTTTTTTAATATTTTCTTGTGAAACCAACAAAATTAATATTTCACTAACAAATGGATTAATTTTAGAAAATGCCATTATTATTTCGCCAGAAAACCAAGTATTATCCGATGAGAGCTATATCGTAATTGATGAAGATAAAATCATATTTATCGGAACAGACAAACCCAACTTAAAAGGAAACTTTAAGACTCTTGATGTAAAAGGAAAATACATTATTCCGGGATTAATAGACAGTCATGTCCACGTTACCGGCACAGATGCTTTAACAGATGAAGAAGAACAGGAAAACCTAGTCATTGTAAATGACTTCCGAAACCAACTTCCTAAAAGTTATTTATATTTTGGATATACAACTTTGATTGATTTGGGTACCGCAAAACCTAAAAGGTTATCTCAATTCAACAAAGCCAAAATTAAGCCTGATTTATATTATGTTGGCGGAGGAGCTGTTATTGGAAATGGGTACGGATTGACAAATTGGAACGATGAAAAACCAAACTTTATTTATAAAGAAAATGAAGACCATCCAATTCCTGAAAAATATTTAGAGGAAAACCACACGCCAGAGATGGTCGTGAAACGAATTACTGAATCAGGTGCTATTGCCGTAAAAACATATTACGAACCAGGTTTTGACCCAACACAACCAAAATTCCCAACACCCTCTATTGAATTATTAAATAAATTAAAAGAGGAAACGCACAAAAACAATTTAGTTTTGGTTGCTCACGGAAATTCTATAGAAGCGCATCGGTTTTTAGGAAATGCTAAAGTAGATATTATAGCTCACGGACTTTGGAATTGGGAAAACTATAGATTAGATAGTAACAATACAATCCCAGAAGAAATCACGAAAGTATTAGATACCGCAATAAAAAATAAAACGTACTACATTCCGACTTTACAAGTAATTAATGGTCTTAAGTCTCTTACAAATGTAGAATTTTTGAACAATCCAGAATTAAAAAATGTTTTGCCAAAAAACTTGATTAATTATTACAAAGAAAATGCAGATGCAATGTATTTAAATGTATTTGGAAACGCTCCAAAAAATATAATTTCAAATAATTTTGAGCGTATTTCAAAACAAGGAAAAGCTTCTTTAAAATATCTAAATGACAAAAATGGAATGTTTTTATTTGGAACAGACACACCTTCTTCTCCCACTTACGGAAACCCTCCAGGTTACAATGGTTATTTAGAAATGATTGAAATGAATAACGCAGGAATTCCTTTAAGTAAAATACTAGCTTCTGCAACTATTGAAAATGCAAAAGCGTTTAAACTTGAAAAACTTTATGGAACAATTGAAAAAGGAAAAAAAGCTAATATTTTAATATTAAACATAAACCCATTAGAGGATATTACAGCTTACAATGATATTTCACAAATAATAATTAAAGGAAAGTTAATAAACAGAAATACACTTTCCGCAAAAAACATTGAACAATAAACTAGTGGTAACAAAGAACTGTGGCTAAAAACAAGTAAAAACTAACCTATTTTAACCAAAGTACTTCTATAATTTTCATCATAAGGGATTCTAGATTTTGCTATTGCAAAAGCTTGTTTTAGTAGCTTATTACAAA
>JAZGEQ010000034.1:0-2063 GCA_036478775.1 Cellulophaga sp.
CTTGTCGAGAAATTTATGAGCGCATAGTAGCCAAAGGAAAGAGTAAAAAATTAGCATTAATTGCTGTTTGTAATAAACTATTAAAACAAGCATTTGCAATTGCTAAATCAGGTTTAACATACGATGATAGTTATAGAAGTGTTTTAGTGAAAAATTAAGTCATATTTACTTGTTTTTTACCACAGTACTTTGTTAGCCTTTCGTTTTTAATTGTTCAAGCATTCTCTTAGAATTAGTACTTTCTGGATTTAATTCTAATGCTTTTTTGAAAGCTTTTGTTGAATTTTTATAATCTTTTAAATTAAATAGACATTCTCCATAACTGTCATAAAGATTGTAATCGCTTGGATATAATTCTATGCCTAATTCAAATATTTTTCTTGCTTCGTTAAATTTACTTTCATCAATAAAATAATAGCCTAAATTATTAAGAGCTTCTTTAGACGTGTCATATACTGGATTCTCAGGATTTTCACTTCTAACTATATCAATGATTTCGTCAACTGTTTTATCCTCCAATAACAATTCCAACCGCATAGGTGAAAAACCTTGCTTTATTGTGATTTGCTCTATTCCAATCTTGTTTTTAAGGAACATTTCGAATTCTCTATTTGATTCTTTCAATAAATTTAGGTTGTGCAGCAACCACGTTGTATGAACACGAAGAGAATAAAGTAATTGGTCTAACTCAATTGTACCATATTGTTCGACTAATTTAGAATATGAAATAAGCTGAGATGAACCCAATGCCTGCCAATCATCAGATGATTTTATACTAAATACTTGTTCAGTGTTTTTTATACCGTATTTGGCTAAAAAGGGTCTTACTTTTTCAGTTTTAATCTCATTCCATTGATTATTACCATTAGTGGTTCTCTTTTCTTGTTCTATATATTTTTTTAACAAGTTATGCGTTTCATCATCTGTTATATTGGATAATGATTTAGAATGATTTTCATTAAAAAACATTTCTGCAACAGAGTTAGTATACAATAGGTTATAAAAAATAGTTGGATCGTATTCTGCTATTCCTTTTGATTCGTCATAGAGCTGGAAATATAAGTTTTGATGAGCACTAAGTTCTCTGATTTTTATCTCAATAATTGCGTTTTCGGAATTTAAGTCAGCAATAATTTTATGATACAGTTGTATTTCTGCTTCTTCTTTTTTTCTTAATTCATTCCAGTTATTAACTTGCAGTGCTAGTAAGATACCGACCATAACAAGTACAATCTCGCCTATTGCATAAAGCAAGTATTTGCTGAACTTGTTTTCAGTAAGCAATCGTTGTCTAATTTTTCTAAAGAATTTTATCATTGGTTAGTGGTTGGTCATAATGAAGGCTAACGGTCTAGGCTATGAGTAGTTGCGTGGTTTAGCACTTAACTTTGCAAGTACACACCAAACTGAAAATCCTAGCGGATTTTCAGAAGTAGGCGAGAGCAAGCAATTACTTATAGCCATTGTTGGCGGTTCGTTTTTTATTCTTAAATATTCTGTCCAAATGTCAATAGGTTATTGTCTGGGTCAAGCACCGAAAATTCCTTTTGTCCCCAAGGTTTGATTTCCAATTTTCCATTTGGATGAATTTCAGTCTGCTTTTCCAACAATGATTTATAAAACTCTTCAATATTGTCGGTTCGAATATAAACTTGTCCGTAATTCTCTTTTGGGTCAAGTTCTTTAAATTCAAAAAAATGAATTTGAATTTGGTCTTTTTCCATCATCAAATAGCCGTCAAAGTCAGCACTTCCAAATTCTTTAAACCCTAATCGGTTTGAGTAAAATTCCAGCGTAACACTTTTGTCACGCATTGGTAGTTTCGGATTAATGTCAGCTAGCATATAATTTCACGGTTATATTTTAAATTCAATATTTTTTATTGACCAATTCATTTCAATATTCATCCTAATTTCTGTTTCGTGCAATTTTCCCTAAATGTCACGTCCTAAAATACGGCTACAGGTTTATATTAAAATTTAAGCGGCATTTTGGTGCACGTAATTAGGTGTTTTATAATCTAAAGATAAATGTAATCTTTTATTGTTATACAACTTGATTGC
>JAZGEQ010000035.1:0-85216 GCA_036478775.1 Cellulophaga sp.
TCTGAAAATCATTTAGTTAAGCCTTAATTAAAATCATTTAAAATGATTTTGTCGGGGTGGCAGGATTCGAACCTGCGACCTCCTCGTCCCAAACGAGGCGCGATAACCGGGCTACGCTACACCCCGAGGGTTATCCAAAAAATTGCGGAGAGACGGGGATTCGAACCCCGGGTACCCGGTTAGGGTACGCTTGTTTAGCAAACAAGTCCTTTCGGCCACTCAGGCACCTCTCCTACTTCTTAAAATTCAAGGAACATTCCCTCAAAATTCGGTTGCAAATGTAGCTTTTCATTACAAACAACGCAACTATTTTTTTTATTTTTTTACAAAAAAATAAAACCGAAAATTCTATTCAGGATACTCTACTCGCAAATGATAAATATTAGTCAATTTCTGCTTCAAAACCTTCTTAATTGCTTCAATTTCTTTAAATGTAACATCGGCATTAACAAACTGATTCGCATCCATTTGTGTCTTAATTATTTTATTCACAAACTCATCAATTATTAAATATGTTGGATTTTTCAAACTTTTAGAGGCCGCTTCAATAGAATCTGCCATCATTAAAATTGCAGTCTCCTTTGAAAATGGAATAGGTCCTGGATATTTAAAATCCTCTTTCTTGGTGTTTTCATCTATCTCTAACTGCTTTTTATAAAAGTAAAACACTAAAGAAGTTCCATGATGAACCCTTATAAAATCGATTACTCTATCTGGTAAATTATTTTTCCTAGCTATTTCAATCCCATCAATAACATGATTTATGATAATTCTAGCACTTTCCTTTGGCTCTAATTCATCATGTGGATTCACGTTGGTAACTTGATTCTCTGTAAAAAAAGTTGGATTATTCATTTTACCTATATCATGATACAAAGCTCCTACCCTAACCAACATTGCATTTGCCCCTACCTCATTTGCTGCCGCCTCTGCCAAATTCGCCACCTGCAATGAATGGTGAAATGTTCCTGGCGCTTTGTCTGATAACATTTTCAATAACTTCGAATTAGTATCCGAAAGCTCTAACAAAGAAACATCTGACACAAGTCCAAAAAGCTTTTCATACACATAAGTTAATGGTTGCGCAAAAGCCAAAGTTATAATACCGTTTACAAGAAAAAAGGCGAAAAACAACCAATGAATGCTATTAATATTTCCTTCTTGAATAATATGAAATGCAAAATAACCAACAATATAAATCAACGTTATTTGTCCAACAGAAATAAATAAGTTACTTCTTTTGTGTAATTCTGAAACCGTTAAAATAGTAACAATACCTGCAATAATTTGAAGAAAAACATACTCAAAACTATTGGGCACTACGAAGCCAAGAATTAAAACTGTTAGGACATGAACATACAAGCCTAGTCTCGCATCAAAAAAGGTCTTTAAAATAAGAGGTAAAAGACAAAGTGGAACCACAAAAACATAATCAACATCATACTTAACAACCAAAGTTGTTATAAAAACCATGAGCAATATGTTCATAAATATAAAGGTAACCTTGGTGTTATTTATATATATATCTTCTCTATATTTCTTAAGAAAAAGAAGCAACATCATCAAAACCAATGCTACCAAAACCGCATACCCAAAAACAATAAAATAATAATTATTTTCAGCCCAAAGTGCAGATTCATATTCAGTTCGTAGTGAATTCAATATTCTCAGGTTATCCTCTTCTACAACTTCTCCCTTTGCTATAATTAATTTCCCTTCATCTATATTTCCCTGCGTAATAGAAAGTAACGAAAATGCATCTTCTAAGGCTTTTTCTGACAGGCTCTCATCTAAAAAGACATTAGGTTTTATTATACTAAAAAATAGTTCTTGATATTGTGACTTAAAACTTACTCCTCTATTCTTTTGTAAAACACCATTTATAACGTTTTCTAATTGCTGTAAGTCATGTAAATCTTTAAATTGAAGCTGTATTGCTTCATTATTTTTAACTAGATAAAAATTATTTTGAATTCTGTTTTTATCTGACTTACGCAAAACACCATGGTCATATAACTTATCCAAAACAGTAATTCCAATCTTTCTAAGCGTGATTAACTGGTCTTCTGAATAGTACTCTAAATTAAAAAATGCAGAAAACTCTAAATCATAAGTTGTATACACTTCTGAGGCTACCTCGGCATCGTAACCGTAATAATCTAGTTGCTTACTCTTAATTTCTAGTTTCTCCTGAACGATTTCAGCATCTGTTTTTTTTACAGAAAAATTAAATGGAGAATAGAGTGTATCATACTGCCAAGGCTTTCCTTTTTGAAATTCATACTTAAACTTACCTCCTTTAGGAAAGAAAAACACTATGAAAAATATGGATACTGCGTATAGCAAGTATTTATATATGAGTGACTGATTTTTATATAATTTATCCAAAAATATACGAGTTACAATAGATTTAGTAATACTCAAAAATAGAAAATATATGTGTAATAATGTCTTTTAAGAGAATAAGCCTTCTCCTTGTTTCTTAATTCATTAATTTTACGATATAAAAATAGGGTTAAATGACGTTCTTTTTTTAATTTTATTTAACTTCTTGTTACAAATAACTTTAATTACACCAATTAAATAACCTTCTTAAATATTGTATGAATTTTTAGTTATTAAATTGATTAAACCGTGAAAAATTTACAAAAATATAATCTATGAAAAAAGTTGTTATAGTTTCCGCAGTAAGAACACCTATCGGAAGTTTTATGGGGGCACTATCCTCTATTCCTGCACCTAAACTAGGCGCTATTGCAATAAAGGGTGCATTAGAAAAAATAGATTTAAACCCTGAATTAGTTGAAGAAGTATTAATGGGCAATGTTGTGCAAGCCGGAACTGGACAAGCTCCTGCCAGACAAGCGGCTATTTTTGCTGGAATACCAAATACCGTTCCTTGTACCACAATTAATAAAGTATGTGCTTCTGGAATGAAAACAGTGATGCAAGCTGCCCAATCCATTGCTTTGGGAGATGCTTCTATCATCATTGCTGGTGGAATGGAAAACATGAGCCTTATTCCCCATTACGTACATTTGAGAAAGGGAGTGAAATTTGGTCCGACATCGTTTACAGATGGAATGCAAAAAGATGGTCTGGTTGATGCATACAATGAACAAGCTATGGGTGTTTGTGCAGATGCATGTGCCGAAGAGTATAAGTTTAGCAGAGAAGATCAGGATAATTTTGCGATACAATCGTACAAAAGGTCTGCTTCAGCATGGGAAGCTGGTAATTTTAATTCAGAAATTGTCCCCGTAAAAGTTCCACAAAGAAGAGGAGAATCTATTATAGTTTTTGAAGATGAAGAGTTTAAAAATGTGCGAATGGACAAAATACCAAGTCTACGTCCTGCTTTCTCTAAAAACGGAACGGTGACCGCTGCAAATGCTTCCACAATTAACGACGGCGCTGCCGCTCTAGTTCTTATGAGTGAAGAAAAAGCAAAGGAATTAAACTTAAAACCTTTAGCTACAATTAAAGGTTATGCCGATGCTGCTCATGAACCAGATTGGTTCACCACTGCTCCTGCTAAGGCTTTACCTAAAGCACTAAACAAAGCTGGATTCTCAATTGATAATGTTGATTTCTTTGAATTTAACGAAGCATTTTCTATTGTTGGCTTGGCCAATATGAAGTTACTAGGACTTAATGATTCTAATGTTAATATTAATGGAGGTGCTGTTTCTTTGGGACACCCACTGGGTTGTTCAGGTGCAAGAATTATAGTTACCCTTATAAATGTATTAGAACAAAATGATGCTAAAATTGGAGCTGCTGCTATTTGCAATGGCGGCGGCGGCGCTTCTGCTTTAATTATAGAAAGGGAGTAAACAAAATATACTATATAAGAAACAAAAAAAGGTAGCAATTTAAATTGCTACCTTTTTTTACTTTTAATTAAAAAGAAGAATTAACTACTCTCCTATTAACTTTTTCACTCTTAAGAAATTTTCATTATCTCCTAAAGCTCCATAAATATTTTTCAACTGCGATAATATACCTTGATTATCTGGATTCAGTTTTAAAGCAGCCTCTAAAACAACTGCTCCTTCTTTAAAAAGATCATCTTTTTGCTTTTTAACTTCATCATATCTAGCAATGTCTTTTTTCGAATTTCCTAAAGAATTCATTTCATCTATTAAACCATTACCCTCATTCACATAAGTTGTAGAAAGGTTTAACTGTGCGTTTACGTATCCTGGATTAATTGCCAATGCCTTTTTGTAAGATTCTCTAGCCTCTTTAAGATTTCCTTGCTCCATATTAATTACACCAATATTATAATGTAAATCTGGATTGTCAGGAGCAACTTCAGCAGCTTCTGCCATTAACTCTTTAAACTTTTCTTTATCTCCTAATTTAAAATGAAGATTTGCTTCACTTAAAATGATATTAACATCATTCGGACTGCTCTTTCTAGCATCTTTAAATGCTTCTATTGCTTTGTCATTCTGCCCAGTTTGCGTGTAAACTAAAGCAATATTCTTAATGATTTCGGCTTTTTTAGAAGGTGTCTTTTCATCTTTTGGATCTTTATATGTTCCAGATTTAACCATTAAATCTCTCTGAAACTTTTCCATTTCTTCCACTTCGCCAGTTTCTACATTAATAGCAGAATATTTCACCACGCCACCATCATAACCTAAATCCTTAAGCTCTTTATAATACTTTAAAGCATCTTCATAAATATTTCCTTGTACCGCATAACTTGCAGCATAATAAAGATATACTGTATCTTTTTTGCTTAAAGTATACCCCAAATACAACTTCTCTGATGCTTCTTTAAACTTTTTCTCTTTTGTATCGGCAATGGCAGAATTTACCAATTCTCCAGAAATAGCAGAAAGATTAGTTCTTGCCTCTTCTGTATATTTAGCTTTACCAGTACTTTCTTCAACTGTTATAACATCATTATAAGACTTTATTGCCTGATCAAAAGCAGATGCATCTCCTTTTTTAGCTAAATCTGCATATACTTTACCTCTTACAAAATGATAATAACCTTTTAACTTTCCATCTGCACCATCAATAAGTGCCGTTACGCTTTCTATTGCTGCTTTTGCAGCAGAGGCATCCCCTCCCTTTAATGCTTTCTCTGCAGATTTAATTTCTGATTTTTGAGAAAATCCAACTACGGTGAAGGACATTGCTGCCAATATTAAAACTCTAGTTTTCATCTTTACTTAATTAAATTTATTTGTTAGTGTTTAAATTTATTCTTCCGAATCTGATGTTGTATTATCAATTGCCGTGCCATCCTCTTCGCTCACTTCAATATCCAACACATCTCCTTCTTCTACATCCTCATCATCTTTCATAACTTTAGCTACTGCAGCAATAGAATCTTTCCCTTTAATATTAATAAGTTTAACCCCTTGTGTTGCTCTACCCATTACTCTAAGATCCTCTACACTCATACGTATCGCAATTCCAGATTTATTAATAATCATTAAATCATCTGAGTCTGACACATTCTTAATAGCTACTAATCCACCTGTTTTTTCAGTAATCGAAATTGTTTTAACTCCTTTACCGCCTCTATTCGTGATTCTGTAATCCTCTAAACTTGATCTTTTTCCGTAACCATTTTCAGAAACCACAAGAATATCTTCCTCCATATCATGAACAGATACCATGCCTATTACTTCATCTTTATCATGTGCTAAACGAATACCTCTAACTCCAGACGCTCCTCTTCCCATTGGTCTTGTTTTGCTTTCTTCAAAGCGAATAGATTTTCCTGATTTTAATCCTAAGAATATCTGACTAGAACCTGTAGTAAGTTTTGCTTCTAGTAATTCATCGCCATCCTTAATTCCAATAGCATTGATACCATTTAAACGAGGTCTAGAATACTGTTCTAATAAGGTCTTTTTAACAGTTCCTTTTTTAGTTGCCATTATTACATAATGACTATTTACGTACTCTTCATCTTTTAAATCTTGAGTACAGATAAAGGCTTTTACCTTGTCTGTCTGCTCAATATTAATTAGATTCTGAATTGCTCTTCCTTTAGAAGTTCTGCTTCCTTCCGGAATTTCATATACACGCATCCAGAAACATTTTCCTTTTTGTGTAAAGAACAACATATATTGATGGTTTGTACCAACAAATAGGTGCTCTAGGAAATCTTCATTTCGCGTAGAAGATGCTTTTTGCCCAACTCCTCCTCTATTCTGTGTTTTATATTCTGACAAAGATGTTCTTTTTATATAGCCTGCATGAGAAATGGTAATTACCACTTGCTCATTCGGAATCATATCCTCTATACTTACGTCGCCTCCTGCATAGTTAATCTCTGAACGTCTTTCATCGCCATATTTTTCTTTAACAACAAGAAGCTCATCCTTAATAATTTGCATTCTTCGGTCTTTGTCTGCTAAAATATCTTTAAAATCAGCGATAGCCTTAACAATTTCATCGAACTCTGCTCTTAATTTATCTTGTTCCAGACCTGTAAGCTGACGTAATCGCATCTCTACAATTGCCTTAGCTTGTATTTCTGATAAACTAAATCGCTCTATTAATTTCTCTCTAGCTTCATCTGCATTAGAAGATGCTCTTATTAGTGCAATTACTTCATCTATATTATCCGATGCTATAATTAAACCCTCTAATATATGTGCTCTTTCCTCTGCTTTTCTAAGCTCGTATTCTGTTCTTCTTACTACTACTTCATGACGGTGCTCCACAAAATAGTGAATCATTTCTTTTACATTTAACATTTGTGGTCTACCTTTAACCAACGCAATGTTATTAACACTAAAAGAAGATTGTAATGCGGTATATTTATATAACGTATTTAATACAATGTTAGGGATTGCATCTCTTTTAAGAATGTATACAATACGCATACCATTTCTATCGGACTCATCTCTAATTGTAGAAATACCTTCTATTTTCTTATCATTTACCAAATCAGCAGTTTTCTTAATCATGTCTGCTTTATTAACCTGGTAAGGAATCTCGGTAACAATGATACACTCTCTACCTTGCACTTCCTCTATCTCTGCTTTTGCACGCATTACAACACGCCCACGACCAGTCTTAAATGCTTCAACTACACCATCGTACCCGTAAATAATACCTCCTGTTGGAAAATCGGGTGCTTTTATATGAGTAATTAATTCATCAATTTCAATGTCATTATTATCAATATATGCAATTGTACCGTCTACTACTTCAGATAAATTATGTGGTGGCATATTTGTAGCCATACCAACCGCAATACCAGAAGCTCCGTTAACCAAAAGGTTTGGAACTCTTGTAGGAAGAACTACAGGCTCTTTAAGAGAATCATCAAAATTT
Source organism: Cellulophaga sp. (assembly GCA_036478775.1). GTDB lineage: Bacteria > Bacteroidota > Bacteroidia > Flavobacteriales > Flavobacteriaceae > Cellulophaga. The sequence goes on from JAZGEQ010000035.1 coordinate 7,315, forward strand.
AATTGATGGTCTACTGTTTCCTTATCAATATCTATCAACATATCATCCGCAATTTTACGCATACGAGCCTCCGTATAACGCATTGCTGCAGGACTATCACCATCAACAGAACCAAAGTTTCCTTGTCCGTCTACTAACATATAGCGTAAGCTCCATTCTTGTGCCATACGCACCATAGAATCATAAACAGAAGTATCCCCATGAGGGTGATACTTACCTAAAACTTCCCCAACAATTCTAGCGGATTTTTTATGAGCACTACCAGAACGAACTCCTAACTCATGCATTCCATATAAAACCCTCCTGTGAACAGGTTTTAATCCATCTCTTACATCTGGTAAGGCACGTGACACAATGACTGACATTGAGTAATCAATGTAAGCAGATTTCATTTCATCTTCTATGTTGATAGGAACAATTTTTTCTCCTTCTGCCATATTAAAATCTTATAATTTTATGTTAGTTAAAAACATGCCAATATACGCAAATTCAAATCTTGCCAAACATTTTAAATACAATTTATTAAACAATTTATCAACACATTTTAACGTAACAAATATTCCATAATTTTTCTTGATTCTAAACAAAACTTCCCTTTTTTCGGTATTTCAATAAATTTTATCGAATATCGGTATGGTAATTGCGTTAGATAAGCATAGATTTACTATTTTTAATGAAGAAAGTATTAATATATGGATGATAATTTTTCACCAAGAGTAAAAGATGTAATTGCATATAGCAAAGAAGAAGCCTTAAGACTAGGGCATGATTTCATTGGTACTGAGCACTTAATGCTTGGGTTACTGCGCGATGGAAACGGAAAAGCTATTAGCATTTTGGATGCTTTGGATGTGGATTTAGACCACCTGAGAAGGAAAGTAGAAATCCTTAGTCCAGCAAATCCAAATACGGACAATATTCAGAAAGATAAAAAAAACCTACACTTAACAAGACAAGCGGAACGTGCTTTAAAGACAACCTTTTTAGAGGCTAAACTGTTTCAAAGCTCTTCTATAAATACAGCACACCTTTTATTGTGTATTTTACGAAACGAAAATGATCCTACAACCAAATTACTTCACAAACTTAAAGTGGATTACGATGGAGTTAAGGATCAGTTCAAATCGATGATTACTAGTGATGATGATTTTATAGACACTCCGCAAGCAGAATCTTTTTCAGATGATATCCCAGAGAGTAATGAAGGCAAAGAAAGTACTTTTGGCGCTTCTTCATCTCAAAAAGGGACTAAAAAAACCAAAACACCCGTTTTAGATAATTTTGGTAGGGATCTTACAAAAATGGCAGAGGAAGACAAATTGGATCCTGTTGTTGGAAGAGAAAAAGAAATAGAACGTGTTTCTCAAATTTTAAGTCGAAGAAAGAAAAACAACCCTTTACTTATTGGAGAGCCGGGTGTTGGTAAAAGTGCTATTGCGGAAGGTTTGGCGCTTCGAATAATCACTAAAAAAGTATCTAGAATATTATACAACAAAAGAGTTGTTACGTTAGATTTGGCTTCTATAGTTGCGGGCACAAAATATCGTGGGCAGTTTGAAGAGCGAATGAAAGCGGTTATGAACGAGCTAGAAAAGAATGATGATATTATTCTTTTTATAGATGAGATACATACTATTGTTGGTGCTGGTGGGGCTACAGGAAGCTTAGACGCTTCAAACATGTTAAAACCTGCACTTGCACGGGGAGAAATTCAATGTATTGGCGCCACCACTTTAGACGAGTACAGACAATACATAGAAAAAGATGGCGCTCTTGAACGTCGTTTTCAAAAAGTAATTGTAGAACCTACCACAGTAGAAGAAACTATTGAAATTCTTCATAACATAAAAGGAAAATACGAAGACCATCACAATGTTAACTATACCGATGATGCCATAATTGCATGTGTAAAATTAACGAGCAGGTATATGACGGATAGATTTCTTCCGGACAAGGCTATTGATGCTTTAGACGAAGCTGGATCTAGAGTGCATATAATTAATATGGATGTGCCTCAGCAAATTTTAGAGCTAGAAAAAAATCTAGATGATGTTCGAGAATTAAAGAATAGTGTTGTTAAAAAACAACGTTACGAAGAAGCTGCAAAGCTTAGAGACGACGAAAAAAGATTAGAAAAGGAACTTTCTTCTGCACAAGAACAATGGGAAGAAGAAAGCAAACAACACAGAGAAACGGTATCCGAAGATAATGTTGCAGATGTTGTTTCTATGATGAGTGGTATTCCTGTAAATAGAATTGCACAAGCAGAAAGCAACAAACTTGCAGAATTACCAGCCTTAATAAAAAACAATGTTATAGGGCAGGATGAGGCTGTAGCTAAGGTTGCTAAGGCCATACAAAGAAACAGAACGGGATTAAAAGACCCCAATAAACCTATTGGATCCTTTATTTTCTTGGGACAGACTGGTGTTGGAAAAACACAACTTGCGAAAGTATTGGCGCAAGAATTATTCGATTCCGAAGATGCACTTATACGTATAGATATGAGTGAATACATGGAGAAATTTGCTATATCTCGTTTAGTAGGTGCACCTCCTGGTTATGTTGGATACGAAGAAGGCGGACAGCTTACAGAAAAAGTACGTCGTAAACCATATTCAGTTGTTCTTTTGGATGAAGTAGAAAAAGCGCATCCAGATGTTTTCAATATGCTATTACAAGTTTTAGATGACGGCTTCTTAACCGATTCTCTTGGACGGAAAATAGATTTTAGAAACACCATTATTATTATGACTTCTAATATTGGCGCTAGACAGTTAAAAGATTTTGGACAAGGAGTTGGGTTTGGAACTTCTGCAATGAAATCTCAGACAAACAGTCATCAAAAAAGCGTTATTGAAAATGCTTTAAAAAAGGCTTTTGCTCCTGAATTCCTAAACAGAATAGACGATGTTATTGTGTTTAATCCGTTAGAAAAAGAAGATATTCATAAAATTATTGATATCGAACTAAGAAAACTTTTTGCTAGAATTAGAGATATAGGATACAACCTTAACTTAACAGATAAGGCAAAAGACTATATAGCTGATAAAGGGTTTGATAAGCAATACGGTGCAAGACCTTTAAAAAGAGCTATTCAGAAATATATTGAAGATGCTCTCGCAGAAGAAATTGTGAATTCTAAACTAGAAGAAGGAGACAGCATCTTTATGGATTTGGATGAAAAGAAAGAAGAACTTACCATTCAAATAAAAAAAGCTAAAAAATCCTCAAAGGATAAAAGTTTATAATAACTATACAATGCAAAATTTAGGAGTCTATTTATAGGCTCCTTTTTTACACCCTCTCTTTTGCTAAATATATAGCTCTCAAGATTAACTTCGGATTCACGAAAACCATATAAACGATATTTAAGCTTTTAATCTAATATTTTTCTTATTGCTCCCTCATACACATACTTTCGCTTTGAGACATTATAAATAACGAAGTATGAGAGTCGGAAAGACTAGGAAAAGGATTATTGTTAAAGAATACCAAGTTGAAATTGGAACGATACAAGTATTTGAAGACTATATGGTGGCTATATTTGAAGAAGGGTCTACACTTACGTTAGAAATCGTATACCAAATTATTGGTATTTCAGAAATACACTTTAGAGAAAAAAATTTCGGATACATAAGTCTACGCAAGAACTCTTACGCCATAGACCCAACTGTATACAACTACATAAGAGAATTAAAAACCCTTAAAGCATTTGCAATTGTTTCTGTAAAGGAAATTGACATGCATAACTTTAAGATTGAAAAAATGTTCTACAAAAAACCAATGAAATTTTTTATTGAATACGATAATGCATTAGCATGGATAAAAAGGAGAGTTAAAAATTAACTCTCCTTTTTTAATTTTATTTACTTTCTTCTTCCTCTTCCTTCACTTCAGGAACAGCAAATAAATCTAAATACGCATCGCCAATATTATCCAACAAACTAGATGCTATTAAAGATTGATAACCACTTTTCTCTACTGCTATATCTCCCGCTTTGCCATGTAAATACACTCCAAAAATTGCCGCTTGTAAAGAATCATACCCTTGCGCAACTAAACCTGTAATTATCCCTGTAAGCACATCCCCACTTCCTGCAGTAGACATCCCGGGATTCCCGGTTGTATTAACATACCCTTCATCTTCTTTTATTGTAATTGTATGTGCTCCTTTAATCACAATAATACAGCTATACCTTTTAGAAAACTTTTTTGTTTTGTCTAGCTTATCAAAATCGTCTTTCCATTTCCCAATTAAGCGTTCTAACTCTTTTGGATGCGGTGTTAAAATAGAACCCTTTGGCAGTTTATTCAAAAAGCTTTTGTTTTCTGAAAGAATATTTAATGCATCTCCATCTAACACTAAAGGACTTTTATTCTTTTTTAAAAAATCTGAAAATGCTTTTACTGTTTCTTTTTCCTTTCCTAAACCAACTCCAATCCCAATAGCATTGGGTACAATACCAAACTCTATCTTAGAAATTATCTTTTCATTATTATCTGTTAACACCATAGCTTCAGGAAAAGCGGTTTGCAATGGAATATAACCGCAACCAGGCACAAAAGACGTTACTAGTCCACTACCTGACAATAAACATGCCTTTGACGCCAAAGTTACAGCACCAATTTTACCAAAACTACCACCTATTATAAGCGAATGTCCATAAGTCCCTTTATGTGAAAACTTTTCTCTTGGCACATAAAATGGTAGCACTTCGCTTTTACCAACAAGACTATAGCCAACTTTCACAGTTTCCATATACTCCTGATCCAAACCTATATCTACAATCTCCCATTGGTTACTATAAATTCCTGTTTCTGGAAGAAAAAAGACCAATTTAGGCGCTTGAAAACTCAAAACATAGTTTGCATTTACAACCGCTTTCGGATTCTCCGGTGTCTTGTCTGAAAATAATCCAGAAGGAATATCCACAGATAATACAAAAGCTCCTGTATCATTCAAAAACTGCATTATTTTCGTTACCCAATCGACTGGAGTCCTATTCAATCCTATTCCAAAAATAGCATCAACAATTATATCATCTTTATGAATTTCTGGGAAATCCGCACAATCCTCATTTATAAAATTTGGCCAAATTTTTCGATCTTTTAATCTAGTCAAATTAATTAAAAAATCTTTAGACCGTTTATCGCTATAGTTTACTACATAAACACCAATATTATACCCATGCTCTTGTAAGTGCCTGGCCAAAGCAATTCCGTCTCCTCCATTATTTCCAATTCCACAGAACAAATGAATCTTCACCTGTGCTCCCTGCATCCTTGTATGTATCCAATTAAAAATCTGGACAGCAGCTCTTTCCATAAGTTCGTCGCTACCAATTTTCTGTTTATCAGTGGTAAATTTATCAGCTTCATATATTTGCTGGGCTGTAAAAATCTTCATTCCGTAAAAATTTAATGTGAAATTTGTTTATACCATAAAAATCAAAAGAAACATTTGATTCGGAATTCAAAAATACTACATTTGGTTCTTAGTAAGAAAGGGAAACCTTAACATTATGGATAATATTATTTTTTTTTCCGCACCAATTAATACTAGTATTACGATTACTATCGCTACTACTATTACCCCTTTGGGGTAAACTACTACATATACGTCCATTTTTATTTTATTGCATCAATTTAGCATTTGCTAATTAATCTTATTCCATAATGAAAATTTTAAAATTTGGCGGAACCTCCGTTGCCAATTCCAATACTATAACTCAAGTAAAAAATATTGTAGCGAATAATAATGACACACAAATTATTGTGGTGTCGGCTCTAGGCGGCGTTACAGATCTATTATTAGAAGCTGCTAATTTAGCAGCACAGCGAGATCACACCTATAAAAAAACACTTCTTTCTATTGAAGAAAGACATATAAATACGGTTAAAGAATTAATCCCTATTGCAATACAAAGTAGCGTTTTAAGTAAAGTTAAAACCGAGTTAAATGTCTTGGAAACACTATTAGAAGGAGCTTTTCTTATTGGAGAAATCACCTTAAAACTATCGGATAAAATTGTAAGTTTCGGAGAGCTCCTATCTTCCTATATTATTAGTGAATTCTTTTTGTCTAAAAAAATGAACGTTGTACATAAAGACAGTAGAGAACTTATTATAACAAATGAAGCTAATGGGAAGGTTGTTGTTAATTTTGAATTGACTAATGAAAATTGTCAAAACTATTTTTCAAAAGCCAATCAGAAAATAACCGTTGTTGCAGGATTTATTGCTTCTTCTATAAACGGAAATTCTACTACTTTAGGACGTGGCGGATCCGATTATACTGCTGCAATTATTGCTAGTGCATTAGATGCAGTTGTTTTAGAAATATGGACAGATGTTAGTGGTATGTACACCGCAAATCCTAGAATTGTAAAACAAGCCCTAGCTATACCACATATTTCTTATGAAGAAGCTATGGAACTTTCTCATTTTGGCGCCAAGGTTCTATATCCTCCAACAATTCAGCCAGTACTTAGCAAAGGTATTTCTATTGTTATAAAAAACACCTTTGATCCAGAAGCAGAAGGTACATTAATTACAAAAAATCAAAACTTAGAAGGAAAAACTGTTCGCGGAATAAGTCATATAGAAAATATCTCTCTGCTATCCTTAGAAGGACCTGGAATGGTAGGAATACCTGGTGTTTCTAAACGATTTTTTGAAGTATTATCGCAAGAAAATATTAGTGTTGTTTTAATAACACAAGCATCCTCAGAACACTCTATTTGCGTGGGAATATCTACCGATGACGCAAACAAAGCTGTCACTATTGTAAACGATGCTTTTGCTTATGAAATTGAACGTAAAAAAATTAAGCCCGTAATTGCTGAGAATGACTTAGCTGTAATTGCTTTGGTTGGAGATAATATGAAAAGCCACCAAGGGCTAAGCGGCAAAATGTTTAGTACCTTAGGAAAAAATAATGTTAATATTAGAGTAATTGCACAAGGCGCTTCTGAAAGAAACATCTCTGCTGTAATTCGCAAAGCTGATGTCAAAAAAGCATTAAACTCTCTTCATGAAGAATTTTTCGAAGAAAATATAAAACAACTCAACCTTTTTGTAATGGGAGTTGGAAACGTAGGTTCTAAGTTACTAAACCAAATAAAAAAACAGCAACAATACTTAAAAGATAATCTAAAGTTAAACATTAGAATCATTGGTATTTCTAATTCTAGAACCATGGTTTTTAATGAAACTGGAATTCCATTAGAGAATTGGAAAACAGCTTTAAAAGAAGGTGAAAATTCAGACAAAAGCACCTTTTTCGACACTGTAAACAGTCTGAATTATCGTAACAGTATTTTTGTAGATAATACGGCAAGTGCAGAAGTTTCTGCCACTTACACTTCTTACTTAAGAAATAGTATTTCTATTGTAACCTGTAATAAAATAGCATGTTCTTCGGAATACAACAACTATTTAGAATTAAAAGAATTAGCCAGAAAATACAGTGCCCCATTTTTATTCGAAACCAATGTTGGTGCAGGATTACCTATAATTGACACTTTAAAAAACCTTATAGCTTCTGGTGATAAAATATTAAAAATTCAGGCAGTTTTATCTGGAAGTTTAAATTTTGTTTTTAATAATTTTAAGGATACTACCACTTTTCATGACATTGTAAAACAAGCACAGGAAGAGGGTTATACAGAACCTGATCCTAAAATTGATTTAAGTGGTATTGATGTAATGCGAAAAATTTTAATTTTAGCAAGAGAAAGTGGACATCAATTGGATATTGAAGACATCAAAAACACACCCTTCCTCTCTCAGGAAAGTTTAGAAACAAAAAATAATGAGGATTTTTTCGCATCTCTAATCAAACATGAAGCAGATTTTCAGAAAATCTATTCTGATGCCAACGCAAAAAACTGTAGGTTAAAATTTGTTGCACAGTTCGAAGATGGAAAAGCTAGCGTTGGCCTACAGCATATTCCAAAAGGTCATGATTTCTACAATCTAGAAGGAAGTGATAATATTGTTCTGTTTTTCACGGAACGTTATCCAAACCAACCTATGATTATTAAAGGGGCTGGTGCAGGAGCAGATGTTACTGCTTCTGGTATTTTTGCAGATATAATTAGAATTGGTAATTTCTAAATAGGTATTTATTTGAACTGATTAGTAAATAAAATTATGAATACAAACGAAATTCGAATTTTCTGTCCAGGTACTATTGCAAACATCTCTTGTGGATTTGATGTTCTAGGTCTTGCTCTGGACTCTGTTGGTGATGAAATGGTTATTAGAAAGACAAACGTAAAAGGAATTTCAATCACCAAACTTATAGGGCAAGATTTACCTTTAGAAACACACTTAAATGTTGCCGGAGTTGCTGGACTTGCCTTTTTAGAAAAAAGTGATTATACTGGCGGATTTGAAATTGAAATTTACAAAAATATAAAACCAGGTAGCGGTATTGGTAGTAGCGCAGCTAGTTCCGCTGGTGCCGTTTGGGGAATGAATTCTTTACTAGGGAATCCTTTTTCGACATCTGAATTAGTCCGTTTTGCTATGGAAGGAGAAAAATTAGCCAGTGGTGTAGCCCATGCAGACAATGTTGCTCCTGCCTTATTTGGTGGTTTTACATTAGTGCGAAGCTATTCGCCTTTAGATGTGGTTCAAGTACCTACACCTAAAGAACTTTATGCTACAGTAATTCATCCACAAATAGAAGTGAAAACGGCGGATTCTAGACGCATTTTAAAAACTACAATTTCCTTAGAAAATGGCATTAAACAATGGGGGAATGTTGGTGGCTTAGTCGCTGGTCTTTTTAAAGAAGATTACGGCCTTATTAGTCGCTCTTTAGTTGATCATATTGTAGAACCTATCCGATCAATTTTAATTCCAGGTTTCGATGATGTAAAAACTTGCGCCCTTAAAGCTGGCGCTCTAGGATCTGGAATATCGGGATCTGGCCCTTCTATTTTTGCATTAAGTAAAGGAGAAAAAACAGCAAAAAAAGTAGCAGAAGCTATGAAGAATGTATATAAGGGTATTGGAATAGAATTTGACATTCATATCTCTAAAATTAACCCAGTAGGAATTAAAGTGATAAAATAATATAAAACACATGAACTTTTATAGTCTAAATAAAAATGCGCCAAATGTTTCTTTTAAAGAAGCTGTTATAAAAGGAATAGCACCTGATCGTGGATTATATTTTCCAGAAAGCATAACACCTTTACCAAGCTCTTTTTTTAGTGATATAGAAAATCTATCCAATCTGGAAATAGCATTTATGGCAATTCGTCAGTTTGTGAGTGATGATATTCCTGAAAACAAACTAAAAATAATTCTATCTGAAGTATTAGATTTTGATTTCCCTATTATAGAAATTGAAGAAAATATTGGAACACTAGAACTTTTCCATGGTCCAACTATGGCTTTTAAAGATGTTGGTGCCCGATTTATGGCAAAATGCTTAGGTCATTTTTCTAAAGCAGAAGACAAAGAAGTAACTGTATTGGTTGCTACTTCTGGCGATACAGGAGGAGCAGTTGCAAATGGCTTTTTAGGCGTAAAAGGTGTGAATGTTGTTATATTATATCCTAGCGGAAAGGTGAGCGATATACAAGAACGACAATTAACCACTTTAGGACAAAACATTAGAGCCTTAGAAGTAGATGGCACATTTGATGATTGCCAGTCTATGGTTAAATCTGCTTTTTTGGATACTGAGTTAACCTCAAAAATGCAATTAACTTCGGCTAATTCTATAAATGTTGCACGATGGCTTCCTCAATTGTTCTATTTTATTTTCGCTTACAAACAAACAAAATCAAAAGGTAAAGAAATATTTTTTTCCGTACCTAGTGGGAATTTTGGGAATATCTGCGCAGGACTAATGGCACAACGCTTAGGAATGCCTGTTAAACATTTTATCGCCTCCACCAATGTAAATAAGGTAGTTCCTAATTTTATGCAAACTGGCAAATACGAGCCAAAACCATCTGTAGCAACAATTTCTAATGCAATGGATGTTGGCGACCCTAGTAACTTCATTAGAATTCAACATTTATTCAAAGACAATTTTAAAGAATTAAAAGAGAATGTTTCTTCTTATTCCTTTACAGATAAAGAGACTAAAGAAGCGATGCTGAAAATCTTTAAAAATAACAATTATATTGCAGATCCACATGGTGCAGTAGGATATTTGGGGTTAAAAAAACACCAAGAAACGCATCCTGAATCTTACGGAATTTTCTTAGAAACCGCACATCCTGTTAAATTCTTAGATACTGTAGAAGATGTAATTCAGCAAAAATTAGAAATTCCAGAGAAAATTGCCGCGTTATTAGACAAAACTAATGAAGCAACAGCTATTTCATCGTATGATGAATTGAAAGAATTCTTACTATCCTAATAAGGTGCCATATGGGTAAAATAACATAATGCTATTTTCATAAAACTTGCTCAAACTATTCATTAATTTTCAATAGATTTGTTACACTAATTCAACATAAAAATGAAAAATACTGCATTAACAAAAATTCACGAGGCACTTGGTGCTAAAATGGTTCCTTTTGCTGGTTACCTAATGCCTGTTTCTTATGAAGGAATAAATACTGAACACGAAACGGTTCGTACAGGTGTTGGTGTTTTTGATGTATCCCATATGGGAGAATTCTTAATAGAAGGTCCTAAAGCTTTAGATCTTATTCAGAAAGTAACTTCTAATGATGCTTCCAAGTTAACCGTAAACAAAGCGCAATACAGTTGTTTACCAAACGAAACTTGTGGTATTGTAGACGATTTAATTGTTTACAAACTAGAAGAAGAAAAATATTTACTGGTAGTAAATGCGTCTAATATTGCTAAAGATTGGGCACATATATCTAAATACAATGAAGATTTTGGAGCTACAATGCGTAATATTTCTGAAGGTTATTCTTTGCTTGCTATTCAAGGCCCAAAAGCTATTGATGCCATGCAATCCTTAACTTCCGTTGATTTAGCAGCTATTAAGTTTTACACTTTTGAAGTTGCAGATTTTGCAGGATTAGATAACGTAATAATATCTGCAACAGGGTATACGGGTTCTGGTGGATTCGAAATTTATTGCAAAAATGACCAGGCAGAACAAGTTTGGAAGAAGGTTTTTGAAGCTGGCGCCGACTATGGTATTAAACCAATTGGACTCGCAGCAAGAGATACTTTACGTTTAGAAATGGGATATTGCCTTTATGGAAATGATATTAGCGACACCACCTCTCCATTAGAAGCAGGTTTAGGATGGATTACAAAATTCACCAAAGACTTTGTAAACAGTGAAGCCATAGCAAAACAAAAAGAGGAAGGTGTAACCCGTAAATTGGTTGCGTTTGAATTAACAGAAAAAGGCATTCCAAGGCACGATTATGCTATTGTAGATGCCGACGGAAATGAAATTGGAATCGTAACTTCTGGTACTATGGCGCCATCTTTAGGAAAAGGAATTGGACTAGGTTATGTGCCTATCGAATTTTCGAAAATTGGATCTGAAATTAATATTCAAATTAGAAAAAAAGCGGTAACTGCAACGGTAGTAAAAGCCCCTTTTTATAAAAGTTAATTTACAACTATTCTAGTTCCTTACAAATTTAATTAATAACCTTTATTGAAAAAAAGCATCGATTAAGGTCTGAAACCCAAATTGGGGAATGAAGAAAAAAGGAACTTATAAAATACTTATACTAGGAGCAAGCGGATTTATAGGTAACGCTATCTATAAAGAGCTATGCTCCTATTTTAATACGTACGGCACTTATTACTCTAATAGCAAAACTTATATAGATAATCAGCAATTTTTTAAATACGATATTGAAAACGATGATATCTACACACTATTAGAAAAAGTAAAACCTCAATTAATTATTTCTTCCCTAAGAGGTAATTTCTCCTCATTAATCCTGGTACACCAACATATTTCAGAATACCTTTTAAGGAACGAATGTAAAATATATTTCTTGTCTTCTGCCAATGTTTTTGATGCTTACAGTAAATATCCTTCCTATGAATTGGATAAAACTTTATCAGCTAGTATATATGGTAGATTTCAAATTAAAATAGAGAACATGTTGCTTCGAATTCCACAGAAAAAAATGGCTGTTTTGAGGGTTCCGATTGTTTTTGGTAATTTCTCCCCAAGGGTAAAAGAAATTAAGGACACTATTCTTCTTAAAGAACCAATAGAGGTCTTTCCTAATTTAATAGTAAATGTTACCAATATTGACAAACTGGTGTTGCAAATACATTTTATGTTGAATAAAAGTAAAACAGGTATCTTTCATTTAGGAAGTAACGATTTAATTCATCACGAAGAGCTTATCCAAGAAATTGTCGGTAAAATTGGTAATTTCACACCTGTATACAAACGAGTATTTACCACAAATGAAGATCGCTATTTGGCAGTTTTGTCGAAAACAAATACGTTTCCAAAAAATTTAAATAGCACCTGTCAAGAAGTGATAGATGCACATTACCTAACAGAATAGATAATATATATTATGAAAAAACTTACTACAGAAGAGATTAACAAAGGTTTGGAGAAACTAGAAGGCTGGGAACTAATTGAAGGAGCAATAGAAACCTCTTTTGAATTTAAAAATTTTAAAGAAACCTTTACGGTTATGACAAGAATTGCGTTTGAATGCGAAGCACAGGGACATCACCCAGATTGGAGCAACGTATACAATTCGTTACATATTCGTTTAAATACGCATGATGCAGATGGAATTACGGAGAAAGATTTCACGCTAGCAAAAAGCATTGAAGAAATTATTGAAAGCGATTAAATACTAATAGACATTTGCATTTGTAACACATGCAAAATTTGTTAAATTTGTTCCACTTATAAACTAGTATAAAGAAATGGGAAGAGCGTTTGAGTTTAGAAAAGCACGTAAAATGAAACGTTGGGCTGCAATGTCTAAAGCATTTACGCGTATTGGAAAAGATATTGTGATGGCAGTAAAAGAAGGAGGACCAAATCCTGATTCTAACTCCCGTTTAAGAGCAATAATACAAAATGCAAAAGCGGTGAACATGCCTAAGGACAATGTAGAGCGTGCCATAAAAAAGGCATCTGACAAAAACTTGGGCGATTATAAAGAAGTGCTTTTTGAAGGATACGCACCACATGGAATTGCTATTTTAGTGGAAACAGCAACAGATAACAATACAAGAACTGTTGCAAATGTTCGTAGTTATTTTAACAAATGTAATGGCAATATGGGGACATCTGGTTCTGTAGAATTTATGTTTGACCACACTTGTAACTTTCGTATCCCTAGTGAAGGAATAGATCCTGAGGAATTAGAATTGGAAATGATAGATTTTGGAGCCGAAGAAGTCTTTATGGACGATGATGGCATTTTAATCTATGCTCCTTTTGGTAGTTTTGGTTCTATCCAAAAAGAATTAGAATCTAGAAGTATTGAAATTTTATCTTCTGGTTTTGAACGTATACCACAGATAACCAAAGAACTAAACGAAGAGCAGGTTGCTGATGTAGAAAAATTACTAGAAAAAATTGAAGAAGATGACGACGTGATGAATGTATACCACACCATGCAAGAGTAATCATTAGCATAAGAATAAAAAAAGAGGCTTTTAGCCTCTTTTTTTATTCTTAACATGTACCCTTTTCTAATCTGTTACTTAGAGAGAATTCAGAAATGCTAATAGCGCTTTTCTATCTTCTGTATTCAAATCTTTAAAATTATTCTTGGCATTCTCCGCTTCGCCTCCATGCCATAGAATAGCTTCTGTAATATTTTTTGCTCTTCCATCATGTAAAAAATCTGTATGTCCATTAATAAGATCGGTCAATCCTATTCCCCATAACGGTCTTGTTTTCCACTCATTTCCATTCGCTAGGAAATCTGGTCTTCCATCGGCCAAATCTTCGCCCATATCATGCAAAAGCATATCAGTATATGGAAAGAATGTCTGATTAGAAATTGCATCGATTCCTAGAAAATTTCCAGATCTTTGTTTTGGAATATGACATTTGGCACATTCTATATTTTCAAAAATTGCTGCTCCAATTTTCACTGCCTTTGATCCAATATCTCTTGGTGCTGGCACACCTAAAGTTCTACAGTACAATGTTACTTGATCCAAAATAGCTTTGGTAATTTCGGGATCATCGTCTAGACCATCTTGTCCATTCCCTTGGTTTATGCCAGTTTCATTAGGGAACACATAATTGGTAACACCCATATCTTCAACATATGCTCCTGCAGATTGAATAAGCACTGTAGAGGTATTTGCTTTCCATCCGAAACGTCCTATTACAGTCTTTTGTGTAAATGGATCCCATACATAATTTGCTTTTCCAGAAATACCATCTCCATCAATATCATTTATATCTTGATTTGCTAGTATGTCTACCTCCGTAATAGCCTCTAGCAACCCTAATCCAAATACTGGCGGTGCTAAACGTGGAGACAACATAGCATCCGAAGGAAATGCGATATAAGATGTTTGTATGGAATATGTTGGTTTTCTTAAGATTACTTTGGTACCATCTGCTAAAACCTCTACTTTTTCTTCATAAACTACTTGAAACTTCACTTCTGCATCATGACCAAAAATTGCCTGATTTTGAAGTTGACCACCGAAACCAGGTACTGGATTAATACCACCATGCTCACCTACTCCCGGAATACTACCCCGTAAAAAGAAACCGCTTAATGCATTAATATCATTAGAAGGGAAAGCGGCACGCCCATCCTTTGGATGGCATGCTATACAGGTATTATGATTAAACACAGGCCCAACACCTGAGTTAATCTCTGCCGGAGCTGTTACAAACGCTGCTTCAAATTGTGCATCTCCATCTAAATGGGTTGTTAAATTAGCCGCCGATAAATTTGGAGCTGGCGTTTCAAAAGCGACACTCGTTGCTGAGAACACAGTGGTTCCTCCTCCAGCATAAAATCGCTCTGATAAATCTACAGGTGTTAGTGTATACTCTTCCCCGTTATCGTCCTTACACGAAAGTGTAATTAAGACGATTATTAATATAAGTGCTGTCTTTGTTTTCATTTTATCCCCAATAAATATGCTTTTATTTTATTCTGAATGTGCTTCTTATAAACCCATTCATTTTACATTTAATTTTGTTTATTACACAGCACATGGAGAGATTAAACTAATGAAAAAAGTGAGCAATACAAGTAAATTATATTGCTCACAAAAAATAGACATTCCATTTTTATTTCCACTCCCAAAAGATTGGAGGTTTAATATTCCAAGGCCTACCTTGAAGCTATTTATTTAATACCTTCAATTAATGGCTTTAATTTACTATTCAATAAAGCTTCTAATGATTTTACAGCTTCTTGTGCTGCCGCAACATCACTTCTATCATTTTCAATAGCATTCGTAAATGTTCCTGGAATAGCTTCAATCTTTGCAATAGTTTCCGCAATTTTATTCTTGATTTCAGCATCCATTTCCGCATCCAATTCTGCTACTATGTCAGTTAATCCAAGACCAACAATAGCACCATAATCGCCCAAATAAACATTCTGTATACTTCGCATATTATTTGCAAAATCGACTTTAGAATTATGACTAAAACGAGATTCTTCTTCTTCTGGAGCAGCACTTCCACTAGCTCCATTTAATGGCGTTTCTATCTTACCAGTACCCACTTCATTCGCTATAGTAATCATACCATCAACAAATTCTGTCAATGCTACAGCATGGGAAGTATATTTACTTCCAGATTTTCCAGCATTGATAAAATTAGCTACATAATTTCCTCCTCCAGATACCCAGCCATCATATAGCTCTTGTGTTTTGGACTTAAAATCGACTGTAGCAGCCATTAGATATTCAACATCTCTTTCTGTTAAATCGTTCGCAGATTTGAATCCGTCCAACCCCCAAATAAAATATTCCATTGTATGAAATCCTCTAGTATTATTATTTGTAGCCAACACTGTTGAAGTAATAGGGCTTCCTCCATTTAACAATGTATTGATAGCCGTTACATCTACTGGCCATGAATCTATAGCTGGATCAATTCCTTCAGAATCTACAGGGCCATATAAAAATCCTTCCGATTGCTCCCATGGAACACGAGCCTCTCTCCATGCTGTTTTTACATCTTCGAATTTAGCATTATCCCCTATGACAAAATTATTTACAGCCGTTTCTAATTTGGCTGCTTTTCCATTTAATGTTTTATAGGTTTCAATAATTATATTATTGGCTACGTTTGTTATTTCAGCTGCATAATCAGCTGCTACATCTGGTGTAGGGTTTTCATCATCACTACTACAACTTAATAATGCTGTACTGACCAATATAGCCCCTACGAAGTTTAATTTTAAATTTTTCATTGTATCTGTTATATAAATATTAATAATGGTTACTTAATAAATGATTTCAACTCAAGGTATTCGGTATTAAACAGTAATTCCCTTTTTATTTAGAGGCAAGCGTTGGGGAATTAAACCCAATTCATCAATCGCCCTGCAATTAAAAAACAAAACCTATTCCCATGGAAAATGTTTTTTCAACTTGTTTTTTCCCTGTAGGAATTAAGGTTACAGAATCAAAATTCTGAGAGCCTAATTGCCTGTAGTTGTATTGTGTTTTTACAATAACTTTTGGATGTGCAAACCAATTTATCCCACCGGTAAAACTGCTGCGTTCCCATCTAGGGTTATCAATTACAGCACCTTCTGTTCCATATAGAGTATCATAAAAGTCATATCTTAAAAAAGGGTATAATTCTTGTCTTGAATCTGGCAATAAAAAATGAAAGACATCATATCCTATTTCTGCGGAAAAACCCAAAGCCTCTTTACCAACTGGAGTTCTCTTAACTCCTAAATTGTTAGATAGGTTGGCATTCCTTAGAGAAACCAATGCTGAATTCTGGACATTCCCATAAACAGCAATAGTATTAAATCGCCATGGGTGCTCAACAATGGTAATATGCCCTTCTAGCATTGTTACATAAGCAGATTTTCCCATATCATCTTTAGGACGGTTTGCTGCTGCATCCCCTATATAAAAGGCAAAGCCAGCGTAGGTATTTTTATGAGTTCCAAATTTATAATCTATTCGTGTGGTCAACGCAAAAGATTCTGCCGTAACCATTTCAAATCGTGTTTGATGTCCCCCACGAATCCAGTTACGAGAACTAAATCCAGATGCATCTAAACCGTTAGTTACCGCTACTCTATAGTGTATTCTTTCTTTGAATATCTTACCACTGGCCTCTATTCCAATTTCATAAAAACCGATAGGTAAAATGGCATTTTCCATTTCTTGTCTATGTGTAGTAAAGTACTCGTCTGGAGTATCTAAATTTTGCGCTAATCCAAAATAATTTTTAAAACGTCCTACCTTTAGATTAAGCCAAGGTTTTATATCAAAATTTATATAGAGTTGCTCTATTTTAACCTCACCTCCTGCTTCAATTTCCTGTTCAAATTCCCCAAATTCTTCTTGGGTGTCCAATTCCATTGTCGTACCAGTACCACCATGTTCAAATTCTATTTCGGATTTAAAACTAATTTTATCATTAAACGCATATCCTAAATATAGGTTTAAACGCTCTGCATCAACTTTGTTCGTTAACTCCATGTCGGTATCATAATCATACCCATAGTAATTAATAATCCCATAACCATTTAGGCTAAGTTTAGTCTTTTTTATTGGTGGTTTTTTAGAATCTTGTGTCTCTAAATCCATCTCAGCTTTTAGCTCAAAAAGTATCTCCTTTTTCAACTTCTTTGCAAAAGCCAAAGAGTCTTGTGAATTTTGTGCGCTACCAATTGCACACACAAAAAAAATAGTTGAAAATAACAGCGCCTTGCTCATTATATAATTTTCAACAAAAGTATATTTTAATTTTATTTAGAACAAATTAAAATAATAATATTATTCAAATAAATGCACTATTAATCACTTGTGAAATGATTCATTATTAAATAGTTTAATTTAAAACTACCTACAGAAGTGATAATATGAAAAGTAAAACCAGCTTTACTCCCTCCAGTAGGCTAAATAAACCAACACAAGAATTGAGGTCATACATCCTCTTTACTTGGATAATCAAAAAATCTTCTAATAGTATTATCTACTGACACAAAGCACAACTATCAGAAGAACAACCAAAAAAACAAATAATTACAAAAGATAAATAACCTAATTTTATTTATTAACGATTCGTTACTATTAATTTGCACTCAAGCGTATCGCTGTTTTTTACAACAGCTTTTATTAGGTATACCCCATTTTGTATGATGGAAATACCCAAATCATAAGAATTTGATCCTGTTCTAGTCGCATTTCCATTAAATTGTTTTACTAATGTACCGTCTATTGCAAACATGTAGAACGTCTTAACATCTACATTGGCGTTAGACACGGTAGCGGTAACATTTCCGGATGCTGGATTAGGTGTAAGTTTCAATTCTGCTATTGCACTATAATTAATAATCTCATTTTTGGTTTTTTTAGATTCTACATTACTATTAACCATATCTTTACCAAACAAACTCTTTCCAGTTACCGTTAGTAAACAATTAGTTGCTTCTAGACCAAATCCTCCTGGTAGATTATCTGTTTTTGTTAAATACAATTTATCTAAAGACACACCGTCTTCACGATTAGAAATTTCAATGGTATTATTTCCTTCCAATAAATTAAAGGATACTACATCTGAAACATTATTTCCTTTATGTACTCGAAACCAATTAAAACTATCATTTCCCCGTATTCTATTCCATTTAAACCAACTGCTGCCATTTACACGTATCCAAAAACTATCATCATGGCTTGTTGGTGCTTTCACTAAGGTATATATTTTATACTTTCCAGAAGTAGCAATAAAATTAAATGTAACTATAGAACTCTTGTCCGATGGAGCCTTATTATAATTATTACCAAAGGGAGGAACCAAATAGCTACCTCCTGATGCCTTACCATCATTTACTAAACTCCACTTAGAACCTACTTCTCCGCATTCTGCCTCCAACCATATTTCATTTGTAATATCTGGAATACGTAAACAGTTCTTCGCTTTGTGACCAAATCCTCCTGGTAGGTTATCCGTTTTTGTCAAATACAATTTATCTAAAGACACACCGTCTTCCCGATTAGAAATTTCGATGGTATTATCTCCTTCCAATAAATTAAAAGACAGTAAATCGGAGACATTATTTCCATTATGTACCCGAGACCAATTAAAACTATTACTTCCAGGTATTTTATTCCATTTTAACCAACTACCTCCATTCACGCGTATCCAAAAACTATCATCATATCTTGTTGGCGCTTTCACTAGAGCATACATCTTATATTCTCCTGAAGCAGCTATAAAATTGAATGCAACAACAGAACTAATATCCTTGGGCGCAGAACTATAACAATTGCCTTCTGGAGGAATTAAATAGCTTCCTTCCGAAGCCTCAGAACTACTAATCGTTTTCCATTTAGAGCCAACTATTGCACATTCTGCTTCCAACCATATATCATCAACCAAATCAGGAATAATAGGGCAATCAATTGCTTCCTGGCCAAAACCTTCTGGAGCAGGGTCTATTTCTTTAAAATATAACTTATCTAAAGAAACACCATCTTCACGATTAGAAATTTCAATACTATTACTCCCTTCTAATAAATTAAAGGATACTAAATCTAAAACATTATTCCCTTTATGTACCTGATGCCAATTAAAACTATTACCTCCAGGGATTCTATTCCATTTTATCCAATCACCCCCATTTACCCGTATCCAAAAACTATCATCACGTCTCGTTGGTGCTTTTACTAAGGCATACATTTTATAATAACCACCCATAGCATTAAAGTTATAGGTTACTATGGATTCGATATCTGTTGAAGCTGAATTATAATTATTACCTGCTGGCGGTTTCAAATATTGACCTCCTGAAGCCTTTTCATCATTCACTACATTCCAATTACCACCTATTATCCCACATTCCGCTTCTAACCAAATTTCTCCCAGTTTTACCGCTGAAACATTTACATTTACTTCACAGCTACTAGAATTTCCTTTACTATCAGTTACTGTAAATGTTACAAGATTATCTCCAATATCTGCTATAGTAAAACTCGATGGTGTTACCACATAATCTACAATACTACAATTATCAGTTGCCCCATCATTTACATCCTCCCATGTAATTGCAGCCGTTCCAGAAGCATCTAATTGTAAACTAATACTCTTGCATTTAGCTACGGGATTTTCATCATCTACCACTTTAACCGTAAAACTGCAGGTGGCTGTATTTCCAGAAGTATCTGTAACTGCAAAACTATTAATCGTTTCCCCTGCTGAAAAGTAAGCACCACTTTCTAATCCTTCTATTTGCTCTATAATTTCACCTGGTCTATTATCAGAACTTGTTATGGAAAAATTAACCACAGCTCCACACAAACCTTCATCGTTAGAAACAATAATATCTTCTACACAAACAATAGTTGGTTGAATAATATCCGCTTCTACGGTAACTAGTATTATCCATTTTTCTTCTTCTTCATTTTCTGCTGTAACGGTATATTCTATTGGATTTGTGAAATCTTGTATTTCCTCAGATGACGGACTAATAATAGCTCCCAGTGAAACCGTTATTAAAGGACTTACATTCGTTAAATCAGATTCAAAAGGCATTACAATACGCACCTCTTTTTCTTCCAAATTAATACTTGTAATTCCAATTTGATTCTCAATCAAAAAAGTAATAATTTGATTTCCTGTTCTTGGTGAAAAGGTTACGGATATAGTTTGAATACATTCTGCCACATTTCCACTATTATCTATTGCTGTCCATACAATTGTAGTAACCCCAACTGGATAAGGCGCTTCTAAGGCTAATTCATCACTACGCTTTCCATTTACGATAGGAGATTCATCACAATTATCAGATACATTAGGAGATACAATAGTAACTACTACGGGATTCCCATCACCACTTATTAAACTTTTATCTGGCTCGCATAAAATCTCTGGCAATACCTTATCCTCTACTACCAATTGTGCTATACATTTAGAACTGCTCCCACTAGTATCAACAACCGTTAATTCTGTAGTAACAATACCAATTTGTGTACAGTCAAAAGTATTTGGAAAAACAGACATGGACTGAATTCCTACTGCATCAAAAGAACCATCATTAACAGATTCTGCCATTATTGTCACTTTTCCTGTTTCATCCAATTGAACAGTTATAGGCTTACATTTTGTAACAGGAAGCACATTATCTATTACTGTAACTATTGCGGTACAAGAAGTTACATTCCCCGTGGTATCTATAACGGTAAGAGTTACTGTGTTCTCTCCTAAATCTGTGGCAGTAAACTCGGTTTTATCTAAGGAAATCGTAAAACCATCGCAATTATCGGAAGAACCTGCATCAATATCAGATGTAGTTAAACTCGCAACACCAAAGGCATCTAATAATACTGTCGTATCTTGACAGACCGCTATCGGAAGTACATTATCTGCCACAGTAACTAATTGGTTACAACTTTCAGAAACATTGTCCGCCTCATCAGTCGCTGTCCATGTTATGGTGGTAATACCAATAGGAAAAACGTCGGTAATTTCCAATCCATCACTACGAACAGCCATGTATGTAAAGTTGGTAGATATATTATCTGTAGCTTCCGGATTCTCTATAGGCTTAGCTATACCGCATTCATCTATCTCTGTTATAAGATTTAAGTCTTCTCTGCAATTAATTGCTGGGGCTTCTGTATCTAGTATTAGAGTACTACCTGGAGAGCCAATATCTGTACCTGGGTTTCCTCCCAAATTAAAACTCGAATAAATACTATTTAACGGTGACGGAAGTCCAATTGTACTTAACGCCCAATTCTCCCCTTCTTTATAATCTAACGCAAGGTCTTTAAGATAAATAGAACCAAAACCATCATTTTCTGGCCAACCTCCTTTGCCTTTTTCATAAACAACCTGTGCTATTACATTTATATGATCCCGATGGTCACCTTCATAGCTAGAAAAACTACTCCAAATTCCAATAGTATCTCCTGTATTATTCAAAGCAAATGCGTTCCAGTTAGAAACAGGAATGAGATTAACATTCCCCCATGCAGCACGAAAATCTTCCTCAAAAATGGCATCAGAATCATATAGTATTACAGATTCACCTACTGCCAAATTTCCAGATTCAATATTAGCACTAGAATGTTTTGTTCTATTACTATCATCTACAACATAACCACTTAAATCGATATCTTCTGTTCCGCTATTATAAATTTCAACCCATTCCCAAACAGTTTCTGAACCACTTGGATTATACATGATTTCTGTAATAATTAATTCTTGGATAAACACACCTTCTTTTGCATAGACCAAATCATCTTCATAAATAATATTGCTATATGGAATGTCTTCGTTAATACTATTAGTTTCTGCTAATAATTGATTGAATTGCGAAAAACTTAGTACTGGTAATAAAAACAGTACCATTTTGTAAAAATGTTTCATAGTTTTAATTTTTGGTTTAGTGTTTATATAAGTGACTTGACATCTATAGATTATTAAGGAAAGAAGAATTGATAATCCATTTAATTTGAAAATAGAAAGACAGGAATTACTTTTTTCAACCTTAAAAAGAAAAGCTCTTATTAAAGTTTTATTACTTTCAAAAAAGGGGAAAATGAAGGCGTAAAATAATCCCATATAGCTTGTTAATTTAATTAACAACTGATTAGGTTAAGCACCTTTAATTTGGGAAAATTCACACTAGATTTCTAGATAAAACACTAGAAAACAATAATTTACACGGCAATATACAATAATTTTGAAGATAATAATCTAAAATATAATTTTAACATGCTGTGTATTAATTAATTACAAAATATAACACAATTTCAACAGGTGGATTGAGACCTAAGAAAATCGATAAAACGTATTGTTTAATCGACTAAATACACTAAAAAGATAAATTTTGAGTAGATCTTAATTAAGCTAACTTAATTAATTCTGTACAGGGAAATGAAGTTCGTAAAAGTATTAATTCTCAGGCACCTTACCTTTTACTCCCTTATAAAAAGACTGATACAAATTAAAATCTGACTCCTTATCTGAAGTGGTTTTATGAAGTTCTGATACGGTAATTTGTTTATTTCCATAATCAAAGGCAACCATAACAATGGGTACATTAGCTCTCTTGGCTATATAATAAAATCCTGTTTTCCATTTTTCTACTTTCTCCCGGGTACCTTCTGGAGAAAGTGCTAATCGAAACTTTTTGCGTTCCTTAAATATTTGAGCAATTGCACTAACGGTATCGTTATTCTTACTTCGGTCAATTGGTGTTCCCCCAACCCAATGAAAATACCATCCAATAGGAGAATCAAATAAACTTTTCTTTGCTATAAAATTAATTTTTTCATTCCATACTTTACGAATAAGAATTCCAAGAAAAAAATCGACCCAACTTGTATGTGGAGCCACTATCATAACCATTTTATCAACCTTTGGAAAATTTCCAATAAGTTTCCAACCTAGTATTTTGAAATAAATAAATTTTGCTAAAAATTGCATATAGAACCTTCTAATGACTGGCAAAGATACAATTTATCAATAGGGCTGGTTTAAAATGATTAAATGCTTTTGTTAACTTTCATTATCTAACATACCTGACTAAACACTTTACTATATTTTCTGATAAATGGATTTTAGCTTCTCTGACGTAATAATAGTTCTCCATCTAGGACCTACTGCATTTTCCCATAATGGCTCTAGACTTAAAGCTACAGAAATCATAATATCAAAATCAGAATCGCTTAAATTTTTGCAAATCCCTTTTGGAAGAATTATCTGATGTTTCCCACACATTTCATGAAAAACCCGAACTCCTTCTGGGTAAAACTCATCTAAATGTTGAAAAACCAGACAGTTTCCTATTCCATGCTTCACTCCTAATAAATAAGACAAACCATAACTCATGGCATGTGCGACTCCAACTTGTGAATATGCAATACTCATTCCTCCATGCCAAGAAGCCATCATTAATTTATCTCTGGACTCAATACGCGGCAAATCTCCTAAAAAAACTTCTTTACAAAGTTCCAGTGCTTTTTCTCCATAGCTTTGACTAAAAGCATTTAGATAGGTACCGTTAAGAGACTCTATACAGTGTATAAAACAATCCATCCCTGTATAAAACCATTGCTCTTTAGGCACACCTATAACCAAACTTGGATCCAATATTACTTGGTCAAATGTGGTGTAGTCTGAGTTTATTCCCAATTTCTTTTCTGGTCCTAACAAAACTGTTGTTCTGGAAACCTCTGCTCCTGTACCACTTATTGTAGGTATGCCTACATGATAAATAGAAGGCCTATTTACTAAATCCCAACCTTGGTAATCCGCAGCTCCTCCTTTATTTGTTAATACTATAGCTACTGCTTTAGCCAAATCTAACAAAGTCCCCCCACCTATACCAACAATCCCTGATGGCAATTCTGAAAAGTCCTCTTTTATTTTTTTTACCAAAGTATCTACCTGATGTGTTTTGGGTTCTTCTTCTGCTGAGATAAGAAATATTCTATCACTAAATATTAGCGGAATTCTAGTAATGAGTTCTGTATTTTCAAAAACATCATCTACCAAAAAAATAATCGGGGCATCAGAATGTTTTCTTTTTGTCAGTAATATTTCTCCTAGTTGGTCAAAACTACCATTGCCGAAAACTACCCTGGGAACCATAGGGAAATTCTTGTATCCGTTTATTTTTGTACTTGAGGGATTTTTAAAATTAGATTGTTGATTTAAACTCATTATACTAATTTACATATTTTAAAATGTCTGTTAAAACATTCAAAGTTAGGTACTCATTTGTTTGTTCTTCTGCTGTAACTTCTTCATGTTGCCATGTAGTATGAAAGGGAACATGTACTGCTTTCGCTCCTATTTTCATAATTGGCAACACATCTGATTTTAAAGAATTCCCTATCATTAAGAATTCTTCTACAGGTATCTCTAAATGCTCTAAAAGACGCTTGTAATTTTTTTCTTTTTTATCACTTAAGACCTCCACATGATGAAAATATTTAGAAAGACCAGAATTTTCCAATTTCCGTTCCTGATCTAATAAATCCCCTTTTGTTAAAACTATTAATCGGTAGTTATTTTGAAGTTTTTGCAATACTTCCTCTACTCCTTCTAATAGTTCTACAGGCTCATTTATCATCTTTTTCCCAATATTCAGAATTTCAGCTATCGTTTTCGTCGAAACATTATTATTAGAAATCTCCAATGCGGATTCTATCATAGAAAGCATAAACCCTTTAACTCCATAACCATAGAGTTCTAGATTATCCATTTCTTTTTTAAACAGCTCTTGGTCTATTTTATTCTTCGTTTCATAACTTTCTAAAAGAGAAGCAAAATCATCTTCGGCCTCTCTAAAATAAGTTTCATTTACCCATAAGGTATCATCCGCGTCAAAACCAATAACCTTAATGTTATCATAGTTTACTTCCATGCAATTTTCGCCTTTTCTAAATCTTCAGGGGTGTCAATTTCTATGCCAGAAACACTTGTTTCTACCATTTTTATTTTTTTTCCGTATTCTAAATACCGAATTGCTTCTATCTTTTCTGTAGCTTCTAGAGTTAACATAGGAAGTCTTTGGAAATCCATTAAAGCGCTTTTTCTAAAGGCGTAAATACCTTTGTGTTTATAAT
Source organism: Cellulophaga sp. (assembly GCA_036478775.1). Lineage (GTDB taxonomy): Bacteria > Bacteroidota > Bacteroidia > Flavobacteriales > Flavobacteriaceae > Cellulophaga. The sequence goes on from JAZGEQ010000035.1 coordinate 33,034, forward strand.
AAACAGTACCAACTTCTTTTGCTCTAGAAAAAGGAATTGGAGAACGTGAAAAGTAAAGTGCAAAATTTCTGTTATCTACAATTACTTTTACGGTATTCGGATTATTTATTTCTTCCAAATCGGTTATTTCAGTCATCAAAGATGCCAAATCTATCTCCTTTTTAGCATCGTCTTTAAAAACTTCCAACACACTAGTTAGACTTTCTTTATCTGTAAAAGGTTCGTCCCCTTGTACATTTACGATAATATCTACGTCCATAATTGTTACTGCTTCTGCAATTCTATCACTTCCGCATTCGTGCTCTTTAATACTCATAATTGCTTTACCTCCCATTTTGGTTATGGTATCAAAGATTATGGCACTATCTGTAACTACATATACTTCATCAAATAGCTCTGTTGCAACTGCTGCTTCATAAGTTCTTAAAATGACTGGTTTTCCTGCCAAATCTTGCATTAGTTTTGCTGGAAATCTAGATGCTGCATAACGCGCAGGTATCATGGCTATTATCTTCATTAATCTATACTATTTAGATATGTTTTTTCTTGGTTTGAATTTTCTGTAAATTTTAAATATAACTACCAATATCACCACCACTAATACGGCTGCAATCATTGGTGCAAAAATAGAAGCTGTAGCCACCACAACTGCTGTACCAGTTTCTGCTGCTGCTATAACCGGATTCCCTAATCCTCCTGTAGTTGCCGTAGATGCTAGTCTTCCTGTTGCTGCAGAGCCTTTAATAGCTGTAGCCGTTCCTCCTCCTGCTATAATTGCCAAAGACCACGTAATAACTGGATCCAAATTTGCAACGGTGGACACCATTACTGCCGTCCCTGCAATAGCTGCTAAGGGTATAGAAACACTATCTAAAAGATTATCTACCCAAGGAATAAAATAGGCGAAAATTTCTATTATTGTTGCTACACCTAGTATAACTAAAGCCGCGAGACTGCCTATCCATTGCCAACTTTCGTTCAAATCCCATACACCAAAGTACGATGCTAAACTAAGAGCAAACAACGGCAAGAATACTCTAAAGCCAACAGATGCTGCCAATCCTATTCCTAAAAATATACTAATAATTGTTTCCGAAGTCATTATTTATTTAATCTAAGTAATACTAAATTAGTTTTTTCTTAGTCAAGAAAAAAATCATTTTTAAATCCTATTAAATAAAGTTTCTTTTTTGCTCTTGTTACCGCTGTGTATAACCACCGTAAATATTCCTTATCTATACCGTTTGGTAAATATGGCTGTTCTACAAAAACGGTATCCCACTGTCCTCCTTGCGATTTATGACATGTAATGGCATAAGAGAACTTTACCTGCAATGCATTAAAATACATATTATTTTTTACTGCTAAGAACTTTTTGTATTTGGAAGTCTCTGTAGCATAATCTTTCATTACCTCTTGGTACAGTCTATTACTTTCTTCATATGGTAATGAAGGTGTTACAGCGTTAATAGTATCCAACAAGAGAACGGTTTCAAAAGGTTGTTGCTTTGGATAATCTACCATTTTTACTTTTACTTCAGCAAATCTAAAATCATATAATTCTTTAATTGAAAAAATTTCTAGCACTTCCATAATATCTCCATTGGCAATAAATCCTGCTTCGGAATTCGGTTTTAACCAAAAATAATTATTCTTCACTACCATCATATAATCTCCTACAGCCAACTCATTCTCTAAATAAAGAATTCTATTTCTAATATTCTCATTATATAAATTAGCCCGTTTATTAGAACGAACGATAAAAGCTGTTTCTTCTTTACCATTTTGTACATAAGAATCTTCTATAGCTTCCTGTATGTCATTTCCATCTATAAGTCTAACTATATCTGTATAAGAATCTACATCAAACTTAAACTCCTCAAAAAAATCATCTTCTAATTGCTCTCTTAAATTAGTTGCGTTTACTAGAATTCCTGAATCTTCTGCTTGTCGTACTACTTCATTCAATTCTAACTTAGTTACCTCTTTATTATAATTTAGTGCCAATTGTTTTTCATCTAAAGCAGGACTAAGACTAAGATGGACTGGCGGTAACTGCGCGGTATCTCCAATTAATATTAACTTACAATTATGTCCTGAGTATACAAATTGCATTAAATCGTCTAATAAAGATCCATTTTCAAAAAGTTTTGAATCTGCCGGAGTATCCGGAATCATGGAAGCCTCATCTACTATAAAAATAGTATTCCTATGTTTATTAGGCGCAAGAATAAACTTTACGCCACCACCACTTTCTTTCTTTGGAAAATATATTTTTCTATGAATCGTAAATGCCTGTACTTTAGAATAGTTAGACATTACTTTGGCTGCTCTTCCTGTAGGAGCCATTAGTACAGATTTCATGGTTGTTTTCCATAAATTAGAAACAATTACTCCAATTATTGTAGTCTTTCCAGTTCCAGCAAAACCTTTTAATAAAAATAGTTCCTCCTTTTCCTTGGAAAGCACAAAATTAGATAACAATTCAAGTGCTATTTCCTGTTTTAAGGTCGGAACATACGGATATTTGCTCTTTAAAAGAGAATAAAAAGAAGATGGAGTAAGTGTATTCATAAGCCTTCAAAGATAATCATGATTTTTAATGGCAAATACTTTTGTGATTAAAAAAAAATTGTAGATTTGTGGAAACCTCTAATTAACACAATAAATAATGAAGACCATAATACAAGTTGTACTTTGGATAGTAAGTCTAGGGTTTGGATATTTAATATACAAATCTGTAAATGCTCCTATTGAATTTAAGAAAGTAAAAATAGAGCGATTTACGGAAGTAATATCTGTTATGAAAGATATTAAAAAATCTCAAGAAGCTTACAGAACTGTGCAAGGAAGATTTGCAAGAGATTTTAAAAGTTTGGTTGCCTTTGTTGATACAGCAAACTATACTATTACGCAACAACGAGATTCTTCATATTTTGAGTTTGATAAAACATACGGTATTGATGTTTTAAAAGAAGTTAAAATAATTGATACCCTAGGATTAGTTTCTGTTAAAGATTCTTTATTTAAGAAAGACAATCGGTACAAGAACATGATGACTATTCCTCACACAGTTAACAATGCCAAGTTTGTAATGTCTTCTAAAGTTATTGACATAAGTGGCTATAGAGCTCCTGTTTTTGAAGTAAAAGCTAATAAAAGTTTAATCTTACATGATCAGCCAGCCGATTTATTATTAGCTGAAAATACTATAGGAAAAGATATTAAAGAAATATCAGGAACCGATATTATTGTTGGTTCATTAGAAGAAGTTAGTACCAATGGTAACTGGCCACCTGTATATGACAGAAAAGACAAAAAATAACACAGCAGAAGATTCTGCATTAAATTATCATAAGTTGTCCATTCAAATTAGTTTGAATGGACTTTCTTTTTGCATCTTAGATACCATAGGTAATAAGATTGAAAAAGCGGACAGTATTACTTTCACAAAAGAATTAACCCCTTATGAAGTTCAAAAAAGACTGAAAGAAATTTTTACAAAACATAGAGTCACTAATTATTCATATAGTGAAGTTGTTGTTGTCCATAGAAATAATCTTTTCACTCTAGTTCCTAAAGCAATCTTTGACGAAAAGGAATTAGTAAACTACCTAAAATTTAATACCAAAATTTTAGCAAACGACCTTATTTCTTTCGACGAAATTGAAAGCTATGATATAGTTAATGTATACGTTCCTTTTGTAAATATTAACAACTACATCTACGAGCTTTTTGGAGAATTTACATACATGCATAATGGCACTGTAATGATACAATCTCTATTAAGTACTCAGAGTAACGGAAAAGAAACGGTATGTTATGCGCACATATCAGGGCAGCAATTGGACATCACTGTTATCTCTGAAAAAAAATTACTTTTTTATAATAGCTTTAATTACAATACTAAAGAAGATTTCATTTACTACCTTCTTTTCACATTTGAACAGTTAAAACTAGATTCCGATACTACAAAACTTAGGCTCTTTGGAACAATAAATGAGAACGATGAGATCTACAATCTCTGCTACTCTTATGTAAATAATATTTCAATATATATTCCAGCTTCCAATACTTTTATTTTTGATAAAACCGAAGAAGACAGCGGTATAGATTTCACTATTTTAAACACTTTATAAATGCGTATTATTTCTGGAATTTTCAAGAGCAAACGAATAACAGCGCCTAAAAAACTACCTGTTAGACCAACAACAGATATGGCAAAGGAAGCGCTATTCAACATTTTGAACAATAGCTATTATTTTGACGAAATAAGCGTTTTGGATCTTTTTGCTGGAACAGGAAATATAAGTTATGAATTTGGCTCCAGAGGTTGTAAACAATTAACCTGTGTAGATGCCAATTATGGCTGTATTAAATTTATTTCTAAAACGTCTGAAGAATTAGAATTAAATATTTCTGCCATTAAAAGTGACGTCTTTTCTTTTCTAGAAAAAACCAGTTTAAAAAGCAATATTATTTTTGCTGATCCTCCTTATGCGATTTCATTGGAAGATTTTTCGAAAATCCCAGCGCTTGTTTTTAAAAATGATTTACTTTCAGATGGTGGTGTTTTAATAATAGAACATGCAAAAGAAACCGACTTATCTAATCTAATGCATTATTCTAAGCAGAAAAAATACGGCAGTAGTATTTTCAGTTTTTTTGAAAAAGAATAAAAAGCAGGTCATAAGCCGAATTCTGTACACTTCCAAATCTAAAAAAATAAGAAGCTCCTTATCATTTATCTAGGCTTTTAATTACTCAAAAGCTCCAACCGCCTACCCTTCAGCTCGAGCGTGCAGCTCTCAAACACTGATTTACATGACGTTTCACCCCATAGAGTTTACCTGGTTTCACTACAGCATTACCTGTACTTGCTTTCTGTTGCACTTGTCCTCGTCTTTTACAACGGACGGATGTTATCCGCTATGGCGCACTATGGTGTCCGGACTTTCCTCCTTACGCTTAGCCTTTTACAACAAACGTACGGCGATAAGGTGACCTGCTTGCGCAAAGGTAAATTAATTGTTGATAAATAAGTCTTTTATCGTATTGAAAAAACTAGCATTATGCCTAGCTATTTTTATATTTGTATTTCAAATTTTGATGGTTAAAAAAGATCATCTCTCAAAATAGAAAGTAAATTGGAGCCATTTGTAGTTTCTGCACGAAAATACAGACCACAAGTCTTTAAAGACGTTGTTGGGCAACAGGCCATTACCAATACTTTGCTTAATGCTATTGAAAATAATCATTTAGCGCAAGCACTACTTTTTACTGGGCCAAGAGGGGTTGGAAAAACTACCTGTGCGCGAATTTTAGCAAAACAAATTAATCAAGATGGAAAAGAGCATACCGATGAAGATTTTGCTTTTAACATTTTTGAACTAGATGCCGCTTCTAACAATTCCGTAGATGATATAAGGAGTTTAATTGATCAGGTACGTATTCCTCCACAAGTTGGCAAATACAAGGTGTATATTATAGATGAGGTGCATATGTTATCGCAATCTGCTTTCAATGCCTTTCTAAAAACTTTAGAAGAACCTCCTAAACACGCTATATTTATACTAGCAACAACGGAAAAACACAAGATTATTCCGACTATTCTATCTCGCTGTCAGATATTCGATTTTAAAAGAATCACTGTTAAAGATGCTGCTGATTACTTAAAACATATTGCAGAAGATCAAGGTATTGATGCCGAAGAGGAAGCGCTACATATTATTGCAAAGAAAGCGGATGGCGCCATGCGAGATGCTTTATCAATTTTTGACAGAGTAGTTAGTTTCTCTGGAAAAAAACTGACTCGTAAAGCTGTTACCGAAAACCTAAATGTATTAGATTATGATACTTATTTTTCTGTAACCGATTTTATCCTAGACAATAATATTCCAGAATTAATGCTCTTATTTAACAAAACTCTGGCATTAGGTTTTGACGGACATCACTTTATAACTGGTTTAGCTTCTCATTTTAGAGATTTAATGGTATGTCTTTACAAAGAAACTATTCCTCTTTTAGAAGTTGGTGATGAAACAAAAAAGAAATACTTAGAACAATCAGAAAAAACTCCTAGTCAGTTTTTACTTAAAGCAATTCATATTGCCAACGATTGTGATTTAAAATACAAAAGCAGTAAAAATCAACGTCTTTTAGTTGAACTTACCCTAATGAAATTGGCCTCTATCAATTTTGATGGTGAAAAAAAAAATCTAATTTCGTAATATTTGACGATTTTCTTGATGATTTCATTGTCCCGGCTTCTTTCTTTAAAAGTGTTGTAGCAGAAAGTGACTCTGAAAACGCGACTGATTCTCATTCTAACATAAAAGAGAATAAAAGCACTTCCCAAACAGAAAATAAAGTTCCCACAGCAAAAGCCATCCCAGAAGAAAAGATTGTCACTCCAATAAAAAAGGCAGACATTAATTTGCCTTCTAAACGGGTTTCTGGTCTATCCATCTCTAGTATAAAAGCGAAGCAACAGCATGAGTTAAATAAAATAGAAGTTGTTATAGATGAAGACGACCTTCCAAAAGATGTCATTATTGAAAAAAAAATGCAACAGCATTGGGCCACTTTTGTAGATAAAATAGATAAAGAAGGGCGTAAGATACTTGCCTCCAATTTAAATGCAGACATCCCTAAACTTAAAGACAATCACATACTTTACATAGAGTTACCAAACGACACTATGAAAAAAGAAGTTGAAAGGGAACAGTATGATCTAATAGAATACTTAAAACTAAAACTAAATAACCACTTTGTTAAACTAGAAATAAGAGTCAACGAAGAGGTTGCCAAAAAGTTTGCTTTCACGATTGAAGACAAATACAAAAAATTACAAGAAAAAAATCCGCTTATTGATTTACTTCGACAAGAATTTGATTTAGACATTTAATCGTAGTCGGAATATTTCCCAAAATATTTAGTTCCTATCCGCCTTAATTCGCCAAGCGAATAATAACATTACCACTGCATTAACTAAAAGCCCTAAAGATTCTCTTCCTTCTTCAATATTTTTAATGTCACCTTCTCCAATAGTCACGCCTTCAAAAGCTGTTGGCCAAAAGAAAATAACACCTCCAATAAAACACACAAACAAAGAAATAGCCGCTACAAAAGGAAGTTTATCAAACAGAAATAACAGGGAAGCTATTGCAGATACACCATAAATAGCATACCATAATGTTGCATCTGGATCATTGTTTTGCACATAAGCTCCCCATAAAAAATATAGTGTAAAAACAATTGCTAATACTTTAAAAATAGTCTTCATTGGTTTTTATTTTAAGAATTCAAAATATGTTGTTCTAAGATACTACAAATTTCCGTTGCTACTACCTTGTCTTTTTTAATCAACCCTGTGTTATTGCTAATTAAAATTGGAAAATCCTCCGTGCTTTCTGGAATTCTACCATGCGACCCTTTCACTAAAGTTGCATCTATTGGTATAATATTCATAAGCGTTCTAAACCCAAGTTTTTTCTTTACTAATTTCCAAATTACTTTTGGCATTATAAAAGAATCCTTTGGATCTGTAAACATTTCCACAGGATCATAACCTGGTTTTTTATGAATATCGACCATTCTTGCAAAATCTGGTGCTTTTTTATCATCTTCCCAGTAATAGTAAGTAAACCAAGAACTAGCATTTGCCACCACAACTAAATCTCCACATCTATCGTGGTTTAATTTTGCATCCACTATTTCCTGATCTATCAACACCTTCTCTACTCCTTCTACTCTACTAAGCAACTCATTTACTTCTTCTTTTAGCGACTTATCATTCAAATAAACATGTGCTACTTGATGATCCGCTACTGCAAAAACTTTACTTGCTCCGTGGTCCAAAAGTTCTAGTCCACGTTCTTCACGTATACTTAAATATCCTTTTTTTCGAAGTATTCTATTTAGATGAACGGGTGTATCTACATTGGTAATTCCGTATTCCGATAGAATAACAATATTAGCATCTTGGACATTAAAATGTTCTACCAATTTCTTAACTACCTCGTCTATCTCTTGTAAATCTTTGCCTATATGTTTAAAGTCTATTCCGTGTCGCTGTATATTATAGTCCAGATGCGGTAAATACACTAAAGACAGTGTTGGATTATGTAATTCATCCGTTTTAATAGCTGCATCTGCAATCCATTGGCTAGATTTAATAGAGGTTCTTGGCCCCCAAAAATGAAATAAAGGAAACGTACCTAAACTCTTTTGTAATGTATCTCGTAAATTAGGAGGATGCGAATAGACATCTGGAATTTTCCTTCCATCTGCCAAATAATTTGGTCTTGGAGTAACGCTATAATCGGCAGTAGAATACATATTATACCACCAAAATAAATTAGCACATGTAAAATCTTTATACTTCTTTTTTAAAGTATCCCATATTTTTTCACTCTGGATTAACTTATTAGATTGCCTCCAGAATTTAACCTCACATTCTTCCTTAAAATACCATCCGTTGCTAACGATACCGTGTTCTGATGGCGACTTACCCGTTAAGTAGGTTGCTTGTGCGGAACAAGTGACTGCGGGTAATAGAGGTGTTATTACCGCTGAATTTCCTTCCTCTAAAAAAGACTTTATAAATGGCGTATGCTCGCCTATTAAACGACGTGTAAGTCCAACTACATTAAGTACTACCGTTTTTTTCATTTGTTATAGCCTTTCCTTCAACCAATTTAATTCTCTAATTACTCCTGTCGACAAATCTGTTCGTAACGAATCTGGAAGCACATCCCAAGTATAGGTTTCTATTTCTAAATGCTTAGAAACGTCCTGCTCTTTTAAATATGCTATCACTTTTAAAATCTGATCTTGCGTTGAATATAGCGCATCAAACTTTTCCAAAAAAATAGGCACATGAAAATGTGCTCTTAATTCTGTAAAATCATTCCTATTCTCCAATACAACTGGTAAATCATTGTATGTTTTTACAGTCTCTCCCACCTTCTCTGTAACCTGATGGAGATAGGTTGTTTCATTAAATTTAGCCAAAGAATCCCATATTTCCGCCGAATTATCTTTGTCAAACAGAATTTTTAGAGCCGAACTTACCTGAATTTTTCCAACTTTAATTCCTGATTCTTTAAACTTTTCCAAAGTATCTTTTGGTTCTTCATAGGCCAATGAAAAATGACAAACATCATAACAAACGGTAATATGTCTATGTAATATAGCTATAGCAGAATCTTCATCAATTGCTAATCTTTCCTTTATTATTTTTTTTGCTACAGGAATTAAATAGTCCGTAAAAAAGCGAATTACTTCATCACTATTCTCTAACAAGCCATCTGGTTCTGGCTCAATATCTAAATGTAAATACTTCCCTGTTTCTTTTTCAATTTTATACAATTGAAGTAGAACTTCTATAAAATTTTCTGCTCCTTTTAGAAATACATCTTGTAGCCCATTTGTATTATGCCAATGTTTATAACTAATCGGAGACGTAGAAATTCCGCCTTCCATTCCTTCTGGAAGTAATTCTGCCAACTGCCCAAATAACCTTTTTGTATAAATTACGCGGTCATCTGTTGTCCAATCTGGTGCATGAACCATATCTTTTACTACTTCCTTATGAAAATTGCCATATGGAAATCCATTCATGGTAAAAACATACAATTGTTCCTCTTCTAGCCATTTTTTAAAAAGCACCAAGTTTTCGCCATTATTTAGCTCTTCACTTGCGGTATTAGAAAGTCGCAATCCTATTCCGAAAGCTTCTTTATTAGAAACTTCTCCTTTTATAGTTGGAATGTATTTTTTAAAACTTTCAAAAGTACTTTCCCAATTTTCTCCAGGATGAATATTGGTGCAGTAGGTAACATGGTATTTATCGTTTATAAGCATCTAATAAGAAGTGTTAACCTTGCTAAAACTGTTTAATAAAACAATAGATGTTTTCATTTTTTCCATATCAATTTGATGAATATCATGCTTTTCCCCAATTTTTGAAATTAGGGTTATCGTAAGTTCACCACCTAAATGCTCTCTAAATTCTTGAATACCATTTAAAAGAACATCTATCTCCTTTTCTGTTTCTAAAGGAACTCGAATAGTAAAACCAATTTCTTTTAAAACAGTAATAATTCGCATTAATGTCTCTTCTGAAATTAGTCCAATTATATGTGCATATGTAACATCCAAAGCCATTCCTATAGCTACAGCCTCACCGTGACGCAAACTATAATTGGTCATATGCTCTAACTTATGTGCTGCCCAATGACCAAAATCTAATGGCCTAGAAGAGCCACTTTCAAACGGATCTCCTCCTTGTGCTATATGCTGCATATGCATTTCTGCACATCTATATATAACATAATGCATAGCTTCCATATCTCTATCGTGAAGTAGGCTTGCATTTTTTTCTATATATCCGAAAAAAGAAGCATCTTTAATAAGTGCTACTTTTATTGCTTCGGAAACTCCTGAAATCCAATCTCTATGTTCTAAAGTCTTTAAAAAATTACTATCATTAATAATAGCATATGGCGGAGCGAAAGTTCCTAGAAAATTTTTTTTTCCGAATATATTAATACTGTTTTTAACGCCTACGGCGGAATCGTTCTGAGACAAAACCGTTGTAGGTATTCGAATTAACTTTACACCTCTATGCGCAATTGCCGCAGCATAACCTACCATATCCGTGACAGCACCACCGCCAATTACAACAACAAAAGAATGCCTGCAAATGGCTTCAGAATTTATTGCTTTTAAAATCACCTCTACATTTGCATGGTTATTTTTACAAACTTCACCTCCTTCTATTATAATTTCCTTTGTAAAATCAAGGTTCTTCTTAAACTCAGAACAGTATGTTTTAATTTCTTGTATTAGGTTTGAATGGTGTTTCACCACGCCTCTATCAATAACAAACAACAATTTTACACTTTCACTGGACTTATATTCTTCTATAATATCTTTGAATAACGGGTTGCTCAATGCGAACAAATGCTCCGTAAAATACAATTTGTATTCGTAAGATATTTTGAAAGATTGTTCTATTGGTGACACTAATTTCATTTAAAATTTTTATTTAGGTAACGGCAAATAACTTGGAAAGCATCTTTGATAATGGCAATAATGCCAAAATTGCCAAACCTACATACCATTGTGAAAAGCCAACAGCTATAGATGCATCTAGTACTATTAAAGACAAAACACCTCCAATAACAGCTTTCTTAATATTCTCTGGTGAATTCAATTTATATGCTCCTAGTAATGGCTTATATATTAAAACTACAAAAAGAATTAAAAAAGGAATTGAATGAAGCAAGTTCAAATTATTAATTACCATTAAACCAATAACGGAAATAATTACAAATGCATATAAAAAGCCAGCAAAAATGATGTGTTTTTTATTATCACCATGTACTTCGCCCCTACTTATAAGTGTTATCGCGGCTATATAGATTATTGGAATACCGACGTATCCCCAATTAGTAATTTCTCCTAAAATTGAAATTCCAAGAAGCAAGTTTAAGCCTCTGCAAATTCCCATATTCAAAGGCCCTAGAATACTATTATTTTTAGAAAAAGCATTATACAACAAAATAGTCCCCGCCAAAATCACAGCTATACTACCAGAAATAATAGTTACAACAAATGCCAATAGAATTCCTATAAACAATAAAATTGCACCAAAAGCCGCGGCTCTTTTCAGTGGAATTAATCCACTCGGAATAGGTCTTTCTGGACGCTCAACTTTATCCAATTTATAATCAAAAACATCATTGAGAACAACACCTCCTGCATACAAAGAAACAGATGCAAGTACCAAATATGCTATATTTAATAAAGAAGTTACATCTAACTCTGTAATATTGGCATGAAAAAACGCGCTTGAAATTGCTACTCCAGCAAAAATATCTGCTGCTGCTGTGGGTAAATTTGCAAGGCGCATAAGTTTCAAATATCCTTTTAACTTGGCATTCATCTATTCAATATTTTCCGAATCAATTCTAGGATTTTGTCCACGCAACACACTATTATCATTAAAAAGATGTGTTTGATTTATTCCATCTGGTAATAACCAATCGGATTCTTTCATCTTTCCGTTTTTACCAAAAGCATCTAAGGCATTTTGATAACAAGTTTTTCTCACATCTTCTAGAGATATCCCTCTTTTCAACATTAAAGAACCTGTTTTTGGTACTGCCATTGGATCACTAACACCCCAATCCGCAGAGCTATCTACAATGATATTAGTACTTCCAAACTTTTCAACAACCGCTACCATGCGCTCGTTCCCCATTTTTGTTTTTGGATATATAGTAAATGCAGCTATAAAACCTCTGTCCAAAACATCCTTTACCGTTTCTTCATTATTATGATCTATAATAACATTAGACGGATCCAAACCATGTTCCAAACAAACAGCCATGCTTTTTAAAGTTCCTGCTTTTTTATCTCTGTGAGGCGTATGTATTTGTACTGTCATGTTTAGCTCCTTCGCTAATTCTAACTGCGCTCTAAAATACTTATCCTCTGCCGGCGTCTGATCATCATAACCAATTTCACCAATGGCTACCACATTTTCCTTATGTAAATACAATGGTAACAATTCCATTACTTGTTCTGCCAATGCTTCGTTATTGGCTTCTTTTGAATTTAAACCTATAGTACAGTAATGTTTTATTCCAAACTGACTAGCTCTAAAAGGTTCCCACCCAACAAGACTACTAAAATAATCTTGAAAAGACCCCACTTGCGTACGTGGCTGTCCTAACCAAAATGATGGCTCTATTACCGCAACAACTCCCGCTGCTGCCATTGCTTCATAATCATCTGTTGTTCTTGCCGACATATGAACATGCGGGTCTATGTACATCATTTTATCCTTCATTTGTATTTTTTCTTATTTGTACTTTCCTAATTAAAATAATCGTTTACTTAAATATTTTAATTGGTTTGGTTTCCTTCTTTGTTATTATCTTGAATAATTAAGCATCTATCTTAAACTCAAAACAGACCTTATAAATTGTTTTGTGCACAAAAAATAATTGTACTAGACATCGCTTTATTCCTTCTAAGTTTCGAAAGATAAATTTAGGCAAATATTTTATTTTAGCATTACTATTTCCAAGGATTTAAATGATGCTAAAAGCAGTAAAATATACGAAAACGTTTTCGTGTTAATAAGTTTATTTTCAGAAAAAAAACCATTACAAAGACAACAATATCAATGCATTAAGATGTGGATTAATTATCTTTTGGTGATAATTGAATGCAAACAACAAAAAACCTTACGCGAATCGATGCATTTACTATCAAATTTTAATAAATTCAAATTGTTAATTCACTGTTTTGAACGAAATTAAGGCATCTAATTAAAGTTAGTACTCCATAAACGTTGGTATAGAAACTCCATAAAACAAGGAACAAGACAACTTAGTTAATACACAACAAAATAACAATTATAATTATTTCTAACTATACATTAAGCACATGAAAAATAGATTATTACTTCTATTCCTTTTTTCTGGATTCTGTTTGTCTGCCCAAGAACAAATAAAACTGGACGACCTTAACGATTTTAAAGAGCAAGCAGGTAATTGGAGTATCGTTGGAGGCGTTCTCATTGATAGAACTATAGATGTTCATGACATTCTAGAAATTAAACCAGAAAAAAAATCTAAAAAAAGAAAGCGTAAAAAGAAAAATACTATTATAATTCCTAAAGCAATAGCGCCTATTCCTGGTACTGGAGTTTTATTAAATATAAATAATTCGGTAAAAAATGATGCCATAGAAACGGTTTGGGAACATGGTGATATTAAATTAGAATTAGAGGTTATACTGCCTAAAGGTTCTAATTCTGGTATTTATTTACAAGGACGATACGAATTACAATTAAAAGATAGTTGGGGCGTAGAAAACCCGAAAATATCGGATATGGGTGGTATTCATAACAATTGGGAAACCACAGCAGATAAAATTTTTAAAGGTGTATCGCCTAGTAGTAACGCTTCTAAAGCTCCTGGTTTATGGCAAAAAATAAGAATTCATTTTCAAGCACCTAAATTTAATAGTGCAGGCGAAAAAATAACCAATGCTAAATTTGTTTCTGTTTTTCTAAATGACGTACAAATTCATAGTAATGTAGAACTTCCACACTATACAGGTGGGCCTATTTCCAAACAAGAAGTTGCGAAAGGCCCATTGGTTATTCAAGGTAATCATGGCCCTGTTGCTTTTAAAAATATAAGCTATCAATTGTTGGAAGATTCAAAAATCAGCATTTCAAATCTGGCTTATAAAACCTATAAAGGACAATTTAAAGGTTTAAAAGATTTAAACAAACAAAAGATTGTTTCAGAAGGAACGTCAAAACAAATTGACATCCACCTAACCAAAGAAGAAGATGCTTATGGCATTATATTCTCAGGTACTCTAAATATTCCAAAAGAAGATACCTACACATTTACTGTAGGATATACTGGTGGTGTCGACTTACAAATAGATGGTGAATCGCTTATTCTGTATAATTCAGCTGAAGACGAAAGAAAAAGAAATCAATCTATAAAACTTAGTAGCGGCTCCCATCTTTTCACTTTAAAAAATATTAAGACTGCTCCTTGGCGAGCTCCTAAATTAGGATTGTTTATTGAAAGTAATTCTACTAACTCAAAGAAATTTCATGCTTATAGTTCTTACCCTCCAAGTTTGGGTTATGTATCTCCAATTTTTGTTACTGTTGGTGCAAAACCAAATCTATTAAGAGGATTTGTGCAATTCAAAGGAAATAAAACAAAACTATCACATACTATAGGCGTTGGTATTCCTGGTGGCATAAATTTCGTATACGACCTAAATTCTGCTAATATTATTGGCGTTTGGAGAGGGAATTTTATTGATGCAACTCCTATGTGGCACAATAGAGGCGATGGTTCTTTTACCCCGCGCGGCGCATTACAATGGACATTTTTAAACCAGCCTACAGCAGAATTGTTAACTACAAATAATGCATTTCCTGAAACTGGAGAAAAGCCCGAGTTTATTTCAAAAGGATATAGCTTGGGTAAAAACGGTCTTCCAACATTTAAGCACATCTATAAAGGAGTTACCATTGAAAATACCATTTCTCCAGATAAAAGTAATCGATTTTTAGGTCATGAGATTCGTTTTTCAAAAACTGGTTTAATTAATTGGTATCACAAACTAGCAAGTGGAAAAATCGAAAAAACATCGGATGGTGCTTATGCCATAAACGATCGTGACTATTATATTAAAGTTACCTCCGGGCAGATTCCGACTATTCGAGAAATAAACGGAACTAAAGAATTAATACTTGCTGTAGATGGCAGTACAATAACCTACGAAATAATCTGGTAAGCATCATGAAAAGTACAATACACACAACAAGTAAAAGAATTGCGACCACTTTATCTATAGCTCTATTTTGTTTATTAGAAACATTACAAGCGCAGAACGTACCAAATGAAAATGATTATTATAGAATTACTACAATCCCTACTCCTGAAGGAATTCTTGTAGAAGGTGGCGGACTAGTTTCTCTTCCTAATGGTAATATTGCCATTTGCACTAGACGAGGTGATGTCTGGATTGTAGAAAACCCTACAATGGCAAACAATACAAAATCGACCTTTAAGAAATTTGCTACAGGATTGCATGAACCTTTAGGACTTCTCTATCATGACGGTGCTTTATACACTGCACAAAGAGGAGAGCTTACAAAGCTAATCGATACAGATGGTGACCAAATCGCAGATGAATACCAAACAATATACAGTTGGCCATTATCGTCCCATTATCATGAATATTCTTATGGCCCCGTTTTAGCTCCTGATAATTCTTTTTTCATAACTACTAATGTTGCCTTTGGAAATGAAGAATGGTGGCGAGGTGAAAGTAGAGTTCCTTGGAGAGGGTGGACGTTAAAAATAACGGAAGACGGACAAATGGAACCTTGGGCTACAGGAATGCGTTCTCCTGCTGGTTACGGACTTGTGGATGACGAATTATTCTACACCGACAACCAAGGAGATTGGATTGGCACCGGAGCTTTATGGCACTTACCTAAAGGCGCTTTTACTGGGCATCCTGCTGGTCTTAAATGGACAGGACATAAAGATTCTCCTCTAAAACTTACAGAAAAAGAATTTTATAGTAAGATTGATATTCGAAGAGAGAAAAAGAATGGCCGTATTCTAAAACCTGAAAACATTCAAAATGAAGAAAATCCAGATTTCTTTTATAAAATGAAAGAGAACTTTCCACAATTTCAACTGCCTGCAGTCATTTTACCTCATGGAATTTTAGGTATTTCTAATTCTGAAGTAAAAGTGGATAAAACAGCAGGGAAATTTGGCCCTTTTAGCGGGCAATTACTAATTGGCGATATGGGTCAAAGTAAAATAGTAAGGGTTGTTTTGGAAAAAGTAAAAGGTCAATACCAAGGTGTTGCATTCGATTTTAGATCTGGTTTTCAATCGGGTGTAATGCGAATGGACTTTGATCAAAATGGAAACCTGTTTATTGGTGAAACAAACAGAGGTTGGGGATCTGCAGGAGTTACACATTCTGGATTACAATACCTAACTTGGACTGGAAAAACTCCTTTTGAAATGAAAACGGTAAAAGCAATGCCTGATGGTTTTGAAATAGAATTTACCATGCCTGTAGATAAAAGCACCGCAGAAAATTTAGATTCCTATACTGGTAAAAGCTATATTTATAAATACCATGCAGCATACGGAAGTCCGCAAACAAATATAGAAGAGATTAAACTAAAAGGCGTTAAAGTGAGTGATGACGGCTTAAAAGTCCGTGTAGTTACAAATAGTTTAAGACAATTCTATGTGCATGAAATAACACTGCAAGGAGTTAAAGCTAAGGAAACTGGAAACCCAATTTTACATCCTACACTGTTCTATACATTGAATAATATTCCAGATGGAATTAAGCTAAAACAATCAGAACTTTCTACGAAACGAACGAAAGTAAAAAAAAAAATAATTAAAAAAAGAAAGGCGAAAAAAGGCGCGAAGAAAAAGATTACCGTTTTGTCCGATGCGCAAATACAACCGTTGTTATTAAATAACACTTGTGTAGCTTGCCACAGTAAGGATAAAAGAATAGTCGGACCTTCTTTTAAAGAAATAGCCAAACGAGGGTATAGCAACGAAAGAATGGTAGAATTAATTTACAATCCACAACCTAAGAACTGGCCAGAATATGCCACTCCTATGGCTCCAATGCCACAAGTTCCTAAGAACGAAGCATTAAAAATTGCTGCATGGATTAATTCATTGAAATAATATTTTTCCCGAAAAAATAAAAGGCAACTTTCAATTTTGAAAGTTGCCTTTTTTAATACCCTATAGTGACTACTTATTATTAGCGTAAATATTTTAACAAAAACCAATTTGCATTGGCTATGTATTGTTCTTTATCTGCTTCGTTCTTAAAGACAATAAACAAAGACCCCTTGTCTACTGTTGGATTCACTGGAATTCGATAGTACTTCATGCTTTCCTTTTTATTAAAATACTCGGTAGCTACTGTCCCTATTACTTTTCCATTTAGACTTCCTTCTCTAATTTCCAAAATTCCTTTATAATGGTAATTACCACCATAAAAGGCAGAAAATTTTATTTCTTTCAAATTCTTTAAGCTTAAATCATCGTATTGCAAATAAGAATCATGTACTATAGAACCAACTAATCGTGTTTCTCCTGTAGTCCAATCTCCAAGTCCGTCACTTTTACCATCCGCATTTTCTGCTTCCATCCGAAGGTTTTTAAAAATTAACTGACTTCTAACAGATAATGCCGATTCTTCTTGCCCAGGAATTCCCTTGTCCAAATAAGAAGCCATTAAAACATAAATCCCTTCATTATCGGAAGCCATATGTCCCTTAAACGCAACAACACCTTTTAAAGGCATCTTTTTGTCTGTAGGCTTTGCATTTGGCTTTAAGGATAAGATATAATCAACTATATGATTTACTTCTTCTATGGATAATTGTGGGTGTGCTGCCATCATAGTTTCTCCCCAGACCCCTACTCCGCCTTTGATTATTTTGCTTACCAAATAATCTTTATCCTCAATATTATATTTTTCTGCAATATCAATATAACTTGGACCATTTACCTTTTCATCTATGGCATGGCACGCTTTGCAATCCGTAGCTTTAATGATTTTCAACCCTTCTGGAGTAACATTTTGCTGATGTCCCATAGTCGCCTTAATCATATCTTGTCCCTCTGGAATATAATCAAAAGTAACTTTTACATTGGAAGCGTTTATTGTTCCATTAAGTGTACTGCCATCTTGTTTGTCTGTAACATTTACGGTATACCGCAGCTTTTTATTATCCCAATAACGCAAACCTTCTTCATTAATCTCTATGGTTATTTCAGGGGCATCATTACCTACTAATATTTTTGTAGTTGCCTTTGCCGTTTCCCCTTTTGAATCCGTTACTTTTAATTGTACCGTGAAAATTCCATTTTTATTAAAAGTAAAACTTGGACTTTCTTCAGTTGATTCTACCTCGTTTCCATCAATAGTCCATTCATAAATTAATTTATCCTTGTCATAATCTTCCGATTCTAATCCAGAAAACTGTACTTTTAATGGGGCAGCTCCCACTAACTTATCTGTAGTAATTTTTGCAATAGGTTCTCTATTTCCTCGCAAATAAGAAATGCTACTCAAACGTGCATCCATATTTCTTACATTCCATTTCTGCCCATACTCCAAAACATACAACTTACCATCTGCTCCAAAAAGCATGTCCATAGGATGTGAAAATTCTGTGCTAGGCATAAATTGTTCTGCTTTTAGATAATCCTGATTTTCATCTAGCGTAACAATATATATCCAATCTCTCATCCATTCATAGGCTATGTATTTATCTTCAAAATAGGAAGGAAATGTCTCTTTAGCATTTAGATAATCTTCTTTATGAAAAACTGGACCACCCATTGGATTTACACCCCCATCTCCCAACCAAGGGAACTCCATAGATCTATCATAGGAAAACCATATTTGAGATTCTTGTATAGGAGGCATTTTCTTAATTCCTGTATTATTAGGCGAATCATTAATCACATTATTTGGATCGAATTTTGGGCCAGATACGCGTGTTGTAAAATCGTAATCATTATAAGCCTGATTATCTCCTCTTGTATAAGGCCATCCCCAAAAACCTGCTTTTCTTGCCTGATTAAATTCTCCCATTCCTTTTGGACCTCTGTCTGCAACCGTTACTCCCGAATCTGGACCAACATCTCCCCAATTTAAATATTTCGTTTTACTGTCAATAGAAATTCGAAACGGATTACGACAACCCATTATATAAATCTCTGGTCTTGTATTTGCCATTCCTTCTGGAAACAGGTTCCCCTTAGGTATAGAATACGTGCCATCATTTTCTGGTTTTATTCTTAAGATTTTCCCTCTTAAATCATTGGTATTGGCAGATGATCGTTGCGCATCCCATTGGGCTCTCCCTTCTCTTTCATCTATTGGTGAAAAACCAGAAGATTCAAAAGGATTGGTATTATCTCCTACGCCAATAAACAAATTTCCATTTGGTCCAAATTCTAACGCCCCACCGCTATGGCAGCACTTTCGTTCTGTTGGAATCTTAAATAAAATTTTCTCAGATTCAAAATCTAGTACATTTTCTTTTAAAGTGAATCGAGATATATGCTGAATGGAAACTTCTCCTGCTGCTGTGTAAAACATATAAATCCAATTATTTTCTTCATAATTTGGATCTACAGCAAGCCCCAAAAGTCCATCTTCATTTCCATAAAACAATTCTAATTGAGCGATTGTCTCTGTTTGTTCTGTTTTAAAATCGAATAGTTTTAAAGCACCTTGTCGTTCTATAAATAAAATACCTATTCCTGGTAATTCATCCAATTCCATTGGTTCGTTCAAATTAAAATCAAGTACTTTTTTAACAAACCTATTTTCTGGTGGTACTCGATCTGATTTCACTTTAGAATAATCTAAGGAGTTCTTACCAATTGTATATATAATTCCACCTAGTAAATGCTTTAAAAACAAAGGGTTTCCATAGGTTTCCTTCGTATGCCCCATTTCTATATAAAACGATTGTCCCCCATCATAATCATGGTACCAAGAAATAGGATGATGCGCGCCATTTGTTCCACCCTCATAACTTGTTTCATCAATTTCTAACAATACATTAATTGCGGGATTAATCTCTTTAAAATTATACCATTCATCAGATTTCACCCAAATACTATCTAAATGCTTGGTAGAAATATGGCTGTTATCCATTATTCTAAGCGTTGCCTCCTGTATGCTAGGATGCCCTTCAAAATATGCGCCAACCAATTTATTATACCAAGGCCAATCATACTCTGTATCTGTTGCTGCATGAATTCCTAAAAATCCGCCTCCTGCTTGAATGTAACGTTCAAAATCTGCCTGTTGCTCGTAATTAAGAATATCCCCTGTTGTGTTTAAAAAAATAACCGAAGAATAATTTATTAAGGAATCTTCTACTATATAAGCAGCATCCTCTGTTGTCACCACTTTAAAACCGTTCTCCAAGCCTATTTTTTTAATGGCTTCAATTCCTGCTTCGATTGCTCCATGTCTAAATTCTACGGTCTTACTAAAGACCAAAACTTTTTGCTCTCTTTTGGTGCATGACAATACGATAGTAGCTATTATAATTGTCAAAACGCCTTTCATTAATTGCTTCCTCATTTTCTTCTTTTTATTCTTACGTGCTTGTTTTGTTTTAAAGGCTAAGAGTTTCGTCTTTGGTTTATGCTGAGCGTAGTCGAAGTACTCAACCTGACATTTAATCTCATTATATACTTATTTCCTTTTCCTCTGGACTTCTAAATTTATAGTTACATGGTTCTCGATACTTTATTTCTCCTTTTTATTTCGAAATAAAACTCGAACTGACATTTCCTCTATCAACCTACATTTTAACCTATAACTCTATTAGTTTCGGTAACCCTCTTTATTCTAATATCTTTTTTCTCTTCTTTCTTTCTTTCTTTCTTTCTTTTTTTCTTTCTTTATTCTAAATATAACTATTTATCAATTGCTCCAAAAGCTCTTGTTTTCCACTTCTTCTATCTGGTTCCCCATTTGTTTTTGCCAACTCATATAAATCTTCAATACTTAATTTTCCTTCTTCAAAATGATTTCCATTTCCTTTATCAAAAGAAGCATACCTGTCTTTTTTTAAATTCAAATAATTAGAATCTTTCAATATATTATCAGCTGTAATTAATGCTCTTGCAAACGTGTCCATTCCGCTAATATGGGCTATAAATAAGTCTTCCATATCAATAGAGTTTCTTCTAGTTTTTGCATCAAAATTTATGCCTCCATGTTCAAAACCTTTATTCTGAAGTATTATCATCATAGCTTCTGTAACTTCATAAATATTGGTAGGAAACTCATCTGTATCCCAACCGTTTTGGTAATCTCCTTTATTAGCATCTATACTTCCCAACATACCAGCATCAACTGCCACTTGTAATTCGTGGGTAAAAGAATGTCCTGCAAGAGTAGCATGATTGACTTCTAAATTCAGTTTAAAATCTTTCTCCAAACCATATTTATGTAAAAATCCAAGAACTGTTGCCGCATCAAAATCGTACTGATGTTTGGTTGGCTCCATTGGTTTTGGTTCTATAAAAAAAGTTCCTTTAAAACCTTGGGCTCTGGCGTAATCTCTAGATTTGGTTAAAAACATAGCTAAATGTGCTACTTCTCTTTTCATATTTGTATTGTGCAAAGACATATACCCTTCTCTACCACCCCAAAATACATAGCCTGTGCCGCCAAGCGCTATTGTGGCATCCATTGCGTTTTTCACTTGTACTGCCGCATTTGTTACCACATTAAAATCTGGATTGGTTGCTGCTCCATTCATATATCGTGGATTAGAAAACACATTGGCCGTTCCCCATAATAATTTTATTCCTGATTCCGCCTGTTTCTCTTGCGCATAAGGAAGTAATGCATGTAGCCTTTTTTCAATTTCAAAGACACTACCGTCGCCAACCAAATCTGTGTCATGAAAACAGTAGTAAGGAATACTAAGTTTACCCATGAACTCAAATGCAGCATCCATTCTATGCTTGGCCAAGCTTAGTGCATCTACCTTAGAATCCCATGGGAATATTTTAGTCCCTGGTCCAAATGGATCTCCGCCTTCTCCACAGAAAGTATGCCAATAAGAAACGGCAAATCGCAAATGATTTTTTAGACTTTTACCGCCTACAATTCTATTTTCATCATACCATTTAAACGCTAATGGGTTTTTAGAATCTCTACCTTCAAATTTTATCTTATCTATTTTAGGAAAATAAATCTTCATTTTTCTATTTTATTTATTCTACACTGTACGTTCGCTAATTTTCTGTTTTAAAACTGTTTCCCAATTCTTAAACAAAGTATCTATTTGCCGTTTTGTTTTTTTGTTTGGATAAATTGTTTCTGTTTTCTGAACATAACTAAATGCCTCTTCTAAGCTGTCATAAATCCCTGCGCCAAAACCACTTCCTAAAGCTGCACCGATTGCTCCATCTGTATTGTATATTTCTATTTGTGCTCCTGAAACTGTTGCAAGCGTTTCTTTGAATATTGGACTTAAAAACATATTTGTATTCCCAGCTTTGATAACTGTTGGTTGCAACCCCATTGTTTTCATTATGTTAATTCCATATTGAAATGAAAATACAATTCCTTCTTGAGCGGCACGAAATAAATGCTCCTTACCATGTCTGTTAAAATTGATATTCTCCCACGAACAACCAATAGCAACATCTTCCAATATCCTTTCTGCACCATTCCCAAAAGGAAAGACCTGAATTCCTTCTGCCCCTATTTTTACCGTTTCTGCCAACGCATTCATTTCGGAATAACTCATTCCAATTCCCATGTTCTTTCGCAACCAAGCATTTAATATTCCTGTTCCATTAATACATGCTAAAACGCCATATCGAGGAGTGTCTAACGAATGATTAACATGAGCGAACACATTAACCCGAGATTGTAAATCGAGCTGAATATCCTCCACTACGCCATAAATTACACCAGAAGTGCCAGCGGTAGCAGCAATTTCACCCGGATTTAACACGTTTAAAGACATCGCATTATTAGGCTGATCTCCCGCTTTATAGGTTACAGAAATTCCCTTAGGCAAACCTAACTCATTCGCAATTGTATCTAGTAGTACACCATGACTTCCAAATGCATTTCGAATTTCGGGGAATAAATCTTCCGAAATTCCATAATATTCTAAAAGTGTTTTTGATATCCTATTCTCTTTAAAATCCCAAAAAATTCCCTCTGACAAACCATTTATAGTTGTAGTTATCTCTCCTGTTAACTTCATTGCTATAAAGTCGCCTGGTAACATTATTTTATAAATTTTATCGAATAGTTCTGGCTCATTTTCTTTTACCCACTTTAACTTTGATGCCGTAAAATTACCCGGAGAATTTAGTAAATGATGCAAACAATATTCTTTTCCTAAGGTAGCAAATGCCTTTTTCCCTATAGCAACGGCTCTACTATCGCACCATATTATAGACGACCTAAGCAACTCCTTATTTTTATCTACGACTACCAAACCATGCATCTGATACGAAACTCCTAGTGCTTTTATTAGGCTTTTATCTATCGCTGCCTCTTTTAAAAGTAATGGAATACATTTTTTTACATACGACCACCAAGATTCAGGATCTTGTTCTGCCCATCCGTTCTGATGCGAAACAATGTTCATCTCTTCTTTTGGCGCAAACGTATGAGCAACAACTTTTCCATTTTTAGCATTCACCAAACTCGCTTTTATAGAAGACGAACCAATATCTAATCCTAATACATACATAGTTATGTTGCTTTTAACTTTATACTATTCTTTGTTGAATCTCTATATTTTAACTTTGTTGCTATAACTCTAGTTTCAAAAGGTTTTTCACTTTCTTTATTCTCAATTCTATCTATTAATAATTCTACCGCTAGTTTCCCCATATCATATCCATGTTGAATTACCGCAGTAATCGATGGTGTAGAATACTCGGATATAGATCCATTAACAAAACTTATTAAAGAAAGGTCTTCTGGAATCCGAATTCCTTTCTGTAGTGCTATTTTTATGGCAACTGCGGCAAAGTCTTCTTTGGCAGCGAATATGCCATCGGGAAGTGGATTTAAATCGAATATTTTTTCGA
Source organism: Cellulophaga sp. (assembly GCA_036478775.1). GTDB lineage: Bacteria > Bacteroidota > Bacteroidia > Flavobacteriales > Flavobacteriaceae > Cellulophaga. The sequence goes on from JAZGEQ010000035.1 coordinate 57,261, forward strand.
CCTGACTATAGAAATTCTTTTTTTCATTAATTTCAAAAACCCTTGAAAACTCTTTTTCTATTTTTAATTCTTGTAACGCCTTTTCATAGCCCTCTTTTCTCTCTTTCCCAACAGTAACATGGCTCTCAAAATTTAGCATTGCTATATTCCTACAACCAGATGTATACATAGCTTTCGTAGCCATATAAGCCCCTCCAAAATCATCTGCTGTCACTTTATCACAGTTTAAGGTCTCTTCCACTCGGTCAAAAAGAACCATTGGCAACTCCCTTTTTTGTGCTTCTACAAAATGACTATAAACCCCTTTCTTTTGGGTTTCTGTAGCTATGGAAACTAGTAGACCATCTATACTTCCAGATGCTAAAAGGTTTAGATTTTCTACTTCTCTATCGTAAGATTCGTTGGATAAACAAATAATTAATTGGTATCCCTTTTGACTAGTAACATAATCAATCCCCTTAATTACAGTTGTGAAAAAGTGGTTCGTAATTTCAGGAATAACAACGCCTATAATATTAGAATGACTTGCCCTTAAACTACGTGCTCTGGCATCTGGCGTATACTTTAATAGCTTGGCAAAAGCCTGAATTTTATCACGGGTTTCTTTACTTATTCGCGTATTATTATGTAGCGCCTTAGAAACTGTTGAAACAGACACACCAAGTTCATTTGCAATATCTTTTAAAGTGATTTTAGTCTTCACTATTCCGTTATAAATTTATGTCTTGTAAATCTAACGGAAATAATAAAGCAAAATAATATTGTCCAATTAAATGCTTCTGATAATAGAGAAACTTGTCAACGGGAAAACGTTTTCGCAGGAAACGAAAGGGTTTAAATGGGGGAATTGGGTAATTTGAGGAAGCATCAAAACACTATGTTCTGTATATTTTGATTCTTTACAACTCAATTCTGCAACTAGTCAACTTAAAGTCTTCTATTGTATTCTTTCATTGACACAAACAAAATATATTTTTGAGATGAATTACGGTTTTTAGATAAAACGAAGCATGTCAAAAGATGCTGACTTTTCGCATTAGCACAAATTTTACTTTTTTCACTCTTAACTTCACAATCTTAAACGAAAATTTTAAAATCTAACGGTCTTTGAAAATATGGATAAACCTCTCTAAAAACGTTCAATATTAATGTTTCACAAACTCTACAAGCTGGCTTTCCGCCATTTATAGAGCATATTTCTTTTTCGATTTTCAATGTCATTTACTCGAATAGCGGTTACATCTTCAATTCTATAAAAGACCGTCCCTTCATCTTCCCCCATTTTCCCAACGCTATGTAAAATTAAATCCGATTCAGATAATTTGGTGATAAAACCTGAATTATAATCAGAAGTATTAATTTCCAATCGAGCAATTCGGTCAGTTCCTTCCAACTGCTTTAATATTTCTAATTGCCATTCTTCGTAGTCATTTAATTCTATTTCGAAATGCTCCTCTTTATCTAATTCAGAAGAATAGTCTATCAAACATTGCATAGCTTTTGAGTAATCATCATCAAAATTTACATTTATAATATTCTCGATTCGTTCAATTATTATTCCGTCAGATTTCCCATATTTCGTAAAGTGTTGGATTGTTACTAATTCTTCGTTATAATCTTTTACATATCCAGCCCAAAATCCATCATCTTTATCATTATATTTCCAAATTCCAATAATCTCTTTATTTTCTTTAGACTTTTTTAAAATCTCAAATAATATACTTTCGCTCATTGTTAATCCTTTACTTTTGATTTTTACCAGCTTAATTATAACGATTTTATATATAACAAGTGCTAAACTAATAAAAGACTAATTTAGGAGTTAAGCACAGCGCCAGATGTTTTGATTTAGTGTGTCCAATTGAAAGATATAGCTCATTGAGTAAATAAAAAACCTACCCCTTAAAATTTCCCCAATCAACTTCCTTATTTTCAACCTTCTTTAATAATTTAGGATAATTACCTAACAATTCTTTTGCTTTGGGTTTATCGGACGCATAACAACATAAGGCAGCTGCATATTGTTCAATTCTATTTTCACTTTTAAACAAGCGCTTCATATCATTAAGCACTTCCCCTTCTATAAAATTACTAACTGGTCTCCAAAAATAGGGTTCTATATCTCTAGATGCTGCCCATCTTTCGTGTGCGTAATCCGATATAATCCTAGTAAGTTCTTTATTTGCTCTTTTATCAATTCCTATAATAGCATGTAAATCACGTTGTAAAAAAGCCGCTTTCAAATACATTTGGTTCCATTGTTGGTCATTAAAATGAAGGGATGGGTATGGATTATGCAATGCAATAGCATCAAAAATAGTTTCGATATTTGTTCGCAAAGTATCAACGGCTGTTACTTTATAATCACCAGAGTTTGGCAATAATACTAAAAACTTTAAAAAAGTCTCTAACTCGCTCGTATCTGCCACTTGAAAGATATTCGCCACTTTAGAAACAAAGAACTCTTTATCTATGATTAACACATGCGCTAATAAATATATTCTAGCAGTTTGCAATAGGGTCGCATTATGCTCCTTTAAATAGCTTACAACTTCAGATGTACTAGAACTTGTCTTTAACGCTTCGTTTGCATCTATTTTAGAAGCTAATAAACTATAGGTTAGGTATAAGTCTTTGGTGGATTTATTAGCTGTAATAACGCTCAATTTTCCCTCTAGCCATTTTACCTTTCCCGCGTGTAGATTTGCACTAATTAATGTGGATAACTCCTGATTTACACCTTCAAATTGCATACTATTCATAATTAATTTAGAAAAAAAGACCCTCTTCTTACTAGTTAACGAGAATATTTTTAATTTTGTATTCAAAGATAAGAATATGCTTGGTTTAAAATTACCGACAGATCCACGATGGGTGAATATTGTAGAAAAGAATATAGATGAAATTCTTACAGACCACGCATATTGTGAGCAAAAAGCGGCAGGGACAGCAATGTCTCTAATTGTCAGTTTTCCCGAATATCCAGATTTAATTGAAGAAATGGTTGCTTTAGTTAAAGAAGAAATGAGTCATTTTAAAATGGTGCACGACCGTATTCTTGCTCGTGGAAATACATTAGGTAGAGATAGAAAGGATGAATATGTTCTTCAACTATTAAAATTCTTCCCAAAAGGAGGTAGTAGAACTACACAATTGGTACACAGATTGCTCTACGCCGCTCTAATTGAAGCTAGAAGCTGTGAGCGTTTTAGATTACTTTCTGAAGAGTTAGAAGATAAGGACTTGGCTACTTTTTATCACAAATTAATGATTAGTGAGGCCGGACATTACTCCATGTTTTTAAATTTTGCCAGACAATACGGAGACCGAAAAGAAGTAGATGAAAAGTGGGATGCTTTATTAGAGTATGAAGCCGTTATTATAAAGGATCTTGGAATTACAGAAAGGGTACACGGATAAAAAGTTCTACGTTTAAGAACTACTTAAAGAAAGAATTACTCCTTATAATTTTCAGAATACAAGGTCTTAATTATTCCGTCTGAAAGTCCAATTTTAGGCACATGAATTTTTTTAGCACCACTCCATTTTGCAGCGGATAAATAAATACGTGTTGCAGGTATAATAACATCTGCTCTATCTGGATTCAGTCCCATTTCTGAAACTCGATCTTCATAACTCATGCTTTTCAAAAAACTGTATTGTGCATTAAGCCAAATATAGGAAAGTGCTTCTCCTTCTTTTCTTCCAGATATTTTATGTAACTTATTAATATTCCCCCCAGAACCAATAATTGAAATTTTAGAAAAATCTTTGGTGTGCTCTATTATCCATTCTTTAATAGCCATCCAAACGGATTCCTCTACCAATTTATTCAATAATCTTACGGTTCCTATTTTAAACGATTTAGAAGATGCTACTTTTCCGTCGGTAATTACAGTAAACTCTGTGCTACCGCCACCAACATCTACATACAAATAAGACTTGTACTTTTTTATAAGTTGTTTTAAATCTGTTGAAGCTATAATTTCAGCTTCCTTTTTACCGTTTATAATTTCTATACAAACTCCCGATTCTTCAGCTATTTCAGCTATAATTTCCTTTCCGTTACTAGCTTCCCGCATGGCAGAAGTTGCACAGGCCATATACTCCTCTACTTCATTTACACCCATCAAAAGCTTAAAAGCTTTCATGGTGTCTACCAGTCGTTTTATATTATACGTGGATATTTCCCCTTTAACAAAAGAATCATCTCCCAAACGAACAGGCACCCGAAAAAAGGAACTTTTCCGAAACTCCGTCTTCTTTCCATCTTCTTCTATTACATTATGAATTAAAAGACGAATAGCATTGGAACCAATATCTATAGCTGCTAATTTGAATATTTTCAAAATCTTAATTTTTACTCTGTTTCTTTCTGTTTATAGTATTCATACATGGTAAACTGCGATCGTTGTGCTATGGCATTACTTTTTCTGTAGGCATTATCGTGCTTGTCAGAAAAAACTCGGGCTTTTACATTATCCTCCCAAGAAACAGCAAATGTTTTCAGTATCTCTTCTTTTATATCTGCATCGTAAATAGGACAACCGACTTCTACTCTATTGTCTATATTTCTAGTCATCCAATCGGCGGAAGATATATATACTTTTGGAGCACCATCATTACCGAAAATAAACAACCTGGTATGCTCTAAAAACTTATCTACTACACTTATTGCTTCAATATTCTCACTCATTCCCTCTACACCCGGAATTAAACAACAAATACCTCTAATAATTAACTGAATCTTTACCCCTGCATTACTAGCTTCATACAGTTTGTCAATCATTTTATAAGATGTGAAACTGTTCATTTTAATTTTAATGTAGGCTTCTTTTCCTGCAAGTGCATTTTGAATTTCAATATCAATAAGCTCTTTAAAAACAGTTCTAGTATAGTGCGGAGAAACAATTAAATGCTTGTATTTGTATATTTTATAGGTAGTTTCAAAGAAATCGAAAACTTTGTTTAATTCTTTTAAAATGGGCTCATTTGAAGTAAACAGTGTATAATCTGTATATATTTTCGCTGTAGACTCGTTAAAGTTACCTGTACTTATGAATCCGTAACGCTTAATTTCATTCTGTTCCCAACGCTCAATAACACATATTTTACTGTGTACTTTTAAACCTGGAACTCCGAATATAAGTTTTACTCCTTCTGCCTGTAATTGCTCTGCGTACTTAATATTTGCTTGCTCATCAAACCTTGCCTGTAGCTCAATTTGTACGGTTACCTGCTTCCCGTTTTTTACCGCATTAATCAAAGATGCTGCAACTTGTGAGTTACTCGCCAATCTATAAACCGTAATTTTTATGGTCTTTACTTTTGGATCTAAAGCCGCTTCCCTCAAGAACCTAATGATATATGCAAACGTATGGTATGGCGTATATTGTAAATAATCTTTTTTAGCAATTTTCTCTAATAAACTCCCTTCAATACTAAACCTTTTTACAGGTAATGGCGTTATCTTATCATACATTAAATCTTGTCTTCCAAGACTCGGGAAACTCATATAATCCTTCCTGTTATGATACCTACCACCTGGAATAATACTATCATTATCTTCTACACCCATTTTTGCCATTAGAAAATCTAAGGTGTCTTTTTCTATATTTTTATCATAGATAAAACGAACTGGATCGGATATTTTTCGGTCTTCTACACTAGAGTGTATCTTTTCTATAAAACTCTTACTAAGATCATTATCTATATCTAATTCCGCATCTCTTGTTATCTTAATCATATGAGCAGAAATAGAAGTATACTCAAACATATTAAAGATATTCCGCAAACAATACCGAATTAAATCATCTAATAAAATAATATAATTTTTATCGCCGTCTTTAGGTAATTCTACAAAACGATTTACCTCTTTTGGAATTTCTATTAATGCATAACGATTAGCATTCTCTAAAGGGTTATTATGATTTTTCTTTAAAGTCATCTTAATTGCCAAATAGGCTGCTGCATCCTTTAAAATAGGAAACTTCCGTAAATCGTTTAAAATGATAATCATTAATACAGGACTCACCTTTTCTAAAAAGTAGGTCTTTACATAAGCTTCATGCTTTTCCTGTATTTCTGTTTCATCGATGACAAAAATATTTTCTGTTTTTAGTTCGTTTTCAATATCATTCAAGATATTTAAACTATCTGACTGCTGTCTTATAACAATCTTCGTAATTTGCTCTAATAAATCCTTCGCCTTTTCTCCTCCTAAAACACTTTTACCCGTTTTACCAGCCTCCACAATTCTTTTTACTGTGGCATAACGAACTTTGAAAAACTCGTCTAAATTATTAGAAAAAATCCCTAAAAAACGTAACCGCTCTATAAGAGGTACGTTTTTATCTGCGCTTTCTTGTAAAACTCTAGCGTTAAACTCTAACCAACTAATTTCTCTATTTATATATAAATTCTTTGTTCTATTCATTATCTAAAATTTTTAGGAAATAATATTCGTTTTGTATTTCCTGTGGTAATTTCACTCCAGCTATCAACCTCAAAATCTATTTGCACTAATCCGGCTGTAGGTACATTCCCTACGCTTTTATCTCCCCATGCATTTACAATATTAGTAAAGGCATTATTATGACCAAATAGCAATACCGTATCTAATGAATCCTCTAAGCTCTTTACCAAATTGGCTACATGCTCTCCTGAAAAATCATATAGCTCGCCCTTTATCTGAAAACCTGAAAATGGAATATATAATTTTTGTAAAAAAATGGCTGACGTATGTAATGCTCTTATTGCTGGACTAGAAAGGACTGCATCGATTTTCAGCTCTAAGGAAGCTAATTCTGAAGCTATTAAATGTGCATCTGTAATACCACGCAACAACAAGGTTCTATCCTTGTCATCTACATTATCTTCCCATGATGATTTTCCGTGACGTACTAAAATTATTGATTTCAACCGTATTCTATTTTTATGGCGCCAAACGCTCTATTTTCCAATTGTAACCTTTTTGTAACTCGTAGCGAATTCTATCGTGTAACCGATTAGGTCTGCCCTGCCAAAATTCTATAGAAACAGGTTTTATTATATACCCACCCCAATAAGATGGCCTTTCTATTTCTTTATTCTGATATTCTTTCTCTAGCAGCTTTAGTTTTTCTTCTAAAACTTCTCTGGACTCAATTACCTTACTTTGGTTAGAGACTATTGCTCCTAATTTGCTTCCTTCTGGTCGCGATTCAAAATAACCATCAGATAGATTTTCTGCAATTTTCTCCACAACGCCTTTTATAATTACTTGACGCTCTAGATTAGGCCAAAAAAAAGATGCGCTAACATTAGGATTTGCAGTAATAGCCCTTCCCTTTTCACTTTCGTAATTGCTATAAAAAACAAAACCTTCAAAAGTATATTTCTTTAACAGTACAATTCTATTCTTTGGAAAACCGTCTAGACCAATAGTAGAAACTGTCATTGCATTTGGTTCATCTACCCCTTCTGTAGCTTCTACCTCATAAAACCATTTTTGAAAAAGTTCCATAGGATTATCCGAAATTGCTCCCTCTGTAAGTGAACTCTTTTCATAATTTCTTCTATAATTCCCTAAGTCTTTTTGCATTTCTTCGCTTTTCTACGATTGCTATAACAAAAATCAACAAAAGTAGGGAGAACACGAAAAGTCTAGGGCTTTATTATAGAACTACCCTTTTATTTTTACACTATTCTATTAAAAATAGAATTCTTTTCCATCATCTGCCAATTCAACAGGGGTGAAAATAGTTTCCGCTTCTTCTTTAAATAGTTCGATTGATTTGTACCGAGTAGAATAATGTCCTAAAATTAATTTCCCAACGGAGGCGCTTTTTGCAATAGTTGCTGCCTCTTTAGCCGTTGTATGTTTAGTTTTTACGGCAAGTTCTGCTTCCGATTCTAAAAACGTTGTTTCATGATACAATACGCTTACTTCTTTTATTAGCGGCACCATATCTGGCTTATAACAAGTATCGCTACAAAATGCATAACTCATTGGCTTTGGAGGATCAGAAGTTAGTTCTAGATTGGGTATTACAATCCCGTCATCTAGCGTTATATCCTTTCCATTTTTTATTTTCTGATAGTAACAGGTTTCGATTTTATGTTTTTGTACGGCTTCAATATTTAATTTGCGCTCTCCTAACTTTTCCTTAAACAAAAAACCGTTGGTATAGATTCTGTGGTCCAAAGGAATAGTCTCTACTGTTACCTTATCATCTTCATATATTAATTCTGATTCTTTTGATTTTAATTCATGAAAACGCAAAGGATAATTTGTCCATGAATCGCCCAATTTCAACAGTAAAGTCACTGCTTCTTTAATTCCTTTAGGACCGTAAATATGTAATTCTGAATCTCTTCCTAAAAGTCTAAAAGTTGCCACTAACCCTGGTAACCCAAAAAAATGATCCCCATGTAAATGTGAAATAAAAATATGTTTAATTCTAGAAAACTTAATCTTGCTCTTGCGTAGTTGTACCTGCGTGCCTTCCCCACAATCTATTAAAAACAAATTATTCTTAATTTCTAATACTTGCGAAGTAGGATTTGTAAGTGTCCTTGGAGTAGCTGCGTAACAACCTAAAATATGAAGTTTCATTAAATACTAAAAATCTAAATCTCTTTCTATCTCCTCCATTTCAATAATATCCTTTGCTTCTTGCAATGTAGGTACTACAGAAATCTCATCCGGAATATCCTCATAAGAAACCTTAGCTGTCACCAATACAAATGACTTTTTTGTCTTTCTATGTTTCTCTGAAATTTCTAAAAATTCCAAAATATCACCAGCAGTTAATTTAGAAAAGGAAAACAAATTCAAAATAATATTATCATTCTTTATTTTGCTATATCCCTTGTTTAAATTCTCTTTAAATATTTTCAATGAAATATTCTCTTGTGATACAATTGTTGTGGTATTATCTTTATCAAAAATCATAGTCTTCTATTTTATTTTAGATGCCAATAAATATATAACAGCCATTCTAATGGCTACTCCATTTTCTACTTGATTTAATATAATAGATTGGTGAGAATCTGCCACTTCACTAGTAATTTCTACTCCCCTATTAATTGGGCCTGGGTGCATAATAACAATTTCCTTATCCAAACTATGTAACAATGCCTTGTTTATACCGTACTGTTGCGTGTATTCTCTAGTGGTTGGAAAATAACTAATATCCATTCGTTCGTTTTGAACACGTAACATATTTGCTACATCGCACCAATTTAGAGCTTTCTTTAAATCTGTTTCAATTTGAACTCCTAAAGATTCCACATATTTAGGCATCAATGTTTTTGGCCCGCATACTTTTACATTCGCTCCCTGTAATTTTAGTGCAAAAATATTGGATAATGCTACTCTGGAATGCAAAATATCTCCGACAATAACAACATTTTTCCCTGCTACATCTCCTAGTTTTTCACGTATAGAATACGAATCTAACAATGCTTGGGTTGGGTGCTCATGTGCTCCGTCTCCTGCATTAATTATAGAAGCATTAACATGCTTAGATAAAAATATTCCTGCTCCTGGATTAGGATGTCGCATAACCACCATATCTACTTTCATAGATAGAATATTGTTTACGGTATCTATTAAGGTTTCTCCTTTTTTAACTGAAGACTGCGCTGCCGAAAAATTAACAATATCTGCCGATAAACGTTTTTCTGCTAACTCAAAAGAAAGTTTTGTGCGTGTGCTATTCTCAAAAAAGATATTGGCTATTGTAATATCGCGAAGCGAAGGCACTTTCTTAATGGATCGGTTAATTACTTCTTTAAAATGATCTGCAGTTTCAAAAATGAGTTGAATATCGCTTTCTTTCAGATATTTAATTCCTAGCAAGTGTTTTACACTTAATTCGCTCATTTCTTTATTTTTCCGATTTACCCCTAATAGTAATCAAATTTGACTCCTAATTAGGTTTTATTCATTTACTAAATATACAGCATCTTCCCCATCATTCTCTTCCCACATTACTTGTACCTTCTCTCCGTTTATAGCATCTACCTGTCTTCCCTTATAATTTGGTTGAATTGGTAAATGTCTACTAAATCTACGATCTATAAGGGTTAGCAATTCTATTTCCGCAGGTCTTCCAAAGGATTGCATTGCTGTTAATGCTGCACGAATACTTCTTCCTGTATACAATACATCATCTATAAAAACCACTTTCTTATCTTCTATTAAAAAATCGATTTTTGTTTTATTAGCCTCCAGAGTTTTACTCCCCCGTCTAAAATCGTCTCTATAAAAAGTAATATCTAAAAAGCCAAGTTGTATGTTTTTTACACCATATTCTTCTTTTAGAATTTTATTGAGACGTTCTGCCAAAAATATCCCTCTTGGCTGAATACCAATAAGAACAGTTTCTGAAAAATCTAAATGATTTTCTAATAATTGACATGCCAATCGGTGTAGGATAATGTGAATCTCTTTAGATGAAAGCAGTACTTTTTGACTCATAGATAAGGCGTGCAACGCTTTTGAAGTACAAAAATAGGGATTTATTGGAAATAATCCTTGTTGTCTCCTAAAAGTAATTGGTATAAAGAATGTAGTATTTTTAAAATCTCATGATTAATCAACTGCTTTAACAAAAAAAACGCAGCCTTCCAACATCAAATTTTAAACATAAAAAAAGCCCGAACAATTGTTCGGGCTTTACTATTATAAATAAACTAGAGCTTACTTTTTACTAGCAGCATCCATTTTATCTTTCAACGCTTGTAATGCTTCATTTGCATCTCCAAGTGTTGGCTTAACTTCATCAGATGCAGCTGCAGACTTCTTAGTTGCTGCTTTTACATTACGCTGCTCTTCTTCTCTAAAGATAGCTGTATGACTAGCAATAACTCTTTTGAACTCTTTATTAAATTCAATAATTTTGAATTCTGCCTCATCACCTTTTACTAACTTCTTACCATCTTCTTTCTCTAAGTGACGTGTTGGTACAAAAGCAACAATATCCTCATTAAAATCAATAGTAGCTCCCTTATCTACAACTTCAGCAATTGTAGCTTTATGAACAGAATTTAAAGCAAATTCAGTTTCATATTTATCCCAAGGGTTTTCTGTTGTTTGTTTGTGTCCTAAACTTAATTTACGACCATCAACATCTAACTCTAACACTTCTACTTTTAATTTATCACCAACGGTAACAAATTCAGATGGGTGCTTAATTTTCTTAGTCCAAGATAAATCAGAAATATAAATTAATCCGTCAATTCCCTCTTCTAATTCAACAAAAACACCAAAGTTTGTAAAGTTTCTTACGATACCTTCATGTGTAGATCCAACAGGATATTTAGTGGTAATATCAGTCCAAGGATCTGGCGTTAATTGCTTAATACCAAGAGACATTTTACGATCTTCACGATCCAATGTCAATACTTGTGCTTCTACTTGATCACCAACTTTAACAAAGTCTTGTGCGGAACGTAAATGCGTAGACCAAGACATTTCAGAAACGTGAATTAGTCCTTCAACTCCTTCAGTTACTTCAATAAATGCACCGTAATCTGCTATTACAACTACCTTACCTTTAACTTTATCTCCTACTTTAAACTCTTCTCCAAGAGCTTCCCAAGGATGCTTCTCTAATTGCTTAAGACCTAATTGAATTCTTGACTTGTTATCATCGAAGTCTAAGATTACAACATTTAATTTCTGATCTAATTCAACTATCTCATTTGGATGATTAATTCTGCTCCAAGAAAGATCCGTAATATGTACTAAACCATCTACACCACCAAGATCAATAAAGACACCATAAGAAGTAATGTTCTTCACAATACCTTCTAATACCTGTCCTTTTTCTAACTGACTGATGATTTCTTTCTTTTGCTCTTCAATATCCGCCTCGATTAACGCTTTATGAGATACAACTACATTCTTGAATTCATGGTTAATTTTAACCACTTTGAATTCCATAGTTTTACCAACATACTGATCGTAATCGCGAATTGGTTTAACATCAATTTGTGAACCTGGTAAAAATGCTTCAATTCCGAAGACATCTACAATCATACCTCCTTTAGTTCTACACTTAACAAAACCGTTAACAATTTCTTCTTTGTCATGTGCAACATTAATTCTGTCCCATGCCATGATTGTTCTCGCCTTTCTATGCGATAACACTAATTGTCCACTCTTATCCTCACGGATATCAATCAATACCTCAACACTATCACCAACCTTTAAATCTGGGTTGTAACGGAATTCGTTTAAGGAAATAACTCCCTCTGATTTTGCATTGATATCAATAATTGCTTCACGGTCTGTAAGAAATACTACAACCCCTTTTACAACCTCTTCATCTGCAGTATCTACAAAATTCTCGTTAACCAACTTTTCAAACTCTTCTAATTTAGAGTCAGCAACACGCTCAATTCCTTGCTCGTATTTTTCCCAGTTAAAGTTTTCTAAAAATTCTTTTGGATCCTGTACAGGTGCTACTTCCTTTGCAGTTTCAGTAGCTTTTACTTCTTGTGTAGCTTCAGTAGACACATCTACTTTAGCAGTTTCTTTGCTTTCAGCCATTTTGCTGATTAAAATTTGTATTCTACAGGATTACAAGAGTTCACAATTACTGTAGAAGTAGTTATTTAATAGTTTTTCCTTCCCTTTTCCTCTTGATTCTTTGCTGAAAAAGGAGTGCAAAAATACAATTAATATATTATTTAACCAACCTTATAATTAGTAAGGTTGGAAGTTTGTAGATAATTCATGGCTATTTTCTGTAAATTGTAGTATATTGAACCAATATTTTAACCATTAAACAATTACAACATGAGCGTTCAAGCAAAATACCAAGGAGTTTTAGATCTTGGAGAACAATTAGGAATTAAGGACGGAAACGTTACAGAAGAAGCTGGAATATTAAAAATAAAAGGACAGGCAGCTACACCATATGAGAAAAACTTGTTATGGGACAAAATTAAAGAGATTGGCGGTCAAAGTCCATCTGATTTAAAAGCAAACATTTCTGTTACTGATGAATCTATTTACCATAGACATACTGTAAAAGGTGGTGAATCTTTAAGCAAAATAGCAAAGCATTACTACGGTGACGCTATGAAATACAAAGCTATTTTTGAAGCAAACACAAACATTTTAAAGAGTCCAGATGTTATTCATCCTAATCAAGAGTTAGTAATTCCTAATTTATAGGGATTAGCAATATACATTACAAAAAAAAGGACGTTTTAAAAAACGTCCTTTTTTTATTCCCACCAGTGGATTTTAATACCGTGAGGATTATTTACTTCTTTTCTATAACCCGAAGCGCATAATTATGAATTCGCTCAAATTGCTCCTCTAATCCCATATCACTATTATCAAAAAGAATTGCATTTTCTGCTCTTTTGAGAGGTGAAATTTTCCTATGTGAATCTAAATAATCTCTATCTTCTACATTTTTAAGAACCTCTTCATAAGTAACAACATCTCCCCTATCTAACAACTCCTTATACCTTCTATATGCCCTTTTCTCTGGAGAAGCTGTCATAAATAATTTTAATTCTGCATCAGGAAAAACTACAGTACCAATATCTCTGCCATCCATTACAATACCTTTTTCCATACCCATCTGTTTCTGCATTTCTACTAATTTGGTACGTACTTCTTCTATCGCTGCAATTTTACTTACCTTTTTAGAAACATCTAATGATCGGATTTCCTTTTCAACATTACTTCCATTTAGGCAAATTTCTGCGTAACCTAGGTTTTCATTAAATTCAAACTTTAATTTTACGCTAGGTAATTTCGCAATTAATTCTGACACAGATTCTACTATATTCTGCTGCATTGCATATAACGTTACAGCTCTATACATAGCACCCGTATCTACATACACATATCCCAAAGATTTAGCTAACTGTTTTGCTATTGTACTTTTCCCCGTAGAAGAATACCCATCTATTGCTATGGTTATTTTTTGCATGTTCTAAATATAAGCAGATTTAAAGTGACTTTGCATTTTTTACTTTTTGATTTGTAATTGCAATAGTAATCACGTCATGCATATCCGTTACATAATGAAATTTAAGTCCTTTTAAATAGTCTTCTTTTATTTCTTGAATATCTTTTCTATTCTCTTCACAAAGAACTATTTCTTTAATTTTCGCTCTTTTTGCAGCAAGAATCTTTTCTTTTATCCCTCCTACTGGTAATACTTTACCACGTAATGTAATTTCACCTGTCATTGCCAAACTCTTTTTGACTTTCTTTTGCGTGAATAAAGAAACTAAAGAAGTTAGCATTGTTACCCCTGCACTTGGCCCGTCTTTTGGGGTAGCACCTTCTGGAACGTGAATATGTACATTGTATTTCTCAAACACCTCTGGATTAATTCCAAACTCCTCTGCATTAGACTTTATATACTCTAAGGCTATTGTTGCAGATTCCTTCATCACCTTTCCTAGGTTCCCTGTAATATTTAGGGTTCCTTTTCCTCTAGACATAATAGATTCTATAAATAAAATATCACCACCAACACTTGTCCAAGCAAGTCCTGTTACTACTCCAGCAACATCATTATTCTCATATTTATCTCTTTCTAATCTAGCAGGCCCAAGAACTTTCTCTATATCGTCATTACTTACGGTAACGTTGTATTCTTCTTCCATTGCGATTGACTTTGCTACATTACGTACCATTTTCGCCAATTGCTTATCTAAAGAACGTACTCCAGATTCTCTTGTATACCCTTCTACAATTTTTTCTAATTGTGCTTTCCCAATTTTTAAATGCTTCGGCAACAAACCATGTTCCTTTAATTGCTTTGGTAACAAATGCTTTTTAGCAATAACTACTTTTTCTTCAATAGTATACCCAGAAACATTTATCAATTCCATCCGGTCTCTTAATGCCGGCTGAATTGATGACAAGCTATTAGCCGTTGCAATAAACATTACTTTAGAAAGATCATATCCCATTTCTAAGAAATTATCATAAAAGTCATTGTTTTGCTCCGGATCTAAAACTTCTAACATAGCAGAAGAAGGATCTCCTTGATGGCTATTAGACATTTTATCTATCTCATCTAAAATAAAAACAGGGTTCGATTTGCCTGCTTTTTTAATATTCTGAACAATTCTACCTGGCATAGCACCAATGTAAGTTTTACGATGCCCTCTAATTTCTGCTTCATCTCGCAAGCCTCCTAAAGACATACGCACATACTTACGTCCTATTGCTTCTGCTATAGATTTACCTAAAGAAGTTTTACCAACCCCAGGAGGGCCATACAAACAAATAATAGGCGATTTCATATCGTTACGAAGTTTTAAAACTGCTAGATATTCAATAATTCGCCTTTTTACATCTTCCAAACCATAATGGTCTCTATCTAATATTTTCTGTGCTCTTTTTAAATCGAATTTATCTTTTGAAAAATCACTCCAAGGTAATTCTAAAAACAAATCTAAATAATTTCGTTGTATAGAATATTCTGCAACTTGCGGATTCATACGTTGCATTTTAGACAATTCTTTATCAAAATGCTCCGATACTTTCTTATCCCATTTCTTAGTTTTTGCCTTAACCCGCATTTCATCTATCTCCTCCTCATACGAAACCCCTCCAAGTTCTTCCTGAATGGTTTTCATTTGCTGCTGTAAGAAATATTCTTTCTGCTGCTGGTCTAAATCACTTCGAACTTTAGATTGAATATCATTTTTCAAAGAAAGCCTTTGAAACTCTACATTCATATACTTTAAGGTCGCTAATGCTCGCTCTTGCAGATCTATTATTTCTAACAATTCTTGCTTCTCTTTAACGCCAATATTTAAGTTAGACGAAACAAAATTGATTAAGAAAGAATTACTTTGAATATTGTTAATAGCAAAAGATGCTTCACTAGGAATATTAGGATTATCCTTAATAATCTTTAGTGCCAATTCTTTTATAGACTCTATAACTGCCTTAAATTCAGCACTATCTTCATCTGGCCTTACTTCTTTAGCCTCGCGAATAGTCGCTGTAAAATAGGGCTCTTCCGTAAGAACTTCTGCTATTTCAAAGCGTTTTTTCCCTTGGATAATTATAGTCGTATTACCATCTGGCATTTGCAAAACTCGCAAAATACTAGCTACGGTACCCAATGTATTTATATCCTTAATCGTTGGATTTTCTGTATCCGGATCTTTCTGAGAAACAACACCAATTACTTTGGATCCATTTTTAGCATCTTTTATAAGTTGGATAGATTTGTCTCTTCCTGCAGTTATAGGAATAACTACTCCAGGAAACAATACCGTATTTCGTAAAGGTAGTATCGGCAGGGTATCTGGCAATTCCTCGTTGTTAATTTCCTCCTCATCCTCAGGTGTCATCAGCGGTATTAATTCCGCGTCTTCATCTAATCCTTGTAATGACATACTGTCAATATGTATAAGTTTTGATTTTGCCATAAAGCTATTAATAAGTCATTCTGTCACAAATCTACAGACAACCTTTTTTTTTAAATTATTTACAATCTCTTGCTAAAGACCAATCCTATAACGTGGACTAGGCTTTACAAGTATTTTACACCTCCTTAAATTCAATTCTTGTGCCAAGAAAATAAAAAGACAGTATAAAACTGTAACAATTTGTATTTTTAATTATCTATTAAACAAACCAATTACTTTTTGAGCCACAAAAAAGAACATACTGAAGAATTATTGCAATTGTGTTTACAAGGAAAGCAAAGCGCACAACTAAAAGTTTACAATCTCTATTATAAAGCGATGTACAACACAGCTGTGCGAATTGTTAAAGACAGTGCCGAAGCTGAAGATGTTATGCAGGAATCATTTTTAAACGCGTTTACGAAACTGCATACGTACAAAGGGAACGTCACTTTTGGATCCTGGTTAAAGCGAATTGTAATAAACAACAGCATCTACCACTACAGAAAACAAAAAAGCAAACAAGAAGTTGCTTTAGATGAAGTACTGTACAAGGTCGAAGATAATGACGGTATTGTTTTAGATTGTGATGGCACGGAACTGAAGGCTCAAAAAGTACTGGACACCATGAAGCAATTAAAGGACAATTACAGAGTTTCTTTGACCTTACATCTAATTGAAGGGTATGACTATGAAGAAATTTGTACTATAATGGACATGAGCTATGCGAATTGTAGAACTACAATTTCAAGAGCTAAAGAAAGTCTACGAAAAAAATTAATAACCGCTTAAAATGGAAGATAAAAACTTAGAAAAATTATTTGAACAACTACATGGTTCTTTTGACAATGAAGAACCTAAAGATGGCCATAAAAATCGATTTTTCGACAAATTGAATGCATCAAACGAAGTTGTTACAATAAACAGCAAAAAGAAGAATTGGTGGAAACCACTTTCTATTGCTGCTTCTATAGTACTCTTATGTGTTATTGGTTTTAACCAATATGCAAGCCCGAGTGCCGAAGAACAACTGGCAGAAATTTCGCCAGAAGTATCAAAAACACAATTTTACTTCGCCAACTTAATTAACGAGCAAGTACTAGAATTAGAAAGTAACAGTACGCCTGAAACAAAAAAGATTATAGAGGACACGCTAAAGCAATTAAAAAAGTTAGAAAACAATTACGCCTCTTTGGAACAAGATTTATTAAACGGTGGTAATAGCAAATTAGTTTTAAGCGCTATGATTACCAATTTTCAAACAAGAATAGATCTTTTACAAGATGTCCTTAACCAAATCGAAAATATAAAAAACTTAAAAAATTACGATGATGAAAACTTTACTATTTAAATATATAACAATTACCTTACTTGCCTTCCCCCTACTACTTGTAGCCAATAACGGAAAAGGAAAACATACTAAAGAAAAGACAATTAAAAAAGAATTTAATGTAGATGCCACTGCCCTGTTAAAAATAAGCAACAGCTATGGCAACCTAAATATAACTTCTTGGAACGAAAATAGAGTACTTATAGAAGTGCATATAAAAACAAATGGCAACAACTTAGAAAAAGTACAAAAGAAGTTAGACGAGATTACGGTGCAATTTGAAGCTTCAAATAGTTTGGTTTCTGCCAAAACAATTTTCAATAAAAATAAATCTGGTAATTGGAATTGGTCTTGGGGGCGTAACAATAATGTAAACATGCAAATTAATTACACCGTAAAAGTGCCTATTAAAAACAGTGTAAACCTGAGTAATGATTATGGCAATATCTATTTAGATAGAATAGACGGACATGCAAAAATAAACTGTGATTACGGAAGGTTAGAAATAGGCGAATTAAGAGGAAGAAACAACCAACTTAACTTTGACTACACTTCCAAATCTACCATAGAATATATTAACAGTGGACGTATTAATGCCGACTATTCTGGTATTACAATAGACAAGGCTGGTGATTTAGAAATTTCTGCGGATTATACTAGCACAACCATTAACAAAATGAAAAACTTAAGCTATTCTTCAGACTATGGAAATATAGAGGTAGGCGAAGCAAATAACGTTGCTGGCAACGGGGATTATATTACCACCAAATTAGGAATTATTCATGGCAATGTGGATATAACTGCAGATTACGGTTCTATAAAAATCAGAAAAATGGCGAATGATGCAGGCAACATAAGAATTAGATCAGAGTACACAGGAGTTAAAATTGGTTACGACCCAGCATATTATTTTAATTTTGAAATTAGAACAGAATATGCAGGAGTAAGCGGTAAAGATGCATTTGAAATACATATTAGCAAAGTAAAGCATACCGAAAAATATTACAAAGGGTACCACGGGAAAGAAAATAGCGGAAACAATGTTAGCATTACCAGTGATTACGGAGGAGTGCATTTTTACAAAAACTAATAAACAATTCTGGGCTAAATGCTCCAAGCATAGGTAATCAATCAAAAAAAAACAGTACAATCATGAAAAAAATTATTACACTTAGTTTAACCATTTTATTAACCGTATCGCTACAAGCACAATGGGGTAAAAGAATTAAAGGAAACGGAAACATTACTACAATTGAAAAATCTACTGGAGATTATGATGCTATAGCAGTATCTGGTTTTTTTGATGTAGACTTAGTAAATGGAAACGAAGGCGACATCATCCTTAAAGGAGAGGAAAATTTACTAAAACATATTATCGTTGAAGTAAAAAACGGAAAGCTTGTTATAAAAACAAAAAAAGGCTATAATCTAAGAACCTCCTTTAACAAAGAAATACGCATAACTGTTCCTGTAGAGAGCATAAATAAAATTACCTTATCTGGATCAGGAGACATTGTTGGAAAGAAATTAATTAAAGCAAGTGATTTCTCTACTAGCATGTCTGGGTCAGGGGATATTACACTTAAAATTGAAGCGGATTCAATTAAAGCAACAATGTCGGGATCGGGAGACATCAACCTTAGTGGAAAGACAACTAATCTGGAAGTTAGAATATCTGGATCAGGGGATATTGCTGCCTTTGGCTTAGATGCAGAGAATGTCAACGCTACAATATCTGGATCAGCAGACATTCAGGTAACTGCTCACAAAATGATTAAAGCAAGAGTTTCTGGATCTGGAGATATTGAATACAGAGGAAACCCTACGAAAGTAGATACGAAAACTTCTGGTTCTGGTGATATTACTAAAAGGTAAACTACTTACGCTACTACGTTCTGCAAGAATTACTTTAAAAAAAGCACCCTTAAAACAAGGGTGCTTTTTTAATTTCCTACTACATGTTTTCTAGTTTTCGCAACAATAAATTTTATTTATGTAATCTTTTTCTTTCTTTTACTTGATTAAAATCTTATACCATGATAGTATTTAATAGGTTACTCGGAATATTTTGTCTAATTATTGGAATAATAAACCTTGCTTGTTCAAAAGATATTTCTGATACTCCTAACGAAAAAGAAAGTGAAACTCCCATTGATGAATTTAAAATTACGGATTTAAAAATTCCGAAAAATTTTAAATTTAAGACTCATAATGAGATTACTATTACCATAAACGATAACACATCTAATACGCGTTATGATGTATATGCCTATAATGACAAAATCACCATTGGTGAAGAAATTGCTATTGTAAATGATGAAGGCCTAGCAGATACAACGACAGAATTCCAAAGTGACATTCTTAACCATATTTTATTCACTGGAGCTCCAACAAACGGGGTATTAACACATACTGTTGCCGTTCCTTCGTATTATACAAAGTTATATGTAAGAAGAAAAGAAGGTACCCGATACTCCTCTAAGATTATTACTATAAATAATGATAATGCAACCTATACCCACATAAATAGTAACAAAAGGTCTACCGGTAAGAATATACTTGTTGAAGATTTTCTGTTTTGTGTAAATGGTGCAGCAGAACTATTTCAAATAAATCCCTTAGATGGTGTGTTAACCTATCTTTCAGATATGCCTATGGGAAGCTACACCTGTGCAATCGACCAGAGTAATCATTTACTCTATTCTATTGGAAAAAGCAATCCATATCCTTTAATGAAATACGACATCATCAATGATTCATGGGAAACTGTTGGGAATGTAGGTAAAGGTGGTCCGCGACTAGAATATAATGAGAGTAATGGTTTGCTTTATTTTTCTACAGGCAGTAAATTATACACCATAGATCCAACTAACGCTACCATTATATCTACTTGGAATATTATCGGTTTACACAATACCAGTGGAGGTGATTTAGCCTTCGCATCCGATGGAACGCTATTCTTATGCTCCTTTTCTGGATTGTATCGTTTAGAATTGGATGAAGATAATAACTACCAAAGCACTAGGATAAGTGCTGACAACTTACCATTTAACCCAACGTCCATGACATTCGATTCTAATCAGGAATTATGGTTAGCTAATAGTGCTTCTAGCTCTAATCTAATTATTATGGATACCCAAACTGGTGGCTGGCAATATAATTATGGTCCTCAAGCAGATAATGAAGTTGATTTTGGCAGGACTATCAATGACCTTACAACCTATAGGATTACCAATGAAAATGTTGTTGACCCCGATTCTGATGGTGATGGCATTACGGATAGTAACGATAAATATCCAGATGATGCCAATAAAGCTTTTGAAGTCTTTACACCAAGTAAATACGGTACAGGCACCATTGCATTTGAGGATTTATGGCCGTTTTTAGGCGATTATGACTTTAACGATGTAGCCGTTAATTATAGAATTATTGCAGTTTTAAATTCAGAAAACAAAGCGGTTCAGGTAGATTTCAACATTGAAGTAACTTCTAATGGTGCCGGATTTGTAAATGGCTTTGGAATTGAATTAGAAAATCTTGAACCTTCTCAAGTGGCATCAATCACTGGTCAGGTCTTAACACAAAACTATATCAATTTAAACGCTAATGGCACAGAACAGGGTCAGGATAATGTTGTTGTTATTCTGTATGACAACAATATTACAATGCTCAACAAACCTACTACCATTTCTGTAGTATTTACAACTCCTATAACAACGGAAGAATTGGGCATTGCACCGTTTAATCCTTTTATAATTAGAAATAGTATCCGTGAGCACGAGGTTCATTTACCCACTAGACCAGCAACCACTTTAGCTAGCAGTAGTATCATCGTAGAAGGAACAAACCATGATGCCGACGGAAATTACAAAACCGATTCTGGTTTACCTTGGGCCATAAACATCATTCATAATTTTAGAGTCCCAAAAGAAAAGGTTCCTGTAAACGAAGCTTATAATTTCTTTAATCAATGGGCTACTTCGGGAGGCACTAGTTTCCCCGATTGGTACAAAGATAATCCGGGGTATAGAAACTCGAGCAAACTAGAAACTAACCTTCAATAAAACCATTTAGGTAAAATTCATTCCAATAAAAAAAACATACGGCTATATCTATTTAATATGTTTTGCAATAATCTGTATGCAAAATGCTCTAGAGATGAATTTAATGACTCCAAGGAAACTAAAAAAAATGCTACTGAAGAAATCAATCCGTCAACGACAGAAATTACAAAACTAAAATTTCCGAGAAATTTCAAATTCAAAACATACAATAATATCATTATCACAATCTATGACAATGCTACCTATGCCCATTATGAAGTATATGCATATGTAGATGAACAACTGGATTATGACGATTTAAGCACCAAAAGTGAGTTCTTTAGGCATTTATTATTTACTGGCACTCCCACAAATGGCTCCCTAAAACATACGATTGCTGTTCCTTCAATCTATACCTAATTATATATAAAACGAAAAGAGGTTACACAGTACTCCTCTGCTATAGTACCTATCTCCAATGGAACGGCTGTTTACACCAACACAAACCAACATCCAAGAAAAAACAATAAAGCATCTTTAGAAAACAATTTATTGTTTTGCGTAAATACTGCTGCAGAATTCTTTCAAATTAGCCCCTTAAATGGAGAATTGACCTATATTTCTGATATGCCAATGGGCAGTCATAGTTGTACAATAGACCCAAAAAATCATTGGCTATATGCTATTGGAAAGAATAGATGCGATTTCATATATGCGAAGATAATTGGACTATTCTAGGCAATGTAAACGAAGAAAGTCATGGTTTAGCTTTTAATAAAAACAATGGACTCCTATATTCCGTTTCTGGAAATAGAATACTAAGTATTAACCCATTGAATGCAAATCTTATTTCTAACTGGATAATATATGGATTGAGTAATAGTATTCCTGGTGATTTAGTCTTTTCAGAAAATAATATTCTATATCTATGCACCATTTCTGGACTCTACTCCCTAGAACTTAACTCTAATAACAATTACCAAGCTAGTAGAATAAGTGGAGAGGATTTATCGTTTACCCCAAGCGGAATGGCCTTAGGTTCTAATGAAGAACTATGGGTGTCTACCAAAGGAAGCAATTCTAACCTAGTTGTCATGGATAAGCAAACAGCAGGATGGTTTTACCAATATGGATCACTAGCAACAAATGCAATCACTTTTGATAAATGCATCAATGACCTTAGTTCTTATACAATTTCCCTTTCTGAAGAGTCAAAAATAGATACCGATAATGATGGCATCCCAGACATAGACGATAGCTATCCCAATGATGCAACTAAAGCATTTGAAATTTTCACCCTTAGTAAATATAGAATGGGAACTTTGGCATTTGAAGATCTATGGCCTTACCTCGGGGATTATGATTTTAATGATGTGGCTGTCAATTACAAAATCACAACCATATTAAATGCAAGCAATATGGCGACACAAATAGATTTTCAGCTAGAGGTAAGTTGCAGTGGTGCAAGTTTCATCAATGCTTTTGATATAGAGCTAGAAAACATACTTCCTTCTCAAATAGCCTCTGTAAGTGGTCAAGTTCTACAACAAAACTATATTAATCTAAATACAAACGGAACCGAACAAGCACAAGAAAATGCTGTTATTATCCTTTATGGCAATAATTTAGCTATGCTTCATAAACCTTTTTCCGTATCTATAGTATTCACCAATCCAATCGTTACTGAGGTATTAGGATTAGCCCCTTACAACCCCTTTATTATCAGAAATAGTAAGCGCAAACATGAAATTCACCTTCCAAATAAACCTACTACTTCTTTAGCAAAAAGCAATATTGATGTAGATGGTGTTAACCATGATTCTGACGGGAACTACAAAACTGATTCTGGTTTACCCTGGGCAATCAACATTATTCACGATTTTAAACTGCCAACAGAGAAAACTCCAATCAATAAAGCTTATAATTTATTTAACCAATGGGCTACCTCTCTCTGGCGGTACATTATTTTCCGGATTGGTACAAAGACAATCCTGGCTATAGAAACGAGGAACTTTTACAAGAGTAAATCGAGAACTTTATTCCTGGACTTTTTTCTTATTGACTCTTGTAAGCAGAAACATTCCTACAAGAAAAAACACCCCTAAGAAGATAATTGCATCACGCATACTTCCTGTTATTTGTGCAATAAATCCGTACATAAAAGTCCCTATTACAATACCTATTTTTTCAGACACATCATAAAAACTAAAAAAGGAAGTCGTATCCGTAGTTTCTGGTAAAAATTTAGAATAGGTAGATCTAGATAATGCTTGAATTCCACCCATAACCAATCCTACACAGCCCGCAGCAATATAAAAATCATTGGGTGTCACTATAAAATAGGCATAAACACATATAAAAACCCATAAAAGATTTACAACTATAAGTGTCTTTATATTACCAAAAACACTAGAACATCTAGCGGTTACCATGGCTCCAAAAATTGCCACAATTTGTATTACTAAAATACTAATAATTAACCCTGTAGTACGCTGGTTATCTGTTCCCCAATTTATTTCTTCTTCTCCAAAATAAGTTGCAATCAACATCACCGTTTGCACGGCCATACTGTATACAAAAAATGCACCTAAATAACGTTTTAAACGTACTTGATTTCCTAATTGGAACCAAACACTTTTTAGCTCCTTAAAACCATTTAGTAGTACATTCTTTTTCTCTCCTTCCCTCTTATTACCTTTAGGCAAATGGTAAAAAGTATACTGACTGAAAATTACCCACCAAATACCAACGGTTAAAAAGGAATATTTCATTGCTTTTATTTCTGCAACTCCATCTATATCCGTTTCTATTCCAAAGAAACCTGGTTTCATCACCATGGCAAGATTAAACAACAAAAGTATTACGCTACCAATATAACCAAGTGAAAAACCCTTTGCACTAACCGCATCTTGTTGTTCAGGATATGCTATATCTGGAAGGTAAGAATTGTTAAAAGCGAAGCTTACCCAAAAACCAACTAATCCAAAGAAATAACAAACCAATCCAAAATAGATATTCTCTAGAGAAAACCAATACAGACCAATACATGAAACACCTCCCAAATAACAAAAGAACTTTAAAAAAGCTCTTTTATTCCCCGTATAATCGGCAATTCCCGATAATAATGGTGTTATAATAGCAATGAACAAAAAAGCTGCAGAAGTAACATAACTTATAAGTGGTGCACGTGCAATTTCTCCTCCAAAAACAGTAACTGTTTCTATATTTGAAGCCCTGAACAAAGCACCATAAAAAATTGGAAATATTGCAGAGGATATTACTAAACTATAAACAGAATTTGCCCAATCGTAAAATGCCCAAGCATTTAATAATTTTCGACTTCCCTTAACTAGTGCTATTGTGGCCATAAAAAAAAATAAAGCTGCTCAAAAAAAGAGCAGCTTTTAAATATACAATTATTAAATAATATACAAGTTTATTGAAAAGTAGTTACACCAAATTTTTTGGCTTCGACTCTAGCTTCTGGTGCCCATTTTGTCAAGTTACTAATTCTAGTATCATTAGATGGGTGTGTACTCATAAACTCTGGTGGTGCCTTTCCACCACTATTCGCTTTCATTCTTCGCCATAAATCTGCCGCTTCATCTGGGTTATAACCTGCAATTGCCATAATTTGCAACCCAATTTTATCTGCCTCTGTTTCATGACTTCTACTAAAAGGAAGCATTCCTAAAACCTGAGAACCGACTCCATAAGCCTGATTAAACATACCTCTCTTTTGGTCATCTTTTATGGCTATATTCCCTACTACGGTACCTGCTTGCTGCAAAGCTCCGGCAGTCATTCTTTGTGCTCCATGGTCTGCGAGAGCATGCGCGACTTCATGTCCCATAACAACAGCTACTCCTGTTTCTCCATCACAAATAGGTAAAATCCCTGTATAGAAAACAATTTTCCCTCCAGGCATACACCAAGCATTAACTGTTTTATCATCTACCAATTTATATTCCCATTTGTAATCTTTTAGATACCCAGGATACCCATTTGCTGTTAACCAACGTTCCGCCGCAGAGGCGATTCGTTGCCCTGCTCTGGTTATCATTTTTGCTTCTGCCGTTCCTGTAATTACCTTATTATCTCCAAGAAATTGATCGTACTGCGCAAAAGCAGTTGGAAATATCTGACTATTTGGAAACGCATTCAACGTTTTCTTTCCCGTAAACGGATTTACCTTACATGCGGAAACAACTAATAATAAAGCTGTTACCAAAATTATTTTTTTCATAATGTTAATGTGTTTAGTGATTGAAATGTACAAAAATTATTTAGCTGTATTGTATTCTTTCATAAAATATTTATTTGAATTTTTCAACAGAATAATACCTGTTTGTAATTTATTTTCAAAATATGTGCCAATTATTTCAGATAATAAATTTACAAAAACAAAAGTTGGAATGCTTTTTGATAATTCATTTTACAAATACAAAAATAGTTTCGTCATGAAAAATATTACAAGTTTACTCGGGGTCTTATTTATTATATTCACTACTTCTTGCGAAGGCCCTGTTGGTCAAGATGGATTTGATGGGCTAGATGGAAACAATGGAAAAGATGGCGGTATTGCTTACAGCAAGGTGTTAGAAATAGAAGATGATTTTACAAACACCAACGATTATACCATTAAATACCAATTTCCCTCTACAGTAGAAGTTTTTGAGTCGGACTTAGTTCTAGTATACCTTTTGTTTAAAACTATAAATGATACTAATGGTGAAACGGTAGATGTGTGGAGATTACTACCACAAACAAGGATTTTAGACCAAGGTCTTTTGCAATATAATTATGACCACACCTATTTTGATGTTAATATTTTTCTAGAAGCTGATTTTAACCTAAGCACCCTCCCTACTGGTGATACGCACAACCAAGTATTCCGTATTGCAATTATTCCAGGAGAATTTGTACAAGGCTCCAAATTAAACAAGCACAAACTAAGCTCTGTTATGCAACGATTAGGGGTTACAGAAAAAGATATACAACGTGTGAAATTATAGTAAATTCGTCTAAATATAAACTACTATGGACTAAAGTCCCGTAGGTTTAAAAATCTAACTAAAGTCGGTAGTATGTAATCAGCACCTTGGCTTCCGCTAGAATGAATACTAACGCTAATTTTTAATTAATGGCGGTTATAAGTAAGCCATACGACATTTTTTCATGTGATATTTTTTTTTAAAAACCACCAATTGAAAAGCTGGGCGTACAACTAACCAGACACAGGTACTTAGGGCTCAAGCAAAAAAAACTGACCTACAATGAAAAAGACTTTAAATGATTTAACCAAAGAAGATTGGAACACACTTTTTCCGATTAAATTGGTTGACCATAATCCCGAATGGAAAAATATCTATAAAGGCGAAGAAGAACGAATACTAAAAAAAGTCGGAAATGAAATAATCTTGCGGATAGAACACTTTGGGAGTTCTTCTATTCCTAGTATCAAATCAAAACCATATATCGATTTGATGATTGAAATTTCAAAAAAAAAGCTGTTTAACGAGAACCTAATCGCAAGTTTCACAGAATTAGGCTACTCTCATTTTGTGGTTCCGGCAAGAGAAAATATTGAAGCATATTCCTCTTTCGGAAAAGGATATAATATTGACGGAATAAAAGAACAGATTTTCCATATTCATATGTGTCCAAAAGATAATGTAATGTGGAAACAAATTGGTTTTCGCGACTTTTTGAATTCTAACCCAGAAAGAGCGAAACAATACGAAAGCCTAAAACTTAGACTAGCCAGTAAATTCAAAAATGACAGAGGCTCTTATATCCTTGGGAAGACTGATTTTGTAAATGAAACTTTGGAAATAATCAACGGAAAAGCCAATGCACAACAAAAACGTGTATAAAACTGACTTAAATATAAGGTTCCCCACCTTCCGCTAGAATGAGTGCTATCGCTAATTCCTAATTGGTGGCGGTTATTAGTAAGCCGTTCGATATTTGTTTCATGTGCTATTTTTTTGAAAGCTACCAATTGAAAACTGGCGCGAGCTGGAGATACTTTTTTTTAATTACAGCTATTTGTTATATTTATCAGATATAAGTAATAGTACGTATATACAATTGTTGTAAGTAATTTGCCATCGCTAATGTTCTTTTTGCTGAGGGTTACCTGAGTTATATTGTGGCTATAAAAAGTCGGAATCTCTAAATGAGGAGAA
>JAZGEQ010000036.1:0-2161 GCA_036478775.1 Cellulophaga sp.
CCTGCAAAGGTTCAAAGTGCACTTTTGGAATCCATGCAGGAAAAACAGGTAACGATCGGTGATAAAACATTTAAACTCGAAGAACCTTTCCTCGTCCTTGCAACACAAAATCCTATTGAGCAGGAAGGTACATACCCTCTGCCAGAAGCACAGATTGATCGTTTCATGTTAAAATTAAACATAACCTATCCTAGTAAAACAGAAGAACGTGAGATTCTGGAAAGAATGGCCTTAACAAATACAAATAAAAAAATAAACGCAATAATCTCTCCCGCAGATATAAAACGCTTACGTTCAGTAGTCGACCAAATTTATATTGACGACAAGATAAAGGATTACATAGTTGACCTGGTATTTGCCTCTAGGGAACCCCAAAAATACAATCTTGATCTAGATGAATTTATCGAATACGGCGCATCTCCCAGGGCAACCATTTATCTCACTATTGCATCAAAAGCATACGCCTTTCTCAAAGGTAGAGGTTATGTTACTCCACAAGACGTGAAATCCATAGGTATGGATGTGCTGCGGCATCGAATAATCATAACATACGAAGCTGAGGCAGAAGAAATGACCTCAGAAAAGATTATACAAAACATCTTTGATAATATAGAAGTTCCGTGACAG
This sequence comes from Cellulophaga sp., assembly GCA_036478775.1. Taxonomy (GTDB): domain Bacteria; phylum Bacteroidota; class Bacteroidia; order Flavobacteriales; family Flavobacteriaceae; genus Cellulophaga. The sequence continues at coordinate 628 of JAZGEQ010000036.1, forward strand.
CATTAAATCCTTAGTTATTATACTAAGAAAACTAGGAGAATTAATACGAAGACTATTTACATAATTTTTTTAGTAATTTTCACATTATCGATTATCCAAAGCTGTGCTACTTTAGACAAAACTGCCAAAGAAAAACAAGAAGTGGAAACTGCAGTAGTTGATGAAGAAGTATATAAGGATGTTCAAGAACTTAAAGCAATGCTCGGCTACGAGCCTAAGGATACAGGCTCTTTAGATAAAGAGAAGCTAAAACAACCTGTCGAGCTTGGAATGAACTTAAAGCAGGTACAGGAACGATTTCCTGCGCCTGACAAATTCGAATACGACCCCATGACAAACAAGAAAGTAACTATGCTTGCAAGGACCGCAGCAGGCGGGCGTTTTACCTTCTTTTTTTACGAGGACAAACTATATAAAATTGTTACTATAAAGAATTGGAAAAATTTTACTATACAGTTTGCAGAAGATGATATAAATAGCTTTACGAAGATCTTTTTAGAAAGCCATGGTGAACCTGATGCGATGGAAGCAGACGAAATGCATAAAAAAATGACGTGGTTAAAAGAGGATGTGGAAATAACACTTGAAGAGTTTAGTCTGATGACACATCAGGGGATGAATAGAGTATTATTGCTTGTGTTTGCGGACAGAAATATTACCCCACTGGCAAAAAACTATGAATCATTTGAATTATACAAAACAAAATAGAACGTGTTTTGCTCCTTACAAAAAGCATGTCTGGCCCGCCCGACATGCTTTTTGTCTTGCTGTTGAGCCTAATCTCCAACTAAGTAAATCACCACTTGCTACCTGCATACCATTCTGACCACGGTTCCCACTCAACATATTTACCACCATCTGACAGCCAATACTGCTGCCCTTCTCTCCAGCGCATACTTTCTATATATTCTGTAGATCTTGTCTGAGTCTGCTTTACCTTTGCATAAAAATAGCAGTCTACTTGATGGAAATTGATCTTTTTTTTGTCATGCACCTCTGTAAGCTCAAGGTCTTCCATGGTAAGAGTATTTGATTTTAGCTTTTCCTCATCAACAACAACTTCGTATGTCGTTATCTCTTTTACCCTTACGGTAACACCTTTAGGTTTTTGATCTGGAATATCAATTGGATTTTCTGATGGTGCAAATGGCATATGCCAGCTATCTGGTGGCTTTCTAATAAAGTCCCCCGACTCCTCCGCCCGAACAATCCCGTTAATTGTGAGATTTAATATAATAAAGGTAAATAAAGCTGTTATTGAGGTTACAAATCTTTTAAAATTGTTTTTCATCTTTTCACCTTTCTTCTTAAAAACTCGTACTATTTATATGAATTTAATTAATCAAATTAATCCTTGAATTTTACATTAAAAACAATAATTGTCAATAAATTCCTTGTATTTGTATTATAAATTCCTTGTATTATGAGAACTTTACCAAACTTTTGATTCTAAATTGACGCATCAAAAAATATTTGTTGAAATGGCAGTGAAAATCAGGTAAAAATAACTCTTTAAATTATGGCAACTTTTAGT
>JAZGEQ010000037.1:0-85076 GCA_036478775.1 Cellulophaga sp.
CTTTCCAGTGGTAGCAATACCTTTAAATACTTTGTGATTGTGTATGCGCTTATTTTTACAGACCCTTACTGGAGTAGAATCAATAAATGATATTCCGGAACAATCACCTAAGCAGCACGTTTTCAAAAACAAAGTTATAGCCATTAAGTTCTGCTGCATTAGTTCTGTAAATCTATTATAGGAAACCGTGTTAGGGAAATCATCCTTCATATGGGTTTTAACATAAAAAACATAAAAGTGTTTGAGGGTTCTAAAACCACTTAACTGGAAAATGATGGCAAGGGTAATTACTTCACTTTGTGACATTATAGAAGGACGTTTTGCTTTATTACCAATAAGGGATTTAGTAACTATTTCTGAATATTCCTTGCAAAACTCATTAACTAAACAGAAAATTTCTGTAACTTTAGAGTAGATTAATATAGATATATTTTTAGATTAATAAATTGAATTTCAATACTTTAATTTACTGAAAATCTATCTTTTTTACTACATAAATATAAAATATTATTAATCGAACTCAGGTTGAAAAGATTATTTTTTTCATAAGTGAAATTTTCTTAACTATGTCTCAAGAGATAATGAATACTATTATTAGGGTCATAAATTTTTATCAAAAACTATACCATCAAATCTGCTGTTCGTTTAACAGTAAATTAAAGTAAATCTTCTAAGTACATGACAAAAAATAATACAAATCTGTTTCATTTTTTGTCATGTACTTAAAAAAATAATGATTAAATTTAAATGTGTTTCTGGTATTGAAACACAAATAGGCAATAGCTAATGACTTAATTATTTTGTTAGTTTAATGCTGTAACTAACTAATTTATTCGACTAAAGTGAAAAACAAGAAATCTTTTTACCTAGTATTAATACTCCTCAATCTATTTGCTTTTTCAGGTTGTAGTACCTTAGAAAATGTTGAATTTGAAAAACCTGTAGATACGACAACGAAGCAAATACAATATCAAAAAAAACAAACGTACCATCTTAAAGAGGTTAATGTTTTTGTAAGTAATGAATTTGATGGTGCGCGACTTAATGATTTTAAGATGTTAAATGACAGTACTGCTCTTGTTGTAGTTAATCCAGAAAACGTTCCAATTAATAATAGCGCTTATTATTCTTTTAAAACTTGGGCTAGTAATCCTAAACCATTTTATTTCAGGTTTCAATATCCGAAGGGTTATAAGCATAGGTACATTCCAAAATTAAAGGTTAATGACCAGTGGCATAAGATTGATTCGACCTTAGTTTTTAAAACAGATAATATTGTAACTATAAAATTGAATTTAAGTGAAACGCCTGTCATAGTATCCGCTCAGGAGATTCAATCTACGACAGATGTAAAACAATGGTACACAAATCTTGTAAAGAATAAGGAGGACTATGTAAGATTACAAAGTATAGGAGAATCTAGATTGGGAAGAAATTTACCTGTTTTAGATATTTATAAAGGAGATAAAAAGGGCAAACCTATTATTGTTTTATTAACACGGCAACACCCACCAGAAGTTACAGGTTTCTTCGCATTTAAAGCCTTTATAGAAGCAATTGTAGATGGTAAATTTCATTTATCCGAAACTTTTTTAAACAAATATAGAGTTTTAGCATTTCCAATATTAAATCCAGATGGTGTAGATTTAGGACATTGGCGTCACAATGCAGGAGGCGTAGATCTCAATAGAGATTGGTCTATGTACAACCAACCAGAAATAAAACAAGTAGTCACCTATATAACTAAAGCAATTAAAAAAGATAAAGCAAAAGTTATATTGGGATTAGATTTTCATTCCACATACGAAGATGTTTTTTATACAAACAAAACAAGAAAAGAAACCACACTACCAAATTTCATAGAAGAATGGTTTGCAGCATTAGAGACAAACATACCTAATTATAAAGTTAATGAGAAATCCGAAAACAGTACGAAACCAGTTTCAAAAGGTTGGTTTTTGTATAAGCAAAACGTTCCTGGAATTACTTATGAAATAGGAGATAAAACCCCGAGAGAAAGAATAAAATTGGTAGGCAGAGTTACAGCCGAACAAATGATGACTATAGTATTGAAAACTAAAACGAATTACTAGTTCTTTTATCGGGTAATGTGTCCGAAACCCTACTGAATTGAAGAGTTAAAATTAACCAACAAGGCACTTACTATTTGTTTATATCGTTACTATTTTGATTTTGGCGGTTTTGTGTTTTTATTTTTTAACGTCAATTTCAATGTAGAAAATTCTGTTCTATATTGAATTGAAAAATGTATTATCTTTTTGTATTATAGTTGTGATTAACTCTATAACAAAAAACAAGCTAAATTAAAAATGGACAACCATATTAATTACATCGAGTTTAAAGCAAAAGACCTTGCGGCAATAAAGAAATTTTACATAGCTTCTTTTGATTGGAAATTTACAGATTATGAACCAACCTATACTTCTTTTTCGAACAGTGGACTTGAAGGTGGTTTTGAAAAAACAGACAAGGATAATGTAAATGGGGTACTAGTTGTTTTATACAATAAGAACCTTGACTTTATAAAGAATAAAATTATAGAATCTGGTGGAGAAATTACACAAGATATTTTTTCTTTTCCAGGTGGTCATAGATTTCATTTCACAGACCCTTCAGGGAATGAGTTAGCAGTCTGGTCAGATAAATAGCTTTGTCAACAAAAAAGCAACAATAAAGGTAAACAACTTTGAGAAGTAATTATGAAGATAGATATTCGCTGTCTATTACTAATATAAATAGAATAATGAGTCAATGAACTGCGCTTAAAATAATGCTTTCAATAGTTATTGCTATAACTGTTTTTCATTTGAGTATACTGTTAAAAAATATTCCATATGAAATAACTTGGGGAGGACGACTAAAAAATGATTCTGAAATGTATATTTTTGAATCAATATCAATAGGGATAAATTTAATTTTAGGTTTGGTTTTACTGATTAAGGGAGCTTATATTAAGCAAATAATACCGTTAAAAATTGTGAATATTATTTTATGGGTATTTGTAATTCTCTTTGGATTGAATACAATTGGAAACATATTTGCAGAAACTAATTTTGAAAAAACTTTTTCGGTACTCACTCTTATATTAACAATTCTAATTTGGATAATACTTTAAAAAAAGGATAATATCAGAGCTAAATAAGTAGTCTTGTTTTTTTAGTAGAATAACCGTTAAAATTAATGCCTCTGGGCTTGCCCAAAGTTTATTTCTTGTTTACTTTTTCGCTCATCCAAATAGGTGTGGTTTCTGATTTATGTTCTTTACCAAGTATATTTTTGTACAATTCTGGTCTTCTTGCATTTTTGTATCTCCAACCCCCTGAAAGTTTTAGTTTCTCTTTGGTTATTTTTGAAATAGTAATATCGTTTTCAAAACTCTTAATTTCTGTCAACACTTCTCCATATGGGTCAATTATCATTGAATTTCCATTCTTCAAATGTTCACCATCATAGCCTATTGGATTTGTAAAAGCATAATAGACACCATTATCGTAAGCCCTTGCAGGCAGCCATCGCATTAGCCATTTTCTACCTTTAGGTCCGTCAAATTCTAATCTTAATGAAACAGGGTCGTTCTCTTTATTTTGCCAAAATTTGTCTTCAACATAACCTCTTCCTGGCATGGCAGAAGGTGTGCAAGCTGTTACATGCGGTGCGAATATCAACTCCGCTCCAAGAAGCGCTGTGGCCCTTACATTTTCGATTATATTGTTGTCATAGCAAATTAATATTCCACATTTCCAACCTAACAAATCAAATACACAATATTCATTTCCTGGAGACATGTGTTTACTAATGAACGGGTGCAGTTTGCGATATTTAGCAAGTATTCCATCTTTTGTAACACAGATATAAGTGTTGTAAATATTCCCACCTTCTTTCTCTACTAAACCAGCCAATATTGGTATATCATATTTTTTAGAAATAGTTATTAACTCCTGCGTGCTTTTCCCATTCGGAACTTCTTCTGCAAGTGCTGTTATCTCATCAAGATTTAGATTCTTGGTATAGGTGTAAGCAGTAATAGACATTTCGTGAAAACTTATCAAATCTGCTCCTTTTGACTTTGCTTTCTCAGTTAACTGACTAATTATCGATAAATTATAGGATTTATCCCCATCCTTAGGTTGAAACTGAGCTACGGCTAAATTCATATTTCTATAGTGATTAGGTATAATGATATTTACTTGATTAGTTAACTAATTTAATAAATATAAATTAAAAATAAAACCACAAGAATTTTAGTGACTGTCTAGAATAAGCTATGAATAATGTCTATTTGTATTTCACTACTTTTTAGTGCTAATTAAGTACAGAATAACACCTGGGCCAGATTTTATGCGACCTATATTTCAATTAACTTTATGTTTATTATACAATTCATTTACAAGTTCATTCATTTCTTCACCAGAGTAGATTCGTAAAGCCGATATTATTCCGTCCCAGAGAACAAATAAAGGAACAATAGGAATTAGGTATGTGAAAATAATTCTACCTACGTTTAAAAGGACGTATGAAAGGTGTTATAATAAGCACTGTTATTGGTGAAAAAAGCATGGCAAATAAACTAGGAATACTTCTCTCCTGTGCTTCAAAAATTGCAACAGAGTTATCTGTATCTATTGCATTTTGCAGTATTTTTTTGCATCATTTGGTTTAAAGTGATGAAAAGATAAAAACTGTGTGCGTATTCCGTTTAACTCTATAGGAACATTTCTTGCGTCCACAGAAATTTCTATAAAGTCAATATTATCTACCAATTTTTTAGCACGCTCAAAGGCTGAAATATTTGGATAATAATCGGTCAAAATAGTTTTCTTCACTTTTAGTCATAGGGCGACAAATTGTACATGCTTTTTCTGGGCCATTTTGCAATTTTGGATAAAATGAATTGTACTTATCTACAAGTTTATTAATCTTAACTAATACATTTTTTGGATTTACAGAACCTTGTTGCATTGACATCTTAATGTGAAAAAATCTGCTGTAACCTTATTTTTTTCGGATGGTTATTTTGTTGTTTTTTCAATCCACCATTTTGTATTCCCATCTGGACATTGAGACTGCAGCTTTGAAAAAAGCAATTAACGATAATACAAATAATATGGTTTTCATCTTTATTTTATTGAATGAGAAAAATAATCGTTGTAAGATTCTGAAACAATACTCAGTAGTAGGTAATTTAACTTCAAAACAACTTGTTTTTAGCAATACACCAAAGATTATTTATATTGCGAGTCTATCAAAAAAAATGTCGTGAATTACATTTGTTTAAATAACCTTTTCGATAAGAGGACTGTTTTAGTAGATTAAAAGCAATTAGTTGCTTTTCTTAGTAAAGAACAGCTGGGAATTTATTGACTGTGAGAATGATAAATAATTAAGAGAAAAGACATTCCAAAAAAATATGCATAGAAGAAGACCTCAATTGTAATAGTTGTAAAATATAATACATGCATGGATAAAGGCAGTAATTTAATTTATAGAAACATGCTTTTTTTTATTGTGGTAAAACAAAATCATATTGTTGTATCTATATTATATTTGTCAATTATAGCTTTAGCTATAAGCAAGGCTAAAGCAACTGGTGAAAAAAATCACAAGTAAATTAGAAAAATGAATTTGCTTTTTTATATTATGGTAAGAAGAGGAATAAAACAACTATTTTATTGCAAATGAATATAAAAGATAAATTACGAAAATTAAAACTCGAACTACCTGAAGTTACAGCCCCTGGAGGTAGTTATACTTCGGTAAATATTCGTGGAGCTATTGTTTATGTAGCAATTCAATTTCCAATAGTAAATTGTGATTATTTATACCAAGGTAGATTAGGAAGTGAAATTACAACCGAGGAGGGGTATAAGGCAATGCAATTGTGTGCTCTAAATGTATTAGCGCATGTCAATGACAAAATTGGTTTTAAAAATATTATAGGCTTAAATCATTTTGATGCATATTTTCAATCTGGAAAGGATTGGGACGACTCACCAATTATTGTCAACGGAGCGTCTGATTTATTTGTTACTATTTTAGAAGAAAAAGGACAGCATACAAGGGCAATATTTGGTGTAGAAAAATTACCAAGAAATTTTTGTGTTGGACTAACGTGTACTTTTACTATTAAGTAGTATTTACATTAGTAAATGAGCTTGTTCATATTTTTTATTACAAAAATGTCACGTTTCTTTAGCTATAATTGTTTTATAAATAGAATATAAAAAGAAAGCAATTGAAAGATTATCAATATAAATTATTTCCTTACGCCTATAATATTTTAGGCTCTTCAGAAGATGCAAAAGATGCAGTACAAGATGTTTTGGTAAAACATTTTTCTTCAAAAAACAAGAATATAAAGAATGTAAAAGGGTATCTCATAAAATCGGTTGTAAACCAAGCAATCAATATAAAAAAGAGGAATGCCAAAATCACGGCAGATACTATATGGCTGCCTGAGCCGTTGGCTACTGAAAAAACAGATGATACTATTATTAGTGAAGAGATAATTTCTTACTCTATGTTAGTTCTCCTAGAAAGACTAACACCAAAAGAAAGAGCAGTCTTTATTCTAAAAGAAGCATTCAATTATTCTCATAAAGAAATTGCAGAAACTATTAATGCTACTATAGAAAATTCAAGAAAATTATTGAGTAGAGCTAAGCTAAAATTAGAGAAATTAAACCCTAAGAAAAATCAAAATTATTCGCCAAATACATCTTCATATATGCAAGAATATATTGATGCAATTAAGAATGGTGAAGTTGAAAAACTAGAAAAAATGCTTACCGAAGATATCTCACTTGCCGCAGATGGTGGCGGAGAGGTTCGTGTAGTAAGAGAATTAACTTTGGGAAAACGAGCTACACTAGATTTGTTATTATTTGTATATAAAACCTATCAGAGATTACATACCATTAAGATTGCAGAGATGAACCATCAGCCAGCACTTTTGTTTTATGAAAATGATATACTAGTTGCTTGTCAAGTTTTTGAATTAGACAACTCGAAAATCAGAAATGTGTATGCTGTTCTTGCACTCAACAAATTAAAATCAATTTTATAAAAACAGATGGAAAGAAAATTAATTAGCTCAGGTTCAACTTTTGAAAAGGAAATAGGATACTCAAGAGCTGTTGTTGACGGGAATTGGATATTTATATCAGGAACTACAGGTTTCAACTATAAAACTATGGTTATTTCAGACGATATTGTTTTACAAACAGAGCAATGTTTAAAGAATATCGATTTTGCGTTAAAAGAAGCAGATGCACAAATGAGTGATATTGTTCGGGTGATGTATATACTTCCTATAGGAGGTGAGTTTGAGCTGTGTTGGCCTGTGCTTCGAAAATATTTTGGAGATATTCGTCCTGCTGCTACAATGATCTCTGCAGGCTTATCAGATTCTAGAATGAAAATTGAAATTCAAGTTACTGCCCTGCGAAAGGAAAATTAATTGTAGGGATTACAAAAAAATTCTAGTTTATCCAGTCACGTTTATTGCATCTGTTTTGTCATACTGTTGTAAACTTATAAATACAACAGATGAAAACATTATTAAGAATAGATTGCAGTCCCAGAGTTGAAGGTTCGCACTCAAGAGCCTTAGCTAATTATTTTGAAAAACAATGGAAATTGGCAAATCCTGAGGGATGTGTAGTTTACAGAGATTTAATTAAACATCAACCACCACATATTCAAAATGATACTATTGAAGGGTTTTATACACCTACTGATGAGATATCTCCAGAAATTTTAAGAGCAACGGCATTATCAGACGAACTAATAGCTGAGTTAAAATCAGTAAACGACATCCTCATTAGTAGCCCTTTGTATAATTTAAACGTCCCTTCTAATCTTAAAGCATATATAGATCAAGTGACCAGAATTGGGCATACATTTAATTATAATGATACAGGATATTATGGCTTGCTAGAGGATAAAGCAGCTTATATAATTACGGTTAAAGGTGGCATATATAAAAATACAGCTATGGAATCCTATGATTTTCAAGAGCCTTATTTAAATGCAATCTTGGGGCATATGGGAATTTCAGTTAAAGAAATATTTTCTTTAGAAGGAACAAGCGATAAAGAAATACGCCAGATTAATGAAAAGGCAGCACGTAAAGCTATAAATAGTGTGTTTAATAATTAAATTGTACACCAATGGGAAAAAATATTAAAACAGATTACTTTAATGACACCCTTGAAAACAAGGCAGTTATTGTAAAACCAAATGAAGGTGAAAAATTTGAAATGAATGGACTTTCATTAACCTTCAAAGTAACTAGTGCTATTTCCAACGACCAATTGGGGGTTTATGAAATTATACTAGCACCAATGGCAATTGGAGCCAAGTTGCACTACCATCGATTTATGGACGAAACTTTTATTGTTAATCAAGGAATTTTAACAATGCAGGTTGCAGACAAGGAATACCAAGTCGAACCAGGAACAGTTGCTTATATACCTAGATTTACTCCACATGGTTTTAGAAATGACACAGATAAAGAAGTGAAACTGACATTATTATTTAATCCATCACAAAATAGAGAAGGCTTTTTTAGGGGATTGTATGAGACACTTGGAGAAAACTCGATTAATCCTTCAAAATACTTAAAACTATATAATAAGTATGATAGTTTTCCTGTAGATACATCTAATATGATACCTGTAAGAGAATAACTTAATAGCATTTTTTTCTTTTTATAAAACTGGTCAAAAACACCTTTCATTTGTTTTTTGTTAAACCTAATCCATTTACAAAAGAGTCTAAATGAACTTGTTTTAGCTTACTCTTCTTTCCTTCAAGTATAAGTGCAAGTTCTTCTTCGTCATCTGGGTTTACAATAGCAACATTAAGTAAGTCACAAGCAGGGGATAAGACCAATACGAACTTCAGGACTCAAACGGGGGCTACTGTCTATGATTTTAACTCCAAATTAAAACCCTATTTTGCATTGGGAATTAAGTATCGACTGAAAAAAAAATAGCAAGGCAAAAACCACAGAGGGATTTTTTTTTATAAAACATCCATTGAAAATGAACATACAGTAAGGTAATTAAAAAAAGAATTAGATAGTATTGTAGGCAATGGTTCTTGGAATTTTGATTTTGAAGATGCCGATAAGGTTCTTAGGGTCATTTGCTTTTACGATGTCCGTAGCTGTATCGAAACCTTACTAATTAAAAAAGCAAGCTCTGTATGTATTGAACTCCATTATCGTCCAAATGAGTTATCATTAAAATAAAAAAACGAAACAATAGTGTGTTACTATTGAGTTATAACATATTCAATTTATATGATTTTATAGGAATCAAATGCTTCTATAATGTGAAACTTCTATGAGAAAGGATTCCTAGATTTAAAAATAATACTCTCCTTTTTTAGATTATTTTAACATAAGCTTTTGGTTTATTTTAGTAGGTTTGTATTAGATGAAAATTGGTAGTCTAAAAAAAAGCATCACATATTTATTTCTTGTCCTTTTCCTTTCGATGAAAATGGCAGGGCTTCATGTGCTTTCCCATTTAGATGACAAGGATCACGCCTTACAATGTACTATTTGTGACCATGTCATTGCAAATGATTTAACTCCAGCACTTAATCCTGGTCTACAGGATTTCGCTATTGAAAATACTGAATTTGTTGTTCAGAAATTAATAGCTAAAAAGTACAGTTTTATTGTCTCTAGTGCTATTGCTTCAAATCAGTTATTTTCCCGACCTCCTCCATTTTTACTATAAGTTTCCCTATACAATTTAATTATTTCAGAGTTAGAACCCTAAATTATTTAGGTCACTAAGTTACCTATTGGTATCTAAACACCATATAGGTGATTTAGGATATAAATACCTTTCTTCTGCATAAGAACGAATTTGATATACCGCATTTACTGTAAGAATAAATGCGCTAGATTACTATCGGTTTTATTCTCAAATAAATACATGTATAGGTTTTTGCAGGCTCCCTTTTTGAGAGCAATTGTTCAAACTTTATAGTATCAAAATTATGATTCATAAAATACTGAGTATATGGCTATCTCTTGGCCTATGCTCAATTGCATTTGCGCAAGATTCTTTTCAAATAAAAGGACTTGTAGTAAATGCCAGCACCTTACAACCTATTGAGGGAGTAAATATTATTAGTAACGGTTTGTTTGCAATTTCTTCATCAACGGGTGAATTTATTATAAAAAATGTTACAGATGGGACATACAACTTCAAAACATCCCATATAGGCTACATTTCAAAAATAGTAACGGTTAAAGTTGGGGAAGAAATGAAAGAGGTTAAAATTTCTTTAGACGAGTCTACAACTGCTCTCGAAGAAGTGGAAGTGCATGGTAAAACTAATAAAAGGATTGCCAAAGAGCTTTCTACAGTTTCCCAAAGTATCTCTAAAGAGTTTCTGGATAAGAATAGAGAAAATAGCCTTATGCAGACTTTAAAGAAAATTCCAGGAGTGAGCACCATGAACATTGGTTCTGGGCAGTCCAAACCTGTTATTAGAGGTCTTGGATTTAATCGGGTTGCCGTTGTTCAGAACGGAATAAAACACGAAGCCCAACAATGGGGTAATGATCATGGTCTTGAAATTGATCAATACGGTATTGAAAATATTCGGATTGTAAAAGGGCCTGCTTCACTATTATATGGTTCTGATGCAATTGCCGGTGTCGTGGATATACAACCTGCTAAAACACCTCTCCAAAATTCTTTTAAAGGGGAAGTAAACCTATTGGGAGAAAGCAATAATAATCTATTGGGTGTTTCTGCAGGTGTCTTAGCAAGAAAGGAAAAATGGTTTTACCGCGGACGTATAACCTTTAGGGATTATGGGGATTATAAAGTGCCTACAGATAAAATACGATACGACAATTACATTTTTGAATTACATAATAACTATTTAAGGAATACAGCAGGGAAGGAAATAAACGGAAGCTTTAGTATTGGCTATGTTTCTGAGAATGTTAAATCAGAAACTTTTTTTAGTAATGTGAATGCTAAAAACGGTTTTTTTGCCAATGCTCATGGTTTAGAGGTCAGGACTTCCAATATAGACTACGATAATTCTAACAGGGATATAGATCTTCCTTTTCATAAGGTAAATCACTTTAAAATAACGAACAAAAAGACAATAGTAAGTGATAATCACATGTTTCAGTTGGAGTTTGGCTATCAAAATAATCACAGAGAAGAACATTCAGAGTCAGTACCACATGGTTACATGCCTAAACCAGTAGATAGTAAAGAACGAGTGTTCAACAAGAACACATATTCCCTTAACGTTAGGGATTCCTTTAAACCTAATGATAGGCACAGCATAGAGGCAGGTTTGAATGTTGAATTTCAGCAGAACACTATTGGTGGGTGGGGATTCTTGATTCCAGAATACAACCGATTTTCTGCTGGAGTTTTTGCTTACGATCAATTCGAGATTAAAACCAACTTACATTTTCGGTTTGGATTACGCTACGATCACGGGTTTTTAAATACCAAATCCTATTACGATTGGTACCCTTCCACAATAAATAATAACGACGACACAACTTCCGAAGTGTATTTACAAAGAGCAGATAATACAGCTTTGGACTTTGGGAATGTTAGTGCTTCTGCTGGTCTAAGCTATATACACAAAAACACTACTTATAAGATAAACTTGGGGAAAAGTTTTAGAATGCCCTTGGCAAACGAATTGGCCACGGACGGAGTAAACTACCATATGTATAGGTATGAAAAGGGGAACCTTAATTTAGACCCAGAGGAGTCTTATCAATTAGATATAGAGGTAGACCATTCCACTAAGCTGTTTAGTATTGGGGTAAGTCCTTTTGTAAATCTATTTAATAACTATATTTATTTGAACCCTACTTCTAATTACCACGAAACTTTACAGGTGTATGAATATACACAAAGCAAGGTTTTTAGAGTCGGTGGAGAGGTAATGGCAAGTACTACCTTATTAAAAAAAATACAATTAGACGCTTCTGTAGAGTATGTGTATTCCAGACAGACTAGTGGCGCAAAAAAAGGTTTTACGCTTCCTTTCTCACCACCATTATCGGGCTTATTATCAGTAAACTACCAATTAAAAGAATTTTTATTTTTAAAGACCCCTCAATTAATAGCTGACTATAGGATAACAGCGGCCCAAAATGAAATTGTTCCTCCAGAAGAGCAAACGAAGGGATATCAAGTATTGCATATGTCTTTCTTAGCAGAAATGGACATTTTTAAAAACAATCCACCAGTTTCATTACGTGTAAAACTCAATAATGTATGCAATACCAACTATTACGACCACACCAGTTTTTACCGATTAATAGACGTCCCTGAAGCTGGTAGAAATTTTTCAATATCAATAACAATACCTTTTAATAATTAATTATAAATCAAACAAATGAATATTATGAAATCAAATTTTAAATTTTTAGCAACCCTTACTTTTCTTGGGATCTTTTTGCAATCTTGTAATAGTGATGATGACACTATCGATTATGATACAGATAGGAACCCTGAACGATTTGAAAATATTGAAATAGGGAATGCAGATTTTAAAGTTCCACAGTTCAATACAGACTTGCACACTCAATTTGACTATATCGGAAAAAGAAAGGTAAAAAAAATCTCTTTTGATATTAGCCCGATAAGTGTAGAGGAGCCGAATACCGGAGAAGTAAAATGGCAGGTAACGGACTATTTATTACCTGAGAAATATTATTTGGGAAAATTAAATCCGCATATACATCATCATGTATATTTTGATCCTGAAAATAAAAACTTTCCAGAGGTAAGACCTGCACAAGGAATTTATAGTTTAAAAATTACAGTAGTTGAAGAAGATAATTCTGAAAGCTATATAACGAAGCAATTTGAAATCGCTAAAAAATTCTTAGGAGTTGAAATTGGTCATGACAATGAAATTAAATTAGGAAGTGATGAACTACATACAGAATTTCAATATGATGCAGGGGGTAATACTGTTAGTGAAATAAAATATCAATTATGGTTTGAAGAATGGCGAGAAGGTCAAAATGTAGCCGTTGGTAGCTGGGATAATTTCGTAATAGTACTACCCTCAAATCTATATAAAAACCAAAGTTCACCACAAATTCATTATCATATGGACATGATTACCGATTCCCCTATTGGAGATTATTGGTTAAATATTTATGTGAAAGAAACAGGAGAAAGTGAAGCTGTTAAACTGTCTGTGCCATTCAGTATTGTAAACTAAATGTGAAGGTGGAATAACTTTTATTATACCACGTGGCATTAGGTTAATGCTATGTGGTTAAAAAATTAAACTATGAAATTTATAACAAAAAATATCTTTTTTCTATTCCCAATACTTCTTGCTGTCTCTTGTTCTAGTGATGACAGTATAGTTAAGGATGAGGTAAAACCAACAATTAGTATCAACTATAATGAAGGGTTTCCACAAGCTTGTGTAGAACTTGTAAAGGGAGAAACTTATAATTTCAAGGCCAAGGTAACAGATAATATTGCATTGGCCTCCTATAGCTTGGATATACATCACAATTTTGATCATCATACGCATGATGACCAAGGAGCTCAATGTAATTTTGATTCAAAAAAACAGGCTATCAACCCTTTAATATTTATGGAAAACTATCGTATAGAAAAAGGATTAACCACATATGAGATTAATATAAGGCAAACAATCCCCGATGATATTGATACTGGAGATTATCATTTTCAATATTCTGTTACGGATGAAACAGGATGGCAAAGTAGGACATCCGTTGATGTGAAAATTATAGAATAAATGAAATTTTCTTAAACAGTTTTTGGAGTAATGAAAAAAATATTCCTCTCCGAAAGATTAACGATAAATTGAAATTAAAAATACAAACCAAAACTATAAATCAAATGATAACAACAAAAAATCTAACAAAAAAATACGGTGATTTCACCGCCTTAAACCAACTTTCATTACATGTAAATCCAGGGGAAATTTATTGTCTTCTAGGAGCGAATGGGGCTGGGAAATCTACAACAATAAATTTACTGTTGGGATTTCTAGAACCTACCTCTGGTGAGGCGCTTATAAATGGAAAAAATGTTGCTCAGAATAATATAGAAACCAAAAAAGATATTGCATATATCCCCGAAAACCTGATGCTTTACCCAACACTTACTGCAATGGAAAACCTTGATTATTTATCAGGTATAGGAGGACAGAACTTAAAAAAGAATGAGTTGGAATCTCTTCTGAATCAAGCTGGTCTCCAATCAGAAGCTTTTTACAAGCGTACGAGTGCTTTTTCCAAAGGAATGAGACAGAAAGTAGGTATAGCTATTGCCCTTGCTAAAAATGCCAAGGCACTTCTTTTAGATGAACCTACATCGGGTTTAGACCCTAAAGCAAGTAATGAATTTGGGCTATTGTTACAAGAACTTAAACAGAACAATATAGCAATATTAATGGCTACACATGATTTGTACAGAGCCAAGGAAATTGCAACTAATATTGGAATTATGAAAAATGG
The DNA here is from genome assembly GCA_036478775.1 of Cellulophaga sp. GTDB lineage: Bacteria > Bacteroidota > Bacteroidia > Flavobacteriales > Flavobacteriaceae > Cellulophaga. The sequence continues at coordinate 14,540 of JAZGEQ010000037.1, forward strand.
AAAATTATTGGAGCAATTTGAATCCAATGATATTTCACTTTCCGTATTGGAGCAGACGTATCTAAAAACCATGAACTACAAAGAATTCTCGGAATGATTAAAAAAACAATTATAAAAGAAACCAAGGAACTCTTTAGGGATGGTCGTATAAAAATATCGGGAATTATTGTACTGTTATTATTGGGAGTGTCTGTCTGGATAAGTAATAATCAGTATAAAAGATCCAATGAGGAATTCAAGGAAGCTAAAATAGAAGAACGTTCTGTATGGGAAAATCAAGGAGAGAAAAACCCACATTCAGCGGCTCATTACGGGACTTATGTTTTTAAGGCAAAACATCCGCTTTCGCTTTTAGATCAAGGTGTAGATAAATATACTGGCACCTCTATATTTTTAGAAGCTCACAAACGTAATGAAGCACAATATAGTGATGTGGCAGATCAAACAGGTTTGGCACGTTTTGGGGAACTTTCCCCCGATTTTATTTTACTATTTATCATTCCTCTTCTCATTATATTAATTGGGTATAATAGTTTTACCAAAGAAAGAGAAATGGGAACCATGGACTTATTAAAGAGCCAGGGTGTTACGTTTTGGAAAATGATACTGGGGAAATGGATTGCTATTTTCCTTCCTGTATTGCTAATTACAACAATACTATTTGTTATCGCTGGTACATTACTTTCAACAATTGAAGGGTATACTATGTTTAACTGGTCGTCATTGGGGCTCTTGCTTTTGGTATATTTATTTTACTATGCAGTATTTACCAATATTGTACTCTTTGTTTCACAACGGGTAAAAAAATCTGGTATTTCGCTGGTAGTCCTTTTAGGTATTTGGATTATTTCTTGTTTGGCAGCTCCAAAAGCAGCTAGTGATTTTGCAGAATTAAAGCATCCATATCCAACACGTCAAGAATTTTCATCAGCTATATTAAAAGCTAAAAAAGAAGGATTAGACGGGCATAACCCATGGAATAAAGAGGCAAAACGCTTAGAGAAAGAAGTATTGTCTCAATATGGAGTGGATAGCTTGCACCAGTTACCATTTAATTTTGATGCATACCGAATGCAAAAAGGAGAAGAATACGGAACCACTGTTTATCAAAAATATTATACTTCTTTAAAAAGCCAATTTGAGAAACAGGCAGACACTTATAGCACAATTGCAATTATTTCGCCTTTTCTTCCTACACGTTTTTTATCAATGGGTATTGCTCGCACAGACTACCATTCGCACTGGGATTTTGCAGACGCAGCTGAAAATCATCGTATTGATTTTCAAAAATTCTTGAACAATAATTTTGCGAAAAATTCAAAATATGGAGAATGGAACTATTTGGCAAATGCGGATACTTGGAAAAATCTTCCAAAATTCCACTACCAGCCCTTAAAATTGGTTTCTGTTTTAAAACAGCAAAAACTAAGTATTATAGCTCTATTAGTTTGGGTTGTTTTGACTACTATTCTATTATTCATTTTTAAACCCAAAAATTAAAGATCATATGCTGTACTATAATTTTAAATATGAACTAAAAATATTGTTACGTAGTCGTTGGATACAATTGATAAGTATTCTTTTATTGGTATTGTTCACGTTTGCATCCTTTAATGGTAAACAAAGAATAGAAAAAAAGAAAGCAGATATTTCTAAGGCACAAGAAACTGTACAAGCTTCCGATAAAAAAATGGTAGCTATTTTAGATTCCATTGAACAAGGAATGGATGTTAGCATTTCACGATGGAAACGTCCTTCTCGCCCTATAGCAATAGGAAATTATCATCCGAGAGTTGCCGCTATGGAGCCCAATAATGTAGGGTTCTTGGCCGTGGGACAAAGCGATGTTTTTACGCACTATGTGATGCCCACTGTATCGGGTGATGATTTAGCTCTTAATTATACAGAATTGACTAGCCCAATACAATTACTCTTTGGAAGTTTTGACCTAATGTTTGTGATTGTTTATTTACTTCCTCTACTGATTATTGCCTTTTCTTACAATGTATTATCGGAAGAAAAAGAGAGAGGATCTTTACGTTTATTGGCTTCCCAGCCAATATCTATTCATAAATGGGTGTTACAAAAGCTTGCACTTCGTCTGTTTTGGATGTCCCTAATCATTACGGTAGTTTCTGTAATTGCATTTGGCATAAACGATGTAGTATTTTCAATTAGTTTTTTATCCTTTTTAGGATTAGTTTTTTGCTATATGTTATTTTGGTTTTGCTTAGCATTTGCCATAAATATGAGCGTTGGTAAATCGGCAAGAAATGCATTGTCTCTTCTTGGATTATGGATAGTTTTTGTGCTATTATTACCTTCTGTAATCAGTCAATTAGGAGATGTTTTTTTTCGCATTCCACCCAGAACTGAAATGATTCATGAAATGCGAGAGCTTAAAGCTGAAGCTATAAAAAAAACAGGATGAAATACTCGATAATTTTTTGCGTGATCATCCAGAGTATGCCGTTAATGATAGTACACAAGTACGCACCTATTGGCACGGATATATGGCTTCTCAAAAACTTATAAAAGAAGAATTGGAACCACTTTTGTCTAGTTATGAAGACAAATTGAAGCAACAGCAGTCTTGGATATCCAAATTACAGTGGATATCCCCAGCTATTATAACACAACGTGCTTTAGGAAATATGGCAGGAACAACAAAACAAGATTATGACAATTACCGAAGACAAGTGCTGCTATTCGCCGAAGATTGGCGAAATTATTTCATGCCTTTGTTATACAACAATAAAAATTTTAAAAGTAATATGTATGCAAAGTTGCCAAACTTTACATATACAGCTAAAAAAGAAAATTATTTATTCTATTCGGTTTTAGGATTGTTGTTAATTTCAATTGTCATTATAGGTATAACATTAATGAACTACAATAGAAAATCAAAGAGAAAAGGCATGATACTTATGCAGTGATTATCTTTTGTATTGGTTTGGATGGGGGAGGTGTAAAGAGTAATATAGGTATAAGCTCCAAAATGTAATATGTAAAGGGAGTATGAAAAATTTACTGACGGCGAACTATCCTTCTAGATGAAAATTTTACACATATCAATATAATTTGCAGTAAAAATAACACCTTCTTAGAAGGTGTTATTTTTTATTATTTTACGGATATAAAAGTTTCTACCTGGGCATTGTCACCATCGTAGTATTTTTTTCCGTGAATAGTAAAGTCCGATTTATAAGCTCTGTTCAGGTTTTTGTTTTGCCATATTTCCACCCAAGTATTTAAAACAGCCTCTGGCATTTTTCCTTTTGACTCAAATTTTTGGTACACATCATTTTCAATTGTTAGTCCAACAAAACCTTCTGGAATATTTTCTAGCGAACTTACAGGTAATCCAATGATTACGGTGTAAAACCCAGTAAAGTCGGTCTCATAATCAGTGTAAACTGCGTAAATGTTATCATTGGCTTTGTTCGGAATTTGTTTTTCAATTTCGTCACCCCAAAATTTACCCCACAATGTTTCAAGGTCTTTGGCAGACTGTCCATTTTCGTTGGTTGTTCTTATGGAAATACCGATTACGTGAAATTTTGGAATCATTAGGTTGTTCATAGTTTTAGTTTTTTTTGTATTTATGCCGCAAAATGAGAATAACAAAAATGCAAAAAGCATTAAAATGTTAAAGGTTTTCATTGTAGATTAGTATTGTTTGTTACACTACAAACGTAGATTACTTTTATGACAAGGTATGTCAAGGGTGGTAAATACTTTTTTTAGCAATAATCTTACTTAATTCAAAATAACAATAAAGAAAAAATAAAGAAGAGCTGTGTTAAAGGTATGTCAGGAGTTATTTGCAAGTTTAGTTTATTTGTCCAAATCTACATCATCACCTTTTTTTTATTCAAGAATACCTCTAATTTCATTTATAAATTTGAACGATTCAGTTTCAATTTGTTCTATTAAAATATTTATATCATTAAAATTAGGCTTTTCCACTATTGTATGGTCAACAATAGACAAGCCATCGTTAATAGATTCTGCCAAATGATACTTGTTCCAACTGCTACCTTTGAACATTGTCCAATACTTTTTTCGAATGCTTTTATTTTGGCCAGATAAACAGATATTAAAACACATCATTTTATGATTAAAGATGATGACAAATTTCAATTTTTGTTTTTTTAACACCTCAGGAGTTAGGGCAAAATAGGAAAAGTCCATATTGCCCTGATAAATGCTTCCTAGTTTAAAAACAGTGGTATATTTTTCATGAAAAAATGCCCTTATTTCTTTCATATAATTTATTAATTGATGATAATCTAATTGTACTTCACTGTGTCTGTTTTGTCTTTTGTAGTTAGTTGAATTCTCATTGTTTGATGCCTTACTATTTTCATCATGTTTTTCAATTGGAATACAAATGTCTACTATAAATTTTTGATTAGGATGAGTTTTATGGTCATTAAGGTATACTTCAAAATAATCGGCATCCCTAAATTCATAATCGTTTTCTAGTACCCAAACAGACATACTTTTCCACGCTTTTGGAAAGTCATCCGCATCAATTACAAAATTTCCAATGGCATAGTTCCCTTTTCTAATTACAAGAGGTCTAATTTCTCCTTCAGCGTCTATATTCTTATTAATCGTAACACATGCACTATATCTAACTTTGGAAGTTTGAGTAACGTTAGGATTATCATGATAAATTGTAATTGCTTTAAAACCGAGAGAAGGCAACAACTCTTTTTTACTTCCCCATTCGATTAATCTTTGATAGATATTGCCAATTTTATTAAATTCTCCAATATTCATTATGCCAGCAAGTTTTATCTCTTCCAGTTGTTTTACGGTTATTTGCGTATTCATTTCTATCCATTTCTTAATGTTATCAATACTACAAATGTATTTTTTAATGGTAAAAGGTTCTATACCAATCTTGCTAAGTATTGTTTTTCCTTCCAAATTAAATTTAGTAGGACTAATTCCATAATATTTTTTAAATGTTCTTGAAAATGAACTTTCACTATTAAAGCCATGGTTATAAGCAAGTTCCTTAATAGATTTGTTAGAGCCAACAAGTAAGATTGATGCAATGCGTTCTACTCGTTTTCTATTAATATATTCGTTTAAATTTTCACCAATAATTATTGAAAAGATTCTATGAAAATGGAAAGAGGAGTAATAAGATTTTTGGGATAGTTGTTCTAGGGATAAATCTGCATCTAGATTCTTTTCAATAAAGTCTAATACATAGTTTATTCTCTTGATGTACTCTTGTCTTGTTTCATTTAATTCCATCTATCCATAATTTATAAGGGTACTAATATAGTAAATGTGAAAAACGAAAATTCCATTAATCCATTTATTCTCATTTCCTAAAATTATAAGTTTTATAGTCTTTTTTAATTCACTTTTCGAGCTGTCGTCATCCCTTTTTTTTTGATAGTAAAACAACAATATTGATTACTGAACTATGGCATGAACTAGGCACATTCCATTCTCTTTTTTATACGTTTTACTAAGCTTTAATATTGAATCATAATAAGCATCAAAAAAAGAGAAAACAATATTATATTTGTTATGCACGGAATGAAAATTAGTAACTCAAAAGTTAATAAATTAAGAGTATTAATTGAGGACAATTCAAAAATGGAAAGAAACGCCGTTTTAGTACCTGAAACTTTGTCGAATAAACTAAAGTGAAAAGGATAACAATACATAAATATAAAAGTGAAGGAAACATATAAAAAAGAAAATCTCTTGAATAGAGAATCTCCACTCGAATTATTACCAAATTTATCAAAATATTTTGGACCAAAAATTTACGTAAAACGAGATGATGTAGGAGGTCGAGGTGGCGGAGGAAATAAATTGAGAAAATACGAAAGGATTATTGGACGTGCTTTGGAGGAAAATTGCGATACTCTTATAATTGCTGGTCATTACCAATCAAATGCTTCCCGGGCACTAGTAGGTGCGGCTTGCCAACTTGGGCTTAAGTCAATTGTAGTTTGCAAAAAAATGATTCCAGAACAAAATACATTATTTAACAAAAACGGAAATGCTCTTTTAATGTCACTAATGGGTGCAGAAATTGTCGGAATTAAAATAAATGATGACTTCCAAATCGAATTGAATAAAGTCTCCGAAAGAGTAAAACATGCAGGAGGAAAACCCTATATAATTCCCTTTGGGGGCTCTAATTTACTAGGCTCTCTTGGCTATGTTGATTGTGCTAATGAAATTATAGAACAATGTGATAAAGAAAAAATAAATCCAGATTTTGTCTTTGTTACAACAGGAAGTGGAGGAACTCAGGCAGGACTTGTTGCGGGATTTCACATGAAGAATATGAACACTAAAATAATTGGAATTAGTGCTTTACATAACAAAGAGACTGGAACTGAAATCGTAGATAGATTAACAAAAGAAATTTTGGTAGACAAAAAATACAAGTCAACGAATAATCCGGAAATAATAGTTGACGATAATTTTGTTGGTGATGGTTATGGAATACCGACAAAGAAGGGGATTGAATCCATAAAATTACTTGCAAAAACAGAGGCATTGTTTCTTTGTCCTGTATATACCTCTAAAGCAATGTCAGGTTTAATTTCATACATTAAAAAAGGAAAAATAAGGGATAGTGATACCGTAGTGTTTATTCATACAGGAGGAATGCCATTGGTTCACGCTTATTTTGACAAATACTAACGCAAAAACCGTGTAAAATACTATATGAAACTTATACAGTGTTTATGTGAAAATATAATAATTAATTGAACAATTTATGCTCACTATCACAATCTATAGCTAAATAAGGAAAAACCTTTTGTAGGATGTTTTTAGAACTTCTGGAAGATTAATAGTTATGGATGTGGAGGAGAACGTTGGAATAAAATACGGCAACAATGAAATCTTTGATTTAAAAAAAATCAAAGACAAACAAAGCAAGTAAAATCAAATCTGGAGAATAGGTCGATAGGGAATATTTCATTGTGGTTTAGAGGGAGTAACTACCCTTTAATTCTACTGGGTATCATCCCAAACTTTCGTTTAAAAGCTGTAGAAAAATGTTGTGGATTTTTATAACCTATTCTATCTGAGATTTCATTGATAGATAGATTTTGCTCTAGTAGCATTTTTTTGGCTTCTTCCATTTTTATCTTAAATGCCAATGTTTTTTACCATAGTTCTTTGTTAGCAGCTTTTATTTGATTGATTTCTTTCTAAAGTCTAATTTGTGAAATAGCCCCACCATTAGTGTGTGATCATTTTCAATTCTAGTATCATTAATAATAATGTATTGATTCATATATCCTAAACTTAACGTGAAATGATTATTTACAGGAATGTCAAAACCACCATAAATTCTGTTTTGCCTAAAATGATTATTATCAGCATATTTATCTATGTCAAAAAACACTTGATTAAAAAATGATATTCCTAGTTTTGTTTTGCCTTCCTTAGAGCTTATTATTGGCATTTTAGCACTTAATATAATTCTTAATCGGTGTCTTGTAATATCTTTCCTGAATCGCTGTTCTAACACTACACCATAGTTTATAGATACATTTTGAAGCTTACTTTTTATTATTAACTGTTCATAAATTCGATGTTCAGTTCTTTTATCTTTAACAGGATGCGCTCCATAAGGAAAGAGCACTATCCATTCATATCCAGCTCCAAAACTTACATTTTTTAAATAATCATAACTAGTTCCAATTCTTAATTTTGATTGTTGCCAATCTTTAACAAAATTGTGTCTGCTCCAAGAGTATAGCGTTTGAATATTGAATTTTTTGCTTAAATGATATTTTCAGGAATAATACCACCATGAATTAAATTGATCTGCTTTTTGTGCTTTTACGTTTAAAACGGTAAAGATGAAAAGTATTGCGATTACTATTTTCATCATTTTTTAATCAAGTTTTTTTTGCCTACAAATCGAATTACACTTCCTGTTCCATTGTGAAATTCACCTTCGTTTAATAGCACTTCTTTCTCTTCTAATATCTGAACGTCAAAACCAGGGAAATCTTCCTGTATTTGCTCTATAGAAAACAACATATTCAAATCATTTGGGCCACCTGCTTTTGCATTCGTTTTTTGAAAATCTATTTGTTTTTTACTAAATGCTTCAAATAGTATAACACCTCCAGCTTTAAGAAGCGTTATTAATTTTTGATGAATAGCAGAAATCTTCCAGGGTGAGAAATGAGCATAAATTAAAGCTATGGCATCAAATGATTCTTTTGGAAATTCCATGTCTTGTAAATCGCCTACAACATATTTTAAAGAGACTTCAAATTCTTTAGCTAATTTTTCAGCTTTACTTTTACCTTTCATGCTTAAATCGGTTGCAGTAACATTCCAGCCTGATTTTGAAGCAAATACAGCATTACGACCTTCTCCTTCTGCAGGCATTAAAATTGAGCCTGCTTTTAGTTTATGTAATTGCTCTTTGAAAAATAGGTTAGGCTCTTTACCGTAGGCAAAAATGGAACCTTGATATCTTTCGTTCCAAAATTCTTTGTATTTTAATTCTGACTTTGTTTTCATAATTACTTGATTTATATGGTGCAAAATTATATCAATATTGAGTTTTTGTAGTAGGACAAAATTAAAGTTGTATTGGACTAATATTTAATTTCACTAAAAATCACTTCGTTCTTTTACAGGTAATCAATGAAATAAAAGCAGCTATAACTATCAGGCATCCAGCTAGAATAAATGTTGTACGCATGCCTGCTGAAATATCCTTTACTTGTGCCACTTCAAAATTGCTTGTGCCTACCGCGTAGGCAAATAGAGCGCCCATAACCGAAGCGCCAGTAATAAGACCTAGATTACGAGATAAATTAAGTATACCAGATATAACACCACGTTCATCTTTATTAGCATTCATCATTACTGATGTATTATTTGCTGCTTGAAATAATTGATACCCTGGCGTTAAAATCGCAATAGAAATTATATACCCAACAGCACCATAATGATTGGGTAGTATTGATAAGGCAAAAGTGCCTAATGTCATTATCAAAAGGCCGATTGTAATAATTAATGATGAACCTAAATGGTCAACAATTCGACCAGATGGTATTCCTGTAATTGAAGATACTATTGGCCCAACAGACATCACAAGTCCAACAAGTGCTGCATTTAGACCTAATGCGAACGATAAATAAAATGGACCAACAACTAATGTTGCCATCATGACTGTAGAAACAAAAGAATTTATAATTAAACTGGAACTTAAATTCTTGTTTCTAAACGTAGATAACTTAATTAATGGCGATTGAACTTTTCTTTGGGAATAAATAAATATACCCACACCTACAAATGCAGATAAAATTAAAGTTAGATTCTGCCAATTAAAATTTCCTTTACCAAATGTCATTGCCAATGTATATGAAGTAAGGGTGAAGGCTAATAGTAATGTTCCTAACCAATCCATTTTTTTAGATTCAAATTTTATCTTTGTTTTTTGAGCTGGTAGATATCTATAAATTAAGAACATATTTAATATTCCTAGCGGAATCATAATAAAGAAAATAGTTCGCCATCCAAAATTTGCTATTAAAAGACCACCAAGCGTTGGCCCTAAAGCTGTGCCAATTGCAGACATGGTACCTAACAACCCCATAGCATTGCCTATTTTATTCTTTGAAACAGTTTCGCGAACAAAAGCTAATGTTAGAGCCATTAGTATAGCTGCTCCTAGTCCTTGAAAAGCTCTTGCTAAAATTAAGACCCAAAGTGTTGGGGCAACACCGCAGGCAAAAGAAGCTAATGTGTATACAATTACACCAATCATTAGCATACGTCGAAGTCCAAAGATATCTCCTAATTTTCCTATACTAACAATCATTACTGTGATAGTTAAAAGGTATGAAATAACTACCCATTGTATAGATTGAAATGTTGTTGCAAAAACTTCTGTTAAGGTTGGTAAAGCAACATTAGCAATGCTTACGCCTAGAGAAGCCATTAATATGGAAATCGAGAGACTGGCAAGTATCCATTTACTTGATCTTTTTTTCATTTTTTATTGATTATATAGTTTAATTCGCTTCATCGCTAGTGCTGTTAAGTACAAGCCAATACCATAAACCTTGTGAATTATAAAAATCTTTAAAAGGTGTTGTGATGAGTGAGGTATCCTTGAAAATGCAATTCCAAAGCCAAATAGTGGCTGAACAATAAAAATAGGAGGCAATAAAGAAACTAAACCAACAGTAATAGCAGGGAATATTTTTGGATTAGAAAACCATTTTTCACTATAAAATGATGGTAACAAAAAAGCAAAGGTTACACCAATACAATAATGCCCAATTAAGCCGTAAAACCTTTCATGTTCTACACTTGTTGTTTGTATTATTGTGTTGTGAAAAAATTGTCCTTCAGAAGTATATGCTAGCCATCTTCCTAAAAAAAGTACACCCCTTGATTTAATTTCAAAATTGCTTACAATTAGTTTCCAAAAATCAATAAAAAGTGTTGCCCCTAAACCAACTAAAACGGTTTTATAAAGAGGTTTCATTTAATTTGCTTATTTAAAATTATACTACAAAAGTAATTTCAATAAGCTTTTGAATATTAGGACAAAAATAAAGTAGGATAGGACTTATTTAAGGTTTTGCCTAAATACTTCTGGTGAAAAGCCAGTATGTTTTTTGAAAAATCTAATAAAATACGAAACATCCTCATATCCCATATGATATGCTATTTGGTTTATTTGATTAGATGTTGCTAAAAGATATCTTTTGGATTCTAGAATAAGCTGTTCGTTTATAAGTTCTGATGCCGTTTTTTCTAGTGTTTTCTTTGTTATCGCATTTAATTGGTAGTTAGATAGATTAAGCATGTCTGCATATTGTGACACTTGTTTCTTGCTTAAAATATTCTTCTCTAATAGTTGAAAAAAATCTTCAAGGTATTCTTGAGCATAGAGATCTTTTTTATCTAATATTTCATTGTTATTATTCCGTAGTCTTATCAATTCTATAAAGAAAATTCGAAGGTTGGCTTTTATTACTTCATTATATTCCTTAGGCCTATTTTGGTATTCATTAAAAATGGATGTTAAAAACAGATTCATTTTTGTAAAGTCACTTTCTTCTAACTGGTAAAAATTTTTAGCACTTGCTTTTTGTAAAAAAATATTTGGCTCTTTTTCAATAGGAGAATAGAATTCAGAGTTAAATTGAATCATAAACCCAATACTGTCACTTCTTAATTCCAGTTTATGAACTTGACCAGGACGAACAATAAAAGCTGAATAATCTGAAACATCATAACTGAAAAAATCTATTTCATGATTTCCATAACCTTTCTTTAGTATTAAAATAAAATAGAAGTCATGCCTGTGAAGTTCATGAATCATATCTTTTCCATCAAGTAACTCTCGAAGTTTTCTTATAGTGAAATTCCCAAATAAATTGGGTTCTTTTAGAGTAGTATTTATATGTCTTACTGGAATAGGTTTCATTCATATGGACTTTTTGTTGTAATTGCTGCTAACATGAGCTTGTGTATTAACTAAATTTCAAGCTCTGAGAATCCCATATTTGATTTTTTTCTCAGACACCTTCCTTAAAGATATCCCTTTTCAAAATAGGTTAATGCACAGTCTGACGTGGGTAAACAATTACCAGTAACTCTTTTAAATTTGAGAAAGTATTCAATTAGTCCTACTTTCTCCTATTTTTATTCACTTTAAAGGTATGAAGTTAAATACCGACCTCTATTTATTTAATCTCATAGTCTAATTTTTTTTAACCTCATTGTTAATTTAGGAGCTTCTCTAAAGATACACTTAGTCCATTAAATTTTTCTAAATTGCCAGTCTTAAGTTTGATAAGATTTTGTAATTTCCATTGCACTGCAGGGAATCGTTCAAAATCATAAATACTCCAATCTGGAGTTGTCTTATTGAAACTTAGTAAGAACTCCTTGTCTTTATCTGTTAAATTTTGATGTATTACACCAATCAATTGAGTTCTGATCTCCTCGAAATCCTCATACGTAAAGGCTTCTGAACTCATTCCTTCAAACTGATTGACCATGGTTTCTCGCTGATTTATGAAATTTGGCTGTAACATTTCATTTAAAGGTCGATTACTACTTAAAAGACATAGTATAAACCCTTTTTTAACATCTCTAGTAAACCCTTCATTGTGCAATAAATATTTTATATCAAATAAATCTCTAGGGTGCTGACGATCTAAGGCAGCGCAAATTTTGCCACCATACAGTTCCCAAGTGACACTACAGAAATAGCACAAAAAGCATCAAATTCCTCCTGGGTTTTCTTGCATAATGATAGCTTTACTGTTTCATCTATTATGCCTCTATTTATTTGATTAACTTCTATTTTTATTTGTGCCTTAACAGTAGTGACTTGTAGTTTTAAAATCTTTTCTTTTAGAGTAATCTGAGCTTCAGGAAAAAAAATTTCAAGATTATTTTTTATACGACCAAGCACATCAATAATATTTTTTAAGGATGTATTTCTATCTTCTATTGGAATGTAGGTTAAATCAATATCTATAGATAAAGAGAACTTTGGAATTTTTCTGGATTGTATGCCTGATACTTGGGGGAAAACTTTCTTGTTCCTACTCTTAATTTTCGTTTCTTCATTTGAGCCTCAATAAATGGGCTAAACTTGTAGACCCAGCACTGAATTGTGGCATGGTCAACTTGAACTCCACTCATCTTCATTATCTCTTCAACATCTATGTAACTTATTGTAAACCTAAGTTTTAAATATACTTCTTGAAGAATTATAGATTTCGGATAACCATAACCTTTGGTATACATAAATGGACTGATTTAAAAAACTTAAAGGAAAAAGTTATTATAGATGGGACAGAACCCAAATGCGATATTTTAGAAGATAAATTATATAATTACTAAAATCATGTAACAATTTTGGAAAGAAAGTTTTCTTGACAAGAAATAGATGCGTCCATCAGACTATATCACTCCAGATGTTTTTTGAAGAAATTAACGATTACAGCAAAGGCTTCTCTAGATTCAGGTAATTCAACATTAGCAGTGAATACGTGACCTAAACCTTCCCATACATGCAAATCAGCCTTTACACCAAGTTTCACTAATTGAGTATGCGTGTAAACGACAGAACTCAAATGAAAATCACGAGTAGAAACGATAAGTAAGGATGGTGGGAATTTTGAAAGTATTTCTTCAGATTTTAACGGGGCTAAAAGAGGGTCATTAAAATCTGGGTTGGGTCCATAGTAAGGTTCAAAAACAGTGAAAGGAGCAATTCCTTGATATCCTTCTATGGCAGATACAATGTGCATTGCATCGGTTTTTGGTCTTGGTTCAGCAGCAGCCATACCAATCATTCCTACAGCCCCAGGTATAGGAATATTTTTTTTTCTGAAACCATGCCAATGCCTGTGTGGTCAATTGTCCGCCACCTGCTGTTCCATAAATGCCAATATTTTTTGCTTCATATTTTTCTAACAAAGCTTTGTATACAGCAACAACATCTTCAGTAGCTGCGGGAAATTGATATTCTGGCCCCATTCTATAGTCAATACTAATCACCTTTATTCCACTAAGAGCTGCAATTGGAATGGACTCTATCCGGCTTGCTGTTCTAGAGTCAAATTGAAAAGCACCAGAATGTAAACTGATTAAAACCTTGTTTTGGTTTTCTTTCTTAATGCCTTCTTTAGGTATAAATACTTCAGTGTAAACTCCATTTATTGTGTCAATTGTAATATCTATAGGATACCTTGCAATTGTTTTTTTGTATAATGGCGTTGTATAAAAATGCAAGGCCAAACATTCCCTATACTGCTTTCTTTCTTCTAGACTAACCCCTTTTTTTAGAGGAGGACAAGCACGTTTCATTTCATTCCATGACTTTGCTTTATGAGCGCGTTGTTCTTTTAAAATGAGCTTGGATTCATCACTTAAGAATTCTGAATCTGGTAATAAAAATGAGGGAACATGGATTGTTCCATCATCATCGATCTGCTGAATTTGGGCTTCACATAAGTTAGTGGTAAGGATAATCGACAATATTAATAGGATGTAAGTTTTTGTATTCATTTTCTTATAGATTTTTAAACATTGAAAAGATGTAAGGTTAAAATCAGAGGTAGTAGATATAACGTTTCATCTAGAGTAGGGAGCTTAACTATATATCTCAGTATCTAGATGGTTGAATAGTACTTTCCTCAATGTGTATACCTCACCATAACAGGGTTTTTTAGGCGTTCATGAAAATATTTTATTGTTTTTTCCGGGTTTTTTTCATCAATTTTAAATATGATATAAGCATTCTTTTCGGTGTATTTACTTCCCTTTGGAATGAAAGTGTTTTTGCTATGAATAAGTCGTCTATTCCAATACCTTCCATCATTAGCACTTGCAGTAATTTTTGTGTGTTTATTGTGAGTGGGAGAATCATCACCATGAATATTCTTATTATCGTAATGTAACCTTATTGATCCAAAGGCAAAGGATTTATACTTATTATAAAAAAATAACCATGGCGAGTCATCTGGAATTGGATTTTCATCCAAATAGGTGATGGTGCTTTCATCATAAAGAGGCAAGTGAATAGTGGTTCCCCCAGCTTGGGGAAAGGCTAAATGAGTAAATAGACTATCCATGGTCATCTCATCATTTCTCAGTAGATTCAGGGAGTCGCTTTCCGTAAAAAGAATTTCGCTTTCAAAAATGAAAAAGGGGAGACCAGCATAAAATTTATATTTTCCTTTCAGTAAGATTTTTTCATACCCCTCTATACGACCGCTCCTAAATAAGCTAAAGTAAAAAGGACCCTTTGTTGAAACAAAAACAGAATCTGGTGAATTGAGATGGGCCATTGTTTTGTAATTTAAATTTTCCTTACTAAAATTTGGTGCCCAGTGGATTTTTAGATTGGGATTTTTCCGTGCCAATACCACATCATCAAATTCTTTTAGGGTAAGACTACCTAAATGACCAGCACCAAGCTTCTGATGTTTATATCCTATATATTCTTTCAGGGAAGCTATATAGTGTTTATTCTCAACAATCAAATCCAAATGATTGCCTTTAACGATAAAATCAGTATCTGTCTCTAAAACCTTACTGGATTCTGCTTTAATAAAATATTCCTTTGTTTCATGCCCTCCAATAGAAATCGGCAAAACGCCATGTATCTCTTGATTACCCATATTATTAAGTTTAGAACCTACTATTTGGATAGGAATTTTTACATGGCTATTAGCAGAGTAAGCATATAACTGATAGTCTTTTTGGCTGTGCTTTAATCGAGGTAAATTAATGGCGATATACTCCAAAGGCCTTTCCAATCCTTCAGTCTCTTCAACTTTTATTTTTAAAAGAATAGCCCCATCCCCCTGACAGCCAGATGTAAAAATAACCCCTATTATAGGTAGTAAAAAAAAGGAACATCGCCTTTTTATGTCATTTAATCTCTCTTTCGATTTTAGACATAATTTTTTGATAGGATTATACCAAACTTTCATAATCTGATTTTAAATTTTCAAAATTGTCTATCCTTATTTAACCTGTATCCGTCTATAGAACTTAAATACCAGACCAATACAAATCAATGTATACGCTTTCGAATTATTAGTATAATGCAATGTTGATAAATTAAAATGAAATGAAATGTGTGATTTATAAATAAGTCTGATAAATTTATAAATCCATCAGCTTAAATTATTCATTTTTTTAAACTGCGAAGGTGTTGTTCCCTTAATTTTTTTGAACGAGTTATTAAAAGATGATAAGGTGTTAAAACCACAATCATAAGCTATTTGTGAGATTTTGATATGACTATAAGAAGAAGATGTAAGCTTAGAAGCAGCTTCGTTAATGCGGTACAAATTGATAAAATCAGAAAAATTAGTATTAAACCCTTTATTAATGATGTGAGATGTTAAATAAGTAGGTAATGAGATTTGTTTTGATAATTCATCCAAAGTAAAGCTAGCATTAATATAAGGTTTTACTGATGTCATAATCTGAATAATCTCATTTTGATAATGCTTAAACTCTTGATTAGTAATATTTATATTTTGGTATTTAGAGTTTGTTTCTTTTTCTTCAAAAATATTTTGATTTAAAAAGGCATAGAATGCAATTATATATATATAAACAGCATAAATAATAGGTCCTAATAGATATGGAGATAATCCTAATATATAATTTGAAAAATAAGCCAATTGT
The DNA here is from genome assembly GCA_036478775.1 of Cellulophaga sp. Lineage (GTDB taxonomy): Bacteria > Bacteroidota > Bacteroidia > Flavobacteriales > Flavobacteriaceae > Cellulophaga. The sequence goes on from JAZGEQ010000037.1 coordinate 30,743, forward strand.
ATACTTGCAGCGCCAATAAATAAGATAAATAACCAGTACTTTTTTTCTTTTTTAATAGTAGATGTATGTTTATCCATCTTAATCAAAAAAAGCAATAGAATACCAAAAGTTAAAGTGGTATAGATTAATTGATGGTATAATAAAAAAGAATATCCACCTAGATGCCAAAAATTACTTCCATTTATTCTAAAAAGAAAAGGGAGTAGTACCAAAGAAGGGGCAAAGTGTAAGTAATTTCGTATATGCCATTTTTTTGGTTTAACAACATATAAGAAATATAAAAGTAATGTTGGACCGGTAGCATAATGGGCTATAAAACCAATATTAATAAACCAAATGGGAAGTATATCTAAATATACCCATAATAGAGATTTAATAACCCTTATCGTAATAAGAAAAAAGAAAACTGAAATGAGTGTGTTTGTAGTATTATGTTTTTTACTAAAAAACAGATAGATGGCCAAAAATGCACTTTGAATAGCCCCAAAACTACCCAATAAAAGTTCAATTTCTTTCGATATTTTTAATGTTTTCAAATCGGTATTAGCTTAGGTAGCAAATTACAAAATTTAAATTAATCATTATTTCTGTATTCTGACTCAAAAACAAGTATGTTATAAATTGGATTTGTAACAATGAGAACTAATCGTAAATTGAGATTTGCATAGTTTACAAGGCCTTCAAGAGGGGTGAAAATCTACTGACTCTGAACTAGCCACCTAGACAAAAACTTTAACGCATTTTAACATAATTTAGCCTAATTCATATTTTTTTTATCAAAATTTTTGTGTAGCGTTCCTTAAGGACAGTTATATATTTTGTTTTCATTTCTTGGGATAAAAAAGAATTCTCTATCCAATTAATAGCATTTTCTTTCTTTTTATAAAATCGATCAAAAACACCTTTTATTTGTTTTTTTGTTAAACCTAATTCTTTTCCAAAAGAGTCAAAATGAACCTGTTTTAACTTACTCTTTTTTCCTTCAAGTGTAAGTGCTAGTTCTTCTTCGTCATCTGGGTTTGCAATAGCAACATAAAGTAAGTCATAAGCAGGGGATAACAACCATCCAGGCGCTGATTGAATCATTGAGAAATTTTTTAAATGCATATTATTATTATTATTATTATTATTTCCAGTTAAAAAACTAAATAGTGTCAATTCATAAAAGAACACTTTATCTAATAGCGTATTATCTGAATAGTCACCCAAAGCTTTTCCAATTTTTTCCATGGAGCTTTTATATTTGCCAAATGCTTCTGTAATTTGGAACATATCCAACATATGAATCTTTTTTCCATCCTCAGTTCTATCAATTCGCTTTGTGATATAGGATAATTCACCCGATTGTAGTCGAGTTAAACTTGAAGGAACAGTTTGGATTCCAAATGATTCGGCAATACGCATAGTCAAATGTTCGTTTTGAGGCATTTCAGGATAGTCGGTTGATGGTGGCTTAAATATATAATTACCGCCTAAAGCACCCACTACGGTTAATCTACGCTATTATCTTTTACTTCGTTAATGAGGGTCATAGATAGCTTAGGTTGAACCTCAGGAACTGCTACGCTACGTTCTACGATATTTTTTGCAAGTTCTGATATTTGATTTAACGAATATTCTAATTTCGGGGCTTTCTTGCTCCCAAAAAAGGACAAACTACAGACTTGATGGAAGTCTAATTCACCTTTTAAATTCACTTTCCAATAGTAAAAGATTAGAATTTATTTCCTTTTGAAATTTGGTAAGTTACTTGTTTTTACCACAGTTCTTTGTTACCTGTTTTTAATTTTTCGTTTCCGTTTCTGTATTTTCATAAGACTGTAATTACAAACTCTGTTTTCCTCATATTCAATTTTATGCTCGGATAGAAGTTGTGCAATTATTTCTCTTGTTTCGTTTTCGTCAAGACCAATTTTTTCTCCAAGATCAATTTCATTTAGTTGGCCATTATTTTCTATTAATGCTTTGTAATATATTTCTTTATTTTCCATAATTCGATTGTTTTTTTACTGCTATCATCACATGTGGGCTAAAAGGTAAAAGGTAGCTGTCATTTTCTGTAACTTGAATAAGCTCTAGTAATGTCTTTTTCTTTTTGTTGTCTAGCATATTACCAAAGTAATTTTTGTCTAACCAAGCCATTCCTTCAACGGCATAAGTATTGAGATAAGTCAATTCTTGATTTATAGATTCGTTTTTAAGCCGTTCCGGTTTATGATAATATGCTTCAGTCAAAAGCCAAGGGAAATCATCTTGCGGATTGTGTATCCCATTTGTCAATTCTTCTTTGCACATTTCAAAAAAGGTTTTTTCATGGATTAGGTCATTTAAAAGCCCTACTAAAGTTGATGCCGTGTAATTAATGGCAAAACCCAAAATAATTCCATCATTTTTTAGAACACGTTTGGCTTCACAAATTGCTAAATCTCTATCTTCTTTTTTTTGAAGATAATAATGAGGTCCGTGTAAAATTATGAGGTCTGCAAAATTATTTAGGAATTCTAATTTTCGAGATTCACCTAACTGAACAGAAAACGTATTCTTTAATTTATTCGCTCTGTTTTGGGCTATTTTTATATGTTTCGAAACTGGTTCTACCAAATGAACTTGATGTCCTTTTTTAGCAAGCCATTCACAATACTTTCCTGTTCCTCCACCAATAACAATTATTTTTGAAGGTGAAGAGGAAATATATTTTTCTATGAGTGATTTAATTCTTTCAAATTCAAATATGCCCATTCCTTTATCTAGTCGAGATTCTTCGGATGCTTTATTGTAAAATAGTTCTATGTTTCTATTTATTAACTGTTTACTATTCATTGTAGTCATTGTATTATTATCACAATTTGCAATGTTGAATACATTGCAAAGCAATAAATCAATCGATTTGGTAATCAATTATTTTTGTTTAAAATTTTATGAAATAAATGGATGTAATTATCTGTGCATTAAGAAGCTAAAAGCTTTAATTACTCGTTTTATCGAGTTTGTCTTTTGAGAAAGACTCAGATAATATGTGATATTAGTATAACAGACTACGAAGATAGAAAATATTACCGAGTTCTTGGATTTAATTGCGGTACAATGTATTTTCGGATAAGTTCAATTCTGTCTTTTGCTCGTGGTTTAAATTGAGAAGTAATAGCAATTACTGTATCTGATGGAGTATCTACATAAACTATATTTCCACCATCTCCTATAGCTGCAAAACATTTATTTTCCTCACCATCAATTATCCACCATAAATATCCGTATGCTAAATCATTCCATTGACTATGTTTCTTAGTACTTTCTTTAATCCATTTAGAGGATAGTATTTGATGATTGTTCCATTTTCCTTTATTCAAATATAATTGACCAATTTTTGCTATATCTCTAGTGGTTAGGGTTAATCCCCAACCAGATGTGTTAGTTCCTTTAGGGTCAATTACCCAACCTTTCACATATTTATTTTTAAGGAATGCAAAATGTTCTTCTTTGTTATGTATTCGAAAATTATCGGGTGCCTTAATACCCAAAGGAGAGAATAAATTTTCGGTTGCAAAATCAAGTACTGATTTTCCAGTTGCTTTTATAAGAAGACCAGATAAAACTTGTATTCCTATTGTTGTGTATTTGAAGTCTCCACTTAAAGTTTTGCCTCCCAACAAGCCCAACACTGCTTTTGTCCAATCTTCACTTGAATATACTTTGGTATAAGGTTCAGACTTGAATTTGTAAGGTGCCGTCATTGTTAATAAATGCCTTAAAGTCACCTGCTGTATTGTTTTTTCTCTTTTTTTGGTTTCGTATTCTGGAAAAAAATCTAAAACATTTTGCTCTAAATTACTGATTAGTCCTTTATCAATGGCTATTCCCACCAGAATTGATAGCACACTTTTAGTTACAGAAGCAATATGAATTGTGTCTTTTTTTTTATAGCCGTGAAAGTAATTTTCAAAAGTAATTTCATTATTTTCATAAATTACAATACCTGCAATATTATCGTAATCTTTTTGTATTAGTTCAATTAATTCTTTTGACAGTTCTTTAATCATATTTGGTTTTGGTGGTTTGACACTTGAATTCAGGGGCGATTTTTTTAATTACTGGTAATGTAGGGCTAAACGTAGTTAAGCTATGTGTTTTTTTATTGTGGTTATCGAAGATAGTCAAAAGGGAAAAAATACAAAAGAGCTTTGTCTTCCGAGCATAGCGAATATATGAATACCTGTAAAATAAATAAAAAATATATGAACTAAATTACTTTTAGCTGATGATGGTGTGATATTTTCACTCTATGTCGGGCAAAAGGTCGTTTCTGGCAAATAAGCCCCTTATCCTACTGCTAAAATTGATTTGGTTTGCCCTGTAATGGTGAGCATTACCCAATGGGCGAGAGTTGGTAGCGATTGCGGACAACGCAGCAAATTGGGGCGACCTTTTCGCCGAATGTCCACCTTCGTTTGATATAAGAATAGTAAGGGCTTAAAATGCACAGACCTTTGAGTTTAGCACCAAAACTCTTATTATTTTTACCCTTTGTTACCTGCTGGAATTCTTGATTGTTACTTTCATAGTGCTTCCATTATAACTGCATTGAATTCTCCTGATGAGTGTCTTAGTGCTTTTAACTCTTTATAATCTTCAGAATCGTACCATTTGTTTGCTTGTTCTAAACTTGGAAATTGAATCATCACCAAAAATTGAGGATTCCAATCTCCTTCAATATTTCTTATCTGCCCACCTGCAACAATGTATTTTCCACCAAACTTTTCTACGATGGGAAATACATTTTTTTTGTACTCTTCAAGTTTAGTTGAATCGGTAATATTTACATTTTCAAATAGACAATACGCTGGTTTCATTTCATTTTGTTTAAAAGATGTTAAAATAATAATTGCACCAATACTTAACATTGAGCAAACTGAGTAGAGAATAAATTTTCTGTTCATAAGATACCGTTTTAATAAATAATTGATGAAGCAAAACTATTGCAGCATTATTTAGAAAAAAATAAGAAATCTTAAGAAATAATTTTTTAATACCTCGCTCGTATAGCACTTAAATGTTCAGGTGTTACTCCCAAGTAATTTGCAATATCTTTCAATGGAATATGTTGATGAAAAGAGGGGTATGTCTTTACGAAATTTTCGTATCTCGTTTTGGCTTTTAATGTTTGACTTTGTAAAATTCTATCTTGATGATTTATTAAAGCATTCTCCATTTGTATTCTAAAAAAGCGTTCAAATTTTGGAATACGCTCGTAAAGGTCTTCCATTTTTGATTTTGAAATTTGGAATACTTCTGTTTTTAGTAAAGCATCAATATACAATTGTGCTGAAGTTCCTTGTGTATAACTTTTTAGGTCTCCTATCCACCAATTAGCCTCTGCAAATTGAATGATGTGAGTGCCTGAATCGTCTTCGTAGTAGGACCTTAAAAACCCATAGTTAACAAAAGTGACTGATTTACAAATTTGACCTTCTCTCAAAAGAAAATCTTTTTTTTTTATAATTTTATTTTGGATTAGGGAAACAAAGAAAGCACTTTCATTATCATCTAGTTCAATATGACGATTCACATTTGTTAATATATTTTCATATTGAGTCAATTTCATCAAGTTTAAAGGGTTCATTATTTATGACGTTGTGCAATATTCAAACAGCGGTGTTTGCTTGCAGGTACGTGTATGATTTTTTACGTTGATTAAGCGACTAATTTAGTAAATACAAACTGAATAGAAAATTTGCGAGTCCCGACGCTTCGGGATTCGTAAGTAAACACAGACCAAGCAATTAATGATACACGGCTTAAGTTTACATTTCGTTGCTCTACATTTCAGAAAAAGAGCTGCTCTCAAAAGTCTTGTACACAACTTAAAAGACTCTGGTTTACATTCCACTCGTCCACTCATTCCTGAGAAAAGTCGTGAAGTGGTCAAACTCCATTCCCAATCTTCATTTTTAAAGTTAAGTCCGCTTTTAATCGGAATGTCAAAACTTAAATTTTATTAACAGAATTATCGTCAAATTCTTCTTTAGCCTTTGCTCGATACTCCTTGAAAATTAAAATTTTGACTATACATTTTAAGGGGTTTATAATAGATGAAGCCTTTTGTTGTTTTTCGGGACAACGAAAAACAGGCATGGTATAATCACTTCTAGTTTAAATACATCTATTACGTTCGCTTAACTTTCTGTACGCTCCTTCTATAAATGCATTTAAAAGAATTGCTAATCCCATTATTGCAAATTCCGGGGAAACTGGTTCTTCCTCATATTTGGGGAAACATCAACCAGTTTGAGATAATATCACCTTTTGATTGATCAGCGATAATATCATTCGTTTTAATAGTTTTAGGATAAATGATTAAAATATTACAAACGATATAATACAGGCCGAACACTAAAAACCCTTGGAGAATTACCAGCTATACAAATTTCTATTCAAGCTATACATTATCTCAAATCGCCCTAGAAATATTATTCTATTTTAATAAAAAATTACATTATGAAAGATAAAACTTCAAAAACCTCTCCATCATCTCAATCTGATGCTGATTGTAATTATGAGCCTTTTGGGGGAAACGTAAGGGCTTCATTTGTAAAACTACGTGCACTAAAAATTATATTAAAAACAGCTGATGTTAAAGATGCTGGTACTGATGATTCTGTGCATTTATCTTATTTCATAGGTGTTCATTATGGAACCAATACGGGTCCAGCTGGCTGGAATCTAGACGAGTTAGACAAAAAATGGGATGATCGTGAACGTGGCCGTTCCGACATTTATGAAATAGATTTTATAAAACGACAGATAGCAGGAGGGCATGGTGGAGTAAATTCAGGAGGAATTGCATTTGATAATTTTGAGAAGGCCAAAGCAGCTAGTTTTAAGTTACAGATCGATGGCAACGATGCCTGGACTATTTCTGAATATTTTGTATTGGGTGAATTTGTCGAATATGTTGAGTATAATGAAAGACCTATAGAGAGTTATAAGAATCATGGCTGGATACTAATGGGGTCTACTCCGCCAAAGACAGGGTTTCAGGATAGTGACTCTCCACATGTTACGCTAAGTACAGACCCATCAGAAGGGGCTAGTGAGTTTAAGTTAGATTTTAACGCAGTCTTTCCTGAAGATGGCACTCCTATTGTCAATTAAAATATTTTAAATTGGGATTGCTTTGAAATGTTTTACTGTCTGAGCGCAAAGCACTCTATTTCCTCCTTTAATCCACAAATTGTTTCTGCAAGGGGTGTGAAGCCCATCGGCGCGGAAACGTACGTTAAACCCTCTAATTAACTGTTTTTCAGTATTGTATAGCCGTCTAAATCAAACGTAAACAGCTAATATTTACTGAGTTTAGTAAGAGATATCGCTAAATCATACATAATATTTCGGTATTATGTAAGAATTACACTTCTTTTTGCTATCTTATTGGCACTCCCCCCATTAAATATCCCATTTTTTCAATTAATGTGGATACTAACAACTTTATTTCAAGGTTAGGCACAATAATGAAATGAAAGGATTAAATAAAAATGTATTCAATTAGTTTCAAATAGCTAGAAAAGTTGAAAACTTATTTTGATTTAAGTTGAGACCATGATTAAATCCCTTGGGTTAAGTCGTATTTGATTCTACAAAATCACCAAAAATAATCGCAATGTTAGAAAATATTGATGACCACATTATTAATAAAAGAAATGTATTACTTAGACCAGGAGCATCACGACGTATATCTTTTCGTGGAACACCTGGAGGAAAATGCTCCATAAGAATCACTTCAAGACGAGGGCCTAATACAGGCGACACAGAACCCGTAGGTGATTTGCCAGATGCATTAGACCCTGGCCTTAATGTTGTCTTACCAGACCTTCTAGCCAATTCATCAAGAAAAGTAAATGGTTTTGGCCGAAATTCTAATTCGGGTCATAGGGGCTCTACGAAGTTTAAGGAAAAATTAATTGATGCCCAACTACAATTTGGAGCGACTGATCTAAATCCGAATGAAATTGGTGTTTCACTACTCGACAATAATCCTAATAGAGTTCCTATTATCTCTTTTGACGATGCTGGAGGTTTGCTAGTTTTACCAGAGCCAGATCCCAATCCTCCTGCCATCTTGCAGCCACCAATGAGAATTCGAGGTAAGGTTAGAGATGGGGTTACCTTTCACGATGAAGTCACTGTACCAAATCCCAGTGGTCATCCTGCTTCATTGCATGTTAATCCTAATCATAGTTTCATAAACCACGAAATCATAGATATAGTCTATACCAACCCTAATGATTTTAATGTTCTTTTTAACACTTTTATAAATGTACAAAATGAATTGACTATTACTTCTACGATTTTGCCTTACCCAATGATAGGAAGGTTATTTGAAGATGCTTTGCTTTTCATTGCTCCAAGTTTTGGAATTCGAAATGGAAAACTATTTTTTTCTTTTGCCGACGAAATTTCAAGTGAGTTTGGAATTAGTAATGACCCCATAGATATTGGCATAGATGATTTGGATGTTTCTGTAGAAATTAAACCTGTTGGATTTGAGTTGCTTTCTAATGAAGATGCAATTAGGAGAATGGCTGAAGAAGTGGAAGCAGAAATGAGAAGAGTTGCAGCTGCATTTCCTAATCTTTCCGAAACTGTTGAAAATATTCAAGCAAACTTTGTAAACCAAACAGTAGAAACATTCTTTTCACAGGGGACATTGCAAGATTTATATATCAATATGGATATAAGTCCCTCACTTTGGGCCGGCCCCTTAGGAACGCGTTCGTTACTTTCTGGTTCGGAATCCCTTGGCAACATCCCACCGTACTTAAAAGGAAAAAGAAATGATGTTGCCATTAAATTTGAAATGAGACTGGAAAATATAACAACAGAAATAGATCAATTAAAAGTCAATGTAGATACCATTACAGCAGATTTATATATAATATTTAGAAGTGCAAGTACACTGGTTCCGCATCCTAGTGTTGAACTAAGGGACGATAGCATAAGAGTTGGAAAAATTTATCCAAGATTTCAATTGAAGGTTGATATTTCCCGAATAAACACAACACTAGACTTTGGCGACAATCCGATTGCTAACGTTGGGGAATTTTTAGTAGAAAAGGGCTTGGATGCTATAGCTTCATTTCTAAGAGATGATTTTGAAGGATTAGCCTCAAAAGAGGGAATGAAATTTTTGAATGCACATATTGATAACATTGGGGAACTTATTACAGAAATGATGCCTACGATTGCCAATCGAGATCATTTATTTCGAAAATTATCAACGAACAGTCAAGGTTGGAAAATTGATACATTTGATCAAATACAACTTGCAGTACCTTTTGTTCAAGCAGATCCAATTGATCATCGATTTGATAATATAGATGTTAATACCAATCCTGTTTCACCCATTGACGGCCCCATGCCACAAGATGCTTTACAAAAACTTAAAGGTGCCGATCACCTTGTTTTTTTAATGATGGAAAATCGATCCTTCGATCATATGTTGGGGTACCTTTCTCACCCAAATCATGGCACTTATCATTTGCAAGGCGACATTGAAACGAGTATTGTAAGAACTGATGTTGATGGTTTAGATGGACAGGCCAGAACAGCAAGAGGCCTTTTTGAAGGAACCGTTTATACACCACAATCAGAAGCACGGGTAGGATTCAGACCCAATCCTGGGCATGATTTTGATACAGTTGCAAGACAGATTAATGACGGCGCGATGGATGGATTTGAATCGGAATTTGATCGACGGATAAATTCAGATGACGAAATAAATCCCAATGGCAATCTTAATGATCCATTTAGAATACATAAGTTTTATACTGGTAAACAACTAAAAACTTATAACAAATTGAGTGATGATGCTCTAATTCTTGATAGGTGGTTTTGCTCAATTCCAGGAGGCACTTATCCAAATCGAAGTTGCTATTATTCTGGAATAACACAATTTTTAAATAACAGCGAAATATTTGAAGATGCCGGGTATCTTAAAGATTTGACAGTTTTTGATGTAATGGATTTTGAAAATGTGGATTGGAGAATCTATGAAAGTAGCGTTTCTTTTCTTCGAATGTATGACAAGTATCGATTAGAAAAAAATAAGATTAGACCTATTGAAGAACTTTTTGGGGAGAATGCTCCTGTTCTACCGAAAGTAACTTTTATCGATCCTGATTTTAAAGGTTCCACGGGATGCCCTAATGATGATCATGCACCTACAAATATTTCTAATGGTCAAAAATTTATCTCGGACGTTATAAATTCATTAAAAAAAACTGCCAACTGGTCTAAAACAGTCCTTGTTATACTATATGATGAACATGGTGGCTTTGCCGATCATGTACCACCACCAGGAACTAGTAGATCCAATTTCCCGCCAGATATAAATGGTGATGCACAAGTACCTTTGGCTCATCCAGATGCCGCTAGCTTTGGCGTGCGCATTCCAGCAATCATAGTTTCACCATTAGTTGAAAAAGGTACAGTAGGTCATCAAATTTATGATCACGCCACCGTTTATAAAACCATCTTGGAAAGATTTATGCCTCGTATACGTCGTTCTTCCATAGTGCCTGATCGAGTCCATCGTGCACGCCACATAGGTGAATTATTAAAGCTAAGACCGCCAGTACTTGCTAATCCCGATACTGCGGTTGCACCACCTGCACCACCAGGAATAGGTGTTATTATACAGCCTATCGCTCCTGACCTAGTATTAGCTGATATAATTAAACCTCAAACGAGGTTTCCTAAACCATGTCCCAAACCTAATTCTGTTTATAATTCAGATAGTGATGCCGTTAGGCCTCAATATGCTGTTGACGATTACAAGGAATTTCATGAATTTCTTACAAGACTTGGCAATCCAATTAGTAAGGCTTGAGAAATGCATGATTTACTCTGGCTTAGGCTACCATTTGCGTATAATTTAAATCATTATCACAATGAAAACGATACTAATTTCTGCATTACTATTCTTTATTAATTTTAGTACGTACTCCCAAAAATATAAAAAGAACAATTGTTCAGAAGATCTAGAAATAACTTTTTTAGATAAAGACGACGCAGAATGGGAAACAAAAAACCATTCAGTAGCAAGAAACTATTTAAATATAAAAATAGATGCTGCAAGCATATTATATTGGAAAGGACGGTCATAATGGTTCTTCCTCATATTTGGGGAAACATCAACCAGTTTGAGATAATATCACCTTTTTACGCAATAGATCAAAGCTAGCCCCGCCATACATTTGTCTTTTTATACTCTTTATTCGGTTTACATGACCTTCCACAGCTCCATTACTCCAAGGCATGTTAATTCCGTTTTTAACGGATTTAATATCCCTTATTAAACCATTAGCAAAAGAGGTTAAACCTGGTATTTTGTATTTTGAACGTTTTATAAATTCTATCCATCGGTTTATATTACCACATCTTTTTTTTAACATCGTTTTGAATATCTGAACCAATTTTCGAATGACCTGTAGTTCTGGGATATTATCTAATAATGTTTGTAGATGTTTTCGCTCATCAGAGTCCTTAATAACAGTTAAACAAGAGCCAATATATTTAGCCAGTGTTCTTGAACTTAAGGGTTTACATAAGGGATTCTTGATTTTTGAATTTGTGCATAATTTGGCGTATATATTTCAAGCTTTTCCTTTATGATATTTATATTGTGGTAAGCCTGCGTTCTACTTCCGTTGTATCCCAATTCATAAATTTCGTCTATTATGGCTTTCATCATATATCCTTGGTCGTTTAATCGAGCAACAATATGTTGGGCAAACAATTCAATATTGGTTGATTTAGAGCCTATTCTGGGAGGTAATGATTCTAGTGGGAAATTTGAATGAACTGTATTACGGCTAATGCCCAAATCCCTTGCAATCTTTCGTTTGGATGTGTCCTTAGTCTGTAATTCCTTAATCTTATTGAATATATCCTGCCTCTGGTCTACTTTTATTTCAACTATTTTTTGAACTTTTGATAATGATTGTGCGCTTTTTTCCTTCTTGCGGCCTGCATTCTGTACATCGGGTATATTTAAAAGCTCATCGCTTTTATCTTTAATAAGCTTTTTAATTTTTGGATTCACACTTTTGAAATACTTGTCCAAAGCATCGGATAGGTTCATTAATAAATGAAATCGGTCTGCGACCTGTTCTGCATCTGGACAAACTTCATTGATAGCAGAAGCATACGAACTGGCTCTGTCTCTGGTAACAATTTTCACATCAGGATATTTTGACAGCCACTTTTTCAGTTCTTTTCCTTCCCTCGAAGGTAAAATATCAATAGGCTTTGAAGTCTCCATATCAATGAGAATAGTTCCATAACTTATTCCTTTTCGGTATGCGGAATCATCAACGCCAAGCACTTTTGGCTGTATTATTGGAGGTAGTTGTTGTCTGTGGACCATTCGTGTAATGGTTGAGTTGCTAACCGAAATTAGTAGTTGTTTAGACAACATGCTGCCCAGTTTTCCTGTTGATTCAATTGACAAAGAATCTAGTATCTTTGATACCCTTTTTGTTCTTCTTGAATACCTCAAAATATATGGTGTTTGTTCTGAGAATACTTTTCGGTTACATTGTGGGTTATTGCATTTGAATTTGCATGTCTTTAGGATAATAGTGGTTTTGTTTTGAAATACCGGAAGATCTGATAGTGTTCGGGTATAATGGTCATGAACTTTATTGCTATATTTTTCACATTTCGGACACTTTGATCGCTTAGCTTTTATTGATGCGTATATTTTAACAATGGAGCAAGAGTAATCAATATTATTTACAATTAGCACAGGCATGCCAATCAGTTGTTTTATATTCATAAGCAGTTGTCTGACAACTACTTAAAGATAATAAATAGAGTCTTGAAAAACAAGAGAATGTGTTTTTATTTGTCTGATTATCAGAAATATAAGATGTCTGACAATATTTGGAGATTTCCCCAAATATGAGGAAGAACCTTCAAAGTGAGCCACCTATTCCGGGTTAAAGCGAACCACTAAAACCGATTCTATTTGTAAGTCATAAAATGTTTTAATACACAAAAAAACATTATGGCCAATAAACAAATAAAAATGCGTAAAGTAAAAAAGATTTTTAAGCTGTTTACCAAAAGCTTAAGCAAGCGAAAGATCAGTTTTCAAACATGGATCTCTCCTAATACTAAATTCAGATCGCTTACCATTTACAGTAACCCTAAGATAGATATTGGCATATCCATTCTTATCAGCTTTACTTCGTCTAATATAGAAAAGAAGAGAAAATAGATTTTGCATAGGTGTCACTTAATGGTTCTTCATTAAATGTACAAAAAATAAATCAAAGTAAATCTTGTAAACTCCTTTGAAATCAATGCTTTGAGAGCCATTCGGTGTCACTTTTTGAATTTAATAAGTGACACCGAATTAGCCTCCTACTATATGTGATTTTATACCTTTATTTGGTATTTAGTAAAATTGAAAAAGCCCGTAAACATAATGTTTACGGGCTTTTAGTGAGATTTACGAATCTCTAAGCGGAGAATGAGGGATTCGAACCCCCGGAGGTGTGACCCTCAACAGTTTTCAAGACTGCCGCATTCGACCACTCTGCCAATTCTCCAAGTGTCTTATCAGGTATTCCCTGAATGCGGATGCAAATATAAAACCTTTTTTCAATCATTAAAGGTTTTTTAGCTTTTTATTTAATCAAAAAAAGATACGCTTTGGATTACGGATAAAGCCATCCTTCTAACTTGTGGAATTACACTAGGTTGGGTGCTTATAAATGAGAAAATTAAATTGGTTTAGACTGTTTATTCATTTCAATTAGAAGTTGAAAATGAACCTTCGAAAATCTATAATAAATAGTTGCATTTATTTTTTTGGATTACTTTTGCTTAATGGAAGAATGGTATCATTATGTACTTCTTATCGTAGTTGGCTTTGCCGTAGGGTTTATAAATACGGTTGCAGGAGGAGGCTCCTTACTTTCATTGCCTGTACTTATTTTTTTAGGACTTCCACCGAGTGTCGCAAACGGAACAAATAGAGTGGCAATAGTAATACAAACGGCATTAGCAACAGCTGGTTTTAAAAGTAAAGGAGTTTCCACATTTCCATTCAATGCATACTTAGGTGTTTCTGCACTGTTTGGTGCAATAATAGGTGCTTATATAGCGATAGATATAAAAGGGGAAACCTTTAATAGAATCCTTGCTGTAATTATGATGGTTGTTGTTCTAATTATTCTTTTTAAACCTAAAATAGATGTAAAAGAATTAGAAGAACGAATAACCGGAAAATATCTTTGGATTGGTATTATTGCATTTTTCTTTTTTGGGATTTATGGTGGATTCATTAATGCTGGACTCGGTTTTATTATAATTTTATTTTTACATTATGTGAATCATATGACTTTGGTTAGATCAAATGCGACCAAGGTAGCTGTTGTTTTAATTTATACCTTATCGGCATTAGCTGTTTTTGTGTTTAATGATAAAGTACAATGGGAAGTTGGGCTAGTATTGGCAATAGGAAATGGTTCAGGTGCATGGCTTGCAAGTCGGGTATCGGTGAACAAAGGGGACGGGTTCATAAAATGGTTTATGGTTGTAATGGTAGTAGTAATGGCAATTAATCTTTGGTTTTTTAAATAATATTTTAGGATGAATAGTATAAAAAAAATGGAATGGCGTTATGCCGTTAAGAAGTTTGACGCAGAAAGAATATTATCCAATACTAAAATTCAGATTTTAAAAGAAGCATTTAATTTAACAGCTACTTCTTATGGGTTACAACCTTTAAAAATGGTAGTAGTGCGTAATAAGGAATTGCAAAAGGAGCTAGTCGCTCACTCGTATAATCAGGAACAAGTTAGTCAGGCTTCACACATATTAATTATTTGTATTGAAAAAGATATAGATGAAAAGTATATTGAAAATTACTTTGATAGAGTGAAAAAAATAAGGGATACACCAGACACTATTTTGGACCCTTTTAGAAATTATTTAATCGATAGTTTTACGAAAATGAATGCCGATGAGATTAAGGAATGGGCAACGAAACAAGCTTATTTGGCTCTCGGAAATCTTATGACAATATGCGCGATAGAAGATATAGATGCTTGCCCTATGGAAGGATTTATTGCATTGGAATACGATAGGGTATTGAATTTGGATACTCTAGGAATTCGCTCCATTTTAGTGATGCCAGTGGGGTATAGGGCTAATGACGATATGTTTTCCGAATTTAAGAAAGTACGAAAAGATATAGCAGAAAGTGTAATCGAAATTGAGTGAAAGTTGTTACTAGATAGCTTGTCAACTTACAGCTAAATACTAATTATTGAAAAACTAAAAATATGCCAGGATTTGAGCTTTTTGGAGATAAAGAAAGAGCAGAGGTGCAAGATGTATTAGACTCAGGAGTTTTAATGCGTTATGGTTTTGATGGAATGCGTCAGGGGCATTGGAAAGCAAAAGAGCTAGAGCAGGAATTATGTAATAGAATGCAAGTGAATCATACACAATTGGTATGTAGTGGTACTGCTGCTTTGACTGTAGCATTAGCTAGTGCTGGTGTAGGGGCAGGAGATGAAGTGTTACTACCAACATTTACATTTGTAGCAAGTTTTGAATCTATTCTTGCTTTAGGAGCTGTCCCTGTTTTGGTAGATGTGGATGATACACTTACTTTGGATCCAATAGCGGTTGAAAAAGCAATTACTAAACGGACGAAAGTGATTATGCCAGTGCATATGTGTGGTTCTATGGCAGATTTAAGAGAACTTAAGTCTATATGCGATAAATATAATTTAATCTTACTAGAAGATGCCTGTCAGGCAATAGGCGGGACATACGAAGGGAAGCCTCTTGGAAGTTATGGCGATTTGGGTTGTTTTTCTTTTGATTATGTTAAAACAATTACTTGTGGTGAAGGAGGAGCAATTATTACCAATAACGAAAAGTATTATAAAAATTCCGATCAGTATTCCGACCATGGACACGACCATATAGGAAATGATAGAGGAGCAGAATCGCATCCATTTCTTGGGTATAATTATAGAATTTCAGAATTGCATGCAGCCGTTGGCTTGGCACAAATAAAAAGGTTAGATGATTTTTTGGCGACTCAGAAAACGAACTATACAATTATAAGGGAGGCACTTGCTAGTATTCCTGAGATTACCTTTAGAAAAGTGCCAAAAGGAGGAGAAGAAAATTATTCTTTTCTTAGTTTTTTCCTTCCATCAGAAACTAAGGCGAAAAAGACACAAAAAGCCCTTGCGTCTTATGGAGTAGATGCTTGTTTTTATTGGTATGATAATAATTGGCATTATTATAAAAAGTGGGAGCATTTAATAGAACAAAAATCTTTAGGGAAACTACCAAAAGAAGTACAGGAGCAGTTACAGGATTTTTCTAAAACAGACTTTTCTAAATCGGATTATTGGGTGGGAAGAAATATTTCTTGTCTTATAAAATTAAGCTGGAGTAAAGAAGAAGTAACCGAGAGGGCAGAAAAAATGGTTGCAGCTATCCAAGAAGTACTTTCTAACTAAAAAAACGCGAATAAACTAGCTAGTTTATTCGCGTTTATAAAGTCAATGCTTCCGAACTCAATATTGAATTCAGAAATTAATAAGATACATATTCAACAATTTCCAATCCATATCCTATCATTCCAACACGTTTTTCTTGTTGGCCGTTAGAGATTAATCGAAGTTTATGAATATCTAAATCGTGTAATATTTGTGCTCCAATTCCAAAATCTTTAGAATCCATTTTAATGTTCGGAGCTTTTACAACTTTCCCTTTTACCTGCGTTTCTTTTAAAACGTTTAAGCGTTTAAGAAGGTTTAGCGATTGACTCTGTTGGTTAATAAATAATATGGCGCCTTTACCTTCTTTGGTAATCACATCAAACATATGAGCCAGTTTTTCATCTGGGTTGTTGGTTAATGTACCTAAGATATCATTGTTAATTAAAGTAGAGTTTATTCTGGTAAGAACAGGGTCATTTGTGTTCCAGGATCCTTTAGTTAAAGCAATGTGTATTTGGTCGTTTGTGGTTTGTAGATAGGCACGTAATCTAAAATCGCCATAACGAGTTGTAACCGTAAAATCTTCTTTCTTTTTTATAAGGCTATCGTGGTTCATACGATAGGCAACTAAATCTTCTATAGAAATTAGTTTAAGGTCAAACTTCTTAGCAACTTTCACCAATTCTGGTAAGCGAGCCATAGAGCCATTCTCATTTAAAATTTCTACAAGAATTCCGGCAGGTTTAAAGCCAGCTAAACGCGCTAAGTCAACAGAAGCTTCTGTGTGTCCAGTTCTTCGTAAAACGCCACCATTTCTTGCTCTAAGAGGAAAAATATGCCCTGGTCTTCCTAAGTCATGTGGTTTGGTATCTTCTTCTACTAAAGCTTTAATAGTTTTAGCTCTATCGTGAACAGAAATTCCGGTAGTACATCCTTGTCCAATTAAATCTACAGAAACCGTAAATTGTGTTTGGTGCAAAACAGTATTGTTCTGTACCATCATATTCAATTCTAATTCCTTGCATCTATCTTCTGTTAAAGGAGCGCAAATTAGACCTCTACCATGCGTAGCCATGAAATTAATCATTTCTTCGGTTACCATTTCGGCAGCAGCTATAAAATCTCCTTCATTTTCACGATTTTCATCATCAACAACAATAACGACTTTCCCATTTCGGATGTCTTCAATTGCTTCTTCTATCGTATTCAATTGGATTGTTTTTTCCATTATATGTAATCAGGTTGTGGGTACTTTGTTCTTTTTTGCAAACAACTTCTTAAAAAAGTCTACTAGTATACTTCCAGTATTAATTAAACCTCTATCCGCAGTTGCTCTTCTTGTTAAAAATATGCTCAAAGGTAGCATTATTAGAGTAGATAACCATGCGCCAAGCATTGGATGAATATTTCCTTTCTTAGCAGTGTTTTCTGCAAATACACCTATAAAATAATAGGTTAGAAATAATACAATAGCAATAACCATTGGCAATCCAATACCGCCTTTACGAATAATTGCACCCAATGGTGCTCCAACAAAAAACAATATAATACAGGAGAGCGCTAAAGCAAATTTCTTATGAAGAGATAGGATGTGTCTATTGTAAATTTCGTAGCGTCTTTTTAATTCGATTTTTTTACCAGAAATTGTAGTAAGAATGTTAGAAGTGGTATTTTTTGCAGAAGTAAGTAACTGCATTTCTTGCCAGCCTTCGTATAGG
Organism: Cellulophaga sp.; assembly: GCA_036478775.1. Lineage (GTDB taxonomy): Bacteria > Bacteroidota > Bacteroidia > Flavobacteriales > Flavobacteriaceae > Cellulophaga. The sequence goes on from JAZGEQ010000037.1 coordinate 48,993, forward strand.
CTTATAACCTTATTTATTTCAAAAATAGAATCTTTACTAGCTTTAATAGAATCCGTTTTTCTAGTTAATACTATTTGCTCTTCACTGAATCCGTTAGCTGGAGTGCTTTTTTTAGGAATAGGATGAAAGGCGCCCATTCTCGTAGAAATAGTTTTAGAAAAGGTTTTTACAATTCTAGTATTGTCTTTGTAAAGAGAGTCAATGTCTTTTGTTAGCCTAGATATATTTTTCATTTTATCTGTACTAATATTACTCTCGGCTTCTAGGTCAACGTTATTTAATTCCGATAAATCAATATTAATTATATAGGTTTCAAAATCAGCATAGGCAAAAGGATACTTTTTTATACTGTTTCTCGATTTAGGTTTAACTTCTTCGTAATAGTGTCCATCTCTTAGGATTAATTGCAAAATATCAGAGTCTTCACTGCTGACCAATTCTCCTGTTTTTGCTTTTATTACAGTAGCGTTAATTCTTGTTTTTGATTTTTTATGAATAATAACATTTTTAAGGAAACGGTCTTGCTCGCCATGTTTTTCGTCTACCTTAATATTCATATCTGTTCCTTCAAAATCAGTAAAAACTCCTTCAGCTATTGCTACTGCAGGTTTTACTTTTGCAATATTTCTTCTAAGGTTGTAGATTTTTTGTTCTGAAACAGGAATAATTTCATTCGCGAAATAAAAGGTGACAACACAAAGAAAACAAACAAAAACAATTAAACTACGCATTGCTTTTTGAAGCGAAATACCAGAAGCTTTCATTGCCGCAAATTCATAATTTTCAGCAAACGTTCCAAAAGTTAAAATAGAAGATAATAATACCGTAAGAGGCAGTACTTTTTCGGTAAGGTTAGGCATAAGGTAAAATAGAAACTTGCCAATAATGACGATGTCTAATCCTCTGCCTGCTAAATCATCTATAAATAACCAAATCGTTTGAAATATGAAGATAAACATCAATATAAAAAACGAACTGAAAAAATTAAAGAGAAAGCTAGATAATATATAACGATCTAAAATTTTCAAGACACTAATTTCTTATAATATAATAACCCTTGCTTTTGTACTTACTTTCATCAAAAGTAAATAAGCTTTTTGATAAAGGCTGATTTGTTTTAAAAGAATTAACAGTTATCGTTGTTTTGGTGCTGTTTTTTCCTGTCTGAATTAGTTTGTAGATATGTTTAGTTTCTACGTCTATACCTAATAATATAGATGCTATTTCCGAATTTGTATCCATCGGAATAAGTTTTACATATTGAATTTTTCTTCCATTTATATTCTGTAAAATATCCCATTTGTAATCATGGCCTTGTCTGTAGAACGTAAGCATTTTTGAAGGGGTTAAGGAATCATCCTCATTGGATTTATCTTCAATAGTAACCTCCTCATTTTCTGGAACGATAGCATATACTTTTTTTCCATCGAACAATTGGGTAGCACCAAAGAAATTGAAGGTGTATTTATCTCCTTGCATGGTAACATCGCCTCTTGTTTCTTGCGAAGTGTTAGCCTCTTCGTTGTTTAATGCGTATTTGAAGTCTACGAAAATATTATCGTAGCTTTTTACTTTAGTATATACTTCATCTAAAAGCGCTTTTGCTTTACCAGAATTCTGTGCAAAAGCAAGGGAAGGGATTACTATTAATACAAGTAAAACTATTTTTTTCATTTTGGGTTATTTTAATTCATTACTTAATAATTGATCCAAGGCATACATATCTGCTATAAATACCTGTCTGGCTTTACTGCCTTCAAAAGGACCTACAATACCAGCAGCTTCTAATTGATCTATAATTCTACCTGCACGATTGTAACCTAGTTTTAATTTACGCTGTAAAAGTGATGCTGATCCCTGTTGCGCAATAACAATAATCTCTGCAGCATCTCTAAACATGCTATCTCTATCAGATATATTATTATCAATACTTGTGCCAGATTCTTCCCCTACATATTCGGGAAGCATATAGGCCTCAGAATAGCCACGTTGCGATCCTATAAAATCAGTTATTCTTTCTACTTCAGGAGTGTCTACAAAGGCACATTGTATTCTGGTTAATTCACTGCCTTGGGTGTATAGCATATCTCCACGTCCAATTAGTTGGTCAGCTCCTGAGCCATCCAGAATAGTTCTTGAATCAATTTTAGAAGTAACTCTAAAAGCAACTCTAGCTGGGAAGTTTGCTTTAATAATACCCGTTATTACGTTAACCGATGGTCTTTGTGTTGCAACAATTAAATGTATGCCAATAGCTCTTGCTAGTTGTGCTAATCTTGCAATCGGTGTTTCTACCTCTTTTCCGGCAGTCATAATAAGATCCGCAAACTCATCAATTACTAAAACAATATAAGGTAAAAATTTGTGTCCGTCATTAGGGTTTAATCTACGTGCTTTAAATTTAGTATTGTATTCTTTTATATTACGAACCATAGCCATTTTAAGCAAGTCATACCTATTATCCATCTCAATACATAAGGAATTAAGCGTATTAATTACTTTGGTTGTATCTGTGATAATAGCTTCTTCAGAATCTGGTAACATGGCCAAATAATGTCTCTCAATTTTATTAAAAAGCGTAAGTTCTACTTTTTTAGGGTCAACAAGGACAAATTTAACCTCAGCAGGATGCTTTTTATAAAGCAAAGAAGTTAAAACGGCATTTAGACCAACAGATTTTCCTTGACCAGTAGCACCCGCCATAAGCATATGCGGCATTTTAGCCAAATCTACCACAAAGGTTTCGTTGCTAATAGTTTTTCCAAAGGCAATAGGTAATTCCATTTCTGCCTTTTGAAATTTACTGGAAGCAATAACAGAGCGCATGGAAACAGTAGATGCTTTTTTATTAGGAACCTCAATACCAATAGTTCCTTTTCCAGGGATAGGAGCTATAATACGTATTCCCAGTGCAGCAAGAGATAGTGCAATATCATCTTCCAAATTTTTAATTTTAGAAATACGAACCCCTGCTTCTGGTACTATTTCATAAAGTGTAACTGTAGGCCCTATAGTAGCTTTAATCTGAGCAATGCCAATTTTGTAATTCTTAAGGGTAGAAACAATTTTGTTTTTATTATCTTCTAGTTCTTCTTGATTAATTGTTATGCTAGTATTGACTCCATGTTGGTCTAATAAATCTATAGAAGGGAACTTATAATTACCAAGCTCTAACAATGGGTCAAATTCACCAAAATCATCCACTAATTTTTTTGCTAAAACAGCAGTGTCTTCGTCCTCTACGGTAATTTTTTCTATTTCCATTGCCAATTCTGGCTCAGGTTCTGTATCTATAGTTTCTTCTTCTGGAGAAACAGTGACTTCAAAATCATCCTGTACAACTTCCTTTTTTAGAGAAGGAATGTTTTCTTTATGGGTGTAGGTATCTAATATTACTTGTTTCTCTTCTTTTTCATTATTTAGAGTGCTATTTTCTTCCGTATCTGAGTCACTAGATTCTTTTGCTGGTCTGTTTTTAAAGTCGGCAACAAGAGATTCTTTTTTCTCTTTGAAAAAGGTGATAATGCCATCTGGTGTAAACTTGAATAGTCTTACTAGAATTATAATCAATCCGAAAAGGAGCAATAGAAAAACACCTATTTTACCTGCGTAATCTTGAAGGAAATCGTTCATCTCATATCCTATCAGTCCCCCTAATAAAGGGCGATTAGTAGCAAAAAAACCTAATGTAATAGAAATCCAGATGATAAATACAAGACCCCAAATCCAGTATTTTAATAAACGTTGTTTGCTAGAGCTAAGAAATAATGAAGATCCAGTGATAAAAAGGAGGAAAGGAAAAATTAAAGAAGAAAGTCCAAAACCTTTATACATAAAAGTATGACTAACACTTGCTCCAAACTTATTTAATAAATTTTTAGCCTGTTCATTTCTGTTGGCAAAATCTGTAAGTAAACTTTGGTCGTCTTGCCAAGAGAAATAAAAAGAAATAAAAGAAAAGAATAGGGCGATACTAAAAAGCATTAACAAGCTTCCAAGAATAATTTTATTCTGTTTGGAAGGTTTAACGCTAATCTTTTTTTTAGTTAGTTTGGGTTTTGTCTTTTTTACCTTTTTCGCCATAAATTGTTTACTTCTTTAGGGCTAAATTACAAATTTAGAAATGAAGCCAGTGGACTATAATTAACTAAAAAATTTAGGATAATAGATGATAACTCCAACAATGGAAGCACCAATAGAAACAAACATAACCGCACCAGCAGATATATCTTTAATGAAGCCAATTTTTTCATCAAATTTTGGTTGAACAAAATCGGCTAATTTTTCTACAGCGGTATTTAATCCTTCAAGCCCCATAACAAGAGAGATAGCAAATATTTGCGCAATCCATTCCGTTTTAGAGATGTCAAAGTAAAACCCTGCAATAGTTACCATAATTAAAAGTCCAGTCTGTACTTTAATACTAGCCTCTGTTTTTACTAATAAAAATGCGCCTTTTACGGCAAAGCCAACACTTTTAATTCTGTTTACTAAAAAACTATCTTTAGGCATTTGTCAAAGCTTCTAGAGCTGCTTTATAATTAGGTTCATCCACAGTTTCTGCAACCTGTTCTGTATAGATAACTTCATTATTCTCATTTAGAACAACAATAGATCTTGAAAGTAAATTTAGTAAGGGGCCATCAGTGAATGCTACTTTATAAGAAGCACCAAAATTACCGTCTTTATAATCCGAAAGCATTTCTACATTTTCGATGCCTTCTGCGCCACAAAAACGAGTTTGTGCAAAAGGAAGATCTTTAGAGATACATAGGATTTTGGTATTTTCTAATGCAGCCGCTTTTTCATTAAATTGTCTTACAGACTGCGCACAAGTTCCTGTGTCTATACTAGGAAATATATTTAGAACTAAATTACTTCCTTTATAAGAAGATAAAGAAGCACTAGATAAATCTACTTTGGTTAAATTAAAATCAGGAGCAGAACTACCTACTTCTGGTAAATTTCCTAAAGTTTGTAAAGGGTTTCCTTTTAGTGTTACCGTTGCCATATTCTTGTGTTTTTATGAAAAGGTAAAATTATAAAATATATAGCGGTTTTGATAATCTTTTAAATAAAAAAGTCCTTCAATTATTGAAGGACTTGTACTAATGCCAATTAAAGTTTAAAATAGGCAGTTAAAATCGTCAGTTTTTATTTCTCTAAAGGAAACTGAAATCTAGGTAGAGCAATGGATTTCTGCTTTCGCAGGAAAGACAAGTATTCGTTGATAGATAATATCATTCTTTGGTGAAAACTACAGATTTTAGCCAGTCAGAGTTCTCCCTAGCGCAATTATGGGTATAGTATAAAGGTTTAAGACATTTTAAAAGCTTAGAGACAAGATAAAATAATTTTGGTTCTTGTAGCAAATCGGTCTTGTTTCCCTAGAGGTTATTTGTCTATTGCGCCTAAAACACGTTGCATAAAGTTATTCAGAGCTTCTTTTTTAGGAGTTCCTTCCTTTATATTTTTTGCAACTTCTAATGCGCCATACATATTGGAAAGAATTTCTCCAATTACATCTAACTCTTCATCTTTTAGAGAAGGTACTTCGGTTAATGCTTCCAAAGTTTCGATGGTTTCTATAACGTAATCTTCATCGTTTTCTTCAATGAAGCTTGTAAGGTGTTTAATTACTGGTAATTTCACGGATAAGTTCTTTTAATACATCGTATTTGTTAGTCTGCACTTGATTTTTGATTTTTCCATTGTTGAAAATAGCAAAAGTTGGCAGGTTGTCTACATTTGCTAATTTCCTAGATTCAGGGAATTTTTCAGCATCTGCAAGAACGAAAATTGTATCTTCATGTATACTCGCCTCTTTTTTAAATTTAGGCTTCATAATACGACAATTACCACACCAAGTAGCAGAATATTGTACTACCACGTTTTCATTTTGAGCGATAATGTCGTGTAAATTATCTTGTTCTAATTCTATAAGCATATCTGTATTGTAGTTATAGGTTCAGTTTAATTTTGAATACTAGTTGCTTTGTACCTATTATAAAAATAATTACAATAGGTACAGCGCAAACAATAGTTTTTAGTTGTTAGCTAAGTAGCTAGCAACTCCTTTTCTGTCAGCAGTCATAGCTTCTTTACCATCTTCCCAGTTAGCAGGACATACTTCACCTTTTTCTTGTACATGCGTTAATGCATCTATAAGACGTAAAAATTCTTGTACATTTCTTCCTAAAGGCATATTGTTAATTCCTTCATGTTGTACTGTTCCTTCTTCGTCAATTAAATAAGTAGCTCTATAAGTTACATTATCACCAACAACCTGTACTGTATTTGTTTCTTCTTCGTACGTTTCTTCTGTAATATCTAAGATACCTAAAATGCTAGATAAGTTTCTGTTGCTATCTGCGACAATTGGGTATGTAACACCTTCAATTCCTCCATTATCTTTTGAAGTGTTTAACCAAGCAAAATGAACTTCAGGAGTATCACAAGAAGCACCAATAACGATAGTATTTCTTTTTTCGAATTCAGCTAAAGCATCTTGGAAGGCGTGTAATTCTGTTGGACAAACAAAAGTGAAATCTTTTGGATACCAGAACAACAATACTTTCTTTTTGTTTTTTACAGCTTCGTCTAAAATGTTTAATTTAAAAGTATCTCCCATTTCATTCATTGCGTCTACGCTAATGCTTGGGAATGTTTTACCTACTAATGCCATTTTTATTGTTTTTTTGAATTATTAATGATATCATCTTCTTCAAAAAAGAGGACACCACAAAAGTAAGGCAGAAAGAGAAATTCTATACCTAAATAAAATTTTATTTATTTATCTAGCGATAGAAATTACTTATAGTATATTTTGTTTGAAATAGAAATACTCTATTTTGAAGCTAGTTGTCGAATCTTAATATTTAACGCAGCAAAGAGTAGAGTAGTGAACGGACTTAACCAATTAAAGAAAGCAAATAAGAAATACTCGCCTACACTTACGCCAAGAACGCCACTTTGGTATGCGCCACAGGTGTTCCATGGAATAAGAACGGAAGTTACGGTTCCTGAATCTTCAAGCGTACGGCTCAAATTCTCAGGAGCAAGACCTTTATCTTCAAATGCTTTTTTAAACATTTTTCCAGGAATAACAATCGCAAGGTATTGATCACTAGCAATAGTGTTTAATCCCAGACAGCTTATTACTGTAGTAGCAAATAATCCAAAAACAGAATTAGCCATGGATAACAACGCTTTTGTTATTCTCGATAAAGCGCCAATGGCGTCCATTGTTCCGCCAAAAACCATAGCGCAAATAATTAGAAAAATTGTCCATAACATTCCTTTCATTCCACCAGCACTAAAAAGTTCGTTCAATTTTTCATTATCTGTAATTATTGCTGTATCTGTTAGTGTAGCATTAACAATAGCTTGCAAGTTTGAAGAAGAAAGGTTTTTTAATATTTCAGGTTGAAAAAAGAAAGAAAAAATAGCAGCCAAAACAACTCCGCTTCCTAAGGCAATAAGTGGTTTTGTCTTTAGTAGAATTAAAACGACAACAACGACAGGAACTATAAATAAATAGGGAGTAATATTAAAGGTGGTTTTTATTGTAGCTAATAATCCACTAACATCTGTAGAACCAGTTGTATCAATATTCATACTGATGATAGTGAAAATAATGAGTGTTATTACAATCGTAGGAATGGTGGTAATCGCCATATATTTAATATGGGTAAACAAATCGGTTCCTGCCATTGCCGGAGCGAGGTTTGTAGTGTCGCTTAAAGGGGACATTTTATCTCCAAAATAGGCGCCAGAGATTACTGCTCCGGCAACCATTCCAAGTGGAATTCCTAATGCTTCTCCAATACCAATAAGTGCAATACCCACAGTAGCAGAAGTAGTCCATGAACTACCAGTTGCAATAGATATAATTGCTGCAATAATTACACAGGCAGGTAAAAATATAGCGGGATTCAAAACTTGCAATCCATAATAAACCATTGCAGGTATAATCCCACTTATTAGCCAAGTGCCAGCCAAAGCACCAACTAAAAATAAAATCATGATAGGAACAAATACACTTTTAAGGTTTTCCCATATCTCTTTGAGCATGGAATAAATAGTGACTTTATTGAAAAAGCCAACGATTGCAGAAACAGCACCGCCGATCAATAAAATGAATTGGTTAGAGTATTCTCCCAACCATTCGCCTTTTTTAACAAATATATTATAAGCCAATAATACCATTAGAATAACCACAGGAATTAAAGCTTCATAAATATTTAATTCTTTATTTTCTACTATGTTTTCATTTCCAGTATAGTAAGACTTAGAATCCTGACTTTGCATAAAACAGTGAATTTGTTACTCCGTAATATTACGATTTTGAAAAATATTCTGCAAATGCATTTTTTTAATGTAGTAATGTTTTTAGGAATAAACTTATAATGACACCAACACATCTATTAAATCCATCTGTTATAGTTTTCTCCTTCACTAGTTCATTTCAAAATTAAGAATACCTATTTCTCTCATGCACTTCTTCATCATTTCATAGGTTCTGTGGATGTCGTTATCTAATCCTATAGAAAAACGAATAAGTCCGTCAGAAAGTCCCATCTCTATTTGTTCCTCCATAGGTATTTCAGAAGAAGTAGAAGTTCCAGGTGCACTAAAGAGTGTTTTGTAAAAACCCAAACTAACAGCCAAATACCCAAGATTGCTTTTTTGCATAGCCTCCATTAGTTGGTTTGCCTTATCTAAGGATCCTGCATCTAATGTCAATATACCGCCATAACCATAATCAGCATGCATTTGTTCCTTCATTACTTGGTGTCCAGGATGAGATCCTAAACCAGGGTAAACAACTCTAAGTCCATCTTTTTCAAAATTTTCTGCTAGGTATTGCGCATTTTCACTATGTTTTTTAATTCTTAAATGAAGTGTACGCATGTTTTTTAGAATGGAAGCTCCACGTAAACTGTCGAGTGTACTTCCTAGAAGCATTCCAGCGCCACTATTAACATCTTTTAGGCTTAAACAGAAATCGGTTGTTCCGCATACAACACCTGCAACACAATCACTGCTGCCATTAATAAATTTGGTGAGGCTATGAATAACAATATCAGCTCCAAGTTTGGCAGGCGAAATAGATAAAGGCGAAAAGGTATTATCTACAATCAGCGGAATATCGTATTTTTTTGCAAGTTTAGAAAGGGCGGCTATATTGGTGATTTCTAATAAAGGGTTACTAACGGCTTCACAATAGATCATTTTAGTATTTGGGGTAATGGCATTTTCTATAGTTTCAATTTTGGTGGTATCTACAAAAGAAGTGCTAATGTTAAATTTCTTTAAGAAGTTTTTCATAAAAGCATAAGTGCCTCCATAAATAGTTCTGCTGCTAATAATATGGTCTCCTGCACTACATAATTCTAATATTACAGAAGTTATTGCACCCATTCCGCTCGCAGTTACATTGGCAGCTTCTGTGCCTTCTAAAGCCGCAAGAGCTTCTCCTAAATATAAATTAGAAGGAGAGGAGTGTCTACTGTATAAATAACAACCTTCGGTATTGCCTTCGAAAGTGTCGAACATTGTTTTGGCCGAAATAAAGGTATAGGTAGAAGAATCCGATATAGACGGGTTAATACCTCCAAATTCGCCAAAATATTGTAAATCTTGTATATTGTCTGTAGCCTTGTAGTCCATGATTAATTCATTTAAGTTACTGTGAAAATAATTAATTGTAGTTTTATAATCAACACAATACATTTATACATGATAATAAATCTAAATAATTGTATTTTTGTAGTTATTTAAATTAATTGAGGTTGTTTTTAATCACTTTAAACGAAAATATAACATGTCTAAGTTTGATGAAACCGATATAAAGCTACTAGCGCTTCTACAAGAGGATAGTAAAAGAACCACAAAAGAGTATGCCAACCACTTGAATCTTTCTGTTACGGCAGTGTACGAGCGGATAAAGCGCCTAGAAAAAACAGGAGTTATTTCCAAATATGTTGCTTTGGTAAATAAGAAAAAAGTAGATAAGACGTTTATGATTTTATGCCATGTGAAATTGATACAACATGCTAAAGAATACGTAATACAATTTGAAAAAGAGATTTTGAAATTAGAAGAAGTTTCCGAGTGCCATCATATTAGTGGCGATTACGATTATATATTAAAAATTCACGTTAGTGATATGGAAGCGTATAGAGATTTTATGGTGAAGAAACTTACAGTAATTAACCATATTGGAAGTACACAAAGTTCTTTTGTAATTAATGAAGTAAAGCATACCACAGCAATATGCATATAATCGGAGAGCGACGGCCTATTTGTGTTTGTTTTGTCAACGCTTGTGTAGAAATAAGAGGGGTATTCCTGTTTGAGATAGTATAGCCCTGGGGTCATTTGTTGAAAAAAAAGATTAAAGTTATGTTTCATTTGTTTTCAAAGGAATTTCTATTCCTTCATAAACTTAAATAGCGATATAAAACTTTGGTTTTAGATATAAACAATCCAATTATTTCATCAATTAAATAAATAATAAGTATTAATTTTGTTAAAGCTTAAAAAATAAACAGAATATGAGTTCATACGATGTAGCCATTATTGGTTCTGGTCCTGGAGGATATGTAGCAGCAATACGTTGTGCACAATTAGGAATGAAAACAGCAATTATAGAAAAATATTCCACACTTGGTGGTACCTGTCTTAATGTAGGGTGTATTCCTTCTAAAGCATTACTAGATTCCTCTCACCATTATGAAGATGCAGTTAAGCATTTTGAAACACATGGTATAGAAATTTCAGGCGAGGTAAAGGTGAACTTAGAAAAAATGATAGCCCGTAAGCAAGGTGTGGTAGATTTAACCACTAAGGGTATTCAGTTTTTAATGGACAAAAATAAAATTGATGTCTACGAAGGTTTGGGTAGTTTTAAAAATGCTACACATATTAATATTAAAAAGAATGATGGAAAAACAGAAACTATCACAGCTAAAAATACAATTATAGCAACAGGTTCTAAACCATCTAGCTTGCCATTTATTAAAATTGATAAAGAGCGAGTAATAACTTCAACAGAGGCTTTAAAATTAAAAGAGATACCAAAACACTTAATTGTAATTGGTGGCGGAGTAATAGGATTAGAGCTAGGTCAGGTATATAAAAGACTTGGAGCAGATGTTACAGTAGTTGAATTTATGGATCGAATTATTCCAGGAATGGATGCTGGACTTTCCAAAGAATTAACCAAAGTATTAAAAAAGCAAAAAGTTAAGTTTGGCTTATCGCACAAGGTAAAATCGGTAGAGCGAAAGGGAGATGAAGTTATTGTAAAAGCAGATAATAAAAAGGGAGAAGAAGTAACTTTTACTGGAGATTACTGTTTGGTTTCTGTAGGTAGAAGACCATATACAGATGGATTAAATTTAGAAGCAGCCGGAGTAAAAGTAGACGATAGAGGAAGAGTAGATGTAAATGCACATTTACAAACATCTGCGTCTAACATATATGCTATTGGAGATGTTATAAAAGGAGCTATGTTAGCACATAAGGCGGAGGAAGAAGGTACTTTGGTAGCAGAATCTTTAGCAGGGCAAAAACCACATATAGATTACAACTTAATTCCAGGAGTAGTATACACTTGGCCAGAGGTAGCTGCAGTTGGAAAAACAGAGGAAGAGTTAAAAGAAGCAGGAATAGAATATAAAGTTGGACAATTTCCAATGCGTGCGCTAGGTAGATCAAGAGCAAGTATGGATACAGACGGTTTTGTGAAAATTCTTGCAGATAAAGCTACAGACGAAGTTTTAGGAGTACATATGATTGGAGCACGTTGTGCAGATTTAATTGCAGAAGCTGTAGTAGCAATGGAATTTAGAGCATCTGCAGAAGATATTTCGAGAATGAGTCACGCACATCCAACTTTCGCAGAAGCTATAAAAGAAGCAGCACTTGCAGCAACAGATAATAGAGCGTTGCATATTTAAAATTATATTATTTTGAACTAATAAAAGCCGTCTTTTTAGACGGTTTTTTTAGTTTATTACTTGCTTGTTTACACTTGAAAAAAGTAAATTTAAAACAGATAATGTATTGTAAATAAAGGATAAATGGCTAAAAAACACCTTTCATCTTGAAAAAACACCAATTATCAATTAAAATTGAAAATGTCAGTTTGGATTAGAATATTTGTAGCAATGTTTTTATCTAACCAAACAGATATTTGCTATGGTATTTTTTTTAAGAACAGGCCTTAAAAACCAGTTTACTTATTGTAATACAATTAAAAAAACGAAGTATACCTTCTTGCTTCTGTTCTTCTTCTTGGGAATGACACAAATGTTTTCTCAGGTTATATCTTCTACAAATATATCTTCCAATTGTAACGATTGTGTACCTGCGGGATGGATAGATAATGGCGGAACTCCAGATGTTTCAAATAAAAAAAATGCAGCTACTTTTGGTGTAGGAGGAGGAGGTTCACAGTGGGCAGTTTCTCTTGGAGGTGCAACTATGCAATTGCCATTACCACCAAACGGGCATGAAAATTGGTTATCGTTGAGGGATTTAGGACCTACAGGAGTAGAAGAATCTGTTCGGACAACTATTAACGGATTAACAGCAAATAGAGACTATGAAGTAATTGTATATTCTTTAACCGCTGTAACCGATAAAACAGGAACTGATTTTGATTATTACGCAGGGACTTATATCGATAAATTTACATTTACAGCAGCAGGGGTAAACAAAGAAATAAATACTGTAAGCAAAAATGTTTGGGGAATATCACGATTAACCTTTAAGGCTAGTTCTGCAAACCAAAGACTTACTCTTTTTCCTGGGAATAATGGAGCTGGTAGAAGGGCGATTGGCGGACGAAGAAATTATGAAACAGTACAACTTTCAATTACTGTAGATGCCGTTAATACGGTGCCATTTGCAGATGATAATAGCGCAACAACAACAGTAAATAAATCGGTTGTTTTTAATGTTGTTTCTACAGATATAGATTATGATGCGATCGTAAATACTGCAACAAAAAGAAATGGGAGTATAGATAACAGTTCTGTTGATTTAAATCTAACAACAGCAGGAATTCAAAATTCTATTGTAGTGCCTTCACAAGGGACATGGAATGTTGATTCTATTGGTAATGTCACATTCCAGCCATTGCCAACATTTATAGGAACAGCTTCTATAAATTATACGGTAAGAGATAATTATAGGATAGATGGTTTGGGAGTTTCTGCAGCTTCTAATCAAGCCACATTAAATGTTGTTGTCTCTGCTAGACCAATACTTGCTGTAAATGATAATGCAACTGGAGTTAATGGTGTTATAGGAGTAACAGCAATACTCAATGTATATACAGGAGATACTTTGGATGGAATTTCAGTAAACCCATCTAATGTAAATCTAACAGAAATTACAGCAGAACCAAAAGCATATTTAAGATTGAATACCGATGGGACTGTAGATATATTGCCTAATACACCATCAGGGACATATAGTTTAACCTATGGTATCTGTGAAAAAATAAACCCAACTAATTGTGCTACTGCAGTAGCAAGTGTAACTGTAGAAGATTGTTTAAGTTTTTCAACGAACGATTGCGATAAAGATGGGAATTCAAATTCCAGTGATCCACATCCTTCCGTAGCCACAGCGTTAAACGATACGTTTGGAGCGGATTTTGGACAAGCAACCTCATTCAATATTTTACAAAATGATGATTATGTGGTTGGAGCCAATACAAGTATAGCACGAACAGGAGGAACAGCAAATGGAGTAATTGTGTTTACTACAAATAATGGAGAAATCAGCTATACTCCAACCCTGGAAGAGGCAGTTCTGGGAGGCAGCGTAACAGTAAACTACCAAGTATGTAATACCGCTGTAAATCCAAATGTTTGTTCTATAGCAACCATAACTATAAATATTACCGATAAAGATACAGATGGCGATGGCGTACCAGATGGAAAAGAAATATCGGACAATACAAACTCTAATGATGTGTGCAGTTACAATGTGCTAAGCCAGGTTTTAACTAATGTAACAAGTGCATGGAATAATGCTGATTGTGATAAAGATGGCGTAATTAATAGTACGGAAGCCACAAGTGATACAAATATATTTGACGCCTGTTCGTATAAAGTTACAGATGTTACATTGCCAATTACATCTGGATTAGATTGTGATGGCGATGGTGTTTTAAATGCAACAGAAGTAGCAAATAGTACCAATCCGAATGAGTTTTGTTCTTATAATGTAGTTGATATAACAGAAGAAGTAATTAAGCTAATAGATTGTGATGGCGATGGTGTGCTAGATATAATAGAAATAGTAAGCAATACGGATCCACATGACCTCTGTAGTTTAGAAATAAGTAGCCAAACAGTAAGTCCAAGTGAAGTTTGGAATACGTCAGATTGCGATGGGGATTCTATAACAAATCTTCAGGAGCTTATAGACGAAACAGATCTTTTTAGTGATTGTAGCCATATAAACGGAATAGCTAAAGATACAAGTGATTGCGATGCAGACGACTTAACGAAAGAGGAAGAAATTTTTTTAGGAACAGATCCTAATAATCCAGATACTGATGGGGATGGTGTTTTAGATGGTACCGAATTTTTAGATGATACAAACCCAAAAGAGTATTGCGATTTAATAGTAGCACACCAAACTCTAGTCGCGAGTGATGCTTGGAATAATGCAGATTGCGATGAGGATTCTATTGCTAATGGACAAGAATTAAGAGATTCCACAGACGCTTTAAACGGTTGTGATCATAAAAACGGTATTTCCTTAGGAACGAATGATTGTGATAATGACGGGTTAACAAATGAAGAAGAGCTAACGACTATTTTAGCCTCGGATTCAAATATACAAACTACAGATCCAAATAATCCAGACACGGATGGTGACGGTATATTAGATGGACAGGAAATTACAGATGGAACCAATCCATTAAATCCATGCGATTCTAAAGGCGGAACACCACCAATCGACTCCTTATGTGGAGTAGTAGTGGCCGTTTCAAATGAGATTATATCTGCTAATGGTAATGGAGAAAACGAGTATTTTAATATTCTAAACATTGAAAAATACCCAGAAAATACGGTAGAGATATTTAACCGTTGGGGAGTATTGGTGTACAATACGGTAGGCTATGATAACAGAGATAATTCATTTAAAGGTATTTCTACAGGAAGGAATACACTAAACCAATCGGATAAATTGCCTCCTGGAGTTTATTTTTATGTGGTTACATTTGTAGTTGAAGCCGAAACCCAAAACGAATCGGGTTATTTGTACATTGTAAATAAATAATTTTTCGCAAGTTATATTAAGAAATATAAATTAGAATGAAAGAAAATTGTAAATATTTAGTAGTTATAATAACATTGATTTCTTTTTTGTCCTATGGACAGAAATCTAAGAAAGCCGATAAAAATTATGAGTCGTATGCTTTTATGGCAGCCATTGAAAACTATAAGAGTTTGGATGAAAAAGGTTTTTCAAATTTTGAGATATATCAAAAGTTAGGAGATGCCAATTATATTAATGCTAATTATATAGAAGCTTCAAAGTGGTATTTAAAACTGTTAGAACTTCAAGAAAGGAGTATGTTGCCAGCGTATATATATAGATATTCGCAATGTTTAAAATCCATGGGGAATTATGAAGAATCCAAAGTATGGATGGAGGAATACATCACAAAAGTAACTCCAGATAACAGTAGAGCCAATAAGTATAGAAATCAAAAAAATTACTTAGAAGGAATTGAAAAAAACTCTGGAAGGTATACTATTGAAAATAGGAAGGAGAACTCTTCAGGCTCAGATTTTGGACCATCAATCACCAAAGAAGGTTTTTATTTTGCATCAGCCAGAGATACAGGATTTATTAGAAAACGTATTCATGACTGGAATAATGGAGGTTTCTTAGATATTTATTCCAGCGAAAATGGAAAAGCAACAAAGCTTTCAAAAGCAGTGAATACGAAATACCACGAGTCTACATCGATAATTTCAAAGGATGGAAAAAGTCTATATTTTACCAGAAACAATTTTGTAAACGGTAAGGTAAAACGCGATGGTAAAGATATAATGCGACTAAAAATATACAAGGCCAGTTGGGTAAAGGGAACATGGAGAGAAGTAAGAGAACTTCCTTTTAGTAGCGATTTGTATTCCGTAGCACACCCAGCACTAAGTGCAGATGAAAAGAAATTATATTTTGTTTCTGATATGCCTAGTTCTATTGGTGCTTCCGATATTTATTATGTAGCTATTAATGAAAATGGTTCTTTTGGCGAGCCAGTGAATTTAGGCGTAAATGTTAATACAGAAGGGAAAGAGAGCTTTCCTTTTATAAGTAAAGACGGAATTCTGTTTTTTGCTTCAGACGGTCATCAGGGTTTAGGAGGCTTAGACGTTTATGCTGTAGAGGAAAAAGATATATTTTCTGGTAAGGTGTTAAACTTGGGGAAACCTGTAAATGGTCCACAAGATGATTTTAGTTATGTAGTAGATAGTGAAATCAACGAGGGGTATTTTGCATCAAACAGAAAAGGAGGAAAGGGAAGCGATGATATTTATTCTTTCGTAGAGGTAAAACCACTTTTGTTTAAGTGTGTAAATACTATATCTGGCGTAGCACGAGATGTGGAAACCTTTGAGGTTTTGGCAAATGTTGCCATAACATTAAGCTCTACAGTATCTAATGAAATAAAATTTACGCAAACCGATGATTTTGGAAGATACACTTTCAATCTAGATTGCTCGGAAGGTAGTTACCAAATAACAGCATCTAAAGAGTTATTTAATGCTTTGGTGGAGGATTTGGAATTTGATAAATCAAAATCAGTTCAGCAAGCATTACTTTTAGAAAAGCAAGATTTGACAGAGGTTTTAGGATTGAATCCAATATATTTTGATTATAATAAATCGAGTATAAGGAAGGATGCAGCTTTAGAGTTGCAAAAGATTATTACTTATATGCAAAGCAAACCGAACGTTAAGGTTGAGGTTAGGTCACATACCGATAGTAGAGGGAAAGATGCATATAATTTAAAACTGTCAGACAAAAGAGCAAAAGCAACTGCGGCATATATTATAAGTAAAGGAATTGATTATTCTAGAATAAAAGGAGTTGGTTATGGTGAAACAGAAATCACAAATGGCTGTATAAATGGTGTAGATTGTTCGGGTGGAGAACACCAATCGAATAGAAAATCAGAATTTATAGTTAGAGAAGATTAGAAACGAATATTCTTCTAGGCAGTTAATTTTTACTAGGACGAAAAATTTTCACAAATAAGGATTTAATTTTTTTGAAGGAAAACAAAAGACCAGAAGTTATTTTGGCACCTATATTTTGAAAGATTGCGGTGATTTTAGCTTTTATAAACACTTCTTTTTTCTCATAGAGCAATGCGCTATAAGAACATGCAAACATGAATACTAAAGCGCCAAGAATTAATACTAATGGGGATAGAGAATGATTAAAGAATTGATATAACCCTAATCCTGTAAAGCTTCCATAGAGCAGTATAAAATGAATAATATAGATCGATAAAGTATTTTGCCCAATTCTTAAAATAATACTATTTATTAGGAACTGTCTTAACAGCATGAAGATAGAAAAAACTACTAGCACATCACCTAATCTAATAAATAAATAATTGTAGTCAGAAACTTCAAAGAAGATATGAATTCCAGTAATTTCATTTAGAAAAACAAATATATCAGAAGATAAAAATATTAGCGCAAGTCCTACCAAGGCAAAAATAATAATATTTGAGGTGTACAAGTATTTAGAATTCTTATAACGTGTAAATAGGATAGAAAGAAAACCACCAAATGTTGCATAGCCAAACCATGGAAAAATAGTAAAAATAGAACCGTTTACTTTGGTGAAATAGTTAGCAATAGGTTTCGGGAAATAGTCAAAAGACCATAGTTTGTAATAAGGTTCAAATAAGAATAATAAACAAGTAATTGTCAGTAGCGTAAGAGGTAGTAAAAAGCTTCGTTTGTCCTTTGTTAAAAGATAGATACCAATAATACCTAGGATAGAAAAACCGATACAATGCAAAACATCTATCAGGTATAAGGCATTATAAATTTCGCCAATTAAAAGACCAAAAACATTTATTCGTAGTAAGTAACCAATAAAAACTAATTGCAAACCTCTTTTAATCCCTTTTTTAACTCTGGGATTGTTGAAACCTTTTTTAGTGCCTTTTACTAATAAAAAGGTAAAAATAAAACCAGATAAAGTAAAGAATACAGGAGCGGTAACCCCTCTGAAGTATCGCCAAATAGTATAGATGGTATTCGAATCATCTTTAAAAGCAGTATCTAAAAGTCCATCTACAAAATGCCCTTGTAGCATCATTAGAATTGCCCAAGCACGCATTGCATCTATAAAATATAACCTTGCCGTATTGTTCTTCATATAAACAGTACTCTTAAATATATATGGACACTATCGTTTAAAAAAGACATTGGTATTAATCTCACAGTTGGTTCGTTGGTTATATTTTGCAAAATTAGCCAAAATACTCGCAAGTGAGTGTTATTTGAGGTATTTTCGTTGTTAAGTAAAGAGCCTTGAGCTAAGCCCAAGGTCATTAAAAAGAATCAATTTTTTTATTTCGACTTAAGAGTCGGAGTAGTAAACCCACTGGGTAATAAAAATAATTTTATGGCTACAATACTAGCATTTGCAGGAAGTAATTCGGCAACTTCTATTAATTTTAAATTAGCAACATTTACAGCGACACAGATAAGTGAACATGATGTTGAGGTGGTAGATATGTCTAAATGGACTTTTCCAATGTACGGTGAAGACGATGAAAAAGAGCATGGATTTCCAGAAGAAGCAGTTAATTTTATGAAAAAGATTGCAAAAGCAGATGCCGTTATTTTATCAGTTAATGAGCATAATGGATATGTGTCTGCCTATTTTAAAAATTTACTAGATTGGTTATCGAGAATAAATAGATCATTCTTAGAAGGGAAGCCAGTATTTTTATTAGCAACATCGCCAGGAAAGAGAGGGGCAATAGGATCTTTAGAAGCTATGGCTAGTGTATTACCTCGATTTGGAGGAGATGTTGCAGCAATATTTTCGTTGCCATCATTCTATGATAATTTAAAAGAGTCTAATAAAATAGTAGATAGTGAATTGTCTAAAAGTTATAAAGATGCTTTGAAACAATTTTCAGATAAAATTTAAAAGAATTGCGCGAAAAGAAATCCTTTACAGTAGCAAATGTTTCTAAGTTTAAGGAAGGCATATTGCACTGGGCACAACAATTTGATGAGGTTGTTTGGTTAGATAGCAATAATCATAAAGAATCGTATAGTTCCTACGATGCAGTATTGGCTGTAGATGGATTAACGGCAATAGTAACGGATACCGAAAATGCATTTCATGATTTAACAACCTACCAATCTGGAATAAAAGATTGGATTTTCGGGTACTTATCTTATGATTTAAAAAATGATGTAGAACAATTATCATCGAATAATTTTGATGGCCTTAATTTTCCATCACTCTATTTTTTTCAACCAAAAAAAATTATACTTATTAAAGGAGATACCGTTGAATTTGTATACTTAAATATGGTAGCGGATGAAATAGAAGAAGATTTTGAAATCCTCTCCAAGAACTTTTTAAAAGATAAAACAGAAGTGATACCTGGCTCTGCTATCTCTATTAAAATGCGAATTTTTAAGGATGAATATTATAAGCAAGTGCAAAAAATGTTAGACCATATTCATCGGGGCAATATATATGAAGCCAATTTTTGCCAAGAATTTTATGCAGAAGAAACAACCATAGATTCGGTACTTACCTATCAAAAGTTAAATAAAATTTCAAAAGCACCCTTTGCAGCATATGTAAAAATTCAGGATAAATACCTACTTTCGGCCACGCCAGAAAGGTATCTGAAAAAAGAAGGGAATAAGATTATTTCTCAGCCTATAAAGGGAACAGCAAAAAGGTCTTCTGATAAAGACGAAGATGAAAATCTTAGAACAAATTTGAGAAATGATGAAAAGGAGAGAGCCGAGAACATTATGATTGTTGATTTGGTTCGAAACGATTTATCAAAAAGCGCACTAAAGGGGAGTGTCATAGTAGAAGAGCTTTGTAAGGTGTATGCTTTTGAACAAGTACATCAGATGGTTTCTACAATAACAGCGCAAGTTTTGGAGAATAAGAGTCCAGTTGAAATTATAAAGGAGACATTTCCTATGGGAAGCATGACGGGAGCTCCTAAAATTTCAGCTATGAAAATAATTGAAGAATTAGAAGCCACAAAAAGAGGACTGTATAGTGGCACAGTTGGTTATTTTACTCCAGAAAACAATTTTGATTTCAATGTTATCATTCGTAGTATTCTTTATAACGAGACAAAAAAGTATGTTTCATTTTCAGTAGGTAGTGCAATAACGGCAAAGGCAATACCAGAAAAAGAGTATGAAGAATGCTTGTTGAAAGCAAAGGCAATGCGGCAAGTTTTAGAAAATTCTTTTCGAAATTAACGAATCAACTAGGTTTTTTGTACAGGAATTAGAGACGGTTTTTTAGCAAGTGTTGCACTGTTCAATAATCCACCTAGGAAGTTTTTCTTTATTTTAAGAAATAATATAGAATTGGTATAAAGTCCAAGTTTGAGTATTTTTACAGCGTGCTAGAAGAATTTAGAAAACATATAGAATCTACGTTTGAAAATTTACAAAACCAAGCCTTTTTGTTGGCGTGTAGTGGCGGGTTAGACAGCGTGGTTATGGCACATTTATGTGTTGCGTGTAAATTAGATTTTAGCATAGCGCATTGTAATTTTCAGCTTAGAGGAGAAGATAGCATAAAAGATGAGTTGTTTGTTAGAGATTTAGCAAAACAACTCTACAAGACAATATATGTAACGCATTTTGACACAAAAAGCTATGTAGAAGAATACAAGACTTCCGTTCAGATAGCAGCACGAGATTTACGGTATTCATGGTTCTCAGAAATTGTAACAAAACATAATTTAGGCGCCATTGTTACGGCACATCATTCCGATGATAATTTGGAAACTTTTTTAATTAATTTATCCAGAGGCACTGGAATAGATGGATTAGTAGGGATTCCAGAGAAAACAAAAACTTTAGCGCGACCATTACTTAAATTTTCTAGAAAGGAGATTCTAGCTTATGCAAAATCACATAAACTAGCCTGGAGAGAAGATGGGAGTAATGCCGATACTAAGTATTTGCGAAATAAGATTAGACATGAAATAGTTCCTTTATTAAAAGAATTACATCCTTCCTTTTCAGATAATTTTCAGCATACACAAAGTTATTTAAAGGAAACAGCTATTCTAAATAAAGTCCATCTAAAAGCAATAAAAGAAATGCTTTTTAAGGAAGAAGAGAACTATATTAAAATAGAAATAGCCGCGCTTGAAAAATTACAACCGCAAAAACCGTATTTATATGGATTGTTTAAAGACTATGGATTTACAGAGTTGGGAAATGTAGTATCTCTTTTAACTGCCATTACAGGAAAAGAAGTGTTGTCAAGAACACATCGTTTGGTAAAGCATAGAGAACATATTTTACTGCAAAAAATAGAAGAAGAAACTTCAGAAGTGTTTTATATAGAAAAAAAAGAAGTATCGATTAATGAGCCAATTATTCTAAACATACAAGAAGTATCCGAGATACAAGAAACATCTAAGGAGATACTATATGTAGATAAAAAAACGTTAAAGTATCCATTAGAAGTAAGAAAATGGAGAAAAGGAGACTATTTTTATCCTATGGGAGTGAATGGAAAAAAAACCATTTCCAAATTTTTTAAAGACGAGAAGTTGGATCTTATTTCAAAGGAAAAACAATGGGTATTGTGTTCTGATACTGCCATAGTTTGGGTTATTGGAAAACGAGTAGATGATCGGTTTAAAATCACCAAGAAAACTGAAAACATATTAAAATTCACCCTTACCAAATGAAACAGTACTTTTTACTTTTAGTATTATTTTTTACAACAGCTCTAGGGTTTTCTCAAACGGAAGACGAACCAGCTTTATGGTCCTATGAAGTAGAAAAATTGAATGATTCTATTTATGAAATTTCATTCGTAGGAAACCTTTTAAAAGATTGGCACGTCTATTCGCAATACTATCCAGATGGAGGCGCTTTACCAAGTGAATTTACATTTGAGAAAGTAGGGGAGGATTATGAATTAATAGGAAAGACGATAGAGACGGGTACTGTAACCGAGTATAGCGATGTCTTTGAATTGGAAGAGATTTTCTTTAAAGATACCGCCTTGTTTGTGCAAAAAATTAAGGTATTGAAGCCTGAGTTGTCTCAGGTAAATGTGAATTTATTCTATCAAATATGCAAGGAATTGTGTATGAATAAAGAGGAGTATTTTACAATTTCTTTGCAGGGAGAAGCTGTGGTGATAGAAGAGAAAACGATTGATGAGAGGAGTGCTACTTTGGGTAATGCGCTTCAGTTAGATTTAAAGAATAAAGAGTACTTAAAAGAAGACAAGGAAACAAGGGATAGTGGAGGTTCTGGAATATGGAAAATTTTCGGATTAGGTTTTTTAGGTGGTTTAATAGCCTTATTAACACCATGTGTTTTTCCTATGATACCACTAACAGTTTCATTTTTCACCAAGCAATCTACCAATAAAGCCAAAGGAATTACAAATGCATTGCTATATGGTTTCTTTATAGTGTTAATATATTTTCTATTGAGCATTCCTTTTCATCTTTTTGACTCGGTAGATTCGCAAATACTAAATACAATAGCAACCAATATCTGGTTAAATGTAGGTTTCTTTATCATTTTCGTCTTTTTTGCATTTTCCTTTTTTGGATATTATGAATTAACATTGCCAAATTCTTGGGCAAATAAAATGGATTCAGCCTCCACAAAAGCAGGTGGCGTAATTGGAATCTTCTTTATGGCGGTTACTTTGGCAATAGTCTCCTTTTCTTGTACAGGACCAATTTTAGGAGGATTGTTAGGAAGTACGGCATTAGCAGAAGGAGATGTTGCAACAAATTTATCTGCAGGAATGTTAGGGTTTGGAGTCGCATTGGCACTTCCGTTTGCATTGTTTGCACTTTTTCCTGCATGGTTAAATTCACTTCCTAAGTCTGGGGGGTGGATGACAACAGTAAAAGTAGTGCTAGGATTTTTAGAATTGGCATTGGCCTTTAAATTCTTATCCAATGCAGATTTAGTAGGCGGATGGGGCTTATTTAAAAGAGAAATTTTCTTAGGCGTGTGGATTGTTTTATTTGTTTTATTAACCCTATATCTTTTTAGGGTGTTTAAGTTTCCACATGATGGTCCAAAACAAAAAATGTCTATAGCAAGGGTGCTTGTAGGATTGGTAAGTTTCGGTTTTACCGTTTATTTGGTGTTGGGGGTGTTTAAAATTACGCCTTTAAAATTATTGAGTGGTTTTCCACCACCTGAATTTTACAGTGTAATAGAACAAGAAAATGACTGTCCTTTAGGAATAAATTGTTTTAAGAATTTTGAAGATGGACTGGCATATGCTAAGGAAACCAATAAACCCATATTATTAGATTTTACTGGTTGGGCTTGTGTTAATTGCCGAAAGATGGAAGAAAATGTTTGGAGTGAGCCCGATATTTATCCAATGCTGAAAGAAGATTATGTTTTAATATCACTTTATATAGACGATAGAAAGTTATTGGCCGTAGAGCAGCAATTCAATTTTAGATTCGATTCTGGGAGAGTGAAAACTATTGAAACTATTGGGGAGAAATGGGGAACATTTCAAACCATTAATTTCAATGCCGCATCACAACCATATTATATATTGTTAAGTCCAGAATTAGAAATTTTAAGTGCACCTATTCAATACACAGATCGAGATTCCTATAAAACTTGGTTAGAAAATGGATTAGTGAATTTTAAAAACAAATAAATTTATTAAAATAAAAGTAGAAATTGTCCTAGTGTTTTAAACTTATTTTTCATAATAGATTGACTTCCTGATTAAACCATATTTTTAATTTTACATATTCTTAAATAATTATAAAAGCACCTTTTTAGGTGCTTTTATTTTGTTAAAAATTAGCTTATCTTTAGTAGGTCTAATTTGAAAGAGTGATGAAGTTGAAAAAAATATTGTTAGTTGTTTTAGCCGTGCTAGTGGTTTTTATAATAGGAATAATGCTGTTTGTGAGTTCGTTAAAGCCAACTTATGATGGAAAAAAAGAATTAGTAGGACTTTCAAAAGAGGTAAAAGTACATTATGATAATTATGGAATTCCGCATATTTATGCAAAGAATGAAGCAGATGCTTTTAAAGCATTAGGGTATGTGCATGCGCAAGACCGTCTTTGGCAAATGGAAGTGCTTAGAAGAATTGGAAGCGGAGGTCTCTCTGAAGTTTTTGGTAAGGATTTATTAGAAACTGATAAATTCTTTTTAGCGTTAGGGATTGATGAGGCATCTATAAAAACGGTAAAAAAGCTAAAGATGGAAGGGCAAATGGTAGCTCTTTCGCAGGCATACTTAGACGGAATTAACCAGTTTATAGAAGAAGGACCAACACCAATAGAATTTTATTTAACGGGAATAGAAAAAGAAGCTTTTGTTTTTAAAGACGTCTATAATATTGCTGGTTATATGGCATTTAGTTTTGCTATGGCACATAAAACGGATCCTTTGCTAACTAATCTTAGGGATAAGTTAGGAATGGCATATTTAGAAGATTTAGAAGTGTCAGTTGATCCAAATACTACGTTTATTAAAAATTTCACAAAGGATACTACAGCATTCGTGCAAAATAAGATAGTGGCAGTAATGTCTAATGCTTTGGATAAATTACCCGTGCCACAATTTATAGGTAGTAATTCTTGGGTAATTGCACCTTCTAAAACGAAAGAAGGAAAAGTTATTTTAGCAAATGATCCGCATATTGGGTACTCACAACCTACGGTGTGGTATGAGGCACATGTAGAAACACCAACCTATTCCATGTATGGGTATCATATTGGGGGAATGCCTTTTCCTATGCTAGGTCATAATAAGAATTTGGCTTATGGAATTACGATGTTTGAGAATGATGATATTGATTTTTACTATGAAGAGCAGCATCCAACAGATAGTACAAAATACAATTCACAATATGGTTGGAAAACCTATGGACAAGTTTCTAAAACAATTAAGGTTAAGGATGAAGAGGATGTCCATTTTAATTATAAAACAACGATTCATGGTCCTGTCTTAAACGGAATAGCAAATCAGATTTCAGGAGACAGACCAGTAGCAATGTCATGGATATATACGAGGGTAGAGAATAAATTAATGGATGCCGTTTATGGTATGAGTCACGCTCAAGATATAGAAGAGTTTCAAAAATCCTTACCAAAAATACACGCTCCTGGACTTAATATTATGTATGGAGATGCAAAGGGTAATATTGCTTGGTGGGCAACTGCGCAGTTGTACCAGATGGCAGATAGTACGAATACTAAATTTATATTAGAAGGAAAAGATGGAAAACAAGAATACTTACGTTATTTGGATTTTTCGGAGAACCCACAAGCTGTAAATCCATCTTGGAATTATGTGTATTCGGCAAACAACCAGCCAGATTCTATAAATGGGCGGCTGTATCCAGGATATTATTTGCCAGAGAATAGAGCAAAACGAATAGTAGAATTATTAGAACCTAAGAACGATTGGGATAAGAAGTCTGTAAGTGAAATGATACTCGATGAGAAATCATCAGTAAATACGTCTATACTCATTGATTTGGCTAAAAATGTAGATTTAAAAAAGCTTGAAGATGCACAAGTCAAAATGTTAGATATATTGAATGCTTGGGATGGCGATTATCCGCTAGAAAGTATTGAAGCGACTGTTTTTCATAGATGGATTTATCATTTTCTAAAAAACACTTTTGAGGATGAAATGGACGAAGAATTGTTTAAAGATTTTTTAGCCACTCATTTTCATAAAAGAGTAATAGCACCAATGGCAGCAAAAGAAACATCTGTTTGGTGGGATAATATAGCTACAAAAGATACCCTAGAAACCCATAAGGATATAATTCACCTTTCTTTTGTAGAAGCATTTGTTTCTTTAGAACAAGAATTTGGTGCAGACACTTCAAAATGGACATGGGACAAAGTACATACCTTAGAGCACGGACACCCTATTGGAAAAATAGAATCTTTGCGGTCGTTTTTTAATGTCGGTCCTTTTCCTGTGTCAGGAACGCGCGAAGTGATTAATAACCTAGCCTTTCCTTACGATGAAACAGGTTTGTATAAGGTGAGTTCAGGACCATCTACAAGGCGAATAATAGATTTTTCGGACATTGAAAATAGTATTAGTATTTTGCCAACAGGGCAATCAGGCAACCCGTTTAGTACTCACTATGAAGATCAGGCGGAAATGTATATAAACGGGGAGTTTCGGAAAATGATGCTAAATAAAGAAGAGATAGTAAAAACAGCAAAATCTGTACTGGTATTACATCCTGAGAATTAATATAGTAGCACCATAGTTTATTTTTTTAAGCGTGAATAATATTTCTACATAAAATAGATTTCTATATTTTCAAATTACTACATTTTTTAAAGAAGTATGTTTGCATGTATTTAATTGATTGTTAGTCTTTTATTTGGGTTAGCTGTTCTTTTCCTAACTTTAAATACCTATTTTCACATTTATAAAATAAACCACATGCTTACAAAAATTTTTGGAAGTGCAGTCTTTGGTGTGGAAGCGACTACGATAACAGTAGAAGTAAATGTAGATAAAGGAATTGGGTATCATTTGGTAGGATTACCAGACAATGCCATAAAGGAAAGTAATTACCGAATAGCTGCCGCACTACAGAATAATGGCTATAAAATTCCAGGGAAAAAGTTAACTATAAATATGGCGCCTGCTGACATGCGAAAAGAAGGTTCAGCCTATGATTTAACCTTGGCAATAGGAATTCTAACGGCATCTGGACAGATAAAATCGGAAGCTATAGAAAAGTATATAATAATGGGGGAAATTTCCTTAGACGGAAGCTTACAGCCTATAAAAGGAGCCTTGCCAATAGCAATTAAATCACAAGAAGAAGGGTTTAAAGGTTTTATACTTCCAAAGGAGAATGCAAAAGAAGCGGCAATTGTTGGTGGATTGGAAGTTTATGGTGTAGACAATATTAAGGAAGTAATAGATTTTTTTGATAAAGACATTGCATTAACACAAACCATAGTAGATACTAGGGTTGAATTTTATAAGAATTTGGAATTTCCAGAATTCGATTTTTCCGATGTAAGAGGGCAAGAAAGTATTAAGCGGTGTATGGAAATAGCTGCATCTGGTGGTCATAATATTATTTTAATAGGACCACCAGGTTCTGGGAAGACAATGTTAGCAAAACGATTACCATCCATACTGCCACCAATGACACTATACGAGGCTTTGGAAACAACCAAAATTCACTCCGTAGTAGGTAAAGTAAAGAATATGGGACTTATTTGTCAGCGACCTTTTCGGAGTCCCCATCATACAATTTCGGATGTTGCACTCGTAGGAGGAGGATCATACCCACAACCAGGAGAGATTTCCTTATCTCACAATGGCGTTTTATTTTTAGACGAATTGCCAGAATTTAAACGAGGCGTTTTAGAAGTAATGCGACAACCTTTGGAAGATAGGGAGATAACAATTTCACGTGCTCGGTTTTCGGTGACCTATCCAAGTAGTTTTATGTTGGTAGCAAGTATGAATCCGAGTCCAGGAGGATATTTTAATGATCCAGATGCACCAGTAACTTCTTCTCCCGCAGAAATGCAACGCTACCTGAGTAAAATATCAGGACCATTATTAGATCGGATAGATATTCATGTAGAAGTAACTCCAGTACCATTTGAGAAATTATCGGATGATCGGAAAGGGGAGAGTAGTATTAAGATTCGGGAGCGGGTTACAATAGCCAGAGATATACAAACAAAACGATTTGAAAAGGTTGAAAACGTACATTACAATGCGCAGATGAATACCAAACAAATTCGGGAGTTTTGTAAATTGGATGAAGCCTCCAAAACATTATTGAAAAATGCCATGGAACGTTTAAACCTTTCTGCTCGTGCTTATGATAGAATATTAAAAGTGGCCAGAACTATAGCAGATTTAGAAGGAGTGCTAGAGTTAAACGGAGCGCATATAGGAGAAGCTATTCAGTATCGTAGTTTGGATCGTGAGGGGTGGTTGGGGTAGGTGTGCCACTTATAGCTCCCGCCAGTTTTCAACTGGTGGTTTTTTTTAAAATGTATCACATGAAACAAATAACGTACGGCTTACTCATAACCGCCACTAATCGTCCAAGTTAAGTCCATTCACGAGCTTTCTTTTTTTAAGTCTGTGCGAGTAAAAAGTGCCACGTGGCACTTGTGTAATATTTGAAATTTAGTTCTTAATTTCTCGATTGCATCAATGTGTGCTATAGTATAATGCTTTCCCAATAATCCAAGCTATTAGGCTTAAAGTCAATAAAAAAATTAGGATTGTTAAAAGTATTCTTATTTTTTTATCTGTATTTTTTCATATTACTACAGCAGCTAAGATTAATACAATCGAATTTCTCCTATAAATTATCAATTCTAATTGTTTATTACACTATGCCCGTTAAGGCAGATAGTTTACAAAGTTAAAGGGACATAGTTTACGCCACGTGTTTGTATAACTTAAGTTAGCTTTAATTAATAAAGCTATAAATTTAAGTATATAACCAGAAAGAACACAAAAGAAAGAATACCGTTGTTCCTCCATTATATGTAAAGGCTGCCCAATAGCTAAACAATGTTTAGTGAAATCTGCCAAGGAGAAGAAGTTTAGTGTTACTTATTGTCGATCTGAATATGAGCGCAATATAGCAAGAGTAAAAAGCCCTCAAGGCAGGTGTATGAAAGGCAAACGGCAGAGTACTGTAGAACCTGTTTTTTGAACCTTAACCCTACGAAAGATAAACACGCTAGGCATTAAACGGGCAAATAAAGTAATGCATCTGGCAGCCATGATCTATAATTTAAATAAATACTTAAAATTCATAAAAAAAAAGGAGGTAAGTGTGGTGCAAAAGCACTACGCTTTTATTGTATTCAAAAATTCCTTGCTTTACAATCAATTTTAAGAGCGTATAGTCCCTTTCATTATTATAGAATTTGTTACTAGTAAGTTTTAAAAAGGCCAAGAAAAAGTCTTGTTAAGTGAAAATAGAAGCAATTTTATAGCGTTGTGCAACGGTTACCATTGTTGTAAAACATTTTTTTTATTCAGTAGAGTTTATTTTTAGTAACTCATTTAGCTTATTTCTAGAGAAATCTTGATCGGGTTTCATTTCAAGTGCTTTTTTGTACCACTTTATTGCCAAATCAATACTATCCATTTCTTTATATCCATCAGCAACACTATCAACCCATCCTGCTTCTTCTGGTTGTAATTCTGTATTAAACATAAATATATCTAATGCTTTTTTCAAATGATTTCTGTCAACCAACCAATAGCCAAGGTCATCTATATCACCATTTTCAAAAGTATAATCCTGTGGCGTTTTTTGTTTTTCTGCATAGTAGATTTCTTTCACTTTTTCAATTCCATCTTTAAGGATATAGTCTTTGAGTTTGTAGTGAATAGGTCCTTTTAACCTAATGGAGTCGCTAAAGACAGCGTTTTTTAGTATACTAGCTGCATTGTTTGTGACCCAAAACTTGTCTGTATTGGTTATCATAACAACTGCCGCTTTTTTCTCTGGCATAAAACCAAAGAAAGTTTTATAGCCTGTGTCTTGTCCTGAATGGTTATATATTTCTGAATTATTTATTCTGCCTAAAAACCAGCTTAAGCATACTTTTTTTTGACCTTCTGGAGAATGAACACTTGTCAATAACTCATAAGACTCCTTGCTGAAAATTTGTTTACCATTAATGCTTCCTTTATTTAAATATACTCTCGACCACAATAGCATATCCTCAATATTAGAATGTAAGGTAGAACTTCCTGCATGTCTTCTATTGTAAGGATATATTTTACTAACCACTATTTGTAAGCTATCTCCTAATACATGAGGTTGTGTTGCCAAATTTTTTGGTACTTCAGGTTTAAAAAAAGTACTATTCTTCATGCCAATAGGTTCAAAAATGTTTTTTTTCATGTAATCTTCAAACATCATCCCAGAGGCCTTTGCGATAACATCGCATAGAATATCAAATGCAGGATTACTGTAACTATATTTTTCTCCGGGCTTGAAATCTAGTTTAAAGGCTTTTTGGCTCCTGGCATAGCGTTCTACGGCACCATCATCGTACTGAGGTTTATCCCATTCATAATCATCTATATTTGGTATTCCAGAAGTATGCGTTAGCATATGCTTAATGGTAATATCTTTATACCGCTCGTCTGCCATAGTATAATATGGAAGGTAATGGATTAGTTTTTGATCTAAATCAATTTTTCCTTGCTCGATTAATAGAACTATGGCTGTTGCAACAAAAGGTTTAGAAACAGATGCCATATGAAATAAAGAACTGATTGTCATAGGTTCTTTTGTATCACGACTTTTAACGCCATGTGCATCTGCATAGACAATAGTGTCGTTTTTAATCATCCCAAAGGCTACACCAGGTGCATCAAATAGTTCTAGTTGTCTTAGTAATGTGTTTTTAATTTCTAGAACTTCTGGTGAAAGCGTTTGTTTTTCTTCCTTTTTACAGCTAAACAATAAAACGAAGCTAATTGTTAAATACAGTAGTTTTTTCATAATTTAAGTTTAATTTTTTTACCAATGGACTGTTTACCCAAGGTATAGTATGATTATTTTTTTTCAAGCTTATCGATAATGTATTGAACACCTTGTATCCAATTGTCTTCTACAAGAGTTACCGCAGATGTAATGTCATTAGAAGTTAAGAGGCTAATTATTTTTTCATGCATCGCTATAGATGCCATTTTTTGGTCTTCATTCCAAAATGCATAATCATAAAGACTAATTCTTACTCTTAAGTTTTCAATTATTTTAATAGTTGACTCGTTGGTATAAGTTTCAATAAGCTTTTGATGAAATTGCCTGTCATAATCTAACATTTCTAGGGCAGTTTTAGCTTT
The DNA here is from genome assembly GCA_036478775.1 of Cellulophaga sp. Taxonomy (GTDB): domain Bacteria; phylum Bacteroidota; class Bacteroidia; order Flavobacteriales; family Flavobacteriaceae; genus Cellulophaga. The sequence continues at coordinate 80,150 of JAZGEQ010000037.1, forward strand.
TACAAATGCTGAATTGATGATTTTCAACTCTTCTAATTGCTGACTATTGTAAGATGATTTTTTTACAGCATTACCTTCTAGAACTGCCATCAAGTCATAAATCTCTTTAGCTTCTTTTATAGACAGTTCAATAACAAAAAAGCCCCTGTTGGCGATGTAATTTATAATGCCAGTTTCAGATAATTGGGTTAAGGCCTCACGAATTGGTGTCACACTTAACTCTAGTTCTTTAGCTATTGTAGGAAGCGAAATGTGTTCTCCTGGTTTTATGTTACCTGTAAGGATATGCTCTAAGAGGATTTTTTTGACCTCATCTTTAAAAATGATTTTTTTCAACATAATTACAAATATAATATATCGTATATGATTTATATAATATATTAATATAAAATATTATATATGCAAAAATGTTTTGATTTAAATATGACAAGTAAGAATATAACTACTTGTAAAATGTTTTAATTTTTTCTTATGGTTTGGTTACGAACAGGTTCGCCTCTTTTTATTAAAAGGTCATCTACATAGTAGTTTTTAAATTGTGCGGGAAGTCCAATTCCGTCAAGATAATGTGGTGTACTCTGTATATGATAGTGTAAATGTGGACCAGTAGAGTTTCCACTATTTCCTGCTTTACCAACTTCTTGTCCTTTGGTAACAGTATCTCCAACAGAAACTATTATTGTACCCTTTTTAAAATGTGCCATCATAGAATATTCACCATTTAAATGGTCTATCATAATATAATTATCTGCAAGGTTACTATCATTAATGATACCCGGTCTAGTATTATCTTCAATATTATTTTCTATTGCTATTATTTTTCCATTTCCAGGAGCATTTAAACGCGCTCCAAAAGTATAAGTATCCTCATTTGTGTTTCCATCTCCAGAAAAAAAACTTCCATCTACTACTTTAGCAATGTCATACGCGTATCTTTGACCAGAACCACGAGTAATAAAATGGTGGCCTCCTTCTAAATGTGTTCTTCCTCCAACAGATATATACCATTCTTCCTCAAAAGGCAATTCTAAATCTGTTTTTGTTTGATAGTCTAAGTAGATGTTTTCATCCAATTTTCCTTTATCACCAATTAAGGCGTAAGTACAAGAGATTAATATCATAACAAATATGAAAGAAATAGTTTTTATGTGTTTCATGATTTATTTAGAATTTGTAATTAATTCCTAAGTTTAATTGATATTGAATCTCTCGAAAAGCGTTTGGAATTTGTAATCTATCATAATTAAAATAATAGCTGAGTTTCATATCGAGGTGATTAGAAAGTGAATAGTTGTATCCTATATTCCATAATACGCTCTGATAACGATTTAACGAATGTATAGCTGCATTAGAATCTGTAATTCTGAATAATACCATAGGAATTACTAGTTTGGAAAACAGGGTTTGCTTCCCGTTCACTTGATAAGTGAATTGACTAGCTACTCCAAATGATTGATTGATTATAAATCTATGATTATTACTTTTAGAATATATAGATACATTGCTATATGATTGTACACCCAAATGAATCGAAAATTTATTTTCAATATAAATTTGTTTTAAATAAGAAAAACTTAAGCCTATTTTGGCGTAATCTAAATTTAGAACTGGAATTATATCTGTTTTTAATTCAGATTTTAAATAATCTAATTGTATGTTAAATAAGTTTTTATTTTTACTTGTATGTTCATAACTAGTTATTTTTAAGCAACTTAAAACTAACTTTATTTTATTTCAATTGCTGTTAAATAACATATAGTTAAAACTTAACTAAAACATAAAAAAAAACTAATTCAATAGTCTCCTTTTTTAAATATGGAAGGCTCATTATTCGGAGTAGTTCTCAAATATTTTACAACGTTTAGAAAAACCTGGTTTTTTAACACAGTGCCTCGTATGTTTGTTTTATAAATTGAAGGTAAGATATTTAGATTAATAAAGGTATGTATAAATAGAAGTGATTTAGAGGTTTGGCTAGATACAATATAATTGATATCGTTTCATAGATTAAGGACACTTCTTAAAGTACTATATTAAAAACATTAGTTTAGAAAATAACAAGAGCTAAAAATAGAAGGGATAGCGAGTTTTGGGCTAGATACATAAAATTGATATCGTTTCATAGAAATCCCACCCTTCTATAATTTTCTTAGAATCTGAACAGTACCTAGATCCAAATTAAAGAGATCGAATCAAACGCGAGCAAAGATGATAAAGAGAGTTATAGCTTAAAAATTTGAATAATGGAAAATAGATTAAAACAATGTTTAGGAAAATCAGCCAAGGAGAAGAAGTTTAGTGTAACGTATTACCGAGAAGAATATGAGCGCAATATAGCTAGAGTGAGCAGCTCGCAAGGCAGGTATATGAAAGGCAAACGACAGAGTACTGTAGAGCTTGTTTTTGGAACCTTAACCCAGTTTATGGGAATGCGAAAGATAAATACCCTAGGTATAAAGCAAGCCAATAAGGTTATGCATATGGCAGCGATGGCCTATAATTTAAAGAAATACTTAAAATTCACACAAAAAAGGGTAGTAAGTAGAGCAAAAGCACTACGTTTTTATTGTACTCAAAAAATCATTGTCTTACAATCAATATTGAGCTTTTATATTCCTTTTAATTTTTATATAATTTATTACTAGCAAGCTAAAAAAAAGCCCTAAAAAGGGCTTATGACTTAAAATTTAGTAAAAATTTATAGCGTTGTGCAACGATTACCTTTGTTGGCAGTAGTTTTTATTTTGATATTACTATTTTATTATGGATTTCGATATCTCATTATTATTTTATGTAAACCAGAAGTTTTTCGATGATAATAGATAATGTTTTTATCTACTGTTAGCGTAGGTGCTTCTATTAAATTTGAAATAGTTTCTAAAAACAAAACTTTTGGAATTGAAAATTCTGATAAAGAATTACTTCTAACCGCTACACATATTTCAAAAACTGTACTTGAAGTAATCTCTCCTTTTACATATCTTGTGAAGTACAATTCCAAATTATCGCTACTTATACAAGGTGCGTAATAAATATAATTTGCGTTATTAACGTTTTGTAAGATTGATATAGAATTTGAAAGTGTGCTAAATGTTGAATCATTGTTTTTTTGAGCAACTCCTAATGTAGTTTCACAAGGACCTTGACAGTTTACATCATCAAATCTTGCATTATTGAAGTATAAAAATTGTCCATCTAAACTTATTCCGTGATCCATTATAAGCCAACCAGGAATATTCATATTAAAATCTCCTTGTACTCTTTCAATGTCAATAACATTTCCTGCACTAAATGTTCCGTGAAAGAGATTATTCAATTCAGTATGATAATTTCTTGTTGATGTCCAATAAAAATCCCCATTAATATCCATATCAGCAACAGCATCTAAATGAGGTGTTGCTGTTTGGTTTGTTCCTGTTAATTCTCCTACATAATTAAAGGCTGAATCATTAATTTTAGTAGCATAATATAGTTTTGTATTTATACCATCATTGATATTATTAAAGAACAGATAGTTGCCATCAGGCGACACAAATGGTTCCATAGCATCAAATGATAAACCATTAATGGTTACTTCTATTTCAGAACCAAATGAAGGATATGTTATTGATTCAAGAATATCATTATCATCTGATGAGCAAGAAATGATTAATAATGTTGCAAGGGTAATTGTAAAAAGGGTTTTTATTTTCATTCGTGATTTTTTTATGTCACGTCCTAAAATACGGCTACAGGTTTATATTAAAATTTAAGCGGCATTTTGGTGCACGTAATTAGGTGTTTTATAATCTAAAGATAAATGTAATCTTTTATTGTTATACAACTTGATTACATTTTTTGTTGCTTTTTTAGCGTGAACCACGCTAGTAAAGGTCTGGTCGAGATAGAATTCGTCTTTGAGTATTCCATTGACTCTTTCCGCCATTGCGTTTTCATAGCAATGATTTTCTTCGGTCATACTTATTTCTATTTTTTTTCTTTTTAAAATTTGAGTATAAATATTACTACAGTATTGAATACCTCTGTCCGAATGATGAATAAGCTGTTTGGTGTTTTTAGCATTGTAAATTGTTTTATTGAGCGCCCTGACACATCCTTTTAGTTCCAGACTATCACTAAGGTCTAGCCTACGATTTTTCTTGAATACATGTCTGTAATCAAGGCTAGGTAGCAGAATCTTTTTATGGTTCTGATATAGGAGATATCCGAGGCCCAAACTTGATTAGGCCTATTGATTTTTAAGTTCTTTATGATGTTGTTGTACTTGTAGAACCTGTGATATGAATTGGTAGTTCTAGAAGAATATTTTTTTCTTCTAACGAGCAATTCATTTTCTCTCAAGATACGGAATAGCCTATCTCTACCTATTTTCAGCTGTTGTTTTTGAAAGTCTTTATGTAGCGACTTCATCAGTTTCCTAGTGCCTTCTCTGGGCAGAATTCTTCTGCTTTTTCGAACAAGATTAACAACGATTTGTTCTACCTCTTTTTTAACTAGATAACGTTTATGGAATTTGTAATAGGCATCTCTTTTTAAAGAGAAAGCATTACAAATAGTCTCGATATTGAACAGTCTGTCTTTTCTATTAATCGGTGCTATTTTCATTAGGGTTCGATGTTTAAGTTTTTTTTTAATTCTTGCACATCTTTATATCCTAAGTTTTCAGCAGCAACTTCAAGATAACTGTCGTTTACAAGCTTTTCGAGGTCCTTTTTGATAAGGAGGTCTTTCAATTGTTTTAGTTCTTTCTGAAGGGCTTTAATACGGGATAATTCATCGTCTGTTTACACGGTTACACGGGTGTTCATTAAATCTTTACGATCATACTTTTTAATCCATACGTTGATCGTACTGGATTGTATCCCGTAAGTTAATGCAATTTGTCTTTTAGAATAGTTTCCTTTGGTAAGTTCTGCTAGAACTTTGA
>JAZGEQ010000038.1:0-558195 GCA_036478775.1 Cellulophaga sp.
ATTTAAAAGGGACAGGAAACTGCGATTAAATCATGATTTATAAATTACTACTTATATCTTTTTTATATATACCAATGGGGAACTTGAATAATCAAGAAATAGATTTAGCATCTTTTTTAAAACAAAACATTAGTAATATTTCCAATGCTAAATACTGTGATGTTGGCGAACATTATGTTGTAACTGAAAAAGGAAGTTTTTTAGGGGCTAAGTATAGTTATATTTATTTACGCACTGACACTAATGATGTAGTACATACAGTTGGTGTAGTTCTAGAGAAGGTTGTTTCTAAGGAATTTTGCGAAAAACTATCATTGGAATATGGAGAGCCAACAAACATCCTCACCACTGGTGAAATTATAGAAAAAACAGAAAGTACAGGAAGAGGTATTACCAGTATTGCTACAACATGGAAAGCCGTTAAAGGAAAATTAGATGAAAATCCTTTTTGTGTTGTTTGGCAGAAAAAAGATGTTAAAATACAACTATTATGTCTTTCGAAACCCTAAACCTTTTGGCGGAGTAAAATCTACCTAGCACGGGGAGTGTATCAAACCAACAAACAAAACATTTAACAGAATTATTTAAATATTGGGCTCTGATTGAGACGACGTCTTTGTAAAGAGTCTTTGGTTGCGGGGTATAGATACTAAAATTACTATTATTTCAAATCCCCAATTTTGTCATCCCTTTGAAGAAAGGGATTCAAGTACAGTGGCAAACAGATTCCTGCCTTCACAGGAATGACATAGGCGTTGCTTTCCAAATGTTATTTTTAGCTTCGGTTTTTTATGTGGTGTATCAAAAACAGTAAAAAAGTGCACCAATGCGGTTACATACTATATTGTCTAGACCGCCGATTTTGTCATTCCTTTGAAAAAAGGAATCCAGATAAATAGCAAATAGATTCCTGTCTTCACAGGAAAGGCATAAGGATTGCTACACAAATTGTAATTTTAGGTTTCGTTTTTTTACTATTTAAATTTGTTATTCCTTTGCGTTGTTTTGTAGTAAACAACCTCAGAGGAAGACGAATGTCATTAAGTTAAGGGTGGAAATGTCAGTCTGAGCGCAGTCGAAGACATTTAAACCTTTATATTCGACACAAGAGTCGGAATAGTAAACCCACTAATGGGAATAAATTGATGAAAGAAAAACTATATACTTATTGTGAAACTTTTGTTGCCGAACGAATAGCTCGTATTCACAAGAATATTGCTTCTATTCAAATGGCACTTACATCGGAAACTAAAAGTAGTGCTGGTGATAAGCATGAAACAGGAAGAGCAATGTTGCAATTAGAGCGCGAAAAACTGGGACAACAACTTCTAGAAGCAGAAAAAATGAGAGAGTTGTTATCTAAAGTTCAGGTTAAAGTGCGTTCAGAAAACAGTAGCTTGGGTAGTTTGGTGTTTACATCAAAAAGTAATTATTTTATAAGTATTTCCGCCGGAGAGTATAAAGTAGATGGTATTGCTGCTTATTGTATTTCGGCAAACACACCAATAGGAAAATTGTTATTAGGAAAGCAACAAGGAGATTCCTTTAGTTTTAATGGGGAACTAATTAAGATTTTGGAAGTGGCCTAATGGATCGGATGGGGATATCCTAAATTGGGTTTAATTATCCAATACTTGCGTGAAAATGAAAGGAGAATTCCTCTTTAATACTAGTTAAGAGTCTTTGAATCCTTCTGATTTTTGAAAAGTAATAATGACATGTATTTCTGTTTTCCCGTTAGTTACCCTCAAGTCTTTGTTTTTGTTTCTTATAGCGGAGCGGCCTTTTGCTTTTATTCCAAACTAGGTTTTCCTCTATTCGTCTTTTTTAAAGCGGCTCTTTTTTTGCTTTGTAAACGTCTTTCAATTGCGGATCTTGATGGTTTTGTTTTTTTCCTTTTTTTAGGAACTGTTAAAGATTCTTTTAGCAGTTTGAAAAATTTTTTAATTACGATTTCTTTATTTTTATGTTGACTTCGAGTTTCACTACACTGTAGTAGTAATACACTTTCCTTGGTAAGTTTACTTACTAGTTTTTTGTAAAGTCGCTCTTTTTCATTTTCTGTTAAGCCACTTGATTTTGGAATATCGAAAAATAATTCAATTTTAGAGGAAACCTTATTTACGTGTTGCCCTCCTGCACCACTGCTTCGTGTTGCTTTAAATTGAAGTTCTTGTAAAACAATTGCACTAATCATGATATTTTGTTGGTTTCAATGTCACTCCCTAAAAACTATGTAAGTTTTTTGTCTAAACATCTTTCAGACGGAGTAATTCAATTGTGAAATTAAAACAAAATGGAGTAGTTAAAATAATATTTTCAATTTAAACAATAATTTCTCGTTGTATTACTATTAATCAAGTCTGAATAAAAAATAGGAGATATTTGGTAAAAGTCAAAAACAAAATTATTTTTGCACATCTTAAAGCTAATTGAATGAGTTTCTCTGCAATTAAAAAAGCAAACACCCCGGAAGATTTTAAAAATCTTGTTACAAAAAAACCACCGACAAATAGCGTTGGTTTTGGTGCTATAAAGTCTGTGTTTAGTCACCTTTATAAATATATGAAGCTTAAGGATGCTTTAAAAATATCTGTAAAAATCAACCAAAAAGAAGGATTTGATTGCCCTGGTTGTGCATGGCCCGATCCAGATGATGATCGTTCTCTTTTGGGAGAGTATTGCGAAAACGGATTTAAAGCTATGGCAGAAGAGGCGCAGAGCAATACTATAGGAACTAATTACTTTGCTTCGCATAGTGTAGATCAGCTTGCCGCATTGTCCGATTTTGAAATTGGAAAAGCCGGACGACTTGCAGAGCCAATGTTCCTAGAAGAAGGAGGAACACATTATGTGCCAATTTCTTGGAACGCTGCTTTTGAAAAAATAGGTACACATTTAAATGCATTGGCAAACCCAGATGAAGCTGTTTTTTATACCTCTGGTAGAAGTACTAACGAAGCAGCATTTTTGTACCAATTATTTGTGCGCGAATTTGGAACGGCAAATTTACCTGATTGTTCCAATATGTGTCACGAAGCGAGTGGAAAAGCACTTACGCAAACACTTGGTATTGGTAAAGGCTCTGTAACCTTAGAAGATTTGTATAAGGCAGAGGTTGTTCTTGTTGTTGGTCAAAACCCTGCTACCAATCATCCAAGAATGCTAACAGCCTTGGAGAAGTGTAAAAAAAATGGCGGTAAAATTATTGCAATAAATCCACTTCCTGAAGCTGGACTTATAAAATTCACCAACCCGCAAAGTCCTTTAAAATTACTTACGGGCGGAACAACAATGGCAGATGTTTATGTGCCTGTTACCATTAATGGGGATGTTGCTTTTATGAAGGCAATTCTACTTAAATTATTGGAGCGAGAAGAAGCTGAGGGAAATGTATTTGATAAAAAATTTATTGAAGAAAGCACCAGTGGTTATGCGGCTTTTATCAAAAATTTAAAAACATACAATTTTGAAGATTGTGTGGAAAAATCTGGAGTTTCTAAAGCAATTGTTCTGGAGGTTTTTGACCTGCTTCTTAAAAATGATAAGATTATTATTTGTTGGGCAATGGGACTTACCCAGCATCAGAATGCTGTAGATAATATTAGGGAGATGGTAAACCTTTTATTACTTAAAGGGAGCATTGCAAAAGAAGGAGCTGGTACTTGTCCGGTTCGTGGGCATTCCAATGTGCAAGGAGATAGAACTGTTGGTATTTGGGAAGAAGCGCCACAAGCTTTTTTGGATAAAATTGAAGCTAAATACGGATTTAAACCTACCACAAAACACGGGTTTACAGTTATAGATTGTATTAAAGCCATGTATGAGAAAAAGGCAAAAGTATTTATTGGTTTGGGTGGAAATTTTATTTCTGCAACACCAGACACCAATTATACTGCAGAAGCACTTTCAAATTGTAATCTTACGGTGCATGTGAGTACAAAATTAAACCGTTCTCATTTGGTAACAGGCAAGGAGGCATTAATACTTCCTTGTTTGGGTAGAGCAGAAAAAGATTATCAAAAAACAGGAGTGCAAATTCAGAGTGTGGAAAATTCTATGGGCGTAGTTTCTGCAACAAAAGGAATTTTGGAACCTTGTTCGGATAAATTATTGAGTGAAGTAGCTATTGTATGTCAAATTGCAATGGCAACACTTAACGAAGGTTCTAAAGTGAGTTGGTCTAAATACATTACCGATTATGGTTTGGTTCGTTCCGATATAGAAGAAGTTGTTGCTGGATTTGATAATTATAATAAACGATTGAAAAACCCATCTGGATTTTACCTTCCTAACGGAGCTAGAAAAGGTGATTTTAAGACCAAAACAGGAAAGGCTAACTTCTCTATAAATAAAATGCCTTCTTGGAAGCTTAAACCGACTGAATTAATTATGATGACTATTCGTAGTCATGATCAGTTTAATACCACTATTTATGGTTTAGATGATCGCTATCGTGGGGTGTTTAATGAGCGGAGAATTATTTTTATGAACCCTCAGGATATGGAAGAACGAGGACTTAAAAATCATGAAATAGTACATTTAAAATCAGAATTTAATGGTGTTCTTAGAGAAGCAAACAATTTTAAAGTAGTTGTGTATACGATTCCTAGAAATTGTTGTGCAACCTATTTTCCGGAAACGAATGTTCTGGTTCCTTTAGATAATTTTGCGCATACAGCAAAAACACCTGCATCTAAGAGTATTGCGATTACAGTGACAAAGAGTAAAGCATAGAAAAATATTGAAGAGAAGATTGTTGTCGTTTGTGGTAAGAAATAATTTTACGATAGGCGGCACTGTCATTCCTGTGAAGACAGGAATCCATTTACTACCATTATACTTGGATCCCTTTTGCAAAGGGATGACAAAATCAGGAACAAGTCAACACTATGATTTATAACCTAATTGAGATATTTTCAAATTGTCACGTTAGGCAATTAATACTATCCGCCAATGGCAATCATACTCCTATTTTTGGAATGTAACTTAGGTTCTTGCAGTTTTTTTAAGGTATCCATTCCTCCACGGATTTTAAGTTTTGCGAGTACTGCTTTTTGAATAATTGGTTCAATTGATTTTCCTTCGCGAAGTGTGGTAAGTAAATCAGATTCTGAGGAAGAAAATAAACAATTTTTTAGTTGTCCGTTTGCCGTAAGCCGCAAGCGATTACAGGAATCACAAAAAGGATTACTGACCGAAGAAATTATGGCGAAAGTTCCCTTGTATCCTGCTATACGATAGTTTTTAGAAGTGTCATTGGGAGCGTCTTGAATACGGAGAATAGATTCCTTGGAATAGGAAAGACCAACACATTTCATGATTTCTTTATAGGAAACCATTTTTTTTAAGTCCCATTTATTACCATCAAAAGGCATGAATTCTATAAACCGAATATTTATGTTGAGGTCTTTTGTCATTGCAATAAAATCTAAGATTTCATTGTCGTTAAAACCTTTAATCAGTACTACGTTTATTTTAACTTCAAATCCTTCTGCTATTAAAAGTAAAATGTTGTTATAAACTCGCTCAAAATAATCTCTTCGTGTTATTTCGTGGAATTTCTTTTTATCTAAAGAATCTAAACTAACATTGATATGTTTAAGCCCACAGGCTTTAAAATCTGGAATAAAACGGTCTACCGTAATTGCATTTGTTGTTATTGCTAGTTCAACATCTAATGTGGCTAAGTTTTTTAGTATTAATGGCAAATCTTTTCTAACAAGTGGCTCTCCTCCTGTTAGGCGAATTTTGGTTACCCCATATGCGACAAATGTTTTGGCTATGGTAACTATTTCTTCTGCAGACATTAAGTGCGATTTTGGCGAAAGTGGTATTCCCGCGGCTGGCATACAATACGTACAGCGTAAATTACAACGCTCTGTAAGAGATATACGCAAGTAGGCGTGTTGCCTTCCAAAAGTATCTGTTAATATGTTGGCGTTTTTTTCCATTAGTTATGTCGAGCTCCTTTAAAAATTCTAAAAACGTGTAATACGGATGGAAAAATAGCATCCATAGATTCTCTTGCCCCATTTGTTGACCCTGGCAAAGCTAATACTAAGCTGTCTTTGTATGTTCCAGCGACACTTCTTGAGAGCATAGAATATGGCGTTCTATTTTGTCCGTAATTGCGAATTGCCTCTTCAATACCTGGAATATTTCTGTCTAACAATGGTTTTAATGCTTCTGGAGTAATATCTCTTTTAGACAAGCCAGTTCCGCCAGTATAAATTATTAGATCGATGCCTTTTTCTTGGTAGTATTTTGCTTTTTCCTGAATAATAGCAATCTCATCTGGGATAATGATGTAGTACAAAATAGCAACATCACATTCTTCTAGTTTCTTTATAATTGCTTTCCCTGCTTTATCCTCTTTTTGTCCGGCTGAAATAGTATCGGAACAAACAATTACCGCAGCTGTAATATCTTTTCTAAAGCTGTCTTTAAAGTCAGATTTGCCCCCTTTTTTCTGTAATAGTTTAATATGATGTATTTCAATTCCTTTATCTATAGGCTTTAACATATCGTACATGTTAAGCGCAACAATACTTGCCCCGTGCATGGCTTCTACTTCCACACCTGTTTTATAAATGGTTTTTATAGTTACCAATACCGTAATTTCCAGACCATTAATTTCGTAATCTATTCCCGTATATTCTATTGGTAACGGATGGCAATCTGGTAGAATTTCTGGTGTTTTTTTCACACCTAAAAGTCCAGCTGCTTTACTCATTGCAAAAACATCTCCCTTAGGAACTGTTTTGTTTTCAATAGCTGTGATTGTATCCTGAGAACTAACCTTTACTACTGCTTGTGCAGTTGCTATTCTAAGGGTGTTGGATTTATGTGTTATGTCTACCATGTATATTGTATAACCGTTAATACGTTTAATTGTGTAACTGTTGTTGTGTTTTAATCTGTTTGCGTTTTTCTTAATGCGTTCAATTTATTCGAAATTTTTACAATCTGCTCGCGAATATTGATGTAATCACCCTCTTTTAAAAGGTTTAATTCTTTGACAATAATTAATTGGTTTAAAACTTCCATTAAGGAACTATAAGACATGGTTGTAAAATGAGCTTTGTCTTTATTTGTTCTTCTAGAGGTTCCTTCTGCTAAATTTGATGCAATCGATATTGACGCTCTTCTTAGTTGATTTGTTAGGCCAAATTTTTCATCATTTGGAAACCCTTTGGTAATTTGATAAATCATTTTAACCAACTCTTTTGAGTCTTGCCAAACAGTTAATTTTTCAAAAGAAAATTGATACGACATAGTAAAAGTTGTTTATATGTTCTACGACTACTATTAAGGGACAATTCAACAGATAAACAATTTAACATCTGTTAAACATTTTTTTTCCATTGATGTGTTTCATCCTCAAATACTTCTTTTCCAAAAATGGGGACTTTAGCCTTTATTTCATTTACAACATATTCAATTGCAGCAAAAACTTCTTTTCTTCTTGTGGCGGATACAAAAACAAACAAACATATTTCTCCTGCTTTAACAATGCCCAAGCTATGGTAAACATGCATGCATGTTAGGTTGAATTTTGCGAAAGCTGCTTCCCTAACTTCATGAAATTTTTTATTTGCCATAGTTTCATAAGCAGTGTACTCTATTGCAGATACATTCTTTTTGTCTATAGTATCTGCGCGTACTTGCCCTAAGAAAATAGTATGTGCACCTATAGTTATTTTTGATTGGTGTTTTGCTATGGCATTCCCAATAAATTCGGATGCTATAGGCCCTTCTTTAAATATATTTTTTACGTTGTGTTCTTTCATTCTTTCTAATTTTATCCTCCTGCAAAAGGGGGCAATAATGCTATTTCTGTACTAGAAATTTCACTTTCTATAGGCACTAGTTCATTATTTAGGGCTACTTGAAAATCTTTGTCTTTAAGTAATGGGTATTTTATAAAAAGTGAATTTAGAAGTTCTAAAACGGTATTTTGTGTAAATGCAAATGTCTCTTCATCGCATTGCGTAATCTCCGTTAGCATTCCGAAATATTTAATAGTTAAGTGCATAATGTCTAATGTTAAATCGTATTCAAAAAATTGATTCCCTCTTTTGTATTAATATTTGCAGTGTATTTTTCTAAGTTATTTTCTAAGATTATAGTTTTTGATTTGAGTTGGTTTACTGCAAATCGCATTCGTCTTTCATCCTGTTCTAAAAGTTTTTTAAAGGTGTACATACAATGCTTTTTATACAAAGCAATAAGCGGCATAGTTTTTCCTTCGCTTTCTACCATAACAACATCTATGTCCGTGTTTTTTTGTGCAACAAGGACTTCTAAAACAGCATTATTTATTAACGGAATATCACAACTTAACACTAAATTGTTTTCAGTTTTTGAATGGTGTAATCCGCTATATAAACCAGCCAAAGGGCCTGAATTTTCTATAAGGTCGTTAACACGTTTTTGCTTAAATACATCGTATGCCGCATTGTTGCTTACAATTATAATTTCTGCCACAAACGGTTTTAATACGGCTATAATATGTTCTATAAAAGGAATGTTTTTATAGCAAACAAAACCTTTGTCGCTGCCCATACGAGTGCTTTTGCCCCCAGCGAGTATAATTCCAGTTATGTTCTTTTTTACCTGCATTTATTTCTATCTAAATATTGCTTTTAGGCAATGTATTTGTTTGTGTATCTAAGAATTTCCAACAGTTTTTATTAATAGTTTCAAATGCTGTTATTAGCTCTTTTCCATAATCTGTTACTATTGCGCCACCGCCATTTTTTCCTCCGATACTCATAGAAACAACAGGTGTTTCTGCTGATTTATTTACTGCATCAATTAATTTCCAGGCTTTTTTATACGACATTTCTAAACTTTTGGCAGCCTTAGATAAAGAACCTGTTTCTATAATTGCTTTTAATAATTGAACCCTACCATCACCTAGCAATACATTATCGCCGACTTCAATCCAGATTCTACTTTTAATTTTGTACTCCATGATTACATTAATTAGGGAGGCATATAACTTCAATGGTATCACCAATTTTTATATGCTCTATTTCTTCGGGCACATGTACCAAGACATTGGCAAGAGCAAAGGTTTGTAACATAGATGAACTCTGACCATCGAGAATTTGTACTTCGTTATTTAATAGAAATGCTTTTAAAAAATGAGCCCGATCTCCTTTTCTAGTATATTCGGTTAGTGATTTTGCCTTTACTCTAGGCAAAGAAAAATCGAGTTTTCCAGATAATATCTGTAAAGAAGGATATACATAAAGATAAAAACAACTAAGTGCAGCAGCGGGATTCCCTGGCAATGCAAAAATATGTGTATTTTCTTTTTTTCCGAAAAACAATGGTTTTCCAGGTTTTTGTTTCACCTTATAAAAGATTTGTTCAACCATAATTTCTTCTAGTGCTTTTCCAACAAAATCATAATCTCCAACAGAAATGCCACCAGTTACAATGACCATATTATTGGAACTTATAACGTCCCTCAATAAGGTCCGCGTATCTTGATAATTGTCTGCTACCTTATGAATGCTATAGTCTAAGAAACCAAGTGTATTTAATACACTTGCCAACATGATGGAATTACTTTCGTATATTTTTCCATATTCCAAAGGTTTGCCGGGTTCGGTGAGTTCATTTCCTGTGGTAACAATTGCTATTGTTGGTTTTTTATAAACTTCAACTTTTGTAATACCTAAGGAACCAAGATATCCTATTCCTGCTGGTGTTAATTTTGTTCCTTTTCTTAAAGCAATGGCTCCCTTTTGTGCCTGTTCTCCTAATTTTCGAATATTCTCTTCCTGAAGAACGGGTTTTTGAAGAGATAGCTCACTTCCAACCACAGTTACTTTTTCTTGCATTACTACCGCATTGGCGGAGTCTGGAACCGCTGCACCCGTAAAAATACGGACTGCCTCTCCTTTATTTAAAGTAGGGTGATGTCCGTCACCAGCCTTTACTTCATCTATAATAGTGTAAGTGCCTGATTTTTGTATATGAAGCGCATAACCATCCATTGCCGACTGTCTAAAAGGGGGCATGTTCATAGGAGAAATTATATCCTTTGAAAGAATGTGATTTAATGCATCTATTAAGAAAAGGTTCTTTTTTTCTCCTACCGAGCTATTGTTCTCTACAAATTGTATGGCTTCGTTTACACTTATCATTTCTAATGTAAATTAATTTCGTTATACCCTAGCAAATATAGCGAAAATTTATCTTTTCAGAATAGGATATTTATCAGTAAATACTATTTAGAATCATTGTAAATCATTGTAAACATGACATTTGTCAGGTTTTTTCTTTCCAATTTTTTTGAGCTTGTGACTTTAATTTTAAGAATTTTTTTATGCCTATAAAAAGTTATTTGGCTTATCCTCAAGAAGGGAAGAAATCAGAATTACGAGATGCTTTAATCGCTATTGGTGTGAGTGAAGTTATTCCGGCAGAAAACAAAGATTTATTAATTGTTGTTACCGATACGGAAACGCAATTTGAAGACGAAAACATAAAAGAAAAAATAGAAATTATAAAAGTATTAAAGTTACTGACTTTGGTTTCTGGATTTAATACACCGAAAAATTAATAATATATATGTATAACTCTTTAACAAACAGACGAAGTTTTATAAAAAAAATGGCAGTGGTTTCTGCTATGACGGCGGCGGCGGCGATGTTTCCAGGAATAGTGTTTGCTGAGGAACAGGAAAGGAATATGCCAAAAGGGGATGATATAGATTGGAAAAAAGGACCTTGTAGATTTTGTGGTGTAGGTTGTGGTATTTTGGTTGGGGTAAAAGAAGGTAAAGCAGTTGCAGTTAAAGGAGACCCTTTATGCTCCGTTAATAAAGGATTACTTTGTGTAAAAGGATACCACCAAATAATGTGTATAGAATCTAAGGATAGATTAACGCATGCATTGGTGAAGAAAAACGGAAAGTATGTGCAAACACCAATTAGCGAGGCCTTAGACTTGGTAGCGAATAAGATGACAGAAACCATTGAGAAACATGGTAAGGATTCCGTTGCAATGTACACCTCTGGGCAATCTACAATTCCTGAAGGGTATGTTGCATCAAAATTTATGAAGGGAGCTATTGGCACAAACAATTTAGACTGTAATGCTAGGTTATGTATGGCTAGTGCTGTTACGGGCTTTTTAACAACTTTTGGAGCAGATGAACCAATGGGTTGTTATGAAGATATTGATTATGCGGATTACTTTATTACCTGGGGAAATAATATGGCAGAAATGCATCCAGTATTATTTTCTAGAATGTTGGAGCAAAAAAATAGAAGAGGGGCGAAAATTATTGATTTTGCAACACGTACAACAAGATCTAGCATGGCTTCTGACAGGTCTATATTGTTTGAACCACAGACAGATTTGGCTGTAGCAAATGCTATTTGTTATGAGATTGTAAATAATGGTTGGGTAAATAAATCTTTTGTAGAAAACCATTGTAATTTTAATAAGGGTCTAACCAATATGGGTTATGGTTTAGAAGATAAATATAAGTTTAAGGATAAACCAACTAAAATTTCCTTTGAAGATTACAAAGTGTTTTTAGAAGATTATTCTCCAGAGAAAGTTGCCAAATATTCCAAGGTGTCTGTTAAAGACATAAAATATTTAGCAGCAATTTACGGAGATCCAAATAAAAAGGTGGTTTCTTATTGGTGTATGGGTATGAACCAGCATACTCGTGGCACCTGGATAAATAATTTAGTGTATAATATTCATTTATTAACGGGGAAAATTTCACAACCTGGGAATGGCCCATTTTCTTTAACAGGCCAACCCTCGGCTTGTGGTACCGCTAGAGAAGTTGGAACCTTTACACACAAGCTTCCAAAAGGGGTCGTTACTAATGAAAAACATAGAAGAAAAGCGGCGAAAATATGGAAAGTTCCTTATGAGCGAATTCCATCAAAACCAACCTACCACGCAACAGAAATGTTTAGGGCAGTGGATCGAGGGGACATTAAATTTATATGGACACAGGCGACCAACCCTCTAGTTTCTTTGCCAAAAACAAGTAGGTATAGACCAGCTATGCAAAAAGACTCTTGTTTTGTTGTTGTTTCTGATGTATTCCCTACACCAACTTCAGATGTTGCCGATGTTATTTTACCCGCAACTTGGCATATTGAAAAATCTGGATTGTATGGAAATTCAGAACGAAGAACACAGCATTGGGATAAGATGGTAGAAGGCCCGGGAGAAACAACAGATGATGCTTGGATGTTTATAGAAGTAGCGAAACGCATGGGCTTTGGAGATTTATTTCCATATAGTAAGGAAAATCATGTGGAAGAAATTTATAATGAATACCGACAATTTCACGAAGGAAAAAAACATGGTATGGCTCCGTTAGAAGTTTTGAAAAAAGAATCTGGTGCAATATGGCCTTATGTTGATGGAAAATCTACGCAGTGGCGCTTTAATGCGGAGTATGATCCTGCCTGTGATAATGGTAAAGATTTTCATTTTTATGGGAAACCAGATGGTAAAGCAGTTATATGGCAAAGACCTTATGAACCTGCACCAGAAGTACCCGATAATGAATATCCTTTTTGGTTAAATACAGGCCGAGTTATAGAACATTGGCATACTGGATCTATGACCAGAAGAATTCCTGTATTACACAAAGCAATGCCACATGCTTATGTGGAATTTCATCCAGAGGATGCTACAAAACTCAATATAAGAAATGGAGAAAAAGTAAAAGTTATTTCGCGTAGAGGGTCTTGTATTTTGCCAGCTTCTATAAACGAAAGAGGTTTACCAACTAAAGGGCAAGTATTTGTTCCGTTTTTTGATGAAAACATGATGATTAACGACGTGACCTTAGATGCATTTTGTCCAATATCTAAAGAACCGGATTATAAAAAATGCGCTGTTAAAGTTGAAAAAGTATAGGTTATGAAAAAAAGACTAGGCATCATTTCATTATTTGTTCTTCTGTTTATAGCATTCATAATTATTTGGAATTTCAGCTATCAAAAGGGACTGGAAGAGGCTTATATTCCTATTGAAAAATCTGGAAACATCTATCACTTACCAGAAGAAAGCAAGGTTTTTGAGCGTTCTAAGCACGCTTTAAATTATGCAAATATGCCAATAGATCCTATGCACCAAAGATCTCTTGCAACCTATTATAACAACAGAGCATTTCCTGGAGCACCGCCAAGTATTCCCCACCCAGTTATTGAAGAAGGAAATATTGGAGGAAATAATTGTTTAAAATGCCATGAGAATGGTGGTTTTGCAGCAAAATATAGCGCTTATGCACCTGTTACACCACATCCAGAAATGGTGAATTGTAGACAATGCCATGTAACCGTTAAAACAACAAAACTTTTTAAAGATAATTATTTTTACAAAATGATGCCTCCAAAAGTTGGGGTTAATAACGCTTTACTAGGTAGTCCGCCTATGATTCCACATGGATTGCAAATGCGAGAAAATTGCTTGTCATGTCATGCTGGTGTAAGCGCTCCAAGAGAAATAAGGGTAACACATCCTGAACGGGTTAATTGCAGGCAATGTCATGTTCCAAAGAAGAAAGAGATTAAGGAGATTGGAATATTTATAAGAGCTAATTAAGGTATGAATATGCGCAGTAATATATATATAGTAGGATATGCCCTCTTTTTTGTGTTGGTTTTTTTTTCTTGTAAAGATCATGGTCCAGAGTACCATACCATAATGGATAAAATAGAGGCCGAAAGCAAGAATTATCATGGAGTCTCAGTTTCTTCAGAAAATTATTTGGGTGATATAAAATTGATGGAAATTACCGAAGGAGATGATACATTTTTAATCCCGGAACGTAAGAGTCAGATAAAATCCTTTAACTGTACAGAATGTCATTTAAGGCCTTTAAAAACGCTAAAAATGGATGGTACAGTAAAAAAAGCACATTGGGATATTACGTTGGTTCACGCAAATGAAAATACATTGAATTGTATTACTTGTCACGATGGAAGCAGTATGGATAATTTAAAATCATTAACGGGGAACGCAATCGATTTTAATAACAGTTATAATTTATGTAGCCAATGCCACACCAAACAGTTTGATGACTGGAAAGGAGGAGCGCATGGCAAACGAATTGGTGGTTGGGCGCCACCGAGAGCTGCAATGACATGTGTAAATTGTCATGATCCACATGACCCACATATTGCATCAAAATGGCCGGTTAGGTATAATTCTCAAAAAGCAATAGAAAGAAAATAGTACTCCAGATTTGGTTGGGTATAATAAAAGTTAGGTATGAGCGAAAATAAAAAGAAGTGGTTTTCTTTAAACTTAAATAGCACTAAAAAGCAGAATTCTGGTTCTTGCGGATGTGGTAAAACATCTGGAGACTGTGGCTCTCACAATCCTGTTGTTAAAGAAAAACCTAAGGATGGATTTGAACAGGTTTTTGACGTGAAAATGGACAGAAGATCTGCGTTTAAACAATTAACGGCAAGTTTGGCTATTGGAGCTGGTGCCGTAAGTACTTCTTGTAGTATGTTGGCGGGCGATGAAACCAAAGAGAAAGCACAGATAGATTGGGAAGAGCAATTTAAGGGAAATTATAAATTAATGACTAATGAGGAGAAAAAGGATACGGTAGATCGTTTAGTTCGTTCTTACCAATTACGGACAGGAAAGGCTATTAATATTTCTTCTGAAAATGCTAAAAAAGATGTGTTGTTTGGTTATGCTTTTAATATTTCCAAGTGCCAAGGGTATATGGATTGTGTTAGTGCATGTGTAGAAGAAAATAACCAAGACCGAAATTCAGAAATGCAATACATCCGTATTCACGAAATGAAAGATGGTAAAGGGTTTAATTTCAACGAAGCAGATGATAATTATTACCACGAAGTACCAGCAGAAGGACATTTTTATATGGGAACACAGTGTTTTCATTGCGATAATCCACCTTGTGTAGAAGTTTGTCCTGTAAATGCAACTTGGAGAGAAGAAGATGGATTGGTAGTTATAGATTACGATTGGTGTGTTGGTTGCCGTTATTGTATGGCGGCATGCCCTTATGATGGCAGAAGATTTAATTGGAGCACGCCAGAAGTTCCAGAAGAAGAGGTAAATAAAAACCAACATTATTTAGGCAATCGGATGCGGAAAAAAGGCGTAATGGAGAAATGTACTTTTTGCGTACAGCGTTCTAGAGCAGGGCAGAACCCAGCCTGTGTTGAAGCTTGCCCAACAGGAGCAAGAATTTTTGGAAATTTATTAGATCCAGATAGTACTCTACGATGGGTGTTAGAAAATAAGAAAGTATTTAGACTTAAAGAAGATTTAGGTACCGAACCTAAATTTTGGTATTTCATGGATTAAGGGGTGTAAGAATCTGGCAAAGTAAAATTGAATGGAAACAATAAGAGTTTTTAAAAGTTTGGTAGTAGATAGTTTTGATGCTATTACTCAGGGTACGAAAATCTATCATTTATGGATGGCATTTTTAACCTTTGTTATGTTGGTAGGAATGTATTGTTATTCCATTCAAATAGAAGAGGGCTTAAGTGTTACCGGGATGACAGATAGTGTTAGTTGGGGTTTATACATTTCTAATTTTACATTTTTGGTTGGTGTTGCAG
This sequence comes from Cellulophaga sp., assembly GCA_036478775.1. Taxonomy (GTDB): domain Bacteria; phylum Bacteroidota; class Bacteroidia; order Flavobacteriales; family Flavobacteriaceae; genus Cellulophaga. Next base: position 15,612 of record JAZGEQ010000038.1, read on the forward strand.
CCGCAGCGGTAATGTTAGTAATGCCAACCTATATATTAAAGGATATAGATTTTAAACAAGCTGTTCTTATAGGAGAAGGCTTGGCTGTAGCAGCACTTATTATGTGTTTGGCCTTTGTGGTTGCAGATATGGGAGGACCTTCTGTATTATGGCATATGCTACCAATAGTAGGTGTTTTTAACTTTCCTAATTCTATGCTTACTTGGGATGTTATTGCACTAAATGGTTATTTAATAATCAATATTACAATTCCATTTTATATTCTTTTTAGGCATTATCAAAACAAGGAAGCAAAATCTAAAGTATACCTCCCAGGGGCTTTATTATCTGTTTTTTGGGCAGTAGGGATTCATTTAGTAACGGCTTTTTTATACCAAGGATTACAGGCAAAACCTTTTTGGAACAATGCTTTGTTGGGACCTAGATTTTTAGCTTCTGCATTTGCCGCAGGCCCTGCTTTAATTATTTTAATTTTGGCTATTATTAGGACGTACACTGAATTTAAAATTGAAAATAAAACTATAAAAAAGATTGCTTTAGTTGTAACTGTTGCGGCACAGATAAATCTAATTATGTTAGTTTCTGAGTTGTTTAAAGAGTTTTATGCGCCAACACACCATAGTGAAAGTGCTTATTATTTGTTTTTTGGATTGCATGGGAAAAATGCACTCATGCCTTGGATATGGACAGCAATACCTTTAAACGTTTTAGCAACAGTACTATTGACGTTTCATAAGCTTAGAAATAATTTTAAAGTATTATTCTTTGCTTGTTTTATATTGTTTGTTGCCATTTGGATAGAAAAAGGATTTGGATTAATTGTTCCTGGATTTATCCCTGGACCTTATGGAAAAATAACAGAATACACTCCAACTGGAATTGAAATTGGCGTTACTATTGGGATTTGGGCAATGGGTGCATTTGTATTTACAATTTTAGCCAGAACAGCTATTGGAATTGAAATTGGGAAGTTACGGTATAAAAAGAAATAATGTGCCGAACGAATAGAATGTTTGATTTTTATTTAATGGTCGATCCCTTTTTTCAAAGGGATGACAAAGGGGAGTGAATCTTTACATACCATTCTGATTAAGTCCCATTCTTAAATTAATGGTCTCCATGGAGACGTTTAGAAATATTTCGCTATCAATACTCAGTACCGTTTTTGAAACAAAAAACACACTTTCAATAGCATTTATCATACCTTCATTAAGGTAATAATTTCCTTTAAAATATGAGTTTTTTACCCAGACTTTAAGCCCCGAATTTTCAGACATTTGAAATTCGTGAGGAAAAACTAGTAATGATTCTTTAATCTCCGTATAAGGTTTTAGTAACTTTATTGGAATGTAATTTACTTCTCCAAAAAGAGAAGCAACATATTTATTTGGGGGATTATTGTACAGTACTTGTGGCGTATTTTGTTCTAAAACAATGCCATCTTTTAAGACAATTATCTGATCAGAAAAAGAGAGAATATCATCCGTGTCATGCGTAGCCATAATACAGGTTATTTTTTTCTTTTTTAAATGTGTAAATAGGTTTCTACGAAGACTACTCTTTTTAAAATTATCGATATGACTAAATGGTTCATCCAAGAGTAATACTTCGGGCTCTTGTGCTAAAACCCTTGCTAGTGCAACACGTTGTTGTTGGCCTCCACTTAAATTTTTTACTTTCCTCTTAGAAAAAGCTTCCATCTCTATCATTTTTAATAGCTCTTGGGTACGTTCTTTAAGCTTTTCAGGATAGAAAACAGAGAGGTACTGACTTATGTTTTCTTCCACAGAAAGGAAAGGCATTAAATCAAAATCCTGGGACAAATATTTCATGTAGGATTCTCCTGGCACCAAGTTGTAATTAGGTCCCATTACTTGGATTTCATTCCAACGCACAAAACCTTTATCTATATGTAATAAGCCATAAATGATTTTTAATAAGGTGCTTTTACCACAGCCACTTTCGCCTATAAGAGCAATATGTTCGCCTTTTTTAACATGGAAACTAATATCTTTTAAAATGTCTTTATTCGTATAGGTAAAAGAAATAGAATTAACTTGTAACACGTAATGTAATTTTTATAGAGAATCGGTTTATTTGATGAAAAAATCACCTCCATTATGTAACGGATTGATAACCGAAATATTGATTATTAGTCTTTAAATTCTTTTAGTACGCCTTTATTTGGAAGCTCTTTATAGCCCATATTGTATAAAGTGAATCCGAAAATATCTGCGTATTGTTCTATTGTTTTACTCACAGGAGTACCTGCTCCATGACCCGCGTTAGTTTCAATTCGAATAAGTGTAGGATTATCTCCTGTCTGTTTATCTTGCAATTCTGCGGCAAATTTAAAACTGTGAGCAGGTACTACACGATCGTCATGATCTCCTGTAGTTACCAACGTGGCAGGGTAAGATGTACCTGTTGTTACATTATGAACAGGGGAATACGCTTTTAAATATTCGAACATTTCTTTACTCTCTTCGGAAGTTCCATAATCATAGGCCCACCCTGCACCTGATGTAAAAGTGTGGTAGCGCAACATATCTAAAACACCTACGGCTGGCAAAGCGACTTTCATTAAATTCGGTCGCTGTATCATTGTGGCACCAACTAGTAATCCGCCATTAGAACCTCCTCTAATTGCTAAAAATCCGGATGTTGTATAGTTGTGCTTTATTAAGTATTCGGCAGCAGCTATAAAGTCATCAAATACATTTTGTTTGCTTGTTTTTATACCTGCATCATGCCATTTTTTACCATATTCTCCACCACCACGAAGATTAGGAACGGCATAAATACCACCTTGTTCCATCCAAACTGCATTTGAAATACTAAAAGAGGGTGTTAAGCTAATGTTGAATCCACCATAACCATACAAAATAGTTGGATTTTTCCCATCTAACTTAATTCCTTTCTTGTGAGTAATAATCATAGGAACTTTTGTGCCGTCTTTTGAGGTGTAAAAAACCTGATTAGATTCATAATCTTCTGGATTAAAATCAATTTCGGGTTTCCAATATGCTTCGTAGTTTCCAGTTTCTACATTATATTTAAAAGAAGAACTTGGAGTATTGTAATTGGTAAACGAAAAATAGAGGTCTTTGGCCTCTTTTTTTCCGCCAAACCCACCAGAACTACCAACACCTGGGAGTTTCACTTCACGTATTAATCTACCGCTATAGTCATACTGCATTACTTTAGAAATAGCATCTACCATATATTCTGTAAAGAAATAACCACCGCCAGTATTTGGAGAAAGCACATGTTCGGTTTCTGGTATAAAATCGACCCAATTTTCAGGAGACGGATTAGCAGCATCTACGGTTATAATTTTTCGGTTAGGAGCATTTCTATTCGTAACAATATATAGTTTGGAACCAACATTTTCTATAATATAACTATCCGTATTGGTATGGTCTAAGATTGTAATAAGTTTGCTCTTAGGATTAGACAAATCTTTTATATATAATTTGTTTCCTGAAGTTGAAATACTAGCCGAAATAATTAAATAGTTACCATCTTCCGTGACATTTCCGCCTACATAGCGATGTTTTTCTGACGTAATTGCACCATAAACAACTTGGTCTTGTTGTTGTGGAGTTCCTAGTTTGTGGTAGTATAATTTATGTTGGTCCGTTTTGGCAGATAGTTCACTTCCTTCAGGTTTGTCATAGCTAGAATAGTAAAAACCATCATTATTTTTCCATGAAATTCCACTGAATTTAACATCTACCAGAGTATCTTCTACTATTTCCTTTTTTTCTGTAGCTATGACAATTACTTTTCGCCAATCACTGCCTCCTTCAGAAATGGAATAGGCTGCTAAGGAACCATCTTTAGAAAAACTTAAACCAGCAAGAGATGTTGTGCCATCTTTTGAAAATTCATTAGGGTCTAAAAATACTTCTTCTTCCGTATTTTCTTTTTTACGGTACACTACATATTGATTCTGCAGCCCATCATTTTTATAGAAATAGGTGTAATTACCTTCTTTAAATGGAGGTCCTAATTTTTCATAGTTCCATAATTTTTCTAGTCTGTTTTTTAAGTCTTCACGAAAAGGAATTTGCTCTAAGTAGCCAAAAGTGGTTTTGTTTTGTTCTTTTACCCAATTTTCAGTGTCAGAGCTTTTGTCATCTTCTAACCAACGATAGGGATCTTTTATAGTAGTCCCGAAATAGTTTGTTATAGTATCTACCTTTTTTGTTAATGGGTAATTCACAGTAATTGTTTCTTTTTTTGTAGTTGTTTCACAGGCCGTAAAGATAACAGCTGTGAGTAAAACAATTGTTAGTTTTTTCATGGTAGTCGTTTTTGTAGTGACATTAAAAATAGTAAAGAAATTTTTACTTCTGTAGATCTTAAGAAATATTCTGAATTTTTGTGTTGCTATACCATAGATGTAAAACTCTGAAAATAGTATAAATTAATTGATGAGTATAGTCAATAATTGGTTTATATTTACGCTGAAAATACAGACAATCAGGATATTAAGAAATATATTAACCAATGACACTTTACGATTATTTGATGTTAGAGGAACATTATCAGGCAATTCTACTTGCGGAGAAAGGAGAATGCATTGCCTCTTATGATAATGGAGAAACTGAATTTGTTTTATTTGCCTTAAGTAATATTTTTGTAGAACTTGAAAAAGATAAAACTACTCAAAAAATGATAGGGCGTAAGATTTTTAAAACGGGTGTTGAGCTAGATAAATATTTGCCAGGTTTTTTACAGATTATTATTTGACATTATCTCTTTGTAACGTTATCCCATTAATTATTTCCAGATACATTGCTTGTTTGCTAACATTATCATCTAGTTTTCCATTTAAAGCATGCCATCCAAAAGAATAACTGGAAGCGAATTCAGCAACATCACCAACTCCTAGTTTATCATATTCCGATAAAACGTGACCCCAATCTAGTATATATGGTTTTGCGTCAACAATACCTTCCATAACCCTATTCACTTTCTGTAATAGTTTATTAATCATAGAATCTTCGGATTGTAAAAAACCAAATCTGTTTTTTTTAATTTTCATTTTTCACTTGATTTAATGGTGTTGTGTTTTATTGTTTTTGGGGAATAGTTGTTGTTGTAAAAAAAGTTGATTGCCAAAATAAAGCTAAGACCTAAAGTAATGTATAAATTGGCGCTTGGGGAATTAAATTCTGTCTCCCTCCAAGACATTACAATTAAGATCATTTGGTATAGGCTTAACGTAGCAGGAACTAAAAGGAAAGGTCTTATTTTTTTCTTACGTGAATCCATAAACCATCCTATCCACCCTAAATGCGAGAAAAGATAAATACAGAACAGGTAAACTAGTAATCTATAGCTTTTAAGACCACGAACATAACCTTGGGAATCGGTTAATAATTTTTCAATTCCGAAGTTGGGTATCAATTCTCTGAGAACTCCAGTCCTATCGGTAATAATATCATGAAAAAAGGGTAAAGTAGCTGATACATATAGTAATACCCAGACCACTATTTTGCGAAGTGTTGCTCCATTATTTTTTAGTGAGAAAAATCCAAAAACTAAAAACAGAGTGCTAAATAATAAGAGTTTTGGAGATAACTCATTCCATATGGTGCGTCTAAGATTGAATAGGATTAGTCCAATTTGACAAAGACCAGAAGCTAAGACAAGCTGTACTGCTCTTTCATAAAATTTTCCCTTAGCATTTTGATACCAACCCATCCATCCAATTGAGGAAAAAATAAAAATCAAAAATGTATAAAGAAATATTCGATAACTAGAAAATCCAATAATTCTATTGTTTGAATCTGACAGAAAAGATTCTATACCTAGCACAGGAACCCATGATTTTAGACCTTCTTTATTGGTGATAATATCATGCATATAAGGGAGCGTTGATAACCCAATGATTACCAACGCGCCCAAAAATGGACTACATATCGCAGTCCTGAATTTCGTTTCCGTCAATTGCATGTTCTGGTGCATATAGTGCTTCTTCTTCTTCTGCAGTGTTCTCTGTTGAACACGACACAAATAAACTAACTGTCAGTAATAATACTAATACCGACAAAATTTTTGTTGCTTTCATATTTTTTTTATTTAAAGGTTAATAGCCTTTAGTAAACTATGAAAAAAGCAAAAAATTGTATTTTATCGGTAAATTCCTACGCTTAATCGGTTAAAAATCTAACGCTCTTATTATGGAGCAAGGAGAACAAATATAGTTAAATCGGTTACTTATAGAGAAAATATGTTTGTTTTTTTAATATAATTATATCTTTATCAGTAAGTTGTGTAACTGTTGTGCATAGAAAACTACGAAAGAAGGCTTGTTGCTTACATTTGTAGTTGTATCTTATTTTATATATTATAGTTGCTAAACACTAACTGATTATGGGTTCACACTCAAGAGTTATGGAATACGTAAGAGATTATGAGAATATCGAATTCAGAGTATCCTTCTCTGTACCCATAAAAAAATCGGATACTATTAATTTTGCAGCACAGCCATTTGAAAATATGCAAACGGATGAGATGGCAGAAAATACTGCGCTTTATCTAATCTATGGAAAGATTGATTTGTCTATTGGCATGCATATTGGTTTTAATGGGTTTACATTTTTAATAACACAAGATTTGCACAACAGAATGGGTAAACTGTATTTAATTATTGAAAAAGAATGTTTGCGGATTCACGATATAGGACAAAAAATAAAAGCTTAAAGTCTCATCAGGGGGTTTAATACCCTGTTGTTTGCTCAATGTCTTAAGTTAAGGGAATTTAGTTATTTGTCACGTTGCCCCTTTCGTCTTCGCTCAGGATAGGCTAAAGTTGAAAGGTAATAGAAAAAAGGATTTATATGTCTTCGACTGCGCTTAGACTGACATTTCGTCCCTTAGCTTAATGACATTAGACGCTTGCCCCGAGGATTATTTACTTATCACCTTTAAAATAGATTTTCATTGGTTGAAAATAATGTTCATCCCAACCTTTTTTATAGTGTTCTCCACTTTCGGGAACATTCGTATGCGTTAAAGTTAGTTCTGTCGTTCCATCTTTCTCATTTAATGAGATTTCTATTTGAGAATCTTTTTCATTGTCTTCGAAGGTAGATGTTCTCCAGCTTTGTACTATTTTTTGATAAGGTTCTAAAGTTTTGTTTGTGCCCTGAATATAACCATCCCAAGTAGTAAAGGTCTCTCCGACTTTGTCCGAGACAAAGGCAGGCGCTCCCGTCATTTTACTATGACCTTGCGTGCTTAGCCAAGCTTTATAGATTTTTTTTGCAGTTGTGTTAAAAGTGGCGATGAGAGTAAATTCCATAAGAGAAGTGTTTAGTAAGTCCCTTAAATTTACTAAATATCTTGTCTATTAAAGCAATAACCCTTGACTATTTAGAAAACGGTCAAGGGTTATTAAACTCATTGGCTATCGCTCTGCGATTAAAACTATACCGGTTTTAAACTAATTTGTTTGCTACTAAATATTCTGCAATTTGTACAGCATTAGTGGCAGCTCCTTTTCTTAGGTTATCTGCAACTACCCACATATTAAGCGTGTTTCTTTGTGTTTCATCTCTACGAATACGACCTACAAAAACATCATCCTTACCATGCGCATAAATTGGCATAGGATAGGTATTGGTATCTGTATTGTCTTGTACTACTACTCCAGAAGTTTCACTTAGCAGTTTTCGAACTTCATTAAGTTCAAAATCGTTATGAAATTCTACATTTACAGCTTCGGAATGGCCTCCTGCGGTTGGAATTCTAACTGCCGTAGCACTAATAGAGAAAGTTCTGTCATTAAGAATTTTTTGTGGTTCTCTAGCAAGTTTCATTTCTTCTTTAGTATACCCATTCTCTAGAAATTCATCGCAATGTGGTAAGGCATTTCTGCCTATAGGATAAGGGTAAGCCATTTCTCCTTTAATCCCTTTTAATTCATTTTCTAATTGTTGTACAGCCTTAACACCTGTTCCAGAAACAGATTGGTAAGTAGAAACTAAAACACGTTTCATTTTGTATTTTTTATGTAATGGATTTAATGCCATTACCAATTGTATTGTAGAACAATTTGGGTTTGCTATGATTTTATCTTCGGCGGTAAGTTCTTGCGCATTAATTTCTGGAACTATTAGTTTTTTAGTTGGATCCATACGCCATGCGGAAGAGTTATCTATTACAGTTGTTCCTACTTCTGCAAATTTTGGTGCCCATTCTAAAGAAGTGTCTCCACCTGCTGAAAAAATTGCAATATCTGGTTTGGCAGCAATGGCATCTGCTAAACCTATAATGGTATGTTCTTCGCCTTTATACGATAATGTCTTACCTATAGAGCGTTCCGAAGCAACTAATACTATTTCCGTAATAGGAAAATTACGTTCTGCTAATATGTTTAACATTACTTCTCCTACCATGCCTGTGGCACCTATAACTGCTACTTTCATTTGATGAATTATTTAAAGACACAAATGTAAAGCATAGGGTATTATGGAACAAGAATTAAAATCGATTATATATAATTTATAACAAAATGTTACATTTACAACAATTTTAAATTGTTAATTGAAAGAAACCTTCTTCTTGCTCTTTTCATAGGCATGAAAAAACCGCCAACTACAATTAAGTAAATTGGCGGTTTTAAAATTTTAGTTGAAGAAAAATCTTCGCGTATAATTTTTATTTCTTTGCAAGAAGGTCTCTTATCTCTGCTAATAAATCTTCTTGAGAAGGTCCAGATGGAGCAGCTGCTTCAACAGGTTTTTTAGTTTTGTTGTATGCTTTAACAATTAGGAACATAACAAAACCAACTATTACTAAGTTAATTATTGTATTCACCCAAGATCCCCACATGATTGCGTTTTCTGGAGTTGCAACAGCACCTGTTGCATCAAGTATTGCCTCGTCTAGAATAATTTTTTTGTCAGCAAAATCGACTCCGCCACTAAAGTGACCAACAACAGGCATAATTATATTGTTTACAAAGCCTTTAACTACGCCTCCAATTGCTCCTGCCATAATTACGGCAACAGCGAATTCAATAACGTTTCCGCCGGTAATAAACTCTTTAAATTCTTTTAACATGATTTAGTGTATTTAAATGGTTGAAAATATTAGATGCAATGTAGCTAAAAAAAAACATCTTAACAAAATGTTAATTTTAGTAAAGTGGGCGAGGCTTTTTAAAGTTAGTTTATTAAAATTCGTTTCACTCTTTGTGATATACCAGTAAGAAGTTCATAGGAAATGGTATTCCCTTTTGATGCAAATACTTCTGCAGATAAATGTTCACCAAAAAGGATTACTTCGTCTCCTTCCTTACAGGAGATTCCTGTAATATCTACCATAATCATATCCATACATACATTTCCTATTAATGGAGCTAGTTTTCCATTTACCATAACAGAAGCCTTTCCATTTCCGTATTGTCTACGTATTCCGTCTGCATGGCCTATAGGTAAAGTTGCCGAAATTTTACATTCTCCTGCATTATATGCTCTATTGTACCCAACACTTTCATTGGGACCTATTTTATGAATTTGAGATATTATTGTTTTTAAAGTTGCTATGGGTTTTAATAGACCGTCTACTTTAGCATCATTTCCGAAACCATATAATCCAATACCACTTCTAACCATATCAAAATGTGCGTTTGGATAATTTATAATACCAGAAGTGTTTACCAAATGTTTCATAGGAGCATACCCTAATTGTTTCGTAATTTCCTTTGAAATTTCTGTAAACATTTCAATCTGATTTTCCGTAAACTCTTTTTCCTTTTTATCTTCTGATGCTGCTAAATGCGAAAAGATAGAAGCTACCTTTATAGTGGTATTTGTTTTTAATTTTTTGGAAATATTGGTTATTTTCTCTTTTTGAAATCCTAATCGGTTTAGACCTGTATTAAATTTAAGGTGTACAGGGTATTCTTTTAAATTATGCTTTTCGGCTATTTCTATAAAGGTCTCTAAAATTTTTTCGGAATACAGGCTTGGTTCTAGTTTAAGCGTTACAAGCGTATTTAAATTTACGGTTTGCGGATGCAAAACTATAATAGGTGTTGCAATACCAGCCTTTCGTAATTTTTCTCCTTCCTGGGTGTAGGCTACAGCAAAATAATCGACCTTTAGGGTTTCTAGCTTTTTTGCAATTTCCACAGATTCACTTCCATAAGCATAGGCTTTAATTACGGCCATAAACTTAGTATCCGTCCCAACTGTTTTCGATTTTAAGTAACGAAAATTATGGGCTAGTTTTTTTAAACTTATTTCTAGAACTGTTTCAGTAGCATTAGGCATTAGAATCCTTTTTAGGTTTTGATATTTCTTCTACCGAATTTACCTTCATCTGGTTTACTTTTTCTTGCAAATGTGCTTTATAGTATGCAGCTCTACTTAGTGGCTCATAGGTTTCTGTTTCACCAAGAACGACTAAATTAGCCTCACTAGATTTTCTAAAGCTATAATTGGCTAAGTTTCCTGTTCTGGTACAAATGGCGTGTACTTTTGTTACGTACTCTGCAGTAGCCATTAGGGCAGGCATAGATCCAAAAGGATTGCCTTTAAAATCCATATCTAAGCCAGCAACAATAACGCGGACTCCTTTATTAGCGAGGTCATTGCAAACGGGTACAATTTCGGCATCAAAAAACTGCGCTTCGTCAATTCCAATTACGTCATAGCCTTCGGCGAGTTTTTTTATATGAGAAGCACTTGGAACGGCTGTAGATGCTATTTGGTTAGAATCATGAGACACCACTTTTTCGGCATCATAACGAGTGTCTATAACTGGTTTGAAAATCTTTAATTTCTGATTGGCAAACTGAGCCCGTTTTAATCGCCGTATAAGTTCCTCCGTTTTTCCAGAGAACATGGAGCCACAGATTACTTCAATCCAGCCAAATTGTTCTTTATGATTAACAGTGTTTTCGAGAAACATTTTGTAATTTTAGACGAAAGTAATACGTTTTTCGTTTCTATTTATATGGAACTATAAATTTATTCAAAAAAATAGTTTAAAAGAAACAACTACAAAGAATGTTATTAAAGTCGTTATTTTTGTCTTTGAGACATAATTTGTATATTGAATACGTACATTTTATAATGTCTAGGTAAAAAGGGAAACCAGATGAAAAGAAAGTTGAAAGAGGAGTTAATACGAATGTCTACGGATATTATTACCTCAAGAGATTTAAATGAGATAGAGGAGCTTTATGAGGCTGCCAGAACCTTGTACGAGAAATTAGCGGTACTTAAATTTATTGAAGAGAAATTAAATGATATCGAAGTAGATGTTTCTAAGAGCGTAATTGCAGCCAAATTTGAAACTATGGCGAATGCTGTACTCGACGCTAATAAATCGGTACCTGAAACAAATCCACATCAGGAGGATATTATTACACCAGGAATGGATACTATAAAAGATATGGTTTCAGAAATGCCTACTAGTATTCCTATTGAAGAAGTTTTTTCTGAATTTTTGACAGAGCCTAATTTTGTTAAAAGTGATGCAGAATATTTTGAGCCAGAGATGATAGTGAAAGAGGATAAGGTTTCGGTGAAAAAGGAAGTGAAATCTGCATCATTAAATGATAAATTGACAAAAGAAATTAAAGTTGATTTAAATAATAGACTGGCTTTTGTGAAACATCTTTTTGATAATAGTACTGGTGATTATAACAGAGTTATTTCGCAATTAAATACTATTGAGACGGAAGAACGTTCTATTGCTTTTATAACCAATATGGTAAAACCAGAATATAATAATTGGTTAGGAAAAGAAGAGTATGAGGAGCGTTTAATGGCATTCATTGAACGTAAATTCGCATAAGATTATATTGTTTTAATGGGGAAATTATACATAGTTCCTACTCCTATTGGGAATTTAGAGGATATTACGTTACGTGCTATTAAAGTGCTTAAAGAGGCCGATTTTATTTTGGCCGAAGATACACGAACAAGCGGGAAATTGTTGCAGCATTTAGACGTAAAAACACCAATGCATAGCCATCATATGCACAATGAGCATAAATCTATTGACGGAATTCTTAACCGATTAAAATCTGGGGAGATTTGTGCCTTAATTTCAGATGCAGGAACGCCAGCGATTTCGGATCCTGGGTTTTTATTGACGAGAGCTTGTGTAGAAAATAAGATTGTGGTGGAGTGTTTGCCCGGAGCAACTGCATTTGTGCCTGCTCTTGTGAATAGTGGACTTCCAAATGATAGGTTTGTTTTTGAAGGGTTTTTACCTGTAAAAAAGGGAAGACAAACACGTTTAAAATTATTGGCCGAAGAGACTAGAACTATTATTTTTTATGAATCGCCTCATAAATTAGTGAAAACGTTGGTGCATTTCGTGGAATATTTTGGAGCAGACAGAGCTGTTTCTGTTTCCCGAGAACTTACCAAACTATTTGAAGAAACTATTAGAGGTACAGCTGCAGAGGTATTAAAATATTATACAGAAAAACCACCCAAAGGAGAAATTGTAATTGTTGTTGGAGGAAAAAACAATGCAAAAACTATTAAGAGAGATTAGAGAATATTCGGTTTGTAAAGAGCATTTAGTTTTAGGGCCAAGACCAGTAGTTACAGCAAATTCTAAAGCTAAAATTGTTATTATTGGCCAGGCTCCAGGAACAAAAGTTCACCAAACAGGAATTCCTTGGGATGACCCTAGTGGAAAACAATTACGTACTTGGCTTAATATTTCTTCTGAAGTTTTTTATGATGTTTCCAAAATAGCCATTGTTCCAATGGGATTTTGTTATCCTGGAAAAGGAAAAACGGGTGATTTGCCACCAAGGACAGAATGTGCTCCTCTTTGGCATAAGCTTCTATTACAAAGAATGCCCAATGTAGAATTGACAATTTTAATTGGCATGTATGCCCAAAAGTACTATTTAAAAAAGAAGGCAAAAAAGAACTTGACAGAAAATGTTAGAGCCTATAAAGAATATTTACCAGAGTATTTTTCATTACCACATCCTTCGCCAAGAAATAGATTTTGGCTAATAAAAAACCCTTGGTTTAAAGAAGAGGTTATTGAGGAATTAAGGAACGTTGTTGCTTGTGTTTTAAAATAAATTGAGAGAGATTATTTTTAACTTTTCCCCATTTCTCTGCTAACCATGCGCAATTCATTGTAGGTGAACTTAGCATCAATTTTGTTTTTAAGCTCTGTAATACTCTCGTATTTTGTTTTTTTGAAAATACTTTTCAGTTCCAGATATTTCTTTTCAGGGATTAATTCTGTAATTGCTAATTCACCAGACAAAACAAACTTCATTAGATGACTTTCAATGGTGCCTGAAACAAGGTTTCGTTCTTTAGAAATTTCTATAATACTTAATCCAGTTTTAAATAAATTGTAAGAAATAGTGTCTGACTCCCCTTTTTTTAACGGCTTTTTCTCTGGTACATCTTCTTTTGAATCTATTGAGTTTTTGTCGCAATAACGTTGAATAGCGGCCATAATTTCAGCACCATATTTTTCAACGCGTACTTTACCCATTCCATTTATAGCTTTTAACTGTTTTGCTGTAGTTGGTAAAATCTCACACATTTCATAGAGCGATTTTTGCGTAAAAATTTGGTAAACTTCTACATCATTTTGATCCGCAAACATAGAACGTAATGCCCGTAATGCTTCAAACAATACCGTATGTTCTGTGGTTGTTGCATATTCTTTTTTAACCTTTGGAATGGTAGTTTTTTGCAGAATTGCTTTTGCTCGTACTTCTAAATATTTGGTTGTTGTAAATCCTTCTTTTACACCATTTAAGCAATGTAATTTGTGTTGTAATTTTTCCTCTAAAAAATCTAATTGCTTATGAATATCTTTGTCTACGGCTTTATTTTCAGTAGAAAAATTAAATTCTTTTAAGGGCGTCTTAATATGTTTTTCTGTATGTGTAATAAAATAGGAAATACCTTTGTGTAAACGCTCTTGAACAGCATTATCTTTTTCTGGTTCTTGAATGTCTGCACTTAATTCTTTTAATTGATGATTGAATCCCGCAGCTATTTTTAGTAGCTGGGTAATCCCTTCCTCTTTTATATGTGTTAGTGGTGCAATTGTATTTCCTTGAATACTTGTTTTATTGGTGTAATAAATATCTATTAATCGTTTAATTGGATAAAGGAAACTATAATAATTAAATAATTCTTTGATGAGATTTAATTGGTATTCCTTCTGAGATTCATTTAATATAGTATCTGTGGGGGAGTTGTCTTCTACGCTTTTATTAAATACTGTTACGCGGTTATCGTTAATAATACTTTGTTTATTAATTGGGCTTTTTAGTACAATACCCTCCAAGGTTCTACACCTACTTAAGGCTACATAGGTTTGCCCATGGGCAAAAGAAGCCTGTGCATCGATAACTGCTTTTTCAAAAGTTAAACCCTGACTCTTATGAATCGTTATTGCCCAGGCAAGGCGCAAAGGAATCTGAGAAAAAGAACCGGTAATATTTTCAGATATTTCTTTAGTTTCTGGATTAATAGAATAGCTAACGTTTTCCCAAACTTCTTCTTTCGTTACAATATCTTCACTATCTCCAGCACAACGAATTGTAATTTCGTCGTTGTCTATGTATACTATTTTTCCAATTTTTCCATTAAAATATCTTTTATCCGTAGAGCTATCATTTTTTATAAACATGACTTGCGCTCCTTTTTTTAATTCTAATTTTTCATGCGTAGGGAAGGCATATTCTGGAAATTTCCCGTCTACACTTGCGGTATAAAAGAAACTTTTCCCTTTAATTTTTTTAAGAGCTATAGTATTCATGTCATTTGCTCTGTTATTGTGTGTGGTAAGCGTAATATAACCAGCATCTTCTTTAGGAGAAAAATCGGGAATGTATCGTTCATTTAACTCCAAAACCGATTTTTCCGAAAGCTTGTTATTTCGTATTTCATTCAAAATTCGAATAAACTTTTCATTGTCTTGTCTGTAAATATGTTTTAGTTCTATACTTATAGCTTGGCATTCTTGAAACGCTTTACTACTAAAAAAATAGGGTGTTTTATAATGTGGCTTTAACAAATCCCATTCATTATCTTTTACAACAGGAGAAAGTTGTTGCAAGTCACCAATCATAAGTACTTGTACACCTCCAAAAACTTTACTTCGATCTTTATAGCGTTTTAGAACTTGGTCTATTCCATCTAGTAAATCGGCACGAACCATACTAATTTCATCAATTATTAATAAATCTAGAGATCTAATAATATCAATTTTATTTCTGTTGAATTTTTTCTGAAAGGAAGCTTTCGTGTTTTGCGATTGTGCTTCTTCCGGAAGAATAGGGCCAAAGGGCATTTGAAAAAAGGAATGAATAGTAACTCCTTTTGCATTAATTGCAGCAACCCCTGTTGGCGCCACAACTACCAATCTTTTTAAAGAATTAGCTTTAATATCGTGTAAAAAGGTAGTTTTCCCAGTACCAGCTTTTCCAGTTAGAAAAATGGAACGGTCTGTTTTCTCAACAAAGTTAGCGGCTAATTCTAGTTCTGGATTTTTGTGCATTTTGCTTCTAAGAATGTTTTAAGAGAATGAGTTCTTCTGTAACTCAAAAATAACATTATAATAGCTTTTATCCACGTCTTATGCAAATAATTTTTCGAAACTTTATAAATGTAACTAGCTGTTAGTCAGATTTTTGATTAATTTTTATTACTTAATAATTTTAGTTTAATTGTTTTACCTTACTTCTAAGTATAGAAACAACCGTTTTGTCTACTATGTTTTGTTTTACTTAAATTAGAAGAGGTTTATTGTCTATTCCGTCAGTATAATCTTGTACTTTTGATACCCATAAGAAATAAAAAATAAAAGTTATGACAAATCAGGTTACTACAAAATGGTTAGGGAATATGACCTTTGAAAGCACTAATCCATCAGGATTGGATTTGAAAATGGATATTGCTCCAGAAGATGGTGGTGATGGAAATGGCTATCGACCAAAAGCACTAATGCTAGCTGGTCTTGCTGGTTGTTCTGGTTTGGACGTTGCTTCGCTTATGAAAAAAATGAAGTTAGATGTTGCAGAATTTAAAATTGAAACTATCGCTAATCTAACAGATGAACATCCTAAATATTATGATTCTGTGGTAATAGAATATCATTTTACAGGAGAGAATTTAGATGAGAAAAAATTACAGCGTGCGGTAGATTTATCTGTAGAAAAGTATTGTGGCGTAATGGAAATGTTTAGACGTTTTGCTAAGTTAGAAATTAAAACCATTTTTCATACTAATACATAGTCTTTAAAACAGGAACTTTTACATGCGCTGGAGTATAAAACCAAAACAAGAGGAACAAAAAATTAAAGCTTTGGCGGCAGCGCTTAAAGTAGATTCTCTTATAGCATCTTTATTGTTGCAACGTGGTATTGGTGATTATGAAACCGCAAAGAAATTTTTTAGGCCACAACTAACAGACATTCATAATCCGTTTCTTATGAAAGATATGGATATTGCTGTAGCACGAATAGAGAAGGCTATTGCTACTAAAGAGAATATTTTAGTTTATGGTGATTATGATGTAGACGGAACCACGGCTGTTGCGCTTATGTCTTCTTATTTACTTAGAGATTACGCTAATGTGGCTACATATATTCCAGATAGGTATGCAGAAGGATATGGCGTTTCTTTTATGGGGGTCGATTTTGCCGAAGACAACGACATTTCTCTTATTATAGCTTTGGATTGTGGTATAAAAGCTATTGATAAAGTGTTTTATGCGAAAGAAAAAAATATAGATTTTATTATTTGTGACCACCATAGGCCAGGAAAGGAATTACCAGATGCCGTAGCTATTTTAGATCCCAAAAGAGAGGATTGCGAGTATCCTTATGATGAACTTTGTGGGTGCGGAGTCGGTTTTAAGTTAATACAAGCATTGGGTTTTAAAAAAGGAGAAACTATAGAAGATTTAGTTCCCTTTTTGGATTTAGTAGCCACAGCTATTGGAGCAGATATTGTTCCGGTTACTGGGGAAAATAGAGTTCTGGCATATCACGGAATGAAAGTTATTAATTCTAACCCTAGAGCTGGATTTAAAGCAATTATTAAGCAAACTAAAAAGCAGAAACTTACAATTACCGATGTGGTTTTTGGTATTGCGCCAAGAATTAATGCTGCTGGAAGAATGAAACATGGGCAGCATGCCGTTAATTTGCTTACAGAGACAAATATGGAAATTGCAGAGAAATTTGCAAGTGAAATAGAAACATATAATGTAAGCAGGAGGGAATTTGATCAGAAAATAACGAAAGAAGCCCTTCTTCAAATAAAAGATAATAGCGAGGAAAAACGGTTTACATCTGTAGTGTATTGCGAAACTTGGCATAAAGGTGTTATTGGTATTGTTGCTTCTAGACTTACAGAAACCTATTATAGACCAACGTTGGTATTTACTAAAAGTGGTGATAAACTAGCAGCTTCTGCAAGATCTGTAAAAGGGTTTGACGTGTATAAAGCATTGGAAAGTTGTTCTGATTGTATTGAACAGTTTGGCGGACATAAATATGCTGCGGGATTAACACTACTTGAAGAAAAGTACCAAGATTTTAAGAATAAATTTGAAGAAGTAGTTTCCAAAACAATTGATCCGGAGTTGTTAATTCCAGAAATTGAGGTAGATGCTTTAATTGACCTTTCTGATATTACGCCAAAGTTTTTTAGAATTCTACAACAGTTTGGGCCTTTTGGACCAGGTAATATGACACCAGTTTTTATGACAGAAAACTTACAAGATATTGGTTATGCAAAAGGTGTTGGTGAAGAGGCAAAGCATTTAAAGTTTTCAGTTACTCAAAACGGAAATAAGAACAACCAAATTGGCGGAATTGGTTTTAGTCTTGGGCATAAACTACCTCTAATTCAGAATAAAAAGCCGTTTAAAGCTATTTTTTCTATTGATGAGAATGAATGGCAGGGGAATATTAGTCTTCAACTTAAAATGAGAGATTTAAAATAGCCAATCAGTTCACAATCATTAATTTGCAATTTAAATAAAACTTTAAACGTATTGATTAATACCTATTGATAACTAACAGGCATTATAATTAGATCGTTTTAGGGGCTAAAAACACAAAAGTCCAAACAAAACTGTCTGAACCTTTGAGAAACTAAACTAACTTCAACTCAAATTTTTAGAAATAATACTTTTATATATTTCTTATGTTGTAATAATCATTTTTGTGACTATTAAATAGGTGTTGTTTTAATACAAATGAAACATTCATTAGGCTTAATCTAAGCGCTATTTTAGAGAATATATTACTTCCGTGATGCAAATATATTAAGTTATTTGTAACCAGTCTAAATAAAAATGATATTTTTGCATTAGGTCTCATAAAAAATGATGTTTAGCTATGCGCGAAATAAATCCTATTTATCACAATCATTTTGGAGTTGCTTTTCAATGGAAAAAAGGAACGGTAAAGAATCATAAAAAAGTTCAAATAGTCTTTAGAGATATTGGATTATTATTAACCAGAGATGAACTATTGTGTTTTTCAAAATGTATAAAAGATACTTTTGAAGATCATTTTCTTTGTGAGGATTGTTCTCAAAAGGAAGGATGTCGCTCATTTCTTTTAGATACTCCTGCCCACCAAGTTAGTTTAGCCGTTAGTAAAAAAGAATTGCATGCCATTGATGATTTAGTAGAAGGGACTATTTTTCAATTAAACCTTAATAATTTTTTAAGTGATATTGAGGTTGGCAGTTAATTTTCTTTTTATTTGAAAAACGCTTTATAAAATTAGCTTGAAGTGATGGTTAGATACTAGTAAGTAGTTGTCATATTGCTATCTATACAGATAATAAAGTCGGCTTTTAATAGGTTTTCTTTTAGTAACTTTTTAACGTTTTCTTGAGAAACAGTAGAAATTGTAGCGTAATTAAGATTGGCGTTATCCCTTTTTAAATACCATAAAATACCTTCGTATTTGTCGGAGTGATATGCGCCATTGTAATGGATAAATAATTTATTATCAGAATAATTTTTTGTTATAAAATGTCCCATTGTGGCATCTTTAATAGCTTGTGCCATTACTAATTTGGGACTACCGTGTTCTCCCATCATTTTGAGTACGTTTTTATAGGTAGGTAGTTCGCTGTCAAAAGCTATAGGCAAAGGTGCTATCCATTCTTTTTCATTTGAAGGAAGTGAATCTAGGATAGAAAAACCTTTCTTATATACCATACTAGCATATCTGCGTGGAACATTGGTCGCAATAAATGGCAGTTTGTTTTCCTTGGCAAAATTAACTAATGGAGCATAATCGGTTTTATAGTTATTCCATAAACGAGCTAAGCTGTCTAGAGCTTTTTCGTCTATTTTTCCAGAGAGATAATCATTCAGTTCATTCTGATTGTCTGCTTCTATCATTTCAGCGCCAAGAACAAGTTCTCTAGATTTATGAAGCTCGCTTGTTACTTCATATTGTAGCCAATGCGCAATAGGATTGTTGTGTAACTCACCAAACAGAATAACATTACTTTTCTTCAATGTTTTTAGCATCTTTTTATAAGACACTTTTTTTCCTTTTGCAGTGTAAATTAGGTAAGCTGGCTTGTCTTGGCTATAAATGCTAAGGGCGAACAGTGTAATAAGTAGAAATGTAAGGCTATTTTTCATAGACGTAGTTTTTTGTAAATTTTGGCATCTACAAATGTAAAGGTAATACCATATAAATAATTTTTACGCTTGTTTGTTTTGGTTTTTAAAAGTACATTTGTTTTTATTTAGATTAAGTACAAATAACAGACTAGTATAATGTGGCTTTTATTACTTGTATATTTTGTTGTAGCAGTATTCTTTAGTGCTGTAAATTTCTCTTTGTTAAAAGGGAAGAGAATGCAATGGATAGCCATTGTTATTCCTGGGACTATCGTTTTATTCTTTTATAATTTTTCTATAGCACAAAACAACCAAACCTTAGACTGGTTAATAAATCAGCCTAATTTAGTTTCTGGCATTGCCATTTTACAAACTTTTGAAGCGATTATTTTTATAGTCCTCACGGTGATACAAATAAAGAGTTTTTATAAAAGCAAGTTTCCTAATCTATGGAAATGGATAGCGATAATACCATCGATACAGATGCTAATTGGACTTGTATTCTTCCAGACTTACTTCTTTTTACAAATTGATGGTATCTCATTTTTGTATTTGGCATTATTCTTTTTTTTAGGAACAAGTGCCATATTAGCTTTGCTAACCTTTAGTATTCAAAAAGTTATTAAAACCTGGGCTTATAGGGCAGAATTAAAGGCATTGGCTGCTATGTTTCAATTATTGCTAGCTATGTTTTTACCACTTATAGCAAGAGGACAAAAAGTTTCTTTTACACAAATTACAATCGATTACCAATCTATATTATTTACAACAGCCCTTGTTGTGTTTATTGCAACTATTGGGTATGTAGTATACAAACGGAAAAACAAGAATATATGAATAGTGTTACGAATATTTTATACTGGATTTCTACAGGATTATTAATTCCTGTAATAGCATTGTTGCTTTTTGGATTTGTACGTGCTTTAATGCTTTTGGGGAGTTTCTTTGGAATGTATATTGGACGAATAAAGCAAGAGAAGAAACAACAAGAGTTATTAGAACGTTTAGAAGAAGGTAATTTGGATTCTGTTAAAATTAAAGGAAACAAAATGTTTACGGAACACTTGCAACGAATTATAAAAGCAAACGGACGTTCCATAGTTACAGAAAAAATATTGGCAGATTTTGAAATAGCTTCGGAAAAGGAATTAAGTAGTTCTAAGTCTTTAGCAAAGTTGGGACCTATGATAGGACTTATGGGAACTTTAATACCAATGGGGCCTGCTTTGGTTGGCTTAGCACAAGGAGACATCGTTTCGATGGCGCAGAACATGCAAGTTGCATTTTCAACAACAGTTATTGGTCTTTTTGCAGGTGCAATTGGTTATGTAACACAGTTGGTAAAACAAAGATGGTTTGTTGCAGACATTAATAATTTGGAATATATAACGAACCTTTTAAAAGATAAAAATCATGCGTAGAGGAAGGTTTTTAAAAAACACGGAAGATGATGATCCAATGTCAGGAATGGCAAATTTATTCGATTTGGCAATGGTATTCGCTTTGGCGCTTATGGTAGCATTAGTTACACGATTTAATGTGCCAGAATTAATGACCGATGAGGATTTTACTATGGTAAAAAATCCTGGAAAACCCAATATGGAAATCATTAAAAAGAAAGGGAAAACCATTGAAAAATATAAAGGAACAAAAGGAAAATCCTCCAAAGGAAAAGGAAAAAAAATAGGAACCGCCTATGAATTGGAAAATGGCGAAATTATTTATATCCCTGAGGATTGATGATGGGGAATAGCGAAAAGGGAAGAGGAAAAAGGGTTTAGCAGTGTTCCTAGTATCTATTTGGTCTTGATTTTGTCATCCCTTTGAAGAAAGGGATCCATAACAAAGATTAATTACAGGCTTCATAAGAATAACAAAACGAGGATATTACTAAAAATACTGGAAAAGTCAAAACCCAAACACGAACTACTTAATACCATTTACCAAATACTAAATAACACAGATGAAAAAGAATATCATAAAATTTGGACTACCAATAGTAGTTTTAGCCCTCCTTTTTTGGGGGTATAAAAGTCAGTTTACCAAAATAGGATTGGTGAATTTTCGCGATGCTCAAATGGCAGAAATTGTTATGGCGAATGATAATCATTTTATTGAACCTATTCAGATAGATCCTAAAATAAATGATTTTTCAGAACTTGTAAATTATCCTGTAATATACCTCTCTCATATTAGTATTCTAACGGTAGAACAGAAAGAGAATATTAAAAAAGCGATGGATAATGGGAGCAAAGTTCACGTACTAATGGCAACTAGTAAAGAAAACGATTTTAGTAATATTACTGGCGATGATTTGGCCTATATAAAATCTTGTTTTGAAAATGATGGTGTTGCAAATACCCAACGCTGGCTAAACTATTCTCGTAAAATATTTGATACAAAATCTATGTTTACAGCTGCCATTACACCAGCTAAGATTTTTCCACAAGATGCTTTTTATAGAATAGGGACAGATGATTATTTTGAAAAGCTAGAAGACTATTGGCTTTACTACAATGAAAAAGGATTATACAAAGAAGGAAAACCAGTTATAGTATTGACAAGTGCAAGTAATGGGCCTCAATCTCAATTTCGTAGTTATATGGATGAGATTATCCTTGAGTTGGAGCGTAGAAATTTTAATGTACTATGTCTGTCTGGTTTTAAGAACAAGCTCGATAATCTAAAAAAAATAGCCCCTCAAATGGTGATTTCCTTTCCACACGGAAGATTGGCAAAGGGAGACGCATCTGTAGATTGGTTAAAAGAGAATAATATACTGTATCTAACACCGCAGTTAGTATACCAGTCAGAAGAAGATTGGAAGAACGATCAGCAGGGAATTTCTGGCGGAATCATGGGGCAGAATATTGTAGTCCCAGAATTAGATGGTGCAATTCACCCTTATGCTATAGCAGCACAGTATATCACGGAAAGCGGTTTTCACACATTTAAGCCTATTCCAGGAAGAGTAAATCGTTTTTGTGAAAATGTAGAACGATGGCTATCTCTTAAAGAAAAAAGCAATGCAGATAAAAAATTAGCCATTTATTATTACAAAGGACCTGGTAAAAATGCCATGGTTGCTGGAGGATTAGAAGTAGGAGAATCTATGTATAATCTATTAAGAAAATTAAAATCTGATGGATATACGGTTACCGATTTGGCAGATAATTACGATGATTTTATTAAAAAAGTATACCTCGAAGGGCCCTTATTAGGGGATTACGCCAAAGGTACTTTTGAAACTTTTTTAGAAAATGGGAACCCAGCATTAATAGGAACTAAAGAATACGAATCTTGGTGTAAAAGTGAGCTAGACCCAGAGAGTTATAGCAATGTAATAAAAACCTATGGCGCTGCTCCTGGGAATTATCTTACTACACAAAAAGGAGAAGAGAAATTTTTGGCTATTCCAAGAGTCTTGTTTGGTAATATTGCTTTGGTTCCTGTACTTCCCGCTGCTATGGGAGAAAACGAATTTAAACTGGCGCATGGTGTAAAAAAAGCACCGCCACATGCCTATATAGCTTCTTATTTATGGGCAAGAAAAGGATTTAAGGCAGATGTTGTTGCTCATTTTGGAGCACATGGCTCTGTAGAATTTAGCCCATGGAAACAATTGGTATTGTCTTTAAAAGATTGGCCAGAAGCGTTAATTGCACCTGTTCCTCACCTATATCTTTATTCGGTAGATAATATTGGAGAGGCAATGATGGCAAAACGTAGAACATATGCAACCATGATTTCGCATTTAACACCTCCGTATTCCGATTCGCAACTGTATGGCGAGTTAAAAGAGATTGAAGAGATTCTCCATAAGTACGACGGAGTACAAGATGGCAACTTAAAAAATGTGTATAAGAAACGAATTAGAACAGTTATCGATTCTTTGCATTTAGATAAAGATTTAGAGCTTACCCAAGAACAAATTGAGGAATTAGATGCAGAAACAGTAAGTCATATAGACCGTTATTTACATGAGGTTGAGACTGAAAAAATAACAATGGGATTACACTCTTTAGGGGTTAACCAAACTATTGAGGAACGAAACGAAACTGTTCGTATGATGGCAATAGACCCTATTTCTTCTAGTTTAAAAGAGTTAGATAATTACAAAAATGAAGCGAACGGAAGTATATCTAATAGACCATCAAAACAACATTCTAGATTTGAAAAGGAAGCTAGTTATAAGATTAATGAGGTGTTGAAAAACGGAAAAAATCCGCTAGACTTATTTGGAAGTGATAATACATTATTATTAGCGAAGCTTCAGAAAGAATATGGGGAATTGGAAAAGACTCCAATTTCTGATTATTATGGTGGTAGTTATGCCCGAAAGAAAAAACAAGCTCCTAAGGAAGAGCTAGTTTATGACATTAAGATACATAAGATGGTTCCTAAGTCTAGCCTGAAAAAAGAAGAACTCGTTTATGATATTAAAACGCATAAAATGGTTTCTAAATCTAGCCTCAATAAAAAGGAGGAAACCTCTAAAAAGACGGATAAAAAAGAGGAGTTAGTTTATGATATTAAGACACATAAAATGGTTCCTAAATCGAGTTTGAAACCAGAAAAAATTGATTTAGAGAAAGCAAATCAGCTCTTAATACACCTAACTGCTACTAGAAAAACATTTAAGGCAATTACACACCTGCAAACATCGAAAGGGTATGAAGAATTTTCAGGATTATTAGATACAAAGAGCTTTAATCAGTTTAAGACTGCTGCTACTTTTAATACTGAAATGACTTGGAAAGTAAAGGCATTAGAAAACAAAACCTTTGTGAAATTTTTGACATTCATTCAAGATTCAGTTCAGAAAAAAGAGGTTTTTGCGTCGTTAAAGGATACTAAAATAATAGATAAAATTAATGGGTACCGTAAAGTTTTAGACAAATATGCTGTAAAGAATGCAGAAGAAAAAGAAAAATTAAAAAGTGTCCTTTCTATTTACAAACAGAAGGAAGAAGGACTGAAATTAGCCTATAAGAAAGCTTCAAAAACAGCCATAGAAACGGCGATTAAAACGGTTGGTTTTTATATTGAGAATAAAGATGCCATTGCTGCATCTAGTAATTTAAGCACCAATTTAACGGTGGTTACTAAAATTTTAGAAAGCACTAATGGATTGGCAATTTTGTTAGAGAAGAAAAAACAATTACAAGTATTGCTAAATCAAAAAATACATAAAGAGAAGCGCGTATTAGCATCTTTGTTGCAATTAAAATCTAGTTTGTTAGATATAGCTAATTATAAAGAAGGAATAGCTGTTTCTCCGAGTCTTGAGCTAGATGCTTTTATAAACGGAATGCAGGGAGGTTTTGTTGCGCCATCGTCTGGAGGGGATCCTGTATCAAATCCCTTATCCGTTCCAACGGGAAAAAATTTATATTCTATAAATGAACAAGTCACACCAACAAAAGAAGCCTTTGAAGTTGGTCAAATATTAGCAGAGAAAATATTACAAAAGCATATTGCAAAACATGGAGATTATCCTAAAAAAATAGCATATTCTCTTTGGGGAGGCGAGTTTATTAGGAATCAAGGAATGAATATTGGACAGATATTCTATATGCTTGGCGTAGAACCGGTAAGGAATACTTATGGTAGAGTTCATGATGTACGGCTAATTCGTATGGAAACATTAAAGCGTCCTCGGATAGATGTTTTAGTACAAACTTCAGGGCAGTTTAGAGATATTGCCGCTTCTCGGATAGATTTAATTAACAAAGCAGTTGAAATAGCAGCTGATGCAGATGATGAAGGGGATTATAAAAATTATGTAAAAGCAGGTGTTTTATTGGCAGAAAAGGAGCTGAAAGAAAAAGGGTTTTCTCCAGAAGAGGCGCAAAAGTATGCTACGGTACGTGTTTTTGGTGGACTTAATGGAAATTACGGAACCGGAATTATGGGCCTTGTTGAAAAAGGAGACCAATGGGAAACAGAACAAGAAATAGCAGATACTTATACTTCTAATATGGGGGCTATGTATGGCAGTGACAATTGGGCAGTTTTTAAAGAGGGAATGTTTGAAACGATGATGAGTAATACTGAAATTGTTATTCACCCTCGTTCTTCTAACGAAACTGGCCCTATTTCTTTAGATCATGTATATGAATTTATGGGTGGATTAACGGCGAGTATTCGTGTAAATACAGGAAGAGATCCGGATGGTTATTTTAACGATTATAGAAATAGACATAATGCAGATGTGCAATCTTTAAAAGAAGCTATTTGGACAGAAACAAGAACAAATTTGTTTAATCCTAAGTTTATAAAAGCACAAATGCTAGAAGGCGAAAGTGCAGCGGAAGGTTTTGCCGAAAACTTTAGAGATACGTATGGATGGAATGTAATGAAACCGTCAGCAATTGATAAAGAAATATGGGAAGGGTATTATGACATCTACGTCATGGATAAGAAAAACCTTGGAACAGTTGATTTCTTTAAAGAAAAAAATCCATATGCGTTGCAAGAAATGACAGCTGTAATGCTAGAAACAGTTCGTAAAGGGTATTGGAAACCTTCTGAGGCTGTAAAAAAAGATATCGCAAAATTACATGCGGAATTAGTAAAGGATTTTGATGCTGGATGTAGCGGATTTGTATGTGACAATTCAAAACTAAAAGAAATGATTTCTTCTTTATTAAGCGATGATTTGAATGCAAAGTATAAAGATGCTATTGAAAATGTTAGAACAGGTACCTCGGAGAAACAAGAAAGTGAAGAAGGAATGGTGCTAGAAAAAGAAGTATTACAAAAAGAGGAAATTGTAACAATGTTAAAAGATAATATAGGCGCAATTTTAGTAATTATACTTATGATTGGAGGCGCAATTACTTGGGGAATTGTTAAACGAAGAAGAGAGGAAGAATAGTTGCTTGTTAGTGCTCCGTTGTTGGTGTTCCGTGGACGGAATTTACCAATGGAGCTATTAACGGTAGTATCCGTGTAATCCTTGGTTTTTATCATCCCTTTGAAAAAAGGGATCCACATATCATAGTAGTGAGCCAATGGAACAAGCAATAAAACAGTTGACAATAAAATATCAATAACAAGTAACAAACAACCAAATGCCAGAAGAAATACGTTATGCGCTTATTTATTTTTCGCTTGCACTTTTATGCTATAGTATAGGTGTCTGGAGTGAAAGAGTGGCCAAAACTCTAAAACTTTGGCATTTGTTGTTTTTTTGGTTGGGTCTTATTACAGATACATTGGGAACAGAGTATGTTGCACGTTTGGTTGGTGGATTTCAATTTAGTTTTCATACCGTAACGGGAATGCTTGGACTTCTATTAATGGCAGTACACACCATTTGGGCTACAGTAATAGTTGTTAAAAAGGATGAAAAGTGGCTTCATACTTTTCATAAGTTTAGTCTATTTGTATGGTTAATCTGGCTAATTCCGTACTTCACAGGTTTCTTTGTAGGATTAAACAGGTAATTGAAGACGTCTATTTTTGGGACTTTGCTACAGAGTGTTAAAATAGCTAAAAAACAATAATATTATTTAGATTAATTCAATATAAGGAATATCTTTGTCTTTTATTTAGATTAAATAAAAACAATGAAACAACTATATGTATTTCTAATGGTTAGTAGTTTTTTTGCATTCTCCCAAGAGGAGCAAAAAAAAGATACAACCAAACTTAAAGAGGTAATTGTTACAGGACAATATTCTCCGCAGTCCGTTAAAAAATCGGTTTTTCAAGTCGAAGTAATTACGAGAGCTCAGATAGAACAGCAAGGCGCAAATAACCTAGCAGATGTTCTAAATCAGGCTTTAAATATTAATATTATTCCAAATGCTTCTACAGGGAAATCTACAGTGCAACTTTTTGGTTTGGATGCACAGTATTTTAAAATATTAATAGATAATATTCCCGTAATTAATGATGAAGGTCTGGGAAACAATACAGATTTAACCCAGATAAACCTAGATGATGTGCAACAAATAGAAATCGTAGAAGGTTCTATGGGGGTACAATATGGTGCAAATGCTGTTTCTGGTGTTATTAATATTATAACAAAAAAATATGGTAAGTATACATGGGAAATTACGCCTTATTTACAAGAGGAAACCGTTGGTAATGAATATGCTTTATTTAACGAAGGTAGGCATATACAATCTTTAAAAATTGGGCATAATTTTTCTAAGAGTTTATACGGAAATGCGGTTTTCACTAGAAATGATTTTGCCGGTTTTTGGTCAGATAAAAAAGGAAAATCTCATGAGCTTAACGATGGTAAAAGAGGCTATGCATGGTTGCCAAAACAACAACATACAACAAAGGTTTTACTAAATTATATTGGAAAAAATAACTTTCGAAGCTTCTATAAGTTTGAATATTTTGATGAAAACATAAAACGATACTCAGAAAAAGTAGATTTAAATTTTAATGCTGCTACGCAGACAACAAGTCCTGTGGGAGACGATTTGGTTTTTACATCGGAACGCTTTTACCACCACCTTAACTTTTTAGGAAAATGGAAAAATGGTTTTAATTATGATATTTCTTTGTCTTACCAACAACAAAAAAGAAATGTAGAAACCTTTAGATATAGAATTAGAGCAAAGCAAAAATTTGATATAAAAGAATTTGAATACGAATCTAGAAAAGTAATTTATTCTAAAGGAAACTTTAGCAATTTCTTAACCAATGAGTATTTCGATTTTCAGTTGGGGTATGAAATTAATAACATTAAAGGGTATGCGTCTAGTGTTTCTGGAAGTTTTGACGGGAAAAACATTACTCGAGAAATTGGATCGTATGATTTTTTTAGTTCTGCTGAAATTTATTTAAAAAACTTTTCTTTTAGGCCTGGGGCACGGGTACTTACGTCGTCCTTATTTAAAACACAATTCGCCTTAACTTTAAGCACTAAGTATAGTTTTGATAATGATTTTGAAATAAGAACGGTGGTAGGGTCTTCTCCTCGATTACCAAATTATGCAGAACTATATACCTTTTTTGTAGATGCCAATCATGATGTAAGGGGTAATAAAGACCTAACACCAGAGCAAGGGGTTTCTGTTTTTGTTCATTTAAAAAAGAATTTATATTTCGATGATAGTGCTATTAAAGTATTGAGTAAGCTAACGCTTAACTACTTAAGTGTTAGAGATAGAATAGAACTTAGTATCATAAATGAAGTGCCCCTTCAATTTGAATATATCAATATTGATTCTTATAAAACCATGGGAGCCTTTTTTAATAATACCATACGCTATAAAAACTTTAATGCAGGTATTGGGGTTGGGTTATCAGGGATATCTAAAGTATTAGATAGTAGAGAAAACTATAAAGACGATTTCCTTTATAGCTTAAACCTCAATGCAAACGCATCTTATTACGCCAAGAATATTGGGACCACATTTTCCGCCTATTTAAAACATAATGGCTCTTCGCATCAGTTTGTAGAGCGAGAAGGAGTATTGGTTAAAGGAAAAAGAGATGGTTTTAGCTGGCTAGATGCTTCTATTCGTAAAGACTTTCTAAACAAGAAAATACAGGCAACTATTGGTGCGCGTAACCTTTTAGATATCACAGAAGTAAATACTACGGCATCTTCTACTGGAGCACATTCTGGGGCAGATAAAACGGTATCATTTGGCTACGGAAGATCCTATTTTTTAAAACTAGTTTATAATCTTAATTTTTAAATATACACACCAAAATGAAAAAGAGTTTATTTTTTATCAAAACCCTAGTATTACTACTTGTTGTAAGTGCATGTAGTGATGATGAACCAGAAGTGGTATTGGAATTTGCTGCGGCATTTGAAAACCCTTCTCTAAGTTTTTCTCCAACAGATGAAACCAAGGAAATTAAAATTGTATTTTCTCGTGCTGCTCCAGAAGCAGGAACAGCTGTAGTTAGTTATATTGTTGACAATGCTACGTATGGCTCTGATGGAGATTTTACAACAACACCTTCTGGAGAAAGCGGAACAATTACAGTTCCTTTTACTTTGGAAGCAAATACTATTACTTTTGCTTTTAATAAATTAAAAAACCCTATTGAAGGCGTTACTAAAGCGGTATCCTTTACATTAAAAAGTGTAAGTATTCCAGAAAGCATTATTAAAGGAAATACTAATTTAGCGGTTAGTTTTACGGAGTCTGCTGCACTAGGTGGAATTTTTGCTCCAGAAGTGGGCGGTTCAACACAACCAAACCAAGTTTTTATCGATTTAAGTTCTCAAACACAGACAACAGCTAAGAGAGATTCATGGAATCTTGGTTTTTATAATGGCGATGATTTTAGAGTAACTATAAACGGTGCTATTTTTATGGGAGCAACTCCTTTAGATAAAACAGATATTAATACGGTTGTAGAAGCAGATGTTACAGATTTAAAAGAACTTATTAAAACAAGTGCAGCTGGAACAGGAATTTATTTTGATGGGCCCACAGGAGAAATTTCTAAAACGGTAATTGCTGAGGTTTCAGAAACTGCTGAAGAGAATAAAGTATACCTTTTAAAATTAGGATTTGAAGTGCCAACGGAAGAAGCAGAAGTTGGAAAAGTAAATCTTTCGGGAGAATTAAAAGGGTGGAGAAAAATCCGTATTCTAAGAAATGGTAACGACTATGTTTTACAACATGCAGCTATTGATGCTACAACTTTTGAAGAAGTAACAATTAGTAAGAATGCAGATTACAACCTTACCTATTTTAGTTTTGACACTTCTGCAACAGTAGATGTAGAACCATTAAAAGAAAAATGGGATTTAAATTTCACAGTTTTCACCAATGTTATTCCTTTTGGTCCTGGCGTAACAGGAGGCTATGGATATTCTGATTATGTTGTTACCAACTTAAAAGGAGGCGCTAAGTCTTATTCTATAAGTACAGATGATTTTACGTATGATGATTTTACTCTTGCTAATGTTAGTAATGATTCTTTTATAGAAGACCAAAGAGGAATTGGAAGTAACTGGAGAAGTGTATTTACTAAAACGGTTAAAGCGGATAAGTTTTTTGTTTTAAAAGATGAAGATGGAAACCTGTATAAAATTCGTTTTAATGCATTGTTAAATGATAGCGGAGAAAGAGGTTACCCTAAATTTGAATATGCTTTATTGAAGTAGAAATAGTTTGTTTGAAATAGAAATTATAAGCCCTTTAGATTTTAATTAATCTAGAGGGTTTTTTTGAACCTTTTTTTTAAAGAATAAATCTGGTTGAAGGAATAGTAATAGGATAGTTTATTCTATAGTTAAAGGTTAAAACCCTGTAATTTCAATGTAGTTACGATAAAGCTTTTAGGTAGAATTTTGTTATTCCTGCGAAGGCAGGAATCTACTTTTAATTTTTTA
The DNA here is from genome assembly GCA_036478775.1 of Cellulophaga sp. GTDB lineage: Bacteria > Bacteroidota > Bacteroidia > Flavobacteriales > Flavobacteriaceae > Cellulophaga. The sequence continues at coordinate 46,579 of JAZGEQ010000038.1, forward strand.
GCTATGAAGTCCTGCTTTGGCAAGAGTGAAAAGTATTCGTTGAAAGATAATGTTTTTTGTGAAAACGATGAATTTTTAATTCAGTGCGGTTTATTTATACTTTTCTAAGGATAGTTTTTCTCCGTCAAAAACGCCATAGGTATAATAGGTAATCCAATCTCCTAGATTTATATAAGTTGCTTTTTCATTTAGATCTATTTCTAAAGGAAGATGCCTATGTCCAAATACAAAATAATCATGGTGTTCTGTTTCTAATTTACGTTTTGCATATTGCACTAACCACTCCTTATCCTCCCCTAAAAAGGTAGCGTCCTCATCGCCAGAAATTAGCTTATTCTTTACTGAGAGGTATTGTCCTAAACGCACCCCCAAATCTGGATGTAACCATCTAAAAAACCATCTTGCAATTGGGTTCGTAAATACTTTTTTCATGCGCTTGAAACCTTTGTCCCCAGGGCCTAAACCATCTCCATGACCAATAAGAAATTTGGTTTCATTTAATACAAATTGTTGTGGTTTATGAAATACAGGAATATTTAGTTCTTCTTCAAAATACCCATCCATCCATAAATCATGATTTCCAACAAAGAAATAAATAGGAATTCCAGAATCCGTTATTTCCGCTAATTTTCCTAAAGTACGGGTAAACCCTTTTGGAACAACGGTTTTATAGTCGTGCCAAAAATCGAATAAATCACCCAAAAGAAAAATTGCTGCGGCATCCCCTTTAATTTCATCTAACCAAGCAACAAACTTCTTTTCGCGAGGTAAACTTTGTGCCATTGTTGGAGCTCCTAAGTGGTTATCACTAGAGAAGTATATTTTTTTACCTTTTGGAACTGGAATTGTTTTCATTTATTATGTAAATATAACAAAAATGCTATCGGAATGTATAGAGGAATAGAAGGCTAATTGTCACTTGCATACCACTCTGCAAAAGAAGTTTCTGTCTCTTGAAGTTTAACAGCATATAATTTAATATTTTTAGGTAAACGTGCCTTTATTTTTGCAGCAAAATCAATTACCATATTTTCACTAGTTGGCTGGTACGGTGCTAAAATAACATTGTGTCCTCTGTCAGTCAATTCTTTAGCCAACTCCACATGTGGAGTATTTTTATTAAATACGGTTGCATGATCAAATGGATCTACAATTTCTTCGGTTACAATTTTCTTAAGATCTCCGAAATCGATAACCATACCCAATTTTACATTTGTAGTATCAGAAATAGGTGTCCCAATAACAGTTACAGATAACTTATAACTATGTCCGTGTACATTTCTGCACTTACCATCATAGCCGTATAAAGCATGTCCTGTTTCAAAATTAAACTGTTTTGTGATTCTAATCTTATTCATAGTCCTGAATTTGCTTTACAAAGGTATGCATTCTTCAAAGGGAAATTGAGTTTGTTTACCCTGCATTGTATACTAGACTCTTTAGTATGTAAAGTCGGTTTGTTTTTCAATAAAAAACATAAAGTGTTATTTGTCTAATTTGGGATTAAATCGTAATTATGTGAAAGCACAATCTTGGGCTATTAATTGAAGATATCTTAGCTATTTTTAGCTAAAATTGAGAGAAACTTAAAATTAAGCCCGATTTAATGTTAAATAATTGTTAATTAACTAAACTGACTTATACAACCTTTTTAAAACCAACCTTTATGATTACAAGAATTTTTACACTATTAGTTCTGCTGTCTGTAACCTTTGTTTCTGCACAAAATACGTTGCCAGTTAGAAAATCGATGGAAACATCCTCTAGAGCAATTCGTTTAGATATACCAATGACGAAGTCTATTCAAAAAGCATTTAAAGAGGGAACTCGAGATTTTTCTGGAAAGCCAGGTTCTAATTATTGGCAACTTAAAACAGATTATACGATTAACGCAAGTATAGATCCTAGAACGCAAATTATTTCTGGATCAGAGGTTATTAAATTACACAATAATAGTCCAAAGACAATGCAGCAAATTGTACTTAAATTGGACCACAATATTTTTCGTGCAGATGTGCCTCGTGGGTCTTCAGTGCCTGCTGAAACTACAGAGGGTATGGTTCTTACTCGTCTTGTTATTAATGGCGATGTTGTTGATCTTAATCTTAGACCAAGACCTCGTGTTAGAGGACAACGATTACCAAACAGATTGGAAATTTTTGGAAAGCACCAAACGGTAGCTAGGATTGTTTTGGAAAAACCAATTCCAGCAAAAAGTGTTGCAACGATTGAAATTGATTTTTACACAAAACTTCCAGGCGGACAAAGAGGAAGAGGACATCGTATGACGCAACGTTGGGACAATACACTTTTTCAGCCTACACAATGGTTCCCTAGAGTTGCCAAGTTCGATGACCTTAGAGGTTGGAAAACGGATGTATATCTTGGTCCAGCTGAATTTTTTAATAATTTTGGTTGTTTTGATGTAAAAATTGATGCACCTGAAGGTTGGCTAGTAAGTGGTACAGGAGTTCTTCAAAACCCAGAGGAAGTACTAACACCAATGGTTCGTGAGCGAATTAAAACAGCGTTAAAATCGAACGATGAAATTACAATTGTTGGTGCTAATGAAAGAGGTAAGGGAAAAGCGACTGCGGCAGACGGAAGTCACGTTTGGCATTTTGTTGCAGAAAATGTAAACGATTTTGTTTGGGCTACCGCCAAAGATTTTATATGGCAAGCTACAAGAGCTACAATTCCAGGAAAGGGTGCGATACCAATTCATATGCTTTACCTTCCTAAAAGAGCACATTTATTTGAGCATGCGGGAGAAAAATCGAGACATGCTCTAGAATTTTATTCAGATTTATGGGCTCCTTACCCATTTCCACAATTAACATTACAAGATGGCCCTAGTGCAGGAATGGAATATCCTATGGTTATTAATTCTAACCAAGGAGCAGCCGATCATGAAGTAGCCCACCAATGGTGGCCAATGATGTTAGGAACAAACGAAGCGCGTTACGGATGGATGGATGAAGGTTTTAATTCTTTTATGAACATTCTTTCCAGAGCAGATGCTAAAGGAGAGGCTTATAATTTGGATGGTTTAGGACAACGCTATGGTTCTAGAAGTGGCGATGAAGATGAGGCGACTTTAATGTGGGCAGCAAATCATGCTGGTCCTGGCTATGGTTATCAAACATACGTAAAGGTACCTTTAATGTTGTCTATGCTTGGTGCTATTGTAGGAGATGATGCCGTACAACAAGCAATGAAAAAATATACCAAAACATGGGCGTTTAAACACCCTTCACCTTGGGATTATATCTTTTTTATGAACCAAGAATTAGATCAAAACTTAGAATGGTTCTGGTACTATTGGTTATGGACTACAGAATCTGTAGATGGTTCTATTCAAAATGTTGCAACAAGCGGAGGAACAACTAAGGTTACTGTGCATCAGGCAGGGCAAATGCCTTCTCCAGTAATTCTTAAAGTAGAATTTGAGAGTAGTGGTCCAGCATTAAAAGCAATGAAAAATTCAAAAATGCTAACTAAAAATGTTGCTGTTGTAACATGGCCTGCAAATGTATGGTTTAATGGTAGTCGGACTTTTGAAGCCAATTTAGATTTTGGAGGCAGAAAAATAAAGAAGATAACATTGGATCCTGGAGCTAGATTTCCGGATAAGGATACTAACGATAATACATGGCCTAAAAACAAGTAAAAATGAAATTAATAACCAACCAAAAAAAAGCTGTTATGTTCTTTATGAGCATAATGGCTTTTGCCTTTTTAAAAGCACAAAATGTAGATGAGAAATATGCGGCATTAATAAAAAAGCATACTACAGACAAACGATTTTTACCAAACTCGATGAAGACCTTTCCTGCTTCATCAGAAATTCCATCTCCTTTGGAACACTTTGAGACTATTATTGGAGCGCCAGGTGTTATGCATCACACGAAAGATATTTATGATTACTACAAGCTGTTAGCGTCTAAATCTGACAGAATGGAAATGGTGACAGTAAACACTTCAGAAGAAGGAAGACCTATTCATTTACTGCTTATTTCGAATTCAGAAAATCTAAAAAATTTAGAGACCTATAAGCAAAACTTAAACAAATTAGCAGACCCAAGAACTATAAAAAGCAGTGATGTTGCTAGTATAGTATCCAATACGAAACCAATGTATTATCTAAATGGGGGGCTACATTCTACAGAAATGGGGTCTCCAGAAATGTTAATGGAATTGGTCTTTAGAATGCTTGTAGAAGAGAGTGATGCCATTAAAAACATTAGAGATAATGTTATTACACTTATTAATCCTGTGGCAGAACCAGATGGGAGAGACAAGCAAGTAGATTGGTATTACCGGTATACAAAAAAGAAGAAAGAGTATGATGATGGAATGCCTGGTTCTACGCCATATTGGGGGAAGTATGTGTTTCATGATAATAATAGAGACGGTTTACAAGTATCCCAAAAATTGACCAAAGCAATTTTTAAGATTTACTACGAATACCATCCTGTTTCTATGTTAGATTTACACGAATCTGTGGCATTATTGTATATCTCTACAGGAAAAGGGCCTTACAATACGTATATAGATCCGATTACAATTGGCGAATGGCAGGTAATGGCAAATCATGATTTAACTCAGGTTACTGCAGAAGGACTTCCTGGTGTTTTTACATGGGCATTTTATAACGGTTGGTGGCCAGGATATGCTGTTTGGGTTGGTAACAACCATAATGGATCTGGTCGTTTTTATGAAACTTATGGAAATGCTGGAGCGAATACTTTTCTAAGAGATTTATCTAATAGTAAGTATGCTGGTGATCCCGTAACCTCGAAACAATGGTACAGACCAGACCCTACAACTGAAAAAGTACTGTGGTCTTCCAGAAATAATATAAATTATATGCAGTCTGGGGTTATAGCTTCCTTGACTTATGCAGCGGATAATGGTGCTACATTATTGAAAAACTTCTACCAAAAAGGAGTGAATAATATTAATAAATGGAAACAAGGTGGAAATTATGCCTATGTAATTAATAAGGAGCAACGAGACCCAAATATGACTGCTTATTTAATTAATCAGTTACGCGTACAAGGAATTATAGTACACAAAAGAAAGCGTGGAAAAAATAAAGGGGAATATGTGGTAGTATTGGACCAACCTTATAGCGGATTTGCAGATGCTTTACTCTCGAAACAGAATTTTCCTAAAAAAGCAAAACACAATCCGTATGATGATATTGCCTGGACTTATGGTCTTATGTATGGGGTAGATGTGAAAGTAATTAAGGATAATAAAGATTTCTCTTTGGATGGATTAGAGGTAGTCACTTCAGATATTTCCATAAAAGGAACTGCTTCTGGAAGTGGTTCAAATCTGCTAATTAATTATAAAGCACAGAATGAAGTGTTACCTCTTTTATATAAAGTTTCAGAAAAAAATAAGGAGGCCAAAATTGCTATAGCAACAAAACCTTTTCAGGTGAAAAAAGATTCGTTAGGAAGCGGAAGTATTCTAATTACCAATGCGGATAAAGCTACGGAGGATCTTATTCAGGAAATGGGAATTGATGTTATAAAAGCAACGGCTATTCCAAAGGTGGCGACTAGAGAAATAAAATTACCTCGAATTGGTATTTACCATACTTGGTATAGTACACAAGCTGAAGGTTGGGCTCGATTTACTTTTGAACAACGAAAAATCCCTTATACATCTATTGATAAGGACGATTTAAAAGAGGGTAATCTTACTAATCGGTTTGATGTTATTCTTATTCCACACACACGTGGCGATGTAGAAACAATGATTCATGGAATTGACACCAAATGGGGACCTATGCCATTTACAAAAACAAAGGAATACCCACACCATGGTTATCCGGATTCTACAAAGGATATGACTGGAGGTCCTGGTTTTAGTGGAATGGATAATTTAAAAAAGTTTGTAGAACAGGGAGGTACATTAATTACACTTGCAAATGCAACACGTATGGTTGCCGAAACGGGTATAGCAAGAGAATTAACACCTTATAATGCTGGGAAACTATTTCATCCTGGATCCTTAGTAAGTACGAAATTTCGAAATAAAGGACACCATATAATGAATGGATATCCTGAAACAACACATGTTTTTAGAGGGAATTTACAGCTATATAAAGTGGGTAAGTACCAAAGAAATCATATGGTGATGCAGTATGGAACAGGACAGCTTAAAGATGAAAAAATATACGATGGCAAAATTATGGGAATGCCAGAGTATAAAGCAGATACTGTTGCTATTGCTAAAGCAAAGAAATTAGCCAAAGAAAAATATGTGCTTTCTGGAATGGTAAAAGAAGAGGAGAAAATTATTGGACAAGGCGCTATTTTCGATATTCCTGTTGGGAAAGGTCGTGTAGTAGCTTTCACCTTTAATCCATTGCACAGATATCTTAACCATCATGATGCGCCAATGTTATGGAATGCCATTTTAAATTGGGATGTAAAACCGACTGACTAGTGAGTTTTTAAGTATAGGAAAGCGTCAATTTATTGGCGCTTTTTTAATTTATGGATTTTAGTTCTTTTCCTTAATTATCTTTTCAATTTTTTTAAAATTATCTCCAACTCCTCTAAATATAATTTTTAAGTTTTTGTCGAGTAGAATAAAAGTTGGGAAAGCTTCAACCCTTAAATCGGATAATATTTTGACCTTTTCAACATTACCAGATTTGGGAGTTCCCTTAATAATTCCATTAAACCAGTTCATTTTATTTTTGGTTACATATTTCTTAACTGGCTCAGGATTCTTTTCATAAGCTAAACTTACCATGTTAATTTTTTCTTTGTATTTGTTGTTGAAATTTTTTAGTTTAGGAGTTAACTCTTTACATGGTGCACACCAAGTTCCCCAAAAATCTAACAAAATATATTCTTTGCCTTTGAATAAATCTTTTAATAAAATTTTATTTCCTTCGAGGTCTTCTAAAGGATAATTATTGACAACTTGCCCTTTTCTAAACCCTTTTAAATTAGCTTTAATATTTAATTTTTTTAAAGATATTTTTAACGGATTTGTAGTAATAGGTTCTATGGAATAATAATTGCCCTCTAAATTTATAGTATCATAAATGGTATATGCTTCTCTTCTAGAGTCGGATTTTTTTAAATAAGCATTGTTAAATTTTTCCACCACAATTAAGTTGTTTTTAAAAAGAGCTAGTTTATTATAGGCTAGTTTGTATTTTTGATTCTTTAAGATAAAGCTACCTGAAAAATAGTCAAACCGTTTAGATTCAACATTTGCTTCTGGATACTTGTTGATTAACAAATTTTTATCTTTGTCTAAGGTATAAAAACGTGAAACGGGGAAAAACCTTAGGTGCATTTCATCATTAATTAGCATATTGTTTAGTAGCCTTTTATAATTTATTTTCACCATAGGAAAGGAATCTATTAAACCTCTATTAGTAAGAATACTATCCACTATGATAATTGGAAAATTAAGTTCGCTATCATCTTCAAAATTTTCATCACCATTAACATTTACACTATAGAACTGATTGTTTTTTCTAAATCCAGTATAAACTAAAACTTCTTTTCTAAGCTTAGATATTTCATTTTGATTGATTTCGCCTTTTTCGACTAGATTTTGAATTTTAATTTCCTCTTTTTCACTTACAAGAGTATAAGATAGTATGGCATGTGTTTTAATGTTTTTATGGATTCCTTTAAATGTTTTAGTATTAATATCCTGGTATTTTAATCCTTTTATTACTGGAAGAAAAGGACTGTTATTGTATTCCGTATGTAATAAAACATCAATATTAGATTGTTCATTTTTACAAGAAATAAAAAGGATAGATATAACTAGAATTTTAATAAGTTTCATCATCGTTGTATTAGTATGTTTTTATTAATCACCATTGCACTCTTGCATGTAAATATTATGTGTAATCATCTAATGATGTAGTTACCTTGGCGGAGGAATCTTTACAACATCTTTTATTTCAACATCTACATTCAAACCTTCTTTTTCAAGGAATTCAAATAATTCATTTGCATAATTAACCATTTTTTTTATTTTTCCATCTTTACCTATAACAATATGAGTCGGAAACAATTTAACTTTCAAATTATTTTTCATAAAACCTTTTTGTTCTGGTATGGTAGAATAATTTAATGGGGTTTTGCTTAAAAAATGTTTTAAATCCTTAGAATTATCTTCCGCGAGACTAATAAAAAGAACGTTTTCATTAGTTTCATTAATTTTAACCAATTCATTAAGTTCAGGGAATTCTTTTATGCAAGCAACACAATGAATAAACCAACATTTTACCACTACTAGTTTACCTAGGGTGTTTTTTGAATTATAGGATACTCCTTTTAAATCTGTAAAATTAAATTCAGGAAATTTTTTCCCCTCCATTTTGAAATGTTTAAAACTAGTTTTAGAGCCTCCTTTTATTTCACGTACAATGCTTTTATTAGCTGAGTCACTTAGTTTGTAAAGTTTATAGTATGTTAATACATCTTTAGAATTTAATTTTAATGGTATATAGTTACCTGTAACTAATTTTTCGAAGAAATCTTTTTTATCTAGCACTTTATTCGATTCACTAATTGGTATAAAATCTTTTGATAAGATTATATTTTCCGAATGATACAACCACCATTTAGAGAAGTTCTTTTCAATGTTTTCTGGATTTATTTCTGGCTCTCCAAAGTCATTTTTAGTAGAACAGGAAGTAAGCACAAAAGCAAATAATAAGATTAGAATAAATATTTTTGACTTCATAATAACTTATCAAATATTGAATGTTAATTTAAAATAGAATGTTGGAATTTCCGTTAATCTTTATGCGTAGGATTTTGGTAATTTTCTATTAAAGCCATCATTTTCAATACGCTTATTATAAGCATATTAAAGCAATATATAGAAGATAATTGAAGAATTAAAAAAAACACAGTTTTTTCTTAGCTTAAGAAAGAGAGTATTAAAAAAACATATAATAAGGAGAGGTTAAGAACTAAGACGTTTAAACCTTATAGTAGAATAAGCATGAGTTGAAGGGGGAGAACTAACCATTTTAAGTTACTTCCCGTCACCATCCACAACATCACTCTTTAAAACTGCACTAAAAACAAAAGCACCAATTTCTTTTACAGGTTCGTAGAGTATAGATTCTTTCAGTGTTTCTTCTTTTACTAATCCAGTTTTGGCAAGGGTTTTATGAAAAAATATTAGAATTGCCCCTAGAATAACAGCAACTTTTAAAGCACCGAAAAGTCCACCAGCCACCTTATTCAATAATCCTAACATAGCAAAGTTGGCAATTTTAGTCAGTAATTTTCCCGCCATAGTTACGGCTATTACAATTATAGCGAAAGTGATAATAAAAGCAGTTAGATTTATATAACGCTCGTTCCAATGCATATTTTCAGCCAGATAATTTCCAACAAAATAAGAGAAGTGTATGGCACCATAAATTCCCGCAATTAAAGCTGCAAGGGAAGCAATTTCAACAAAAAGACCATTTTTAATACCCTTATAAAGTCCCCAAAGCAACAAAATACCCAGTATAATATCTAAAAAAGCCATAGCGTAGTGTTTTAACAAATATAGTCTTTAAGAGAGGAAACTAAAATATACTAAACAAGTCTTGTATCTTTGTATTTCATCAAAAAATACGATTGTAAAACATGTCTAGAGATATAGAACTTAAAGAACGTTGGAAAATACTTGTAGGTAAATTATCGAACCAGTTTGCAGATGGAGATGTTTTGGATCTAGATGCAATTATTTATTTAGTGGGAGTTCAGGAGCTGGGGCAGTTACACCGAGAGTTTAAAAAAGATGAAAAATTAAACCTAATGCATATTGCTATTTGCCGACTTCTAGAGCCTTATGGTTATTATGAATTTGATTATTTTGATGCGGAAAGTTGGCCTCATTATAAAATAAAAGCAGAACTGCCAACACTAAAGGCAGGCGAACAATCTATTTTAATGAAAGAAGCATTGGTTGGGTATTTTTTAGAAAAAACATATATAGATTAACTAGGGAATCTCATTTTTTGGGGAATTAAAACCGATTAGGTTATCGCCCTGCGATTAAAAAGAAACTATTGAATGTATAAAAACGTAAAATTCTCTAACTTAAATAGATCCGAAACGGTTCAGAATTTTAGAAATAGCACCTATGATATTCTGGTTATTGGTGGCGGAATTACGGGAGCAGGAATCGCTTTAGATGCTGCTTCTAGAGGATTAAAAGTAGCTCTTGTAGAAAAGGGAGATTTTGCTTCTGGCACCAGTAGTAAGTCGACAAAACTAATCCATGGTGGTTTACGGTATTTAAAACAGTTCGATTTTTGGTTGGTTAAAGAAGTGGGTTCTGAGCGTGCTATTGTTCACAAATTGGCACCGCATTTAGTATTGCCAGAAAAGATGCTATTACCTTTGGTAGAAGGAGGCTCTTATGGAAAATGGCTGACATCCATAGGGTTGAAAATATATGATATTTTGGCGCAAGTATCGGAGGAGGATAAACGCAGAATGCTAGAAAAAAAGGAAGCTTTAAAGTTAGAACCTCTCTTACCAAAAAAGAGATTAAAAGGTGCTGGCTATTATGCGGAATACAGAACAGATGATGCCCGATTAACTATAGAAACTATTAAAACTGGCTTGCAATTTGGTACGACACCCTTAAATTATACGACTGTAGAGGATTTTGTTTATGAAAAGGGTAAGGTTTGTGGTGTAAAGGTAAAAGACACTATTACAGACGAGAAGTTCAGTATAAAAAGTAAGTATGTAATTAATGCAGCCGGACCTTGGGTAGATGAGTTACGTGGTTTAAATAATTCCAAAAAAGGAAAACGATTACATTTAACTAAAGGAGTGCATTTGGTTTTTCCGCATGAGAAATTACCAGTAAAACAATCTGTTTATTTTGATATTCCCGATGGGCGAATGATGTTTGCAATTCCCAGAGGAAAAGTAACCTATGTTGGCACAACAGACACTAATTTTGAAAACGACAAGAATAAAGTTACTGTAGAATTGGTAGATGCTATGTATCTTATTTCTGCTGTGAATAATATGTTTCCTAAAATAAATTTATCCTTAGAAGATATTATTTCTTCTTGGGCAGGTTTACGACCTTTAATTCATGAGGAAGGGAAATCTACCTCTGAACTTTCTAGAAAGGATGAGATTTTTATTTCGGATACAGATCTAATTAGTATCGCTGGAGGTAAACTTACAGGCTACCGGAAGATGGCAGAGAGAGCTGTAGACGCTGTTGTTGCCAAAATGGCAGAGAAGGATAGCGAGGATGTAAAAGAGTGTAGCACTGAGAACATTCCCTTGTGTGGTAATGACTTTAAGAAGTACAAACAGGTTAAAAAATATATTATAGAAGTTCAGGAGCGTATTAAAGGAGATGGGTTTCTTTTATATGACGCTTGGTATTTGGTTACCACCTATGGCAAACAAACGGAACTAATTTTAAAGAAGTACAGCACTCTAAAAGACGAAGACAATTACCTCCGTTTGGCAAAGGCAGAACTTCATTTCTGTGTAAATTATGAAATGATTCAAAATCCAATGGATTTCTTTATTAGAAGAACAGGACGTCTTTATTTTGATATTGAAAGAATGCGAACTCTTCTAAACCCGATTCTAGAGGAGTTTAAAACAATTTTTAATTTAGATGGGGAGACAATACAGTCTTATAAGGTGGAATTAGAAGCTATTCTTTTGGAACATTCTAGTTTTGTTATTGAATAAATTATTAAAGGCTCTTCATTTTGGTTAAGCACAAAAAACCGTATTAAATATGGTCATTGTTGTGCTTAGTATTTTCAATTCAGTTTTTTCAAAAGCCCATTTAATATTTCCTCTTTTAATAAATGGTCTTTGAATTAGTATATCTGGCAGTCACCTTCTTGTTTTTTACTTTCATTTACTCTAATAATTTGTCCATTAGATACTTTAATTATAATTCCAGTATTAGGTAGATAATAGCAAGATTATAACTATTGTTCGCATAATTTTTTATTGTTTTTAGAAGTCTGTTGACATATTTTCCAAGATGTATTCTCGTCTTATTTTTTGATTAATGTTTTTTAGTACTTGTTCAATAATTTTTTCCGATTCCAAGGTTTTCTTGTTTTTAAAAATATTAGCTTTTACTAATGAAAGATAAATGTGTTCATTCGGCAATTCGTTTTCAACAACATTCAATAATTCTTTTGCTTCCTCAATTCTTTGTACTTTTGTTAAACAATAGCAAAGGTTCAATTTCATAATTGGCGAATTTGAAAGTGAAAGTAATAATTGATAAAGTTTAATTATTTCGTTCCAATGTTGATTATTGCTCTTTGTGTTTGTCATATGTTTACTCGCAATCAGAGCTTCTACATAATATTTATTTAGCCTTTTTGGTTTTTCTAAATAGTGAAAACCTAATTTTATAAAGTCATTGTTCCAATTGGTTTTGTCCTGTTCAAAGAATGAAATTATTTTATCGTCTTTGATTTTTGCAGGAATTCTTGAAAGATGAAAACAAAACAAGGCAAGAAGGTTTTTTGTTGTTATTTGCTTAAATTCGCCCGACAATATTTTTGCAAGTGCCAATGCTTCTAAACACAAATCTTCATTTATAATTGACTTACTTTTTTCGCTGAAAGAGTCAAACCCTATATTGAAAACCGCATACAGAATTTCTTCGACTATTACAATTTCATTTTCGGTTACTTGCTCAAAAGTCAAATCGAAATCTGCATCTTTTGTAGCTTTTTGAAAGTCTTTTTTTGCCCTGTTTATACTTTTGTAAATGGCATCTTGAGACAATAAAGTACATTCGCTTATTTCCTTAACATGCAATCCAAAGATGTTTTTTAGTATAAAAATCACTTTTATTTTGGAAGAAATGTTTTTTAACTTGGATAAAAACAAAATGGTTTTCAGCCTTAAATCTTCATTCGTATTCTCTGTTTCTTCGTTAGCCTTAAAATGAGTTTCGGAATGTAATCGACTTCCCTTTTTTATCTGATTTAAAACATCATTCCGAGCGACAATGAAAAGCCAGTTTTCTTTGTTGTTCGGAACTTGATTTGGTTTCCAGCTTTTTAAGGATTTGTAAAATGAATTTTGAATTGCATCCTCAATTTCACTAACATAATTTGCCCCAAATTGACTGAAAAGAGCTGAAAACAATTTACCGTAAAAAGTTCTGTAACTCAATTCTACAACTGAAGAAGTTTTATTCTTCATATTCCATAATTGGTCTTATTTCGGTAGTTCCACCCAATAAATGGCAAGGACAACTTTTTGCCAATTCTATTACAGTTTTTAAATCTTTTGCTTGCAGTAAATAATAACCTCCAATCATTTCTTTGGACTCCAAAAATGTTCCGTCTTTTACGATACAGTCTTTTCCAGAAATTTGAACGCTATTTTCTTCAAGTCCTTCTCCTGAAATCAAATGTCCCGATTCACCTAATTTTTCCGCCCAAGCCATATGAGAAGCCCCTAATTCTTCCATTTCTTTTGGGGAAAGTTTTTGCATTTTCTCAATGTCTTCGTGAAGTAATAATAAATATTTTTTCATGTTTAAAAGTTTTAATTCATCCTAAAGACAGTTAGTATATACATTTTTGGACATTTTTTATACTAAATTTTTGAAATTAGTTTATTTTTTTAATTTCTTCAGGAAGATGGATTTTTTTTAGTTTTTCCATAATAAAGTTTATTTTATCAGCTCCACCATCGAGAATCGATTTTAGCATTTTAGCATCATGCTTATCAACGGGTTTGTATTTCAAACTCCATTTTGCATTTTCCATTAAAATAGGAAACAAATCAATTCCCTTTTGTGTGAGTAAGTATATTATTTTTTGCTTATGCTCCGTATCCTTAGTTTTATATAGTATTCCTTCCTTTTCTAAAGATTGTAATCGGTTCGTTAAAATATTAGAGGCTATTTTTTCCTTTGATTTAAGAAATTCTCCAAAATACCGTTTGCCACTTATTATCATATCTCTAATGATAAGCAAAGTCCATTTATCACCAATTACTTCCAATGCTAAATATTGAGGACAATATGATTTTTGTTTCTTCATTCCTTTAAAATTTCAATACCGATTGCAAAATACAATTAGTTTACTTATATTGAAACCACTTTTGAATAGCAATTGGTTTAAATTTAGAAAAATATGAGTACGCACAATGAACATAATACGGATTACAGAAAAACAGTTTTAATATCTTCCAATAAAGAGGATGTCTTTAAAGCATTAACGGAGGAATTATCAAATTGGTGGGGTACTATGGATAATATTGTTCAAAAAAAAGAGGACATATTTACTGTTTCTTGGGGCGAACCCTGGTATAAGTTTAAGGTAGTAGAACTTAACCCTTTCAGTATAATCACTTGGGAATGCATTGATTGTAATCAAATTATAGGTGATTTAGAAGGTGTTGAAAAAGAATGGGTAGGCACCAGATTGCAATGGGAAATAAAAACTATTAAACACAAAGAGGTCGAAGTTAGTTTAATCCACCAAGGACTTATTCCAGAATTTACTTGCTATAAAGTTTGTTCATCAGCATGGGATAGTTTTATCGGTACCAATTTAAAGGATTATTTAGAAGGAGTGAATAATTGATTTGAAATATTTATAGTTTGTTAGTTGTATACAACATGTTTGTATATTTTTTTTTTGCGTGTTTAAGGACACCGACAAATAATAACCGAACTTACCTGCGGTAGGCGGGTATAAAATTCACGAAAATTTTCGTAAGTAGTCTAGAACTAGCAATAAATTATATACGCCTTTGTTGGCGGGAGCTATTTTTTCTTACTTGATTTTGCAAAAGGATTGTAATTCAAACATTGTTGAATCCAATATTCTAAATCATCTTGAATATCAATTCCTTCTTCAGAAACGAATACAAAGCCTTTCATTGCTTTTCCTGTTATGTTAAATTCCGAACAGCCATTTTTATGCAAGGCTTGTGGGTATTCATCTTCTCCAATTCTTGCCATTATTCTCGAAGTTCCTTTGGTTTTATCAATACCAACTCCAATACACATTTTGTCTTCTACCATAAAACACAAGCCTCCCATCATTTTCTTTTCTTCAAATGAAGTTTTCTTTTCGCTTAAGACTTGTCTTACTCGGTCTGCTAAAAATTCATCATATGCCATTTCTCTATGATTTTATTGCTTTGGTTAGATAATCATTTAATGGTTTAGCAGTATGCCAATAGGCCATTATTTCATTTATTAAATTATTACTTTTCAATATTTCTATTTCTCGCATTGCCACAAGGTAAAATTGCTTTTTAGCAATCAAAGATTCTTTTTCATAAATTGCCTGAAATTCTTTAGGAATTCGTTTATGTTCTTCGCCTTGAATTACACCAAATTTGTCAATCAATTTTTTATCAGAATACAAAGTCTTAAACTCTGTTAAGTCAGTTTGGATTGTATTTCTGATTTTTAAAAGTTGTTCTTTGGAAACACCATAACAACCTGCCATAATACCAACTTTCTCTGGACTAAATCTTAAAAATAATCCAGGAATACTTTTATCTTTTTTTCCTCCTTTGGAAACAAATGCAGTATAATGGAGATTATAAGGTGTTTTATCTTTTGAAAAACGAATATCCTTGTTAATTCTTAAAATACAGTCTTTGGGTTCAATATCTAATTCTGTATCGAATTTTTGAATTTCTGTAATTAAGTCTTTTAAGAAAAGAGTAAACGGATTCTTGACACTTGTTTCATATCTTTTTTTGTTCTCGTGAAACCATTCTTTATGATTGTTTTTTGCTAAATCCTTGAAGAATTCCACAAAATCTGGTGTAAAATATTTCATATTATTTTTTAGTTTTAAATACATATACCATAGCCAAACCAACTAATGAAAAATGTACGATTGAATAGAATAGTTTTATTAAGACAAATTTCCAAACTGGATTTACTTCAAATGTTGCTGGTTCAATAAAGGAAGCATAGCAAATATCGAAAACACCAACTAAAAAAATTAATATAAAACTTTCACTAAATGGTTTTTTGCCTTCATAAAATTTTGAATACAGCACGTAAATTGCAATTGATTGAATAATCATTGTTAAGAAACCAAATTGAAAAAGCGGTGTCTCTCGCCATCCAACGGCCATTTCATTTAAAGTGTTATCAAATAATACTTCATTGTAGAGTGTAGCCCAAACAAAAGTGATGATGAAATAGGCGAATAATGTTTTTAAGAATTGTTTCATTTTGTCTAATTATATTTTTAGTTATATACTTTAGACAAATCAGGACATTATTTCGGACGAGATTCGAGCACTTTTTTTTCGAGACCTTCTTTAACCCAACTTTCACAGTTTTCAAGCATATAACTATTGATGATTGTGTTTTTAGAATTTAAAGGGTCAATTCCCTCCACTAATTCTAACCGTAAGTCAAGTAAATATTCTTTAGCTGTGGAGTTTCCTTCTTGTACAATTTTTAATTCTTGGGCTTTTATATGAGCATTTTGTTTAGGATTTAAAGCACCTGTTAAAGCCGTACATTGATGACAAACTCCCTTTTTGCTTACAAAAGCACATCTATCATCAAAAATGCGAATCATATTTTTTCTTGCATCTGCTAATGAATGCTTTACTATTCCTTCTGTGAAATTTGTGATTTGTATTATTTCAGAAACCTTAAAATGATATACATCTTTTAGTAATAAGCATATTTGTTGTTTTAAAAGTAAAGTTTTATTGATGCAGTTAAAACAATAATTGATGTGTTCTTTTATTTCATAGTCTCTTTCTGGTGTAGTTTGAAAAATATTTTTAAAATTTTCAAAATGTGAAGGTGATTTTGAATGCAAGTTTGCTCCATAATCTTGGGTATTTTCCTTCCATCTTTTTTGCTTTTCTAAATGGTTTTTCGAGGTGTTTAATGCAATAGTAAAAACCCAAGTTTTAAAGGATGATTTTTTTTGAAATAAATCTAATTTTTCAAATGCTTTGAGATATGTTTCTTGAACAATATCTTCAGTATCTTGTCGATTCGTAACAAGCCTGAAGATAAATGAGGATAGTTTATCTTTAAAGGAAATAAATTCTATTTCGTATTGTTCTTTCAATGTTGAGTTTTAATTTCATGCAACGAGAGCCTGTGCACAAACCCCAATTCATTCTATTCAAATAGGCTAGTAATCATATACAAGACATTTACGTAACTTAAAATTAGTAAAATCAAATGAATACGGCCTTATTGTTTTAGAATAAAAATGTGTTACATCTATTAAAAACCAACTTGTAAAGGACAATCCAATAGACGGGAGTCCTTTCATTAGGATAAATGTAAATCCCCATTGACGTTTTCCCTCCTTATTCAATCTGGATTAGTCAGCAGGGTCTATAGTGTTGACCTATAGGCATGCCATATACTTAGTTATTGTAATGCGTTTTTTATTTTTTGAAAATTTTCATTTTTTCAATCCAAAATATTTTCGATTCAAAAAACTGGAGACTCGTTTTAACTATTTTATCAGTTTTATCTCTTGGTGATTTTGATATAAACCTTGCTTTAGAATTATTAAAGTCTAAAGTATGTTTTTCATCAATATCATTTTCTTTATCTGTGAAAAACGAAACAATATTTTTTTTCGCTTTCCATTTTCCTTTTCCGTATTTATTTACTTCGGGAGGAATTCCTTGTATATTACTTGAGTAAGAATGAAAATAGAAAGTTCCATCTTGACTTAAGGTTAGTTTATATTCAATTAGGTGAGCTCCTTCTTTACCTAGAGTACGATTATAATCACTAATCATTTGATTCGATTGAGAGAATAATGTCAGGCTAGAAATTAAAAAAAGAGTGATTATGGTAGTGATTTTTATCATTTATATTAAGTTGCTAATTTTTGGATATTGGTGCTAACGGTGTTGTTGGTATTGTTGTTTATTTTTAATTCGGGTCGTCTAAATGTATAAATTGGTTTCACATCAATAACTTCATAAAAAAAATCTGTAAAATTAATTTCGGATTCCAAAGCCCACTTTGCGTAACCATATCCTAGACATTTAAATGGAAAATATGAATCTTCGATAAAAAAGAGTTTGGTTTAAATTTCCTGCTGAGTTTATAATAAATTTCATCAGAATTAGATTCATTGTCACTGAAGTTTTTCCATTTTGGTTTGTAATGTGTCAAAGCATTTCTTAATTGAATTAATAAAAGAACATCTTGATAGGGTTTTATTCCCTTATTGAAGGAATAATTTTTGATAAATTTTGTGATGAAATCATATTTTTCTATCGTGCTATATGAATTTTATGAGGAATATTTAGTTCATTTAATGTTCTGAAATTCGTTCTTATTTCAGGTTTACCCCCCCCTAAACCAATATATTTTCTTCATCACATAAATCATGAAGCGATTCATTTACTTTCGCTTTCAGAAATGCTAAAGTATTTAATATAGCACTATTTACATAGGCATTCAATTCAAGTGCAATTTCTTCATTGTATTTCCCTCCACAAGCTATTTTTTAATCCAGCTTATCCGTTAATTTTTTAAATACTTTTTTAGGGTCTTTGTTTTCATAAAGAATAGCGTAGACAGCATTGATAATAGGAGTTTTAGATTTTTTTTCGTGCTTTTCATTTAGTAAATGTGCACTTTTTGTCGCGTAATAACCTTCTGCTACCATACTCATTTCCATAGAAGCACTTTTAACGGTATAGCCTTTACCAATCATATTCCCAAACATTCGGTTTCTACTAAAAACGGAATATCCCGTTACCAAAAGATCTCCTAAATAGGCAGAATTATTAATGTTACGTTTCATTTTATGTACTCGCTTAATAAAACGTTTCATTTCGCGAATAGCATTACTCATAAGCACACTTTGAAAATTATCTCCGTACCCTAAACCATGTGCAATTCCTGCTGCAATAGCATAAATATTCTTAAGCATTGCAGCATATTCGGTTCCTATAATATCATCAGAAATTTTGGTTTTTATATAATGACTTTGTACATGCGTTGCTACAATTTTTGCTTTTTCTTCATCTGCACAAGCAATAGTTAAATAAGATAATCGTTCTAGTGCAACTTCTTCTGCATGGCATGGTCCTGTAATAACTCCAATGTTTTCAAACGGAATAGCGTAAGTCTCATGAAAGTGCTCTCCAACAATTAAACCTGTTTCTGGAACAATACCTTTTATCGCAGAAAAAATTATTTTGTTTTCAATAGTTGTAGTCAGATTTTTTAGCTCCGTATCTAAAAATGCAGAAGGAATTGCAAAGATTAATACATCTGCATTGGCTACTGCTTCATTTATATTATTCGTTAAATTAAGCTGATCGGTGTTAAATTCCACAGAGCTTAAGTAGTTAGGATTGTGCTTTTTAGTTATAATATGTTCAATAGCATCTGTATTTCGCATATACCAATTTACCTGTTTCAGATTTTCAGAAAGCATTTTAACTAAAGCGGTTGCCCAGCTACCTCCACCTAAAACTGCAAATTGTAATTCTTTTTTCATGTATCTGTTTTGTACATCAAATGTAATTAAAAAAAGAAACACCTTATTTATTGCTGATTATCAGTAGTTTAAAAATTGTGGCATGAAGATTGTTTTACTTAAAGTAATTACAAAATACATTATTATGAAAGCAATTAAACTACTTCTTGGATTTACACTATTACTTACCCTTGCAACTTCTTGTTATACAGAGGTAATTGTGGAAGATGATTTTATAGATGCACCAGGTTTAAATGTAGGTCAGGTATTGCAAGCTTACGATTTGTGGTATGTAGATATTAATGAAACTATAGGTAATGGTGAAGTTCCTTTTTTACAACGCGCTTTTACAATTTCATTTGATCATACAGGTACGGTTCATGCAAATAATAATATTGTAGGTATTGGTAAAACGGGTAACGGACTTGGAATAGATGTTGGAGCCTACGGTTTTGGTAGAAATACAGTAGAAATAGATCATGATATAGATGGTATATGGGTGCTAGAGCTTATTGTTAGAAGTAATAATAAAATAGAATTGTATGATAGCGCATCAAATACTTCTTATTTATTAAGAGGATACCAGGCTAATAATTTTGATTACGATATGGTTTTTTATAATAACCTTCAGTATTTTTTACAAGAATATGATGCTTGGGAAAAGTCATATACAAGCCAAGAAGGAGCTATTAACGATTTTGATGAAGAAACTTTTTTACAATTTTTCTCTAATGGAAATGAAAATATATTTAAGTCTTCGGTTGACTCTAAAGGGACTAGTGTTCATAAATTAGTTTGGGATTATGAAGGATTATACCAAGTATACGATGTGGAAGGAGACGAAACGCTTAAAACACTAACGCTGGATTATGATTTTTTAGGAGACGATTATTTTGAATTATATGTTATTAATGATAGTACTATAGAACTGTACCACCCTTCTAGTAAAACGGTGTACGAGTTTAAAGGAAAAGGATATAAACTGTTTTTAAAATCAGGAAAGAATAGTGTAAGTAAAAAAAGAAAGAAAACAATAAACCCTGTTATGAAGGTGAAACGAAGCAGGAAATAATAAAGATTTTTGGTTGGTTGGTTAAGAACCGCTTTTGAGAGTTTTCTCGGAGCGGTTCTTTTTTGTTCCAACCTGTGGGTTTAGTTATTTAAAATTCTTTTTTTAAAACTAGATGGATTTTCTGTGGTTACTTTTTTAAAAGTTCTGTTGAAATAAGAAAGACTATCAAACCCACAATCATAACATGCTTCACTTATATTTTTTCCAGTCATTAATAAACGTTTCGCTTGACTAATACGGTATTGATTTAGAAACTCCACAAATGTAGTTCCGGTAACATTTTTGAAATACCGACAGAACGAAACTTTTTCTAAATTACAAAGAGAAGCCATTTCTTCTAAACTAATTTTTCTTTGGTAGTTATCATCTATATAGGCATAAATGGTTTTTAAACGCTGCTGCGATTTTTTGTTGTGCTTATTTATAAAAGGTTTTTTATGTAGTAATTCGTATTCCGAACTGGATGCTAAAATTTCGAAAATATGGAGTATTTCTAAAAACTGTTCGTAAGGTCTTAGTGCTTCTAGTTTTTTTAATCGTTTGCCAACTATTTTTTTTGTTTCTCCAGTAAAGGCAATACCATATTGTGATTTTTCGAAAAGGGTCGCGAGTTTTGAGAATTCAGGAATTTTGTTAAGTGCTGTGTTTTTGAAGATGGAGTTTATATGTAACACTTCCTTTCTGTAGTCACCCTGCACACTATAATCAAAATTTAAGTGAGGAATATTTGCTCCTATAAAAACAAGATCGCTTCCTTTATAGGATGAAATATGGTTTCCTACATGCCTAATCCCGTCTACTCCTTCTATATAAACCAATTCCAATTCAGGATGAAAATGCCAAAAGAAAAGATCATTTAATTTTGGATTATGTATTGGTTTAAAAGAGACGTTATCGTTAAGGCCTAAATTTTCTAATTGAATGTTCATATCTAATTCGAACCAAAATATACCTATTTAAGAACAATAAAACAATATTAAGATAATATTGTTCAACTAATGGTTAATATTAAGGTAGAACATACTGTTTTAGGAGCATACTTTTATGGTATCAAAAAAAGGAGCGATAGTAACGCACCCTTTTAAATCCAAAAACAAAAAACAGGAACCCTATGAAAAATAAATTAGAGATGGCCAATAAGGCTCATGTAGATATTCCAGGAAACCCTTCTACAGCCACTAGCAGTATTGTCTCCTTAAATGACCGATCAAATGGGAAGGCTTTACGTGTTCTTAGTGAAGCCGATTGGAAGTTTTGGAAACATAATGGGTACATTGTTATTAAACAGGCTGTACCTGTAGAACAGGCAAAAACAACTGCTGATTTTCTTTGGGAGTTTGATGAAAAAGACCCTGATAATTCTGAAACATGGTACGCCCCACCCAGAGCAGAAATGAAAATGAAAGAACTTACAGGAACTGGTATGGTTGAGGTTTACAACCATCAAAACTTATGGAATAATAGACAAACGAAACGTGTTTATGATGCATTTACAGATGTTTGGGGAACGGATAAATTGTGGGTTACTATTGATCGTGCAAATTTGAATTTTCCACTGCAACCCGGTATAGAGAAGAAAGGATTTATTCATTGGGATTATGATCCAGAAACAAGACCTCAAAATGTACAAGGTGTATTGGCTTTAGCAGATCAAACCGATGAAGAGATGGGAGGTTTTCAATGTATTCCTTGGTTGTATCGTAATTACGATTCTTGGAAGTTAGGCCAACCAGAAGACCGTGACAGATTTCAACCAGATATTACCAATATAGAAGATAAAATTGTAAAAGTAAAGATGGAGGCTGGCGATTTGTTAATTTTTAATAGCACGGAACCACATGGTATTCGTCCTAACAAATCGGGAAATAAGGTTCGTATTGCACAGTATATTTCTATGATGCCAGCAGAAGAAGATAATATAGAGCTAAAAAATTGGCGCATTAATTCCTGGAAAAATAGAATTGCTCCTGAAGGATATGCCTTTCCTGGCGACCCTAGGAATTGGGAACAAGAGAAGTATGAGAAAGCAAAATTAAGTTCTTTAGGAGAGAAACTTTTGGGATTAAAAAAATGGTAAAATTATTTTTTAGATGGATTTAAAACTAAAAGGGAAAACGGCATTTATTACAGGTTCAACTTCTGGAATAGGCTTTGCTACAGCAAGGTGTTTGGTAAAGGAAGGTGCTATAGTAACATTAAATGGAAGAACTAAAGAAGGAGTAGATGCGGCTGTTCTTAAATTGAAAGAGGAATTTTCCACGGCAACTATTTCGGGTATTAAGGCCGATTTTAGCAATAAAAAAGATGTAGAACGTATATTTTCAGGATTACCCCAAGTAGATATTCTCATAAACAATGTGGGAATATATGCGTCTAATTCTTTTTTTGAAACTTCTGAAGAAGAATGGAATCAGCAGTTTGAAGTAAATGTTATGAGTGGTGTTCGTTTGTCTAAGTACTACCTGCCAAAAATGTTGAAAGAAAACTGGGGTAGAATTATTTTTATCTCTAGTGAATGTGCAATTCTTGCTCCTGCAGATTTAATTGCATACAGTGCTACCAAATCTGCTTTGTTAGCAATTTCTAGGGGACTTGCACAAGTAACAAAAGGTAGTAATGTAACGGTAAATTCTGTGCTTCCGGGTTCAACACTTTCTGAAGGAGCAGATGATTTTTTAGAGGAAATGGCGAAAAAAGAGAACAAAACAAAAAAGCAAGTGGAGGAAGATTTCTTTAGTAAAGAACGGCCATCATCCCTGTTACAAAGATTTGCAAGTGTAGAAGAAGTTGCAAACACAATCACTTATTTGGCAAGCCCTCTTTCTGCTGCAACTAATGGAGCGGCAATTAAAGTAGATGGAGGAAGTGTGGGAGGTATTGTGTAAAAGATATTTTTTCAAAATAATAGAATAAATAACCTAGGCTTAAGAGTACGAGGCATTAAATCCATGGCCTATTGCCCTGCGATTAAATTAAAAATTTGGTATGAATAAAGAAGCCACTAGTATATTAAGGCATGTTGTGTTATTTAAATTCAAGGATACTGCAACAGAAGCACAAATTCAACAATTGAGTGATAGTTTTAACGCCCTTTCGAGCAAAATTTCGGTAATACAAGATTTTGAATGGGGAATAAATAATAGTCCTGAAAATTTTCATCAAGGATTTACACATTGCTATATTCTAACTTTTAATTCTGAAAAAGATAGAGATAATGTTTATACGCCACATGCAGAACACCAGGCCTTTGTTGCAAGTTTAGACCCCTATGTAGAGAAAGTTTTTGTGGTAGACTATTGGACCAAGTAAAAACTTTTTGCGCACTAAGATTTAAAATTGGCGTTATTTGGTAATTCAAATAATTCCAAGTCAAAATACGGAATAGCCGCTAGTAAATGGTCAAAAATATCAGCCATAATATATTCGTAATTTTGCCAACGTTTGTCACTACTAAAAGCATAAATTTCTATAGAAATCCCTTGAGATGTTGGCGCTAATTGTCGTGCCATAATCATCATGTCTTCGTTTATAGCGGAATGGTTTTCTACATAAGTTTCTATATACTTTCTAAAAACACCAATATTGGTAAGGTTTCTTCCGTTTAATAATAACTCTTTATTTATATTCTGTTTTGTGTTATAGGTATTAATATCTTCTTGCCGACTGTTTAAATAGCTTGCAATTATTTCAATTTTTTTCAGATTAGTTATATCTTTTTCAGATAGGTATTTAACACTTCCCTGCTTAATAATGATGGACCTTTTAATTCGCCTTCCTTCAGACTCAACCATACCTCTCCAATTTTTAAAGGAATCGGATATTAGGGCGTAGGTAGGAATAGTAGTTATTGTTTTATCAAAATTTTGCACTTTTACAGTGGCCAAATTTATTTCGGTAACATCTCCATCTGCACCATATTTTTCGAAAGTAATCCAATCTCCAATACGAACCATATCGTTAATAGATACCTGAATACTTGCGACAAAACCAAGAATGGTGTCCTTGAATACTAAGATAATAACAGCAGAAGCGGCTCCTAATGCTGTGAAAAATCGTATAAATTCAATGTCGAAAATTATTTTAAAAACAGACATTAAACCAACGACCCAAGCGAAAATCATAAAAACCTGTATGTAACTATCTATTGGTTTATCTTTAAAACGAGGTATTGTTTTAAAGTAATCTTTTATCGTATTTAAGAAGCTCCTAACTACCCACAAGGTTAATACAATCCCGAAAATAGCTAGCCCTCTATTTACAAGAGTTTTTGCATATTCAAAATCTACAAAAATTAATGGGGCTACTTCTAGAGCAATTAGCAAAGGAATAATGTGCGCTATATTTCTAGGGGCTTTGTTTTTGATTAAAATATTATCAAAATTGGTTTTAGTGCGATTTGCAAACCGACTAAATGTGGTAATTAGAATCTTTTTTGTAATAAAATCGATAATAAATAAGAGCAACAGCAAAAATATAGACAGTACAATTACGTTTAAGTATTTAGCGGAAGCTTCCGTAGCACCTAAAGAGATTAAATAATCGTATACTAAATGGGATAAACGTTTCATATAAATTAATTTAATTCCCCGACGCTTACGTCTAAAAAAAGGGGTTTACTATTTAGTAACTCCGTACCCTTGGGTAGAGGTTATTAGTTCTGTAACATTAATGGCTCGAAGGTACGTATAAATGAAAATAATCACTACCAAATTCCGTATTGGGTTATTATTTGTATAAATGGGTCTCTTGCAAAGGAAAAACAGTATTTTTGCGCCCTTAAATTCATGAAGCATGAAGAAGTATTTAAACATATTTGATTTTTCTCAAAAAGTAAATTATAAAACCGAAATATTATCTGGAATTACGGTTGCATTAGCATTAGTGCCAGAAGCTATTGCCTTTGCACTAATCCCAGGATTTTCTCCTTTAACGGGACTGTATGCCGCATTTATTCTAGCACTTATTACGGCAATCTTTGGTGGTAGACCAGGAATGATTTCTGGCGCTACAGGTGCTGTGGCGGTAATTTTTATTGGGTTAATACTAGAACTTAAAAATTCTTTTCCGGAAATTACTCCTGAAACAATCTTACATTATGTTTTTGCCACGGTAATTATTGCAGGTGTACTTCAAATAGTAGCAGGCTTGTTAAAACTTGGTAAGTTTATACGATTGGTACCACATCCTGTAATGTTTGGATTTGTAAATGGACTAGCCATTATCATTTTTATGGCGCAGTTTCCTAATTTCTATGAAAAAGGAACAACGGAATTATTAGCGGGTATTTCTTTTTGGTCTATGCTTGGATTAACCTTACTAACGATGTTAATTATTTGGGGTTTACCAAAATTAACCAAGGCTGTTCCTTCTTCTTTAGTGGCTATTATAGTCGTTTCTGGTATTGTTATTGGCTTTGGAATAGATACACTTACGGTTGCAGATACTATGAAAGCAGGAGAGACTATTAAAGGTGGTTTTCCGCCTTTGTCTATCCCTAATATTCCATTAACGATGGAGACTATTAAAATTATCTTCCCTTATGCGGCAATTGTTGCAGGGGTTGGACTAATTGAAAGTTTACTTACGCTTAATATTATTGATGAAATTACAGAAACTCGTGGTAGCGGAAACAAGGAATGTATTGCACAGGGAACAGCAAATATACTTTCCGGATTCTTATCAGGAATGGGAGGTTGTGCAATGATCGGACAAAGTTTAATCAATACTTCTGCTGGTGCAAGAGCACGTTTATCTGGTATTACAGCGGCGGTAATGTTATTAGTATTTATCATGTTTGGTTCTAGTCTAATAGAACAATTACCAATGGCAGCTTTAGTTGGCTTAATGTTCATGGTAGCTATAGGAACTTTTGAATGGGCAAGCTTTAAAACCTTTCGAAAAATGCCTACTTCGGATGTGGTTGTAATGGTACTAGTAACACTTATTACGGCAATTACGCATAATTTGGCAACAGCAGTATTGTTTGGTGTTATTATTTCTGCCTTGGCGTATTCTTGGGAGAACGCAAAACGTATTAGAGCAAGAAAATTTGTAGATGCAGATGGCGTTAAGCACTATGAGATTTACGGCCCATTATTTTTTGGTTCCACAACTGCTTTTTCAGAGAAGTTTGATGTTCAAAATGATCCAGTAGAAATAATAATCGATTTTAAAGAGAGTCGTGTTGCAGATATGTCTGCAATTGAAGCTTTAAATAAAATTACAGAACGTTACCAAAAAGTTGGTAAGAAAGTGCATTTAAAGCATTTGAGTTCGGATTGCAGAAAACTATTGCATAACGCAGGTGAAATTATAGATATAAATGTACTGGAAGACCCTACCTATAAGGTTGTTGTAGATAAGTTGTAGTGTATAATTTTGTCATCCCTTTGAAAAAAGGGATCCACAGTGAAAGTTTTAGGATGAATTCCTACCTGTGCAGGCAGGAACTATGCTTAAAAAGCGATTTTTTTCTTTTGTGAAAACAATAAGTTTTATATCCAAGAGAGGTTTACTTACGTATACGCCCCATTCTATTAAAAGACCCACTGGGTTTTGTCCGTTATTTTGTTTTTATAATGCGCTACACTAGACCATGAATTTAGATAGCCTTCTAATTGAGACAAGTTCCAATGCGTTCTTATTTCTCTATTTATTGGGTTCTCAATTTCTTCAAAATCTAGGAGCCTGTTTTTTTCGACATTATATAGATGAAATACAGGTTAAATTCTATTAGATTTTTAAATGTTTTTGCTAAATGTAGTTGTTTTTAATTATTTTATAATAAGATCATTTACTTATAAATAATTGTTTTAATGTTTTTCTCTACTGTGAAATTGTTTATTTTTGAGACAACAGAAGAGAGTATGTTCTTTCTTTTTGTTATAAACGAATCAGAGTACATATTGCAAATAATACTATAACCTTAATTTTTTAAATTATGAATTTTAAAACTTCGACATTATTACTAGTGACATTAATTTTCACAAGTTGTGCATCAATTATTCATGGAACAACCCAAATGGTTGATTTTAATAGTCAACCTAGTGGAGCTATAATAACTATTGATGGAAAGGAATATGGAAAGACTCCTCAATCTATTTCATTGAGACGGAAAGGAAGAATAAAAGGAGATAAATCGAAGAAGAAAGAGTATGCCGTGAAAATTTCTTTAGAAGGATATTACCCTTATGAAATTAAGATTAAAAGAGAAATGGATGGATGGTTTTTGGGAAATGTCTTATTTGGTGGTATTATTGGAATAATTATAGATGCTTCAAACGGAGCCATGTATAAATTGACACCCGATCAAATAATTGCTCAAATGAATAATAATTCAACAACTATGATTGAATCTAATGATGACAAAATATACATTGCTGTGTCTTTAACTTCAAACTCTGATTGGGAAAAAATAGGGCAATTGGAAAAACAAAACTAATAAAGTCTAAATTGGATTAAAATGCAGTTTAATGCCATTAAGGCAAATTGAAAAAATAAAAAACAATTTGACTCTAATGAATTTTTCGATATTTCACAAAGATGCTTTTAGCTCATAAGTATTATCCTAGTTAATCAGAACAGTATAATATTCCGATACCAAAAAATCGTGTTACTACCCCAAAGGTAATAACACGATTTTATTATTTAGAACTAGGTTCTCTATGAATTATTAAGCGCCTATTTCTGTAATTCTTAGTGTATTTACCATTCCTTTTTCTTTAATAGGCATAGCAGCTAAACTAACAAGCATATCTCCTTTTTCCAGGAATCCTTTATCACAGGCAATTTTATTTAAATCTTCTATGGTTTCATCTGTAGAAACAAACTTATCGTAGAAGAATGCTTTTACACCCCAAAGAAGGTTTAGTTGTGTAAGAATTCTTTTGTTAGATGTGAATACTAAAATATGCGCGCTTGGTCTCCATGCAGAAATCTGAAAAGCTGTGTAACCACTATTTGTTAAGGTAGAAATTGCCTTAGCTTTTATCTCATTTGCCATAGTTGCCGCATGGAAACAAACAGATTTTGTAATGTATCTGTTGGTTCTAATATGTGGTGGGTCGTGAGGAACACTAATTAAGTCGGACGATTCTACACTTTGTACAATGCTAGCCATTTTCTCTATTACTTGTACTGGGTAGTTCCCTACAGATGTTTCTCCAGAAAGCATTACTGCATCGGCACCATCCATAACAGAATTAGCAACGTCATTTACTTCTGCTCTTGTTGGTGTTAAACTAGTAATCATTGTTTCCATCATTTGTGTGGCAATGATTACAGGTATTCTTGCTTTTTTAGCTCTTAAGACCAATCTTTTCTGAATTAATGGAACTTCTTGTGCAGGAACTTCTACACCTAAATCTCCACGAGCAACCATTAATGCGTCACAATAAGATACAATTTCATCTATGTTTTCAACAGCTTCTGGCTTTTCAATTTTTGCTATAATCGGAATTTTATGGTCCGAATGTTCGTCTATTAATTTCTTAAGATCTATAAGGTCCTGGCTAAAACGAACAAAGGATAATGCTATCCAATCTACTTTTTCTTTGATGGCGAATATAGCATCTTCAATATCTTTTTCCGTTAATGCAGGTAAAGAGATATTAGTGTTAGGCAAGTTTACCCCTTTCTTAGATTTTAAAGGACCACCTTGTATTACTTTGGTTTTTACTTCATCCTTTTTATTGGTAGAAATTACTTGGAACATTAATTTTCCATCATCCAAAAGAATGTGTTCCCCTTTTTTGACATCTTTCGGAAATTGAGCATAGTTCATATATACTCTTTTTGAATTTCCTTCAAAAGGCTCTCCTGTAACGAAAGTAATTTCATCTCCTGGCGAAACAACTACTTCACCAGACATTACGCCAACCCTAAGTTTAGGGCCTTGTAAATCTCCTAGTATGGAAATGTTCATTCCCATTTCTTCGCTAAGTTCCCGAATCATTTTTATACGTTCGCTAACATCGCTGTGTTCTGCATGTGAAAAGTTGATTCTAAATACATCAACTCCCGCGTTTATCATGTCTCTAAGTACTTCCTTTTTACTGGTAGCAGGGCCTAGAGTTGCAACTATCTTCGTCTTTTTTTTACTTGGCATTCCTCAAAAATTAAATTGTTTTTAGATTTCAACTCTGTAGAATCAACCGTATAAGCAGTTAGCACTTTAGGTATGGTCAGAATTAATTTCAAAATTTGTTCTATATCACTTATTGTTTCTGGCTCTATTCTTAAAAAATAGTCCACTTCTTTATGTTCAGGGATTAAATGGTGCCTTTTGTGTAAAGGTTCATTTATAAATAGCCCGCCTTCATTTGATTCTTCTTTTGTTATCTGGCTATTCGTAATCAATGTCCAATATTCATCATTTACTTTGTTTTTCCAATCGAAAATAGGAAAGGAAACATTTTCCGCCATCTCTAAATCGGACAATGTTCTTTTAAAACTTGATTTTAGAGATTGATTAATAGCATATGCTAATGCATAATCTTCCAGACTAGAGTGAATAGCAATTAAGCTTACAGCATCTTCAGAAATGTCCATTGAAATTTTATGTATCGTAGGCATACTGCAAATGATAAGACGTAAATATAGGGTATAAACCTAAACTAGCCTAGTTTAAAAACTGGTTTAGGAAGAATAGAGATTGCGAAAACGTTTTAGTTTGGGAAAGTTTGTTACGATTATTGCATTTTTTTTTGAAAAGCGAAATATGCGCGCTTAGAAGCTCCTTCTTCTGCCTTTTTTTTAGAGGTTGCTCTTGCTTTTGCAATAACAGTTTCATCTATGTATAATTTGACAGCAAAATGCTTTATAACATCTTTGCCTGTGTCTTCATAAACTTCAAAACGAAAGGATTTCTTTTGTTTTTGACACCACTCTATAACAAGACTTTTATAGCTAATTACCTTTCCTTCTAACTGCTCTATATTTACATGTGGGACTAGCACTCTTTTTTTTATAAAAGCTTCGCAATAATCGTATCCACGATCTATATATATTGCACCTACGAGAGCTTCAAAAACATTTCCATGAATGTTATCTCCAAATCGAGATTTAGGTATTCTGCTTTCTACAAATTTAATTAGGTTTAATTCTTTCCCTAATTCATTTAAATGTTCTCTACTTACTATCTTAGAGCGCATTTTAGTAAGGTAACCTTCATCTCCTGTTGGGGATTGTTCGTATAAGAATTTGGAAATAATTGTTCCGAGCATAGAATCTCCTAAAAATTCTAATCGCTCATAATTCATTGCATTACCTTCTGAATCTTTCCTGTTTACCGATCTATGAATAAAAGCTTTTCTGTAGACTTCAATGCTTTTAGGTTTAAAACCGATTATTTTTTTAATTCCAAAAAAAAATTCCCCATCCTGTTCAGAAGGGGAATTGAATATTTTGGAAAGTAATTTCATATGTAAATTAGCTTATTTTTTTAAAAACAACACAAGCATTATGTCCGCCAAATCCAAAGGTATTACTCATTGCAATATTGACTTCTCTTTTTTGTGCTTTATTTAAAGTTAAATTTAAGCTAGGGTCTATATTCTCATCAATTGTGGTATGGTTAATAGTTGGTGGAACAATACTGTGTTTCATTGCTAGTATAGAAGCAATTGCTTCTATAGCTCCTGCTGCACCAAGCAAATGACCTGTCATTGATTTTGTTGAATTAATATTAATATTAGGAGCGTGATCTCCGAATACTTGCGTAATTGCTTTTAATTCTGCAACATCTCCTAAAGGGGTAGAGGTACCGTGTGTATTTATAGCGTCTATATCTTCTGGCTTTAATCCAGCGTCTTTTAAACAGTTTTCCATAACACGTTTTACGCCTATACCATCTGGGTGTGGTGCCGTCATATGATATGCATCACTAGACATACCGCCACCTAATATTTCAGCATAAATTTTTGCTCCTCTTGCTTTTGCGTGCTCATATTCCTCAAGGATTAATGAACCAGCACCTTCGCCTAGAATAAAGCCATCTCTGGTTGCATCAAAAGGTCTTGAGGCAGTCTCTGGACTTTCATTTCTTGTAGAAAGGGCATGCATTGCATTAAACCCACCCATACCTGCAATTGTAATAGCAGCTTCACTACCGCCAGAAACAACAACATCACATTGTCCTAATCGAATATAATTCATGGCATCTATCATTGCATTTGCCGAAGAAGCACATGCAGATACTGTTGTAAAATTAGGCCCCATAAAACCATGCTTAATAGAAATATTACCAGGAGCAATATCTGCTATCATTTTTGGGATAAAGAAAGGATTGAATCTTGGTGTACCATCTCCAGCAGCAAAGTTTAATACTTCGTTCTGGAAAGTTTCAAGTCCGCCAATTCCTGCTCCCCATATTACGCCTACTCTAAACTTATCTATAGCGTCTAAATCTAATCCTGAATCAATAATTGCCTCGTCTGAAGCGATTAAAGCATATTGGGCAAACCTGTCTAATTTGCGAGCCTCTTTTCTATTAAAATAGTTTTCAGGGTCGTAATTTTTTAGTTCACAAGCAAATTTCGTTTTAAACTTCTCAACATCGTAGTATGTAACGGGTGCACAGCCGCTTTTTCCGCTTACTAACGCATTCCAATATTCTTCAATATTGTTTCCTATGGGTGTTAAAGCACCCAAACCAGTAACTACAACTCGTTTTAACTGCATTGAAACTATTTTTATTATTCTAATGTTATTATTAGATATGCGTAAAATAAAAAATATCCATGCAGTAACCAAACTGCATGGATAATTTAATATCTTGTTTTAAGATACCATAAGATTACTTTGCTTTTTCGATATAGCTAATTGCTTGACCAACTGTTGCTATAT
The DNA here is from genome assembly GCA_036478775.1 of Cellulophaga sp. Lineage (GTDB taxonomy): Bacteria > Bacteroidota > Bacteroidia > Flavobacteriales > Flavobacteriaceae > Cellulophaga. The sequence continues at coordinate 78,987 of JAZGEQ010000038.1, forward strand.
TTTCTGCTTGATCGTCTGGGATTTGAATATCAAATTCCTTTTCGAATTCCATTATCAATTCAACAGTGTCCAATGAATCGGCTCCTAAGTCGTTAGTAAAGCTTGCTTCAGTTACAACTTCGTTCTCATCAACGCCTAATTTATCTACGATGATAGCCTTTACTCTTGATGCAATGTCTGACATAATTATATTAGTTTTAAAAATTTAATTGACTGCAAAAATAAAAAACTTTAGATTAATTACACTATTTGTCGTTAAAATGTGCATTTTTTTCATCAAATACCTTTAAGTATCCTATTTTTGCCTTATTATTAATTCGGTTAAATAACGTCTAAACACTTCATGAAACGTATTGTACTTTTTGCCTCAGGTTCTGGATCTAATGTTGAAAACATAGTACATTATTTTAAGGATAATCCCAACGTTACTATTCCTTGTGTACTAACTAACAAAAGGGATGCCAAAGTAATAGATCGGTGTAACAAGTTACAAATAAATGCGTTATTCTTCAACAAAAATTCATTTTATAACTCCAATTGTGTTGTAGAAATACTTAAAACTTTTCAACCAGATTTAATTGTTTTGGCTGGGTTTTTATGGAAAATACCTGATAATTTAATTAGTGAGTTTTCTAATAAAATAATTAATATTCACCCTGCACTTTTGCCAAAATATGGAGGAAAAGGAATGTACGGTAAGAAAGTTCATGAATCTGTTAAGGAAAATAACGAAACAGAAACAGGAATAACCATACATTATGTAAATGAAAATTATGATGAAGGCGCTGTTATACATCAGGCTAAAACAAGTTTAACTTCTACAGATAACGTAGAGGATATTGCCCAAAAAGTACACCAATTAGAATACGAACATTTTCCTGGAATAATAGATAAACTATTAAATGAATAAAGCGGAGGTTCATATTTTTACAGATGGTGCAGCTAGGGGTAACCCTGGGCCTGGTGGTTATGGTATTGTTATGCAATGGGTAGGAAAACCCTATAAAAAGGAATTTTCAGGTGGGTTTAAATACACTACTAATAACCGTATGGAACTATTAGGGGTTATAGAGGCCTTAAAAAAGTTGAAAAAAGAAGGAATTAATGTTCTTGTATTTTCAGATTCTAAGTATGTGGTAGATGCTGTAGAGAAAAAGTGGGTGTTTCGTTGGGAAAAAACTGGCTTTAAAAATAAAAAAAATCCAGACTTATGGAAGTTATTCTTGATAGAATACAGAAAACATAACGTTTTTTTTAAGTGGATAAAAGGGCATAACAACCACCCACAAAACGAAAGGTGTGATGTTTTAGCCGTAAATGCTTCTAAAAAGAAAGGGCTTGGAGAGGACATTGGTTTTATTAGTCCGAAGAAACTATTATAGTACTGTTTATAGGATTAAGAGAAAAGGTCTTTTGATTCTTTTTTAAATCGTAAAACTTACCCTTATATTTGCATAAAATTTCACTTTAATGGGTAAACTTTTAATTGTTGGATCTACAGCTTTTGATGCTATTGAGACTCCTTTTGGAAAGACGGATAAAATTTTAGGCGGCGCTGCCCCTTTTATAGGTTTGGCTGCAGCACAGTTTAATATAGATATGGCAATTGTTTCTGTCGTAGGGGAAGATTTTCCTGAAGAATATCTTGAATTGCTATCTAGCAGAGGAATTGATATTTCTGCCATTGAAATTGTTAAAGGAGGAAAAACCTTTTTTTGGAAGGGAAAATATCATAACGATTTAAATTCTAGAGATACTTTAATTACTGAATTAAATGTTTTGGGTGATTTTAGACCTGTTGTTCCTGAAAATTATAAAGATGCAGATATTGTAATGTTAGGAAACTTACATCCTAGCGTCCAATTAAGTGTTATTAATCAAATGGTGCGTAAACCTAAATTGATTGTTTTGGACACGATGAATTTTTGGATGGACAATACTTTGCCAGAACTTTTAGAAGTTATTAAGCATATAGATGTTATTACTATTAATGATGAAGAGGCTAGGCAATTAACAGAAGAGTATTCTTTAGTTAAGGCAGCTGCTAAAATTCAAAAAATGGGACCTAAATATGTAGTCATAAAAAAGGGAGAACATGGCGCATTATTATTTAATGATGACAATGTCTTTTTTGCACCGGCTTTACCTTTAGAAGAAGTATTTGATCCAACTGGTGCAGGAGATACCTTTGCAGGTGGATTTACTGGCTATTTAACTCAAACGAAAAATATATCGTTTAATAATTTGAAAAGTGCAGTTATTCAAGGATCTAATTTAGCTTCTTTCTCAGTAGAGAAATTTGGAACGGAACGCATGAAGAACTTGGATAAAGAAGAAATAAAGGAACGACTTCGTCAGTTTAAAGAATTGACACAATTTGATATTGAATTACAATAAATAATAGGCCCTGAATTTTCGGGGCTTTTTTAATACTTATAGAATGAGTGATGCTATTAAACATGAATGCGGAATTTCTTTAATTCGATTGCTAAAGCCTTTAGAATATTATAAGGAAAAGTATGGAACCGCTTTCTATGGTGTTAATAAAATGTATTTGATGATGGAGAAGCAGCACAATCGTGGTCAAGATGGTGCTGGATTTGCGAGTATTAAAATAGACATGCCACCTGGAGAACGTTATATAAGTAGAGTGCGTTCTATTGCACAGCAACCAATTCAGGATATTTTTGCACAAATTAATGAAAGAATTAATGTCGCATTAAAAGAGAACCCTGAGTATATTGATGATGTTTCTCTACAGAAAAAAAACATACCCTATATTGGAGAGGTTCTTTTAGGACATGTTAGGTATGGTACTTTTGGAAAGAATAGTATTGAAAGTGTACATCCGTTTTTAAGACAAAACAATTGGATGCACAGGAATCTTATTGTTGCAGGAAACTTTAATTTAACCAATGTAAATGAATTGTTTGACAACCTTGTTCAGTTAGGGCAGTACCCTAAAGAGAAAACGGATACGGTTACTGTTATGGAAAAAATTGGTCATTTTTTGGATGATGCCGTAGCAAAACTTTATAAAGAAATAAAAAAAGAAGGATTTACAAAGCAAGAGGCTTCACCGTTAATAGCAGAAAGACTTAATGTTGCCAAGATTCTTAGGAAAGCTTCAAAAAATTGGGACGGAGGGTATGCAATGACTGGTTTATTTGGACATGGAGATTCTTTTGTACTAAGAGACCCGTCCGGAATTAGACCTGCTTATTATTATCAGGATGATGAGGTTGTGGTTGTAGCTTCAGAAAGACCAGTAATTCAAACTGTTTTTAATGTGCAGTTCGAAGATGTAAAAGAACTAGATCCTGGACATGCCATTATTATTAAAAAGAAAGGCACCGTTGCTATTAAAAAGATATTAGAACCTAAAGAAAGAAAAGCATGTTCTTTTGAACGTATCTATTTTTCTAGAGGAAGTGATAAAGAAATTTATCAGGAACGGAAAGAATTGGGAAAATTATTATTCCCGCAAATATTAGATTCTATAAACCAAGATATAAAGAATACGGTTTTTTCTTTTATTCCGAATACCGCAGAAACTTCTTTTTATGGGATGGTTATCGAGGCACAGAATTATATGAATAGAAGAAAGGAGAAGCAAATATTAGCCCTTGGGAATAATATTACTTCAGATGAACTTCATAAAATATTAACGGTGCGCCCTAGGATAGAAAAAGTAGCTATAAAAGATGCAAAACTAAGAACTTTTATTACGCAGGATAGTAGTAGAGACGATTTGGTAGCACATATTTACGACATATCTTATGGGTCTGTAAATGAGAATGATAACCTTGTAATTATAGATGACAGCATTGTTCGGGGAACAACACTTAAGAAAAGTATCTTAGGTATTTTAGATAGATTACATCCTAAGAAAATAATTGTTGTATCCTCAGCGCCACAAATAAGATATCCTGATTGTTACGGAATCGATATGGCGAAGCTCGATGACTTTATTGCTTTTAGAGCTGCACTTGCGCTTCATGAAGAGAATAATACAATGCATATTATAGAGGATATTTATAAAAAGTGTTTAACACAAGTTGGTATACCTGATACGGAAGTAATTAACTATGTTCAAGATTTTTATAAACCATTTACGGCAGACGAAATTTCGAAGAAAACAGGAGAATTACTTAGTCCGAAAGGAATTAATGCAGAAGTAATTATTTTGTACCAAACAATAGAGAACCTGCATACGGCTTGCCCGAAGAACTTAGGAGATTGGTATTTTACTGGAGATTATCCAACTCCAGGAGGTAATAGAGTGGTAAATAGAGCTTTTATTAATTTTTATGAAGGTAAAAATGAACGAGCATATTAACTATTTCATCGATGAAATACACTTTCAACTACAGTTTATCGATAATATATGCATTTTGTCGTATTTAAGATAGTAATGAGTCGTAGCCAAATTAACTTAGCATTGCCATAGCATAAGTAGGTTAAGTTCATGGTAAGATTTGGGGCAAAAGGTGGAGATTTCTCCACCTTTTCATTTTTATAAAGATTACAATCCTTCTTTCTGGTTTTCGTTTAAGGAGAAACAGGACCTTCATAATTTCTTAGATAGCCATTTCATCTTGTTTATTAGACATACATCCGATAAAATTTTTATACCTCTTAAACTAAACTATGTTTGTGTCACCATAGCATAAGTAGGTTAAGTTCATGGTAAGATTTGGGGAAAAAAGGCGGAGTTATACTTCGCCTTTTTCATTTTTAAATATTTCTTAGTTTAACTCGAATTGGATAATAGATTTTCTATCGCTTATTGAAGGTCTCCTTTTTTCAATTCTATATTTAGAAACCCAACTGCGACTATCTTTTATTCTATACATAAGTATTTCATCTATTTATTTTGACATACATCCAAAATAGTTTTAATGTTTTTATCTATAACATATATTTGTATGACCATAGCATAAGTAGGTTAAGTTCATGGTAAGATTTGGGAAAAAAAGGTGGAGTTATACTTCGCCTTTTTTATTGCTTTAAAATCAGATAGTTATTCTAAAAATGGAATCTTTTTAGGCCTATTTTTTAAAAATTTATTGTGGAACGGAATAAAAAAAGTAAGAAAAAGTTTGTTATTTCTCACAATACCAGTAATTTAGTATCGCCATAGCATAAGTAGGTTAAGTTTATGGTAAGATTTGGGATGAAAAGGGTGGAGACTTCTCCACCCTTTTCTATTTTAAAAAATACTTGTAATAATAAGAAAGCCATTTTGCGTTAGCAAAATGGCTTTCTTATTATGTAATTTAATCGAAAAGAGCTTCTTGAGATTCCTTTTTCTTAAGAAAAACTATTTATTGGCTGCGTAAAATTCTTCAACTTTACTCCAGTTAATTACATTGAAAAAGGCATTAATGTAATCAGGTCTTCTATTTTGATAGTTTAAATAGTAAGCATGTTCCCATACATCTAATCCTAGAATAGGAAAACCACCACATCCTGTATTTGGCATTATTGGGTTATCTTGATTTGGTGTAGAACAAATTTCTACTTTTCCACCTTTATAAACACATAACCATGCCCATCCTGATCCAAATCTAGTTCCGGCAGCATTTGAAAAAGCTTCTTTAAAACCGTCTAAAGAACCAAAAGCTTCTGAAATAGCATTTGCTAGTTCTCCTGAAGGTGATCCACCTCCATTAGGAGACATTACTTCCCAAAATAGAGAATGGTTATAAAAACCACCTCCATTATTACGGACAGCACCATTAGACATGTCTAGTTCTTTTATAATATCTAAAATAGATTTACCAGCTAATTCTGTACCTTCTATGGCGCCATTTAATTTAGCTGTATATCCGTTATGATGTTTGCTATGGTGTATTTCCATAGTCTTAGCATCTATATGTGGTTCCAATGCATCGTAAGCATATGGTAATTTTGGTAATTCAAAAGCCATAATTTCAGTGTTTTTAAGTTTTTAAAAAATCGTAACTCAAAAATACAATTTTTTAAAAACACATTCACCATATATATGATAAGAACTGCTTTGGATTATGTAATTTGCAAATAAAAGCTTTTGCAAGAATCTCCTTATAAAATATTTAATGCTTCCGCAGGCTCAGGAAAAACATATACACTCGCCAAAGAATATCTTAAGATTGTTCTTTCGTCGGATGCTTATAGGAGTTATAGTCAAATATTAGCAATTACATTTACGAATAAAGCAGTAAATGAAATGAAGCAACGTATTCTTGGTAGTTTGTTTGAATTCGGTAAGACCGAAACCATAGAAAACGCTTCTCCAATGTTTTTATCTATTGCAGAGGAGTTGGATTTATCACAAGAAACACTTCAGAAAAGAGCAAAAAAAACACTAAAAGAAATTCTGCATAATTATGCTTTTTTTGATATTTCTACTATTGATAAATTTACACATCGCTTAATTAGAACTTTTGCGAAAGATTTAAAATTGCCACAGAATTTTGAAGTTGTTTTAGATGTAGATTTATTGTTAAGTGAAGCTGTAGATAGACTCCTTGACAAGGCCGGAAGTGATGAACAACTTACAAAAATAGTTATTGATTTTGCACTTGAAAAAATTGATGATGATAAAAGCTGGGATGTTACTCTTGATTTAAACAGAATAGGAAAGCTTTTATTTTCTGAGAACCATTCTATTCATGTAGAAAAACTACAGGAGAAAAGTATTGGTGATTTTCTAGAACTAAAGAAAAATATTAGAAAACAATTAGTAGCTACAAAAAAGCAGCTAATAGACACGGCGAAAAGTGTTCTTGAGTTTATTTCAGATAATGGTGCTGCCCATACAGATTTTACTAGAAGTTCTTTTCCTAAATTTATTCTTAAAGTGGAAAAGGGCGATTTTAAGTCAAAATTAGATACTGCTTGGAGCGTGAATTTTGAAACAGTTTCCTTGTATAATAAATCCTGTTCTGATACTATTAAAAGTACTTTGGACGAAATACACCCTCAATTAATAGATTTTTTCAATAGTATTAAAAAGGGAATACACCAGTACTCTTTTCTTAATAATTGTTATACTAATATAGTTCCATTAACCGTTTTAAATGCTATCCTACACGAAATTAAAGGTATAGAAATGGAAAAGAACCAACTTCCTATTTCGTCTTTTAATTTGATTGTAGCTAATGAAATAAATAATCAACCTGCTCCTTTTATTTATGAGCGACTTGGAGAGAAGTATCGCCATTATTTTGTAGATGAATTTCAGGACACTTCTCAAATGCAATGGAAAAACTTAATTCCGCTAATCGGCAATGCTTTAGAAAGTGAAGATGATCAAGGGAAAAAAGGCTCCTTATTATTAGTTGGAGATGCTAAACAAGCAATATACAGATGGCGAGGAGGTAAGGTAGAGCAGTTTATGGATTTGATAAATGTAGATGCAAATCCGTTTGTTTTTCCACCAGAAGTAAAGAATTTACCAACAAACTTTCGTAGCGATAAAGAGATTATAAATTTTAACAATGATTTTTTTAATGCCACAAGTGAGTTTCTTAGTAGTACAGCATATGAAAAGCTATTTGTAGAAGGAAATATGCAAGAATCAAATTCTAAAGAAGGTGGTTTTGTACAAATTTCTTTTATAGATGAAGAGGAAGGCTCCAATGAAAATGAAGTATACTGTGATAAGGTATTAGAAATAATTAACCAGGTAATAGAAAAAGGATTTGGGTATAAAGATATTTGCATACTAACACGCGATAATAAACACGGAATTTTATTAGCAGGCTTTTTAACGCAAAGTTACATTCCAACTATTTCATCTGATTCTCTTTTGTTGCAAAGTAGTTCTAAAGTGTGTTTTCTAATTAACTTTTTAGAATATAGTTTGCAGCCAAACAATGATGAAATATGTTATTCTTTATTGTATTTTCTAAGTGAAGAGGAGGAAAACAGACATGATTTTATTTATAATAATCGTAAGAATTTAAAAGAGTTCTTAGAAAAGGAATATAATTTTAGTTACGAGCATTTAAAACAACTCTCGGTTTATGATGGGTTAGAATATATTATAAAACAATTTAATATAGTTTCTAGTTCCGATGCCTACATTACTTATTTAATGGATGAGGTTTTAAATGTTGAGCAAAAAGAAGGGCCAAGTACGCAAACTTTTTTGCAGTATTGGGAAAAGAAAAAAGGAAAACTAAGTGTTACTGCTCCAGAAGATGTGAACGCTGTACAGTTAATGAGTGTACATAAATCTAAGGGATTGGAGTTTCCTGTTGTTATTTTTCCATTTGCAAATTCGCATATTTATAAGGAAGTGCAACCAAAATTATGGCTTTCGGTAGACAAAGATAATTTTAATCAGTTTGAAGAAGTTTTAATAAATAAAAAGCAAGAGGTTGTTAATTACGGAGAGCAAGCGGAATATTTATATAATGAAGAACAAAGAAAACTAGAGTTAGATGCTTTTAATGTTCTCTATGTAGCATTAACACGTCCTGTAAATGCTCTTTATGTTGTTTCTAAAAAGGACATTACCAGAAATAACGAACATAAAACAGAGTATTATTCAGGCTTGTTTATTCATTTTTTAAAACAAAAAGGCATTTGGAACTTAGATGAAGAGGACTTTACATTTGGAAACTTGGAGTTCAATATCACGAAATCAACATTAACAAAACAGCAACAAGGGATACCTTATATATATACGAATAAGGAAAGAACAAGTTTTAATATCCTTACTAAAGCTGGTGAATTATGGGACACAGATAAAGAACAAGCGTTGTCTAAAGGAAATCTTATTCATGAATTATTGGGTTCTATCGAAACGGAAAAAGATGTGGATAAAGTGTTTTTTAAATTTGTATCTAAAGGCCATTTTTCGGAACAGGAATCTATTCTTTTAAAAAACAAAGTAATGCATATTATTACACACCCTAAACTAAAAGAATATTATAGCGAAGGAAATATTATTAGGAATGAAAGAGATATTATTACAGAAAGAGGGTTAATTTTGCGCCCAGATAGAGTTATTATTGATGGAAATAACGCAACCATCATTGACTATAAGACAGGAAAGAAAAGTTCACGGTACCATGAGCAGTTAAATGATTATGCGATTTCTTTAAAGTCAATGGGGTATTTAGTTGAAAACAAGATTATCATTTATATTAATGAAGAGATAAACCTAGAGTTTATTAATAATTAAATTATGTACGGAAAAATTAAAGAACATTTAGAAAAAGAGCTTGCAACTATAAAGGAAGCGGGTCTATATAAAAAAGAACGAATTATTATTTCTCCTCAGGGAGCCGTAATTAAAATCTCTACAGGACAAGAGGTAATTAATTTTTGTTCTAATAATTATTTAGGGCTTTCTTCGCACCCAGAAGTAATACAAGCTGCTAAAGATGCCATGGATACACATGGGTTTGGAATGTCCTCTGTTCGTTTTATCTGTGGTACACAAGATATTCATAAAGAATTGGAACAGAAAATTTCAAATTTTTACGGTACGGAAGACACTATATTATATGCTGCTGCTTTTGATGCCAATGGAGGTGTTTTTGAACCTCTTTTAATTGCTGAGGATGCTATTATATCAGACTCCCTTAATCATGCTTCAATTATTGATGGAGTTCGTTTGTGTAAAGCTAAAAGGTATCGTTATGCTAATAATGATATGACTGATTTAGAAAATCAGCTGAAACAGGCAAATCAAGATAACGCTAGATTTAAGATTATTGTAACCGATGGTGTTTTCTCTATGGACGGTTTATTAGCTCCATTAGATGAGATAAGTGCGCTAGCAGACAAATACGATGCGCTTGTAATGATAGATGAATGTCATTCTGCTGGTTTTATAGGAGAAACAGGAAGAGGAACCTTAGAAGAGAAGGGTGTTCTAGATAAAATTGACATTATAACTGGTACGCTAGGTAAGGCCTTAGGGGGAGCAATGGGAGGTTATACTACTGGAAAAAAGGAAATTATTGAAATATTAAGACAACGTTCAAGACCATACCTTTTTTCAAATTCTTTAGCACCTGCAATTGTAGGTGCTTCTATTAAGGTATTTGAAATGTTGGATAAGGATACTTCACTTCGGGATAAGCTGGAAAAAAACACGGCATATTTTAAAGAAGGAATGAAACAAGCGGGATTTGATATTGTTGATGGAGATTCCGCAATTGTACCTGTTATGCTATATGATGCTAAATTGTCTCAGAAAATGGCAGATATGCTTCTGGAGAAAGGCATATATGTTATAGGATTTTTCTTTCCTGTTGTTCCTAAAGGGAAAGCAAGAATAAGAGTACAATTATCGGCGGCGCATGAAAAGGAGCACTTGGACCAAGCTATAAGCGCTTTTATAGAAGTTGGAAAGGCTCTAAACATCGTTTAAGTGCGCGGTTTTTTGCTTGAAATGCACGAAAAAGCGAAAATTGATTTTGTTAATAAAATTTAACAACTTACATTTGCATCGAATAAACACGTAAAAACTTAAATTTTTAAACATGAAACATCTTAGCAAATTATTAGTTGTTGCATTACTTGTAATAGGTATGAACAACATACAAGCGCAAGACCAAAACAATCCTATTCAAATTAGTTTTGGAGTAAACGCAGTAGACGTTTTCCCAACTAACGATAAGGATGCTGCTTATCCTACGGGAACTTTGTTTAGCGAATATTTTAATGCTAACGACCATTACAACATGATTCCTTCAATTTCTTACATTTCTTTCTCTAAATTTGTTGGAGACGGATTTTCTGTTGGAGTTAGAGGATCGTTAAATAAAATAGAAAAGTTTGGAGATACTGACGCTGGTGATTTATCATACTATGGTGTTGATGGAACTATTAAATATGCTTTTCTAAAGAATACTACTGTTGATCCTTTCGTAGAAATTGGTGGTGGGTATACTTGGTTTAATGAAATTGGTGCTGGTACTGCAAACGCAGGTGTTGGTGTTAACTTTTGGTTTTCAGAAAATATTGGTTTAACATTACAAACTGGTTATAAGCATGCATTTGAAGATTATGGTGTTAAACATTTTCAGCATTTATTAGGTGTATCAATTAAGTTTGGTGGAACTGATACTGACGGAGATGGTATATATGATAAAGATGATGCTTGTCCAGAAGTTGCTGGTTTAGAAGCATTCAACGGTTGTCCTGATGCTGATGGAGATGGTATAGAAGACAGCAAAGATGCTTGTCCTAATGCTGCTGGATCTAAAGAAATGAATGGTTGTCCTGATGCTGACGGTGATGGTATTGCTGATAAAGATGATGCTTGTCCAAATGAGGCTGGTGTAGCTGCTTTAGCTGGTTGTCCTGATGCTGATGGTGATGGTGTTGCTGATAAAGATGATTCTTGTCCTAACGAAGCCGGTCCTGCTGAAAATAAAGGATGTCCTTGGGCTGATAAGGATGGTGACAGTGTATTAGACAAAGACGATCAATGTCCAGATGTTGCTGGTACTGTTGCTAACAACGGTTGTCCTGAAGTAACTGAAGAAGTTCAGAAGAAATTAAATGATTATGCTAAAACAATTTTGTTTGATACTGGTAAATCTTCAATCAAAGCTGAGTCTACAGCTGTTATGGTTGATATCATTCAAATATTAAGCGAGTTCCCTAATGCTAAGTTTACTGTTGAAGGACATACAGACAGCGTTGGAAGTGCTAAATTAAATCAAAAATTATCTGATTCAAGAGCTAGTTCTGTTAGAGATTTCTTAATAGATAAAGGAATTGGTGCCGATAGATTAAATGCTATTGGATATGGAGAAGACAAGCCTATTGCTACCAACAATACAAGAAAAGGTAAAAAAGCAAATAGAAGAGTAGAAATCAACTTAGTGAAGTAAGCAAAGTTAATTTTAAAACATAAGATAAAAAGCTCCGCAATTGCGGAGCTTTTTTTATTTTTGAGTATGATTAGTTTTCTAGAAGAAGTTATAAATGATGTATGGAGTAAGCATACAAACCATGAGAATATTGTATTTGTGCTCCCGAGTAAACGCGCAGGATTTTTTCTTAAGAACTGTGTAACTAAAGTTTGCGCTAAAACACAATTCTCACCAGAAATTTATAGTATTGAAACTTTCGTAGAGTGTATTTCTGGATTAAGTTATGCTTCCAATACGGTGCAGTTGTTTCAATTATACAATTCGTATTTAGCTACAGAAAAAGGAGAAAAGGATAACTTTTATACTTTCTCTAAATGGGGACAAACACTGCTACAAGATTTTAACGAGGTAGATCGCTACTTGGTTAATTCGAAAAAATTATTTTCCCATTTATCTGCTGTTCAAGAAATAAACCATTGGTATTTACAAAAGGAAAGAACCCAGATAATAGAAAACTACATTCGTTTTTGGAATAACTTAGAAGACCTATATGAATCGTTTAATACTACCTTGGCTCAAAAAGGAATTGGTAGTCAAGGATTGGTGTATAGAGTGGCTTGCAAGAATTTAAATTCTTATTTGGATAGTAATACTGAAAAGAAGTTTATTTTCATTGGGTTTAATGCACTGAATGAAGCAGAATCCTATATCATTCAAGACATTTTAGAAAAGGCTAAAGCGGACATCTATTGGGACAATGACCCTTATTTTGTAGACGATTATATTCATGATGCAGGATATTTTATAAGACAGCATAAAAAAAACTGGTCCTATTTTGATACTAACCCAATAAAAGGCATAAAAGAGAATTATCTAAATAGTAAAAACATCCATATTATTGGGGTTCCTAAAAGCGTATCACAAGCAAAGTATGTTGGTAATCTTTTACAGGATTTAAAAAGCAATTCTCCTGAATTAGTAAAGAATACGGCTGTGGTTCTTGCAGATGAAACACTATTGAACCCTATCCTTAATTCCGTTCCTAAAGAAATTGAAGGGGTAAATATTACAATGGGCTATCCATTGCAAAAGACAGCATTGGCTAGTTTGTTTACGAACTTTATAGAATTAACTATTTATAAAGATAAGCGGGGTTATTTTCACAAAGAGGTTTTAACTTTTTTATCACATCCGGATATACATGTTTTGCTGACGTATGATGGAGTAGACTATGCTACATCTATTTCAGAAGAGATAAAAAGTAAGAATTGGATATATATTTCTAGTAAGAAATTACAAAAATTAATGAATGGAAAAAGAGAAGATATAAACATTATTTTTCCTGAAAACATCTTAAACCCTACTTTGTGTTTGGAGAATTGTTTGCAAATAATTTTAAGTCTAAAACTAAAATTTACGGAAAGTAACAGCGCATTGGGGCTGGAATATTTGTATAGATTTAATCAATTATTTAACCAGATTTCCACTTTGCTAAAGGAACATAGTTTTATAACAGATTTAAAATCGTTACACAGTTTGTATACGGAATTACTTTCTTCTGAAACTTTAGATTTTAAAGGAGAACCGCTTAAGGGTCTACAAATAATGGGAATGTTAGAGAGTAGAAATTTAGATTTTGAAACGGTTATCATAACATCGGTAAATGAAGGAATTCTTCCTTCTGGAAAGTCTAACAATTCTTTCATTCCATTTGATATTAAAAATATCTTCGGCTTACCTACCTACAAAGAAAAGGATGCTATTTACACCTACCATTTTTACCGCTTGTTACAACGTGCAAAGAATGTTTACCTTTTGTATAATACAGAACCAGATGTGCTTGAGGGTGGTGAAAAAAGTAGGTTAATAACACAATTGCTAACAGATGAAAATAGAGTAGATGATATTGTAGAGACTATTGCTTTTCCTAAAATTGAACCGACTAATATAGAAAAAGAGGTGATTTCGAAGGATGCTTCGTTAATGAAACTTATAGAAACATTGGCAGGAAAAGGTTTTTCTCCTTCATCCTTGGCAAACTATATTAGAAATCCAATAGGTTTTTACAAACAGAATCTTTTAAAGATAAATGATACGTTAGAGGTAGAGGAAACAATTGCTGCAAATACCTTTGGAACTATTGTACACGATACTTTGGAGGAGTTGTACCTTCCTTTTATTGGCACTTATTTGGAGAAAGAAAAACTTAATGATCTAAAACCAAAGGTAAAGGCTGTGGTATTAAAACATTTTGAGTTGAATTATTCTGACGGAGATATTACAAGAGGGAAAAATTTGATTGCTTTTAAAGTAATTCTTCGTCATATAGAGAATTTTATAAACCTTGAAATTGGGGAGGTAGAAAACAGCCGAATAAAAATTATTGGTTTGGAGACAAATTTGAATGTTTCCATAGATATTCCTGAATTAAATTTTCCAGTTATTTTAAAGGGTAAACTGGATCGCATTGATGAAGTAGATGGAGTTACCAGAATTATTGATTATAAAACGGGAAAAGTAGATAGCCCTGAGTTGGCAATTAGTAATTGGGAAGAGTTAACAACAACCACAAAATACAGTAAGGCTTTTCAGTTATTATGCTACGCAGAAATGTATAGTAGAGAGAACCCTAAGATAGTGATAGAAGCTGGAATTATATCTTTTAAAAATTTAAAATCGGGAGTGTTGCGGTTTGCTCAGAAAGAAAAAACTAAAAATTACAGTATAACTGAAAACACATTAGAATTGTTTCAAATAGAATTAAAAAGATTAATTATAGAAATATGTAATCCTGAGATTCCATTTGTAGAAAAAGAAGTTTAATTCTTCGAGAAATCCAAGGACAAAATATTAGACCTATAGTTGTTGATTTAAGAGGAATAATGGCTAACAAATTCAATTACTTTTTGTCAGGTCTCGATGGCCGTACTTCAATTTTACTAGGTAAGGTTCTAGGATTCATTTTTAGAAGATCAATGACTAAATCACCAATATCTTCTGGTTGAATTTTCCAAGCATCTTTTTCAGATGGTGTATTGTTATTAAAATGTGATGCTACCGACCCAGGCATAATGGTACTTATTTTAATATCGTATTTACGCAAATCTATCATTGCAGCTTGGGTAAAACCAACTAAGCCAAATTTTGAGGCATTATATCCAGCTCCGTTTGCGAAAAAATTGGTGCCCGCTAAACTGGCAATGCTTATGTAATATCCTTTAGATTTTTTTAAACTATCTATGGATGCTTTTAAGGTATAGAAAGCCCCTGTAAGGTTCGTGTTTATCATTTGAAGCCAGGCTTCCTCTTCCAATTCATCTATTGGCGCAAAGTGACCAACTCCTGCGTTTGCGATAACAACATCTAGTTGTCCCCAAGTGTTTGTAATTTCTTTAATGGCATTTTGTTCCTGGTTAAGAACAGATACATCAGAAGCTATAGCTAATACATTTGGACTATTTAATAGTTTGACAGCGTTTTCCGTGTTTTCCAAAGATCTTCCGCTAATTGCAACTTTCATTCCTGCTGCTATTAATTTTTCAGCAATACCATATCCAATCCCTTTAGACCCTCCTGTAATATAGGCGACTTTGCCTTCTAAATTTTTCATCCTTTTTTTGATAAAGTTACGGTTATTGCATGGTATTTAAAATGAAAATTAATTTTCCTTAGACACAAATAGTAGTATAATGATTCCTGAAAATAACATTAATCAAACACTATGGTAACAAATATTCAATTGTTTTGCGGAAACAAAAAAATTGTATAATGAGTTTATTTTTAATTAGTTTCGCTGCATTGTTTTCTGTGGTAAATCCCTTAGGTACAGTACCTATTTTTATTGGTCTAACAAAAGAAAAGAGTCGGAAAGAAATTACGTCTATTGCTATTTGGGCTTCTTTTAACACCTTTATTATTTTGGTTGTCTCTTTCTTCTCTGGAAGTTATATTCTTGATTTTTTTTGGAATAAGTCTCGCATCATTACGAATATCTGGGGGTATTATAATTGCAATGTCTGGCTTTGCTTTATTAACAGGAAGTTTTTCTAAACACAAAGGCATGAGAAAAAGAGAAAAAGACGATGCTTTTGCACGGTCAGAAATATCCTTAACACCATTAGCAATTCCTATGCTAGCAGGGCCTGGGTCTATTTCCTTATTAATTACCTACAACCAAGAGCATGGGTTGTACATAGACAAAATTATATTGGTTTCGTCTATTTTAGCAGTATCTCTAATTACCTTTTTATTTTTGTTAAGCTCTCAAATTATAGTTAAGAAATTAGGTGCTTCCGGAATAAATGCACTGTCTAGAATAATAGGATTCATTGTTATCTCTATTGGAGTCGAATTTATTTTAAGTACAATTTTGGATATTATAAATGATTTTATATAAACAAAAAAACCATCACTTTCATGATGGTTATGTGGAGAATACCGGAGTCGAACCGGTGACCTCTTGACTGCCAGTCAAACGCTCTAGCCAACTGAGCTAATCCCCCAAATTAGAATTCTCAAAGAAAACACTTTTTACCTCTATAGCAAAGAAGAACTCCAATAAATTATATTGAAACTAATCTTTCTTTACACTTAGGACTAAAACAGGTACAGGTGCAAAAAATTCTGATTTTGGAACACTATTTTTCTCCCATAATTTTTTAAAGAAACCTCTTTTTCTTCTAAAAACACATAGCAAATCTGGGTGTTGCGCTTGAAAATGTTCTAAAACACCTAAATAAGTAGTGGCACCTTCCGTTATGGTTAGCTGAGAACTTAAATCCATTAAAGCAGTATTAACTTTTAAATCTTCGTCTGTATACCCAGGAGTCTTTACCAACAAAAGATTTACGTTGGCTCTACATTGTTTTTTAAAGTTTTTTAAAGGGGCGAGAATTCTATTTCGCTTTAAAACACCAGATTTGAATGCAGTTAAAATTGTTTTGAAAGGTTTGTACACTGCTCCTTTTGGAACAATTAAAGAAGGGATATCGGTTTGTTTAATTATTTTACCAGAAGTTGGCCCTAGGTACAATTCCTCTTTAATTTCATTACTTCTTGGAGAAACAATAATTAAATCAATTCCCAATTCTTTATCAATTTCTTTTAAGCCATCAATAATAGGCCCATTGTAAGTGGCAATTTTAATCGTTATATTTTTTGAATCTACTTTAGCAATTATACCTTTTAAATGCTCCAACGTATTTTTTGCAATCTTTTCTTGAATATTAGTCAAACTTCCTGAAACCGCTTTTAAATTAAAAACTTCCATTACAAAAATTTGAGAAGAAAAATCAACGGCAAAATCAACGGCATACTGTAAAGTTTCGTGAGAATTAGGAGAAGTGCCTATGGGAACTAATATATTTTTCATTTACATAATTTTACGACCCTACTGTTTTAACATGTGTCAGACAGTAATTGATCTAGTTTTTTAAGCACTCATTATGAGTTTTGTACTACTTTTCTACAATATATAACATAAATTTACAACTTAATTAAAATTTTGTCATGATTCGACTTGCTAAAATAGTGGATATAGCAGACATTCTTACCATCACTAAGGCGTGTGCTAGTTTTATGATAGAAAAAAGCATTTACCAATGGAATGATACCTACCCTTCTAAAAGCACATTTAATTTAGATGTAAATAGAAACGAACTTTATGTTTTGTTAGAGGAAAGTCAAATTGTAGGTTGTGTAACTATTTCTACAATAATGGATGCAGAGTATATTCCCATTAAATGGTTAACGCCAAATGAAAATAATATTTACATTCACCGTTTAGCAGTGCATCCAAAATACCAAGGAAGAGGGTTTGCGAAAAAATTAATGGATTTTGCCGAGAAATACGCAAAAAACAATGATTTTTCTTCCATTCGTTTAGATACATTTAGTCAAAATAAGCGCAATCAAAAAATATATGAAACTAGAGGTTATCGGAAGCTAGGAAACATTTATTTTCCAAAACAAAGCACACATTCGTTTCATTGCTATGAACTTGTACTTTAAATTACTTTATTGAAAACTATAATCAATTTTAAGACCATAAATAACTTAGCTATTCCTGCTACCATTGCCGGAATAGCAGAACCTATTTTATCTATTACAGATACTGCTATTGTTGGGAATATTTCAGAGTTTGGATTAGAATCTCTTGCTGCTGCGGGTATAGTAGGGACATTTTTGTCCATGTTAATTTGGATATTAGGACAAACTAGAAGCTCTATTTCAGCCATTATTTCGCAGTATTTAGGAGCTAATAAAATAGAAGAAGTAAAAGCATTACCAGCACAGGCTATTTTTTTTAATATAGTATTGAGTCTCGTTATACTGCTATCTACTATTTTTGTTATTGAAGATATTTTCCGTTTTTTAAATGCTTCAGGTAAGATTTTGGAATTATGTACGGCGTATTATGGAATCCGTGTATGGGGATTCCCTTTAACACTATTTACTTTTGCCGTTTTTGGAATATTTAGGGGGCTACAAAACACTTATTGGCCTATGCTTATATCTATAATAGGGGCATTACTCAATGTCGTTTTGGATATCTTATTAGTCTATGGAATTGATGGTTTTATTTCTCCTATGCATTTGGAAGGAGCGGCATGGGCAAGTTTAATTTCCCAAGGAGTAATGGCGTTAATGGCACTTATTGTGTTACTTAAAAAGACAGATATCAGTCTAAAACTCGAGCTTCCACTGCATCCTGAATTAGGTAGATTAGTAGTGATGAGTTTAAACCTTTTTGTAAGAGCTTTAGCGCTTAATACAGCTTTAATCTTAGCAGTGCGGGAAGCTACTGCTTTAGGAGATAAATTTATTGGGGCGCATACTATTGCTATAAACCTTTGGCTTTTTGCTGCTTTTTTTATTGATGGATATGGTGCAGCAGGGAATATTATGGGAGGCAAATTACTTGGGGAGAAAGATTACAATGGTTTATGGAAACTTTCTAAGAGAATACTAGTATACGGGCTTATAGTTAGTGTGTTTTTAATGGCATTAGGATTTGGTTTTTACCAACCGCTTGGGCGTTTATTCTCTAATGAACCTTTAGTGTTGGAATCTTTTTATGCAATCTTTTTTATTGTGATTTTAGGACTGCCAATGAATACCATAGCCTTTGTTTATGATGGTTTGTTTAAAGGTTTGGGAGAAATGAAATACCTTAGAAACACACTTTTAACAGCTACTTTTTTAGGTTTTGTGCCAACACTATTTATTTGTAAATATTATGGTTTAGAATTGCATGGAATTTGGATTGCTTTCGTTGTCTGGATGGTAATACGAGGTTCTGCTTTGGTTTGGAAATTTAGACGAAAGTTTCGTCCACTATTACAAAACGCGTAAATTTGATTTATTTCCAATTTGCTTTGAAATTGTTCCGTATTTTAATAGAAAGAAGGGAAATAGAAAATAGAAAAAATTATGGGTACAGATAGAGCTAATGGAAGTTTATTTACTAAAATTGAAAATACTATTGCAACAGTAGAATTTGGACACCCTGCTAGCAATTCTTTTGTCGGTGAACTGTTGGAGAGATTAACAAAAGAGTTGGGTCTATTGTCTTCCAATACAGCCGTTTCTTTAATTATTTTAAAGTCTGAAGGAGATAAAACTTTCTGTGCAGGGGCATCTTTCGATGAGCTTATAGCTGTTTCTAATTCAATAGAAGGAAAAAAATTCTTTAGCGGATTTGCCAATGTTATTAATGCAATGCGAAGGTGTTCTAAAATAATTGTTGGGCGAGTACAAGGAAAAGCAGTAGGAGGAGGTGTCGGACTTATAGCTGCTTGTGATTATGTTTTTGCCACCGAAGCAGCGTCTATAAAACTTTCGGAACTTACTATTGGTATTGCTCCTTTGGTTATTGCCCCTGCTGTAGAACGTAAAGTAGGTAAAGCGGGATTTGCCGAATTGGCTCTTTCTCCAACGGAATGGAAAACTGCTTACTGGGCAAAAGAAAAAGGACTCTTTTCTAAAGTGTTTGATTCTCAAAAGGAGTTGGACAAGGAACTTAGGATATTTTCAGAAAAATTGGCTTCCTATAACTCAGAAGCATTAGGTTATATGAAACAGACTCTTTGGAGAGGAACAGAGGATTGGGATACGTTACTTCTAAATCAGGCAGAACTATCAGGAACATTAGTTTTGTCTAATTTCACAAAAGAAGCATTGCAGAAATTTAAAAAATAAGACAGATGAAATTAAGACAATTTGGAATAGAAATTAGATGGGGTCTATGGTTTTCGGCAGCTGTTTTATTATGGCTAGGTTTTGAGAAATTTATGGGTTGGCATGATGCTCAGATTGAAATGCATGCTATTTATACCAATCTTTTTGCTATAGTGGCAATGACTATGTATTTTTTTGCATTAAAAGACAAAAGAGATACGGATTACGAAGGAAAAATATCATGGAAACAAGCTTTTATTAGTGGTATTGTTTTAAGTGTAGTTATCACTTTATTAAGTCCAGTTATGCAACATATTGGGCATACGTATATTTCTCCAGAATATTTTCCAAATATTATTGAGTATGTGGTAGACAAAGGTCGAATGTCGCAAGACGAGGCAGAAAATTATTTTAGCCTTAAAAGTTACATCATGCAAAGTGCTTTTGGTGCATTAACCATGGGTGTCGTAACAGCTGCAATTGTGGCGCTTTTTGTAAAGAAACAATAATTTGGCGCCTTTTTTGTAGTGCTATTTTCAGTATAATTGTTAAAATCTATTATGGATATTCTTTCATTTTTAAACGGAGATTTTATATTTCCTCTTCTAGCATTGTTTGTTCTTGTGCTATTTTTTGTTAATCGTATTCGAATGAGGAATAAATATAAAAGGTAGGTGTAATTTGAAATGAGATTCAGGAAAATTAAGTAATGTGTAAAAATTGATGCTACTATAGCAACTTTCTATGAAAAAAGAGCTTTCAACCGAAGATATAAAAGAAATTGCGGCACAATTGAGTTGTCCAAGTGGTGAAAATGGTGTTAAAATTGGTAACATGATGAATGAAACCAATGTATTGATGACGATTAACACTGTTAATTCTTTAGAATTAAAGGATAAAGAAAACATTTTGGAAATCGGTCATGGAAATTGTAGCCATTTAACAACCTTACTACAATATGCAAAAGGTCTTAGCTATTCTGGTTTGGATATCTCAGAACTAATGAAAAAAGAGGCAGAGATGCTTAATTTTGGACATATAAAAAAAAACGTAGCTACTTTTCAGTTATATGATGGTGTTAAAATTCCGTTTAAAGATGCTAATTTCCATAAAATATTTACGGTAAATACAATTTACTTTTGGAAGAAACCAGTTCTATTATTAAATGAAATATATCGTGTTTTAAAAACAGGTGGGCAATGTAGTATTGCTTTTGCTAAAAAGAGTTTTATGGAAAAGCTACCTTTTACTGCATTTGGATTTAAAATGTATTCTGCAGAAGATATTAGAAATTTAATAAAACACACACCTTTTGAGTTAGTCGCTATTGTAGATGATTCGGATCAAGTAAAAAGTAAAACAGATGAACTTGTTACTAGAGAATTTTCCATTGTTATACTTAAAAAATAATTCTTAGAAATTCATTTTACAAATTGTGATAATCCTCTAAATGTAGAGGATTAATACTAGTGTGAATTTTCATCTAAAAAGATAGAATAAGATACAGTTCTTTCTGTAACCAGAGTGTTTTCTTAGACCAAAGTGACATGGATTAGTATTGTTCCTCTGGTATATATCTTGAAAAACATCCCTCTTGTCGGATGCGTAGAAAATCTCCTATTCCACTGTTTTCGGACATTCTACTTGTTTTTGGGAATAAGACTGGAAAAGAATACCACTAATCGAAAAAAAAATGCCCTCCCAGTACTTGGTAGTAACATTGTACTGTTGGTTCTATTTAAAGAAGCAATGAAGTAAGATTCCAATTCTTATTTTTTAATGCAACAAAATAGTAAGATTATGAAAAGGATATTAAGTTATGCGACAGTTATTTTTTTTGCAGTATTGAGCACATCATGTACTAGGGAGAATGTTGGAAATGGGTATAAGGTAAATTACGAAAACGCTATTGATATAGAGGTGCAGTTACTAGAGCTTATTAATAATCATAGGACTCATTTAGGGTACAATACTTTAAAATTTAGTGATGTGGCGTATATTTATTCAAATGATCACACAAACTATATGATTTCGCAAGGAGAGATAAACCATCATAATTTTGAATCTAGAGCATCTCAAATTGTGTCCAAGGCAAATGCATCTAGTGTTTCAGAAAATGTTGGTAAGGATTATGATACAGCAGAAGAAGCCTTTGATGCTTGGATAAACAGCCCTAGCCATAAAAGTACTATAGAGGGCGAATTTACACATACCGCTATAAGTGTTAAAATAGATAGTGACAACAACTACTATTTCACCAATATGTTCTATGAAAATTAAACATAAAAATGGCACATGAAATACAACTATATTAAATGTGCCATTTTTATGTTTAATTAATACTACTACTCTTTTTTAATACGGTCGTCTATCAATATTGGCGCCATTCCAGACATATTATCAAATAAACCAAGAATATCACGCATTGTTTGTTCTTCTTCCATTTGCTCAGTAACAAACCACTGTAAGAAGTTTTCGGTGTTTAAATCTCCTTGTTTTCTAGCGCTTATTACCATGCCATGAATACTTTTGGTAATTTCTATTTCCTGATCTAAAGCAGTTTCAAATACTTCTTCTAAAGAAGCATAGTCATGATTTACTCTTCCAGTTTCTGGAGATAAAGCATTTCCTCCACAGTCATTGATGAATTTAAAAATACGCATCATATGCTCTCTTTCCTCATTTACCTGGTGGTAAAAGAAATGTGCACTATTGCTATATCCATGTTGGTCACACCAAGATGCCATTGCTAAATAGGACGAAGCAGCATGAGATTCTTTCTCAATTTGCTCGTTTAATAGGTCCATACAATCCACCTTAATACTCATTTTTTGTCTAGCTACATCTTTCATTATATATTTTTTTAATTAAAGTTATATTGTTAATCCTTGGTTTGCTCTTAGCTTCTATTTTTTTATCATAATAGAGGCAATACTAGCTTGTATTACAAACCAAAGTAGGGTCATTATATAAAGTTACAAAAAAGAAGAAAGCGAGTAAAGGGAAGTCCTTAATTTACAACTAGTCTAAGTTAAATTAGTCCTGTAAACTATACAAATAATTCTAAGGTAAGTTTAGGGTTTTCGAGTAAATCGAATGCTTGATTTACTACAGTTTTTAAATCTAAAATTTCTAAAGTGTTTAAGATAAATAGGTGCTCTTTGTTACAAAGCGTTAAGATTTCAAACCCATGTGGATTTAGTTCTCCATCAAAATGATCTTCTATAACAATTTCATTTATCTTATGTCGTAAAGCTAGTAACTGGCAAAAAGAAAATGCAACTAATTTGTTTCCAAAATGAATATGAAAAACACGAGCCGATGTCGCTTGGTAAAAAGAATATTGATTTAATTGAAATAACAGTTGCATATCACTTGCAAAATTACAACTTATTTAGATTTAGTCAAAATAAATAGAGTTGTTTAACTTTCATCATAACTACATATTGAATGGGACTAGTTTAATAAAAATAGAAAACAATAGTTGCATGGTGATCTTATTTAAAGAATTTAGTACCTTTTAGGAAAATAAAAAACACTATACCAATGGGTCTATTTGATGAAATAAAGAAGAAACTGAGTCATGAATTTATAGATATCGTTGAATGGATGGATTCCTCTAACGATACTATTGTACACCGGTTTGAACGTTACCAGAACGAAATAAAAAACGAAGCAAAATTAATTGTAAGAGAAGGCCAGATTGCAGTCTTTATAAATGAAGGGCAACTAGCAGATGTTTTTAACCCAGGAACCTATACGTTAAACACAAAGAACCTTCCAATTTTGACCACATTAAAAGGTTGGAAATACGGTTTTAATAGTCCGTTTAAAGCAGAAGTTTATTTTGTAAATACCCGATTATTTACAGATGAAAAATGGGGTACTAAAAACCCTTTTATACTAAGTGATGAGCGTTTTGGCCTAGTAGAGATTAGAGCTTTTGGAACCTATAGTTTCCGTATTTCAGACGCAGGAAAATTTGTTGTTGACGTTGTTGGAACCGATGGACATTTTACCAACTATGAAATAAATGAACATTTAAAAAGCCTTATAGTTACACGCTTTACAGACACAATAGGGGAGGCAAATTTACCTATAGAACTGTATGCTTCTAATACTTCAGAATTATCAGAAACATGCCAAGAGGTAATGCAACCAGAATTTGGTAGAGTAGGTATAGAGTTAGAGAAATTCTATATAGAGAATGTTTCTATGCCTGAAGAACTTAAAAAAGAAATCTTTGAGTATAGCAGGCTAGATAAATTAGATATGACCAAATTAGCGCAATTTAAAGCGGCTAAGGCTATGGAAGCAGCTGCTAAAAACGAAGGCGGAACTGCTGGTGCTGGTATGGGAATGGGAATGGGATTTGTTTTGGCTCAACAAATGGGAAATATGTTTAATCCGCAAGGAGGACAACAACCTTTTGGAGGACAACAAGTACCACAACAAACTACTATTATGCCGCCACCAATGCCTGTACAAATGACATTTTATTACGCTGTAAACGGGCAACAATTAGGTCCTGTAGCTATTGATAAATTGAAAGAATTGTTTGCTAATAGAACAATAAATAAAGATTCTTTATTATGGAAACAAGGAATGTCTAATTGGACTGCACTTAAAGACATTGAAGAATTGAAATCCTTTTTGGGAGGAAACACTCCACCTCCTTTGCCAACAACATAATAATTTAAATCTCGCTTTTAGAAAAACCTAGGAGCGAGATTAATTATTTTTAAGACGAATTACTTGTTCATTTGAATAAAGTTGAAAGTGCGTCAATTTATATATGGAAAAAAACCTACAATCAGAAAAGAACAAATCCTGTGCAAATTGTGGTGCAGAACTCAATTTTAAACCTGGGTCACACCAATTAAGTTGTGGTTATTGTGGTTATGAAGAGTTTATAGAACAAGAAAAAAGTAGTTTTGAAGAGTTAGAATTACAACATTATTTAAAAGTCGTAGGAGACAATGCATACACAGAAACGATAGACCTCTTACATTGTAAAAATTGTGGTGCCAACCAGCATGTAGAGGAAAATTTTAAATCTCTCCGCTGTGTATACTGTAGCGAGCCTTTAATTAAGGAAGATGTAGAAAAAGAGGGGTGGATTTTACCCGGCGCACTTGTTCCTTTTCAATTTGATGCAAAAAAAGCAAGAGGTATTTTCAAAAAATGGGTTGGTGGTATTTGGTTTGCCCCAAACAAACTAAAAAAAGCTGCTTTGGATCCAGAGGGATTACATGGCTTATATCTTCCATTTTGGACATTTGATGCTAATTTGTTTGCAACCTACCAAGGGCAGCGAGGAGATTATTATTACGTAACCGAAACTTATAGGACTAAGAATGGAACACAAACAAGACAGGTTAGGAAAACACGCTGGTCCTCTACTTCAGGCTCTGTAAAGGGATTTATAGATGACATACTTATTAATTCTTCAGAAAAAAAACAACGAGAAATTCCGTCCGAGGTTTCTTTTTGGAATTTAAAAGACTTGGTTGTTTTTAACTCAAAATATTTAGCTGGCTTTATAACAGAAAAATATACTATTTCATTAAAAGAAGGACATCATCAATCTTTTAAAACAGCAAAACAAACTGCATACAATTGGATAAATAGGGATATTGGAGGCGATACACAACGGATTCATCATACCGATATAAAATTATCCAACGAAACTTTTAAGCATGTTTTGTTGCCTATATATATTAGTTCGTACAATTATAAAGGAAAAGAATACCATTTTTACATTAATGGACAAACAGGAAAAATTAGTGGAAAACGTCCGTATTCTTTCTGGAAAATATTCTTTTTAGTCGTTTTTATAATATTCATCTTATTCTTAGTTGCAAATTTTTTATAATGAGAACACTGGTTATTGGAGATATTCATTCAGGATTAAAAGCCTTATTGCAAGTGTTAGAAAAAGCTAAAGTTACAACAGAAGATCATCTTATTTTCCTTGGAGATTATGCAGACGGATGGAGCAAAGCACGAGAAACGGTTAATTTTTTAATAGAGCTTAACGGAACACACAACTGTACTTTTTTAAGAGGAAACCATGACGAGCTATGTAATAATTGGCTAAAAAATGGCACAGAAAATACAGAGTGGTTTCAGCATGGTGGAAGGGCTACAGTAAAATCATATGAGAATATAAGTGAAGAGGAAAAAAAGCGACATCTTTTCTTTTACGAAAACCTTCACAATTACTATTTAGATAAGGAAAATAGAGTGTTCTTGCATGCAGGATTTACCAATGTAAAGGGGGTTGATTACGAGTATTTTACAAAAACATTTTATTGGGACAGAACGTTGTGGGAACTGGCTTTGGCGCTTAACCCTACTTTATCTGAAAATGATATGTATTTTCCTAAAAGACTTAAACTATACAAGGAAATCTATATAGGTCATACTCCTGTTACACGAATTAATGAAACCACACCACAGAACGCAGCAAATGTGTGGAATATAGATACGGGCGCAGCTTTTCTGGGGCCTATTAGCATAATAGATATTGACACCAAAGAGTTTTGGCAAAGTGACCCCGTTTATAACCTATATCCAGAGGAAAAGGGGAGAAACTAGAGTTCTTTTTTAGAATCATTATAAATGAAATATTAGCGACCTTTACAAGAAAATATATTATGTCTACTAAAAATATACGATTAGAGGTGATGCAGGCCATTGAAGGCAAAGTAGAAGGATATATGAAATCTTTCTTAATTGCACCTGAGGATATATGGCAACCATCTGACTTTTTACCTGATCCACAGAGCGATTCTTTTTTAGATGATGTAAAACAAATACAAGAAGAATCTAAAGATTTAGGATACGATTTTTGGGTTACTATGGTGGCTGATACAATTACAGAGGAAGCACTGCCAACCTATGAATCATGGTTAATGGATGTTGAGGGAATAAACCAACATGGTGAAAATAAAAATGGTTGGTCTAAATGGGTTCGTGCATGGACAGCGGAAGAAAATAGACACGGGGATGTTTTAAACAAGTATTTATACCTTTCTGGAAGGGTAAATATGAGAGAAATTGAAATTACAACCCAACATTTAATCGCCGATGGTTTTGATATAGGAACAGATCGTGACCCATATAAAAATTTTGTATATACTTCTTTTCAAGAATTAGCAACCAATATTTCGCATAAAAGAGTGGGGCAAATGGCTAAAAAAGGAGGGAACAAACTATTAGGTAAAATGTGTACTATTATTGCCGCAGATGAAATGCGTCATCATTTGGCATATAGAGAATTTATTAAAACAATTTTCGAACACGATCCAAGTGGAATGATGTTGGCTTTTGCCGATATGATGAAAAAGAAGATTGTAATGCCTGCACATTTTTTACGTGAATCTGGCGGAACAATTGGGGAAGCTTTTGAAGTGTTTTCTAATTGTGCACAACGTTTAGGAGTGTATACAGCACATGATTATATTGAAATATTGAAGAAATTAAATGCTTTTTGGGAGATTGATTCTATTAGAGGTCTCAATGATAGTGCAGAAAAAGCAAGAGACTATTTAATGAAATTACCAGATAGATTACACCGAATCTCGGAACGTATGAAGTTCCCGCAAGACCAGTATCATTTTAAATGGGTTGAAGCAAACGGGATGTTGTAAGTATAAAAAAATCCGGTTCTAAAAGAACCGGATTTTTTGTTTTATAATTTACCTGCTTTATGTTCATTTTGCCATTTTGAAAGTTTCTTCCATTTTCCTTCATAGGCCATTTTGGCTTGCATAGGCCAAGAACCAGGATTGTGTACCTTGTAACGATCGCCTCCAGAGTTTAATACCTCTTGACATTTATCTACACTGGCGTCAGAAAGTGCTTGCCATGTTTTAATATCAAAACTATGGAATAACTGTTCTATTTTAGGACCTATTCCTTCCACCACCTTTAAATCATCTTGCTTTATAGCTTTACCAAATGCAGCTTTTGCAGCAGTTTTGTCAAAAGAAACCGCAGAAATTGCAGCTGTTGCAGCAACGGCGGCAGGAGTAACTGAGCCACTAATATTAGAAGGTTTTGTTAGTTTCCGGTTACATGTTGCTAGATCGACTTCTAACTTTGTGTTTCTCTCTTTTAATATTTTAATCTCTTCAGGATTAATAGTAGTAGAAGTAGAACGACTCATTTTACCAATTAGATACCCTAAAATTCCACAAATAACCCCTACTAATAAAGGAATTAACCAACACCAAATATTCATATTTTCAAAATTCATTTTTATTATTTTTTAGTTTATTACTTAGTTTAATGTTACTACAGTTCTCCTGTTTTTTGCTCTACCTTCTTTAGTTGTATTAGGTGCAATAGGGTCATTTGGTCCTTTAGATGAGGTTTTAATATCCGATTCTTTTATCCCATTTTTAATAAGATATCCTTTTGCGAAAATTGCTCTCTCTTTTCCCAATATAATATTAGATTGTCTATTTCCAGTATTGTCAGAGTGCCCAACAATAGAACAGGAAGCATCATCTACTTTATCTAAGTATTTAGAAATATCTGCGATTTTTTGACGTTGTTCTTGCGTGAGTGTTATGTATGCCTCTCCTGTGTTAAAATACAATACTAATGGATTATCATTTATTTTTGTCGCCAGTGCATTCATTTCAGCATCGGTATTTTCTGCTTTATCTCCTATGTCATATTTTAAAGGACCTAATAAAACTAAATTCTCAGGAATCATTTCGTCATGCAACTCTCCAAGAATGTTTATTTTGGCAGAAGACATTCCTTTAGAAACAAAATAGTTCTTAACTGAATTTGCCCTGGCTAAACCTAAATTAGGAAAAGCAGAACCGTTCTCTTCATCATTTTTATAGAACCCAGTTATGGCAATAATCTTATCCTTATTTGTGTCTAAATGTTTTTTTAAACTAAAAATACCAGCATCTACTTTGGGTGAAATAGGTTTTAAAATGGAATAGTCAGAAAGATCAAAATTAATATTATCGTGATTATTATAGGAATAATCACCATTGCTAAAAGTAAAAGGATAGGAAGTAACTTTTGGTACAACTTCTGTTTCTATTTTTTCCTGAACAGGAGTTTCCGCCAATACCGATGTTCCGCAGCTAGAACAACAGCTTAAATAAAAGTACGTTCCTAGCAGTATTGTAAAGACAATACCTAGTAGGTACATTGTTTTTTTTTTCATAATACATATATGTTTAGTGTTTTCAATTCCTAAAGTATTAAAAAAAACTTAAAATTGTTTAAAAAACGCCTTTATTTCTTATTTTTCAGTTAGTTACCTATGGGGTGTAACTATTTTTAGTTCTTGTTTAAACTGATATTAATATTTTTAAAGTACGCTATGGAAAGTATATGAATTATTTAAATTTTGCGTATAAAAAAAGCTCTAAGAGAATATCTTAGAGCTTTTTAACTGTATGGCTGTTAGACTATAAGTCGAATTTAATCCCCTGTGCTAGAGGTAATTCTGTAGTGTAATTAATAGTATTTGTTTGTCTTCTCATATATACTTTCCATGCATCTGAACCTGACTCACGACCACCGCCTGTTTCTTTTTCACCACCAAAGGCACCACCAATTTCTGCACCTGAGGTTCCAATATTTACATTGGCTATTCCACAATCAGACCCTGCAACAGATAAAAAGTGTTCTGCTTCTCTTAAGTTATTAGTCATTATTGCAGATGATAATCCCTGAGCTACTTCATTCTGAATCGCAATGGCATTTTCTACACTCCCTGAATATTTTAATAAATACAATACAGGAGCGAAAGTTTCATGTTGCACAATTTTGTAGGCTGGTTGTGCTTCGGCAATTGCTGGTTTTACGTAACAACCACTTTCATATCCTTCTCCAGAAAGAACACCTCCTTCTACAACAATAGTGCCTCCCTCTTCTTTTACTTTTAGTAAAGCGTCCTCATACATTGCTACAGCATCGGTATCAATTAATGGACCAACGTGATTATTTTCATCTAATGGATTTCCAATTCTAAGTTGCCCGTAAGCTTTAACTATTGCATTCTTAACATTATCGTAAATAGAATCGTGAATAATTATACGTCTAGTAGATGTACAACGTTGCCCTGCTGTGCCAACAGCGCCAAATACAGCACCAATTACAGTCATTTTAATATCTGCATCAGGTGTAACGATAATAGCATTGTTACCTCCTAATTCTAATAATGATTTTCCTAAACGACCAGCAACTTCTTTTGCTACAATTTTTCCCATTCTGGTAGAACCTGTCGCTGAAATTAAAGGAACACGTCTATCTGTAGTCATCATTTCACCAACCTTATAATCACCATTTATAAGACAACTAATTCCTTCTGGCAAACCATTAGCTTTAAAAACTTCAGCAGCTATATTTTGACAAGCTATTCCACAAATGGGTGCTTTTTCAGATGGTTTCCATACACAAACGTCACCGCAAATCCATGCTAATGCCGTATTCCATGCCCAAACTGCGACTGGGAAATTAAATGCTGAAATGATTCCAACAACACCAAGTGCGTGGTATTGTTCGTACATTCTATGCCCAGGACGTTCTGAGTGCATTGTTAAACCATGAAGCTGGCGAGATAGGCCAACTGCAAAATCGCAGATATCTATCATTTCTTGTACTTCGCCCAATCCTTCTTGGTAACTCTTACCCATTTCATAAGAAACTAATTTACCCAAAGCCTCTTTATGTACACGTAGCTTTTCTCCAAATTGGCGCACAATCTCTCCTCGAAGTGGTGCTGGTTTTGTTCTCCAAGTTTTAAAAGCCTCAATAGAAGCTTGCATTACTTTTTTATAATCTTCACTGGTTGTAGTTCTTACTTTAGCAATTAAAGTACCATCTACAGGAGAATAGCTTTCTAGTATCTCTCCGCTAGAAAAGTTTATAGAACCAGTAGAAGTTCCTTCATTTATTTCTTTAATCCCTAGCTCTTTTAAAGCTTCTTGGATTCCAAATGCAGTTGCCGTTTTTGACATTTTATAACTTTTTGAGTGTAAATTGTTAAATTTTTACAAATCTACGAATAATTGTGGAGTATAACTTTCCTAAAATCAATAAGACTATATCTTTTATTTTGTGGAAATGAAGCGTTGATCTACGGGCATAATAGTATTGCAATTACTGCATGTCCTATGTTTTTCTGAAGTATAGAAGTCTTTAAAATGCCCAAGGAAGTCCTTTTCAATATCTTTTAATGGGAAATATACCTCGTGTAATTTGTGATTACAAGTGTCACAAAACCACAGGAGTCCGTCTTCTGCATTTAAATCTACTCTTTTTCGTTCTATAACGAGACCGATAGAATTTTCGGACCTTACTGGAGAATGAGGGATTTTGGCAGGAAGTAAAAACATATCTCCAGGACCAAGTTTAACAGTTCTCTTTTGTCTGTCTTCTTGAATATGTACTTCTATTGTACCTTCTAATTGGTAAAATAGTTCTTCCGTTTCATTGTAGTGGTAATCTTTTCGAGCATTAGGACCTGCAACAATCATAACAATATAATCGCCAGATTCTTTGTAAAGATTTCTATTTGCTACGGGGGGGGTTAGAGAGTTTCTGTTTTCCTCTATCCACTTTGTAAGGTTAAAAGGTGCTTGTATTGCCATTTTCTTAAATTAATATATCTACTATGCTAATTTAAGAAAATGTATTTTTAAGTGACTATCTAAAAAATATTTGTGTGAAATAGTAGTGTCCATCACTATCTTTTTTTACACTAACAGCAGTATAGTTGAAATTTTCTTCTATGGTTATTTTGTGTAATTCACTAGACATCCATTCTTCAAAAGCATCTTTGGCCGTTTTAAAGTTTTTTGCAACATTTTCTGATATTTTTTTAGCCGAAACTTTTTTAGACATTTTAGATGCTCTAGCATTAAAATGATCATGATTTATTTCGCCTTTAGAAATCATATATTTTGTATGAATATTTGCATATTCGTAAGCAATCTTATTAAATTGTAGTGTATTTAAGTTTAACGAAGCTCTATGCTCGTTTACAATTCGCATTACTTCTTGTTCTATGGATGTATAGTTTTTTCCCGTTTCTAGAGTTTCATTAGCAACAGGTTCTTTAGCGCAAGAACCAGCTATATATAGTAATAAAACAATCCCAATACCTCGTAATTTTCTTTTCATTTATACTCTCTTTGTAAGCAGGCTATAACATGTTAAACATATTTTATTATTTTGTTAACCTTTAGGGAAAATCAACAGGACAATAATAATAGATATTTATTGTCAGATCTATATTTGGAGCATTTTTCTCGACCTTCTGTATCATTTTATCAGTCAAGTGTAAAAAAGTTTAAATTTAATACTTGGAGTTGGGGGTTATTTTTTTAAATAATGTTTCCACCTCGTCTAATGTTTTCTCTTTCGTCTCTGGAATAAATTTCCACACGAATAAAATTGTCAAAAAGATGAAAAAGGAAAAGGAAAAAAGGGTAAGGAGTTGTTCCAATAACCTCCTTCTATTTTTAGTTTGTTAGTATCGTTTTCTACTAATAGAGAAAAAGTCTGTGAAACGATATAATTAGAAATCCAGGCACTTCCAACTGCTATAGACATTGCCATACCTCTAACTTTATTTGGAGAAATTTCTGATAAAATTACCCAGACTACAGATCCCATAGACATAGCAAAAGATGCTATAAAAATTAAGATTTCCACTAAACATGGTAAGCCTGCCGAATTTATGGTGGAATATTCGCTAAAATACAAGGTGAATCCCATCATTAAAAAACCAATTATACTTCCTATATACAATAGAGGTTTTCTCCCTAATTTATCAATAGTTAAGATTTGATAAACATTGATTCTCAACACGTATTAAATAAGGTACGAAAGGCTTTTTAATTACCTTTATTAGATTGATTAAGAGAAGATTAGTGCTTAAAGCTTTAGAAGCGTCATTCTCTCTTTCTTTTACTGTCGTTTAGAAGATTCCCTAATGATTAGTTCGGGTTCTAATACAACATATTCAGGAGCTTTTTCTAAATCGGATTTAAGATTTTTTTTCAAGAATAATTCCGCCGCTATTTGACCAATTTTTTCACTATGTTGGTTAACTGTTGTAATTGAAGGAGTAACCAATGATGTAAAGGGTTCATTACTAAATCCAACCAAAGCAATATCTTCTGGGACACGAATATTGTTTTCCAGTAAAACTTGCAAAGCGCCTAAAGCTGCATAATCACCAGAGGCATATACAGCATCTGGCCTTTTAGTAAGTTTTAATAATTGAGTCATTTTTTTTCTACCATCCTGTTTGGTTAGGTCTCCTTCTAAAATGAGCTCTTCTAATATTGGTAAATTATATTTCTTAAGCGCATTTTTGTAACCTTTAAGACGGTTTTTATAAATTCGGATATGGCTATATCCTCCAATGTGTGCAATTCTTTTACAGCTTTGCTTGGTTAAATGTTCTATGACCAAATGACTACTTAAGTAATCGTTAATACCAACGGAGTCAACCTCTAATTCTTTCATGCCTCTATCGAACATAATTAAAGGAATACCATTTTGTTCAATTTTTTTATAGTGATTTAAATCGGTGGTGTCATTGGAAATCGAAGCAATAATGCCATCTACCTGAATTTGTAACAAAGCATCTATATTACTACACTCTTTTTTATAAGATTCATTGGATTGCGTTATAATAACATTATATCCTTCTTGGTTTAATGATTTTTCAATGTTTTCAACAATTGAAGAAAAGAAATTACTCTTTGCCCGAGGAACGATTACACCGACTAAATTACTTTTCCCTTTTCTTAGACTAACCGCTAATCGATTAGGACGGTAATCCATTTTTTTGGCAGTTTCTCTAACAGCTTCTTTAGTCTTAACACTTATTCTAGGGTGGTCGCTTAAGGCTTTAGAAACTGCCGATGGCGTTATTCCTAAAACATTTGCAATGTCTTTTATTGTTGTGTTTTTCTTATTAGCCAAACTATTTGCTTTCAGGTTTAATACCTCGAGGCCTGTCTCGTTAATTATTACTATTTTGCGCCGATGTTACAAAATAGTAGAGTTATCCATACAGAATCATTCTAATGCTCTTCGTATTGCTCATCTGTTCAATCGTTTAACCAATATAAAATATTTCTTCGAATATTCCAAAAATTTATTAAGAAAAAAGCAGGGGTATTTGAGATTGTTGTTGGTGTTGAAGGGATTACTTCTACTAAGAATGCTTACTTAACTTCTATCATTAATTTGCAACAATAGTAGTATTTATTGCTCTTAATTATACCTAACTTTTCTTAAAATACGTAAGGATTCTTTTACAGATTGGTAAACTTCTACATTCCTTTTTTTAAGCAAATATTTTGCAGTATCCATCTGATTTTTGGCCTCTTCAAAACCATTTAGATAACAAATAAGTGCAGTAGCAGGAAGGTGTTTTAGATCTGTTTTTTCTGTTAGAGTTAAAGGAATATTTCCCTCTATTTTTTTAAGTAACGCTGTATTTGTATTAAAAATAGGTTGCAGTACTGTTTTATCAAATAAGGGGGATTCAAAAATTAAATCGCTTTGTATAGTGTAGGTGCCATTTTCAGAAAAAGTGATTACCATTTTTTCTAAGGGGTAATATTTTTGCTTGTTTTTAAGTCCTAGTTGCACATATTCTGTAGTGCTAAAAGTATCTTCGGTATATGCAATGGTAATCTCATCAAAAGTAGAGTAGAATAGTTTTATTTGTTCGTTTATAAGTTCTATGTCTACACGAGAATAATAGATTTTGTCCTTTATCTTTTTTTTGTTTCCTGCCCAACAAACTACAAATTGTTCTTTAAAAACTTTGTAATTACTGCTTAAGTTTTTGTGCCTGTTATTTAGAAAATCAATAACACTATCTAAGGTTAATTCTATATTATTATGTGCATGCTGTTCTATATTTTCTACAGCTACAGAATTGCTGTCTGTTAATGTAATTCCAAAGACTTTTGGTAAGCTAACACTACCTTCTCTATAAAAAACAGAACCATTAGGATACTTCCAAATATTCTTACATAAAGAGCAAATTTGCCCTGTAGATTTTATAGAGACGAGCCCCACAACTTTTCCTTCTGGCAAATGAGGAAAAGGAATATTTTCATAAATAATTCGTGGTGGATTATTTAAATAGGCATTAACTAAATTCTGAATTTTACTATCGTCAAAGAAGTCAACGCCGATAATTTCATTGTCTTCATCTTCTACTCCTATAACAATAAAAGAAGTGTTGTTTGGGTTGCTATTGGCTAGGGCACAAACGTGTTTTAAGAATTTTCCTTTCCCTTCTTTCTGACTAATATTTATAAAACGTTTCTTGTCATAAAAGCTATTCTCGTTATTATGAGCAAGCAAATTTTTAACTAGTAAACGTTTATTTATCATAACTCTTTTTTCAAAATAGTACTACTGGCTTGTGCTGTAGGCATAACAATTAAGTCGGCAATATTTACATGGTAGGGTCTGGAAACTACAAAGTAAATAATATCTGCAATATCTTCTGCTTGTAAGGCATCGTAGCCTTTGTAAATAACAGAGGATTTTGAATCGTCTCCTTTAAAGCGAACATCACTAAATTCGGTTTCTACCAATCCAGGATTTATAGCTCCAACTCGAATTCCATAAGGGTTTAAATCCATTCGCATTCCTTGGTTAATAGCATCTACAGCATGTTTACTGGCACAATACACATTTCCTTTTGGATATACTTCTTTTCCTGCGGTAGAACCAATATTTATAATATGGCCAGATTTTTGGGCAATCATTTTAGGAATAATTGCTTTAGAAACATAAAGCAACCCTTTTACATTAATATCGATCATAGCCTCCCAATCGTCTGTATTACCATCCTGTATGGGTTCTAAGCCATGTGCATTTCCTGCATTATTGATGAGAATATCTATGGTTGCAAAAGCATCAGGAAGCGATGCTATTTTACTAAAAACGGCTTCTTTGTCACGCACATCAAAGGGTAGTGTATGTACTTTGGTTTGTGCTTCTAATGATTTTTTCAGCTCTTGTAAACGTTCTTTTCGTCTACCACAGAGTATTAAAGAAATTCCCTGTTTTGCAAACTGTATTGCTGTAGCTTTTCCAATACCACTTGTCGCTCCAGTTATAAATGCCGTCTTATTTTTCATCCTTTTAAAAACTCTTAATTTCTATATTTTTGTCAATTTAAAAAATAAATCCCTTAAAGACTTCATAAAACTAATGGGTTTTGCATTTTTTTAACCAATTATTAACAGCGGATGACTAAATAAATTTACATTTTGCGTATTATTGAAAAGTGTTTTATTTTGCACAGAATTTTTAAACCCCTTTATGGAAGAAAATACTACTATAGATATTAGTGCCGTTAATGAAAAAATTGCTAAGGAAAGCGCTTTCATAGATGAACTAATGTTAGAAATGAATAAAGTAATCGTTGGCCAGAAACATATGGTAGAAAGATTACTGATTGGTCTTTTAGGACAAGGACATATATTGTTAGAAGGTGTGCCAGGATTGGCAAAGACACTTGCTATTAATACTTTGGCCAAGGCTATGAAAGGGGCTTTTAGTAGAATACAGTTTACACCAGATCTTTTACCTGCAGATGTTGTAGGTACTATGATTTTCAACATGAAAGAGAATGATTTCTCAATAAAAAAAGGTCCTATTTTCGCCAATTTTGTACTAGCAGATGAGATTAATCGTGCTCCTGCAAAAGTGCAGTCAGCATTGTTAGAAGCTATGCAAGAGAAGCAAGTTACTATTGGGGATACAACGTTTATACTGGACAAACCATTCTTGGTAATGGCTACTCAAAACCCTGTAGAGCAAGAAGGAACTTATCCGTTGCCAGAAGCACAAATGGATCGGTTTATGCTGAAAACGGTGATTGATTACCCAAAGATGAATGAGGAGCAGTTAATAATGAGACAGAACCTTAGTGGTTCTTATGAAGAGGTGAAACCAGTGGTTACACTAAAGCAAATTATTAGCGCACAGAAAGCAGTTGGTGATGTGTACATGGATGAAAAAATCGAGAAATATATTCTAGATATTGTTTTTGCCACCCGTTACCCTGAAAAATATAACTTGGCAGATTTAAAGCCACTTATTAATTTTGGTGCTTCGCCTCGTGGAAGTATCAATTTAGCAAAAGCTGCAAAGTGTTATGCTTTTATTAAACGAAGAGGTTATGTAGTTCCAGAAGATGTTCGTGCAATTATACACGATGTTCTTAGACATAGAATTGGACTTACTTATGAAGCGGAAGCAGAGAATATTACTTCAGATGATATCATTAATAAGATAGTTAACGAGATAGAAGTGCCATAGAAATAATGGGAATGGTTAGTGTGCTGTAGACTGTTTGTTACGGTATATTTACTTTTTGAATACTGATTTCTGAGTGCTGAAAACTGAATACTGTTGACTGTAAACAATGGATACCAAAGAATTACTTAAAAAGGTTCGTAAAATAGAGATTAAGACGCGCCGTCTTTCTGACCATATTTTTGGTGGAGAATACCACTCTACTTTTAAAGGTCGGGGAATGACGTTTAGCGAAGTGCGTCAATACCAATTTGGGGATGATGTTAGAGCAATTGACTGGAATGTTACCGCACGTTATAACGAACCTTATATTAAAGTTTTCGAAGAAGAAAGAGAACTTACCATGATGCTTATGGTAGATGTGAGTGGATCGGAACTTTTTGGGTCTACTTCGCAATTCAAAAAAGAAATTATTACAGAAATATCCGCCACCTTAACTTTTTCAGCTTTGAAGAATAATGATAAGGTTGGACTTCTTTTATTTTCAGACGAAATAGAACTTTATATTCCGCCGAAAAAAGGAAGAAGCCATGGGTTACGGATTATTAGAGAATTATTAGAATTTAAACCTAAAAGTCAAAAAACAGATCTTTCGAATGCATTAAAGTTTTTAACTAATGTAATGAAGAAGAAAGCGATTGTGTTTGTATTGTCAGATTTTATAACAGATAACTATTTACAAACGCTTCGTATTACTGGAAAAAAACACGATGTTACGGGGTTTCGTATTTACGATCAGCGCGAAGAAAACATGCCAAATATAGGAATGGTTCAGATGCAAGATGCGGAAACGGGAGCATTACAATTGGTAAACACCCAATCTAAAAAAGTACGTTTGGCATATGGTAAGTTTCATAAGGATAGCGCAAACTATTTTCAAGAAACGTTTGCAAAATCGGGCTGTGGTGTTATTAGTTGTAGGGTAGATGAGAGTTACGTAAAAAAATTGTTGGGTTATTTTAAGAGAAGAGGATAATTAAGAAACGCATGAAGAAATTAGAATTTAGAAAGAAGAATTGTGCAACTGTAGTAATGCAGTATGTTGTGCTATGCTTTTTTATGTTCGCTTCGTTATATGGGTTTTCACAAAAAGCACCAACGGTAAAATCGACAGCGGATACTACCCTTATTAAAATAGGAGAACAAATTAGGTTTGAAATTCAGGTTGAAGTAGATTCTTTAGACCAGGTTATTTTTCCAGAAGGACAAACTTTTGCGCCTTTAGAAATGGTAGAAGCGTATAAAATAGATACCGTTAAGAAGAAAGATAGAATACTTTTACAGCGTATTTATGCACTTACACAATTCGATTCTGGTGTGT
This sequence comes from Cellulophaga sp., assembly GCA_036478775.1. Taxonomy (GTDB): domain Bacteria; phylum Bacteroidota; class Bacteroidia; order Flavobacteriales; family Flavobacteriaceae; genus Cellulophaga. The sequence goes on from JAZGEQ010000038.1 coordinate 117,663, forward strand.
ATAACCTTCCTAGGCAGAAAGTAATTATTAATAGTAAAGATTTCTTTACAGATTCGTTACACATAAATGTTGCTACGGTTGCGGTAGATACTATTGCACAAAAAATGTACGATATAAAACCCATGATAGCGGTAGAGAAAAGTAGCTCTGGCTGGTGGAAAATCATATTGGGAATCGTCTTAGGTTTGGCGGTTATTGGCGGATTGCTTTATTGGTTTGTATTTAGAGAAAAACCATTAACAGAAGACGAAAAAGTTGCTTTATTACCTCCTTTTGATAGAGCGATACTCGAACTTAAAAAGTTAGAGAATTCAAAATATATCATTCAAGACGAATACAAACAATACTATTCGGAGCTTACAAATATTGTACGTTCTTATATAGAGGAAGATGTGCACGTAACGGCTTTGGAGAGTACTACGGATCAGCTTATAGAAAAATTAGAATTGCTGAAAGATGCAGGAGAATTAGAGTTAGATACCGAAACAATTAATCAGTTTAAGAAGGTTTTACAAACGGCGGATTTGGTAAAATTTGCCAAGTCAAGACCAGCCGATTCAGTAGCAGAGCAAGATCGAAAGTCTGTAGAACAAATTGTTATAAAAACGAAGGAGGCTATTCCAGAACCTACAGCTGAAGAACTGTTAGAAAATGAAGAATATTTAGAGGAACTGGCTAAAAAACAGCAAAAGAAAAAATGGTTTATTGCAGCTGCAGCAGTGGCAGGGGTATTCTTTATTTCTGTTGCCGCAACTATTGGGTATTATGGATTTGGATCTGTTAAAGATACGGTTCTAAGACACCCAACTAAGCAATTGTTAGATGGGGAATGGATTTCTAGTTCTTATGGGTATCCACCAATTAGTATAGAAACGCCAAAAGTAATGCTTCGACAAGAAGTACCATTACCGCCAGAGGCAAAAGCAACGGTAAAGGAACTTTCTATGTTTATATACCGAAATGCGGAAAGCTTATTTACAGTAGCAACTACCGCTACCATGTTTGTACAACAGGAAGAACCAGATTTTGAGAAAACTATTAATAATTTATTAAAAAACTTTGAAGATAAAGGCGCGAAAAATATCACTACTAAACAGGAAGATTTTGTTACTCTAACAGGAGTAAAGGGAATAAAAACGTATGGTAGCGGACAATTTTCAGTGCCAGAATCTAAAGAATTAATACAAGGAAAATACGTTATACTCAGTTTTGGAGGAAAAGGATTTTTGCAACAAGTTTTAATTACGTGGCAGAAAGACGACACCTATGCAGAAGAAATGGTAACTAGAATTTTAAACTCGGTTGAAGTAAAATCAGAAGCATAAATGTTAGAGAATATCGAATTTGCAAACCCACAGTTTTTTTGGCTGCTTTTATTGCTTCCAATGGCAATGCTATGGTATTTTTTTAAACGAAAAGAAGAAACAACATCGCTTAAAATATCTAGTATTAAAGGGTTTTCTTCAGGAAGTGTATTGCCAAAACTAAAACCGTTATTGTTTGTATTTCGGCTACTTGCATTGGGGGCAATAATTACAGCATTAGCCCGTCCGCAAACCGAAGATATTTCTACCAGAACAAAAACAACGAAAGGAATAGATATTGTAATGGCAATAGATGTTTCTTCTAGTATGTTGGCAAAGGATTTAAAACCAAACAGATTGGTTGCTTTAAAAGATGTGGCTTCCGATTTTATTAGAAAACGCCCTAATGATCGTATTGGGTTGGTTGTATATGCAGGAGAAAGTTATACAAAAACACCTATTACAAGCGATAAAAATATAATTCTTAGAGCGCTTAAAGAGATTACTTACGGACAGCTAAATGACGGTACCGCGATTGGTATGGGGTTAGCAACGTCGGTAAACAGATTAAAAGATAGTAAGGCAATTAGTAAAATTATTATTCTCTTAACAGATGGGGTAAATAATTCGGGATTTATAGAACCACAAACCGCGGCCGATTTAGCAATTGAGTTTGGTATTAAAACCTATACTATTGGTTTGGGAACTAATGGAAATGCACTATCACCTGTCGCTTACAATGCAGATGGTTCTTATAGATATGGAATGCAAAAGGTAGAAATAGATGAAAAATTGTTGAAAGAGATAGCAGAAGCTACAGGAGGCAAGTATTTTAGAGCTACAAATAACGAGAAGTTAGAAGCAATCTATGACGAGATTAATAAATTAGAGAAGACAGAGGTAGAAGAGTTTAAGTATTATAAATACGAAGAGGAATTTAGACCTTGGATATTTTTGGCAGGCGCATTGCTATTGTTAGAATGGTTATTAAGGAATACATTATTTAGAAGTTTTATATAAGCTATGGTTCAGTTCGACGAAAAAATATATTTCTATTTGTTGGGTATCATTCCTGTAATGGTAGTCTTATTTGTATTGCTTCAAATTTGGAAAAAAAGAACCCAAAAGAAGTTTGGAGACTTGGCAATATTAAAAAGATTAACGCCAGACAAGTCCTATTTTAAGGCTACATTAAAATTAATTTTCTTCCTTTTAGGAATATCTTTTTTGATACTTGGTTTGGTTAACCCTAAAATTGGAAGCAAATTAGAAACTGTAAAACGCGAAGGTGTAGATATTGTATTTGCAGTAGATGTTTCTAAAAGTATGTTGGCAGAAGATATTGCGCCTAACAGATTGGAGAAAGCAAAAAGATTGGTTTCTGAAATCATTGGTCAATTGGCTAGTGACAGAATTGGAATTATCGCCTATGCAGGTCAGGCTTATCCGCAGTTGCCAATTACGACAGATTATGGTGCTGCAAAAATGTTTTTGCAGGGAATGAATACCAATATGATGTCTTCGCAAGGAACGGCAATTAATGAGGCCATAAATTTGGCAACAACTTATTATAATGATGAGGAGCAAACCAATAGAGTGTTGTTCATTATTTCGGATGGAGAAGATCATGCAGAGGGAGCTACAAAAGATGCGATAGAAAAAGCGACAGAAGAAGGAATTCGCATATTTACAATCGGGGTTGGTAAGGTTAAAGGTGCTCCAATTCCTATCAAGAGAAATGGTGTTGTAGAGCGTTTAAAAAAAGACAGACAGGGTGAGGTTGTTATTACCAAGCTCAATGAAAATATCCTTGAAGAAATAGCCGATGAAGGTAATGGAGAATATGTAAATGGGACAAATACAGAAGAGGCTGTAGGTTTTATTAAAGAGCAGCTGAATCAAATGGATAAAACGGAGTTTGAATCCAAACAATTTGCGGAATATAAGGACCAGTTTCAATGGTTTTTGGCAATAGGCCTTTTCTTTCTGTTTTTGGATGTTTTTTTACTAGATAGAAAAACAAAGTGGCTTAGAAAATTGAATTTATTTAACGATAAAAAACTGGATAAATGAAACATATAATTGTTGCAGCTGTTTTATTAGTTGGTTTTTGTGGCTTTGCACAAGAGGAGGATAAAGAAGCGCAAAAAGCTTTGCAAGTATCTAAAAATTTAACTTGGGAAGCAAATAAAGAAATTTCGGAAAATAAGTTTACTACTGCCGAAGCAAATTATAGAAAGGCAATTGCAAAGAGTGGCGAAAATGTTGCTGCACCCTTTAATTTAGGGAATGCTTATTACAACAATGAAACCTATAGCGAAGCTTTTACAAGATTTAAACAAGCAGGAGAATTAACTGCGGATAAAGGAGAAAAGCATAAAGCATTTCACAATATGGGAAATGTATTTATGAAAAATAAACAATACGAAAAGGCAGTGGAAGGCTATAAGCAAGCGCTTCGAAATAATCCTAAAGATGAAGAAACACGTTATAATTTGGCCTTGGCAAAGGAGTTGTTAAAAAAGCAACAAGACGAGGAGAAGAAAGACGATAAGAAGAAAGATAAAGACAAGGATAAGGAGGAGGATAAAAAGGACGACAAGAAGAAGGACGATAAGAAAGACGGAGACGACAAAAAGGACGATAAGGGCGATCAGAAAGACGACAAGGATAAAGATAAAGGAGACGAAGGCGAGGATGGCGATAAAAAGAAGGACGAGAATAAAAAGGGAGATGGAGAAGAAAAGAAGGAAAAGAAAGAGCAACAAAAAAAACAGCCTAGACCAAATCAGTTATCGCCACAACAAGTAAAAAATCTATTGCAGGCAATGCAAAACGAGGAAAAGAAAGTCCAAAAGAAAATGGATGCCAAAAAGGTAAAAGGAGTTAAAGTTAAAACGGAAAAAGACTGGTAATGTATAGCATTTTAAATAAATACATAACAATTTTTTTACTTGTGTTTGTGGGACTCTCTACAAAGGCGCAAGATAAAAATGCGGTTACTTTTGAAGTTAAATTTAGTAAGCAAAAACTTGGTGTAAATGAACGTCTTCGTGTCGATTTTGTAATGAATAAAGACGGGGATAATTTTAAACCTCCAACTTTTACAGGATTTAGAGTTCTTATGGGACCTTCCCAATCTATTAGTTCTTATTGGGTAAATGGGGTTCGTAGTTTTTCTAAAACTTACAGTTATACGCTTACACCAACCGGAAAAGGAAAATTTAGAATAGACCAAGCTACTATTGTTATAAAAGGAAAAATCTATAAGACCTTAGCTAAAGAAATAGAAGTGGTTGCTGCTGTTGACAAACCTAACGGACAAGTGACAGCAAATGATGTTGCCGATGAAAATCTTCATTTGGTTGCAGAAGTATCTAAGTCCAATCCATACCTTAATGAAAGGGTTAGTGTGGTGTATAAATTGTACATAGGACAGTCCATAAATGTCTCGGGTTTCAATGCCATAGATAGTCCAAAATATAATAATTTTTGGAGTCAGGATATTCCTGTAACCAAATATATTACAGAGAACGGAACATATAAAGGAAAGCCATATAGGTATGTAATTTTAAAGAGGGTAGTATTGTACCCTCAAAAAACGGGTAAACTTATAATAGAGCCACTTTCACTAGATATTTCGGCAGAAGTACCAACAAGCAGGCGCGATTTTTTTGGACGTAATATATATGCCCAAGCGAATAAAACGGTATCGGCTGGTAGAAGAACTATTATCGTAAGAGAACTTCCTGTAACAGGAAAACCAGGTGATTTTGGTGGCGCCGTTGGTGAATTTTCTTTTAAGGTTACCACGAGTAAAACCCATTTGAATGCTTCAGAATCGTTGCAAGCGAAGGTGGAAGTTAAAGGAAAAGGAAACTTAAAATTATTCGCATTACCAGAGCCTAGTTTTCCTAGCTCTTTGGAAGTTTATGATCCGGAGTATGACGAAAAAGTACGTACTAACTTATCTGGAACTAGTGGTAGGATTAGTAATAGCTATACTATTGTGCCGTCGTTTAGGGGTAAATACCCAATTCCTTCTATAGTTTTTAGTTACTTTAATCCTAAAACGGAAAAGTATGTTTCTCTCGATTCAAAAGAGATTGTAATTAATGTAATTGAAGGGCCTATAAATGGCACTAAAACAAATGGGAGTTCTGGGTCGCGACTTAGACAGGTGGTTGAAACAACTGGAGACCAGTTTAATTTTATTATGTTGCAACCTAATTTGAGGACCATAGGAACTAATTATTTTTTTGGATCCACCAGGTTCTATTTGTGGTTACTTCTTCCATTACTTTTAATTCCATTAGCAATTATTTTTGGTAAGAAAAGAGATGCTATTGCGAGCGATGTTGTTGGAAATAAAATTAAGAAGGCGAATAAATTAGCGCGAAAGTATTTATCAGCAGCTAAGAAGACATTAGGAGAAAAAGAAGCTTTTTATATTGCTTTGGAAAAAGCACTACATAATTATTTGAAAGCAAAATTAAAGATTGAAACAGCCGAATTCAGTAAGGATAAGATTGTATCCATTTTAGAAGAAAAAAAGGTAGATACTAGCACAACAGAAGGGTTTTTAGAACTACTTAAGAATTGTGAAATGGCGCGTTATAGTCCATTTTCAGAAGTGCAAATGCAAGAAGATTATGATAAAGCTAGTTCGGTAATTTCTAAATTAGACAAACAGTTATAAGCCATGAAAAAGATAACTACATTTCTTATTCTAATTGTGTCTGTTTTAGGAATGGCACAGGGAGAAACCCTTTTTAGTAAAGCTACTACAGCTTATAATGAAGGTAAATATGAAGAGGCTATAGAAAGCTATTTAAAAATAGAGGAAGATGGTAAGCATTCTGTTTCCGTGTATTTTAACCTTGGGAATTCGTATTATAAATTAAATCAGGTAGCGTCAAGTATTTACTATTATGAAAAGGCATTGTTATTACAACCAAAGAATGCAGAGGTAAGGAATAATTTGGTGTATGCACAAAACATGACCTTAGATGCTATAGAGGAAATGCCAAAGACGAGTTTCTCTAAAATGTATAAAAGTACAACAGGTCTATTGTCTTTTGACCAGTGGGCGTATGTGGGAGTGTTGTGTCTATTGCTATTTGTGATGCTATATATAGCTTTTTATTATGTTCGGTATTCGACGCAAAAACGAATAGCTTTTATTTCTAGTTTTGTCTTTTTAAGTAGTGCCATTTTATGTGTTGTAATTTCTTCACTAACCTACAACGATTTTAAAAAGGACCAACCAGCCATTGTTTTTTCGGAAGAATCTATTGTTAAATCGGAACCTAATAGCAGAAGTCAAGAAACTTTTAGACTCCACCAAGGAACAAAAGTTAATGTGTTGGATACGTTGAACGATTGGAAAAAAATTCAATTAATAGATGGTAAAACAGGGTGGATTATTTCTGAGGATATTAAAATTCTTAAAGACTTTTAAACTGTCTACTAGCTTTAGGTGATTATAGGTTAATATGTCAGTCTGAGCGCAGAGTCGAAGACCTTCAAGTTCTTATTTCCTATTGTGTTTTGATTATAGCCTGTCTTTGGCGTATACAAAAGACTCAATGTGACAAAATATAATACCACTAACCTCAAGACAATTTCTTTTTGCCACTTTAGTTTAAATTTTTCTTACTTTTAAGTAGTTTACGCGATAGAATATTAATAGAACTCAGGTTTCTTAGGCTAGAGTAATAATAAACTCTAAATTTGCGTTTCGTTTTTTAATGGTATAAATAATGATTGATCAAATAAAGGAACACATTGCTGAGGTAGAAAAATTTGCTTCTACAAAAAAGGAGGCTATTGAGGTTTTTCGTATTAAATACTTAGGAAAGAAAGGATTGCTGAATGAATTTCTTGCCGAGTTTAAGAATGTTCCTAACGATCAAAAAAAGGAGTTTGGACAAACCGTTAACAAGCTTAAAAATTTAGCCAAAGAAAAAGTAAATGCACTAAAAGATGCATTGGAAGATAAAACGGAAGAAAAAAGTGTTTATGGTGATTTAACACGTCCGGGAGAGCCAATGGAATTAGGTGCACGCCATCCTATATCTATTGTGAAAAACCAAATAGTAGAGATTTTTTCTAGAATTGGTTTTAATGTTTCTGAAGGACCAGAAATCGAAGATGACTGGCATAACTTCACCGCTTTAAATTTACCAGAACACCATCCGGCAAGAGACATGCAAGACACGTTTTTTGTACAAACAAATCCAGATGTATTATTGCGTACACATACCTCGTCTGTACAGGTACGTTATATGGAAAATAACAAACCACCAATTCGTACAATTTCTCCGGGAAGAGTATATAGAAATGAGGCAATTTCGGCACGTTCGCATTGTTTCTTTCACCAAGTAGAAGGATTGTATATAGACAAAGATGTTTCCTTTGCAGATTTGAAACAGACACTTCAGTTTTTTACAACAGAACTTTTTGGGAAATCAGAAATACGTTTAAGACCATCTTATTTTCCGTTTACCGAGCCTAGTGCAGAAGTAGATGTTTATTGGGGTTTAGAAACAGAAGCTGATTATAAAATGACCAAAGGTACTGGCTGGTTAGAAATTATGGGCTGTGGTATGGTAGATCCAAATGTATTGGAAAACTGTGGTATAGATTCTAAAGAATATTCTGGTTTTGCTTTCGGAATGGGAATAGATAGAATAGCTTTATTGCTACACCAAATTTCGGATATTCGCTTGTTAAGTGAAAATGATGTTCGTTTCTTAGAACAGTTTAAAAGTGCTTTTTAAAGGCCTTTAGAGATGAAAAAAGATATAGAAATTCCCATTGCCAAACAGGTTTATGTTGCTGTTGTTTTAGAATGGGATAAAGAGTTTTTATCTAAAGAATGGAGTGCCTACTTAGTAAATGAAAGATTCACGGCTATAGATATGGCGTTGGTGGTTTCTAAAGGGTACGATAAAGAAAGAAAAACAACTACGATGCGCCACAATGTTGGCCTAGTTGAATCAAAGTCTTTTCAGAAATTTGAATTGATGATGGATGCTATTTTTGCCCTAAACAATGAATTTTTCATTACTTTTTTTGCTGACAATAAAATGTACGAACGCAAGATTGTTTTTGAAAAAGACAGCATTAACGAGAAAAATGTGGTTACTATCCCACTTCTGGAAAAAGAAGGCATTCTGGGGAAATAAAGAGTCTAATCTTGTATTGGGAGTTCTAATTTCCAATGAGTTTTTTATGTGAAAATTTAAGACCTTTAGGCTCTTGTCTTCTGTTGCATTTCGATTGCACTCAACGTTATAAAATAAATCGTTAATCTCTGTGTTGGTCTAGCCTAAAGATTCAATATTTTGAAAATAAGAAACAGAACAAAACAATCTTGTTTCTTGCAGCGAAGCGGTCTTGTCTCTTGTACATCCATGTCTCTTCTTCTTCCCAAGCATTAAAAGTTTGTTACACTTAATCTCTGTAATATATCTTTTTTCTCCCTTTTTGGTTTCTAAAGAGTTGCTTGTTATCGTTAGAGACGGTAAACAGGCTTTTTGTATCTTTTGCTATGAAATGGTTTAGTTTTAGAGAGGAGATAGGTTATTATCTCATTATTGCTTGGTTTTCTTCTTTTAAGGGAAACTCATTTGGGTGATAATGCAGTTCAACACATATAGAGCTTACTTTTTTAATTAGTAAGGTTTCTATATAGATACGGGCATCATAAAAGCAAATGATTCTAAGAACCTTATCGGCATCTTCAAAGTCAAAATTCCAAGAACCATTGCCTACAATACTATCTAAATCTTTTTTTAATAGCCTTGCTGTATGTTCATTTTCTATAGATGTTTTATATAAAAAAAATAATTTTTCTGTGGTTTTTGGCATCCTACTTCTTTTTCAAGCGATACTTAATTCCCAATGCAAAATAGGGTTTCAATTTGGAGTTAAAGTCATAGATTGTATTCCCATTCGAATCCTGGAGTTCGTATTGGTCATGAACAGAATATACCCCTTTAAGCATCATTCCCCAATTGTTATAGAACCAATAATTATATTCGATTCCTGCCGAAATTTTTGTGGAAATTGCCGTTTTAGCCTTAGTTAAATTGTCATTGGTTGCATAAAAAGGAGTGCTAATATTGGCCGAAAAATCATTTAAATCTCCTAAGACTTTTAAGGTGTGCCTATTATTAAAGTCATATTGCACATAAGTGTTTGGAATCCCTAAAACAAATGATAATTTTTCATTAACTCTTGCCATTAAATTTATTACCGGATTTATTTTTGTTTCACCTGCCAAAGTAAGATATCCAACCCCAAACGATAGCGAAAAGAAATTATTTGAGTCCTTTTTCCTAAATATTTTTTCGGCGAAAAGTATTCCGTTTATTCGCATGTCATCGGTTTCGAAATTACTTTTTAGATTCGATAAAATGTGTGGCATTGCCAAGGCGTTTATAGTCCATGATTTTGATAATCGATACTGAATTAAAGTGCTTAAATTAAGATTGTAAAACGCATCTATATTTTCAGAAAACGGAGACTCCCCATAATTAAAATGATGATAATCTGCTCCAATAGTATTATAAATAGTAAGCTTATTTAATCTTATAGGAGGAAGTCCCAATTTAATATTAGCCTGTTGGTAATCATACAAATCATCCTCTACAGCTGCTGGAGTATAGTTTAAGTAGAAAATATTTCTGTCTACTGCAAATACTTCTCCATTTACTTGGCTATGTACCTTATAAATAGAGAAAACGAATATTAATATTATAATGTTTTTAATCACGATTGTAGTTTTATAATTTTTAACAAAGGTCTTGTAAATCTTAGTTGTTAAAATTGCCAAATGACAATAAATCTTCTTAGTAAGGATGTGTAATTACCAAGAAGATGTATTTCAATAAATTTACCTTAGTTTTATTTTTAGATTTTTTTGACTGGCTTTCAATTGAAATTTTGCATCGGAAAATGAGGGCATAAAGTCTGAGGATGGATTGTTAGAAACGCCGGTTTTCTCTTTTGGGATTCCAAAAAAATTAGTATCTAATTTCCCATTTGAATTTTCGTCGTGATATACAGAAATTGCATAAATTCCATAAGGTAGATTTGCTATTTCAAATTCATTATCACTACTATCTTTTATTTCAAAATGAAATTTTTTAAAGGCATATTTTTCTTTATTTGGGAAGCCTTCATTTTTATTGTAAACATTTATTTGTAAAAAACCATTATAATTACTTAGGTTTTCTATTTTAATTGTAATACTTCCGCTCTTATCTTCGGTGGTAAGATTTAACAACAAGACTAATGCTAAGACTGCATTTTTTATAATCATAATTTTATGTTTTTATTAAACACAAAATTAGTAGTAAAAGAAGCACCTAAAATTGTCAAATGACAATAAATTTAGACAATCTCTTTTCTGATTCTACTTAAAGAAGAAGGAGTAATTCCTAAAAATAAAGAGAGGTCTTTAAGAGGAACTCTATTTATAAGATCCGAACGTTTTAGAAGTATTAAATAACGTTCTTTGGCATTGAGTGATTGAAAACCATGAATGGCATGTAATACACTTTCAAAGGCATTTTCCCAGACCAATCTACCAAACCTTTCCCAAATAGGAAAACGATTATACATTTCTTCCATCTTTTTATGGCTAATTGTATATACCGTTGTTTCTTCAAGAGTTTTAATGTACGATTCTGTTCTTCCTCCAGATTTTATTTTGGAAATATCCGTAATAAATTCGTTTTCAAATGCAAAATATCTGATGGATTGAATATCATTTTTCATATCGTAGATTACAAAACCTCCAGAGCATATAAAATAATAATAAGTTACTAATTGCCCTTTTTTTAGAACAAACTTATTTTTGGGCATAACTTGTTTTGAAAAACAAGAAAGAATACTGTTCAATTCTTTTTCTTCAACGTCAATATAACTTTTAATATAGTTAGATAATTGATTCATTTTCCTTTATGTTTTTCATTTGTTACAAATGAATGGGAACATACCAAATATAGGCTAGTAAATTTATTTTAGCACTTAGTTAGTGTTTTAATGTTTAAATAATCTCCCAATTGCTATTAGAGTTTCATAATGATATGGTAAATATAAATAATTACAATTTTTTTGAAATTATACGCAGATACCAAAAAAGATTAGATAGCGGATTCTACTTAGTAGTAATGGAGGAGAAAGAACAGTTTAAATTTAGACTAAATGCCTCAAAATAGGCGATGAAGTTTTCAAAAGATATAGTGTAAACGATGTCCCTTTAACTTTGTAGGCTACTAGGCTTAACCAACAGTTGTGGTTCTCGATACAATTCCCAGTGAAAAATCGAGAACCACTACCATTGACGTGTTTTGTAACCAATACATAGTTAACTAGATAATCGTGTCATTTCTGTGAAGACAGAAATCCTCTTATAATTGTAAATGGATCCCTTTTTCCAAAGGGATGACAAAAATCAAGACAAAAACAATCGTGGTTCTTGCAGCGAAGTGGTCTTGTTTCTTGTACATCCATGTCTCTTCTTCTCTACTACTTCCCAAGCATTAAAAGTTCGCTACACTTAATCTCTGTAATATATCTTTTTTCTCCTTCTTTGGTTTCGTAAGAACGGTAGGTAAGTTTTCCTTCAATGGCAACCTCTTTACCTTTAGTAAGGTAGTTTTCTATAATTTCTGCAGTTTTCCCCCAAGCGGTAACATTATGCCATTGGGTATCGGTTACTTTTTCTCCTTTTGCATTTTTGTAGGTTTCGTTGGTAGCAACAGAGAATTTGGCAAGTTTGGTGCCGCCATCTAAATTAATAATTTCTGGATCGTTTCCTAGGTTTCCAATTAACTGAACTTTGTTTCTTAATGCATTCATAGTATTTATATTTTAAGAGTTACTAATAGGTATCGAGTATTGTTTTGTTCGACACTGCAAAGGTGTAGCACAGACCAAATTCTATTCGGTTTATAAATAATTACTTTCGTTTCTAGTTGCTTGTTATCGTTTGTAGTCGTTTAAAAACTGTCTTATAGTGTTGTAAATAAATTGTTTGTGGTTTCTAGTTCCGTGCTAATAAGTGTCCATACAGAATCTGGATTTTATAAAATTAACACAAAAATAAGATAGTGTAAACGATGTTCCTTTAACTTTGGGAACTACTTACTTTATTAAATACAATGAATAAGAATTTAGTCACACTCTTTATTTTAAGTTTAGTTCTATCCTGTGCCAAAGAGGATAATACTCCCAAGGAAGAGTTACCTATTGTGCCTTCCGATGAGATAATTACCATTCCGATTGTAGTTCATGTAATTAATTATACGCCAGATCCTTTCGTAATTAGTGACGAAAAAATTGATTCTCAAATAGCTGTTTTGAATAAAGATTTTAGAAAGTTGAATGCAGATCATTTGAATACGCCCGATGAGTTTAAGCATTTAGTGGCTGATGTAGGAATTCAATTCAAATTGGCAACAATTGATCCCAACGGGAATGCTACAACGGGTATTATTAGAACAGAGGGTTCGCTGATAGCAGGAGACGGTCAAGAAGAAGGGAGGACAATTGAAGAGCGAATATTATATTTTACGAATAAAAGAGGTCAAGATGCGTGGCCAAACTCTAAGTATTTAAATATTTGGATAGCAGATTCTTCTGATCGTTTTGGAAATTTAGGACTTCCTGGCTATGCTAACCCTCCTGGGTCAGACCCTAGAATTGATGGGGTAGTGATGGATCCAAGAGTATTTGGAACTTTAGAGCCTCTGGCGGTGAATCATGAATTTGGAAGGACAGCTACTCATGAAATTGGCCATTGGTTAGGTCTGAGCCATATTTTTGCTGGGGAGGACAATTGTAACTCTTCCGATTTAGTAGAGGATACACCTACACAATTTGGGTCGTACTCGGGGCATCCAACCCATCCTCAAGGATCGTGTGGTAGTAACGATATGTTTATGAATTTTATGGACTATGTGGCAGACGATGCAATGTATATGTTTACTATAGGCCAAAAGAAAAGAATGAGAGCCCTCTTTAATGAAGGCGGACTTAGGCGTGAATTATATTTAAATAATAAGATAGAGTAGCTATTGCCAACAATCAGAATAGGTAATTTCTTGGAAAGATGAATGTTGCTGATGTGTAGCTACATACGGGGATTAGAGAATTCCGCTTCACAGATTGTTCCTTGCTGCATGATAGTGTCAAATGAGGTTCCATATCAAATTATATTCAAAATTTTAAAGTTAATAATTTTCATTTTTGAAAAAACAGGAGAAAATATATTAACAGAAGAGCAGATTACAGCGTTGGATCAAAAAGGCAATTACTTATTTACCAGTAATTTTACTTTAGTTAGTTTCCTTTTTATTAATTTGGGATGTTTAAACACAAAACGAAATTATACAATCAGTTTGGGGTGATTAGTAGAGCAAATTAATTTGATACAATTAATAAATTATGAAAGGAAAAATAGTAGTTTTTGTATTCTTTACAGCACTAATTGTTTCTTCTCAAAAAAGGGAGGGAACTATTTATTTTAAAGACGGAACTAAAAAAGTTGGTTATATAAGGAATCGTTCCGATATAATAACCAGTAAGGATAGATTAGAATTTAGAATAAGTAAAAAAAGTAAAGAAATAAGTGAATTTAAATACACAGATATTTCAAAAATAGATTTTAATAATGCGACAAGTGAGAATATATTTGCGATTTTTTATTATAAAACTCTAATGGAGAACTCCGAAAACATGCTGGAAGTTTCTTTAATTTATAAAGGCTATGTTAGCTTATATAGACATATTGGCTATTTTGAGAATAGTCAAGGTGGTGGTGGCTCAATTACCGAATACTATGTGCAAAAAGGGGAAGAAAATATCGTGAAAATTTTCCCAGGGAAAGTTCTAGGAAAAAGTTCAGAAACATTAATGAAAAGCTTTTTTGAGGACTGTCCTAAACTCGTAGAATTAATAGACAGGAAAGCTTTTAAAATGTTTGTAGCAAATAGTCCAAGTTTGGCTAAAAAAAGGCATACAAATAGAATTATTGAAATTGTAAAATATTACAATTCAAAATGTTCTGGAAGCAATTAAAATCACCTATCTGTTTTATGATAATGGAGAAATTAAACTAGATTTAAAAAACAACACTTCGAATCCATGGAAATAATTTGTTATGGTTGCGGTAGAGGAGAAAATCCTGAAAATACAATTCTAGGGATTAAACATTGTCTTTCTGTTAATCCCGATTGGCGAATAGAAATGGATATACAGTTAACTAAAGATGAGGAGCTTGTTCTGTTTCACGATTATGAAACAAAAAGAATAACTGGAAAAGATAAGACCCTAAATAAATTAACCCTGAAAGAGGTTGAAAAACTAAATGCAGGTTATAATTTTCAATACCAAGGGGGTTTTATATATCGAGAAAAACCAATTCAAATTCCAAAATTAGAAATGGTGTTTCAACAATTTTCCAATGCAAAATTAGTGTTAGATGTGCATACAAATAATATAGTTGCTGTAGGAAAACTAATTGCTTTGATAGAAAAATATGCCATTTCTAATAAGGTAACCATAGTAAGTCACTATGACTCCGTTGTACAAGAGTTTAGAAAAGAACGTCCTAATTGGAAATATGGAGTTCCTGCCAATGAAGCAAAGAAAATGCTGTACAGTAGTTTTGTGTTTTTAGATGATTTTTTCCCAATCAAATCAGATATTTTAATGCTACCCAAAAAGTTTGGAAAACTAAATGTGTTATCCAAGAGAGTGGTTACTCATGCCAAGAAAAGAAACAAACAACTCTGGGTATGGATGTATGAAGGTTCGTATGTGAAAAATGTTGATTCTCAGGAAGAATTAATAGCGTTAGAAAACTTGGGGGTAGATGGTGTATTTACAGATTATCCTCAAAAATTGAATAGCGAATTGTATTAGCTAGAATGTGTCTAGTGGCGACTTTGAATTCCGTATCTTCGTTTAAGTTTGAAAATCAGTAAAGATTAGTCATACCTAAAAGCCCTGTTGATGCACGAAATCAGAAATTTTATTGAAAATATCTCTCCAATGAGCGATTCTGATTGGCAATTTTTCTCTTCAAAATTGCGGAAAGTAAAATTGGAAAAACACAGTCCCTTATTAAAAGTTGGAGAAATTGAAAATCATTTGTCATTTATCTCAAAAGGAATAGTTAGGTTTTATATTCCTAAAGAAGAACAGGATATAACTTTAGGGTTTTTATTTGACAATGCGTTTGTTACCGCTTACGATTCTCTTTTAACACAAAGTCCTTCCGAATACCAAATAGAAACGCTAACAGAAACAGTTTTATGGCAAATTACACAGGAAGACTTGCAAAAAGTATATGAAAACACAAGTAGCGGAAATAGTATTGGGCGAAAAATGGCAGAAAAAATGTTTTTAATCAAGTCTAAAAGAGAACTTTCCTTATTAAGTAAATCTGCAGAAGAAAGGTATTTAGATTTGTTTGCAGACAGGCCAAAGTTGCTACAACAAATTCCGTTAAAATATATTGCTTCCTATATTGGTGTTACGCCCCAAGCTTTGAGTAGAATACGAAAACGTATTTCTTAACTTGGGTTCATTGTTTTCATAGTAAGTATTTATAACCTTTGTGTTTCAATAAATAGAATTCCTTATGAAACCACTAATTGTACTTTTAGTTAGTTTTTTAATAGCGCTTATTGTAGTTAAGATTGTGCAGAAACAGTATTATTTTGCGTTATCGGCAAGAATTGCAATGGCAATAATGCTTGTGTTTACGGCAATGGGACATTTTGTCTATACCAAAGGAATGTCTATGATGCTCCCTGAATTTATTCCTTTCAAAGATAATTTTGTCTACCTAACGGGAATTTTCGAAATGCTATTGGCAGTAACTTTGCTAATTCCGAAACTAAAAGTACTATCTGGATGGACACTTATTATTTTTCTTCTGTTAATGTTGCCAGCCAATATATATGCTTCTATAAATAATGTGAATTATCAAAAAGGAACTTTTGATGGCAATGGCATTATGTACCTGTGGTTTAGAATTCCTTTACAAGTACTCTTTATTGTTTGGACTTATGTTTGTACTATTCGTATTACTAGTTAAAAAACAGGAACTTATTTTAAAGCTTGGGTGCGCTATATCATTAAAAACATTTCCAAATATTCAATTTGGCAATTAAAAGTTAATGATATGAAAATAATATAGTAATTCTTCTCCCCTCCTTTCTGTAAGTGACATAATTTTAATAACTTGTCTTGCTAGTATTAGGATTATAAATCATTACTAGTTTCTGATTTTTGAAAAAATTCCAATAATTTTTTTAGGGTATTAGATACTGAAAAAGTTGAAATCGCTATGTATAAAATATTTTAACAGAACAGCATGAAGCAGTACACAAGTGCACTAATTTTCGGAATAGCAATAGTTATTTCCTCTATCTTTTTAGGAAAAGCGTATACCGATAGAAATAAAAAGGAAGGGCAAATTTTAGTGACAGGATTGGGGAATACAGATTTCTCTTCGGATCTTATTGTTTGGGAAGGAAGTTTTGCTGCACAAAATGTTAGTTTAAAACAGGCTTATTTAACCTTAGAAAAAAATAAGGGTATTATTAAAGAGTATTTGAAAAAAAAGGGAATCCCTACAGAGCAACTTGTTTTTAATGCGGTTACAACAAACAAAAGTAACAAACGTCTTTATTCTCCTAGTGGCGATTATATGGGCGAAGAATTTGTTGGGTACGAATTGTCACAGTCCATCCAAATTGAATCAAACGAGGTAGATAAAATTGAAAAAGTTTCCAGAGAAATTACGGAATTACTAAACCAAGGCGTGCAATTTTATTCTTTAGCACCAAGGTATTATTATACTAAGCTTGCAGATCTTAAGGTTGTAATGATTTCGAAAGCAACGGAAGATGCCAGAATAAGGGCAGAAAGAATTGCACAATTTTCTGGTGGAGAATTGGGCGATTTACAATCTGCGAAAATGGGTGTTTTTCAAATTACTGGTCAAAACTCAAAAGAAGACTACTCTTGGGGAGGAACATTTAATACAAGCTCTAGAGAGAAAACAGCTTCTATTACTATGAAATTAGTATATAAGGTGAAATAACCTGCAGATACCTTTAAAGCAAGCTATAATTTAGAAACCAACTTTTGTAAAAATTAAACGATACTAACCAAATTAAAAACTACAAAGAAATAGGTGAAGCTAATTTTAATTGTTAATTCAACGGAATTGTTAGAGGTTTTGGTTAAAATGGTTATTACGTTAAGGTTGGAAATGTTAGTCTGAACCTTTCGTCTTCGCTAAAGACAGGCTAGAAGTGAAGTCATTTAAATATTTTTAACTTATTTAAAATGGAAGCATTTAAAATAGATGGATTAGATCATATTGCAATTCGTGTAAAAGACATGGAAGCATCCATTGCCTGGTATGAAAAGGTGCTGGGATTAAAAAAATGCAAGTTGGAGAAATGGGGCGATTTCCCAATCTTTATGCTTGCCGGAAAAGTTGGTGTTGCACTATTTCCTGCAAATACAACCGATGTAAAATTAGATGCCACCTCTAAAAATGTAAAAATTGATCATTTTGCTTTCAATGTTACCAATGAGAATTTTGAAAAAGCAAAAAACAGGTATACAGAACTTGGTCTTGAATATCATATTCAAGACCATTTTTATTTTCATTCTATCTATACGAAAGACTTAGACGGGCATACCGTGGAACTAACCACTTTGGTGGTAGATGAAGCATTGGTTTATGGAAAGTAAACCTATATAATTTCATTAAAAAGAATTCTTTGATGTTAAATCTTGGAGTTCTTTTATTATTTGAGTTGAACGTGAATATGATCATCATGTCTGACTGCTCTACAACCATGGTATCTTATTTTATTATTTTTTAAGTTCATTCTATTTTTTAAATGTGGTTCTATAAATATTTTTCCTAAAAATTGATTTTTTAAAATACTTTGGATTAATTTTTTTGTTCCTTTTTCAGAGAAAATCAATTCTTTGTTTATTTTTCCAAAAGTCACATATTTTGGATAGTCATATTGAAAATAACCATTTTCTAAGCATTTTTCAATTTGATTATATTCGTTCAATTTAGGGTCTTCAAAAACTCCGTAACCACTTACTGACTTTTTTTTACTGGTTATTTTTCCGTTGTTTGTTTCGTAAATTAAACTTAGGTCAATCTTTTTTCCATCATTATGACTCAAATGTGGAAGAAGAGGAAATTTGTCTATAAAAGGGAAATTTGCATCTAAATAATAAATCTCAATATTGGTTCCTTTTAGTTCTTTTTCTGTTTGTTCTAGTAATTTGTTTAGTTTTGGTCGAACATAATTCCTGTTCAATAAAACAGTCATATAATTCGTTTGGTTTATTTTTTCTGAATGTCTTACTTTTTCTCGTCCAAAAATTGGAGCAATAACAGGAATAATTAGAAATGTTGAAAACAGATAGAGTGTAATGAAAATAGCCAACGTTTTACATCGCAGTATTTTCTTCCATTTTTTCGAAATTAAAAGACTTAATAAATAAACAATTCCGCCTATTTGAGTTACTATAGTCAGAAATACAAAAAGGAATATTTTGGATGTTATTTTTAGTAAAATCTTCAATTTAAAAAAGATAATTTAAACTTCTTTTAGTTTAACCTCGGCGTAACTACAATACTTCTAAATTCAACCGGGCCGTGATCTCCTTGAATTAAAAATGGTCCTGGTTCTCCTTCGTTACTATTTAAAGCACCACCTGTAATACCTGGAATTATTTGATCGTTAATTACCGTAATGCCATTGGCTACAATAGAGACTCTTCTTCCTACTAATGTTATGTCATATGTTTGCCATTCTCCAGCATTTTTTGCTGCCATTTCATTAGGTGTAAGAAAACCATAAACACCACCAAAAAGGATGTCAGAAGGTTCTTGTCCTTTACTGTCGATAATTTGCACTTCGTATCTGCCACGTAAATAAATACCGCTATTGCTACCTTTGGGATAACGAAATTCTAAATGAAGTTTAAAATCGGAAAAGGAATCGTCACTAACAAAGTTAGCCCCAGATTTTGGACTTTTTAAGATGCCAGATTCTACAATCCATTGGTTTTCGCCCATTGCTTTCCATCCGCTCAGGTCGGTACCATTAAAAAGAGCAATAGGAGCGCCCCAAATAGGATTATTTTCAGAATTAAGTTGCGGTGCACGTGTAGCAAACCAAGAATATATTTTTCCATCCGTATAACGCATGGTTCCTTTTAAACCCTTAGCTGTTACTTGTCCGTTAAATTTAAGATTAGCCTTACCAGGTTCCCATTGTGGTGGTATTTCGAAGCTAAATTTTTCATCTTTAATTTTCACTTCAGCAATTGGTCTGGCACTTCCCATCGCAAAAACAAATCGACCTACCAGAGTATGTACTCCAGAATGACGTATTTCTAGCCAAGAAGGTACCTCTTTGCCTTCAAAAGCGATGGTCATGTCCCATCGTCCTTCTAATTCTTTTTCACTTTGTGCTTGTAGTAAGGTTGAAAAAGAAGAAAATAATAGGGTTAAAGATGCTAAAAGTAGTTTTACGTTACGATTCATTTTTGGTATAGATTGGTTTAATTTATAAATATAGCTATTATTCGCACAGCTGCTACCTTTTCTTAAATGCCACTTTGTTTGGCGTGCATTATTTCCCTTTTTTTTAAAGAGAGGCGATTGCAATGCTAGTTGTTTCTTTAGACTAATTATTTTAGTTTTCCAAAAGCTTCTATTTTCTTTAGCGCTTTGTTAATGGATTTTATTTCTTCAAAGACCAATAATAATCGAAGTCCATTACGGGTTTCTTTTTCCTTCATTTTACAGATATTGGCATTAGTTTGTACAAAACGTAATACTTTGGTAAACCCTTCACTTTGGTAAAAAGCAGATTGCTGATCGGCAATAAAATAGCCAATCATTTTGCCGTTTTTCATTACAATTTTTTCGAGCCCTATACTGTTGGCAATCCATTTTATACGAACAGAGTTCAATAAGTCTTCTACCTGAGTAGGAATTTCACCAAAACGATCTATTATTTCCTTTTCGTATTGCCGTAATTCTTCTTCGGTTTTTAGGGTGTTTAATTTGGTGTATAAATTAAGTCGCTCTGTAATATTATTAATATAATCGTCTGGAAACAGGAGTTCAAAATCAGAATCTATTTGTGTTTCTTTTAGAAAGACTTTTTTAGGACCTTCCAGTTCGGAATACAATTCTTTAAATTCATTTTCTTTAAGCTCTTCAATAGCTTCGGATAGAATTTTTTGGTAGGCATCAAACCCAATTTCGTTTATAAAACCACTTTGTTCTCCACCTAAAATATCTCCTGCGCCACGAATCTCTAAATCTTTCATGGCAATATTAAATCCGCTACCCAAAGCGGTAAACTGTTCCAATGCCTGAATTCTTTTTCTGGCATCATTCGTCATTACCTCATAAGGTGGGGTAATAAAGTAACAAAATGCTTTCTTATTACTTCTACCAACACGACCACGCATTTGGTGTAAATCGCTTAGGCCAAAATTATTTGCATTGTTTATAAAAATGGTATTTGCGTTGGGTACATCCAATCCGTTTTCTACAATGGTGGTAGATACTAAAACGTCGAACTCATTATTTATAAAAGCCAGCATTAGAGATTCTAATTTCTTGCCTTCCATTTGTCCATGACCAATACCAATTTTAGCTTCGGGAACCAAGCGTTGGATCATTCCTGCAACTTCTTTTATGTTTTCAATTCGGTTGTGAATAAAGAAACTTTGTCCACCACGTTGGATTTCATAACTAATAGCATCTCGAATTATTTCCTCACTAAAACGTACTACTCGGCTTTCTATAGGATGCCTGTTTGGTGGTGGCGTATTAATTACCGATAAATCTCTTGCCGCCATTAAGCTAAATTGTAAGGTACGAGGAATAGGAGTGGCGGTAAGGGTAAGCACATCTACATTCTCTGTAATTGTTTTAAGCTTGTCTTTTATACCAACACCAAATTTTTGTTCTTCATCTACAATAAGTAGCCCCAGATTTTTAAATTTTACCTTTTTGTTTACCAATTGATGTGTGCCAATTACAATATCTAATCTTCCTGACTCTAACTCTTCTAATACATTTTTCTTTTCTTTAGCGGTACGGAAACGGTTGAGGTAATCTACCGTCACAGGCATTTCTTTTAAACGTTCCGTAAAAGATCTATTGTGTTGAAATGCTAATATGGTTGTAGGCACTAAAATGGCTACTTGTTTGCCATTGTCTACGGCTTTAAATGCGGCACGAATAGCAACTTCAGTTTTGCCAAAACCAACATCCCCGCAAATGAGTCGGTCCATAGGTCGCTCACTTTCCATATCTCTTTTAATATCTTCGGTGGCCTTGCCTTGGTCTGGCGTGTCCTCGTACATAAAAGAGGCTTCCAGCTCGTGTTGTAAATAACTGTCCGGAGCGTATTGCATTCCTTTCTGCTGTCTACGTTTGGCATATAGTTTTATAAGATCAAAAGCAATTTGTTTAACACGAGATTTTGCCTTTTGTTTTACTTTTTTCCATGCACCAGATCCTAATTTGTAAATTTTGGGAGCTGCACCATCTTTTCCATTAAACTTAGATATTTTATGAAGCGAATGAATGCTAACATAAAGAATATCTCGCTCTCCATACATTAGTTTTATTGCCTCTTGTTTGTTGCCTTGGACGTCAATTTTTTGAAGTCCGCCAAACTTTCCAACGCCATGATCTATATGGGTGACATAATCGCCAATTTCTAGTTTGGTAATTTCTTTAAGAGTAATGGCTAGTTTTTTAGCGTAACCGTTTTTAAGGTGAAATTTATGGTAGCGTTCAAAAATTTGATGGTCGGTGTAGCAAGCAACTTTTAAATCTTGACTAAGGAATCCTTCAAATAGTGGAAAAACAATAGTTTTGTAATGTACTTCTTGGTTTACTTCTTCAAAAATGTCGTGAAAACGTTTTGCCTGTTGGTCTGTAGCACAGAAAATATAATTGGTATAGCCGTTTTTAAAGTTCTCGTTTAGGTTTGCAATTAATAAATCGAACTTTTTATTAAAAGAAGGTTGTGGTCTTGTATCGAAATTTATAGAAGTTTCTGCCGTAGATTGATTTCCAATTTCCACTACCTTAAAATTGCTAAGCTGTTCTTTTAAGATGTCAGATTTGGCAAATAACTCTTCGGGAGAAGCATGTTTAATAGTTGCAGAAAGTTTTACAAAAGCTTCTTCTGCTTTATTGAAAAGAGAATCTATTCGGTCATAAAACAATTCTAAATTTTTAGAAAACACTAGGGTATCTGCAGCAATATATTTAAGGAAACTTTGTCTGGTTTCGCTTAGTAATTTGTTTTCTACATTGGGGATAATCGTGATTTTAGTTACCTTTTCTGTAGATAATTGTGTTTCTATATCAAAGGTTCGGATACTATCTACATCGTCACCAAAAAATTCAATTCGGTATGGTTCATCATGCGAAAAAGAAAATACATCTACAATACCGCCACGAACGGAAAATTCTCCGGGTTCGGTAACAAAATCGACTCTTTTAAATTGGTACTCAAACAAAACTTCATTTAAAAAACTAAGCGTAACAGAATCGTTGACTTTAATTTTTAAGGTGTTTTTATCCAGTTCCTTTCGGGTCATTACTTTTTCGAACAAAGCATCTGGATAAGTAACAATTACCGAAGGTTTTTTTCGAGAGTTTAGTCTGTTTAAAACCTCGGCACGTAAAAGTACATTGGCATTATCGGTTTCCTCAATTTGGTAAGGTCTACGGTAACTTCCAGGATAAAATAGCACCTCTTTATCTCCAATGAGCTGTTCTAAATCGTTAAGGTGGTATGCTGCCTCTTCTTTGTCATTAAAAACAAGTAGAAAAGGCATATCTGCCTTTTTAAAAGTTTCTGTAATTACAAAAGAAAGAGAAGAACCAGCAAGTCCTTTTAAGGCAATTGCAGTACTGTTTTTTTGTGATAGGTCAATAGAAGTTTGCAGTTTCTGCAATTGCGGAGACTGTGCAAATAATTCTGAGATTTTGAAAAAGCCCAAGGATAAAAAATTTGTGTAAATATAATTACTTAATGTTGGAGTTTAAAAAAAGAAGAGGAAAACACAAAATAAAAGTATAGAATCAAATTTGATGATTGTTTTTTCTTTCTCCTTTGTCATCCCTTTGGAAAAAGGAATCTATTTATTCTAAAATTACAAAAGTTGATTATTATAGATTGGAGTTATTAAGATTTAGATTGTCTGCTACTAAGCAATTTACATATTGTATTAATTTGAATCACTATTTTCTTCTATAGGCGGTAATAGTTTGGGTTTGTTCCATTTTGGATTTAACATTTCAAACAAATAAAATGCCTTTAATTTGTAATACTCTGATTTAAAATCCTCTTTTGAAAGAATAGATAAAAACCTTTCTGCAACATCCGAAGGTGTAATTTCTTCAATTTTTAAAAAGGAGGTTACTGCCTCATTTATTTTGTGCGACTTTTTTAAATCAGTTTTTGAATTCGACAACATGGTAGTTTTACATTTATTTATATCCTCAATTGGGTTAAGCTTTTCCCAAATAGATTTTGAAGGAATAATTATTAATCTTTCATCCTTAATCATTCTTTTAATTGTGGAGATATAGCTTTTCCCAGAACAATCAGCTAATATTTTTTCTTTAACCAATAATTGTTCATGGTCCAGAATTATTTTCTTATAATTTTTTCCAAAAGATTTGTAATTTTCATGAATACAATTCATGTAAACATTTTCAATTTTATTTTTTTGCACAGAACAAGAGGCTAATAGTACTCCTGAAATTAAAGAAATTTGGATTAGTTTTTTCATCTCATTTTTTATTTCACCTTTACCATTGGAGTAAGGTGGTTTGTATTAAATTTAATAACCTTATGTTTTACTAATAAATCACAAAACGTTTTGGTAATAATTATTCGTCTTCGTCCTCCTAAAAATTCTTCTTTTGTTTTACAAATTAAAAATTCGAACTTGTTTTCAAAAGCAGGAAAAAAATCTAATGTTTGTATGGAATATTGTTTAATGTTGCATTTTTCGCAAGGTTTTTCCCTGTCATAAGTAGTACCTTCAATTAATAACTTGCTCTTAGCTTCTGGAATAATTAATTGCACTACATCTTCTGTTATTTTTCCTGTGTTATGTATAATTACTTCTCTTGATTTTAACCCAAGAGGTGCTAATACCTCTTGGAAAAAATCTTTTTTGAAAAATATAAAATCACGATCTCGTAATGTAAAATTAACTTCATTTTTTTTCCATTTTGGTTTTGTTATACGAAAAGGAGCCTTTTGTTTTTTCCCAGATTCACACTTTCTACAGTCATAAGTAAATATATCATCTTCAAAAGTATCTTCTGGTAATGGAAACCCTTTTGATACACCTGTGTCAATTAAATCATAAACTCTTCCTTGATCTAATTCTTCTTTTGAAAAAATTACTCCAGTAAAAACGCATGAAAATTTTTCTAGTTTAGTTTTACTAAATAAAGAATTCTTCTTAGAATAGTGGGCTATTATTTTATTATAAGTTTCACTTTCCTCAATTAAAAAAACATCTGCTCCTTCCTCAATGTCTTCTTTAAGACCTAAGCTATTTAAAAATTCTACATCCTTCTTTCTCCAATAAGCAAAAAACGAATACTGTTTTATCATAACCCTAATGCTTTTAATATCTCTGGATAATCTTTATATATTTTCCTTGCTGCTGTTTTCATTGCTTCAACAGTTACATTTGATGAGTAAAAACCAGAAGTTCCTTTTGTTGTTCCATGCCCTACTGCTTTTTGCCAAGCATTAGTAAATTTTAAATGTTCAGCAGGGGTTAACACAATTGATTTCCATTTACCTGTTTTAGCACCTAAAAAAACACGCACAGCTTGTGATTTTGCAAATCTTTTTTCAAATAAATGAGAGGTATGTAGTTTGTCTACTGTTGTGGGCACTCGTCACAGACGAGCGCTAGCAGGGGTTAAGTGATGAGTACTATATTCTATAATATTATGTTTTATTAATAGATTACAAAACTCTTTAGAAACTATAATTCTTTGTAGTCCTCCGCCAAAATATTCTTGACTATAACAAATGTGAAAATCAAAATCTTTTTCAAAAGGCGGAAAAAAATCTAAGGTTTGTACTGCATATTGTTTATAACCTCTTGACTCTTCTTTAGGAAGGATATCATAAGCAAAATTTTCGAGTAATAATTTACTTTTTGCTGTAGGTATAATCAGTTGAATTGTATCTTCAAGTGGCTTGCCCGTTTTATAATCTAAAACTTCCATTGACTTTAAACCAAGAGGAGCAAGCACCTCTTGGTAAAATTCTTTTTTGAAACAGGTATATTCAGCCTCTAGGCCTAAATTAAAACAAATTTCATTTTTCTTCCATTTAGGCTTTTTAATTTTAAATGGTGCAATTTGCTTTTTACGATTCACATAATTATAGTCATATAAGTTATAAAAATCTCCATCAAATACCTGCTGTATGTATTCTCCATTTTTATTTGGTTGTGGATACCTAGTTGAAGGAGTAGAATAAGGAGGGATAAATGAAATAGCATAATATTTGGCATTATCTAAATCTTCCTTTGAAAAATCAACACGTGCTAATGAAATATTAAACTCTTTAGGCTTATTTTTGTTGAATAAAAAGTCTTTTTTTGAATAATACTCTATTATTTTGTTATAATCTTTACCTTCTTTAACAGTAAATGAAGCTATTCCTTCTTCAATTATATTACTGATGTTTAATGTATTTAAAAACGCTACATCTTTTTTACGCCAATCAGCAAATATGTAATACAGTTTTTTCATATTCCTAATGCTTTTAAAAATTCAGGATAGTTTTTATAAATTTCTCTAGCTTCAATAATAAACTTATCATAAGGAATATTACTTGTATAATAACCAGAAGTTCCAGGGGCCACCTACTAAGGTGTAAGCATCTGTTGTTGACATTGCGATTCTGAATACCACTATCTATAACCCATAAACTTTTTCTCTGTAACCTCCAGGAGCAGACCACTCTTTATAATCTAGGTCTGACGGCATAAATTCCAAACCAGTACAATTTTCACTTTCTATAATAGTCTTTAGTTTTTCTGATACATGAAATTTACCTCCCATTTTATTTCTAAAATATAAAAGTGGTAATTTATTTGATTCTTTAATTACAATTCTCTTGAATGATAAATTAAATGATCCGTTTTGCCCTTTGTAACCTGATACTTTTAAATTTCTCTGAATTTCTTGAAAATCTTCCCAAGAATCAATTTTTATAAGATCTATGAGAGAAAATCTTGACACATAAATTTCTGATTTTTTGTAATCAATTTTATCTATCCTTTCCTCAATTGGATTCATTATCCAATAGTCTTTGAATTCTTTATCATTTAGAATCACGTTCGACTTAAAAAACTGAAAGTACTTTGTGTCAAAACGATTAAAAATTTCCTTTAATTTCGAACTAATCAATAAAGTAAAAGAAAAACCTATTCCTTCAGAAGAAATTAAATCGGTTAATTTTGCTTTTTTGTTCAGAATAACATTAGCAACTAATGGAACAAAATCTACTTTTTTTAAAAAACAGTTATCAATAAATAATTCATTATCAATATGACCATCCAATTTAATATCGATTTGTTGGGGATATTGTCCTATTACGTCTTTTTTATAACTTTTGTTAATTGAATAATATTTCATAAACTTAAATTTTGAATCTTCACATTTGGATTGTTTTTTATAACCCCTTCTACATATGTTTTTAATTCTACTAGCTTTTCAAACGCTTGATTTGGAGTTAAATTAGGACTTTGGGTTATAATATCATCCATCAAATCTACTACTTGGTTACTATAAGCAGGATGATTAGAATTTCTCCATGAAGCAACTGGAATACCGTTTAATGCTTCATTTATATGAAACGCCTTTTTAGATTTTGCTGCTTTCTGCACTAGGGAATGATTGCTTTTGGCAAAAGGGATAATATGATGTGCATGCTCACCTGCTTTCACCAAATTGCCCATTACCTTTCTTAATTGACTAGAGTTTCCGAATTTAATAATTCCATTTGAATCAACAATCCACTTAAGTGTAGTTTTTGCATTATCGGCTAGTTTAATAACTTTTAGCCCAAGTTTTGTTCCTGTAGTAAACCATCCTGCTAATGGTATAGCACTGCTATAACTTAAAGATGCATTTACTCCGTCGCCTCGTACCGTATAGATTACACCATTGGTTATATCTGCTATTTCCCCAAAAGCGGGTATAATTCCAATTAAATCAAGACCAAATTGAAAGGCATCCAGATTCGCTTCCATGTAAATTTTAGTCAATTCCCAATTGGTAAATTGATAGTTTGAAGGATATTGAGATTTAATAATAGCAACTTGGGTTTTTACGTAATTATAATAGTTAAGACCTAGTGTAGGGTTTGTAATTAAATTAGGACTACAGCAATAAACCTCATTCATATACCTGTTGTTGTATGGAGAATAAAGTAGATTACTTTTCACTGTTCTTATGGTAACCAAAGCAGCACTTTTTGCTTGCAATGAGCCAGTATTCTTGCTTAGATATGTGAAAATATTATCTGTTAATTGTGTTTCTCCCTTTAAAAAGTCTTCTTCTTTTTTTGTTAATTTTAGAACAGAGCTTATTTTTGAGACCTTGTATTTGTCAAAAATCACGCCAATATCACCTTTGTCTTTTGGGCAATCTTCTGATTTTTGCAGCTGAGTTCTTCTAACACTACCATCACTGCAGCTTGTTGTTACAGTTACATAAGCATCTTTAGGACCACACTCACTAGCTCCTGGCGAACAATGATTTGGACCACTACAATATGTTACAACTACTCTAGTGTTGCAATAAACGGGAACACCTCCAGAACCGGTGCCAGATTGGGTAGAGTTTCCATTTCCTGAATTTCCATTTCCGCCACCAGAATTAGAACCACTAGTATTATTTTCCCCTGAAGCCACTTTATAATCATCAGGAGGACAACTAGACTTGGAAAATAAAGTATTTCCTTTAGAATCACTTTGTAGATTATTTAAATAATACCTAGATATTGTTCCATCAAAGAATTTAACATTATAGTTGCTTTCGATAAACGCATCTATATGGTCTAAGTCACACTCATATTTTACCAAATATGGACGATCTTGATTGCCTTCTTTATCTACACCTGTAACCATATTATATAAAGTGTTCTCTTGACCATCATCTAAAAAAACATTAAAAGTATAATTGGTATATCCTAATGTATCTGTAATTACTAATACATTTTCATTGTCGATTAAAAGTTCTTCTTCTAGAATCTTTTGCTCGATATTAATTTTAAATTTCGGATTATTTATATGGTAATTTATACGTTTTATTACTCCGGAAATATCCGTAGCTTTTAAGTATTGTATTTTTCCATTATATGTAGAAGAAATTTCTTGTTTAGCTTCTTCAATTAATTCTTGAGGTAATTTTTCTTCTTCACATGAAAAGATAAAAAAAAACAGAAATAAGAAGTAGACAAATTTTGCTGAGATTTTGTTTTTCATAAATTCTTTTGATTATTAGAATAGGTAAATATACTATATTTAGTAGATTATACGATAATTAATTTTCATAAGTATTTTTAAATCAGCTATTAGTGAGTGCATTTGTGATATTTATATTTTGAATATATTTTCTCAAAATAATAGTAAGTGTCAGGTTTAGTCTAGTATTTAGTTCATTTTTTTAATACTAGTCGCTACAGTGAGAGGATACCTTCCTTACAACGCTAGCATGTCCCATAACGGATTTGCAGACGGTGTTACTCCTTTGTCATTCCTTTGAAAAAAGGAATCTATTTATTCTTATGTGGATCCCTTTTTTCAAAGGGATGACAAAATGGTTAATTAAGATTCATTTAAACAGGTAACATTCTAAAATTACTTCTTAAAAACACGCCAATAATTTATCAAAATCTTCTTTTGTATTGTACATATTACAAGAAATACGAATAGCTTTTCCGCGATAAGAAACATAAATGTTAGCATCTAATAAACGTTGTTTTATCTCTTCTAAATTCATAGCGTCTGGGAGGTAAATTCCAAACAGATGAAAGCTTCTGTATTCCCATTTTTCTATAAAACACCCTTTGGCTTGTAGTTCTACAATTGCATCTTTTGAAATTTCTTTACAATGTGCCTGTATGTTTTCTGGTTGCCATTTTAGTAATTGTTCAATTGCGTTTATAAGCATAGGCACTAAGATAAAGTTGCTAGATTCTCCTACACAATAACGATCTGCCTTAGGTTGGTATGCATCTTGGTAATTTACGAGTTGCGAGAAATTTTCACTGTCCTTTCTGTTCAACCAATTATCTTCAAGAGGTTTACCGTTTTTAAAAGCAGCGCCGTAATAAGCTACACCTAAAGAATAGGGTCCCAACAACCATTTGTAACCAGCACAGATAAGTGCATCTGGTTGAATTTCGGCTACCGAAAAAGGCAATGCTCCTACACTTTGTGTACCGTCTATGATTAAGAGAGAATTTATCTCGTTGGTTTTTTTTCTAATTTCCTTAAGGTCGAATAGTGTGCCATCTGCCCAATGTACATGCCCCATTGCAACAACAGCAGTTTTGACGTTTATGGCGTCTAGAATTGCCTTGTTCCAGGATTCGCCACGAGAAGTTGCTTTGGCAACGGGTTTGACTATTTTTAGTACAGCATTGTATTTTTTAACCAGATTTTTCCATGCATAAACATTGCTTGGAAATTGTTCTTCTATTAGTAAAATTTCGTCTCCTTTTTTTAATGTGATGTTATTTGCAACGGTGGCGATACCATAGGAGGCAGACGGAATTATAGCAATATCGTTATAGTCTTCTGACTGAATTAATGTTGCAAAGCGCTTTTTTAAGATTACTCTATTGGTAAAAAAATCTTGGGGAGTTACTTCATAAGGCGTGTTTTTAAGTTGTATACTTTTTACACCTATTGCTTCTACGCTTTTAAGTTGCGGAGACATATATGCCCCGTTGAGGTATACAACAGAATCGGATAAACTAAAGAGATGTTTTTGATGCGCCATGATGAATTTATTACATAGTTAAAGGTTAAAACTACAATAAAATTGACACTTTTTCAGTGTAAAAACTAGTTTCATTTTTGCTAAAGTTGTAACTAATTTGGTAAGCCCGCGTTAGGGATAGTAGCGGATAACCCACAGCCCTTTTAGGCGAGGATTAGAAGTGAATAGCCCGACAGAAAGAGAAGCTTTCTGTAACGCCCAAAAGGGAGTCGATTTCTGTCTAAACTTATTTTTTTACTACTATTAAAAAAATTACCTTTGTGGTAGAAAATTAAAAGAAGATATGTCAATTTCAGATTTATTTGATAGT
Source organism: Cellulophaga sp. (assembly GCA_036478775.1). Taxonomy (GTDB): domain Bacteria; phylum Bacteroidota; class Bacteroidia; order Flavobacteriales; family Flavobacteriaceae; genus Cellulophaga. The sequence continues at coordinate 148,450 of JAZGEQ010000038.1, forward strand.
GGATTTCAAAAAAGAAATCAGGATCATTTTGCATCTATTGTGAAGATAGCAATGAGCGATGGTATTATTACAGACGAAGAGAAGGCTTTTCTAGATAGGTTGGCTCGTAATTTGAGTATTTCTGAGTACGATTATAAGGAAATTTTGAAGGATTATATGTCGCACCCTATAAATCCGCCTACAAGTTATAACAGAAGATTAGAGCGTTTGTTTGATCTAAGTCGTATGGTTTATGCGGATAACCAATTAGGGGAAAAACAAACTTTTTTGTTAGAAAAATTAAGTATTGGTTTAGGTTTTACACCAGAGAATGTAACTTATGTTGTGCACAAAGCTCTAGCATTGGTTAAAGGAAATATAGATGAAGATACTTTTATTGATGAAATAAAGAATATGAATCGTTAAGGTTCTTTTCTTATTACTGAAACTATAGGAGCTTTAAATATTTAAGCTTAGCGAGTTTTCCTGGGATAGGTAATTACATATTGATAATAAAAAAGGAGCAACTTATTGCTCCTTTTTTATTCCCTCCAGTGGGTTTAATACCCCGACGCTTGCGTCGAAATATAAATGGTTTGTCTCTTAATTAAGGCCTTTGGGCTTGCCCCGAGCTTGTTTACTTTGATGGGGAATGCATAAACTTTTCTGCTTGCTCTACCATCTTGGTGCTTCCGCAAAAGAATGGTACTCTTTGGTGCAGTTCTGTAGGTTTTAAATCTAGTATTCTTCCAAAACCATCACTAGCTTTCCCGTTTGCTTGTTCTGCAATAAATGCCATTGGGTTACACTCGTATAAAAGGCGTAATTTTCCTTTGGGAGCTTTGGTGCTTTCTGGGTAAATATAGATGCCACCTTTAATCATATTCCTATGAAAATCGGACACTAATGATCCAATATATCTAGAGGTATATGGTCTATCTTCTTTTTCTTCCTGACAATATTTTAGATAATCTTTAACCCCTTGTGGAAAATGAATATAGTTTCCTTCGTTTATAGAATATATTTTTCCAGTATCTGGAAATTGCATATTCGGGTGAGATAGGTAAAAGGTTCCTATGGCAGGGTTTAATGTAAATCCGTTTACACCATCACCTGTTGTATAAACTAACATTGTTGAGGTTCCGTAAATAACGTAACCTGCTGCTACTTGGTTTTTTCCTGGTTGTAGAAAATCTTCTAAAGTTACAGGAGTGCCAACTGGTGTAACCCTTCTGTAGATAGAAAAAATGGTTCCTACAGATACATTTACATCTATGTTAGAAGAACCATCCATTGGGTCTATAAGTACTACGTATTTGTTCTGATTGTCTTCGTTTGTACTGTTTATACTAATAAAATCATCTTCTTCTTCTGAAGCAATACCACAAACAATTTCTCTGTTTTTAAGTGTTTGGATAAATTTTTCATTTGCAAATAAATCCAATTTCTGCTGGTCTTCTCCTTGTATGTTAATATCACCAGCTGTACCTAAAATATCTACTAATCCGGCTTTATTAACCTGATGGTTTACCACTTTGGCAGCAAGTCTAATAGCATTAATTAGTTTAGACAATTCTCCACTTGAATATTGAAATGAAGACTGGTTTTCTATTATGAACTCGCCCAGTGTCTTATTCTTTTTAATCATTGTAGTTAGAGTTTAATTTGAACACAAATATCGGTTATTTTGTTATACTATAACGTTTTCGTTCCTGTTTAGTATATTAAGTTTATAACTTTGTTTTTTATACAAGTTTAATTTTATAATGTTGCCTTAATTAATTTTCTATTTTTTATTTTCGATAGGATGTAAAATAGGAGCAGTGCGAGGATTAGGCTTTTGTAGTTAAACAATTGCAAGAATAAGAAAAATGCTATTTATGAGTAGTATTTAAATTGGTATTAATTATGAAGTACACAATAAGAAAGGCAGAAGTAGCTGACATGAAAAAGGTGTTAGAACTGATACAGGAGCTAGCTGTATTTGAGAAAGAAGAAAATGCCGTAGAAGTAACTGTTGAAGATTTGGTTAGAGATGGTTTTACCAATAATTTGTTTCATTGTTTTGTTGGAGAATCGGAAGATGAAGTTGTTGGTATGGCATTGGTATACCCTAGGTACTCTACATGGAAAGGTGCTATTGTGCATTTAGAAGATTTAATAGTTTCAGAAAAGATGCGCGGTACTGGTTTAGGAAGTGCTTTATTGGCTGAGGTTGTTAAATACGGACATAAATTAGGAGTTAAACGTATCTGTTGGGAGGTTATAGATTGGAATGAACCTGCTATTTCTTTTTACGAGAAAAAAGGTGCTTTGGTCAAGAGAGACTGGGATGTTGTTCATTTAGACGAGCAAGGAATTGAAAATTTTATTACTAATTTATGAGGGTTTTTAAATTTGGAGGAGCTTCTGTAAAAGATGCAGAGAGTGTAAAGAATTTAGTTGGAGTATTAAAAGAAGTTGGGCATGAAAACACTTTACTTGTGGTTTCTGCTATGGGGAAGACTACCAATAGCATGGAGAATATTGTAAGTGCTTATTTTAAAGATAAGAATTCTGTTTTAACCGTAATTCAAGAAGTAGAAAAATACCATAATGCTATATTGAGTGATTTGTTTGCCAACTCTAGTCACCCAATTTTTAAGCAAGTAAAAGTGCTTTTTGAAGAAGTTCAAGGCTTTTTGGCATGGAATAAATCTCCAAAAAACAGTTTTGTATACGACCAGGTTGTTGGTTACGGGGAGCTTGTTTCTACTACTATAATAAGTGCTTATTTGAATGAAATTGGATTAAAAAATAGCTGGTTAGATGTTAGAACAGTTATTAAAACCAATAACAATTATAGAGATGCTGTAGTAAATTGGGAAAGTACCCAAGAGAGTGTTGCTAAAAACATTGCTAAAAATACGATGTATATTACCCAAGGATTTTTAGGTAGTGATGATAATAATTTTACGACAACATTGGGTAGAGAGGGGTCGGATTATTCTGCGGCAATTTTGGCCTATTGTCTTAATGCGACAGATGTTACTATTTGGAAAGATGTTCCAGGAGTGTTAAATGCAGATCCACGGTATTTTAAAGAAGCGCAATTGTTAAATAGCATTTCGTACCGAGAGGCTATAGAATTGGCATTTTATGGAGCGTCTGTAATTCACCCTAAAACACTACAGCCATTACAGCGAAAAGAAATACCGTTGTATGTAAAATCATTTATTAATCCAAAGAATGCAGGTACAATTGTAAGTCGGGGTAATGGTCATGAGATAGAACCAAAAGTTCCTTGTTTTATTGTCAAGAAAGATCAAGTGTTATTGAAGCTTTCTTCTCTAGATTTTTCATTTATTGTAGAAAATAATATTAGCGATTTGTTTAAGCTGTTTCATGACTACCGTATGAAAGTGGATCTTATTCAAAATTCTGCCATTAGTTTTTCCGTGTGTTTGGACAATAAGTTTAACCGATTGCCAGATTTATTAAACCAATTAAAAAGCAAGTTTAAAGTGGTTTGTCATGAAGGAGTTTCTCTTTATACAATAAGACATTTTGATACAAAAGCAATTACTTCCTTACAGAAAAATAAGGAAATTTTAGTAGAACAACGTGGTAAAGAAACAGTACAATTAGTAGTAAAATAGTTTATTGGGATAATATTAGGCGTTCTCCTTTTTGTTTTTTTTATATTTGTTTTCAAGACGACAGAAAATTATATGGGATTAATAAATTCGAGAGAAGTTGCCAAAGCTATCAAACTTGATAAGTATGGGTTTTTAGGCACTTTCATTGGTTGGATATTGTTGAAAGTAACCCGAATATCTAGTATCAATAGATTTTATGATGATAATAAGCATTTAGAAGGAATAAATTTTCTGAATGCTATTTTGGACCATTACCAGATAAAATTTGAAATTCACGAAGAAGATTATAAACGCCTGCCTAAAGATGGGGCATATATTACTATATCTAATCACCCTTTGGGAGGAATAGATGGGGTGTTGTTATTAAAATTATTGGTAGAGCAACGATCTGATTATAAGATTATGGCCAACTTTTTATTAGATCGAATAAAGCCAATGTCCCCTTATATTTTACCGGTAAACCCATTTGAAAATCGCAAAGACGTGAGAAGTAGTTTGGCTGGATTTAAAAATGCATTGCGACATTTAAAAGACGGTCATCCTCTTGGTTTATTTCCTGCAGGTGAAGTTTCTACCGATAAAGATGGTAAATTAATTGTGGATAAACCTTGGGAAGAAACAGCTCTAAAACTAATTAGAAGAGCAGAAGTACCTGTTGTGCCTATTTATTTTCATGCAAAGAATAGTGGTTTGTTTTATCGTTTATCTAAGATTAGCGATGTTTTTAGGACAGCCAAGCTTCCGTCTGAAGTTTTATCGCAGAAGAATAGAGTTATTAAAGTTCGGATAGGAAAGCCAATAACGGTTAAAACGCAGAAAGAGCAAGAAAGTTTATCAGATTTCACGGATTTATTACGCAAGAAAACCTATATGCTTGCAAATATTTATGAGAAAGAACGATTAATAGATAAAGTTCCTACGGCATTAAAAATTCCAAAAGCACCTAAGAAGATTGCATTGGCAATACCTTCAGAGGTGATTCAAGCAGAGATAGAAAATTTGCGAAAAAAGGATTGTCGTTTGCTAGAAAGTAAAAACTATGAGGTTTTTTTAGCGCAGAAAAAGGACATGCCTTTTATTTTGAAAGAAATAGGGCGACAGCGAGAAGTTACTTTTAGAGCAATAGGAGAAGGAACAAATAATGCTATAGATTTAGATAAATTTGATTCCTATTACCATCATTTATTTTTGTGGGATACAAAGGAGAATGCTATAGTAGGATCTTACCGTATGGGAATGGGGTCGCATATTTTTCCTAAATATGGAATTGATGGTTTTTACATACAAGATTTATTTCGGGTAGAACCAGAATTGTATGGAATGATGCAGAATACCATAGAAATGGGACGTGCCTATATCGTGAAGGAGTACCAACAAAAACCAATGCCTTTGTTTCTTTTATGGAAAGGAATTATACATACTACATTGCGTTTTCCAGAGCATAAGTACTTAATTGGTGGTGTTAGTATAAGCAATCAGTTTTCTAACTTCTCTAAGTCGTTAATGATTGAGTTTATGAAATCGAACTACTGGGATCCGTATGTGGCACAATATATTCACCCTAAAAAGGAATTTAAGGTAAAACTTAAAGATGCGGACAAAGAGTTTGTTTTTGATGAAACACAGGCAGATTTAAATAAGTTTGATAGAATTATAGATGAGGTAGAGCCAGGAAGTCTCCGGTTACCTGTACTTATTAAAAAGTATATTAAACAAAATGCGAAGGTTGTAGCTTTTAATGTGGATCCTTTGTTTAATAATTCTGTAGATGGTCTTATGTACATTAAAATTTCTGAAATACCAGAAAGTACGGTAAAGCCAGTGATGGAAGAATTTCAGGCAGAATTAGAACGGAAATTAGCAGAGAACCATTCACAAAATGGGAGTGTTTAGCTTAATTCTTTTGTAGTAAACGAGGAAAAAAAAACTTTTATTTCTTCTCTGGTTTTTAGAAAAGCGGTATGTTTTTCTTCCTCCGTTCCAACTACTTTAGAAGGGTCAAAGAAATTGTGGTGAATTCGTTTTGCATTTTTAGAAGGGATGAAAGGACAATTTTCATTGGCATGGTCACAAACGGTGATGATATAGTCAAATTCAACAGTAGCATATTCTGTTACAAGGTTGGAAGTATGTTTGGTAATATCTATGCCATCTTCTGCCATAATAGCAATAGCTCCTGGGTTTAATCCGTGTGTTTCTATTCCTGCACTGTAAATGTTTGCTAATCCATTTTGTAAAGTGTTTAAATAGCCATGTGCCATTTGACTTCTACAAGAGTTACCAGTACATAATACTAAAACGTTTTTCATAGGGGAATTAATGGTGTTAATTTGATGACCGAAAAGTACGGCTTAATGTTAGATTTGAAGTGTATTTTATGTTAAGTTCTTTTATCTAAATGAATAATTGAAGGAGTTAACAAAAAAAATCTCAGAGCTTGTTTTCATATTTTAACATTGTTTAATCTACTCCAACCTTTATGCTCCTTTTTTCGAAAAGCAAGTTATCTTTCCAAATGCCTTTTAATTTTCCAATACGTTCCTTTTTTCCGATAAGACGAAACCCATTTTTCTCATGCAGTTTAATACTTCCAATATTTTCTGGAAAAATTCCAGATTGTAATGTCCAATACCCGTCTTCTTCACTTTGTAGAATTAATTGAGATATTAAGATTTTACCAACACCTAAACCTCGACTTTCTCGACCTACATATATACTTACTTCAGCGACACCGCCGTATACACATCTGCTAGATACAGGCGATAAAGCCGCCCATCCTAGAACTTTCTGTTTTTCTGAAACAATGATTCTGCAACTTTTTAAGTGGTTAGTATCCCAGTCTTCATAGCTAGGGATAGTAGTGTCAAAAGTGGCAAAACCAGTGGCTATTCCCTCTACATATATATTGGAAACAGCCGTCCAGTCGTTTTTAGTCATTTTTCTTACTATCATAAATTATCGTTTTAACAACATCCCCCACCAGGGGTACAGCCAGCCTCTATTTCTTCTGTTACTTTTTCAGAAACACCACAGAGTTCTTTTGCTTTGCAGTCCGTTTTTTCGATACTTAATTTAAGGAGAAGTCTATCGGTACTTATTTCATAATCAGCTACAAATAATTGTGCCGTATGAAAGCTTCGGTTGCTATACTCAAATTTCACTTCGGCATCTCTAACCATTGGCTTTATACTATCTACTTTGTTAAGAATATCTAATGCTTTTTTTGCGGACATAAACTCTTTTTTGTCTAGCTCTTTTGGACTTTCCCAAAGTTGGATAATAGTTTCTTTCCAAAAATCGGCGCCTGCTCCACAGTCTATACTGTCAATACTTATGTTTTTTACTTCTGTAATATGGTAATTGGCACCAACTAGTTCTCCAGTTTTGTATTCAAAAAGAAGACTTTTATTTTGGTATTCTCCTAACAGCGATAAGAATTCGTTTGTTTTCATGTTTAATTGCTTTAAAATTAACAACAGTTTGATTTTGTTGTGTTAAAAAATGTGTTTAATAGGTGTTGAATTTCTAAAAAATTTTCAAGGTGAATACAGTAACAAACTTTTTTACCTTCAATTTCTCCTTTAATTAAACCAATACTCTTCAATTCTTTTAGATGTTGTGAAATAGTAGGTTGCGCGAGTCCTATTTCTTCTACAATATCGTTGCAAATACAGAATTTCTGACTACTTATATATTCTAGAATAGCTATCCTTGCAGGATTGGCTAATACCTTAAAAATTGTAGCCAGATTATTCTGCTTGGCATTGAAAATTTGTGTTTTTGTTACACCCATAACATATTTATATATTGCAATATTACGATAATAAAAACAAATATAAAAGCCAAACGATAAAATTTGACTTTTAAGTAAGCTTTAATTTTTTAGAACCAAGGTTTTCTTCCTACTTGATAGGTGTTGTAAAACTCTTCATCAGATTTAGTTAAATAGATTATTCCTTCTATAAGTCCAATGACACCAGGAATCCAAAAGAAAAAAGCTCCAATGACAAAACAAGTGGTTGCATAACCTAGTAATGTAACTCCAAGAAGAATGAAACCCTCTTTTTGATACCCAAGAATAAATTTATGTACTCCAAGAGATCCTAATATGATTGCTAAAATACCAGCTAATATTTTTTTATTTTCTCCAGTTGTATTACCAAAAGCTTCTTTTGCACTATCTGAAAATTCTTTGGCTGCTTCTTTTGCATCATCGGCAAAATCTCCAGCTTTTTCCTTTGTCTCTTCTGCAAAATCTTTTGCAGATTCCTTTGCACTATCAAATGCTTCTCCTGCCTTATCTCCTAAATCTTTATTTTCTTCTTCCGACATACGTATATTTTTAGTTGGTTAAATATATTTTAAGTTAAATGTAACGATTATTTTTTTATATTCCTTTCATAAGTGTCAATCCATTCTTGCGTATTCATTTTTGTAACAAGTTCCCCAATTAATTCATACGGAATATCATTCATTTTTTTAAATCGAACACAGGACTTTCCCATATCTAATTTGTATTTGCAATGCTCAGGATATGCAGAAGTAAACCAATCTAGAATCTTTTTTTGTGCATACAATCCCATATGGTAAAAGGCAATGAAATTCTTTTGTGAAGCTAAATTCATAAATGGTAATGGCAGTTTTGGGTCACAGTGGTATCCGTCTGGATAAATAGAATGCGGAATAACATACCCCAGCATGCCATAATTCATAATAGCTTCAACTCCTTTTGGTAAATTAGCAACAATGGTTTTATGAAGTTTTATAATAACTTCTTTTCTGTCTTCAGGAAGCTGACTTATATATTCTTCTGGAGTGTTCGTATCAGATGTCATACGGAATTGCTTTTCTTTTAAAGATAAGAAATATATTCTTGAATGTCAGTTTGTGTAAAATGAAAAACTAAACCCAAAACTCATTTTGTAAGATTACTTTTTCTATTTTTTTAAATAGAAAAATGTGCTTTAATTTTGTCAACGATAGTTTGTGCCAGTTTTCTTTTGCTTTCTACTGTCCACCCTGCTACATGTGGTGTTAGGAGTACATTTTTCGCATCAATAAGGTATTGAAATGCCTCGGGTAATTGCTTTTCCGTAAACATATTTTCGAAAGAAGATTTCTCATATTCTAAAACATCTAAACCCGCGCCTAAAATAGTCCCCGATTTAAGTGCTATTACTAAATCTTCCGTTACAATACTTTTACCTCTAGCCGTATTTAAAAGCCAAAAAGGTTTGACAAATTCTGCAATAAATTCAGCATTGACCATTTTAATTGTTAGTGGTGTTTGGGGAATATGTAAGCTTACGATATCTGCTTTTAGTTGCAGTTCTTTTAAAGTGACTTGTGTAGCGTTTACATCACCAATACCATCTTTTAAATCGTGAAAAATTATGGTAACATCAAAGCCTTGAAGTTTTTTGGCAAATGCTTTGCCCATATTGCCGTAACCAATAATACCAACTGTTTTTCCGTCTAATTCTATTCCTCTATTACCTTCCCTGTCCCACTTTCCGTTTCTAACTTCTTGATCAGATTTTTGTAGCCTATTAAATAGAGATAGAAGCATTCCAAGTGTGTGTTCTCCTACGGCATTTCTGTTCCCTTCTGGAGCAGCGGCTAAGAATATTCCTTTTTCTTTTGCATAAGTAACATCAATATTTTCTAAGCCAGCACCTACGCGACCAATAAATTTTAAATTCGTTGCTTTGTCAATAAATTCTGCATCTATGGAAAACCGACTTCTTAGAATAATACCATCATACAAGTGAATTTTAGCTTCTATTTGTTCTTTGTTCCCGGTATAATCTTCATCGTTACTATATCCCAAAGCGTTTAACTGTTCTAGAAGTAATGGGTGGTTAGTGTCTAAATGAAGTATTTTCATGAATTGGTAATTTGAAGACAAAGTTAGTTGTCTTTGTTCTAAATTTTCGGATAATCTGTTTGCGTTTTTTCATGCCGTACATTTCCGGTATGGGCTGTAGTTAGTTTTTCAAAAAGTAACACCTCTACAACTTCGCCATTTTTTGTCATCGGATTGTGTTCAACGCCTTTAGGAACGACAATAATTTCACCCGTTTTTACAATTTCAGTTCGGTCTCTAAATTGCATATATAAAGTACCTTTGATTACCTGAAAAAGTTCGTCTTCATTTTCATGAGCATGCCATACAAATTCACCTTTTATTTTTGCTAGCAGTACTTGCATAGTATCTACAATTGCAATTTGATGCGGATGCCATTGTTTTGTAAATTCTGCATGTTTCTTTTTTATATTTATTGGTTTCATAAGACTTAAGTATGAGTGACTAAAGGTATCGTTTTAATATTATTTTTTGAAAAGCCTCTGAGCGTGGTATCCTTATAATTAAGTAATAAGCTTATTACCAAAGTCTTCCGTTTTATAAAGGCGAGCTTTTTTAGGTTAAATACCCAAGATAATCTTGGCAACCCAAAAGTAAATAAGGATTCCGAAAATATCATTACTTGTTGTAATAAAAGGGCCAGTTGCAATGGCTGGGTCTATACCTCTTTTATTTAAAAACAGCGGAATAAAAGTACCTACAATACCTGCGACAATGATAACCAAAACTAGAGAAATGGAAACGGCAAGTGCAGTATAAATTTCATCTTTCCAAACCCATACAAATAAGAAAAGGAAAATTGCTAGTATAAACCCGTTAAGAGCAGCGAGTAACATTTCTTTAACGAGCCTTTTATTGATACTTCCTCTAACATCGTCATTTGCCAAACCTTGTACAATAATAGCGCTAGACTGGACACCTACATTTCCTGCCATTGCAGCAATTAAAGGTGTTAAAAAGAAAATCACAGGAAATTCTTTTAAGATACTTTCAAAATCTCCCATTATTAGAGCAGCGCCAATACCACCTAAAAGCCCCAAAAACAACCATGGTAAACGTGCACGGGTAAGTTCCCATATGCTATCATCTGCTTCTACATCTTGTGTAATACCAGCTGCAAGTTGGTAATCTTTTTCAGCCTCTTCTCTAATAACATCAACGATATCATCAATAGTAATTCGTCCTACTAATCTGCCAATTTCGTCTATTACAGGAATCGCCTCCAAATCGTATTTAGACATTATTTTGGCAACTTCTTCTGGTTTTTCATGTACATCTACATAATCGACCTTTGAAATGTAAATATCTTTTATATGTGTTTTTGTAGAAGTTGTAAGTAAGTCTTTTAAAGACAATCTTCCTTTTAATTTATCTTCATCATCTACGACATAAATGGAATGCACACGGGTTACACTTTCTGCTTGAGATCGCATCTCTTTAACGCAAGTAAGTACATTCCAATTCTCGTTTACTTTAACTAACTCTTTAGCCATAAGTCCGCCTGCAGAGTTCTCATCATAGCGAAGTAATTCAACGATATCCTTAGCGTGACCTCTATCTTCTAATTCAGAAATAACTTCTTGTACTATTTCTTTAGGAAGTTCTGCAACGATATCTGCTGCATCATCGGTATCTAGTTCATCTATTTCTTCTGCAATTTCTTTAGAAGAAAGTTGGTTTAGGATAGACTCCCTAACATCATCATCTAACTCGGTAAGAATATCCGAAGTTTTATCACTATCTAGTAGCTTAATAAGATAAACAGTATGCTCTTGTTTAAGGGCATTAATTATTTCTGCGACATCGGCGTAATGCACCTCTTTCAAAAGGAGTTGCAATTTTGCATCCTTTTGATTCTCTATTAGCTGCTCAATTTCAGCTAAATGTTCTTCGCTTAGTTTAAACGGAGTCATGTTCTATCTTCTTAGTCAGCGCAATAAAATCGGCAACAGCTAATTGCTCTGGGCGCTTGTCAAAGATAGCATCTTCTTTTAAATTATCAGAAAGGATATAAATTTTTAAGCTATTTCGAAGGGTTTTTCTACGTTGGTTAAATGCAGATTTCACTACTTTAAAGAATAATTCTTCGTCACAGTCTAGTACAAAATTTTCTTTTCTACGAAGTCTAAGGACTCCAGAATGTACTTTTGGCGGAGGAGAAAAGACTTCTGGACCAACGGTAAACAGATATTCTGCATCGTAGAATGCCTGTACTAATATGGATAGAATACCATAGGTTTTATTCCCTTCCTTTTCACAGATACGAGCGGCTACTTCTTTCTGAAACATTCCAGAAAATTCAGGAACTTGATTCCGCATCTCTAGCATTTTAAAGACTATTTGTGTAGAAATATTGTATGGAAAATTACCTGTGATGGCAAATTGAGAATCACCAAAGAGTTGGTCTAGGTCGTATTTTAAAAAATCTGCTTCTATAACTGTAAATTTTCCTTTACGATGTATTAGCTCGCTGTGTTCTAAAAGAAAATTCTGATTTAGGTAGGTAATAGATTCGGAATCCAAATCCATTGCCACAAAATCCATATCGTTTCTTAATAGGTATTTAGTAAGTACACCTGTTCCTGGGCCAATTTCGATAACATTAGAATAGCCCTTAAAAGAAAGTGTTTCTGCAATTTTTAGAGCAACAGTTTCGTCTTTAAGAAAGTGTTGTCCTAAATGTTTCTTTGCTTTTACAGGATTATATGAACTCCCTTTGTCTTTGTTATTTGTTTCGAAATTTTTTTTTCGAAAAGCAGAATGTTTTTTTCTCTTCTTCTTACCCATTTGCCTGTTCACTAATGATTTCTAGTTCTGATCTAAATACAACAATAGTACCAGCGAAAAGTTTTAGTCCATCTGCCTGAAGTTTAGGAGCATTTTCTTCGTAATATTTCTGAAGGGTTTCTTTGTCTTTGGTTGTGTATTGTACAGCATAGGTGGTGCCACCCATTTCTTCTTTTACAAGTACTTTGCACATTCTTGCATGGGAAAATTTACCTGTAGCTAACATGTCTGGAATATGTGTTTCTTCCATCCATTTAAGCCATTGGCTTTCTACCTTCTCTTCTATATTTACCGTAACGTTGTAGATGTACATTTCTTAATTTAAAGTGTAAATAATATATGCGCAAAAGTACATTTTTTAAATTTGGATTTAGTTTGCAGTTAAACCCGTTTTATGCATTAGTTAATACTATCCCCTCTTAAAATTCGATAGTTTTTTCTAGCCTTTGGAAAATAATAGCTATCCTGATAATTGTAAATTATCTTCTCGTAATGTTCCATGGCTTTTTGCGGCTTATTCAAGACGTTTTTGTAGAGTTCTGCTAATGCAAAATGGGCATCATCTGCCAAAATATCGTTGCTATAGAATTCTACAATTTTTTGGTAATTGAATTCTGCTGCTTCAAAGTCCTTTTTCTGTTCTAAAAGCTTTCCTTGTTTTAGTAAGGATTCATCTTCTATTTTTTCGCCTTTATGATTTATTAAAATGTCATTTAAAACTTCAATTGCCTCTTCATTTTTATTTTGAAATGCTAGTAAATCTGCATGAGCATATTTTTTTAGTGCAATTTGCGTGGAATCCTGAAAAGAATTGTCAGAAATTAAAAGACTTAGTTGCATTGCATCATTTGCGATAAGCTGTGAGGTAGAACTTCGAAGTACTTTGAGTTGCGTGAGTGCCCAATCAAAATCTCCTTTGTAAAAACTAGTTTGGGCAACTTTGTACCGTGCATTCTGCCCTATAACATCATTTTTTAAGTTTTTCTGTATCTGTGAGAAGTAAATTAAAGCTTGGTTAAATTTTTTGTCAAAAACCAAAATATCCCCCAAAGTCATTTTTATATAGGCAATACCATATCTGTTTAATGGCAGCTCTAAGCACTTTTTGAGTATAGAAATAGCTTTCGTTGGATTCTCTTTTTTAAAGGTTAGAAAATTAGCATAAGCAACTTGTAACTGTAAAGTTTTGCTGTGATAGCCATAATCTTCCATTAATTCATCAAAAGTAATTTGGATTTGTTTTATTTTTTTCTCTGTTGGGATTAGAAGTTGTGTTTCTACAAGATGCAATTGCGCGTTGAGTTTTGCTATTTTATCCGAACTGTTTTCTACAATATAGGTAAAAATAGTTATTGCAGTTTCTGTATCCTCATTCTTTAAACTAAGTCTTCCTAAGCTTTCTAATCTGGTAGTGGAAGTTTTATCTGTTCTTTTATAAATGGCTTTTTCCTGATTAAAGGCACTGGAATATCTTCCTTCTTGTATAAAAAGCCAACTTAATAATTCGTTCCAAAGGATGTTCGGGTTTTGTTGCGCTTTTCTTAATAGTGTTTTTCTGAATTTAATATTATTTTCACTGGAAGCATCAACGCTTATAAAATCATCAATATTTCGTAATACCTTAGATTTTGATGTTTTTCCTTTATAAATAAGATTTAAATAGCTCTCGTACATTTTTTCAATAGCGCCTTGTTCTCCATAAATTCGGGCTAGTTGAAAGTTGTATTCTAGTTGAGGGTTTAACTGCATTGCTTTAGTGAATGCCGTAATAGCAAAATCTAAAAGCACGTATTTTTGAAAGCGTAAACCAATACCATATCCGTAATTCGGATTTTTAGATACAGTATTTAGTGCCTTCTTGTAGTATGTTAAAGCTTTTTCATCAAGTTTCTGCAAAGAATAGTTGTGTCCCAGTTCAATAAAAAAGGTAGGATAGACATGTTTTTCTTTTAATTTTTTGAGTAAAAATTCTTCTGCGAGGGTATACTTCTCGAGTTGTTGGTAGCAGGCGACTAAATTTTCAGCAAAATCGGATCTTCTTGGACTTTTCTTAACTAGCTTTTCATAAAAAACGACTGCTTTTTCAAAATCACCATCATTAAAGTATTGTTTCGCTAGTAAATCATTTTGAGAAATAATTACTTGAGAAACAAAAAAAAGAAAAGAGAATAGAATTACCCGCAAACCGTATGTTTTTATCAAAGATAGCATAAGATGTTTTAACTCGCTTTATTGGCAATTATGTATTATAAAAAAGACCTGTCAAGTTTTTAATCCTGACAGGTTTTTTTTAAAGTTATGTTTCTATCTACTAATGTTTTAATACTAATCTATAATAGAAAAACCAGTATACGGTACCAATACGTCTGGAATTACAATACCAGCTTCTGTTTGACAATTTTCTAAAATACCTGCTAATACACGAGGTAATGCTAAAGAACTCCCATTTAAAGTGTGCGCTAGTTGTCGTTTTCCGCTTTCATCTTTGAAGCGTAATTTTAAACGATTCGCTTGGTAAGTTTCAAAATTAGAGGCAGAACTAATCTCTAACCATCTGTCTTGTGCTGTAGAGAACAATTCAAAATCGAAAGTTAAAGCAGCTGTAAACCCTAAGTCACCCCCACAAAGACGTAATATTCTATAAGGTAGTTTTAACTCTCTCAAAATGTTTTTTATGTGGTCTACCATACCATCTAAAGCTTCGTATGATTTATTTGGGTGTTCTACCCTAACAATTTCTACTTTATCAAATTGATGTAAACGATTAAGGCCTCTTACATGAGCACCATAACTGCCTGCTTCTCTTCTAAAACAAGGTGTATATGCCGTATAGGTGATAGGAAATTCTGTTTCGTTTACAATAGTATCTCTGAAAATATTGGTAACAGGAACCTCGGCAGTTGGTATTAAATATAAATCGTCTACTGGCATATGGTACATTTGCCCTTCTTTATCTGGCAATTGTCCCGTACCATAGGCAGAAGCTTCATTTACTAGGTGTGGAACTTGGATTTCTGTATACCCTGCTTCCGTGTTTTTATCTAAAAAATAGGCAATTAATGCACGTTGTAAACGAGCACCTTTTCCTTTATAAACAGGAAATCCTGCACCTGTAATTTTAACGCCAAGTTCAAAATCTATAATGTCGTATTTCTTGGCAAGTTCCCAATGAGGAAGTGCTTTATCGTGTAATTTTGGAATAGTACCTTCTCTAAAAACTTCTTCATTGTCTTCTTCTGTGTTTCCTTTTGGAACAGAAGCGTGTGGTATGTTTGGAATCTGATACAGTAAAGATTGTAATGCCTCTTCTGTACTATTTAATGTTTCTGTTAACTTTTTAGAAGCTTCTTTTAAAGTTGTAATTTTGTTTTTTAAGGTATTGGCTTCTTGTGCTTTTCCTGTTTTAAAAAGCATGCCTATTTCTTTTGAAATCATATTAGATTCAGCTAAAGTAGTATCTAATTGAGATTGGGAAGAACGTCTTTTTTTGTCTAATAGAATTATTTCATCTACTAGAGGTGTGGCATCCATACCTCTTTTTTGTAGCGCATTTACAATGGCTTCTTTATGCTCTCTAATAACTTGTAACTGTAACATCTTTTTTTATTTTGAAAAGACAAATTTACAGCTAATTCACTTAAACCTGCATTATGAAATAGAAAATCTATTACATCTTACATTACTGCAAAACAAAGGTTATAATTTGAGATTGTTTATTCAAAATTTGAGGGAAGAATCCACTCGTTATGCGTAAAATGAAGCCAGGAAACATTAGCTAAATCAATTTCAGAATTTATATAGGTTTCATACGACCTATCATTAACACTCATTTTTGAATTGACATAAACGGAAATGTCTACGTTGTTTTTGGCATATTCTTTTTTTAAATGTTGTGCAAATTGCCATATAAAATCTGGATAAGCAGCAACTTTACGCCGTTGTTTTCTAGTAAGGTAATTTTCTAATGGAACTGTTTTTGTTGAACCATCTGCCTTATTAACGACTTTGAATTCGATTATTCCAGATCGACTTCGGAGCATCATGCGCCAACTCATTCTATGGCCCTCTTCTGTCCAAAGTACATCATCTGGAATAAAATGATGCCGAATAGGTAGTATAAGTTGGATTAAAAAATATAGCCCAAAAAACACAGTTATGGTGTGTGTAAAGGGTGGAATTACAATTTTGTTTTCTCTATACAAAATACTTTTCTTGAAGAAAATATTTCTAATAGTTTCTGGTTCAAAAAAGAAAACAGAAAAGGCAAGTGCCATATATGGGAAAATGCCGATTTGAAATACGGCAGAATTAAATAGGTGAAATAGTAAAGAGAGAATAAAGGCAATCTTACGTGTAGGTTTCCATAATAGGGCGGGAACAACAACTAAGTCAAATGAAATTCCGGTAACAGCAATGGCAATATGTACCCAATGTTCCTGTAATAGACTTCCAATTAGGTAATAGTCCGCTTTAGGTTGCATTAAAATTTTAATAATGCTTAAATCGAACCAGTCGCCATACAGTTTTGCAATAGAACCATAGGTGTACATAATGAATATCTGTATCACAATGATCCATTTTACATAACTATGCATACTAGTACTTCTAAGTAATGGATTTTGTTTTGCATCTATAGAATACCCTTTATTTGCTGGTAAAAAAATCATGATAAATGAAATTAGTGCAAGCAAATAGTAATGGTTGTTATAAGATGTTTTTTGCATTAAGTACACGCCAACCCAAAGAAATGTAAAAGCGAGGATACTGTAGCGGTATTTGTATCCTATAGAAATAAAAACACCAAGGGTTCCCATAACGAGAAAATAAAAATACATGCCATTTCCTGCTAAGGGTTGCAGCCATTCAAAACCAATAAAGGAAAAAGTAAATGTAGGGTCTATCAATGTGTTTTTAACCCATCCTGTTAGGATAGCACCATAACATTCTAGGCTAATTAGAATCCCGAAAAATATTCTGAAAATGAGTAAAGAGCCAATATCAATTTTTTTAAAAAGGAATTGGTTTAGCATCTATTTTTTTAGTAAAGATAAGGAGGTTTCTTTGTCTTTTTTAAGTTGATTTTTTAACTCTTCCAGAGAATTAAATTTTTGTTCATCTCTAATTCGTTCTACAATATCTACTTGAATCTTTTTTCCATAAAGATTTTGGTCAAAATCAAAAAAGTTTACTTCTATACTTTTTTCGGTGCCAGAAACCGTAGGGTTGTAGCCAATATTCATCATTCCATAAATGATATGGTTGTCTATAGTACTTGTTACGGTATAAACGCCATCTTTAGGAATAAGCTTGTAGTCTTCTTCTATATGAATATTTGCAGTTGCAAAACCAATTTGTTTCCCTATTCCTTTTCCTTTTTTTACAACACCTGTTAGCATATATTCATACCCTAAATAGCTGTTGGCAGTTTTAATATCGCCATTTTCTATTGCTTTTCTAATTTTTGTAGAACTAATAGAAACATCATTAATTTCTTGTGCGGAAATTTCTTCTACTTCAAAGTCTAAAGTAGCCCCAAAAGTAATAAGATCGTTTATATTGGCATTTCTATTTCGTCCAAACCTATGGTCGTAACCAATAATAATTTTTTTTGCATTTAAGGTGTTTACAAGAATATCACGGACAAACTCTGTGGAGGAGAGTCTAGAAAACGCTATAGAAAAAGGATGTACAATAAGACAATCTAAACCTAGCTTGTTTAAAATGGCTATTTTTTCTTCAATAGTGTTAAGTAGTTTTATGTTCGCATCTTGTTGTAAAATCATTCTTGGATGCGGGAAGAAAGTAAGTACCGTAGATTTTAAATCTAATGTTTTGGCGTTTTTTATAAGTCGGTCTAATATTTTTTTATGACCAACATGCACACCGTCAAAAGTACCTATAGTCATTACTGTAGGCTTTTTTCTATCGTAATTAGATATGTTTTGGACAGTTAGCACGTAAATTAAAAAATAAAAAGGCTTATATTTGGTTTAGCTCAAAATTTCTTTAATGGTTACAAAATTACGTCTTGTTTTTTCAATTACCATAGTATTTCTTTCCTTTTATTATGGATCTGCACAGAATGATTATTGGCAACAGAAAACTTCTCGGACTAGGATGACTTCAAAATCCTTGAAGTCTTTAGATAAAGGAAAAACGAAAGTATTTTCTTTGGATAAAGAGAATTTCATGCGGGAACTAAATTCTGTTTCTAAAAGTTCTAATGCAACAAAAACACTGTATTTCCCTAATGAGGAGGGAAGTTTTACTTTGTATAAGGTTAGAGAAACGCCTGTGTTGTCTCAAGAATTGGCTGCTAAATATCCACAGATTAAGTCATATTCTGGAATTAGTACGATAGATGCAAAGGATAGGATACGTTTTAGTGTTTCTCATAACGGAGTGCAAAGTATGATGGTTCATAAGAATCAGCAAAGAACTACCTATATGCAGCAAACGACAAAAAACGGAAAGGACTATGTCGTGTATAATCGTGACTCCAGAATTGATAAAGAAGATGGGTTTGTTTGTAAAACGAAAGAAGAGTTAAGTAAAGCAAAAGGGATAGTCAGTGGTTTTAAATTAGTTGATGATCAGCGTTTAAGAAAATTTAGAATAGCAGTTTCTGCTACAGGAGAGTATACAAAATACCATGAAAATACAGAAGATGCGGTAGATGATATTGTTGCAGATGCATTAGCAGCAATTAACGCTACAATTACAAGGGTTAATGGGGTTTTTGAAACCGATTTAGGAATAACTTTAGAGTTGGTTGGGAATAATG
The DNA here is from genome assembly GCA_036478775.1 of Cellulophaga sp. Taxonomy (GTDB): domain Bacteria; phylum Bacteroidota; class Bacteroidia; order Flavobacteriales; family Flavobacteriaceae; genus Cellulophaga. Next base: position 167,504 of record JAZGEQ010000038.1, read on the forward strand.
ATTTGATAATCTATGAAAATGAAACTACAGATCCATACGATACTAATTTAAGTGCAGAAGTACAGAATACATTAACTAGTGTTATTGGTGAGGCAAATTATGATATTGGACATTTATTTCATAAAGGCCCTAAGGATGGTAACGCTGGTTATATTGGGGCGGTTTGTGTAGATAACAAAAAAGGAAGCGCTTATGCTGTAAGAGATAATCCTGAAGGCGATACTTATGATATCGATTATGTAGCGCATGAAATGGGCCATCAATTTGGAGCAAATCATACTTATTCTCATGATTCAGAAGGAACGATTGTACAGGTAGAACCTGGTAGTGGTACAACAATTATGGGGTATGCTGGTATTGCAGGGGAAAGTAATGTTGCACCTAATGGAGATGACTATTTTAATTATTACAGCATATTTCAAATAGCTGCGTACCTAGAAACAGTTAGTTGTGCGGAAGAAATAGTACTAACAAATAATCCACCAACAATTATCCCAATAGCAGATTATGTTATACCAAGATCTACTGCATTTGTATTAACGGGAAATGCAATAGATATTGACGCTACTGATGTGCTTACTTATGCTTGGGAGCAAATAGATAACGGGATTGTTACTAATACATCTTTTGGTCCTACGAATCCTATTGGTGCCAATTTTAGGTCTAGAAAACCAACAACGAATCCAGAAAGGTATTTTCCGAATCTTCCTCAAGTAATTCATGGTGCTTTAACACAAACGAATCCTAGTATTACATCATCATGGGAAACAGTTTCGGATGTAGAACGCATAATGAACTTTGCTTTAACGGTTCGAGATAATGCAGATGGAGGGGGGCAAGTTACTTCAGATGTAATTAAGGTTCATGTTGTAAATACCCCAGGAGTTTTTGCCATAACATCACAAGAGGATAATGAAATATATGCTGCAGGTTCTGTGCAAGAAATTACATGGAACGTTGTGGACACCAGTAAATTACCAATAAATGCAGAAACAGTAGATATTTTACTTTCTACAGATGGGGGAGTTACGTTTGCGACATCTTTAGCTACAGCAGTGCCGAATAACGGGTCTTATAATATTTTAGTGCCAGGGGTGGCTACTAGTAATGCAAGAATTATGGTAAAAGCAACCGATAATATCTTTTTTGCAGTAAATACGAGTGATTTTAGTATAACCGCTTCCGAAATTGTGCTTAATTTTTCTAGTTTAGAGTATGATGCATGTCAGCCAGATTCTATAGTGGCTTCCTTTATTTATGAAACTTATTTAGGATTTGCTGAAGAAACAACTTTTAGTGTGTCGGATGCTCCAGTGGGACTAAGTGTTTCTTTTTCTGAGGCAACTGCAACCGCAAATAATACTTCCGTAACTGTTACTTTTTCTAATACAGCAGGAATAAGTGTAGGGAATTATCCAATAACTATAGCGGCCACATCTGTTAGTGTTATAAAGGAGGTTGTGTTAAATCTGAACCTGTTTAATACAACCTTTTCGGGTGTTGTTTTGTCATCTCCAATAGATAGTTCTATAGGCGAAAGTGTTAGACCTGTACTAATATGGGAAGCGAGTTCGTCGGTTTCAAGCTATGGTATTGAAATAGCCACAGATAACCTATTTAATACAGTGATAGCTGCCGCGACGGTTTCGGAGAATTCATATAAGGTATCTGTTTTGGGAGAACTAACTACTTATTTTTGGCGAGTTAAACCTAAAAATATATGTGGTGAAGGTGTTTTTGGTACGCCATTTGAATTTACTACTTCAAAAATTAGTTGTGCAGATTTTTCAGGAACAGGAATCCCAATAGAAATATCTAATAAGGGTGAGCCGACTGTGTTTTCTAAAATTATTATGCAAGAGGATTTAAAACTTTCCGATATAAATGTAAATCTTGGTATAACGCATACCTATATAGGTGATTTGGTCATTAGCTTAACTTCACCCTTGGGGACAAAAGTAGTCTTGACTTCTCGTTCTTGCGGGGACTTTGCAAATATTAATGTAATTTTTGATGATGAGGCTGTTGCTGATTTTGTGTGTGAAGGAAATCCTGGTATTAACGGAACAGTAAAACCGTTAGGTTTGTTATCCTCGTTTATTGGTGAATCTATACAGGGAGAATGGATTTTGGAGGTTAACGATATAGCGGATAATGACGGAGGTATGTTAGATACATTTTCATTAGAATTTTGTATTGAAGGAGTATACAGACCAGATGAAGATAAAGATGGTGTTTTTGATGATGGGGACGATTTGTGTTTAGGGACACCAAAAGGAGCAGAAGTAGATATTAATGGGTGTACCGTATATCGTTTTGCGCCAAATAATTTTTCGATAGCGGTACAGAGTGAATCCTGTAGAGACCTTAATAATGGTGTTATAAAGATTACTGCACTGGAAACAATGGATTATACGGTGTCTATTCAAGGAGATAATGTGGATGTGAGCACCAATTTCACGGACATACGAGAAATAATAAATTTGAATGCAGGGGCTTATACAGTTTGTATTACGGCAACAGATGGAACAATTGTATATGAAGCATATTGTTTTGATACTGTTGTTACACAGCCAGATATTTTGAATGTAACTTCTACCTTATCCTTTAATGGTAAACAAGTAAATATTAACCTAGAGGGTGCAGATGAATTTATTTTAGAATTAAACGGAAAGCTTCTTCGAACAAGCAAAAGTGAAATTACAATAGATTTAAAGGCTGGGTTAAATACATTGAAAGTATATACTAATTTACCATGCCAGGGTGTGCATAAGCAACAATTTTTTATATCAGAAAAACCTATTGTTTATCCAAATCCTTTTGACGATTTCATAAAAGTACTTTTAGGGGCTAGTGAGCAGCAAATTTTAGCTACAATGTATGCTATAGATGGCAGGTTTGTAAGTAGGAGAAAACACCATGTAGATTCTGTAGAAGTTACCTTAGACTTTGTAGAGTTACCTTCTGGAGTTTATTTTTTACATATAGAAGGTGAAAATACCAAGGGAACGTATAAAGTCATAAAAAAATAAATACGAAAATGAAGAACTATATATTAGTTATAGGCTGTTTTATTCTTTTGGGATGGGGGTGTAAGAAAAAAAAGGCTCCTGAACCTCCTGCACAAGCTTTTTTAATTTTTCCATTGAAAAGTTCTGAATGTAATACAGGAAATGATGTTGATGATAATCTTACTGAAGTTACCTTTAAGTGGGACTTAAGTAAGTATACGGAATCTTATGAGCTTCGTGTAAATAATTTAACTACGAATATTACGCAAACTATAGCCGTAAAGAAAACTTCAGCAGTATTGTCTTTGGAAAAAGGACAACCTTACGCTTGGCAAGTAATATCTAAAAATAGTATGGTTCCTGAAACCGCTACAAGTGAAACATGGCATTTTTTTAATGCTGGAACACAAACAGAACATGCTCCTTTTCCAGTTAGTGATGTAGTGCCAAAATCTGGAGTTTCAGTGGTGAAAGATGTTAATAATGAAGTGAGCTTAACATGGTCAGGAAGTGATGTAGACGATGATATACAAGGGTATGATGTCTATTTTGGAATGGAAAATCCTCCAGAAGAAATAGTAGTCTCTACGAGTGAAAGTACCATTAAAGTAAGTGTTGTTTCGGATACTTCTTATTATTGGAAGGTAGTTACAAAAGACAAGAAAGGGAATACTTCAGATTCAGGAGTCTTTTTATTTAAAGTAATATAGATCTAAGGAAAAATTATAATTAGATTTTAATGCGCCTTTTTTAAGTTGAATTAAGCGGTTTGTTTATGTTCCGTTAAATTGATTCATTGTGTTTTTAACACCTGAAAGAACAAAAGAACGAATTAAGTCGGCCGATTTCCGAAGGCGTTCTGGAAGTTGTTCCTTTTCTTCCACATTCCACTTGCTAAGAACATAATCTGCTTGTCTACCCTTGCCAAAATCAGCTCCGACACCAAACCTATAGCGATTGTAACTTGTTGTTTGCAACATGTTTTGAGTGTCCTTAAGGCCATTATGACCACCATCACTACCTTTTGTTTTTAAACGAATAGAACCAAAAGGAAGATTAATATCATCCGTAATAACAAGTACATTTCCCAAAGGAATTTTTTCCTTGTCCATCCAATATTTAATAGCTTTTCCGCTAAGATTCATATAGGTGGAAGGTTTCAAAAGTAAGACACTTTTTCCTTTTACCTTATATAATGCTAGGTCTCCTAGTTTAACCGTTTCAAAAGCGAAGTCTTCTTTTTTTGCTAAGGCATCCAATATTTTAAACCCAATATTATGTCTTGTTTCGGCATATTCATTTCCAATATTGCCAAGGCCAATAACTAAAAATTTTTTCATAATATCGGTTTCTTCAATTCTAAATTTATTTCGGCGAAAAAAGGATTCTAAAAAAGATAACATATATAGTTATATTGAATAGGCGTAAAAATACAAAAGCATCCCTAAATCTAGATATATCTAGAAGGGATGCTTTTGTGTTATAAATTTTATACGACTACTCTTTGCTTTCTTCAGCAGGTGCATCAGCGCCTTCAGCAGCTTCTTCAGCTCCTTCTTCCTCTTCTTCATCTGCAACTGCAGTACGAGAAGTTTTCACTTGAACAACAACAGTATTCTCTGGGTGTACAATAGTGTATTCATCCTTTAATAAAGATGATACAGTTATATTATTTCCAATTTTTAAGTCAGAAATGTCAACCTTAAAGAAATCTGGAAGATTTGCTGGTAAGGCCTTAATAACAAGTTTTCTTTTTCTAAATAATAAACTACCACCGTTTTTAACACCAGGAGAACTACCTTCTAATTGAACAGGAATGTTCATGGTAACTTCTTTGTCTGCAAATAATTGGTAGAAATCTATATGTAAAATTTTATCTGTAACTGGGTGAAATTGGATGTCTTGTAATACCGCTTCTACCTTAGTTCCATTTTCCAAATCTATCACAACTGTATGTGCGTTTGGAGTGTACACTAAATCTCTAAATGATAATTCATTTGCTGAAAAGTGTAATGATTTTTCCCCTCCGTATACTACGCAAGGAACCTTTCCAGCATTACGTAAGGCTTTGGTTGCTTTTTTGCCTACGCTTTCTCTTTCTGATCCTTTAATTGTAATTGACTTCATTAGTTATATATAAATATTAATAAATTCTATTTAATGCACTACATTATAAACTTAGAGCTTATAGAAGTGTTGTTATGAACTCTTTGCATAACATCTGCAAATAAGTCTGCACAAGTTAATACCCGTATCTTTTTGCTTTCTTTTTTAAGAGGAATAGAATCGGTAACAATAAGTTCTAGTAATTGTGATTTTTCTATTTTTTCATACGCATCTCCTGAAAGTAGTGCGTGTGTTGTAATTGCTCTAACGCTAATAGCACCTCTCTCCATCATTAAGTCAGCCGCTTTTGTTAAAGTGCCAGCTGTATCTACCATATCATCTACGAGAACAACATTTTTTCCGGAAACGTCTCCAATAAGCTCCATATAGGAAATTACGTTAGCTTTAGCGCGTTGCTTGTAGCATATAACTACATCACTTTCTAATGCTTTAGAATAAGCATAAGCTCTTTTTGATCCACCCATATCTGGTGAAGCAATGGTTAAATTGTCTAAGTTTAATTCTTGTAAGTATGGTAAAAATAAAGTTGATGCAAATAAATGATCTACTGGTTTTTCAAAAAATCCTTGGATCTGATCGGCATGTAAATCCATTGTGATAATCCTAGTTGCTCCTGCTACTTCTAGCATTTTTGCTACTAGTTTTGCAGCAATAGGAACTCTAGGCTTGTCTTTTCTATCTTGTCTCGCCCACCCAAAATAAGGCATCACCGCAGTAATATGTCTAGCAGAAGCGCGTTTTGCAGCGTCTAACATTAACAACATTTCCATAAGGTTTTCAGAACTTGGATTGGTAGAACCTATGATGAATATTCGTGCACCACGTACCGATTCTTCGAAAGAAGGTTGAAATTCTCCATCACTATATCTTGAGAAAATTACGTTCCCCAAACTAACACCGTATGATTTTGCGATTTCTTCAGCTAAGACTGTACTTTGTGTACAGGCAAAAAATTTAGGTTCGGGAGCAGTGTAAGACATGGTAATAGATTGTTTTTTAGTTTGTTTAAACCCCTTTGAATTAAAGAGGTGCAAATTTAAAAATTAAAATTGAGTTGCTAAAGCATAAATGTTGTTATTTTTTATGAAAAAAAAGAAATTTTATTTAATTTCGCATTTCTGTTTGAAGCTCGAGTGGCGGAATTGGTAGACGCGCTGGATTCAAAATCCAGTTCCTTTGGAGTGTGGGTTCGATTCCCACCTCGAGTACAAGAAGAGCTTAGATGAAATCTAGGCTTTTTTTATGCGTTATAAGGAAGCTTCACTTTACTTAGAATTAAGGAGTCAAGTCAAAAAGTTATGGGATTTAAGAATTTGGCAAGAATATTTGTTCGTTTAACAGGAAGAATTTTAATAGAAATCGATATTTCAATGAGTTTTGCTTTAGAATTAATAGATCTCAGAATAAGAAAACTATATTTAATATTGTTAATAACAAAAATGGTTGATAAAGATAAAATTAAACAAAGTGATTTAATATGTTCTTAACTGCTGACCTCTATTGTTTTATATGCTTATTTTGAATAAGTAATTCTAGCCTCACTTAAAGATATTTAGGATTTTTCCTAAAGTTAACATTCGGGATTTATTATTGAATTGAAGGATACATATCTAAGTTTTTCTACCCCTTTGGTGAAACTCTCAACCTAATACTTGATATTGCCTCAACCCAAAAGATTGTTCTCTTGTCGAGGGGTTATAAATGTTTTACGGTTTGTTCTGTGAATTTTAGTTTCTTTTTATCATTAGTTTTTGGCAAAGGATATGGCAGGCTTACGGTGTTACTTTGTAAATTCCTATGCATGGTGCTACATCCTCCAAATGAGAAATTTAACAGTTCAATCAATTGCTTATAGGGTATTTTAAGAATTCAGAGATTGTTATAAATTCATGTAAAGTCGTTGGTAATCAGTAGGTCATTGGTTCAAGTCCGACGGTACCACAGAACTTAACACTTACAGTGTTTTCCAAATTCTCAAAATCCATTTTGGCTAAGAATTTGGCTAGAGTATAATATATTTTCAGAACTTTTTAAATTAATAAAAAACATTAAAATGCTATTATCCGTATATTTTTAATGTCCATACTGATCTGGAATTAATTTAGAAACTGGCTAAAAATTCTTAGTTTGACAAACAATTTAGGAACAACCCTCCCACAACTAAATTAGCCTCTTCATTATGTCCGTTCTTTTTTAATTCTTGTACAACATAATTTGCAAATATATTTACACCCGTATTTTTGATAGAAATGTTTCTGTTTTCTATCACACTTGCGGATGCTTCTGCAATTATTCCTGCTGATGCGGGATTATCGATCGAATTTCCAATAGCTGTTTGGGTTAAGCAATTAATCAATTTGGAAAAAAAATTATCCTCAGAATTAATAGAACTTGCAATAGCATATACACCTATACCCCCAGCCACAAGTTCCATTAAGCTAACAGGCTTTGGAATGGTTACTCCCGTGGTGTAAACATCTCTATTTGAGTCTTCTATATTTAGTATTATTTCCTTTTTACCGTCTTCAATTACCCTTTTACCAAGATCTCTTGGAATATCGTAATATGTATGATGATACAGAAGTTCATTTTCAGTAATATCTTCATCCACTAGATATATGTCTAATGGGCTTCCAATTTTATAATCAAATATGACATAATCATTATTCCAATATACTGAATCTCTATTATCGATTACATCAGTAGAAAGGATAAATTCTTTATCATAAAGTATGACTAAAAAAAGATCTTCTCCGGTAAATTCTTGAGAATAATAATTGGCTCCATATACAGGTTTGATTTTGATTCTACGAATTCCTGATATCCAGCGTTGAAACTTGGGGTAAGAATTCAAATTTTTAAAGCTACTGATATTTTTTATTACATATTTTCGAATTTTTTCATAGTCATCTGAACTGTAAAGTTCACTTAAATAGTTTATTGAAGTATTGTAATAATATTTTTGATAATTGAATAAAGCTAATTTGTACACTACTTTACTGGTTGGATTTATATTATAGCATTTGGTCATATAACTAATAGCATTATCAATTTTATTAATTGAATAGCTATACGAACTTACTTTAAATGACGCATCCCATGCTTTATCAGATTTAGGGTTATTACTAATGAATTTTTTGAAAAAAGCTGAACTTTCACTAAGTTGATTCATATTATAGTAGCTATTACCAACATAATAATCTACATTCTTATATTTAGAATTTTTTGATTTTATTTTAGATAATAAAGAAAGATATTTAGAACTCTTTTCGTAATTTTTTATGTTATAGTTGCTAACCCCGATAGAATATAAAAAATCTTTTTCCCTAATATAAATTGGATATTTTCCTAATAATTCAGAGAAGTAATAGGCGCTTTTCTTATAGTCACCTATTTGATAGTTACTATTTCCTATTCGATTAATGACTACTTCAGTATCTTTTGAATCTGGATATTTTTTAAGGTAGTCAGTAAAGTATTGAGCACTTTTTTTGTAATCATCAGTCTTGTAATAACCATCTGCCAATAATAACAAAGCATTTTCTTGATTGGTGGAGTTTGGATAGAAATTCAAGTGTTTTGAAAGATGCTTTATCGATTTATTATAATACTTTAGTTTATGATAATAAATTTGACCCGCTTTGTAAGTTGCATATTCATGATGTTTACTTTTAGGGTGATATTCTGAAACAATTCCAAAGTATTTACTGCTGTTCTCATAATCTTTTTTATCCAAATAGGCATAGGCTAAACCATTGTATATATAATCCTTACTCCGGTTTAATCCGAAATTTTGGATTGGATTAAAGACCTTTTCAGCAATTAAAAAATTTTCAATCGCTACATCATAGTTCTTTTGATGATAATTTGAAAAGGCTTCTCCATAATAAGGGTCATATAAGTTTGGACTTTTACTTTGGGCTTTATTGAAATATTTTTTGGCATCTTCATATTTTTTTTCATCATAGCTTTCCCATCCTTTACTAATTAATTTGCTGACTGAGCAAGATTGGAAAATAAATAAGAATAGAGGCAACAAAATAGTGTAGTGCATTTTTCTCATAAGAATTGGCAGGTTTAATATTAAGTGCCTCAAATATAGGCAAATACATTTCATAAAGAAAAAGACTACAATGATAATATTTGGCTTATTGTTTTTTCTACAAGTAATACAAGTATCTATTACAAAGGCTTTACTTTCTTTAAAATCAGTTAAGTAGCGTTCATCATTGATTTTTATGAGTTTAACGTTAAGAGAAGTAAGGGCATTATAAATTTCATCCAAACAGAACCCTTTAATTGTAACAATATGAGTAATAAAGGATGTTTTAATTATAGGTCACTTCCACCTTACCTCACCATGACGTTAGATAATGCGAATAAGTAAAGTTTTGGCGTGTATTATTTTTTGAATAAAATCGATGGTTCTCGTTTTACCTATTTCAAATACTTTTATTTCATTAGTTGTTTTTGATTCATGCTTATTTTCTTGTCCTATTTTGGCAAATTCTAAGCTTTCAAATTTATAATTCTGGCTTCATAACGGAAACTAGCTTTGTTTGTTTGGCTTCTTTCAAGGTACTACCTTTATACTAGATGTCATATCAATTCGTTTGTAACAGGAATAGAAATTACAGGTACAATAAATAGTGTTTTTTATTGATAAATATTGGAAAAATTTCAAATTATCGATAATCAATATATTTGAATTCATCAACAACCGAACAGCGCTGGATTCAAAATCCAGCTCCTTTGAAGTGTGAGTTTGATTCCCCCCCCCCCCTCGAGTACGAGAAAAGCTTAGATTTCATCTAAGCTTTTTTATGCGTTATATGAAGCTTCACCGTACTGATTTAGTATAAACAACCTTGTTTTTGCGTATAGTCTAACTTCCGTACCTTTAACTACACTAAACTAAAAATTAAACTGCATTATGAAAAAGGTTACCATACTTTATTTTTTAATTGGAACTCTTGTGTTTTTTGGAGAGATTGTTAGTGGGAATGCTCAAAATAAATTCAAGGAAAAACTAAATATTATTGTCTTTGGAGCACACCCAGATGATTGTGATATAAAATTTGGAGGTACTGCGGCACTTTTTGCGGAAATGGGACATCGTGTAAAGTTTGTGGCACTTACAAATGGCGATGCAGGTCATTATGAAAAGGGAGGAGGTGCTTTGGCTAAGTTAAGGAGATTGGAAGCAAAAGAAGCTGCTAAAAGATTGGGTATTGAAGAGTACATTACTATGGATAATCATGATGCAGAGCTTTTCCCAAGTTTAGACATACGGCACCAAGTAATTCGAGAAATACGAAATTGGAAAGCAGATGTGGTTGTAACACATAGACCTGTAGATTATCATCCTGATCACAGGTATACTGGTATATTACTACAAGATGCTGCATTCTTGGTTATTGTGCCAAATGTTGCTCCTGATACGCCAGCTTTGGTTAAAAATCCTGTGTTTTTGTATTTGAATGATCGTTTTCAAAAACCATATCCTTTTCAGCCAGATATTGCTGTAGATATAACCTCTACCATGGATAAAAAGTTAGATGCCTTGGATGCACATAGCTCACAATTTTATGAATGGTTACCATGGATTGTTGGCACGTTGGAAGATGTTCCTGAAGAGCCAAAAGCAAGGCGAGCATTTCTTAAGAAGATGCGGCCTGCAAAAATTTCTTTTGAAATTAGAAAATCGCTAAAGAAATGGTATGGTGATAAAAAAGGTAACGAAGTAAAATATGCGGAGGCTTTTGAGATTTGTGAATATGGGAAACAGCCAACAGAGGAAGAAATAAGAGTTATTTTTCCAATGTTAAGAAAATAGTTTTTCAACTTATATTCTGAATAGAAGACTATTTAAAAGCGGAGTGTCCCGTAATATCCATTCCTGTAATGAGTAAATGGATGTCATGGGTACCTTCATAGGTAATTACACTTTCTAGATTCATCATATGTCTCATGATGCTGTATTCTCCTGAAATTCCCATTGCGCCTAGGACTTGTCTTGCTTCGCGTGCAATATTTAAGGCCATTTCGACATTGTTTCGTTTTGCCATAGAAATTTGGTTGGTAGTAGCTTTGCCTTCATTTTTTAGCTGCCCTAATCGTAGCGCTAATAATTGTGCTTTGGTGATTTCAGTAATCATTTCGGCTAATTTCTTTTGTTGTAATTGTGTTGCAGCAATTGGTTTATCAAATTGAATACGTTCTTTAGCGTACCGTAAAGCGGTATCATAACAATCCATAGCTGCACCAATAGCACCCCAAGCAATTCCATAGCGGGCAGAATCTAGACAACCAAGAGGCGCGCCAAGTCCACTTTTACCCGGCAATAGGTTCTCTTTGGGGATTTTTACATTATCAAAAATAAGCTCTCCCGTTGCTGAGGTTCGGAGTGACCATTTGTTGTGTGTTTCTGGAGTAGAAAACCCTTCCATGCCACGTTCTACAATAAGTCCGTGAATACGCCCCTCTTCATTCTTAGCCCATACAACAGCGATATCGGCAAAAGGAGCGTTAGAAATCCAAAGTTTGGCACCATTAAGTAAATAATGGTCGCCCATATCTTTAAATTTAGTCTCCATACCACTTGGATTAGAACCATGATTTGGTTCTGTCAGTCCAAAACAACCAATGAATTCACCCGAAGCCAATTTGGGTAAGTATTTTTTACGTTGTTCTTCTGACCCGTAGGCGAAAATTGGATACATAACTAAAGAGGACTGTACAGAGGCTGTGGAGCGAACACCGCTATCACCTCGTTCTATTTCTTGCATGATTAAGCCATAACTAATTTGATCTAGTCCGGCACCACCGTACTCTTCAGGGATATATGGGCCAAAAGCACCAATTTCTGCAAGACCACTAATAATTTGTTTTGGAAATTCTGCCCGTTGTGCGTACTCTTCAATGATAGGAGAAACATCTCTTTTTACCCATTTTCGGGTTGCATCACGTACCAGTTTGTGCTCTTCACTTAATAAATCATCTAGGTTGTAGTAATCGGGAGATTCAAATAAATCTGGCTTCATAATGCATATATTTCTCTCAAAGATAAATAAAGAAATATAACATTACAAAGCATGAAAGTTACATTTTTAAATAAAATGATTTGGTAAGTGATTGGTATTCTTCTGTGTATTGGTGTCGTTCTATTTCAATGGTGAGTTCTTCTATGGTTGGAATTGTTTTTTTAAATTGAAATTCTAGCAAACTTCTTTTTACTTGTGCTGTCGGATTTCCTTTAACTCGAGTAATTCGTTTTGGAAAAAGATTCAGGCTTGCCGCTAATTGCAGAAAATCCGTTTCTTCTTTAAAAGGTATAATGGTGGCGAAAACTCCATGATTAGAAAGTAGTTTTGAAACACCATTTAAAAGTTCATTAAAAGGTAAAGACTGTGTTTGTCTTGCCATATCTCTGGCTTCATTTCCGCTAGAAACTTCTTCTGTATAGAATGGGGGATTAGAGATAATTAAATCGAATTTATCTTCAATTTCCTCCGCAAACTCATCTAATCCTGAATGGTAGCAAAAAAGCCTGTCTGCCCAAGAAGAAACTTCAAAATTATCCATGCATTGTTCAAACGCATCGGTATCTATTTCTATAGCATCTATTGTTTCTGCATGACTTCTTTGTGCTAGCATTAATGCAATTATTCCCGTTCCTGCACCAATATCTAAAATAGAAGAAGGTTTGTTTTTAATAGAAGCCCAAGCTCCTAATAAAACACCGTCTGTGCCAATTTTCATTGCGCATTGGTCTTGGTGAATAGTGAATTCTTTAAATTTAAATGGTTTGCTCATGCCAACATTTTTTTACGTAGAAATAGATTGAAAAAAGCTTAGTTATTTTAAGATTGCGTCTTTTAAAAAACTCAAAATAGATTTTGAGAATTAGGATATTAATCCTCCCAAGTAATAAATGGTTTTTTACTTAATTGTGAGTTGTAGTATTTTACATCTCCCGTAACTTCTTTGCCCAACCAATTTGGTTTGGTGAATTTTTCATTTTCATTTTGTAATTCTATTTCAGCTACAATTAAACCTTCATTGGCGCCATAAAATTCGTCAACCTCAAAAAGATGATTTTCATAGTGAATATTGTATCTGGTTTTTTCTAAAATACCTTCTTCACATAATTGTAATAATTCTTCTGCTTCTTTTAAGGCAATTTCTTTTTCCCATTCAAAACGAGAGGTGCCAGCTGTATTCGATTTTCCTTTTACGGTAATGAAACTTAGGGTGTCTTTTATTCGGATTCTAACCGTACGTTCTGGATCGGTGTTTAAAAACCCCTGTACTATTCGCTGTTTACTACTCGCTTCATTTTTAAAAGCGTCCGAAGTAACTAAAAATTTACGTTCTATTTCTATCATTTCACTTTATTTCTGCTAGTTTAAAAAACTATTTACTGACCAAATTGTTTATTTACCCATTTAAATGGTTTTTGTATAAATTTTGGAGCATTAAACCGATATCCAAAATATAATTTAGCATAACTTTTATCATTTATAATGCTAGTAGATTCACCTTCATTATACCAATTTACATTGAAATTTATATTGGCGCCGAAGATTATTTTACGTGAACTATAGCCTAATTGTAATCCTCCTTTTAATCTGTTTATTTGGTGCTTTTCTAGCTCTTCTGAAATAGTATTATTTTTTGGCTCTTCTTTATCTTTTGAAAAACGAATTCCTACTGAAGGAGATATAAAAGGAGAAATAAACCAATTTTTATGTATCACAAAGGTATAGTAGTAACTTGCCGCTAACTCTATATCATAAATATAGGTAATAGATTTTATGGTACCCTCTTGGTTTGACATTTGCGTGTAGCCATATTCTAATTCTGGGATAAAGCTCCCTGCACTTTTTCGCTGCCATTCGGTTTGGTAAACTATATTTCGCAAAGAAAAATTTGGATTTACAACGTAAGAAGTTGTTCCTTTCCATGTTACAAATTTCAGATTTGGAAATTGAATATAGGGGTCTTTTCCTTTTGCCCATTCTGGCATGAAATCTCTAGTGTTTTCTATATAGTAACCTTGTATTTTACTGTATTGAATGCCTTGTGTCCAGTTTCCCAAAAAAAAACGGAAACTAAAATTTGTAAAAGACGATTCCCCTTTACGATTATTATCGTTATTGCTTGTGAGAAATTTTGGAGAATACCCTATACTGGCACCAATAAATTCATAATCTAATGATAAAGTTAATCGCGATTCATCATTTGGTTGTATGTGAAAATAGGAATTGTCAGAATTGTCTAAAAAGGTATACCCATCTGTTTGCGTATCCATATTTACTTTGATAATTAACTTATCTACATAAGATATAATTCTTGCAGTGTCTTTTTTTTTTGTTTTCTGAGTAAATGCACTAATTGATAGTAAGAATATAAATAGAAAATTATTTTTTATAATCATCAGTAGAGATTGCTTTTTATTTTAATGCTTTTGTAATTGTTTTACTGCCGCCAACAACTGGTAATGAAAGAATAGTAGCATCTAAATCTATAGTAAGTTCTGTTCCTGGATTTGGTAATAGGGTAAATTCTGAATCGCTAGAAAAAATCATTAGCCCAATTTGTTGTCCTTTAGAAATTATTTGATCATCTGGCATTAAATTAAAACTAATCTTATAGAATTTGCCAGGTGTTAAAGGAGTTCCATTAGTTAAGGAACTATGGTTTTGGGGATCTGCCCAACCTCTGGTAATTATATTATCCGTGATTTTTGCATTTTTGTAATCATTCCAAGGCAAGGATACTAACCAAACAGAAAGATTTGCGGCAGGTTTGCTGCTTGCAAGTGTAATAGTAACTTTTGGCACTCCGGAAATATGAACGTCATTTTGTAATATAGGTGTTACGTATAATAACCTGTGGGTAGATTTTTCTGTTTTCGCTAATTTTTCTCCGGAAAAGTTATAATCATCAACTAATGTTTCTTTGCCTTGCTTTTTTTGTGCTTTAATGTTTAACTCACCTTTTTCCAATCCTCCAGAGCTAAGGTGTAATGCAATATGTTTAGCCTTTGGATTTGGGTATTCCTTATAAGCAGTAGGATTTTCTCTTTTGTCATTCTCGCGAACAATCCAAGCTCTTGCATCATTTTCTACGTCGTTTTTTACTCCATGTAAATAATGCGTAAACCATCTGTTCATCATTTTCATTGGAGGTGGACCACCGTGTCCGTTTTGATGGTAAAATATTTGGGAAGGAATTCCTTGCTCTTTAGCGGCTTTGTATATTCTATAGCTGTGTTCTGGCATAACATTCCAGTCGTTAAAACCGTGCGACATTAATAAGGCTGCTTTCATTGGTTTCATATCGTTTAGATAATCGCGTCCTGCCCAAAAATCATTATAATCCCCTGTGCTTCTATCCATACCATTTTTCATTTCTGTGTCGCGAACTCTAGCATTGTTAAAAGCCCGTTTAGATTCGTCTCCACTATGAATAAAATCATACAAAACATCTATGTCCTCTCCTAAATAGCCGCCAGGTGAGCGCACTAAACCATTTGATCTGTAGTAATGGTAATAGGATGTGTTTGGGGCAATAGGAATAATTGCTTCTAATCCTTCAACTCCTGTTGTGGCAGCTGCTAAAGGAATAGTTCCATTATAAGAAGTTCCTGTCATACCTACTTTTCCTGTGGACCAAAAAGCAGTAACGGTTTCATTTCCATCTGGAGTTGTATAACCACTTATGCGCCCACAAAGCCAATCGATAACTGCTTTTGGAGCCAAGGATTCATTATCACCACCAACTGTAGGTGACCCTTGAGATAGTCCTGTCCCTGGCGAAGAAGAGTGCACCACAATATAACCTCTTGGCACCCATTTTTTAATATGACTATTAGATATTATTGGTCGTTTTCCTAAGCGTTTTACTTCTGGATGTACTCGTAATTTTTTACTTTTTGCGCCAATTTCATGTTTAACATCCCAAAAAAGACCATCCACATTTCCTGCTACTCCCGCAAAATATGGACTAGAAATATAAATTATTGGGAGTTTTAATTTTTCGGTATCTGTTTGCTTTGGTCTTGTTATGGAAACATGCATGCGATCAGGTTTGCCATCTGCATCGGAATCAAACTCTGTTTCAACCCATAGGTCGTGCCTAACCCAATCTTCTTCAATAGAAAAAGCTGGAACAATTTGTGCTTCCCCGTTTTCGAAAACAGGAAGTGATTTTTCTTGTGCGCTCAACAATATACTAGAAGCTAAAGCAAATAATAGTACTGTTTTTTTTAAATCTTTCATAATAATACATTTATTAGATACCGATATTGGATTAAACTTCTGCTAGTTGAAAAATCTTTTCAGATTGTTTTTTCTGTATATAAGCTGGGGTTAATTTTAAAATTTGATTACGTATAGTAATTAGAATTGGGTTTTTTAGATGTGCTATTTTTCCTAGTTTCCAGCTCATTTTTACTATTTTATGGGTTTTAGAAATTCGTAATTCCTGAAAACTTTCAAATGCTTCTTTTGGGTTGTACTTTGCAAAACATTCGGCTAAAACATAAGCATCTTCAATTGCTTGACATGCACCTTGTCCCATATTTGGGGTTGTAGCATGTGCCGCATCTCCAAGTAGGCAAATAGTGTCTTTATGCCAAGTGTGTATGGGCTGTAAATCGCAAATTTCTGCGGTATGAATGTTCTTTTTTTGAGTGGCTTGTAATATATTTTTTATCTCTGGATGATACTCTTTAAAATATTCTTCAAGTTTATCTTTATGGTATTCTTTTTTGTTGGTTTTTATCGATTTTAAAGCAAACCAATATACTTTGTTTTTTTCAATCTGAACAAATCCAAATCGGTCACCTTGTCCCCAAGCTTCATTTAATTCATGTTTGTATTTTTCTGGTAAATTATAGGTAGTGACGCCACGCCAGCAAATTTGATTTGTGTTTCTAAGGTGTGTATTCGGAAATATATTTTCACGAACAACAGAATTAATTCCGTCTGCTCCTAAAAGAATGTCGGACTTGGTAGAAAATCCATTTTTAAAATGGAGTAGTACACCATTTTTTGTGTTCTGTACGCTTCTCAGTTCATGATTTAAAAGAACATCTTCTTGCAGCTTTTCAAATAGTATTTTCTGTAATTCACCTCTATGAATTGCAATATTTTTAACCTTATGTTTTTTTTCAAAATAAGCTAAATCTACCTTTGATAATGGCTTTAGATTTGACTGTGTTATATTTATAGAAGAAATAGCATTTCCTTTTTGCTCTATAGTGTTTTTAAGCCCTAATTTTTGATACACTTGCATAGCATTATTGGCTAAAATAATACCGGCGCCCACGGTTTTTATTTCAGACGCTTGCTCGTACACCTTAACAGTAAATCCTTTTTGTTTTAGTGCTATAGCTGTTGTAAGTCCACCTATTCCGCCTCCAATTATGTCTATTGTCATATAGTGTGAAATATACTTTTTTGTAAAAGAAACTAAGTTAGCAAATCTTTACGATTGCAATGGCGTTTGTGTTTTTATTTTGGCGATAAAGCAGTACTATTTTATAGAATAGTAGTGAGGTTGTGCATAAAAAAATGTTTACTATGAAATTTAAATTTGAGGTAGTGTTGTACATATTTTTTAAATTTGCATATGTTTTTTGATTTTCCTTTACGAAAAATTATACATGTAGATATGGATGCTTTTTACGCTTCTGTAGAGCAGTTAGATAACCCTTTGCTTAAAGGAAAGCCTGTAGCTGTTGGTGGAGGTGAAAAGAGAGGTGTTGTTTCTGCGGCAAGTTATGAAGCTAGAAAATTTGGTGTTCGTAGTGCGATGAGTGGTTTTATTGCAAAAAGGAACTGTCCGGAACTTATTTTTGTGCCACCAAGGTTTTCTCGGTATAAAGAGATTTCTCAGAAGATTAGATCTATATTTTATGAGTACACAGATTTGGTGGAACCACTATCTTTAGATGAGGCTTATTTGGATGTTACTGTAAATAAAAAAGGGAACCCGTCTGCAACATTAATAGCTCAAGAAATTAGAAAAAAGATTTATGAGGAGTTGGGGTTAAATGCTTCTGCTGGAATTTCTATTAATAAATTTGTTGCAAAGGTCGCAAGTGATTTTAATAAGCCAAACGGACAGAAAACGGTAAACCCTGAAGAGGTATTGCAATTTTTAGAAGTGCTTGAAATTCGTAAGTTTTATGGTGTTGGTAAAGTGACGGCTGAAAAAATGTACCGAAATGGTATTTTCACAGGGGAAGATTTAAAAGAGAAATCCTTTGATTTTTTGGAAGCGGAATTTGGTAAAAGCGGCGCATATTATTATCATGTGGTTAGAGGAATTCATACTAGCGAAGTAAAACCGAATAGAGTGCCTAAATCGGTTGGAGCAGAGCGGACTTTTAGTGAAAATTTAAGTAGTGAAATTTTTATGCTGGAACGTCTGGAAAATATTGCAATTGAATTAGAAAAACGGTTGAAAAAATCTAAAATATCTGGAAAAACAATTACCCTTAAAATAAAGTATAGCGATTTTACTTTACAAACAAGAAGTAAGACATTACCGTATTTTATTGCAGATAAAGACCTTATTATGGAGATTGCCAAGGAACTATTATACCAAGAGAAATTGGGAAACTCAGTTCGTTTATTAGGTTTGTCTTTAGCCAATTTAAATACCGAGAAAGAGAAAGTAAAAAAGGAGGTTGTATTAGTACAATTGAAATTCGATTTTTAATCGGAAGATGGTAATGAGATACTACCAATTTATTGAAGCTCCTTAATAAAATCTTGCACTCTTCTTTCTGTATAAAACATATTGTTCTGATGGTAGAACCCTACATGCCCTCCGTACAAAGGAATTTCTAAGTGTAATTTTTTGTTTGCTTTAGCCTCTTTCACAGGATAGCATTTTTCTCCTAAAAAAGAATCGTTTAATGCGTTAATTAGTAAAGTAGGAACAGATATTTGTTGTAGTATAGAGAGGGAACTACATTGTTCGTAATAATCTAATGCGTCTTTATAACCATGTGCTTTACTAGTATAAATATCATCAAAATCTTTAAGTGTTTTAATTGCCGAAATTTCTGAATCCGAAATTAATTTTGGAAACATTTTTTGCTTTACCCGTAGTTTTTTTATCAAATCTTTTTTAAATTTATTGGCGTACAATATATTTATTGGTTTTAATAGTTCTAGTAACGAACTGTGTAAATTACAGGGGACTGATATTGCCATTGCGGCTTTTATTTCTTTTGGAATATTTTTGTTTTCTCCTAAATATTTTAGGGTAATATTTCCGCCGAGGCTAAACCCTTTTAGATAAATTTCAGAATATTTCTTAGTATTTAAAACATGTTGAATTACCGCTTCTAAATCTTCTGTTGCTCCAGAATGATATGACCTAAATAAACGATTTATTTCCCCACTACAACCTCTTAGGTTAATAGCGCAGGCATCTATTCCCATTGTGTTAAATTGTTTGGCGCTTCCCAGAATGTATGGACGCTGGGCATTGCCTTCCAATCCATGTAGGAGTAAAATAACTTTTTGCGTTGGTTTTTTTGCAAAACTCCAGTCAATATCTAAAAAATCACCATCGGGAAGATTTATACGTTCCCGCTCCTGTACAAGACCATCAATTTTTCGAAAAACACTCGAATATATTGTCGAAAGATGTCCATTTGTAAAAGGAAACGCAGGATGATAATTTGAATTTACTAGCGGCAAAATAAAGGAAAGTTAGTTTAAGATTTTCTTGGGTATGTGTTCAATAATTGACTTTGTTCTTCAATAACAGATTTAAATTCTTCCGATAAGGATTTTACTAAATCAGAAACGGAAAGAACGTTGTCTATTGTTGCTACACCTTGTCCGGCAGACCAAATTGTTTTCCAAGCTTTGGCTTCGGTATCTAATTCTTTTCCGAAATCTATTTTTGTGTCTTTTTTTAAATCTTCTTCTGTAATTCCAGCGGCTTTAAGGCTATCCCCTAAAAAATTGGCGCTAACACCAGATATTGCAGCAGTATATACTACATCACTAGCTTCCGATTTTACAATCATTTTATGGTAATCTTCTGGCGCCATACTTTCTTTTGTATTGATAAAACGAGTTCCCATATAAGCGAAATCAGCACCCATTTGCATAGCAGAAGCAATATCTCTACCAGTACTTATGCATCCTGCAAGTAGGATAGTTTTGTCAAAAAACTGTTTTGTTTCAGCAATAAACGTCATAGGATTTAGTATTCCACCGTGTCCTCCAGCACCTGCAGCAACCAAAATTAACCCATCTACACCAGCACCTGCTGCTTTTTTAGCATGTCTTTTTTTAATAACATCATGAAAAACGATACCACCATAACTATGAATAGCATCTACCACCATAGAAACGGCGCCTAAAGAGGTAATTATTAAAGGAACTTTATGTTTTACGCATAGTTTAACATCTGCTTCTAAACGTGGATTGGTAGGGTGAACAATGAGGTTTACACCAAAAGGAGCAGCTTTCTTTCCCGTTTCTTTTTCAAACGTATCTAATTCTGTTTTAATTTCTATTAGCCATTCTTCAAAACCTTCGCTTGTTCTTTGGTTAAGCGCAGGGAATGTTCCTACTATACCATTTTTACAACATTCAATAACAATCTTGGGACCCGAAATTAAAAACATTGGAGCTGCAATTACAGGAAGAGAAAGCGAATCGGAAAAAGTGGAGATAGTAGACATAGATACTAAATTTTGTTTAGTTTACAGGAGAAGAATAAAAGTTGAAAAATTTATGAAAATAATATTCTTCTTTTACCAAAACTATGGTATTTTTATCATTTATTATGCATGCATAGCAAATATTTTGATATAAATGAGTTATTTTAAAGAGTTTGACATTCGCTGGAGTGATATTGATGCTAACAGACATTTAGCTAATACGGCTTATATTAATTTTATGAGCCATACGAGGATGGGGTTTTTAATTGAGAACGGTTTTACCCATAAAACAATGGCGGAGTACAATATTGGTCCTGTTGTTTTTTATGAACATGTATATTATTTTAAAGAAGCTTTTCCTGGAAAACCAGTACGAGTATCTTTAGAGTTAATGGGATTAAGTGAAGATGGAATGTTCTTTGAATTTCATCATAACTTCTATGATATAAATGGGAAAAATTTTGCACATTGTGAAATGATGGGTGCTTGGATTGATTTGAAAAATAGAACTTTAACTGGACTTTCCAATGATTTTCTTCAGTCTTTTAATAATGTAGAAAAACCTAAAGGGTTTAGAATTCTCACGAAAGAAGACACTCGTAAATTTGCTAAAGCTCCTAAGGATTTAGATATAAAAAACTAAAATGTTTTTGGCTCTGTTTGTAATTTTTTAGGTTTTCTACTAGCTAAATACACCCCTGATAAAACCAGTGTAGTTGCTACAATTTTTATGAGAGTTAAATTATCTTTTCCGGTAGCAAGAGCAAATAATATTCCTATTAATGGCTGTAGGTAAACAAAGGCACCTATGGTAGAAGCTTTTAATTGTGTTAAGGCAAAAGCATTAAATAGATAAGTTAAAAATGTTGTTCCTATTATTACGAAGCCAATTCGCCATAATATAGATAATGGTAATTCTGCCCATTGGATTTCTGTAACTTCACTATAAGTTACAGGAAGGTTAATGAAAATAGCAATAGTAAATAACCACTTCATTAGGGTAAGTGGATGGTATTTTTCTATTAGTTTTTTTATCAAAATAAGATACGTTCCGTAGGTAATTGTATTTACAATTAGAAAGGTATTTCCTAAGGGAATGTTTGTAGCGTCTTGTCGTATTTCTGAGCCGAAAGCAACCAAAGTAATAGCGCCAATAAGGCCTAATAATACTCCAGATCCCTTTTGTAATGTTATTTTTTCTTTTATGATAATTGCGGATAAAATAACTACAATAATTGGAATTATGGTTATTAAAACAGCACTGTTTATTGGTGTAGACAATTCTAATCCTTTAAAAAAAGAAAGCATATTTACAACCATACCCAATATGGAACAAAGTAAAATTCTGCCCCAATCTTTACGAGCTATTGTCTCTTTAGGCCCTAAGAAAGAAATTGCCCAAAAAAGAAATGCAGCACCAGTTACACGTAGTAATATAAAACCATTAGGTTTTATATAAGCAGGCATAACCTCCTTGGCTATGGTATGATTAAGTGCATAAATTACAGTAGTCGCAAATGCAGCTAAGAGGGCTAAATTTCTTTTACTCAAGAGTGAATTGTTTCTTTTGCGGCAGCAATAACTTTTTTACTATTACCCACAAAGATGTTATTTTTAAATAAAATTACTGGTCGTTTTAAGAAAGTGTAATGTTCTAGAATAAGGGCTTTATAATCTGATTCTGAGAGTGTTTTTTCACTTAAATTTCGTTCTTTATAAAGTCGAGCTCGCTTACTGAATAATGCTTCATAGCTTCCTTCTGCTTTTTGCATCTCTTCAATTTGAGAAACCGTAATGGATTGCGTTTTTATGTCTTGAAGTGTGAAATTTTCAAGAGGAGACAATTCTTTCAAAATTCTTTTGCAAGTGTCACAGCTACTTAAATAGTATATCTTCTTCATACTAATCTATAGTTTTTATACTCGGATAATTTTAGAGTACAAAGAAACTTCTTTTCCCTGAGTTTTACTATTTTTGTGTAAACGATTCCAATGGAAAAATTATTTAATATTTCGCTTCAAAACAGAAAAATTCTTTATAAATTTTTGAGCTCTACACCAAGAGAACAATTGTTAAAAATACCTGCTGGACATCGGAACAATATATGGTGGAATATTGCGCATACCGTAGTTACCCAACAGTTATTAGTATATAAACTTAGTAAGTTAGAAATGTTGGTGAGTACCGATTTGGTAGATAAGTTTAAAAAAGGGACTGTACCAGATGGTTCCGCTACGGATGAAGAGATTAAAACAATAGAAAAATTATTGTTTTCTACATTAGAAACAACAGAGGAGGATTATAAGAATGGCGTGTTTAAAGAGTATACTTCGTATACCACAAGCGTTAATGTTACAATGAGTTCTGTAGAAGATGCCATAGCTTTTAATGTGTTTCATGAAGGAATACATTTAGGAGCAATTTTAGGCTTGCAAAAGGCATTAAAGAAGTAATAGATACTACTCTATTTTTATAGTTAAATACTTTTCTATTTCTGAATAGGAGAGGTTTATCAATATAGAACCATCTGCATAGGATGCTACTTCATACGGATTGTAACGTAATTGCATGCCTTCTTCTGTAAAGCCAATATTTTCAGGAAGCACAAAAACATTATCTTCAAACATAAAACCGGTAGCGTTTATAGGTGTTTTTTCCTTCATGTTTTCCTGTGCTCGGAATTTAGCTTCTACCAATTTTGTAAAACCCTCTTTGTCCTTGAATAATTCCCAATTTTCGAATTCTACTCCTTTATCTTTATTAAAATTTAAGTAGGTAATAGAACTGTAACCATGTGCTCCACCTGTGAATATGTACGAATTAAGAAGAATTGTTATAACATATTTATTTTCGTAAATAACTTCTCCATTAATGATAGCTTCCCATTCTATGGCTTCATTAATATGCATTTCTTTTAGTTCTAGAAAAGCGTTTTTAAAAGAAGCAATAGCTGTCTCAATAGAAGAAACTTCTTTTTCATCATCAAAAGTTAATAGTAAGATTAATTCCTCTTTTAAGGCCGTATTAATTGTTCTTGCTGTTTTAGAGGTGGGCAATGCATTGGGAATGTTAATTTCAATTACGGGACAGTTGGTACATTTATTTTCTTCAATAATAGGTTCACTAAATGTAATTTTGTTATCATTTTTACAACTAAAGAGCAAAATAGCAAAGAGAAAAATTGAAAGCAATATTTTCATGGAGAATACTTTAAAGAAGTACAAAACTACAGTTTCATTGCTTTCTTTAAAAGATAAAAGTATTTTTGTTTCTATAATTTTATAAGATGAACGATAAAAAGTTACAATTTAATAGTAAGGTTATACACGGAGGACAGCAACCAGATAAGGCGTATGGCGCTGTAATGCCCCCAATTTATCAAACTTCTACTTATGCACAATCTACTCCTGGTGGACATAAAGGTTTTGAATACTCCAGAAGTGCTAACCCTACAAGAACGGCATTAGAAAATTCATTGGCAAGTATAGAAAACGGTGATTATGGTTTAGCTTTTGCAAGTGGTTTGGCCGCCATAGATGCTATTATTAAGCTATTAAACCCTGGGGATGAGGTTATTTCTACAAATGATTTGTATGGAGGAAGTTACCGATTGTACAACTCTATTTTTGTGAAATATGGAATTAAATTTCATTATGTAGAAATGCAGAAGGCTTCTAATATTGAAGCATATGTAACTGAAAACACAAAACTGATTTGGTTAGAGACACCTACTAATCCTATGATGAACATTATAGATATAGTAGCCGTTTCTAAAATTGCTAAAAAGAATAACCTTTTGTTAGCGGTAGACAACACTTTTGCAACTCCGTATTTACAAAGACCTTTAGATTTAGGAGCCGATATAGTGATGCATTCTGCAACAAAATATTTAGGTGGTCATAGTGATGTGGTTGTAGGCGCTTTGATTGTAAAGGATAAAGAATTAGCAGACAAATTATATTTTATTCAGAATGCTAGTGGTGCCGTTTGTGGTCCTATGGATAGTTTTTTAGTGCTTAGAGGAATTAAAACACTACATGTTAGAATGCAACGCCATTGTGAAAATGGAAAGGCTGTTGCAGAATATTTAGTAAATCACCCTAAAATTGAAAAAGTATATTGGCCTGGATTTAAGAGCCATGTAAATCATGAAATTGCAAAAAGTCAGATGAAAGATTTTGGCGGAATGATTTCTTTTGTAACTAAAGGAAATAGTTATGAGGATGCCATTAAAATAGTAGAAAAATTACAAGTTTTTACGTTAGCGGAATCTTTAGGAGGTGTAGAAAGTTTGGCGGGACATCCGGCAAGTATGACACACGCAAGTATCCCTAAGGAAGAAAGAGAAAAGAATGGTATTGTAGATGCGTTAATACGTTTAAGTGTAGGTATAGAAGATGAGGCAGATTTAATTAGCGACTTAAAACAGGCCATAGGATAATTTTTTAACGAAATTTAAAAAAAATGAGGGTTAAATTATAGGAATAGCATAATTTTGCCGTTATATTTTTAATTCAGCAAAATTAAAGCTAATCAAGTTTAATATGGAAGCAAAGATTAAAGCATTCATGGATGAGGTTGTAGTTCGTAACGGACATGAGCCAGAATTTATCCAAGCCGTTCAAGAAGTAGCAGAAACTGTTATACCGTATATCGCAAAAAAGGATATCTATAATGGTAAAAATATCCTTTTAAGGATGGTAGAGCCAGAAAGATTAATTTCTTTTAGAGTTTCTTGGGTTGATGACAAAGGTGAAATACATGTAAATAGGGGGTATAGAGTTCAAATGAATTCTGCAATTGGACCTTATAAAGGCGGATTGCGTTTTCACCCTTCTGTTAATGCAAGTATTTTAAAATTTCTTGCCTTTGAACAAGTGTTTAAAAATAGTTTAACAACACTACCAATGGGTGGTGGTAAAGGTGGTTCGGATTTTGACCCTAAGGGAAAGTCAGATGATGAAGTAATGCGTTTTTGCCATGCATTTATGGGCGAATTGTCTAGACATATTGGCCCTAATACAGATGTTCCTGCGGGAGATATTGGTGTTGGTGGACGAGAAATAGGATTCTTGTTTGGAATGTATAAGAAAATTAGAAACGAGTTTACAGGAGTATTAACGGGTAAAGGTCGCTCTTGGGGTGGTTCTTTAATCCGTCCAGAAGCTACTGGTTATGGTACGGTATACTTTGCAAATAGTATGCTAGGAACGCAAAACACTAGTTTTTCTGGTAAAAAAGTGGTTATTTCTGGTTCTGGAAATGTAGCGCAATATGCTGCAGAAAAAGCAATTCAGTTAGGAGCAACAATTTTAACTTTATCAGATTCTCAAGGTTTTATTTATGACAAAGATGGTATAAATGAAGAGAAATTGGCTTTTGTTATGGATCTTAAAAATAACAGAAGAGGTAGAATTTCAGAATATGTAAATAAATACCCTTCTGCGGAATTTCATAAAGGAAAAACCCCTTGGAATATAGTTTGTGATATTGCTTTACCATGTGCTACTCAAAATGAGTTAGATGGAGCAAGTGCAGAAGCCCTTGTTAAAAATGGATGTATCTGTGTTGCGGAAGGAGCGAATATGCCTTCTACACCAGAAGCTATTTCTGTTTTCCATGACAAAAAGATTTTGTTTGCTCCAGGAAAAGCATCAAATGCTGGTGGGGTTGCAACTTCGGGTTTAGAAATGTCTCAAAACTCTTTAAGAATTAGTTGGACAAGAGAAGAGGTAGATACTCGATTAAAAGACATTATGGAAGAAATTCATAATTCTTGTATTGAATACGGGAAAGATGCAAACGGATATTGTAACTATGTAAAAGGAGCAAATATTGCTGGTTTTGTTAAAGTAGCAGATGCTATGTTAGCACAGGGAGTAATTTAAAAGTTACCTTTTTATAAATAAAAAAGCTTCTTAGAAATTTCTAAGAAGCTTTTTTGTTTTAACTTAATGGCTATATATTTATCTTCGTAATCTCTATACAAAACAACCATGTTAGTTACCACAAAAGCCATAGTTATATCTGCCATAAAATACGGAGATACTAACTTAATTGTTAAAGCTTTTACAGAGGTTGATGGAATTAAATCTTATATGTTAAGAGGGGTTTTAACCTCAAAAAAAGGGAAGGTTAAAGTAGCGTATTTTCAACCGCTGACCCAGTTAGAGATTGTCGTGAATCATAGGAATAAAGGCACTTTGGAAAGTATTCGTGAAGCCAAAGTGAATTATCATTACAAGACACTGCATACCCATATTGTTAAGAATTCTATGACTTTCTTTTTAGCGGAAATGCTTAGTAATAGTATTTTAGAAGAAGAAAGTAACCCGGAGCTTTATAGGTTTCTCGAAGCATCGTTTCAGTGGTTAGATACGCACGATGATATTTCTAATTTTCATTTGTTTTTTCTTCTTTCTTTAACCAAATATATGGGATTTTATCCTGAGATTCCTAAAGTTGAAATGCCCTATTTTGATTTGTTAGAAGGAGAGTTTGTATTGCGCGAATCTTTATCTCCAATGATTACAGGAGAAAATTTATATTATTTTAAAACCTTCTTAGGCATAAATTTTGATACTATTCATACAATTAAGATGAATAAAGTTAATAGGCAAAAATTATTGAAGTCACTTATTCTTTATTTTGAGTTACATTTGCAGGGATTTAGAAACCCCAGATCTCTTACTGTTTTAAATGAAGTTTTTAGCTAGTATGCAAAAGTTAAGTTTCATATTTATTTTACTTGTATTCCAAGTTGTTTCTGCTCAAAAAATTGTTGTTTTGGATGAGGAAACAAAAGAACCTATTCCAAATGTTGCGGTTTATAATACGGATAAAACAAAGACCATTTTAACCGATTCTAAAGGGGAGTGTGATGTGTCATTTTTCAAGAAGAATGAACGTATTATTTTTAGACACCTTAGTTACGAATTACGAAAAGTTTCCAAGGCCCAATTATTAAGAAGAGGATATAAGTTGCATTTAATTTTGAAAGCAGAAGAGTTAGATGAGGTTGTAATGTCCATATCTAAATGGGAACAACAAAAGAAAGACATTCCTCAGAAGATTGTATCTATTAATGCCAAAACAATTCAGTTTGAAAATCCACAAACATCTGCAGACTTATTACAGAATAGTGGAAAAGTTTTTGTGCAAAAAAGTCAGTTAGGAGGAGGAAGTCCTATGATTAGAGGTTTTGCTACAAACAGACTCTTAATTACAGTAAATGGTGTTCGCATGAACAATGCTATTTTTAGGGGAGGTAATGTACAGAATATTATTTCTATTGATCCTTTTACTATAAAGAATACAGAAGTAATATTTGGACCTGGATCCGTAATTTATGGAAGTGATGCTTTAGGCGGCGTTATGAATTTTTTTACAAAGGCACCTCGATTCTCTACGAATGAGAGTTTGAGTTTTTCTGGAAATACAAATTATCGATTTGCTTCAGCAAATGATGAAAGCACTTATCATTTCGATTTTAATATTGGAAAGAAAAAATGGGCACTATTAACTAGCGCTTCTTATAATCGATTTGATGATTTGATGATGGGAAAAAATGGTCCAGATTCTTATTTAAGAAAAGAGTATGTTGTTCAAAAGAATGGTGTCGATATTCTAATGCAAAATTCTACCCCTAGAAATCAAATTTCATCGGGGTACAACCAAATTAATATTTTACAAAAAATTACGTATAAACCAAATCATAATTGGGATGTGAATCTGGGGCTCCATTTTTCGGAAACCTCAAATTATGCTAGGTATGACCGACTTATTAGACCAAATAAGACTAAGACTGGTTTGCGCTCTGCAGAATGGTATTATGGACCTCAGAAATGGTTTATGGGAAACCTTCAAATTTATAAAAAAGGAAAAGGTAAATTCTACGACGGATTAAAAATTACTACGGCATACCAACGTTTTGAAGAAAGTAGAAATGATAGAGATTTTAACAGCCCAATATTGTATTCTACAAAAGAAAAAGTGGATGCTATTTCTGCCAATATAGATTTTGAAAATAAAAGAATGGGCAGTCTTAAGCTTTATTATGGCGGAGAATATATCTTTAATAAAGTAAATTCCTTGGGAGAACAGAAAAATATTTTATTAAATGAAATTAGTATAGGGCCATCTAGATATCCAAACGGATCTACATGGCAGACCTTGGCGGCATATGTAAATGCAGAATATAAAGCAAGACCAAATTTCACATTACTTACAGGACTTCGGTATAGTAGTGTTTGGATAAATGCAATGTTCGACAAAACTTTTTACCTTTTTCCTTTTGATGATGCTAATTTAAGTACAGGAGCATTGACAGGAAGTGTTGGAATTAGTTGGTTTCTTAAAGAGAATTTTCAACTTACATTAAACGGATCTACAGGATTTAGAGCACCAAATATTGATGATATTGGTAAGGTGTTTGATTCTGAACCTGGCTCTGTTTTGGTGCCAAATCCAGATTTGGAAGCAGAATATGCATATAATACAGAATTTGGAATACAGAAAAACTTTAATGATAAGGTTGTGGTTAAGGGAGCTGCTTTTTACACGTATTTAGTAGATGCTTTAGTACGAAGAGATTTTCAGTTTCAAGAGCAATCCCATATGGAATATAAAGGAGAATTAAGTAATGTGCAGGCGATACAAAATGCTGCGAAAGCGTATGTTTACGGTTTTGAAATGGGTGTAGAAGCGTTTTTAACAGAGAACTTATCCATAACTTCTAATCTAACTATTACTGAAGGAATAGAAGAGGAAGCAGATGGTTCAGAATCTCCTGGAAGACATGTGGCTCCTACTTTTGGAGATGTTCATGTTATTTGGAAAAACCAACGATTAAAAGCAGATATTTTTATAAATTATAATGGCGAAATAGCATTTGAAGATTTGGCTTTTTCAGAGAAAAAGAAAACTTATATTTATGCGGAAGATTCTAATGGAAATCCTTATTCTCCTTCGTGGCTTACCGTAAATCTTCGTTCACAATATATAATTACAAACTCTTTAAAGGCTTCTTTAGCAATAGAGAACATTACAAATGAGCGTTACAGAACCTATTCTTCGGGGATTGTTGCTGCAGGGACAAATCTTATTTTGGGAGTGGGGTATAAGTTTTAATCGTAGGCAGATAACCTACTATTGGTCTTAAGGGATACAAAAAAAGCCCAGCTAAGCTGGGCTAATATTTCACGAATCAAAATCTAAGAATATTTTAGCTTAGTTTTTAATTGTATTTTTAATTTCAGTAGCTTTTTCTTTAGTTTTATCTAAAGCGCCCTTAGCGTCTTTTCCAAGTTTTTTAGCTCCTTCTTTAATGTTTTCAGCTCCTTCTTTCGTTTTGTCGATTGCGTTTCCAGCAGCATCTTTTACGCTGTCAACAGTTTCACCAGCTTTGTCAATTACGTTTCCAGCAGCATCTTTTGCACTATCAACAGTTTCACCAGCTTTGTCAATTACATTTCCAGCAGCATCACCTGCTTTATCTAGAGCATCACCTGCAGTGTTAGCAACGTTGTCAACAGCATCACCAGCATTATCAATTGCAGTGTCAGCAGCATCAGCAGCTTGTTCCGTTGCTTCCTTTGCTTTTTCTGCTGTTTCTCTACAAGAAACGAAAGAAATGCTCGCTGCAAGCATTAACATAGAACTTAAAATTACTTTTTTCATTTTTTTAATGTTTAGTGTTTAGTGTTTATACTATTTTAATAATAAATATACGGATAAAATTAGAGGTCTGGATGTTTCTATAACCATCTTAATAATAGTATTGAAGAGTAAATACAGACTTTATATACATAAAGTCAATCTAAAGTTTTAATTTTGCACTCTTAAATTGTAGTATTTGAAGCAGTTGTTATGAAGTTTGCAGAGTATAAAGGATTGAATTTACCAAAAGTAGCAGAAGAAATTTTAAGTTACTGGAAGGAACAGAGCATTTTTGAAAAAAGTGTAACGAATAGAGAGGGTAAAGAGAGTTTCGTTTTCTACGAAGGACCACCATCTGCAAACGGTATGCCTGGCATTCACCATGTAATGGCACGTACTATAAAAGATATCTTTCCACGTTATAAAACCATGAAAGGTTTTCAGGTAAAAAGAAAAGCCGGTTGGGATACACATGGACTACCAATAGAATTGGGTGTAGAGAAAGAATTAGGAATTACTAAAGAAGATATTGGAAAGAAAATATCTGTAGAAGAATACAATGCAGCTTGTAAAAAAGCTGTAATGAAATATACAGATGTTTGGAATGAAATGACTGAAAAAACGGGCTATTGGGTAGATATGGAAGATCCATATATTACATATAAGTCTAAGTATATGGAGTCTGTTTGGTGGTTGTTAAAACAGATTTACGATAAAAAATTAGTTTATAAAGGATACACTATTCAACCATATTCTCCTAAGGCAGGGACAGGGTTAAGTTCCCATGAGGTAAATCAGCCAGGAGCGTATCAAGATGTAACAGACACTACTGTTGTTGCTCAGTTTAAAGCGATAGCATCGTCGTTACCTAGTTTTTTAGAAGAGATAAAAGGAGATATTCATTTTTTAGCATGGACTACAACTCCTTGGACGTTGCCATCGAATACTGCATTAACCGTTGGTTCTAAAATAGATTATGTAGTTGTTAAAACTTTTAATCAATATACTTTTGAAGCTGTAAATTTAGTTTTAGCTAAGAATTTAGTAGGAAAACAGTTTTCAGGAAAATATGTTGCTGTCACTTCAGAAGAAGAATTAGCAACATTTAGTAAAGGAGATAAAAAGATACCTTACTTAGTAGGGAAAGAGTTTAAAGGTGCAGATGTTGTTGGTGTAAAATACGAACAATTATTGCCATATGCACTTCCGTATGAGAATCCAGAAAATGCTTTTAGAATTATTTCGGGAGATTTCGTTACAGTAGAAGATGGTACTGGGATTGTACATACAGCGCCTACTTTTGGTGCAGATGATGCTTTAGTGGCAAAACAAGCGAAACCAGAAATACCACCGTTATTGGTGCTAGATGAGAATGGAAATCCAGTTCCGTTAGTAGATTTACAAGGGAAATTTAGACCAGAATTAGGACCTTTTGGCGGTAAGTATGTAAAGAATGAATATTATGAAGATGGTGAAGCTCCTGAACGTTCTATAGATGTAGAATTAGCCATTAAATTAAAAGAAGAAAATAAGGCTTTTAAAGTTGAAAAGTATGTGCATAGTTACCCGCATTGCTGGCGAACGGACAAGCCAATACTATACTATCCGTTAGATTCTTGGTTTATAAAAGTCACGGATGTAAAGGGGAGAATGGTTACTCTTAATGATACTATTAATTGGAAACCTAAATCTACTGGTGAAGGACGATTTGGAAATTGGCTGAAAAATGCTAACGATTGGAATCTTTCTAGATCTAGATATTGGGGAATACCATTGCCTATCTGGAGGACAGAAGACGGCAAAGAAGAGCTTATGGTAGGTTCTGTAGAAGAGCTGAAAAAGGAGATGACTAAAGCAATTACGGCTGGTGTTCTTAAAGAAGATATTTATGCAGGTTTTGAAGTCGGTAATATGTCTGAAGAGAATTATGACAAAATTGATCTTCATAAAAATATAGTAGACCAAATTATATTGGTTTCTCCGTCTGGTAAAGCTATGAAACGCGAAAGCGATTTAATAGATGTGTGGTTTGATAGTGGTTCTATGCCGTATGCACAATGGCATTATCCTTTCGAGAATAAAGATTTTATTGATAAAGGAGAGACTTTTCCTGCCGATTTTATTGCAGAAGGAGTAGATCAGACACGTGGTTGGTTTTATACCTTACATGCTATTTCTACAATGGTTTTTGATTCTGTAGCATATAAAAATGTGGTGTCTAATGGTTTGGTATTAGACAAGAGTGGTAAGAAAATGTCTAAACGTTTAGGAAATGCAGCGGATCCAATAGAAACTATGAATACACATGGCGCAGATGCCACGCGTTGGTATATGATTTCTAATGCAAATCCATGGGACAATTTAAAATTTGATATAGAGGGAATTGCAGAGGTAAAGCGTAAATTTTTCGGAACACTTTATAATACTTATTCCTTCTTTGCATTGTATACAAATATTGATGGGTTTAAGTATAGCGAAGCAGAGATTCCCTTAGAAGAACGTCCAGAAATTGACCAATGGGTTCTTTCGGAGTTACATACCTTAATACGTAAAGTAGATGAAGCTTATGCTGACTATGAACCTACAAGAGCAACCCGTGCAATTTCTGATTATGTGCAAGAGAACCTTAGCAACTGGTTTGTTCGTTTAAGTAGAAGACGTTTTTGGAAAGGAGATTATCAAGAAGATAAGTTATCTGCTTACCAAACTCTTTATACCTGTTTAATTACTGTTGCAAAATTATCTGCCCCAGTAGCGCCATTTTTTATGGACAGGCTATACAAAGATTTAACAGGAACAACGCAAAAAGAAGCTTTTGAAAGTGTTCATTTGGCAGATTTTCCTGTGTATAATCCAACGATGGTGAATACCGAATTGGAGAGTAAAATGGCAAAAGCACAAATTATTTCTTCTTTAGTATTATCTATTCGTCAAAAGGAAAAAATAAAAGTACGACAGCCGTTGCAAAAAATAATGATTCCTGCTTTAGATAAGAAGCAACAAGAAGAGATTCTGGCAGTTGCAGATTTAATAAAATCAGAAGTTAATGTAAAAGAAATAGAGTTGTTAGATGATGCATCTGGCATTATTGTAAAAAAAATAAAACCTAATTTCAAGACTTTAGGCCCCCGTTTTGGTAAAGACATGAAACTTGTAGCGCAGGCTGTAGCTAAGTTGGGTCAAAATGATATTAAAAAAATTGAGCAGTTGGGCGAAATAATGCTCGATTTAGATAATAAAAGTATTAAATTACAGTTTCAAGATGTAGAGATTTCTTCTCAAGATATTGAAGGGTGGTTGGTAGCAAGTTCTGGACAGATAACTGTTGCTTTGGATGTTACCATTAATGCTGCCTTAAGAGAAGAAGGAATTGCACGAGAATTGGTAAACAGAATTCAGAATATAAGGAAAGAATCTGGATTTGAAGTTACAGATAAGATTGTTGTTAAAGTCTTGAAAGATGGTTTAGTAGAGACCGCTGTGGAAAATAATTTAGATTATATAAAAACAGAAACCTTAACAGCAGTTTTAGATTTTGAAGAAAAACTAGAAAATGGCATAGAAATTGCTTTTGATAATGTTAAAACCAAACTGCTTATTAATAAATACTAAAGACTATGATTCATGAGATAAAAGTTAGATACTCCGATAAAAATTTAGAAGAGTTTAAGGTGCTTATTGAAGAAAAAATAGAAAAGGCAAAAGGTCATTTAGAGCTTTTAAAGAGTTCTTATATGAACGACGGCAACAATGGCACAGACGACACTTCGCCTACATTTAAGGCGTTTGAAGAAGGTTCGCAGACAATGAGTAAAGAAGCTAATACACAATTAGCTATACGACAAGAAAAGTTTATTAGAGACTTAAAAAATGCAATGCTAAGAATAGAAAATAAAACCTATGGCGTGTGCAGAGTAACTGGTAAGTTAATTAATAAAGAACGATTAAAATTAGTGCCTCATGCAACGTTAAGCATAGAAGCTAAGAATATACAAAAGTAAGAAGCTATAAGCCTTTTTAAGGAATAGACCTGCTAGGTTTTTTAAACCTAACAGGTCTATTTTGTTATAACAAATGAAATATACTTTTTACATTTTTATACTACTTTTTTTGGGGGGGGTGAGTGCGCAAAAAACTATAAAAAAATCTATTTTGAATCCTGTAATAAGGAGTATTCAAGTAGATACAAATAATTGTTTTGAAGTCCTTATTACTACTGCAGATGTTGCTGAGGTTTCAGCTGAGGTTAGTATAGAAGGAGAGTATAAAGACGATTTATTGCTTAAAATTGTTGAAAACGGGGCAACTTTAGTTATTAGTGCAGGGTTTCAGCCTAATTTTATTAATCTGAATGATAAATTGAGTGCTCATAAAGTTGTTTCTATTTCTATGAGAATAACAATCCCTGAGTATAAAATAATTCAAATGTACGGTACTAGCTCTAATCTAAGAGTTAGAGGTAGTTATGAGCATATTAAAATAAGCCTCTCAGACGGCAAATGTATACTAGACAATGTTGATGGCAGCATAGAAGTAATTACGCAAAGTGGTGATATTAGTGTTGTAAGTTCCGCTGCAACTATTAACGCAAAAAGCAAGTATGGCGTTATATCTAGAGAGAATATTCCAGAAGGAAACACTAATTTTCTGTTAACTACGACTACAGGTGATATTGACTTGCATAAAACCAAATAATATACTTATTTTTGAATAACCTATAATTTAAGGAATGAGCTTAAGAAAGTCATTACTGCTTATAGCAGTAATTTTAGTAATAGATCAGATAAGTAAAATTTATATTAAAACTCATTTTACATATCAGGAGTCGGTAGAAGTATTTAGTTGGTTTAAGATTCTGTTTATAGAGAATGAAGGAGCAGCATGGGGTTTTAAATTAAGTGATTTGGTACCTGTTTCCGATACAATTGGAAAACTCATCTTAACAATATTTAGAATATTTGCAATAGCAGGAATTGGTTATTGGCTATACGAGACGGTTAGGAAAAAAGAGTCAAAATTATTAATCTTCACGGTTTGTTTAATTTTCGCAGGGGCTTTGGGAAATATTATAGATTCTGTTTTTTACGGAGCAATATTTGATGATAGTTTTAATAAAGTGGCAACCTTATTTTCTAGCGACCCTTATGGTTCTTTATTTCATGGTAAAGTTGTAGATATGCTTTATTTTCCCATGATAGATACTACATGGCCAGAATGGGTGCCTTATTTTGGAGGGAATGCTTTTCATTTTTTTGCTCCTGTTTTTAATATTGCAGATATGTCTATTTGTACAGGAGTAATTGTATTGCTTTTATTCAACAGAAAAGTCTTTAATAACGATGAAGAAAAGCTAAAATCGGAAACAATAGATTCTTAGAATTTATATGTTTTATTAGGAGTAATGCAGTAATCTAAAGGGATGTCTTCTGTACGGATACCGTCAATTTTTTCTTCTGCTTCAAAAAAGGAAAGTCCAATTTTTATAACATTTTCAGGGCAAGATTCTAGAAAATTATCGTAAAACCCTTTTCCGTATCCAACTCTATTTCCTAAGGTGTCAAAAGCTAAAAGAGGGACAAATACGACCTCAATTTTATTAGCGGGAACTTCTATGCCATCAACAGGTTCTGGAATCCCCCAAGAGTTTATTTTAATAACCGTATTATCTGTAAGCAGGAAATTAATTAAATTACTATTACTTGTAATTTTCGGGATAATAACGTTTTTATCCCTTCCTTGGAGAATAGAAAGTATATAGTCTGTATCTATCTCTTTTTTGTCTTTAATGCTTAAGAAAAGGTGAAAATAGTTAAACTCCCAAACAGGCAAATGAATAATTTTATTAGCTATAGCAATACTTAAGCTAGATAAATCTGAGGAAGATAATGAATTTCTAAGCGCAATATATTTTAACCGTAATTCTTTCTTCAACATAAGTTTGTCGACTAAATTTTAGGTTTTCTATTGTAACTGATTTTTATAAAACTATTCTTTTATAGCTACTGAAAAGTAAATCTTGAAGAATAACATTAAAATTAAATATGTGCCTAGTGTGATGATATAATTGTCCATGCGATAATAAATTTTGATGTTATAAATGTAAAGAAAAAAAACATATGAACCCTATGAAACGCACATTTATCTCGATGAAATGCATGTTTTTTATGAATAAGTTAACAAATTCGTTACCTTAAATTAATAAATATTCAGTAGTCAAATCTATAAACAGGCTGATATACAGCTAATTATGTTTATTTCGAATGAAATATCGATTTGTAATTTAGACTCGATAAAAAAGTTAATGTTTTTAATATTTAACAAAAGTTTACCTATTTGAATTGTAAATCATATGTTTTCTTTGGGTAAAAGCGATGTTTTATAGATAAAAATCGAGAAAAATGATAATATGCTAATTGAAGATTTTCGAAACATGTGAGTGCATGGTATAAAAACATTAAAATGTGCTTTTTGTATTTTTTATATTTTGAAAAAATGTTCTGTTAAAAAGGAAAAATAGTACGGAGATGTTAAAAAAAACGCTGTACCTTAACTATACTTATTTTAATTAGATGAGAATTCAGTTTATTTTATGTTAGAAGTTCCAATTCAAGTTCAACTTAGTACATTGCCTAATGGTCCTGGAGTATATCAGTTTTATGATTTGGATGAAAAAATATTATATGTAGGGAAAGCTAAAAATTTAAAAAAGAGAGTTTCTTCTTATTTTACGAAAACACATACAATTGGTAAAACACGCGTACTTGTAAAGAAAATTATAAACATAAAGCATATTGTTGTTTTAACAGAATCGGATGCTTTATTATTAGAGAATAATTTAATAAAAAAGTACCAACCAAGATATAATGTACTACTTAAAGATGATAAGACCTATCCTTGGATTTGCATTAAAAAGGAAAGATTTCCGAGATTGTTTCCTACCAGAAACCTTATAAAAGATGGTTCAGAATACTTTGGCCCTTATACTAGTATGAAAACGGTTAAAGTTCTATTGGATTTAATAAAAAGTGTTTACCCACTTAGAACGTGTAATTATTACCTTTCAGAAGAAAAAATAAAGGCAGGAAAATTCAAATTGTGTTTAGAGTATCATCTTGGAAACTGTAAAGGAGCTTGTGAAAATCTTCAGACAGAAGAGGACTATAACCGGCAGATAAGTGATATTAGAGAAATTATTAAAGGTGATTTTAAATCTTCTCTTAGATATTTTAGAATGCAGATGAAGGCACTTGCGGAAGAAATGAAATTTGAAGAAGCGCAATTGATAAAGGAGAAAATTCAAGTTTTAGAAAATTACCAGGTTAAAACTACAGTTGTTAATCCTAAAATTAACAATGTGGATGTTTTTTCTATTATCTCTGATGATGTTTTTGCCTATGTTAATTTTTTACAACTTTCACATGGGTCTATTATTGGTTCTCATACTATAGAAATAAAAAAGAAACTTAACGAAACTAATGAAGATCTACTTCAGCTAACAATAATAGAAATAAGGAGTAGGTTCAAATCACAATCCAAAGAAATTTATGTTCCATTTACAATTACAACAGAACAAGGTATAAAAGTAACAGTACCTAAATTAGGGGATAAAAAAAGAATTCTTGACCTGTCTGAGAGAAATGCTAAGTTTTATAGACAAGAGCGATTCAAACAAATTAAAATAATTGATCCAGAAAGACATAGTAACAGAATTATGGGGCAAATGAAAAAAGATTTACGTCTTTCTTATGAACCTAGACATATTGAATGTTTTGATAATTCTAATATACAAGGAACGCACCCCGTTGCTGCATGTGTTGTTTTTAAAGATGGTAAACCTGCAAAGAAAGAATATAGGCACTATAATATAAAAACAGTTGAGGGTCCAGATGATTTTGCTTCTATGGAAGAGGTTGTTTTTAGGCGCTATAAGAGGTTGTTAGAGGAGAACCAGTCATTACCACAACTAATAGTTATAGATGGTGGTAAAGGACAGTTGTCTTCTGCAGTTAAAAGTTTGGACAGACTTAATCTAAGAGGAAAAATTGCTGTAATAGGTATAGCTAAGCGTTTAGAGGAAATATATTTTCCAGAAGATTCTATTCCTCTATACTTGGATAAAAAATCTGAGTCGCTTAAAATTATTCAGCAATTAAGAAATGAAGCCCATCGTTTTGGAATAACTCTTCATAGAAACAAACGAAGTAAAGCAGCTATAAATTCAGAATTGGAGCGCATAGATGGTATTGGACAAAAATTGGCACAAGCACTATTGCAAAAGTTTAAATCTGTAAAGCGAATAAAAGAAGCTTCTATAGAAAACTTAACAATAGTGGTAGGCGAAGTAAAAGCGAAAAAAATTCATGAAACATTTCGTAAATAATGTATCTTAACAGTATGCTAAAAATTAAATGTATTGCATTTTTTTTATTTTTTCAATCTATATTGTTTTCACAAAATATAGAGGAAAAAGAGGTAAAGGTTGGTTTGGTTTTAAGCGGAGGTGGCGCCAAAGGACTTGCGCATATTGGAGCAATAAAAGTTATTGAAGAGGCAGGTGTAAAAATAGATTATATTGGTGGCACGAGCATGGGTGCCATTGTTGGTGCTCTATATGCCTCGGGGTATTCGGCAAAGGAGTTAGATTCTATTTTTAGAGTTATTGATTTTGATGAGCTAATAAAAGATGATATCCCAAGAAAAACAAAAACATACTATGAAAAAACTATTGCAGAGAAATATGCACTAACTCTTCCTTTTAATAATTTTAAAATATCTATTCCACAGGCAATTTCTAGCGGACAAAATATATATAATGAGCTGGTAAGATTACTCTACCATGTAAAAGATGTTAGAGATTTTAAGAAACTACCTATTCCTTTTTTGTGCGTTGCAACAGATATCGAAACGGGAGAAGAGGTATTATTTAAAAAAGGGTATTTGCCAGAAGTTATTATGGCTAGTGGTACGTTTCCTTCTTTGTTTGAGCCTGCAGAAATAGAAGGGAGGATACTGGTAGATGGTGGCGTTGTGAATAATTATCCCGTTCGTGAAGTATTAGATGCTGGAGCAAATGTTATTATAGGTGTAGATGTGCAACAAGGGCTGTCTAAAAGAGAATCTCTTACATCTGCAATGGAAATAATTTTACAGATTAATAATTATAGGACTGTAAAAGATATGGTTGAAAAATCTAAAAGCACAGATATTTATATAAAACCAGACATGGATGGTTATACGGTTATAGATTTTGGCATGGGGGAAGAGATTATATATAACGGGGTCTTTGCTGCTAGGGAGAAATTTGCTGCTTTGGAAGAATTGGCAAAAAAACAAAAAGGGAGAATAAAAACACGAGTAAATTCTTTTAGAGAAAATGATTCTATAACTATAAAGGAATTGCTACTACATGGTAATAATAATTACACAAGGGGCTATATTAAAGGAACACTTAAATTTGATTTAAACAAGAAAATAACTTTTAAAAAGCTAACGGAAGGTATTAACAATTTGTCTGCCACAGGAAATTTTAAAACTATTAGATACAGCTTACAGAAAAATGCAGATAATGTAGATTTGGTATTAAATCTAAAAGAAAACTCTGTTAAAAATTACATACGCCTAGGGATACATTATGACGATTTATATTTGAGTTCTGCCTTAATTAATCTTACTAGAAAAAATCTGTTAATGAATGATGATGTTGGTTCTATAGATTTTATTATTGGAGATAATATAAGGTACAATATGGAGTATCATGTAGATAAAGGAATTTATTGGAGTTTTGGAGTTAAATCAGCATATAATGAGTTCGAAAAACAAATTAACTATAGTGTATTAACCTCGAATTTTGATGCTGTAGAAAATTTAAATATTAATACTGTTAATTTTGAAGCCAGTGATTTAACAAATCAGTTTTATGTGCAAACAATTCTTAAGAAAGATTATACTATTCGTTTAGGAGTAGAGCATAAATACCTGAAATATAGTACAAAGACATTAGGGGTTCTTGAGGATGGAACGGCTAATCCAGAAAAGCCTGAAGGGAAAAGAACATTTTTTGAAAAGAGTAATTACTTTGCTGCTTATGGTAGAGTTACTGTAGACACCTATAATAATAAGCACTACCCAAGTAAAGGAGTGTTTTTTGAAGGTGATTTTCATTTTTACCTGTTCTCATCAAATTTTATAGGTAATTTTAAAGAATTCCCTATTGCAAAAGCAAGAATGGGCGGGGCCTTTTCTATTTTTCCAAAACTAGCACTTAATATAGAAACGGAAGGTGGTTTTAAACTAGGGACATCCGAAGTGAAAACACTCGATTTTGTTCTTGGGGGCTATGGAAATAAGCTAATAAATAATTTCACGCCATTTTTTGGATACGATTTTTTAAGTTTACCAGGAAATAGTTATGTAAAAGCATATGGGAGGTTAGATTATGAATTTATTCCAAAAAACCACATACTTTTTGCTGCTAATTTTGCCAATGTAGATGATGATCTTTTTAGATTGGGAGATTGGTTTACTGCTCCTGATTATACCGGATATGCATTTGGTTATGGATTGGAATCTTTTATAGGACCCGTAGAAATTTTGTATTCTT
The DNA here is from genome assembly GCA_036478775.1 of Cellulophaga sp. Lineage (GTDB taxonomy): Bacteria > Bacteroidota > Bacteroidia > Flavobacteriales > Flavobacteriaceae > Cellulophaga. Next base: position 208,602 of record JAZGEQ010000038.1, read on the forward strand.
GGTCGCCAGAAGGAAAAAACAGTAATTTTTATTTCAGTATAGGATTCTGGTTTTAAGAAGAGAACTCTAAGTGCAGGGACTTACTAGAGAAAAGAGAATATCTTCAGATTTATATTATTTTCTTAATAAATACATAATTGTTTACTATAAATCATAAATAACCGTTAATGGGAAAGTTAAAATACGTTAAAGACACGGAATGAGTTGTTTAATATAATAACTTTGCAGGCGTAGGGGGTGGTTCCCTTGCAACTTTAAGTGGTGATATTTCATAATTTAAAGTTTGGTTGGTTATTTAGGAAAAGCCCAGTTATTTAGCTGGGCTTTTTTTTGTGCAATACTTTGGAATAATTTTTGTTTTATTACATACAAACCATATTGGTTTAGAAGAGATTCATTATTTTTACTTTAATATATTTAGGATGAAAAACAAGATATATTTACTTTTTTTATTAATTGGCTTTTCAGTTTGTGCACAGCAAAATGAATCCTCATTTAAAGCTGGAGAATGGCTCAAATTCCGCATGCATTATGGTTTTTTTAATGCAAGTTCTGTTACGTTAAAAATTTCTAGTGATACTATTAGAGGTGTTCCTGTTTACCATGTGGTTGGAAAAGGGAAAACAACTGGTTTGGCAAGTATTTTTTTTAAAGTAGACGATACTTACGAGAGTTACTTTGGAAAAGAAGATGGTAAGCCATATAAATTTGTTCGTAAAATTAATGAAGGAGGTTATACGAAAGATGTAGAAATAAATTTTGATTATGAAAATGATGTTGCTATAATTAATGACAAAAAGAATAATAAAAAACTTAACGTTACTTTTGAGGAAAATGTTCAAGATTTAATTTCTGCTTTTTATTACATTAGGAATAATTATGAAATGGAAGACCTTGTAGAAGGACAATCTATTGAATTGAAAATGTTGTATGACGATGATGGTGTATTTCCATTTAAACTTAAATACTTAGGAAAAGAGATTTTAAAAACGAAATACGGAAAGGTAGAATGTTTAAAATTTAGACCTTTTGTGCAATCTGGGAGGGTCTTTAAAGAAAAAGAAAGTCTGTCTCTATGGGTTTCTAATGATCAAAATAAAATACCAATAAGAATAAAGGCAGAATTAGCAGTCGGGTCTATAAAAGCAGATTTAGATGGCTATAATGGACTAAAGAATCAGTTCAAAATTATAATGGATTAAAAACTCTAATGAAGGATAAAGAACACATTGAAGATCAATTATTAAAATTAAAAGAAAAGTATAAAAATTCGGGCCAAGATTTAAGCTCTTATTTAGACGGGTTACTGTATCAAAAATATCTTACCTATTGGGACTATATTCACTTAGATACGCTTTTAAGCATTCAAGTTCCTAGAACGCATTTCCCAGATGAGGAAATTTTTATAATGTACCATCAGATAACAGAATTGTACTTTAAGTTAATTCTGCATGAACAGAAGCAAATTACAGATGATAAATCACAAAACTTAGATTTTTTCATTGAGAAAGTTAGGCGTATTAATAATTACTATAAAGCGCTAATTTCTTCTTTTAGCATTATGATTAATGGAATGGAAAGAGAGCAGTTTCTACAATATAGAATGGCTCTTTTACCAGCTAGTGGATTTCAATCTGCTCAATATAGAATGATAGAATTGTATGCAACGCCATTAGAGAATCTTGTACACCATACCCAGCGTTCTATATATTCTGCTGATGATTCACTTGAGGAGCTATTCGAAAATATTTATTGGAAAAAAGGAGCTACAGATAAAGAAACGGGAGAAAAAACTTTAACCTTAAAACAGTTTGAGTATAGGTATACGCCAAGGTTAATGAGGATTGCAAATGAAAATAAAGAAAGTACTATTTATCAAAAGCTTCAACAATTACCAGAAACTAGCAAAAATAATAAGGAGCTAATAGAAGGTTTAAAAGCATTGGATATTAATGCTAATGTAAACTGGCCTTTAATGCATATGGGTTCCGCTCACAGGTATCTGAGAAAAGAAAATGTAGATGTGGATGCTACTGGAGGAACTAATTGGAAAAAGTTTTTGCCTCCAAGTTTTCAAAAAATCGTATTTTTCCCAGAATTATATACTAAACAAGAGTTAAATGATTGGGGAAAACAATGGGTAGACCATATCTTTAACCCAGACAAAAGTAAAAAAGAGTAATGCATAAATATTTTGGGGTACTATTGTCTTTGCTAGTATTAGGGTCTTGCAAAGATAACTCTACAGAAAAAGAAACCACAGTTTTAAAAGAAGTTGTTGAAAAACCAGTGGTAAAGAAGTTTGGATTTAATCTAAAGAATTTTATAGTACATAGGGATACGGTTCAATACGGCGATAGTTTTGGAGAACTTATGTTGAAAAACAAAGTAGATTATGCTAAAATTTATAAGGTTTCAGAAAATTTTAGAGATACATTCGATGTTCGTAGGATAACAGTTGGTAAGCCCTATCTTATTTTAAAATCAAAAGATACTTCAGAGGTTGCTCAGGTATTTATTTACCAAAATAACCTTATAAATTATACGGTGGTTGATTTTAGAGATAGTATTTCAGTCTATAGAAAAAAAAATAAAATTACTTATAGAGTAAGGGAGGCTTCAGGTGTTATTACGACATCCTTGTCTGAAGCTATTTTGGATCAAGGAATTGATTATACTATAACAAATAATCTATCGGATATTTACGCATGGACAATTGATTTTTTTAGACTTCAGAAAGGTGATAAATTTAAAGTTATTTATAAAGAAAGGTTTATTAATGATTCTATTTACGCTGGGTCAGAGCCTATTGAAGCAGCATACTTTGAACATAATGGAGAACCTTTTTATGCTTTTGAGTTTGAAACAGATTCGACCAAGAATATAGTAGACTATTTTGATCATGAAGCAAAAAATTTAAGAAGAACATTTTTAAGAGCTCCAGTTCAGTTTAGCAGAATATCTTCCAGATATAATTTAAAAAGAAGAATAAAATATTATGGTTATAAAATAAGACCACATAAAGGTACCGATTATGCTGCGGGAATAGGGACACCTATTATTGCAACGGCTAATGGTACTGTAGTAGAATCTACCAGAAGAGGGGGTAATGGTAAGTATGTTAAAATTAGACATAACGGTACGTATAGCACGCAATATCTGCATATGAAAAATCAGAATGTTAGAAGAGGAGATTTTGTAAAGCAAGGAGATGTAATTGGTTGGATTGGTATGACAGGAAATACTGGAGGGCCGCACGTATGTTATCGCTTTTGGAAAAACGGAAGACAGGTGGATCCATTAAGAGAAAAGCTTCCAGCTGCTGAACCAATTTCGGAACAGCTTAAAATAGAATTCAAAAATTTTATTGTACCTATAAAATCACAATTAGATTGTATTGAGTATTATGTACAATTAGAAGAAATGTTACTAACAGAGAATTAAAAATGCCTTTACAAAACACTAATCCAACCACTACAATAGCTTGGAAAAAACTTACAGAACACTTAAAAGAAATTAAAAACATACAGATAAAAGATTGTTTTACTTCTGATGAAAAAAGAGCAGAAAAATTTACCATAGAGTGGCAAGATTTTCTTGTAGATTATTCTAAAAATAGAATCACCGAGGAGACCTTACAATTATTAGTGTCTCTTGCAGAAGAGGTTGGGCTGAAAGATGCTATAGGAAAGAGTTTTAAAGGAGATATAATAAATCAGACAGAAGGAAGAGCCGTTTTACATACTGCATTGCGAGCAAAAGCAACGGATACAGTTATGGTAAATGGAGTGAATATTGTTCCAGAAATTTATCAGGTTAAAAATCAAATAAAGAGTTTTACAGAGGCAGTTATTTCTGGCACTAAAAAAGGTTTTACAAATAAGGCTTTTACAGATGTTGTTAATATAGGAATTGGAGGTTCAGACTTGGGACCTGCAATGGTTGTAGAAGCATTAAAATTTTATAAAAACCATTTAAAAGTTCATTTTGTAAGTAATGTAGATGGAGATCATGTATATGAAACATTAAAGGAACTTAACCCAGAAACTACACTTTTTGTTATAGTATCTAAAACGTTTACAACTCAGGAAACGTTAAGCAATGCAATTACAATTAAAAAATGGTTTTTATCTTCGGAAAATAATACAACAGAAAAGGATATAGCCAAGCATTTTGCAGCAGTTTCTACAAATGCTACTAAAATAGCTGAATTTGGAATTGCGCCAGAAAACGTATTTCCTATGTGGGATTGGGTTGGAGGAAGGTTTTCTTTGTGGAGTGCCGTAGGTATATCTATTGCATTGGCGATTGGCTATGATAATTTTGAAGCTGTACTAGAGGGTGCAAACGAGATGGACACCCATTTTAAAACGGCAGATTTTGGTGAGAATATTCCAGTTGTATTGGCATTAATAAGTGTTTGGAATAATAATTTTCTTGGAGCGGAAACAGAGGCTATTATACCATATACGCAATATTTAAGTAGGTTCTCTGCATATTTGCAACAGGCAATTATGGAGAGTAATGGTAAGAGTGTAGATAGAAATGGGGATGAAGTAAATTACCAGACTGGTACTATTGTATGGGGGGAGCCAGGAACAAACTCTCAACATGCTTTTTTTCAGTTAATACATCAAGGAACAAAATTAATTCCAGCAGATTTTATTGGGTATAAAGAATCTCTTTACGGAGACAAAGACCACCATAACAAATTAATGGCAAATTTCTTTGCTCAAACGGAGGCAATGCTTAATGGGAAATCGGTAGAAGAGGTGCGTGAAGAATTAACAAGCCAAGGGTTGTCTCAGGTTGAAATTGAAAAATTACTTCTCTTTAAGGTATTTCAAGGAAATATACCAACAAATACATTTTTAATAAATAAGCTTACTCCAAAATCTCTTGGCGCTTTGATTGCTCTTTATGAGCATAAAATTTTTGTACAAGGAATAATTTGGAATATTTTTAGCTACGATCAGTGGGGAGTTGAGCTTGGTAAGCAATTAGCCACCACAGTTTTGAAAGATATTAACAATGCAGAAATTGCTAATCATGATGCATCTACGTTAAATCTTTTAAGATTCTTTAAAGAATAACAAAATCTCTTACAGATTTTGAAGCGATACTACATTTTATTGTTATTTAATTCTATTTTCAACTTTTTAATGTTAAATTTATCACAATTGATTTAACATTGGGTTAACACTTGAGTGCTGAAAATACAGCATTTTTGCAGTGTTAATTAAAAACAAATAACACTTAGGGTATGAAAAAAATGTATCACTTAATTGCCGCATTTTTGTTTACGGCAGTTGTATTTTCACAAGGATCGATTACAGGTACTGTAGTCGATGCAGAAAATGGGAGTCCGCTTCCAGGAGCAAACGTAACAGTGCAAGGGACTACTAATGGAGTAGCAGCAGATTTTGATGGAAACTTTTCTATTGAAGTAGGACAAAACACAGGAACATTAGTTGTTTCTTACTTAGGGTATTTTACTAAGAATATTACTTTTACAAAGACAGGTAGTATAGGAACAATTTCATTACAGCCAAATGCGGAAGAATTAGAAGGAGTTGTTGTTGTAGGATCTGGAGTTATTGATTTGGCAAGAGAACGTGAAACTCCAGTAGCGGTTAGTACAATTGCAGCTAAGGAAATTCAATTAAAAATTGGGAATCAAGAGTTTCCAGAAATATTAAATGCTACACCATCAGTTTATGCTACAAAGCAAGGGGGAGGTTATGGTGATTCTAGACTGAATTTACGAGGTTTTAATCAAAGAAATTTGGCAGTTATTATTAACGGACAACCTGTTAATGATATGGAAAATGGATGGGTGTATTGGTCTAACTGGCAAGGATTATCAGATATTGCTTCTGGTGTACAAGTACAAAGAGGATTAGGAGCTTCTAAATTAGCAGTCCCTTCTGTAGGAGGTACTATGACTATTGTTACAAAAAGTACTGAAAAAGAAAAAGGAGGGTTTATAGGTTTTTCTACAGGTAATGATTCTTATTTCAAATCTGTGGTAGGCTATAATACAGGAGTGAACGAAAAAGGATGGGCGACTAGTGTATTATTAGGTCGATGGAGTGGTGATGGTTATGCGGATGGTACAGAAGGAGAAGGGTACAATTATCTAATTTCTTTCGGATACAAACCATCTGAAAAGCATGCTTTTAACTTTACTTTTACTGGTGCATCGCAATGGCACAATCAAAGAACTTTAAATTTATCTATTAGGGATTATCAAAACTTTGGAGGTGATGAGTTTAGAAAATTTAATGGTGACTGGGGCACATTAAATGGTGAGGAATATACTTTTAGAAGAAATTTTTATAGCAAACCAATTGGGACGCTTAACTGGGATTGGAACATTAATGATAAATTGTCTTTATCTTCTTCTTTTTATGGATCATGGGGTCGCGGGGGCGGTACAGGATCTAGAGGTAGAAATTTTGGAATTAACCCTTTTAGAAAAGATTTAACAGAGGCTATAGCAGATGGAAATTTACCTTATAGAACTGCCGAAGGGACGATTGATTTTGACGCTATAGTGGCAAACAATAAGTCAGGTACACCTTATGGAGTTGAAGGGGATTATGAAGGGCAAATTTTAGGGTCAAATGGATTTAGAGATGATGGTGTAAATAGTGGTATAGCAATTAGAAGAGCTTCAATGAATTCTCATAATTGGTATGGAGCTATTTCTAATTTAAAATATGAATTAAATGATAATTGGACATTAGGAGCAGGGATTGATTTAAGAACTTATAAAGGGTTTCACTATAGAGTTCTAAATGATTTATTAGGATTGGATGGTTACTTTAGTACAGGTAACGACAATTTGGCTGGCGGTTTAATTGTTACAGAAACTATTAAAGCATCCCCTTTTAATGACACAGGTCTTACAAGTGATAAAATTGACTATTATAACGTAGGAGAGGTGAAATGGAAAGGATTTAATGGTATTGCGGAATATAAAAAGGATGATAAGTTATCTGTTGTTCTTCAAGTAGGTGTTTCTAATCAGTCTTATAAAAGAACGGATTATTTTGATCAAGTTGGTAATGTAGTAAGTGATACAGAAAAGAAAACAGGAGGTTATGTAAAAGGAGGGGCTAATTATAATATTAACGAAGAGCACAATGTGTTTTTTAATACTGGTTATATTGAAAGGCAGCCAACTTTTGATGCTATTTTTCCAAATTTCGGAAATGATATCAACAAGAATGCCTCAAATGAAAAAATTACTTCCTTTGAATTGGGATACGGTTATAGGTCCAGCATAATTAATGCAAATGTAAATGTATATACTACAACCTGGGATGATCGTTTTATTTCTAGATCTATTAGAGGAGTTGATGGAATAGATGATGGAAGTGCTGTTTTTGACGGTCTTAAACAAGTGCATTCTGGTATTGAGTTAGATTTTACTATAAGACCAGTAGATAGGTTGAAAATAAAAGGATTCTTTTCGATTGGTGATTGGAAATACAAGGATAATGTTACTGCTAATATTTTTGATAGTAGTCAAACTTTAATAGACAGTGCTACTTTATATGTAAATGATACCAAAGTGGGAGATGCAGCTCAATTTACGGCAGGTCTTTCTGTGGATTATGAAATTGTAGAAAATCTTGGGATTGATTTAGCTTGGAGACATGCTGCTAATCTATATTCCGATTTCTCTTTTCAGTTAGACACAAGAAATTGGGCTAATGATGCACAGTTCTTATCACCAAATAACAAAGGAGCATTAGAATTACCTGCATATAATTTGTTTGATTTAGGATTAGATTATGAATTCAAAATTTCTGCGACTTCTGTTTTAAGTTTAAGATTAAATGTAAATAACTTGTTTGATGAAGAGTATATTTCAGAAGCAAGTTCTAGTATTTATACTAGTGATTCAGGACCTAGTGTAAATCCAGATACTACAGTGTCTACTTATAAAGGAATTGATACTAGAAACTTAGTATGGTTTGGTTTCGGAAGAACATGGAATCTAGGATTACGTTACAAATTCTAAAAAAAGAAATAATCTTAAAAACCTGCCAATTGGCAGGTTTTTTTATGCGCAAAAAACAGTATTTTTGATAAATAAAAACAAGCATCATGTACGAAACAATACTTAATTTACATTCCTATTTTGCCTTTGTCGTTTTAGGACTCCTTCTTTATGCAGTAATTAATGCGTTTATAGGGTTTATGGGAAACAAAGATTTTACAATGGAAAGAGATTTTCGTCTTAGTCTTTTTGCATTTATACTAGCACACATACAACTATTGGTAGGTTTCGTGCTCTATTTTGTGTCGCCTCGTTTCGCATTATGGGGAGAATTGGGTATGGGAGGAATAATGAAGGATAGTATTAATAGGCTATTTTTAGTAGAGCACCCTTTTGTAAATATTCTTGCGATTGCACTTATTACCATTGGCTGGTCTAAGCACAAAAAGGTAATGGAGTCTAAAGCGAAGTTTAAAATAATTGCAATTTTTTATGGTTTGGGGTTAGTGTTTTTCTTAAGTCGTATTCCATGGAGCCAATGGCTTGGATAAAAAATAGTTATATCTTCTTTCTCCTTCTTAGTAATCTTCTTATTTTTAACTAGATAATATAATCAAAATGAAAAAAAATAGTATAGTACTAGTGCTTGGTTTATTTTTATTAATAGGCAATGCAAATGCTCAGGAAAAATCTCTTTTTAATGGTAAAGATTTAACTGGCTGGACGGTTTATGGAACTGAAAAGTGGTATGTAGAAAAAGGGGAACTAATTTCTGAAAGTGGTCCAGATAAAGAATATGGCTATTTGGCAACAGATAGACATTACAAGGATTTTGAGCTTAATTTAGAGTTTAAACAAGAATCTAATGGAAATAGTGGCGTGTTTATTAGATCTACCATCGAAGGTGTTAAAGTTAGTGGGTGGCAAGTAGAAGTTGCTCCTTCCGGAATGCATACTGGCGGAGTATATGAATCTTATGGAAGAGGATGGCTTATAAAACCAGCACCAGAAAAGGAAAAAGTACTCAAAGAAGGGGAATGGAATAAGCTTAAAATAGTAGCAATTGGAGATAAATTAACATCTTGGCTTAATGGGGTAGAAATGATTACTATTACAGATGAAAAGATAGGAAAAGGAAAAGGGTCTATTGCTCTTCAAATTCACTCTGGAGGAGGAATAAAAGTAAAATGGAGAAATATTGTATTAAAAAATAAAGCACAGGTAGAATAACTGTTAATCACGTGAATTTCCTTAGGCTCCGTTTCAGCTGTAGCTTGTAGATTTAAGAATTTTAGAGCTGAGACAAAACAATCTTGGTTCTTGTAGTGAAGCGGTCTTGTTTTTAATGCCTCAATAGCTTTAGTTTATTCTATTGGTTTTATTAAATATACATAAACAGGAAAATGGTCGCTATACCCAGCAGTGTAGTTTCCTCCTGAATATGTTCTAAAAGGATAACCTTTGTATTTTCCCTCTTGCGTTATTAGATAAGAAGGATTAAAGATTCCAGCTTTCCAATATCTAAAGCTGGAGTCTTTTGTTTGTGCTAGGTTTTTTGAGAAAATGACTTGATCAAAAAGAAACCATTGGTCTCTATAAGCTAAGGATCCAACCCCTTTTTTGAAAAGAAGATGCATAGGATTAAAAAGAGTACCATCGGCAAGATTTTCCTTTTCACCCACGGTTTTTAATATTTTTTTTAAACTATCGTTTATAGGGTCGTCATTAAAATCGCCCATGCTAATAATTTTTGCAATAGGATTTAATAGAGATAAAGAATCTATAATTCTTTTACTTAATTTGGCAGCAGCTATTCTATTTGGTCTGCTACGTGCTTCACCACCACTTCTAGACGGCCAATGATTAATGATGAAATAGAATTCTTCTTCCTCCAAAAGCCCTCCAACTACTAGTTGATCCCGTGTATAATCTCGAAACCCCTCGTTATTAAATAATAACAAGCGATGACTTTTAAATGAGGTTGGTGTAAATGTTGTTTTTTTGTAAAGTAGCGCAACATCTATTCCTCGTTCATCAGGGGAGTCATAATGCACTATTCCGTAGTTTTTAGCTACTAGTTCTGGATGTTGAATTATATCTTCTAAAACACTTTTATTTTCAATTTCACACAAACCAATAATATCTGGAGAGCTTTTAGTAACATCATGTCCAATTTGAGATAGTACTGTAGAAATGTTTGCTACTTTTTGCACATACCTTTCTAAGGTCCAATTGTCTTTTCCTAATGGAGTTCTGTCATCGTCGAAAGTAGTAGAGTCATTTTCAATATCGAATAAATTTTCAACATTGTAAAAAGCAATAGTTCGTATGCGATAATTTTTACTGTTTTGTGAATTAGAATAGGAAGAATATAGAAGGGTAAATACTAAGATGAATTTAAACATTGCAGACGTAATTAATTAATAACAAGTAAGTTACAAAATATTTTTATATATTTATAGGTGAATAGAAAATGTTACGTAGTTTGAAGAATCTACCCTTTGTTTTTCTAATAATCATTCTAATCACTGCTGGCTTGCAAGGGCAAGCAATAGTTACCATTTCTGGGGAGGTGTTAAGTCAATGGGATAAAAAAGAAATAGGCAATGTTGTTATAGAAATTGAAAACCATCAAATTTTAGCGATAATTGATTCTCAGGGCAAGTTTAAAATAACGACATCGTTAGTCGGAAATTATATTTTATATGTACATGCGCCAGATTTTATATCAAAACGAATTCCAATTATACTAGAAAATGAACCAGTCAGTTTAGGAATTATTTACTTAGAGAGAGACATTACTTTAGAAAGGTCAGAAAATTTAATAACACTCACAGAATCCGATTTATCGGAGGTAGATCAAGGGTCTATTACATCTGGACTTTTACAAGCTACCAAAGATATTTTCCTTAGAAGAGCGGCTTTCGATTTTGGACAGGCTTTTTTTAAAGTCCGTGGTTATGGTTCCGAAAATGGTGTAGTACTGCTAAATGGAATTGCGATGAATAAATTGGCAAATGGCAGGCCACAATGGAATAACTGGGGAGGTCTAAATGACGTGACAAGGAATCAGGAATTTATACAAGGCTTATTACCATCAAAGCATCACTTTGGAAGTATTTTAGGGACAACAAATATAGATACAAGACCTTCAGGATTTAGACCTGGCATTCGTATTTCTACTTCTTTTTCTAATAGAACTTATGTTGGTAGAGTTATGGCAACGTATAGTTCTGGCATTCAAAAAAATGGTTGGTCATATAGTGTGTCTGCTTCAAGAAGGTGGGCGAAGCAGGGGTATATGAATGGAACGTTATACGATGCATTCTCTTTATTTGGTGCATTAGAATATAAAATTAATGAGAAACAAAATATTTATTTAACCACTGTATTTGCCTCAAATAGGAGAGGGCGTTCTTCTGCACTAACGCAAGAGATTTTCGGTTTAATCGGTCGAAAATATAATCCTTATTGGGGGGAACAAAAGGGTGAAATTAGGAACTCTAGAGAGAGCAAGGTCGTAGCCCCAATTTTCATGCTAAATCATACGTATAAAACGAATATGGTTAGTGTAAATACAGGTTTGTCTTACCTATTTGGAGCTAATTCTAAAAGTAGATTGGGGTATTACAATGCGCCAAACCCTGACCCTTCTTATTATAGAAATTTGCCGAGTTTTTATATAAATAGCCCAATTGGTGCAAACTTTAACAATGCAGCATTGGCTGAAAAAGCATTTTTAGAAAATCACCAATTAAACTGGGAAAAGATATATACGGCCAATGCTAAAGGAAATGCTGCGAGTTATGTTTTGTATAATGATGTAACTAAAGACAATATTTTTAATGTGAAAAGCACGGCTAATATCAAAATAAGTAAAATGCTATCTGCTGATTTTGGATTCACATTTCAGAAATTAACCTCTGCAAATTATGCCAAAATAAAGGATTTATTAGGAGCCGAACACCATTTAGATATAGATGCTTTTTCTACCACAAAAAATGATATCCATGGAGTATTGGAAAAGAAAACGGATGCAATATTTAATTACCATTATAATTTGAATGTACAAGAAATTAGTGCTTTTGCCCAGTTAAAATTTCAGCGAAATAAATGGAACGGATTTCTTGCAGGTAATTACGCAAATAAAAATTACCAAAGAGAAGGTGTGTTTCAAAATGAACGTTTTTTAGAGAATTCTAATGGACTTAGTTTTAAGCAGCGTTTCTTAGACGTTAGTGTCAAAGGAGGTTTAGGATATAGAATCACTGGAAGACATTGGTTGCAAATGAATTTAGGAAACGTAAGTAGAGCGCCAACACTTCAAAATACATTTATAAACCCAAGAGAGAATAATTATATAATTCCGAATTTAAAGAGTGAAAAAATCACAACTTTTGATTTTAGTTACTTTATGCGATTACCTAGTTTAACTGGGAGAATAACCAGTTTTTTTACCAATTTCAAACAAATTTCCGATGTGAATTTTTTCTTTATTAATTCAGGTGTTGGTTCTGATTTTGTGCAAGAAGTTGTGACAGATATAAGCAAGCAACATATAGGAGTAGAAATAGGGTTAGAATACAAAGCATCTGCTTCTGTTAATCTATCTGCGGTGATGGGTTTAGGTAAATATACATACACCAATAATCCAAATGTAGCAATCAATTTTGATACGTCAGATGCGTTAGAAGAAGTTTTAGATTTAAGCGGAAATATAGATTTGGGAAAGGCAAATATTAACAATTTTAATCTAGCACAAGGGCCACAGAAAGCTTTTGCATTTGGAGTAGAATATAGAGATCCAAAATATTGGTGGATTTCCGCAACTACTAATTTTTTGGGAAATAACTATGCAAATATTTCTACAATTCTTAGGACAAAAAGTTTTTATCTAAATCCAGAAACTGGTGTACCTTTTTTAAATGCTACGGAAGAAAATGTAAGGAAGGCATTGGCACAGAAAAAACTTGATGATTTTTATTTGTTGAATTTGGTTGGGGGTAAATCATGGTTAGTTAATAAAAGGTATATCAGTGTTTTCGTAAGTATTAATAATGTTTTTGATGCGGTATATAGGACAGGAGGTTATGAGCAGAGTAGGAATGGAAATTATGCCCAATTTGTAAAAGATAATTTAGGAGGAAGCCCTTCATTCGGTAATAAGTATTGGTATGGTTATGGGAGAACTTATTTTATTAATCTGGCGTTTAGTTTTTAATCGCTAGGTGTCAGGTATTAAATAATAGAGGAATTTACAGCGTAAAATAATTAAATAAGCACCAATAAATGAGCTATGTAAAACGGTTATTTTTTCTTGTTACTCTTATTTTTTTGGGATGTGTGAAGGATACAAATTTCGACAAATTAAAAATAGATTGTTCCTCAGGTTTAGAACCGAATAAAACGATAGAAGAAATAAAAGCGTTATATAAAGGAAGCGTTATTCAAATACAGGAAGATATTGTAATAGAGGGTTATGTTATTTCTTCAGATAAACAAGGAAATTTCTTTGGAAGTATTCATTTTCAAGATACTCATAATAACCCTAAAATTGGTTTTCAAATTGATATAGATGGTACGGATAGCCATCTTTTTTATCCTTCAGGAAGTAAAATTATTTTGAAACTTAAGGGATTGTATTTAGGTAAATCTAAGGGGGTTTTAAAGCTGGGAGGAGTGTTTAGTGCTTTTGGCAATTTATCTGTTGGCAGATTACCTGCTTTAAAAGTAGAAAAACATGTTTTTTTAATGTGTGATAGTAAGATAGAAATACAGCCACAATTAGTGACATTGAAAATGATTGATGACAACAGAATCAATACGTTAATCAAATTAAAAGAAGTGGAGGTTATTGAAGCAGATTTAAACAAACCATTCGCAGAAGAGAAAGAGATAACAAAAAGAAAATTGCAGGATTGTAATGGAGACCGAATTGTTCTTTTAAATAGTGGTTATGCCGATTTTCACCAAGAAGCAATACCAGAAGGAAATGGTGAAATAGTCGGAGTGTTATTAAAAAACAAAAAGGAATTTCAGTTAGTAATTAGAAGTTTGGAGGATGTGACATTTAGTAAACAACGTTGTGACGAGAAGTGAAGTAGAATAGTTAGAAAAATCAATTAGTAAAAATGGACAAGAGTTTTATCTTTGAATTATAAAGTAACCAAAATGAAGGAAACACTAAAAGTAGCATTGGTACAATCTGCCTTAATATGGGAAAATCCAGAAGGGAATAGAAAAAGCTTTGAGGAGAAATTTAGTTCCTTGCCTAAAGATGTTGACCTTATTGTATTACCAGAAATGTTTACCACAGGTTTTATAATGACTCCATTTCATATTAAAAAAGAAGAAGGAGAAAAAACTTTACAATGGATGCAGCAAATTGCCAAACAAAAAGATGCCGCTATTGTTGGGAGTATTGTTTTTGAAGAGAATAAAATTTATTACAATAGGTTGTTTTTTGTTAAGCCAGATGGGAGCTTTTCTGAATACAATAAGCGACACACATTTACCCTAGCTGGGGAGAGTAAGGTGTATCAGGCGGGTAGCACTAGATTGTTGATTACTTATAAAGAGTTTAAAATTTGCCCCTTAATTTGTTATGATTTACGTTTTCCTGTTTGGGCAAGAAATACAAATGATTATGATGTTTTGCTCTACGTTGCTAATTGGCCAAAACCTAGAATACAAGCCTGGGATACTTTGTTAAAAGCCAGAGCTATTGAAAATATGGCGTATTGTATTGGTGTTAATCGAGTAGGTAAGGATAATAGCGGATATGTTTATTCTGGACACTCTGCTGTTTATGATACCTTAGGAGAGCAGTTAGTTTTTTCAGAAAAAGAGGCAATTTTATATGTAGAAATAGAAAAATCCCATATTAAGAAAAATAGAGATACTCTTAAGTTTTTGCAAGATCAAGACAGCTTTATTTTAAAAGAGTAAAGGTTTCTTTCTTTTCCCAATTTGCTCTCATCTCTATTAATCCTGGGTAATAACTAACCCTTTCTGGTTGTATTTTTTTTAGATAATTTCCAGTGTCCCATTTTTCATTATGGTTTTCATCATAGATAACACGTACTAAATATTTACCTGGTTGCAAGCTGTTAAACTCAAATTCTTTGGGTTCTGTTGCGTATATTTCGCGAATTATTTTATTAGATTCATCGGTTAATTGAATAAGTAGCGGATAAACAACAGCACCTTTTAGTGTTATTTGTAGGTTCCCAAAATCAGCTAAACTTTTTGTAGATAAGTTGTAAGATATGGTGTCATTTTCTGTTTCAAAAAAATCGGTAATTGCCCCAGGGAAAAGGGTAATATTATATTTCTCATTCGGTTCTATATTGAAATTAATAAAAACGGCATTTTTAAGAGTATCTAAATGTGATGAGAAGCTAATAGCCAAAGAATCTTTATTAATCAGGTTTATTTTTGAAGAATCTATTTGGACAAGAGGTGTATTCCCCGTTATGTAAAAAAGTTCTTCAAATTTTAGAGACCCACTTTGGTTGGGCGTAAGAATAAGAGAATCTGTTGCTACTTTTCTTGTTTTTACGTTAAAAGTGTCTATTATTCTTTCTTTTTCATTGGTTACTGTAAATACAATAGAATCTGTCTCAAAAGGTGTAAACCAAAAATTTAAAGTGTCTTTCTCTAATTCTTTTGTGATAATCGTTCTAACCGTATCTGGTAAAACACTTAGGCTTTTAATTTCAATATTTTCGTGCTCGCCTTGGTAGCCAAAAAGAATTCTATTTTTAGAAGTATAACTAGGAACCGAGACACTATAATCTGGTATTTCTTTAAAAAGAGTTAATAAAAAGGTAGAATCTGTAGGAAGTACTACGGTGTCTTTTATAAAGGCAATTTTATCTGACTTTTGATCAAACATATTGTTTTTTGCAGCGTCTTTTATAGCAAACATGGCATATTTACCTTCTTTTAGATTTTTTAGATGAAACACAACGCTACTATCTAACGTATTTGTAATATGATTTGGCGGTCTTTTAAAAATGGTAGAATCTGTATAAGTGCTATCTATTTTGTACAACAATACACTTATAAACGTGTCTGCATCTTTAAGGAAGGCATCTTTTACAGCTCCTGAAACTGTTAAAGAATCTATATAATCACCCGTAGAAAACACATAGGTTAAAAAGCTGTTAGGATTCCCCTCATTATTGTCTTCAATACTTTGGCCAAAATTAAGGGTGTATGTTGTATTTTCAATTAAAGTATCCTTAATAATAATTTCGACATATTTATTTGCTGCCCCTTGTGGTGTTATTATTGGCGTATATTTTAGTGGAGGGGATATTATAAGTTGATCTTGAATGTTTTTTAGTTTAATATACTCATCAAAATAAAGGCGAATTTTTTTCACATTAAAATTGGTAGTCATGTTCTCTGGAACAGCTTTTATCAATTTTGGCGGAGTTATATCTTTGTCCCCACCAGAAGGATTCCCTCTACGGGCACATTGCAGAAACGAAAGAACCGTGAATACTACAAAAAGGAATACTAAAAAGCGTCTTATCATAACGATGTGAAATATAAAGCACAAAGAAACAACTAATTTAGGGAAACTTGTCTAAATATTTTCAGAGGAAAAACTTAAAAAAAGAGCAAGGAATGTTACTGTTTTTGTCGTTAGCGGATAAGGTTATGGAACAATAGCCATAGTTGCAATGTAAATATTTATTCCATTTGCTTGATGCAGAGTAATAGCGCATGCCTCAAGAGTTGCTCCCGTGGTAACAACATCGTCTATTAGCAAAACGTTTTTGTTTTCAAGCTGTTTAGCGTTTTGCAGTATAAAAAGTTCCTGTGAGTTTTGCCATCTATAAATCCTTCCTTTCTTAGTTTGTGTTCTAGTATTTGCTGTTTTAATTAATATATTGGAGTTAAATTCAGCGTTTAAATGTTGTGCTAAACGTTCTCCGAAAAGTGTAAGTTGGTTATACCCTCTTTTTTTAATTTCTTTTTGTGAAGTGGTACAGGTATTATTACATCAATCAAGTTTAGGGAATCATTTTCTTTGATTAATAGTCCAAACCAATCTCCTAAAAATTCTCCTACTTGTTCTTGATTTTTGTATTTTAGATAATGAATAAGGTTTTTTACAATTCCGGTTTCAGAATAAAAAAGTAGTGAATTTGCTTTTTTAATAGCAACTCTACCATAAAATATTTTATCAATTTGGTTTTCATCGGTAAAATTGTACTCGGTAACGGGGAGCTGGTTTCGACAAACGGTACACAATAATCGTTCACCTTTACATAAAGGTGTATTACAACCAAAACAGACCCTAGGAACTAGGATATTGTTTATATCATTTATTATATTTGAAAGCTTAGAATAAATCAAACTGAAACACTATTTAGGAATAATTATTTGCCTACTTAAATATTAAATGGACACTCAAGATATTAAATTCAATTTTAAAATAATTCTTGCTGCATTAATTGCTGTTATAATAGGTATTCTTATCGCCTTTTATTTTAGCTATGCACAATCGAATAACCAAATTAGCTTTTTAGAGCAAGAAAAGGATTTATTGGTAAATCAGCTTACACTTATGCAGGCAGAAGTAGATTATCTTTCTGCTGAAAATGAAGTTAGTAATATTGAATTACAATCTTCTAAATACCGTATAGATCAATTAATAGATTCTGTAGGCAGACTTCAATTTACCATTAAAAAATTAAGAGCATACAAAAGAGAATTGCGAAAGCTAGAAACTAAGCATGAGAGCATTAGATTAAGAAATAACACCTTACGAAGCAGCAACAAACTACTTTCAAGAAAATTTGAAAATAGTAAAAGAGAAATTATAGAAATTAAAGGAACAAGCAGTTCTTTAGCTAAGGCTGAAGCTCTGTTAAGAGAGAGAAATAGGGAACTTAGGAAAGAGTTGAAATCTAAAAGCTATTTGAGGATGCAGACATCTGAAGGTGTCGGATTTAGACTTAGGCCTAATGGAAAACCTATAAAAACAAACAAAGCATCAACTATTGAAATGCTAAGGGGTTGTGTTGTTATACTTGAAAATACGAGTATTAAAAGAGAAGATAAAATTATATATTTTCAATTTTTAGGGCCTAATAAAAATATCATTGAGGATAATGCAAACACTATTAATGTAAACGGAAATACCTATAGCAGAAAAGTAGAATTTATTTTTACAGGTGACGAAATAAAAATCTGTGATTTTATTACAGTGCCTTCTCAATCTTTAAAAGGAGGTATTTATACGCTTAATGTATTTGAAGACGAAAAATTACTTTCCTCAACAGAATTTGTACTAAAATAAGCTTCTTCTTATAGGCTAATATTCTATTTTTGTCAGATGGCAAAACAAGAAGACGATTTTAAAAAGGTAGTATCCCATGCAAAGGAGTATGGTTATGTTTTTCAATCTAGTGAAATCTATGATGGACTTAGTGCTGTCTACGATTATGCTCAGAATGGAGTAGAATTAAAGAAAAATATAAGAGAATACTGGTGGAAAGCAATGGTTCAAATGAACACTAATATAGTAGGGCTAGATGCTGCTATATTAATGCACCCGACAACATGGAAAGCTTCTGGCCATGTAGATGCCTTTAATGACCCTTTAATAGATAATAAAGATTCGAAAAAAAGATACCGGGCAGATGTTTTGGTAGAAGATTATACCGCTAAAATTGAAGCTAAAATAGAAAAGGAAGTTAAAAAAGCGGCGAAGCGTTTTGGAGATTCTTTTGATAAAGAACAGTTCTTAGCTACTAACCCAAGAGTACTTCAGAATCAGGAAAAAATTACGACTATTTTAAAGCGTTTAGGACAATCTTTAGAAAAAGAAGATTTGGTAGACGTAAAAGCTTTAATAGAAGAATTGGATATTGTATGCCCTGTTTCGGGTTCTAAAAACTGGACAGATGTAAAGCAGTTTAACCTTATGTTCGGAACTAAACTTGGTGCATCTGCGGATAGCGCAATGGATTTGTATTTGCGTCCAGAAACGGCTCAAGGAATATTTGTTAACTTTTTAAACGTTCAGAAAACTGGGCGTATGAAAATTCCTTTTGGAATAGCGCAAACAGGAAAAGCATTTAGAAATGAGATTGTGGCAAGACAGTTTATTTTCCGCCAACGGGAATTTGAACAAATGGAGATGCAATTTTTTGTTCGTCCTGGCACCCAAAAAGAATGGTTTGAAAAATGGAAAAAAAATCGCATGAAATGGCATTTTTCTTTAGGTTTTGGTGCGGATAATTATCGTTTTCATGACCATGAGAAATTGGCGCATTATGCAGATGCAGCAACAGATATAGAATTTAAATTCCCTTTTGGGTTTAAAGAATTAGAAGGTATTCATTCTAGAACAGATTTCGATTTAAAAAGCCATGAAAAGCATTCTGGAAAGAAATTACAATATTTTGATAACGAACTTAATGAGAGCTATGTGCCTTATGTGGTAGAAACTTCAATTGGTTTAGATCGAATGTTTTTAGCAGTGTTTTCTAATGCTTTAAAAGAGGAAGAATTAGAAAATGGAAGCACAAGAACTGTTCTTAAATTACCTGCGGTTTTGGCGCCAACAAAAGTGGCTGTTTTTCCACTATTAAAAAAAGATGGTTTACCAGAAATCGCACATAAAATTGTCAATGATTTAAAGTTCGATTTTACTACTACATACGATGAAAAAGATGCGGTAGGTCGTCGTTACAGAAGACAAGATGCAGTAGGAACCCCTTTTTGTATAACGGTAGATCACCAGACCTTAGAGGATAATACGGTAACTATTCGACATAGAGATACTATGGAGCAAAAACGTGTTGCTATTGCCGATTTACAAGGTATAATTGCAGAAGAAGTTGCAATGAAAAATTGGTTAAAGAAAATGAATTAAGAATAGAATATTTAGATGTAGTAATCTAAGTGTTGTGTCTTCTAAAGTTTTGGAAAAAAATATAAATAAGCTTGTCATTGTTTTAAACAACGGCAAGCTTATTTGTTTTATTAAAGAGATGGTTAATTTACAATCAAATAGTACTTATATCAATAAGCTAAAACTATTAAAATCGAAACCCAATAGATAGCCCTGCTCTATACATAAAAGTATCTTGAAAGTCTTCAGTGTTTACATTTCTACCAAATCCCCCATAAAGTTCTAACGAGAATTTTTGACTTCGAGTAATCCACTTATTTCCGAGTCCTAAACCTATAGCGAAAGTACTATAATCGTTGTTTCTTGTTCCTAAATCATCTTGATTAAGGGTGTCTTCTCCTATGTAATATAGTCCAAATGCTTCTGCAAAAAAACCGCTTCTAGGTTCGTATCCAAAATAGGCTCTAAAATTTGGACCTATGCCAAAGTTTCCATTATAATCTGTTGGCGTGTTGTCAAAATATAGCGTTGCTCCAAAACTTGTGTCTTCACTTAAAAAATATTCGTAAGACCCTTCTACTGTTGTTGTAGCAAGAAACAATCCAATGTTAAATTTAATCTCATGGTTGTTGTTAAATTGTAGGTATGCTTGTGCTTGTACATATGCACCCCCTAAAAAGATAAATAATAATAATAGCTTTTTCATAATCTCAAAATTAATAGATAGGACTAGTACCTCAATTAGTATTCCAAACTTTATTTTTACATGTAGGTTTAGTATCCAGATGTATTGGTGTTGGTATAGTGGAATAAATAAAAGATAATTACAATTATTCAGAACTAGACTTTTAAGTTATAGGAAACATTGCTTATTTTTAAACAAAATTCTCTTATGAAGGTAATTTCCTATAATGTAAATGGAATCCGTGCAGCTTTAAAAAAAGGTTTTATAGAGTGGTTAGTTAGCGCAGATCCAGATGTTATCTGTTTGCAAGAAATAAAGGTAAATGAGGACCAATTAGATCTTTCTGTTTTTAAAGAAGCAGGATATGCCTATAATTACTGGTTTAGCGCTCAGAAAAAAGGATATAGTGGCGTTGCTATTTTATCTAAAATAGAGCCAAATCATATAGAATTTGGAACTGGAATTGATTATATGGATTTTGAAGGGCGAAATTTAAGAGTAGATTTTAATGGTGTTTCCATTATGAGTATGTATTTACCTTCTGGAACTAATATGGACCGATTAGAATTTAAGTTAAAATATATGGCAGATTTTCAGGTCTATATTAATGCACTTAAAAAGGATTTCCCGAACTTAATTATTCTAGGAGATTATAATATTTGTCATGAAGCGATAGATATTCATGACCCTGTAAGAAATAAAAATGTTTCTGGTTTTTTACCTGTGGAACGAGAGTGGATAGGGAATTTTATGAAAACTGGTTTTATTGATAGTTTTAGACATTTTAATAAAGAAGCTCATAATTATTCTTGGTGGAGCTACCGTGCTAATTCTAGAAACAACAATAAGGGCTGGCGGTTAGATTATGCCATGGTAAGTAAGTCTTTAGAAAGTAAATTGAAACGTGCTATAATTTTATCGGAAGCCAAACATAGTGACCATTGTCCTATTTTGGTTGAGTTAGATAGCTAGAGTCCAAAATTAGAACCTTTTTATTAAAATAAGAATACCCCTATGAAGTATACAAAGTTAGCACATACCGATATTGAAGTGAGTAAAATTTGTCTGGGAACCATGACATGGGGAAAGCAAAATTCAGAATCAGAAGGGCATGAGCAAATGGATTATGCTTTTGAGCAAGGGATTAACTTTTTTGATACGGCGGAAATGTATGCCATACCAGCTTCGGAAGAAACCTATGGCAAAACAGAAGAGATAATTGGTACCTGGTTAAAAAAGACAGGGAATAGAGCTAAAATAATTTTGGCATCCAAAATTGCTGGACCAGGAGAATACACTGCACACATAAGAACGACTGGTTTTAGTAGGGATTCTATAATAGAAGCTGTGGAAGGTAGTTTACAGCGATTACAAACAGATTATATAGATATTTACCAATTACATTGGCCAGAGAGAAATTCAAATTTCTTTGGACAAAGAGGGTATAAGCACGATTCTAAAGATCATTGGGAAGATAATATACACCAAGTATTAGAAACATTAAGAGATTTGTTGGCGCAAGGTAAAATACGTCAAGTAGGGCTTTCAAATGAGTCTCCTTGGGGTGCTATGCGATTTTTAGAAGAGAGTAAAGTGCATGTCAGGTTGCCAAGAATGATAACGATACAGAACCCATACAACTTATTAAATAGAACCTATGAAATTGGTTTGGCTGAGGTTTCTATGAGAGAAAAAATAGGACTTTTGGCTTATTCTCCATTAGCTATGGGAGCTCTTTCTGGGAAGTACCTTGGGGGAAAACAACCTGCAAAAGGAAGATTAACCTTGTTTCCTCAATTTGCTAGATATACTTCTGGGATTTCTGAAGTAGCAACTCAGAAATATGCCGATTTAGCTAAAGAAAATGACTTAACATTAACCCAGATGTCATTGGCATATGTAAATTCTAGACCTTTTGTAAAAAGCAATATTATTGGAGCTACAACAATGGAACAACTTAAAGAAAATATTGGTAGTATCGACATTACATTAAATGATGCTGTTCTAAAAGGAATAGAAGTAATACAGAATGAAATTCCGAATCCGGCACCTTAATTATTATCCAAATAAACCGCTTACAACATCTTCAATTCTGGCTACTAATTCAATATTTATTACAGTGTTTTTTAAAGATATTTTATTGTTTTTGGATACATAAATTGTAGTGAAACCTAATTTTTCTGCTTCAGAAATACGTTGGTCTATTCGTTGTACAGGTCTTATTTCACCTGCTAAACCAACTTCTGCAGAAAAACAAACTCCTTTTTCTACTGGGATATCTTCATTGCTAGATAAAATTGCGGCAATTACGGCTAGATCTATTGCAGGATCATCTACAGAAATTCCTCCAGTGACATTTAAAAATACATCTTTAGCGCCCAGTTTAAATCCTGCTCTTTTTTCTAAAACTGCGAGTAACATATTTAGTCTTTTGGCATTGTAACCAGTAGCAGAACGTTGCGGTGTTCCGTAAACAGCTGTGCTAACCAAAGCCTGAATCTCTATCATAAGAGGTCGCATCCCTTCTACTGTAGAAGCAATTGCAGTACCACTTAGGTTTTCATTGTTTTTTGAGATTAATATTTCAGACGGATTGCTAACTTCTCGGAGTCCGCTTCCTTGCATTTCATAAATTCCCAATTCTGCAGTAGACCCAAAACGATTTTTTAAGGCGCGTAGAATACGATAGACATAATTTCTGTCTCCTTCAAATTGTAAAACAGTATCTACCATATGCTCCAATATTTTTGGACCAGCAATAGTGCCATCTTTGGTAATATGTCCTATTAGAATAACTGGAGTATTGGTTTCTTTTGCGAATTTTATTAACTCAGCCGTGCATTCTCTAATTTGTGAAATGCTTCCTGCAGCAGATTCTATATAATCGGAATGTAGTGTTTGGATCGAGTCTATTACTACAATATCGGGCTCTGTAGCTTCAATTTGTTTAAATATGTTTTGCGTTTTTGTTTCAGTAAGTATAAAGCAGTTTTCACTTCCAGAAAAAATACGATCTGCACGCATTTTTATTTGTTTCTGACTTTCTTCACCAGAAACATAAAGAGTTTTATAGGGTAGTTTTAAAGCAATTTGTAATAGTAGGGTGCTTTTTCCAATGCCAGGCTCTCCTCCTAAAAGGACTAGGGATCCGGGGACTAATCCGCCACCAATTACACGATTAAATTCCGAATCATAGGTGTCTAATCGAAGTTCTTTTTCTGTGCTTATTTCATTTACTCGTAATGGTTTTGCAATTCTTTTTGAAGTGTTAGAAATTGGTTTCCATGTTGATTTTTCTTCCTTTTGAATAACTTCTTCTACTATAGTATTCCATTGTTTACACCCAGAACATTGTCCTGCCCATTTGGCATATTGAGTCCCGCAATTTTGACAAAAAAAAGCTGTTTTTGTTTTAGCCATCACCTATTTTGTTGGTTTTGGCTAAAGATACTGCAAAGTTTTTTCAACAATAAAGGACTGTAGATAAAAGTGAAAAAATCTAAATGAAATAGCCTTGCGATTATCAAAGGTTAGTTTAATATCCGAAATCTACTTTTAAAGCATCCATTTTTTCGATTGCCATGTCTTTGGTAAGGAAATCGATTTCGTCCATGCCAAATGCTTTTTCAAAGGTGCGTAGTGCTTTTTTCGGTTCGCCAAGTTGTTCGTAGTATTCTCCTTCAAAATAGAAGCCTAGCATTGTTCCTGGGAACTCTTTTTTACAAAGGTCAGATAATGGCTTTAAGGATTCAAAATCCTTTTTTTTAGCTGCTGCGTAAATAGCCATTATGTCATTAAGGTCTGCGGTTTTCTTGAAACCAAAAATATCTTCTAACATTTTGTATTTGTTTTCTAAATAGTTGAAAACAGGTTCTTCAGAGGTTAGAATCTTCTCTTTGAATTCTTTAGTGCTTATAGGTTTAAACATGCCAAAAATATCATCAAATACTTTCCCTAGACTATAATTCACGATAGAAATATGATCCGCATTAGAATATTCATCAAAAAAGTAGTGTAAAGATTCTTTTTTTATTTCCTTAATCGCTTTATCCATAGCAAGAATGGGTTCTCTATTTTTGTTTTTTGTTCCTTCTAAAATAAGATGGTAAAAAATATTTGACTCTAAAGCCGCTAGTCGGGTTGGTATTCTGCTTTCCATTTCTGGTGCTAATGTTGGAGAAATACTTACATATGAATTAAAAAGAGATTGTTCTTTAAATAGATAAAAATTTCCAAAATTCGCAGTAATATCATACCCTATAAACATTTTAAATGGGGCAATAGTATAGTTTTTCTCTAAATGAGGAATAAGTTCCATTCCAATGAATTCGAAAAACTTCTTTCCGTTTTCAGTAGGTAAACCATTTTCACTTTCAAACCCACAATCGTTTGCTCTTTGGTTGTTTTCGGACTGATGAATTCCAACTACAATTGCTTCAGGCATTCCGTTATAAGAGCTATAGTATTTAGCATTTGCAACGGCATGGTCAAATAAATAATCGGCATCTAAAACTAGTATAAGCGGGTATTTTTTTTCTTCCGTATAATTTTCTGGAATGTAATAACTAATATTTCTTTCCTCTTGTAACTTAAAAGATTCAAAAACTTCTTTTGTTATCTGTGCGTTTGTAAATCCAAAATATAAGATAAAGGCTAGGAGTGTGATTGCTTGTTTCATTAAAATAATATTAAACAACAAAAAATGACACAATAAGTTTAATAGGGGTTTAGTGCGATTTTGTTATTTGTTTCTGTTTAATAACGGTAAGAGCAGAAAAGATATTGCACCAAAGAAAACAACCATTGCAGTTTGTGAAATCCACATAATCCATCCAAAAGCATCGCCAGAGACACTACTAATGCCATAAATACTTAGAGTTGCACTAACTACAATCGGAAAAACACCTAGACCGCCATTCGTTGCGGCCATAGCAAATGCCCCTGCAACAAAAGCAACTAAAAGCGGTTCTATTCCTAAAGAACTGGTTTCAGGAACGGTAAATTTAATAACCCAAAACATACCAACATACGCGGTCCAAATAAATATTGTGTGGGTAATAAATGCCCATTTGTTTTTCATTTTGAAGATGCTGAAAACACCTTCTAATAATCCATTAATTAATCCTTTAATTTTTATAGCAATAGTATGTTTTGATTTTTTTATAAAAAAGACAAAAAATAATAATCCAAAAACACAGGCACTCAAGAGTATTACTATTTTGGAAATAGGAATGCTTTTTTCTGTTAGAAGGTTTAGGATTAAATCTGTTTGAAGAAATAAAGCAATTGATACTATAATTAAAAGCATTATAAGATCGATAACCCTTTCCGAAACAATAGTGCCAAAACCTTTTTCAAAAGGCACTTTCTCATAAGTATCTAATCCTGTTGCGCGTAAGACTTCGCCAGCTCTAGGGATGCCAAGATTGGCAAAATATGCAATAAAAACTAATAAGGAATTGGTAACTATTTTTGGTTCATAGCCTAGTGGTTTTAATAGGTAGTTCCAACGAATAGCTCTCGAAACATGACTTAGAAACCCAAGAACGATAGAGATGCCAACCCAAAAAAGATTGGCTTCTTTTATGTAAAAAACAATCTGATTTCTGTCTTCGGCGGTTGTATTATAAAACCAATAACCGACAAAGAACAAACCAAGTACAATAGGAAGTACTATTTTCAGTGTTTTTTTCAAAATGCTATAATCCTAATTTAATAAATTGTTTTCTTCATTTGGGAATACTAAAGAAGGGTTAAATATCTTGGCTTCTTCAATATCCATACGAGCATATGTAATAAGTATTAATACATCCCCTATAGCAACTTTTCTTGCTGCTGCACCATTTAAAGTTATTTCTCCACTATTTCTAGGGCCCGGAATGGCATAGGTTTCTAAGCGCTCTCCATTACTATTATTTACTATCTGCACTTTTTCTCCTCGGATAATATTGGCAGCATCCATTAGATTTTCGTCAATAGTAATACTACCTATATAATTTAGATCAGCTCCAGTGACTTTAACTCTATGGATTTTAGATTTTACAACTTCTATTTGCATGGGACAAAGGTATTAATTTAGTGCGATATTATCTATAAGTCTAACATCGTTAGCATATACAGCAATAAACGCTCTGTATTTTTTGTTTTTTTGTTTCTTTTTTAAAGGCTTTAAAGTTTCTGTGTCTGTAATTTGAATGTATTCTAACTTTAAATTTTTCTGATTCTTAAACTGATTTTTAACCCAGTTAGTTATATATAGTGCACTTTTCGTGCCAAATTTGTTTTTTGCAATTTGTAGTGTTTTGTAGATGAAAGATGCTTCTTTTTTAAGACTTTCTGACAGTCTTTTATTTCGAGAGCTCATTGCTAGTCCGTTAGTTTCCCGTACAATAGGGCATCCAATTATTTCTACTGGAATATTAGACGTTTTTACTAATTTCTTTATAATCTGTAATTGTTGAAAATCTTTCTCTCCGAAATAGGCTTTTTTTAAAGGAACAAGTGTAAGTAATTTTTCTACAATAGTAGCTACACCATTAAAATGGTCCGCTCTAAATTCACCTTCCATTACATCATCTAGTCCGTTAAAATTATATGTTTTGGCTTCTAAAGTGTCTTTATACATTTCGGATACATTGGGCGAAAAAATAATTAGATTACCATTGTTTTCTGTTTTTTTTAACAATTTAATATCATTTTTTAAAGTATTTGGGTACTTTTTAAGGTCTTCTGAGTTGTTAAATTGTGTAGGATTTACAAAAATACTTACCAATGTAATATCATTCTCTGCAATGGCTTTTTTAACCAGGGAAATGTGCCCTAAATGCAGAGCACCCATGGTGGGAACCATTCCTATGGTTTTATATTTGTTAGCTAAAACATAAGTTTTTAGCTCTGATTTTTTGTTAAATACATGCATGATTTTGGATTAAACGCGAGCAAACTTACTATAATTACGGCTAATCTCTATAATTTTTGTAATTTTGCCATCACGTAAATCGTTAAATAAAATACAGCTTTTATGAATGGTAAAAAGATATTGTTTGTATCTTCAGAACTAGTACCCTACCTACCAGAGAATGAAGTTTCCCTAATGTCATACGAAACACCAAAGATGGTTAACAGTAATGGCGGACAGATTAGAATTTTCATGCCTAAGTTCGGGAATATCAATGAGAGAAGGCATCAGCTTCATGAAGTTATACGTTTATCAGGGATGAATTTAGTAATTAATGATGTAGATATGCCATTAATTATTAAAGTTGCTTCTATTCCAAGAGAGCGTATACAAGTCTATTTTATTGATAATGATGAGTATTTTAAAAGAAAAGCAACTTTTTCGGATGAGGATGGAAATCTTTTTCCTGACAATGATGAGCGCGCTATTTTCTTTGCAAAAGGAGTTGTAGAAACTGTAAAAAAATTAAATTGGTCTCCAGATATCATACATGTACATGGTTGGATGGCCTCTTTGGTACCCTTATATTTAAAACAATATTATGCAGATGAACCTCTTTTTGCAGATAGTAAAATAGTTACTTCTGTATACCAAAAAGGGTTTAATCAAGAGTTAGATACGGGCATTAGTAAAAAGATTGCCTTTGACGGTATTTCGGAAGAACATATTAAGCCGCTTGCGACACCTAATTATAATAATTTGTTAAAGGTAGCTGTAGATTTTTCAGATGCTATTATTTTAGCATCAGAAGAAGTGCCAGAAGATTTGCAAGAATATATTACCAACCTCCAAAAACCAGTGTTACCATATGTTTCTGTACAAGAATTTGAAGAAGCGTATACTAATTTTTATAGCACAGAAGTTTTAAAATAATTTACATGAATTTTTTGAAAAGAATTACTTTTCCTGTTTTGGCAGGAATTTTGTTTGTGAGTGTTTTTGTTGCATGCGAAGAAGAATTAACCACAATTGGAGATGGATTAATTGGAGGCGAACTTTTTACAACGGATGCTAAAGACTACCCTGTTTTTGCTTATAATAAAAAGGTAAAGGCGGTACAGGCAAATAAATTGTCCGTATATCAATTAGGAGTTTTTAATGACCATGTGTTTGGAAAGACAGAAGCGCAAATAACGTCACAGATACAGTTATCAAAAGTTGACCCAACTTTTGGCTTGTTTTCAAAAGAGGTAGAAGATGAATCTGGCACGGATGATAAAGTGACTACGATTGAGGAAAATGAAGAAGTTGAAAAAGTAACATTATTTATTCCTTATTTAATAAGAAGTAGTACACAAAGAGATAGGGATAATGACGGCGTTGATGATTTATTTGATTCTGAGCCAGACAATGCAGAGAATGATTCGGATGGTGATGGTGTTTCGAATATTCAGGAAAAAGCGAATGGAACGGATCCATTAGTAAAGAATGTAGAAGGAGATACTTCACCTAAGAATAGTTTTGCTAAAAAGTATCAGCTAGATAGTATTTATGGGAATTCTGATATTGTAGAAGGAAAATCCCCTTTTGATTTAAAAGTTAAGAGGCTAACCTTTTTTCTTAGAGACTTAGATCCAAATGCTAATTTTGAAGAATCTCAAATGTATTTTTCTCACCAGGAATTTGCACCAGATTTTGTTTCAAGTGTTTTATATGATGGAGCGGTTACCATTAGCAGTTTAGAAACATTAATTAAAAAGGAGGACGATCCAGAGACTACAGATGTTGATGAAAGTTTAGAAGTCGCTAGTAGAATAGCGCCTGGTATTAGTGTTGAGTTAGACAAGGCTCTTTTTCAAGAAATTTTGAATAAAGAAGGCACTTCAGATATTTTAAATCAAGATAATTTTAAGCATTTTTTCCGTGGGATTCATTTGTCTATTTCAGATGATATTTTAATTCTGTTAGACTTGGTGAGAGCTAGGATAACAATGGACTATACGTATAGAAAAATTGATACTTCGGATGGTGATAAAGAGATTGAGGCGAAAGGAAGTTATGTATTTAATTTGTTGAGCAGAGGAGCTACAGGAACAGTTGGCAATGCTATTAATACATTGGTTAATGAGGAATATCCTATAACTGTTAAAGATGAATTGGAAACTACAGAGGATGTTTCAAGAATATATTTGAAAGGTGGCGCTGGTACTTATGCCGAAATTAAACTTTTTGATGCTGGTAATGGAAGAGAAATTTTAGACCAAATTAAATCGAATAAGTGGATTATAAACGAGGCTAACTTGGTTTTTAATATAGATCAAGATGCATTGGGAAGTGAAGCTATTGAGCCAGGACGACTTTATCTGTATAATTCAGAAACTAATGAGCCAATATTCGGAAGATTTGAAGGGGTAGATGATAAAAGTGAATACGGTTCTTTTTTAAATTACGATGGTAGAATAGTAAAATCTAGTGATGGAAAAGGAACGAAATATAAAATAAGAATTACAGAGTACATTAATGATTTAATAGCTGACAGCGACAAGGAGAATGTTACTTTAAGATTAACACTAACATCTGATATTAGGGTTCCTGTGGTTTTTACAGCTTTGTTAGAAGAAGGGGAAGTGAAATTGCCAGTGATGTCCGGAATAAATCCACTAGGTACAGTTCTATTTGGGAGTAAGGAGATTAGTGGTAAGGAAGGTGAAAAATTGAAGCTTGAAATTTTTTACACTACAGCAAACTAGGGTATAGTCGTGCTTTGTAATTGGGAAGAGAAAAATGCAGTTCGCAGATATTTTTACTAATAACATCTAATTTTTAATCGATTATTGAATAATCCTCAATAACTTTGGGCTTTATTATCTAATCATTATAATATTATTAGTTATGTGTGGAATTGTAGGATACATTGGGCATAGAGATGCTTATCCAATTATAATAAAAGGACTGCAACGTTTAGAGTATAGAGGATATGATAGTGCAGGTGTGGCATTGTTTGATGGAGAGAACGTTAAACTGGCTAAAACTAAAGGAAAGGTAGAGGATCTTAAGAAGGTAGCTAAAGATAGTATTGCTTTAAACGGAAAGCTTGGTATTGGTCATACAAGATGGGCTACACATGGCGTTCCGAATGACGCAAATTCACATCCACATTTTTCTAATTCAGGAGATTTAGTAATAATACATAATGGAATTATAGAGAATTACGATTCTATTAAAAAGGAATTGATAAAAAGGGGGTATACATTTGAATCTGATACAGATACAGAAGTATTGATAAACCTAATAGAAGAAGTTAAGAAGAAAGAAGGAGTATTGCTTGGAAAAGCTGTTCAGTTAGCTTTGAATCAAGTGGTAGGTGCATATGCAATTGCTGTGTTTGATAGAAATAAGCCAGACGAAATTGTAGTGGCTAAATTAGGTAGCCCTTTGGCTATTGGTATAGGAGAAAATGAGTTTTTTATTGCTTCGGATGCATCTCCTTTTATAGAATACACAAATAATGCTATTTATTTGGAAGATGAAGAAATGGCTATTCTTCGTATTGGAAAAGAAATAAAACTAAGAAAAATTAAGGATGATGCTATTACGTATCCTAATATACTAGAGCTTCAATTAAACCTTGAAGAAATTGAAAAAGGTGGTTACGACCACTTTATGCTAAAAGAAATTTACGAGCAGCCAAGAGCTATTCAAGACACGTATCGTGGACGTTTGTTGGCAAACAAAGGACTTGTGAAGATGGCTGGGATAGATGAGAATTTGGAAAAATTCTTGAACGCAGACAGAATAATAATTGTTGCTTGTGGAACCTCATGGCATGCAGGTTTAGTCGCGGAATACATTTTTGAAGACCTTGCTAGAATTCCAGTAGAAGTGGAATATGCATCAGAATTCAGGTATAGAAACCCAATAATTACAGATAAAGATGTTGTAATTGCAATATCACAATCTGGAGAAACAGCAGATACTTTGGCGGCGATAAAATTGGCTAAAGAAAAGGGAGCTTTTGTTTTTGGAGTTTGTAATGTTGTTGGTTCTACTATAGCTAGAGAAACACATGCTGGCGCTTATACGCACGCAGGGCCAGAGATTGGAGTTGCGTCTACCAAGGCCTTTACAACTCAGATTACGGTTTTAACTTTATTGGCATTAAAATTAGCTAAAGAAAAGGGTGCGTTTTCTGAATCAAAGTTTCACGAGATTCTAACTGAATTGGAAAATGTACCAACCAAGGTTGAAAAGGCATTGCTTTCTAATAAAGTTGTAGAGAAAATTGCAGAAGTTTATAAAGACTCTACAAATTGTTTGTATTTAGGAAGGGGTTATAATTTTCCAGTTGCATTAGAGGGAGCTCTTAAATTAAAAGAGATTAGCTATATTCATGCAGAAGGATATCCTGCTGCAGAGATGAAACACGGACCTATTGCATTAATAGATGAGCAAATGCCAATTGTTGTTATTGCTACTAATAAAGGGCATTACGAAAAGGTTGTAAGCAACATTCAGGAAATAAAATCTAGAAAGGGTAAAATTATTGCAATTGTGACAGAAGGTGATGTTGCTGTTAGGGAGCTTGCGGATCATGTTATAGAAATTCCAGAAACGTTAGAAAACTTAACACCTTTATTAACCACTATACCTTTACAGTTATTATCTTATCATATAGCTGTTATGAGAGGTTGTAATGTGGATCAGCCTAGAAACCTTGCTAAATCTGTTACTGTAGAGTAATTTGTTTAGGAAATTGTTATAGAACACCTGTTAGTATTTGTACTTTCAGGTGTTTTTTTGTTATATTTTTTGCATAATAATATTATGCATGCATAATTTATTTAGACTTTTGTAATTGTCTGAATGAAAAAATCTGTATCTTGTTCGTATTAACTAATATAACACGGAAGAAGAATGAGAACAATAATACTTTTATCCTTTTTGGTGTTTGGAATGGTGGCTCATTCGCAAACAACAATTACAGGAAAGGTTGTAGACGAAAATAATGTAGCTGTTCCTGGAGCCAACGTAGTAATTGTTGGAAAAGCAATTGGAACTGTGGCAGACTTTGATGGTAACTTTATATTAAGCACTTCTGAAGTGCCGCCGTTTAAATTGCGAATTTCTAGCATAGGGTATTCGGAAGTGACTGTTGATGTAACTTCGAATAATCAAAAGTTGACAATCAAATTAGAAGAATCGCAGACCATATTAGATGAAATAGTTATTTCTGCTTCAAGGACGCCCGAACGTTTGTTTGAATCTCCTGTAACAGTAGAACGTTTAGGTCTTAAACAAATAAAAAATACGGCTTCAGCAGATTTTTATGATAGTATAGAGAATTTGAAAGGAGTAGATGTGAATACAAACAGTCTTACCTTTAAATCTATAAATACTAGAGGTTTTGCAACTTTCGCGAATAATAGGTTTATGCAATTGGTGGATGGTATGGACAATGCCACTCCAGCACTAAATTTTCCAATTGGAAACTTGGTAGGTATGATTGAAACCGATGTGCTAAGTGTTGAATTACTGCCAGGAGCATCATCTGCATTGTATGGAGCTAATGCATTCAACGGTATTTTGTTTATGCAAAGTAAGAGTCCTTTTGATTACCAAGGTATAAGTACTCATGTTAAGCGAGGAATTACTTCTCAAAAGGCATCTGGAGACAATGCGTATACGGATTTTGGTATTAGAGCTGCACATAAGTTTAGTGAAAAATTTGCAGGAAAAGTTAATTTTGGATATTTAAGAGGTACCGATTGGGCTGCTGTCAGTGAGGTGGATAAAACGACTGTGGGGGGAACAAGAGCGGATCTTAACTATGATGGTATAAATGTTTATGGAGATGAAGTGTCGGCAGATATAAAAGGAGTGGCTGTTTTGTTAGAATCTACCATTAATCCTGATACAGGAGGTTTTATCTTGCCAAAAGGAGCCAATGCATTGGTGCCTTCGGTAGATGTTAGTAGAACAGGATATAATGAAAGACATCTAACAGATTACAACGCAGAAAGTATAAAAGCAGACTGGGGGTTGTATTACCGGCCATGGGAAAATGATTTTGAAATATCTTATGTTGGTAAGGTTGGTACAGGAACTACTATTTATCAAGGATTAAATAGGTATAACATTGAAAATTTCTTTCAAGAGCAACATAAATTAGAAATTCGCAATGATAATTTTTTCTTAAGAGGTTATTTGGTTGCAGATAAGGCTGGAGATTCCTATGACATGGTTTTTACGGGAATAAATATTAACAGAGCTTGGAAGCCAGATAAAGTTTGGTTTGGTCATTATGTAGGGAATTATGTTAAGGCAACTCTAGGTGGCGCAACAAATGAACAGGCACACGCAATTGGTAGAGCAGCGGCAGAAGATGGTCGTTTTGAGCCTGGCTCTCCGGAATTTAATGCAGCATTTGAAAAAAGTGTTAATGACCCTGATCTTTCTACTGGGTCAAAATTTCAAGATGCATCTAAGTATTACCATATGGATGGCAATTACAATTTTAGTCACCTAACGGATTTTGCAGATATTCAAGTAGGTGGTTCGTACAGACAATACAGTTTAAATTCTTTTGGAACTATTTATACAGATTTTGATGGTCCAATAGAGTACTCAGAATATGGTATTTACACGCAGATTCAGAAAAAGTTTGATTTGAACGAAACCATGAATATAAAGTTTACGGGCTCGGCACGTTATGATAAATCAGAATTTTTTGATGGCTTTCTTTCTCCAAGATTATCCGCAGGTTTAACAATAAACAGAAATCATAATATTAGAGCTTCTATTCAAACCGGATTTAGAAACCCAACTACGCAAGATTTATTTATAGGATTGGATGCTGGTAGAGCTATTTTGGTAGGTTCTGCTCCTGAAAACTTGGATAGATGGACAAGAGATTATTCTGTAAGCGGTGGTGGTCAATTAGCTGGTCAGCCTGCTACAATTACACAAACAGGGGCTGTAGCATATAATAACTCCTATATTGCGGAATCCGTACTTGCTTTTGCGGCTTCTAAAAATCCTGCAGATTTGGTTGTTGCAAATTCTAAATTAGTAAAACCTGAAAAAGTAACTTCCGTAGAAGTAGGATATAGAGGGAAATTGAATAAGCTAATCATAGATTTTAGTGCATACTATAATAGGTACCAAGATTTTATTTCTCAGGAAGCTGTTATTTCACCTTTTTATGGTACAGTTGATGGGAATGGAGATGCTCAGGTAGATATGGATTTGTTGGCTTTTTCAGCCTTAGCAAACAAAGATTTTCAAACATATAGTACCTATACAAATTCATCCGTAGATGTAAATTCTTATGGATTGTCTTTAGGGTTATCTACCAAGGTTTTTGGCGATTTTGATTTAGGAGGAAGTTATACATTTACGAAACAAGATTTTGACCAAGCCGCTGATCCTGGTTTTCAAACAAATTTTAATACACCAGAGCATAAATTTAAAGCTACTTTTGGAAATCCAGATTTATTCGAAAATTTCGGATTTAATATAGCATATAGATTTAGCGATGATTACTTTTGGGAAGCTACATTCGGAGATGGTGTTATACCAGAGTTTCACACTGTAGATGCTCAAATTAATTATAGAATTCCTAATATTAAATCAACTTTTAAATTGGGAGCTACGAACCTTTTAGGCGATGAATATTTTACCGCTTTTGGAACAGGTTTTATAGGATCCATGTACTATCTATCTTGGACAATCAATAACTAAAATATATAAAAATGAAAATAAAATATATAGCCTTATTGGCAGTCCTTGTAGGATTAACAGCATGTAATGACGAAGAAGATTTTTCTAAAACAGAAGTAGTAGTTGCGTTACCAGAGCTAAGTTCTGGTTCTGCGGATTTCTCTAATTATGTTGCTTTAGGTGCATCGTTTACAGCTGGTTATACAGATGGAGCTTTGTTTAAAGCTTCGCAAGGAAATTCTTTCCCACAACAATTGGCAAATAAGTTTGCTGGTATTGGTGGTGGTAGTTTTACACAACCTTTAATGAATGATAATACAGGAGGAATGGTTGCAGGAACAACTCCTGTGGTTGCTTATAGGTTGATTTTCAATGGAACTGGCCCGCAAAGATTAAATGAGTTTTTAGCAGGATTAGGGGCCCCTACACCTCCAATTACAACAGATATAACTGCTAATTTAGGTAGTACATTTAATAATGTAGGTGTTCCAGGAGCTAAAAGCTTTCATTTATTAGCCAATGGTTATGGTAATGTTGCAGGTGTATCTCTAGGTTTGGCAAACCCATACTTTGTTAGAATGGCTTCAAGTCCTAATGCTTCTATGTTAGAAGACGCCCTATCACAAGAGCCAACTTTTTTTACACTATCAGAAATAGGAGGAAACGATGTTTTAAGTTACGCCACCTCTGGAGGTATTGGGATTGATCAAACAGGACATTTTAATCCTCAAATATATGGTAAAAATGATATAACAGACCCAACAGTGTTTGGTCAAGTGTTTGAAGGAATTGTAACGCAATTAACAAGTGGTAGTGCTAAGGGTGTAATAGCTAATGTGCCTTATATTACAAGTTTGCCTTATTTTACAACAATACCTAATAATGCGTTGGTTTTAGATGCTGCTCAAGCGGCAGGGTTAACAGGTTTCTTTCAGGCTTATGCAGGCATTTTTACACAAGGTTTAATTGGGCTAGGAGTTCCTCCTGCTAATGCACAGGCGTTGGCTGCACAATATGCAATAACTTTTACAGAAGGATCTAATAGATTTTTGATAGATGTTCCTGCTTCAGCTACTAACCCACAAGGTTTTAGACAAATGACAGAAAATGAGTTGCTATTGCTTCCTATTGATAGAGGTGCTATTGCAGCACAAGGATATGGATCTGTAGCTATTTCTCAAGCTGTTCTTCAAGTGTTGGGAATTCTTCAGGCTGGTGGGACGCCAACGGCGCAACAAGCTGGTTTGGTTTTGGCAGCGGTAAATGCTATTGATGATAAGGACGCCTTAGATACGGAAGAACTTTTAAGTATACAAACGGCTACTGACGCTTATAATGTAAAGATTAAAGCTGTTGCAGATGCAACTGGATTGGCATTCGTAGATTTTAAATCAATATTAGAAAAAGCTTCTACTACAGGATTAGTATCCGGAGATTATACGTTAACTACTAATTTAGTAACGGGTAGTTTGGTTAGTTTAGATGGGGTGCACTTAACAGCAAGAGGATATGCGTTAATGGCAAACGAATTTATGAAAGCTATTGATGTAGCGTATGGATCAAATTTTGAAGCATCTGGTTCATTATTGGATGTTGGAAACTCTCCAACAAATTATTCCCATACACTTCAATAATATAAAGAGTATCGCAAGAGGAAAAAGATGCTTGTTATAGTGTCTTTTTCCTTTTGTAAAAAAGGAGCAAAAACCGTTTCAATTTAAATTGTAATAGCATATCTTTGCAGCCGGAAAAACGTATGTGTTTCACATGAACTGTTTTTCAAAAAAGTGTATTCTTAAAAATATAAATACGTAAGTAATGTCTAAAGTTACAGGTAAAGTTTCTCAAATTATCGGCCCGGTAGTTGATGTGGAATTCCAATCCGGAACAGATCTTCCAAAAATTTATGATTCCTTAGAAATAATTAAGGCAGATAAATCTATTCTTGTTCTTGAAGTACAATCACATATAGGTGAAAATACAGTTAGAACTATTTCTATGGATTCTACGGATGGTTTAAGTAGAGGTGTTGCTGTTGATGCAACAGGAAGCCCGATACAAATGCCAGTTGGTGATAATGTTTATGGACGTTTATTTAATGTGATTGGAGATGCAATCGATGGTTTAGGGAATTTGCCTAAAGCTGGGAAAGATGGTCTTCCTATTCACCGTGATGCTCCTAAATTTGAAGATTTATCAACTTCTACCGAAGTATTATTTACAGGTATTAAAGTAATCGATTTAATTGAACCTTATGCAAAAGGTGGTAAAATTGGATTGTTTGGAGGTGCTGGTGTAGGTAAAACAGTATTAATTCAAGAACTTATTAATAATATCGCTAAAGGTCATGGTGGTCTTTCTGTTTTCGCAGGAGTAGGAGAACGTACTCGTGAAGGAAACGATTTACTTCGTGAAATGTTAGAATCTGGTATTATTAAATACGGAGATGATTTTATGCACTCTATGGAAGAAGGTGGATGGGATTTGTCTAAAGTAGATAAAAATATAATGAAAGAGTCTAAAGCGACTTTCGTTTTTGGACAAATGAATGAGCCTCCTGGAGCTCGTGCTAGAGTTGCCCTTTCTGGATTAACTATAGCGGAATATTTCCGTGATGGTGCAGGAGACGGACAAGGAAAAGATGTATTGTTCTTCGTAGATAATATATTCCGTTTTACACAAGCAGGTTCTGAGGTATCAGCATTGTTAGGGCGTATGCCTTCTGCGGTAGGTTACCAACCAACATTAGCGACAGAAATGGGAGCTATGCAAGAACGTATTACTTCTACAAAAAGAGGGTCTATTACATCTGTACAGGCGGTTTATGTTCCTGCAGATGATTTAACAGATCCAGCTCCAGCAACAACATTTGCTCACTTGGATGCAACCACAGTATTGTCTCGTAAAATTGCAGAATTAGGTATTTACCCTGCGGTAGATCCATTAGATTCTACTTCTAGAATCTTAACTGCAGATATTTTAGGAAACGAACATTATGATTGTGCACAACGTGTAAAAGAGTTATTGCAACGTTATAAGGAACTACAAGATATTATTGCCATTTTAGGAATGGAAGAACTTTCTGAAGAAGATAAATTGGCTGTAGGACGTGCTAGACGTGTACAACGTTTCTTGTCACAACCGTTCTTTGTTGCAGAACAATTTACTGGTTTACAAGGTGTTTTAGTAGACATTAAAGATACTATTAAAGGGTTTACTATGATTATGGATGGTGAGTTAGATCATTTGCCAGAATCGGCTTTTAACCTTAAAGGAACTATCGAAGAGGCTATTGAAGCTGGAGAAAAAATGTTAGCAGAAGCATAAACAGTACTGAGATATTGGAAATTAGTGATGGGTATTATTCGCTTCTAATTTTCTAAATACTCTATAATCAATACAATAAAATATGTATTTAGAAATTGTATCACCAGAAGCTACATTATTTGCAGGAGAAGTTACTTCGGTAACTGTACCTGGAATTAATGGAGAGTTCGAAATGTTGTCTAATCACGCCTCAGTTGTTTCTTTATTACAAAAAGGGACTATAAAGATTCAAGGTGATATTAGTATTGAAGAAGCTTATGAAGGTAAGTTTACTAAAGGAGCTAAAGGAAGTACATTGTTAGCTATTAACAGCGGTACTATTGAAATGAATGATAATAAAGTTATTGTTCTAGCAGATTAGATTGTTAGAATAAATAGTATATTCTAAAGCCACACATTTATGTGTGGCTTTTTTTGTTATAATTGTTTATGGAAATGATTATTGCCAAACTATAATATGCCATTCTTGATTGTTAGAATTGTATACTTTTAAGTCTTTAAAACCAATGGCATAATGAGCTTGTAAAGATCGTGTGTTGCTTGCTGCTACTTCTGTGATGACCGTATTAAATTTTGGTCGTATTGCTATTTTCATGACAGCGTATAGTTTCCTGAAAATGCCTTGTTTCCTATATGTAACAGCGATACATATTTGTCCCATAGTAACGTATTTTACCTTATTAGGTAGTATCACTTTAATTTCTTGAAACATGGGCTTTAGGAGTTCTATTTCATTAGTGAAAGCGGGATGCATGCAGAGCGCATAGCCAACAATATCAAATCCGTCTTTTGCGATAATGTGTGGACATAAATTATTCATTTTTTCTAAAACCTCGTAAGAATGAGAAATGGTCACAAACCCTTCTTTCTTTTTTTCTTCAGAAGAAACAACACTACTATGATTTTTTTGTTGAAGTGCTAAAATTTGCATTAAATCATCTTTGGATTTAGCAAGGGAATACGTTATGAGCATTTATTCTTTAGGTGTTATATAGTAACAATTGGCATGTGTAACTATAAAAATACGAAATAAAACACACTGGAGCAATTGATTTAAAAATCTGTATTGTAGTTTGTTATGGTTTTTATAGAGAAATATGCGTTATCAATTTCAACTTAATGGAAGTGACGTTATTCGAGTTTTTTACTTACAAAATAGAAATATTATCTTTACCCCTTATGGCAGAATTTCCAAAAAAATTACAAAATAAACTAGGATATAGGGTGATGAACAATGCCCTTAGAGAAATGCCAATTTCTGATTTTTCTTTAAAATCTAGTTTGATTGATTTTTCTTCAAATGATTATTTAGGTTTTGCTTCGAGCGAAGAAATTTTCAAAGAAGTAAGTCAAGTTTTGAATGATGAAAATTTGTTTCAAAATGGTGCAACAGGAGCAAGATTATTGTCAGGAAATACCTGCTTACATATAGAAGTAGAAACAATGCTTTCCGAATTCTATAAGATGGAATCTGCTCTAATTTTTAATTCAGGATACGATGCCAATATAGGATTCTTTTCCTCTGTTCCGCAAAGAGGCGATATTGTCTTTTATGATGGCTATATTCATGCTAGTATCCGTGACGGAATAAGATTGGGTAAGGCCAAAAACTACAAGTTTGATCATAATAGTTTGGAAGACTTGGATAAAGTGATTGCAAGAAGTCGAAAAGGGATGTCTAAAGACTGTGAAATATATGTTGTTACCGAATCGGTCTTCTCTATGGATGGAGATTCACCTGACTTAGTTGCTATTGCTGCCTACTGCAATGAAAATAGCTATCATTTGGTGGTGGACGAAGCACATGCTGTTGGTGTTTTTGGATCAAATGGAGAAGGGTTGGTGCAAGAATTGGGAATTCAAAATCAGGTTTTTGCACAGATCGTGACTTTTGGAAAAGCAATGGGATGCCATGGAGCTGCTATTTTAGGTAGTGTAAGTTTAAAGAGCTTTTTAGTGAATTTTGCGCGTAGTTTTATTTATACAACAGCTTTGCCGCCTCATTCTTTGGCAACAATTAAGGTTGCTTATACTTGTTTGTCTAGTAATTCTGATGGAGAACAGAAAAGAAGAAAACTTCATGAAAACATTACTTATTTTAAGGAGCAATTAAAAGAGTTGAATCTGAATTCTTATTTTATAGAAAGTAATTCTTCTATTCATTGCTGTATTGTTTCGGGGAATGAAAAGGTTAAGAACATTGCTAAGGAATTGGAAAAAAAAGGATTTGTTATAATGCCAATTTTGTCACCAACAGTTGCAGAAGGAGAAGAGCGTTTGCGTTTTTGTATACATACTTATAATACGAAAGATGAGATAAGATTACTTTTAAATTTTTTGACAGAATTAATTTAATCGCAGGGCGATAGCCTGATTGGGTTTAATTTCCTACACTCGTGTCACAATAAAAAGGGAATTCCTATTGTAATACCCCGTACCTTTGGGTTTAGGTCATTTATTTATGAAAGAAGAATTTTACATACTGGGCGCTGTGGAGTACCCAGCAGATGCCCAAATTATAAAGGGAAAATTAGAATCTGAAGGCATTCCTGTTTTTCTTCTTGATGAGAATACATTGAACTCAGACCCCCTAATTAGTAATGCAATAGGAGGTGTGAAAATACAGGTGTATACAACGGATAAAGAAAGGGCTATTGCGCTCTATGATGAAATTAGAAGTTATGCCTTGGATGATGAAGGAGGCTCAATTATATGTCCCAATTGTAAATCGAAAAAATCAGAAGTGTATTACGAAAGAAAAAGTATATTTCATAAGTTGTTTCCGTTTTTTGAAAAGAGAAAATACAAATGTCTTAGTTGTAAGATGATAACAAAACCATCACTGATTTGAAACGAATTTTTGTTACAGGGATATCTACCGAAGTTGGAAAAACTATTGCATCTGCCATTCTTGTAGAAGCACTACATGCTGATTATTGGAAGCCTATTCAGGCGGGTGAATTAGAATATTCTGACAGCCATAAAATTGCAGAGCTAGTTTCGAATTCTAAAACAGCATTGTATAAGAATAGTTATGCGTTAAAAACCCCTATGAGTCCACATGCCGCGGCAGAGATAGACGGTGTAACTATAGATATTGATCAAATAAAACCACCAGAAACTAATAATCATTTGGTAGTAGAAGGGGCAGGAGGTTTGCTTGTTCCTTTAAATGATTCGGATACTGTATTGGATATTATTCCTTCAAACTACCATGTAATTGTTGTTTCCAGACATTATTTGGGAAGCATAAATCATTCTTTGTTAACTATTAATTTGCTACAAGAAAAAGGGTTTAAAGTTGCTGTTATTTTTAGTGGAAATGAACATTCTACCACAGAAAATATAATTATCAAAAAGACGGGAGTAAGTGTCATTGGTAGAATAGAGGAAGAATCTGTTTTTAATAAAGCTGTAGTGTTAAAATATGCGAATCGGTTTAGGGATTCCATTTTAGCATTACGTTAGCTATTATTTT
The DNA here is from genome assembly GCA_036478775.1 of Cellulophaga sp. Classification (GTDB taxonomy): domain Bacteria; phylum Bacteroidota; class Bacteroidia; order Flavobacteriales; family Flavobacteriaceae; genus Cellulophaga. The sequence goes on from JAZGEQ010000038.1 coordinate 250,598, forward strand.
AATTGAAAGAATTTCTTGACGTGATTTCTATTGGCGATTATTTTCAACCAAAACTTGTGCTTAACTTGATTCAATTTAAAGATAAAAATAGAATATCTTTTTATAAGATGCTAGTGTAAAATTAGGTAGTATCTCCATATTTTAAACATCTTTGCAGAAATAAAAAGAAATACCATAGAGTACGTGAAAAATATTTCAGAAAGAGATCAGAAACACATATGGCACCCGCTTACACAGCATAAGTTGCATCCTAAAATGAGGGCTATTGTTAAGGCGAAAGGAGCGGTGTTATTTGATGAAGATGGAAACGAATATATAGACGGAATTGCGTCTTGGTATACTTCTATGTATGGGCATTGCAATGACTATATAATAGAGAAGGTGTATCAGCAAATGCAGCAGCTAGACCAGGTTGTTTTTAGCGGTTTTACGCATGAGCCTGCCGTAAAATTATCGGAGGCCTTAATAAAAATACTTCCGCACAATCAGGAGAAATTGTTCTTTTCAGATAATGGTTCTACAGCTACTGAGATTGGAATTAAAATGGCATTGCAGTATCATTTTAACCAAGGAGAGAATAGAAAAGTGTTATTGGCTTTTGAAGACGGATTTCATGGCGATACTTTTGGTGCAATGTCAGTTTCTGGATTGTCGGTTTATAATGGTCCGTTTGAAGATTTTTTTATTCAAGTAGAACGAATACCTATTCCAACGAAAGAAAATATAACAGAAATTCTTAAGAGACTTGAAGAAATTCTGGAGAAAAATAATATTGCTGGTTTTATTTACGAACCTTTGGTGCAGGGTGCAGCTGGCATGCAGATGTATAATCCAGAAGAGCTCGATTTAATACTTAAGCTTGTAAAATCAAAAGGCGTGTTAACTATAGCCGATGAGGTTATGACTGGTTTTGGGAAAACTGGTAGAAATTTCGCTTCGGATTATATACCTACGAAGCCAGATATTATTTGCCTTTCTAAAGCATTAACAGCAGGCTTAGTGCCAATGGCAGTTACAACTTGTACGGAAGAGGTGTACAATGTTTTTTTAAGTGATGATATTGCTAAGGGGTTATTTCATGGACATACGTATACGGCAAATCCGCTTGCCTGTGCAGCTGCACTTGCAGGGATAGATTTGTTGCAATCGCAAGAAATTCAAGAGAATATTAAGGCTGTAATAAAATCGCACAAGAAATTTAACGAAGAAATTAAAAGTCACCCTAAAGTGGCTAGAACTCGACAAAAAGGAATTATTTTCGCACTAGATTTGGAGGTGAAAATGGAACGTTACGGAAACCTTAGAGACACTTTGTTTAACCATTTCATGGACAATGGTGTATGCCTTCGTCCTTTGGGAAATACCATTTATATACTGGCTCCCTACACTATTACGCCACCACAGTTACAGAAAATATATAGCGCCATAAAAAGTGCTTTGGATATTGTTTAATTTTAGTTGCTATTATTTTGAAAGAGCCTATTTCTATAATTTCATTTGCTTCTATATCTCCTTTAGGAATTTCCACGAAGGAAGTTTGGGATAATTACTTGTTAACGAATCATTTTTTAGCTAAAAAGAAGCTAGGAAATACATCGGAATGGGTATCCGAATTATCCAATGAAGCTAGACAGGAAATAGAACTTTTAAAAAAATCGGATTCAAAATATAAAAATCTTGATGATACGGTGCTTTTCGCTATTTATGCTTCTAGAAAATCGATGCATCTGGCAGGATGGAAATCAGGCGATAATTTTGGAATAAATATTGGATCTTCTAGAGGTGCCACAGCTCTTTTTGAAAAGTATCATGAAGAGTTTCTTCAAAAGGAAGCAACAACAACGTTAGCATCACCAACAACAACATTAGGTAATATTTCTTCTTGGGTGGCGCACGATTTGCAGACTAAAGGGCCAGAAATATCCCATTCTATTACTTGTTCTACCGCGTTACATGCACTATTAAATGGTGTTGCTTGGTTAGGAAGTGGCATGGTAGATAAGTTTTTAGTAGGTGGAAGCGAGGCGCCGTTAACACCTTTTACTATAGCGCAGATGAAAGCCTTGAAAATTTATTCTAATGAGGAGGCAAATTATCCTAATAAAGCCCTAGATGTAGAAAAAAAACGAAATACTATGGTGCTCGGAGAAGGTGCTTCTATGGTTTGTTTAGAAAATGGCGTTAAAGAAAATGCAGAAGCACTAATTATTGGCGTAGGATATGCTACAGAAATTTTAGAGCATAATATTTCTATCTCTACAGATGCACAATGTTTTCAGAAGTCGATGAAAATGGCTTTAGGAAAAATAAATCCTGATGAAATAGACGTAATTGTTATGCATGCACCAGGTACAATAAAAGGTGATATTTCAGAAATAAACGCCATAAAATCAATTTTTTGTAACAAAACACCTTCTATAACTACTAATAAGTGGAAGGTAGGACACACCTTCGGAGCTTCAGGAATGCTAAGTCTAGAATTAGCTATTCTAATGTTGCAAAAACAAGTGTTTATTAAAGTCCCGTTTATAGAATATCAGGAAACTCCGGATAGAATTCAAAAAATCCTAGTTAATGCAGTTGGTTTTGGTGGAAATGCTGTTAGTATTTTAATAGCGAAATAGCATATTTTTTCTTGTTTTATAGTCGTAAAATTTCTATATTCCAAAAGTCATTTTATCTGGGTACGGGTTTAGATTCTTGTAAATACTTTATCGGGATACCCTTAAATGATTACTAATTTAATTCTTAATATTATGATAGAATGGTTTGATGCGCTTGAGTCTTTTGAAAAAGTGTACTGGATAATAGCAGGTGTTGCATCCTTATTTTTTCTTTTTGTAGCAGTATCTACTCTTATGGGTGGTGATACGGATGATATAGATGGAGATGTGGATGCTGATATTGAAGGCGATGTTGGCGTCGGGTTTCAATTTTTCACTTTCAAAAATTTAGTGGCATTTTTCACTATTTTCGGTTGGTCAGGAATTTCTAGTATAGACGCTGGTTATTCGCATACAACCACTATTGCTATATCCGTAATTTGCGGTTTAGTTATGATGTTTGCAATGGCATTTTTAATGATGCAATTAACAAAACTTAAAAGTAGTGGCACTTTAATAATGAGTAATGCTAAAGGAGCCATAGGGGAAGTGTATTTGACTATCGGAGGTGCGAGATCTACTATGGGAAAAGTGCAAGTTACTGTGCAAGGGGCATTGCGAGACCTTCAGGCATTAACAGATGCTGAAAATGATATTAAAACGGGCACCGTTATACGGGTGACTGATGTAACAGAAAACGGAATTCTTATTGTTGAACAATTAAAATAATAATTTATATGTTAAATACTATTTTATTACAAATGGAAGGCTTTGCACCTTTAGTAACTATTGGTTTTGCAGTCTTCTTTATTTTTATACTATTTGTTGTCTTAATTCGACGTTATAAGCGTTGTCCATCAGATAGAATATTGGTGGTTTATGGAAAGGTGAGTGGCGGAAAATCTGCAAAATGTATTCATGGTGGGGCAGCTTTTATTCTTCCTGTTATTCAAGATTACCAATTCTTAGATTTAACACCAATATCAATAGAAGTGAACCTGGTTAATGCTTTAAGTAAGCAAAATATTCGTGTTAATGTTCCTTCAAGATTTACTATTGGTATTTCTACAGAACCTGGAATTATGCAAAATGCAGCGGAACGTTTATTAGGTTTGGGTCAGGATGAAATTCAAGAATTAGCACAGGAAATTATTTTCGGACAGCTACGTTTGGTTGTTGCTTCTATGGATATTGAAGAAATTAATTCCGATAGAGATAAATTTTTAACCAATATTTCTCAAAGTGTTGAAACGGAACTTCGTAAAGTCGGGTTGAAGCTTATCAATGTAAATATTACAGATATTGTAGATGAGTCTGGTTATATTGAAGCGCTGGGAAAAGAAGCGGCGGCACATGCAATTAATGCAGCAAGGAAATCTGTTGCTGAGAAAAATAGAGATGGATCTATTGGTGAAGCTAATGCCGTTCAGGATGAGCGTACGCAGGTTGCAGCGGCTAATGCTAAAGCAGTTGATGGAGAGAATAAGGCGAAAATTGAAGTTGCTAATTCAGATTCTCTTCGTCGTCAAAGAGAGGCAGAGGCAGAACGTGTGGCAATTGCTTCAGAAAAAGTACAGTCAGCCAAAGCATTAGAAGAATCGTATGCTGCAGAACAAGAAGCAGAAGTAGCTAGAGCAGAAAAAGAGCGTTCTTCTCAATTGGCAGATGTTATTGTACCTGCGGAAATAGATAAACGAAAAGTAGAAATTGATGCAGAAGCAGAAGCTGAAAAAATTCGTAGAAGAGCAAAAGGAGAGGCCGATGCAATTTTATTTAAAGCTCAGGCAGAAGCAAAAGGAATTTTTGAAGTTTTAACAAAGCAAGCTGCTGGTTTAGATGAAATAGTTAAAGCTGCAGGGAATAATCCTAAAGATGCAGTGTTGTTACTGGTTGCAGATAAGCTTCCAGAATTAGTAAGAATTCAGGCAGAAGCCATTAAGAATATTAAAATTGATAAAATTACCGTTTGGGAAAATGGAGGAGGAAAAGACGGACAAACATCTACTTCTAACTTTATTTCGGGCATGTATAAATCCGTTCCGCCATTACAAGAAATGTTTAATATGGCAGGAATGCAGCTTCCAGATTATTTAAAAGGAAAAGAAATAGAAGCGGAAAATGTAAAAGAGATAGAAACTAAAGAAGTGAAACCTAAAGGGAAAACGGACTAAGTTTCTTTTGCTCGCATTATGTACTAATATACCTATTGCATAATGCGAGTTCATTTATTTTTCAGTGAATTTTACTGGTATAAACGAATATTTATGAAGGTGGTACTATTTTTTCTTTTGACTCCTTTAATGCTATTGTCGCAAAATTCAATAAAAGGGATTGTTGTGGATAGTGATACAAAACAACCTTTGGAGTTTGTAGATGTTTATACCATTAATCAATATACCGCTACTAATGCAGACGGAAAGTATGAGATTACGACTAATAAAGAAACTGTTAGTTTTAATCTTATTGGCTATGAACAGCAGACCTATTTTTTAAAGGAAACAACCGTTGCCGACACCGTTTTTTTGAAAAGCACTTATTATTCTTTGGATGAGGTGGTTCTTTTTGATGAAGAGTTTTCCTTAAAGAATTATATGACTATTCAGGGTAATTATCCTTTTGAGGATTATTCTGAAGCATTTTTTCTTAGGATTAGTTTAAAGCGAAATGATAGTATTGTTAAATTACAGGATATTAATGGTATTGTAAGTAGGAAGCAATTATTAGCAAATAAAAAGAACCCTTACCCAAAAAAGAATGTGGTGGTGCGGGTTGCTAACATGCGAAAGGCTGGACATAAAGAAAAAAATATCCGGTTTAATATTTGGAGCTTTGAAGAGTTACTTCGAGCAGTGTCTGGAATAGCAATGAGTGCTAAACACTATAATTTTGAAGAGCAAAGCTCTAAAGAAAAGGATAAAACGAGACTTGTATTTAAGGCAAACGAGGCACATAAAAATCCATTTACGAGAGGGCATTATATTATAAATTCTTCGGATAATGCAATTGAAAAATTTTACCTAATTCAGGATTTTAAGGAAGGTTCTTTTAAGCCTGGCAGAACCATAAAATATAGAACTGTTTTTTATGAAGTTACGGTTAACTTTAAGAAGAATAAAAGCAAGAATTTGTACTATATGGATAAGGCCAAGGTTAATGCTACGGTAGAAGTGTTTGAAGATGAAAATTTGGTGCCAATTATATATTCTGCTGAATATATTTGGATTGGACTTAACCAAGTAGAAGCTAAAATAAAAAGGAATGTTTCGTCAAGAAAAGATATTTTTAAACTTCAGTATCCATATAATGAGGTGTTTTGGCAACAACAAAAATTATTATTACCTACAGCTGAAATGAAAAAATTCATCAAAAGTATAAAGGATGCGAGCGTTAAATCAGATTATATTTCTAATTTTAATTAGTCATAACTGTGACCTTCTTGTTTCTGGATTAAATAGAAATTAAAGGCATAAAATAATACTATTTTTAGGGTAGAATGACTTGTTCTAGTACCTAAAGGTAGCCTAAGCTTATCAGGAAATGTTATTTTGAAATGTAATTCTTTATTGGGTTTTCACTTATAAATAGGCTATTTTAGCCCCTCGAATTAATTCATTCTAATGAGCGAAGTAAGACATAATTGGACAAAAGAAGAGATTTTAGAGATTTATAATATGCCTTTAATGGAGTTGTTGTATCAAGCGGCAACTGTACATAGATTGCATCATGATCCTAATGTCGTTCAAGTGAGTACTTTGCTATCCGTAAAAACGGGAGGATGTTCTGAAGATTGTGGGTATTGTCCACAAGCAGCCCGTTACCATACTGGAGTTGAAGGAAACGATTTAATGTCTGTACAGCAAGTAAAAGCTCAGGCTTTGCGCGCTAAATCTTCTGGAAGTTCGCGTGTTTGTATGGGTGCCTCTTGGAGGAATGTTAAAGATGGTCCTGAATTTGATCAGGTATTAGATATGGTTCGTACCATTAATAAGCTAGATATGGAAGTGTGCTGTACCTTGGGTATGGTTACGGAAAATCAAGCAAAACGTTTGGCAGAGGCTGGTTTATATGCCTACAATCACAATTTAGATACTTCAGAAGAATATTATAAAGAGGTTATTTCTACTCGAGGATACCAAGACCGTTTGGATACTATTGCAAATGTTAGAAAAACTAATGTTACTGTTTGTAGTGGGGGTATTATTGGGATGGGAGAAAAGATAGAAGATAGAGCAGGGATGTTAGTGGCTTTATCAACATTAAATCCGCAACCTGAATCTACGCCGATTAATGCCTTGGTTGCTGTAGATGGAACACCTATGGAAGGGGAGAAGCCTGTAGAAATATGGGAAATGATACGTATGGTTGCCACAACTAGATTGGTAATGCCCGAAACGCAGGTTCGTTTGTCTGCTGGTAGAACACAAATGAGTAGAGAAGGGCAAGCAATGTGTTTCTTCGCTGGAGCAAATTCTATTTTTGCCGGAGATAAATTATTAACAACACCAAACCCTGATGTAAATGAAGACATGAAAATGTTTGAAATGTTAGGATTGGTACCTCAAAAACCGTTTACTAAAAAAGTGCAACCTAGAACTGTGGATTTGCAAGATTCTGAATTTACTGCCTTAGGAGAAAAACCTAGGTGGACAAGACCAGGGCATACAATTGAACGTAATGAAGAGGCAAAGGCAAAGGGGAAACTTTTGAAAGTAAAAGTTAAAAGTTAAATACCCTAGTCTAATATTGTTTGTTTGTCAGTTGAGCGCAGTCGAAACCCAGTAAAGTTAAAAAATTACAATTCCGTTTTATTATTTGTTGAGAGTACTCTCATTGCTAATTTTTTTAGAATATATCTTGAAGTGACTTCACGTTATTTAATCAATTCCGTAATCTTCTCATAAACTAAGTGGCTTTCCCAGCCTCGGTATAAAAGATAATCTGCTAATTTTTTTCTCCTTTTCTGAATGTGATTTTCACGAATATCCTGAAGTCTTTTATAGGCCAAAACGTCTAAAGTTTCTATATAATCATTGGGGTCAATTTCTTGTAGGGCTGTTTTAATATTATAGGAGGAGATATTTCTTTGTTTTAATTCATTTGTAATTCTATTTCTTCCCCATTTTTTAATATTAAATTTTCCTCTAGCATAGCTTTTTGCAAAACGTTCTTCGTTTAAAAAGTTGTTTTGAATTAAGTGTACGATTAGGATATCTATTGCCTCAGGAATCATTCGCATTTCCTTTAGCTTATAGGTAACTTCTTTATGACAGCGTTCTTGGTATGCGCAATAGCTTTCTATTTTTTTTGTAGCTTCCGATAGTGTGAAAGTTTTTGTGTGTATCATCTGTATTGCTTAGTGTTCTTGGGTGTTAATTCAAATTTATTATCTGTTAGGATAGAAATTTGAATGTTAGAGTAATTATTATCCCCAAAACACAAAATATTATAAAGGCCAAAATGAGTAAGCCTAAAAATTTTAATATTTTTAAAACAGATCTCCAAAAGGAGTGCTTATATAGTTTCCTATAAGCATATAGGTAATAAAAAAACAATAATAGTATATTTAGATTAAAGAGCATAGGATGTACTAAAATGCTAATGCCAAAAATAAAGGATAGAGAGAGAAGGCTAAAACCTTGAATATATGCGTTAATTATGAGGTGTTCTCCGTAATTATGAGGTTTTCGGTATACTAGAAAGGCTAAAAAGGTGTATACTGGCAATAGTAGAAATGAATATAGGTTGTAATATTTTAAGATGTACTTTTGTATCTCAGCTGTGCTTTTAACGGTGTCTTTAATATATGTAGCGGTGTCAAATTTTTCCCCCATAAAGGTTTTCATCATTTTTGCTGTTGACTCTGTTTGACTAATACTATTTTCTTTGGATACTTCTAAAAACGCTTCAGAAAATGTGCTGAGAATAAAAAGAGAAATTGCCATTCCTATGGCAAAGAATGTAAACGGGTTAACATATTTTTTTCGAGTGCCGTTTATGTACTCTGATAGAATTAGTTGGGGTTGGCATATTAAAGTTTTGACGGTGACAAGAAATTTATTGTCCCAGCCAAAAGCATTTTGAAAAAGATCAGCGATTAGATTTTTAATCGATATTCTGTGTTTTATGACTTTTGCCCCACAAGAGCCACAAAATTTATTTTCTTTAAGCAGTTTTCTATTGCAATTTTTACAAGGGAAATGGTGAATTTGGTTTTCTATCAAAATGGTTATTTTCTTTTCACAAGGTAATAAAAAAATCGAATATTTATAGAAACAAAAAAGCGACTCCGTTGCTGAAGTCGCTTTTAAATTCTTAGTATATAGTTTTACCGTCTTCATTCTTAAAACGATATTCTAGGTACGTGTATGCGTCCCTAGGTTGTATTTTGATCCACTTTTTATGTTCCCTATACCATTTGAAACGTATGGATGGAAAACCTTTAGAGATATAAGCGGCAATGAATGGGTGTATATGTAAAATAATTCCATTTTTTGCTGCTGGTCCTTTTAAAAGTTTTTCTAAGCCATGGCCGATTTTATCTATTAAAACAATTGGTGCTTCCACCTCTTTGCCACTAATTCCATTAGGATTGGCTTCTGTTGTTTTAATAATAACTTCAGGTCTTACTCTTTGTCTTGTAATTTGGATAAGTCCAAATTTACTAGGCGGCAATATTTTATGTTTTGCCCTGTCTTCTTTCATCTCATCTCTTAGGTGATCAAAAAGTCTTCTTCTATGGTCAGACTTGCCCATGTCTATAAAATCTACCACGATAATTCCGCCCATATCACGTAATCGCAATTGTCTTGCAATTTCAGTGGCGGCGAGTAAATTTACTTCTAAGGCAGTATCTTCTTGGTTTTTGGCTTTGTTAGAACGATTTCCGCTATTTACATCAATTACGTGTAACGCTTCGGTATGTTCTATAATCAAATACGCACCTTTACTCATAGTAGCGGTACGACCAAAAGAAGTTTTAATTTGTCTTTCTATTCCGTATTTTTCAAAAATTGGAACAATAGAATCATATAATTTTACAATAGATTCTTTCTTTGGTGCAATTTCTTGCACGTAATTTTTTATCTGATAATAAAGCGTTTCATCATTTACATGAATACCAGTGAAGGTGTCATTAAAAATGTCTCTAAGTATAGATGAAGCTTTGTTGAGCTCTACCAATACTTTTGATGGATGTGGCGCTTTATAAAGTTTTTTGCACATTACTGACCACTTGTTCAGTAAGTTTTCTAGATCTTTGTCTAATTCTGCGACTTTCTTGCCTTCTGCAACTGTTCGGATGATAACCCCAAACCCTTTTGGCTTAATACTCTTAACGAGTCTTTTTAACCTATCTTTTTCTTCTCTACTTTCTATTTTTTGAGAAACAGAAACTCTGTCAGAAAAAGGAACCATAACTAAATATCGCCCTGCAATAGATAATTCTGAGCTTATTCTAGGTCCTTTTGTGGATATTGGTTCTTTAACAATTTGTACTAATAGTGACTGATTTGTTTTAATGACATCATTAATGGCGCCATTTTTATCTATATCAGCTTCGAACGGAAAGTTTTTTAAGGAATAATCTTGTAATTTCCCTGTGCTAACTTTCTTAATGAATTTAAGCATAGAGGATAATTGCGGTCCCAAATCATGGTAATGAAGAAAGGCATCTTTCTCATAACCTACATTTACAAACGCAGCATTAAGACCTGTAACAGGTTTTCTTACTTTGGCGATAAATATATCTCCTACAGAAAATTCATTACTATCTTCATCCTTATGTAATTCTATTAGTTTTCCTTCCTTAAGTAAGGCAAAATCAACGGTATCAGAATTAGATCTTACGATTAATTCTTTATTCACCTGAATTAATTTTAATTCATTCCAGAAAAAGGAATGAATGGATTAAACAATAAATTGAAAACAGATTCTTTAAATCTGCCGAAATTTTTTTGAATTTCTATGTCAATGAACGTGAAATGAAAAAGTAGTTCTGAGAACTACTTTTTCTTGTGACGGTTAGCTCTTCTACGTTTTTTACGCTTATGAGTAGATATCTTATGTCTTTTTCTTTTTTTACCACTAGGCATAAATGTTTCTTTTTTTTTAGTTGTTATTTGTATTATTTTACTAGAACATTAGTCTTTACAACTTCTACAAAAACCTTTGCTGGTTTAAATGCAGGTATGTTGTGAGCTGGAATCTTAATGGTAGTATTCTTAGAAATATTTCTACCAGTCTTTTCTGCCCTCTTTTTAATAATAAAACTACCAAATCCTCTCAGGTATACATTATCTCCATTTTCTAAGGAAGTTTTTACTTCTTCCATAAAAGTTTCAACAGTTGCCTGTACATCTCCTTTTTCTATTCCCAGTTTTTCTGAGATCCGCGCTACAATGTCTGCTTTCGTCATGTTAAATTAAGTTAGTTTTTCTATATAAATTACGTGTGTTTTTTAGGGATGCAAATATATACAATTAATTTAATCTTTCAAGCTAAAGAACTATTTTATAAGTTAATAAACTGTTACTTTTATCCGTTTTAAATAATTAAATGCTTTTTTCCAATCAAATATTACAGTGGTATTTCGTGAATAAGAGGACTTTGCCATGGCGAAACACCAAGGATCCGTACCGAATTTGGTTGTCCGAAATAATGTTGCAACAAACAAAAGTAGCACAAGGAATTCCTTATTATAAAAAATTTGTAAAAAATTTTCCTACCGTATATTTTTTGGCAAAATCTAAAGAAGAAAAAGTTTTAAAACTCTGGCAAGGACTTGGATATTACTCCAGAGCTAGAAATTTACATGTAACTGCTAAGAATATTGTAGAAAATTATAATGGTGATTTTCCAGACAACTATAAAGAGCTAATAAAACTAAAAGGTGTTGGAGACTATACAGCTAGTGCAATTGCTTCTATTTGTTTTGATAAGGCTGTGCCAGTTGTGGATGGAAATGTATATAGAGTTTTTGCTAGGTACTTTGGTATAGATAAGGCAATTAATAGTACAGAAGGTATTAAATATTTTAAGCAATTGGCGCACGAAGTGATGCATATGGAAAATCCTAGAGATTATAATCAAGGGATTATGGAATTTGGCGCCTTACAATGCACTCCCAAAAAACCAAAATGCACTTCCTGTCCATTAAATACGGGCTGCTTGGCTTTAAAAAATAATGAAATTGAAAAGTTACCAGTAAAGTTAAAGAAACTAAAAGTTAGAAAGAGATACTTTAATTATGTGGTGGTGGTTGATGCTCTTGAGAAAACTGTTCTTAGACAAAGAATAGGGAAGGGTATTTGGCAAAACTTATATGAATTTCCACTTATAGAGTCTGATAAAGAAATTGGGATAGATTACATCAGAGAGAATTTAAATTTGATTCACGAAATTAAGGAGTGTAGAGATCTTTATAAATACAATGAGAAAGCTGTAATTCATAAACTATCGCATCAGCATTTATATACTACTTTTTGGGTGCTTTATACAGATGAGAAATGTAAAGTGGGTGTAAAATTTAACAGGTTGGAGAAGTTTCCTGTCCCAGTTTTAATAGCAGAGTTTATAAAAGCATTTAAAATTTAGTATTTTTGGTATGGAAAGTATTTATCTTCCAATAAAGTTGAACCATTAAGGGCATAAAAATGAGTGGTACGTTAAATAAAGTGATGTTAATTGGACATCTAGGAGATGAAATCAAAATGCATTATTTTGATGGAGGAAATAGTATTGGTAGGTTTCCATTGGCAACAAACGAAACCTATACAAATAAACAAACTGGTGAACGAATAACGAATACAGATTGGCATAATATAGTAGTGCGAAATAAAGCTGCCGAAATATGTGAAAAGTATTTAAGTAAAGGAGATAAAATATATGTAGAAGGGCGATTAAAAAATCGCCAATGGCAAGGAGAAGATGGGAATACCCGTTATACCACAGAAGTGCATGTACAAGAGTTTAAATTTTTGTCTACAAAAAAAGAAACAGTAATAAATGCACCCCAACCTCAGCAAACGGTTAGTGAACCGACTGCAAATGACACTAGCTCTGTTAAAGAAACAGAACAGGAAGATGATTTACCATTTTAATAATTAAATATTGGATCCAGACCCCATTAGTTTACTCGTTAATTTTATAGTTTTTGATGGCGCTTTTGCGCTTAAAACTGTTGTTTTAGTTGTATTGTTAATTTGTTCTGCACTTATTTCTGGAGCCGAAGTTGCTTTTTTCGGTTTGTCTGTGAGTGACTTGAATACAATTGTCGAAGAAAAAACAACTAAGGGAAATATAGTAGTTAAACTTTTAGAAAAACCTAAAAAATTATTGGCCACAATACTAATAGCAAATAATACCATAAATATTGGTATTGTATTGTTGTTTAGTGCTATTGGAGACACACTTTTTTCTAAAATTGATTATTACTGGTTCGGATTTGTATCCGTTAGGTTTTTGTTAGAAGTGCTAGTAGCGACCTTTCTAATATTAATGTTTGGCGAAATTTTACCAAAAATATATGCAAACAGAAACAAAGAAAGTTTTTCTAACATTATGGCATACCCGCTAAAGGTGTTAGATGTAATTTTAACGCCGCTAAGTTTGCCCATGCAATCAGCAACGTTCTTTTTGTATAATAGTTTGGGCAAACAGAAATCTAATTTGAGTATAGATCATCTTTCACAGGCGTTGGAATTAGCTTCAGAAGGAGATACAACCAAAGATGAGCAAAAGATTTTAAAAGGTATTGTTTCCTTTGGGAATACGGATACCAAGCAGGTAATGCGACCAAGAATAGACATTTTCGCTATAGATTCAGAAATGAAATATCTAGAGGTTATAGAGGAGGTTATGAAAAATGGCTATTCTAGAATCCCTGTCTTTTCCGAGAATATAGATACTATTTTGGGGGTTCTTTATGTTAAGGATTTGCTTCCTTATATAGATAGAAAAACATTTAATTGGATGTCTTTAATACGAGAACCCTATTTTGTTCCAGAGAATAAGAAGTTAGATGATTTGTTGTTAGAATTTCAAGAGAAGAAGAACCATTTAGCAATTGTAGTAGATGAGTATGGGGGTACTTCAGGAATTGTAACCTTAGAAGATATTATTGAAGAGATTGTTGGGGACATTAGCGATGAGTTTGATGATGAGGATTTAGTCTTTTCAAAGATGGATGATTTTAATTATGTGTTTGATGGAAAAACTGCTTTGAAAGATTTTTACAGAGTAGTTAAAATTGATGATGAGGACGATTTTGAAGCGAAAAAAGGAGAATCGGAAACTATAGCTGGGTTTGTTTTAGAAATTGCAGGAGGTTTTCCTAAAAAAGGAGAGAAAATACATTTTAAGGATTACGAATTTGTCGTAGAAAGCCTAGATAAAAAGAGATTGAAACAAATAAAAATAACGCTGCCAAATGTTTAGAAAAAGATTCTGTATAGTCTTGTTTAGTAGTTTTTTGTTTTTTTCTTGTAAAGATGAAATTGTGCTTCCTAAACCAAAAGCTATGTTGCGATTGGAGTACCCTAATGCGGTTAAAGGGTTGTTAGAAACAGAGAAATATCAGTTTGAATATAACTCACAATCTAAAATTAAATCTAAAACCAAAGGGTCGGTTGTGTTAGATTATCCTATGATGAAAGGGGCGATTTATATTACGTACAAAAAAGTAGAAAATAATTTACGTAAATTAATTCGAGATGCCGATAAGCTTTCTTTTGAGCATGCAGCTATGGCAGATCATATCACACCTCATCCTTTTGTAAATAAAGAAGAGAAGGTGTATGGTGTATTCTTTCAGGTAGAAGGAAATGCAGCTTCACAAGCGCAGTTTTATGTTACAGATAGTGTCCAACATTTTGTGACTGGATCTCTTTATTTTGCAGCAAAACCTAATTACGATTCTATACAACCAGCAGCAGATTACCTGCAAAAAGATATTCGTAAAATTATGGAATCCTTGCAGTGGAAAAATTAACTCATTTTTTTCTGAGTACTTTCAGTTTTAGGAAACTAAAATAGAGTACTAGAAAAACTATAAAGTGAATGAAATAAGACTTTTGCTGTTTTTCACTTGTAACTAAACTAAAAAGTCGACTCCACCTTATTTTATTAATGCCCTTTGCATGGCTGTCCCAGCTAAACCAAATAAATACTGCTTTGCCAATAATATGGTTTTCGGGAATATAGCCCCAGTTTCTACAGTCTTCAGAATTACTGCGATTGTCGCCCATTCCCCAATAGTAGTTTTGTTTAAAAGTGTAGGTAGAAACAGATTTTCCATTTACCTGAATCTTGCCATCTTCAATGTTTAATTCATTATGTTCGTACACTTCTATTATTCTTTTGTAAAGTGGAAGATTCGTTTTATTTAATTCTATGGTTGTCCCCTTTTTTGGAATGTAAATTGGCCCAAAGTTATCTTGATTCCATTTGTAATTAGAACTGTGCGGAAATGTATCTGTTTGAGCTTGACCTTTTGGAGCTAGTATTTTAGTGACTTTTATAGTGTTCGCGTCTTTCTCTATATGTGCTGCTGCCGTTTCGGTTAAAGACCTGAAAACATATTTATTAGTTGCAACCCTTCCAAAAGAACTTGTTACATCATAATTTTTATACATATACCTGGGAGTTAAGGATCTTTTGGTTTCTATGGTATACGAATATTGTGGTTGCGCATTGGCGGAGAGTTGTAATCTGTTTCCGTTAATAAATAGGTACCCATCTTTAATTTCTAAAGAATCTCCAGGAGTGCCAACACAGCGCTTTACATAATTAGATTTTTTATCAACGGGTTTTAGAATTTTTCGATTTGGTCTTGTAAAGAATTTTTCTACCGTATCCGCAGGCCAATTGTAAACGATAATGTCATTTTTTTTAATCTTTTGTATTCCAGGTAGCCTTAAATAGGGAAGTTGTGGCCAATTGGTATAAGATCTAGTTTTTAACAGCGGTAGCGTATCATGAACCATGGGAGCTGCAATTGCAGTCATTGGTAATCTAGCGCCATAATGAAATTTACTAACGAATAGAAAGTCGCCAACTAGCAGCGTTTTTTCCAAGGAAGAAGTGGGTATAACAAATGGTTGCATAAAATAGGTGTGAATAAAAGTTGCTGCTATTACTGCAAATAAGATGGAGCTTACCCATTCTCCTAAGGCTGACTTTGGCTGTAAGTTCCGATTTTCAATATATTGTAATTTGTCTGAATTGTAATTTAAATAGGTAATGAAGAAACCCAAAGTGAAAAGAACCAAGCAAGTGTCTTTTGTATTATTTCTTCCAAAACTTCGGATAGTTTCTACCCAAATTATCGGAAAAAGAAGAAGATTGATTATTGGAAAGAATAAAAGGAAAATCCACCACCAAGGTCTGTTTATTATTTTAAGCAATATAATACCATTGTAAATTGGAATTAAGGCTTCCCAGGCTTTTCTATTGGCTTTTATATAGAGTTTCCAAGTGCCTAAAAAATGAATAAGTTGAATTGCTAAGAAAAAAAGGATAAGTGAAATCAAAATGCAACAGTATTGATGAGGTTACAAATATGCACGTAATTGAGTAGCATAGTTGCCCAAATCATGATTCTGGCATACAAACTTATAAAGTAGTTCGATGTTTTTCTTAAATTGATTGTCGGTACTCTATTGCGGTAAGCCTCTCTATTTTCTTAAAAGCACTATTGAAAGAAGAGATGCTATTAAATCCGCTATCAAAAGCAATTGCTGCTATAGTGTATTCTTTAAATTTTGGTAATGCTAACAATCTTTTTGCTTCTTTAATTCGATACTTGGTTATATACTGGGAATAGTTTTCTTTTTTAACTTGATTTATTGCCTGAGAGAGTAATTTGGAAGAGATGTCTAACTGTAGACTTAGTTTTTGTAAATTTAATTCAGGGTTTAAATAGAGCTTTTCTTTTTCCATCAAACTATCTAAATTAGAAATGTAAGTTTCGGCTTTTTGATTACTTAAACCCGATTTGGAATACTTTTCATTTTCGCCAATAAATAACCATAAATTGTTAATAGCCCAGATAGAAAAGGAAAGGATTAGTATTGTAAATAGGAAAGAACTTCTTGGGTGGTAAGGAATAATTCCGAAGAAAATTAATAAAAAATTGGTAAACATTAGAATGGTAGCAAAGGTCAAAAACAACAACCAATTTTTAGTTTTTGTAATGCTTTCTTTGTTGTTTTTTAATAACCAATAAAGAGTGTAGAAAGCATAAATTAGGGCGTGTAATGCTAATCCGAAATAGAAATAACGAGAGTTTGGTTCACCATTATTTGGAATAATTGGGCTTAAACAAATTACACAGAAAAAAGGAAGGTAATGTAGTAGGATTTGTTTTCTTTTAATAGAATATTCTCTTGTTGCTAGATGTCGTGAATAAAACCATAGCGAAGGGCCAATAAGAAATAACACTCCTAAACATAGCGTAAGAAAGGTGGTATTGATGCGATAATAAGAATGAAATAATGATTTTCCGACTCTAAGACTGTATGTTAATAAATAGATAGCTAAAAAGAGATTGGCTTTTGAATGTTTGTTCTTTTTTAGCAATAGAAAAATTCCGAAAAGAAAAGCTATAATAACGCCTATACTTCCTAATAGTGTTTCTAATATTTTATAAAATCCAGAATCAAAATTCATATAACTATTGGATTTTCAGCAGTGATTTATGGTAGAGTTAATTGCCTAATAATTCTTTTGCTTTTTTAATACTGCTATGCATTTGCTCCTGTAAAGCCTTTACTTTTATAGCTTCTTCGTCTAACCATTTTTTTTTCTCTTCACTTAGTTCTTTGCCGTTAAGAATTTCTCCTGTATCAAAACGGTCTCCAAACCCTTTCATCCAGTCCATCATAGCGGTATTTGAATCTTGTAAATCCGTTTTCATGTCTGTGTATTTCTTATTGATTTTTGTAGAGTCTAGTTTTTTGTTCAAGTCACTTATTAAACTGCCAATTGTACTCATTAACGGCATTAATTCATCATGAGCAGCAACAACTTGTTCCATTTTAGTAGGTTCTTTGATAGTTTTCTTTTCTTCTTTGCAAGAAATAGTTGTTGTAAAAAGTAAAATGGCAAACACAAGGATAGAATTTTTCACAGATTTTATTTCTTGTAAAAATACGAAATAGTAGTACAATTGTTTTGTAGAAATATGGCACTTTTGTTTAAAATTAGTTAGAATGAAAAAAGACACAAAAAAGTGGTTTTATTTTATAGTATTGTCTTTGGTTTGGGGATCTTCATTTATTCTAATAAAAAAAGCGCTTATTGGTTTTTCTCCAATACAACTTGGTGCGCTTAGAATCTTATTTGCGGCAAGTTTTCTTTTGGTCATTGGTTACAAAAGTCTTAAGAGTATAAAAAGAGAAGATTGGAAGTGGATTACCATAGCCGGATTTCTAAGTTCTTTTATACCTCCTTTTCTGTTTGCTTTGGCGCAGACTGAAATAGATAGTGGAATTACCTCTATTTTTAATTCGTTAACACCTTTAAATACTACTATAGTTGGGGTTTTGCTATTTGGTGCATTAATAACCAAAAAACAAATTTTTGGAATTTTCATTGGTTTACTAGGTACATTTGCGCTTATTCTTGCTGGTGCAGAGTTTAGTCCTGATCAAAATTATTGGTATGCTATTTTTATTCTAATTTCCTCAGTTGGTTATGCTTTTAATATAAATATTATTAAAAAGCATTTGTCACACTTAAGTCCGTTGGCTGTAACTACAGGCAGTTTTGGAGTTGTGGTTATACCAGCTTTGGTAATTGTACTTTGGTCTGGTTTTTTTGTAGAGATTTGGAAGGACACTTTAATGCAAACGGCATTAATCTATTTGTTGCTTCTTGCGTTTTTAGGAACGGCAATAGCAAACATATTTTTTAATAAGTTAATTCATATGTCTAGTCCTGTTTTTGCAGCATCGGTTACGTATGTTATCCCGCTGATTGCGGTTTTGTGGGGTGTTTGGGATGGAGAAAAAATTAGTTTCTACCAATGTATTGGAGGTTTTGTTATGTTAGTGGGAGTGTATATGGTAAATAAAAAAACATCCAAAAACTGAAATTAATTCAGTAAATGGATGCTTTGTGTTATTATGTGTATTTATTCAAAATCTACATCAGATACACCTTCATTTACTTTAATCTCTTTTATTGTGAAATTAAATTTTTGAGGTCCCATTGTTTGTATTAAAGTGAATGGAAAAAGAATTCCAGAAACAGCTTTATAATCTGCATAGTTAAAAGTCGTATGCATTTCTTGCCCTTGTGCTTTCATTGTTACTGCATCCTGAATTTTTAATCCAGTTTCTACAGAATAAAAAGAACTCTTTTCTTCCGAAATTTTTATTTTGTAAGCTTTTTGTCCGTCAATATCCTCTACGCCTTCTAAGGTAACGTTGCTATTAAGGTAGTTTAACTCTGGGAAAGGAGCAGATTCATTTTTTAATTTTTCTAATTCTTCTTCTCCCATATCTTTACGTTGTCCTTGTACTACCATATAGCCCTTGTTGCCATCTAAGACTTGCTTGCTCATAGAATTACCCATCACTTTTACATCTTGCATGAATTGATTCTTAGATGTTTTTTTAATGTCAAGATCAAGTTTCATTCCTTGCATTTCTGCTTCAGCAACTAAAGAGAAAGAATTTACACCTTCTAGTTTTTCTTTTCCTCCAATAGCTTTTATGTAATTTTCTAATACTGATTTTGCTGTGACTCCTTCAGGAATAGAAGCTTCGTAATTAGGCTTGTCTACTTTCGCAATACTTTTGTCGAAATATTTAACAGGGACTTTTTTTCCATGGAAAGAAACTTTCTCTAGGTTCTCTAAAATGTCGCTTCCTTTACCTGCAATAACAACTCTTGCGTTACTAATTGCAAAGTGTTTTTTTGCGGCTCTTTGAACATCTTCTATTGTAATTGCATTGATGCGTTTTAAGTAAGTTTCGTAGTAGTCTTTTGGTAAACCTTCTGTTTCTATATTAAGCGCATATCTTGCTATGGTAGCAGGGTTTTCTAATGCCATTACAAAACTACCTACATATTTGGCTTTTGCATCTTTTAATTCTTTTTCAGACACAGGTTTTTTTACCATCAAATCTATTTCCTTTAGTATTTCTACAACAGAACTGTCTGTAACCATATTTCTTACACTTGCAGTAGCGCTAAAGGTAGCAGGAGCATATTTGTCATTGCCTAAACTAGAATATGACCCATAGGTATATGCTTTGTCTTCTCTTAGGTTTAGAAAAAGACGTGCTTGTCCGCCACCACCTAGAATACGATTAGCCATTAAAGCAGAAAGGTAATCTGGGTCTTTCATTTTTAAATTAACTAAATTTTGAACAGATACGGAAGATTGTACTGCATTTGGAACGTCTACAAAACTAATTTGTGTGTATTGCGCATTAGTAGGGTTAGTATAAGAGAAAGAAGGCGGAGATGCTTTTGTCCACGGAGTAAAATATTCGGTTACTAACTTTTGTACGTCATTAAATTTAATATCGCCAATGATTACCAAATAGGCATTTGCAGGGACAAAATAATCGGAATGAAACTGTACAACATCTAATAAAGTAACATTGTTTACTGTTTCTTCTTTGGTGTATTCTCCATAAGGATGATTTTTTCCATAAGCCAAAGCGTTTTGCGCTCTATTGGCTATAGAAGCGACACTTTTTTCTTCGGTCTTTAATCCTGTTATTAGCTTTTGTTTTTCTTTTTCGAACTCTTCCTGCATAAAATTAGGGTTAATTCCAGCATCTGCCATAAGTTCTAATATTCTAGGGAAGTATTTAGAAAGCGAACTTGCATAGGCACTTTGCGAACCAAAATTTATTCGAGCTCCTAAAAAATCTACTTCTTCAATAAAATCATCTTTAGAAATTGTTTTAGATCCATTTCCTAAAAGGCTCGCCGCAAGGCTAGAGAGACCAGCCTTGTCCCCTTCTAAAACAGGGGGATTATCTATTCTTAACTGAACAGAAACTCTTGGTAATTTATGATTTTCTACTACTAAAACCTGCAAACCGTTTTTTAGTTCGAAACGTTGTGGTTCTTGTAAATTTATTTTAGGAGAAGGCCCTGGTTTAGGCATTATACTCCTATCTACTTGTGCTTGTACAGCGATAACCGCAAAGATTAAAGCCAGTGTTGTATATATTTTTTTCATTTTTTTCTTAGTTTTCTGTTGCTACTTCAGGTAAATAGTCAAGAACTACTCTTTGGTTAGGATTTAGGTATTTATTGGCCACCTCTTTCATTTCTTCACGAGTAATAGAACGGTAAATTTCTATTTCTTTATTAATTAAAGAAGTGTCTCCATATAGCATATGATACCTAGCAAGAGAATTGGCAATTCCTTCTACACCTGAATTTGAATTTACAAACCTGTTTTCGAACTTATTTTGTAATTTTTGATAATCATTCTCTGAGATTACTTCTGTTCTGATTTTTGCAATTACTTCTTCCATTTCAGATTCTAAAGTATTTAAAGATGTTTCACCTACGGGAAGCGCATATACGATATACATTCCGTAATCTTCCTGGCCTACATTAATAGCGCCCACTTGTAATGCTTGTTTTTGCTCATCTACCATTTTCTTGTATAGTTTAGAGCTTTTTCCATCACTTAAATATGTCGAAATCATATCTAGAACATAGGCTTCTCTTTCTTTAAAGCCTGGTATTCTATAAGCAACCATAATTGCAGGGATTTGAATGTTAGAGTCGTATGCCTTTGCATTAATTTGCGTTGTTATAGGATCTTCTTTTGGGAAGTTTCTAGAGATAGTTCCTCCTTTTGGAATGTCACCAAAATAATCCGAAATCATTTTCTTGGCGTCATTTGTTTCAAAATCACCAGCAACAACCAGTACGGCATTATTTGGCACATAGAATTTCTTATTGAAAGCCATAAACTCTTCTAATGTAGCCGCGTCTAAATGTGCCATTTTTCCAATAGTAGTTCCTTTATAAGGATGTTTTTTGAAAAGATGGATCTTTATGTTTTCTAGAAATTTTCCATAAGGGCTATTGTCTACACGAAGGCGTTTTTCTTCTTTAACAACTTCATTTTGAGTATCTACACCTTCTTGATTAATAATTGGGTGAAGCATTCTTTCTGATTCTAGCCACAATCCTAATTTTAAACTGTTTGATGGGAATACTTCATAATAATAAGTTCTGTCATCTGTTGTGTTTGCGTTATTTGTTCCGCCATTTGAGGAAACAATTTCAAACCATTTGCCTCTTTCTATATTTTTAGTGCCTTCAAATAAAAGGTGCTCAAAAAAGTGTGCAAAACCTGTTCTTTCTGGGTTCTCGTCTTTTGCTCCTACATGATACATTACAGATGTAGTGACTACTGGAGCGGTGTTGTCCTTATGTAAAATAACATGAAGTCCATTGTCTAAATTGTATTCTTCGTATACAACTTCTTGAGATTGCACAACCGAAACAGTCAGGAGTAGCGAAGCCGCAAGGATTAATTTTTCTTTCATTCTAATTAGTGTTTAATTGTTAATAAGTGATTTAAAGTTAAATGTTTAGATAGATAATTACAAAGTTACATTTAGTTTTTGGCAATATATACCTAGCCAAGAACGTTAAATTTGTAGATGATAATTTATCTTCATTTTACTAAAGCTGAATAAGTTATTAAATTTATTCGTGTAATTAGTATCTTTTTAGATATTATTGTTACAGTTAAAGAGTAGTTTTCTATTAAAAAAGTAAGAATTAGTGATGTTATAGCTAGTTCTTTGGGGCAAATGATTAAGATTCCAGAATTAAGGGGGCAACCTAAAATTTAAATGGATATGATGAAAAAGTTAAAAACGCCTATAAAGTATGGAATTGGAACAAGTGGTTCTTTAATTGCCTATTTTCTTGCACTAGTAGCATTAGGGTTACACACAAATGGCTACTACAGTTTCTTTAATATTATTTTGACAGGCTTTGGAATTTACGAAGTAATTAAGTGCGTAAGAAAACAAAATCCTGAAAATTTTACGTATTGGAAAGGAATTTATGCAGGAGCCGCAACTGGTTTTGTTGCAACTTTAATTTTCTCTCTCTTTTTTGCAATGTATGCTACTCTGTTAAATCGAAAATTTCTAAGTGATTTTCTTTCTGCTGGATTTGAGAATTATAGCAATTCTGAAACCATTGTTTTCTTAACGGTTGCTCTTTTAGGGGCTGTTAGTACTGTAGTATTAACATTGGTTTTTATGCAGTTTTTTAGAAAAAACAGCAGCCTTCTAGAAGAAACAAGATTAAATTCTAAAAATCACTTGTAGGTTACTAATTTAGCAGTATATTTGCACCCGCCTATTGAAAAATAGGTTAGTTAATTGAATTAAATAAATATACACGCTATGTATGCAATTGTAGAGATGGCAGGGCAGCAATTTAAAGTTGCGAAAGACCAAAAAGTGTATGTTCACCGTTTAAAAACAGAAGAAGGTAAAAAGGTAACTTTTGACAACGTTCTTTTGATAGAAGATGGTAAGAACATCACCGTAGGCGCCCCAGCTATAGACGGAGCCGCAGTTGAGGCCAAAGTCATTAAGCACCTAAAAGGTGACAAAGTAATCGTCTTTAAAAAGAAAAGACGTAAAGGGTATAAAGTAAAGAATGGTCACCGTCAGTATTTTACGGAGATTGTTATTGAAAACATACTCGCTTCTGGTGCTAAAAAAACTAGCCCAAAAGCAGAACCAAAGAAAAAAGCTGCTCCTAAAAAGGAAGTAGCTGCTAAAGTTGAAGCTCCAAAAAAAGCTGCACCAAAGAAAGCTGCTGCTAAAGCGGATGATTTGAAAAAAGTAGAAGGTATTGGACCTAAAATTGCTGAAATTTTTGGAGAGGCAGGGATTGTTACTTTTGCTGATTTGGCAAAAACTCCAATAAAGAAATTAGAAGAGATTTTAGAAGGAGCAGGTTCTAGATATGCTTCTAAAAATCCTGGTTCTTGGCCAAAGCAAGCTAAAATGGCTGCTGATGGTAAGTGGGATGAATTAAAAGAATGGCAAGATAACGTAAAAGGTGGTATCGAGTAATCGACCAATATATTACAAGTAATAACAATATAAAACCGAAATAAAATGGCTCACAAAAAAGGTGTAGGTAGTTCTAAGAACGGTAGAGAATCAGAATCGAAACGTTTAGGCGTTAAGATATTTGGCGGACAAGCAGCTATTGCTGGAAACATTCTCGTTAGACAGCGTGGAACAGCACATAATCCTGGAGAAAATGTTTATGCAGGAAAAGATCATACTTTACATGCCAGAATTGATGGTCTTGTAAAATTTACAAAAAAATCTGGAGGTAAATCCTTCGTTTCTATTGTGCCTTTCGAAGCATAAAAAGAAATAGATTTTAGTGTTTAAAAACCTTTTCCATTCAATTGGAGAAGGCTTTTTTGTTTATGTAAGCCGTTTCTTAATAACATTGTTAATAATTTGAAGGAAACAGGTTAATATAGTTGTAGGATAAAAGATATATTTGAGTGCTAAACCAAATGTATTGAGAACTTTATTGAGATTATTGGTTCTACTTTTTTTTCCTTTGTCATTGACGTATTCTCAGTGCGATGTTTTGGCATCACTTACCATCACCATTTGCGATATGGAAACAATTGATGGTGATGGAGATTCTTTTCCTGATGGAATAATAAATCTTTTTGACGAGTACACTAGCGCAACCACGCTAACTCTTGATGCAGGGCATTGGGTTGATCCTAATGTTAATTTTGTGCTCAATTCTATTACAGGAGATGTTAATCTTTGGGGGTTAAATAATGCTTCTGAAAACAGTGATGATTATAGTTATCAATATTACAAAGACGGTTGTGCGAATCCTATTCTGACCATAAATGTTGTTCTTGGTTCTTTTTCTGGGAAAGCTCTTCCGCCTGTTGGACTTAATTCTGTAAATGCGCAGGTATGTAATACTGGAAGCCCTTGTGTTGTAATTGAAAGTTATGATTTATTTGAAGCTCTTCAAACTACGCCAAGCCCACACCTTAATGGTGTTTGGATTTATGAAGGCACTAGTCCTAATTTTCGAAGCATAACAGGCTCTAAGCTTTTAGTGGAAATTCCTTACCAAGCCGGACAAACTCTAATTGAGGAAACTTTTGAACTGACTTATGTTGTTCCTGGAATTGGAATTTGTGATGCAGAAAAACGTACAAGCGTTAATATTTCTGTAGTAAGAAGACCTTCCTCGGGGCAATCTAGTGTTATTAAGATATGTGAAAAAGAACTTCAAGCAGGATTGCATGATGCGGACATTGTACTTTCTAATGATGTCTATTTGCAAGGAGAAGATGTTGAAGGAACTTGGTCTGGGGGATTAAATACAGAGAATCAAATTTCTAGTCTAACAGATAATACAATTAATATAAAGGAGCTTTATGCCAATCTAGTAACTGTGAATCCAAGGTTCGGTTATGAGATTTTCAATTTTAAATATACAGTAAATAGGAGATCGGGAGTTTGTTTTGATTCAGAATCCGAAATCCCTTTTATTATTTATGAGGCATTAAGACCATTTAGTCAACCCAGCCCTGAAAATATTTGTTTAGATGGTAGTGAGCCAACTACTATTAATTTAATGGATGGAATCGAATTTACAGAGGAAAATGGTGTGTTGTTTGATTATCAGCCTGGGACTAAGGCTTCATGGTCATTTGTTTCTGGGCCAGGTTTAGAGGGTTTAGATTATACAACATCTGGTATTGTTGATCTAGATAAAGCTATAAGTGGAACATATTTATTCAGGTATACTGTTTCTGCTGATATAAATTGTGGTGCTAGTTGCCCAACGATTGGATATAAGTCTAATGAATGTCCAATGGATAATGGAGGGCCAAGTTTTTGTTCTTCAGAAACCGCTGTGGCAAGGTTGGTGATAACAGAGCCATTGTATGCTGGTGAAAATACTACAGATATTGAAATTTGTAGAGGTGCTAATCCTGTTGATCTAATTGCCCTTTTAGAGACAAATGATGTTGAGGTGGTATATAGAGGAGCAAATGGTGTTTGGACAGATAGTAGCAATATTATTGTTCCAAATGATTATTCCCCTGAAGTATCTGGGCAGCAAATTTTTAATCTAACATATACGACTACTGTTAATGGTAATTGTAGTGATAGTGCAACGCTTAGATTCATCCTTTTTGAAGAATACAAAGCAGGTATGGGAACAAGTTTAGTGCTATGTTCCGATACTTCTAGTTTTAATCTTTTTGATGAACTAACGGGAGATAAGAGTGAAAATGGCACATGGTCAGGACCAAATGGGTTTGTAGCGACTCATTTAGGCCAATTTGATCCATCTATGCAGAAGTCTGGAGTTTATACCTATAGCGTTCCTGAAAATGGCCCTTGCTTGGCTTCGGAAAGTATTATTGAAGTAACTGTGGAGGAGAAACCAAATGCTGGGGAAGATTTTACAATAGCTTTGTGTAAGTCAGACGGAATTACCGATTTATTTTCACTACTAGCATCAGACGTGCATACCGACGGTGTTTTTACAGTTGTATCTTCTAATACAGCAGTTCCTTCTGGTATACTGAATTTATTGAGTTTTGACGTAGATAATTTTGAGCTTGTTTATTCTATTAATAGAAACAATTCCTGTTCAGAAGATTCAGCTGTTATATTTATTCAAACAATAGATGTGGCACCTCCTGTTGTGGAAAACCAAAGCTTCTGTATTTTGGAAGGAGCAACTCTTGGTGATGTTATTGTAGATGTTGGTGCCTTTAATTGGTATGAATCGGAAACTGCAGAAAGTAATTTAGATCTAGATACAATTTTGGAAAATGGCTCTTATTTTATTACTAATGTAGGAAGAGAGGATTGTGAATCTGTTCGTGTAGAAGTGACTATAAAAGTTTTTAATATAGGGGAAACTAAAGATTGTAAGCCAGAATTACCAGAAGGTATTTCGCCAAATAATGATGGGAAAAATGACACTTTTGATATGTCTAACTTAGAGAAATCTTTCCCAAATTTTGAGTTGTCTATTTATAATAGATACGGAGCAAAAGTATATAAAGGAACAATTGGAACGCCATATTTTTCAGGTTTGTCTAACGTGTCTCCAAGTTTAGGAGATAATTTATCATCTGGCGTATATTTTTATGTTTTTGAACCAAATGATAGTGTTAATAGTCCGTTTCAGGATTCCTTTTACCTGAGTAAGTAAGAATGAAAAGATATATATACATACTAATACTATTTTCTTTTGCCATTGGGGAAGCACAGCAAGAGGCACAGTATTCTCAATATATGTATAATATGAATATTATAAATCCGGCTTATGTTATAAATAAACCTGGAATTGTATATCTAGGAGGATTGTACAGAACGCAATGGATGGGGATAGATGGAGCTCCAGAAACTGGAAATATTTTTGCCAATATACCATTGAATGAAAAAACGGAATTGAGCTTTAACTATGTAAATGACCAAATAGGCAAAGTAATTAAGGAGAACGCTTTTAGTGTAGATTATGCTTATATTCTTAAGTTAAATGAAAAGATGAAACTGTCGCTTGGATTAAAGGCGGGTATTAGTAATTTGGCATTCGATTTTTCTCGTTCTAATGTGCAAAAGGATCCTTCATTTCAAAATACAACAAACCTTAAAATGAATTTAGGAGCTGGCGCATTTTTGTTTGCAGATTCGTTTTATGTTGGCTTGTCATCACCTAATTTTTTTCCATCAGATATAGATGTAAATACAGAGAACCTATACGAACATAAAACCCAACTATATGCGGTTGCAGGATATATATATACTTTAAATGAAAGTATAAAACTAAAGCCTTCCATGGTGGCAAAACTAACTTCTGGAGCTCCTTTATCTTTTGATATTTCTGCAAATGCTTTGTTCTATGATAAGTTTGAAATAGGTGTCTCTTACAGATACCAAGATGCGATGGCTTTTTTGGCAGCAGTAGATATTGCCTATAATTTAAGAATTGGATATGCCTACGATTATAACACCAGTAAACTTAATGATTTTAATAGCGGGACACATGAGATTATCTTGTTGTATAATTTAGATTTTTTAAAATCGAAAAAATATATCTCTCCAAGATTTTATTAATTATGGGAAATAGAGGTGCAATTGTTTTAGTATTATTTTTTGTTCAAATTGCTTTTGGACAGATGAAGAGGGCGGATAATTATTTTGAGAGTGGCGATTATATAAATGCTGCTGAATTGTATAAAGAACTTTGGAAAAAGGATAAAAGCAAACTGACTTTAGAAAAACTGTCCGAATGTTATTACAATACTTTCCAATACCGAAATGCTATTAGGTCACTGTCTTTGTTGGTTAAAGGACGTTTTAAAGAAAAGGATAAGTACTATGATAATAAGTACAATTTTATGCATTATCAATTCTTATCTGCCGTGGGCGATTATGAAAAGGCGATAGATTATTTGGTGTTGTTTAAGAATAATAGGGGAATCACTCCGCCAAGAAAAGATAGAGCAAAAGAAGAGGTAGAAACGTTTAGATTAAAAAAAGCAGATTATAAGGTTCAAAGAACAACTTTTAATTCTGTCGCTTCCGATTTTGGTGCTGTAAAATTTAAGGATAACATTTATTTTTCTTCGGATAGAGGGAAAGTAAAAAGTAAAAAATACAATTGGACGCATAGGCCATTTCTAGATTTATATAGTTTTCGAATTAGTGAAAAAGAAAAGCAAGTCAGTGTGCCATTAGTATTGCCTAAAAGTATAAATTCTAAGCTGCATGAAGGGTCTTTTTGTTTTTCTGAAGACGGAAATACTTTATACATGTCTCGAAGTAATTTAGAAAATGGGAAGGAGATTTTCGATGAAACCAAACGTAATAATGTACAACTTTATGTAACCCATAAAAAGAATGGAAAATGGGAGAAACCTACAAAGTTATCTTTTAACCTGGATGAATATACTTTTGAGCATCCAGCATTGAGTGTAGATGAAAAGCGACTTTATTTTTCTTCTAATATGTTGGGAAGTGTTGGTAGTTATGACCTCTGGTATGTTACAATAAATGCCGTCGGAGAATTCGGTTCTCCTAAAAACCTTAGTTACATTATTAATACAGAAAATAGAGAGCAGTACCCATACATTTCGGAAGGAGGGCATTTGTTTTTCTCTTCTAATGGACACTTAGGTTTGGGTATGTTAGATGTTTTTGTCTCGGAATGGGTTGCAGGTAAATTTACAAAACCTATAAACTTAGGTGCACCAATAAATTCTAGATATGATGACTTTAGTTTGCGTTATCACGATACTATAAATGGATTTTTTGCATCAAACAGACAAAGGGCTAATGATGACATTTATAGTTTTAAACAAACTGGAGAGATTTTTATTAGAGAGTATATAAATAAGTTTGAAATAAGGGATAAAGATACCAAGAGTTATGTATCCAATGCTTCTGTTGTATTAAAGAGAAAGGATAGCATAATTTACCAAAATACATTTGATTCTATTGCGCAATTCAACAACAATTTACTGCCAAATAATTATATGCTTGTGGCAAAAGCAAAAGGATACTTAGACGGAGAGAAAAGGATTGTAGTATTAGAAAAAAACAACCAGAAACATATAC
Source organism: Cellulophaga sp. (assembly GCA_036478775.1). GTDB lineage: Bacteria > Bacteroidota > Bacteroidia > Flavobacteriales > Flavobacteriaceae > Cellulophaga. Next base: position 279,852 of record JAZGEQ010000038.1, read on the forward strand.
TGTACCTAAGTAAAATAGTAAAGCCGAAGCCAATAGTAAAAGAGACTGTATCTAAGATTGTAAAGAAAGATAAAATAGTAAAACAAGTAAAGAAGAAAACAGTTAGAGAACAGATTTCAGAGGTGATTAAGAATAAACCAAAAGATTCACAAGACGTTATTAATAAGCTTTTGGCGGATAAAAATCCACCAAAAATTAAAGTAAAAGACGGTAAGTTGTATTTTGATATGCCACCAATTTATTTTGATTTTAATCGTTGGGAGATTAGGAGTGACTCTAAAAAAGTGTTGGATAGATTAGCTTCTAAATTGGTAAAATATCCTAGTATCTATATTAAAATTAGTTCCCATACAGATACTAGAGGAACGGATATTTACAACCAGGTATTGTCTGAAAAAAGAGCAGAATCTACGCGTAACTATTTAGCTTTAGTTGGGTATGTAAATGCCAGAAGGGTTAGTTTTAAAGGCTATGGGGAATCTGTTCTTTTGGTAAAATGTGGGCAGAATTGTTCAGAAAAAGAACACCAATTAAATAGAAGGAGTGAATTTGAAATAGTGAAATATTAATATTTTACTATTTCTTAAAATGCTTATTCAAGATAAAATTTTCTTTATAGTTACCTCCAATCGGAATTTCAATTTGCCCAATTTCAACATCGTTAGTGGTATATGCAGTGACTTTATCCGAATTTACAATATAAGAGCGGTGAATGCGAATAAAACGATAATCTAGCTCTTTGTGGAAAGCAGAAATGCTATATTTTATTGTATGTAAACTATCCTTAAGGTATATTTTTATATAATCTTTAATACTTTCAATATATAGAATGTTATCTAATTCTATTTTTACCTGTTTTCTGTTTTCAGCGACAAAAATAAAATCATTTTTAATTGGAGTAGCCGTAGAAGCTGTTGTACTTTCCTTAGTATTCTGTTGGGATAAGAATTTCTGAACAGCTTTAAAAAAACGATCAAAAAATATAGGTTTTACTAGGTAATCAATAGCATCTAGTTCAAAACCGTCATGGGCATAATCCCGATAAGCGGTTGTGAAAATCACTTTTGGTTTATCTACTAAATTTTTAAAAAAGTCAGTGCCTTTTAAAACAGGCATTTCAATATCTAAAAAAAGTAAATCTATTTTGTTGTCGTTTAGTATTTTACTGGCTTCAATAGCATTTGCGCAAGAAGCTACAATTTCAAATCCTGGTAACTGAGAAAGATAGGTTTCAATTAGGCCTCGTGCTAAGTCTTCATCATCTATGATTACACATTTGTAATTCATATGGTTCTAAGTTTGAGGTTTACATTAAATGAAGAATTGTTTGTTGTGATATTTAAATCAAATGCATCTGGATATAATAACTTCAACTGTTTTTTAATATTCTGAAGACCAATCGCATTATTCTTTTTAGTGTTATTTCCAATGGTTGAAGGCTTGCTGTTTTCAATATTAAATACAATTTGATTTTCTAGCTGCTCTATTTTTATCTTTATGGTAGCCAAATTTAGTTCTTGACTAACTCCATGTTTAAATGCGTTTTCAATAAAGGTAAGCAGTAATAGTGGTGCTATTTTGGCATCCGTAATATTTTTTTTATCAAAAGTAATAGCCATTCTATTGCCGTACCTTATTTTTTCTAAGACAATATAATCCTCTAAGAGTTCTATTTCCTTTTCTAAAGGCACGTAATTGTCATTACATCTGTATAAAATGTAATCTAGGATATTAGATAATTTTTGGATAACATTAGAACTTTGGTCTGATTTGTTTAAAACCAGAGCATGTAAATTGTTTAAGGTATTAAATAAGAAATGTGGATTTAATTGATTTTTTAAAGCACTTAGCTCGGCCGTTTTTTTTTGTTCATTAAGCTTTAAAAGGTGCTTTTGTGTCTTGTGAAATTTAAAGGCGAGTAAAAAAACAGTAGGATAAGTTAATAGTGTCACTTTACTAATAAAGTCTTTAATATTGGTTAATCGACTGTAAATAGAATTATCAGGTAAGCGTTTTAGATAAGACGCATAAGTTAAAGGGTAGTTTGGTTCTAAAATATATATTCGTATTAGCGAGCAGGATAAAAAGGCAAATACTAATAAAATTATAGTCAAAAGACTAAAGGTTATTTTGTGATCTTTGTTTAGAAAGTTAGGGATTAGATAAAAGAGAGTTACATATGCTACTATAAACTGTACGGTTACAATAAAGGCATAAGTAACCATAATTTCTTCGGTGCTGGAAAAAAACCAATTAGAAGTTCCTGCAGAGAAAAGATATACAAAAACCCAAAATAAGAAGAAGCTTGGATAAGGTTTTTGTAACTGTTTGTATAGGTTTTTTAACATCAGAATTATTTATTCCCACCAGCGGGGTTTAATACTCCGACTCTTGTGTCGAAATAAAAAAGATTGATTCCTTTTAATGCCTCGTGGCTTGTCGCAAGGTAGTTCGCTCTAAAAACTCTTATTCTTTTGAGACGAGTTTAATCTGTCTAAGCTTTCTTCGAATTTAAGTTCAATTTGTAAAAATACACTTCTAAAGTAAGAAAATATTTCAAAGTCGATGAAAACGCTTTTCAAGAGGACAGATTTGTGAATTGAGTAGACAAAAAAACAAACGAAAGTAAATAGGTATATGGCTGTTGAATAAGGCTGTCTGTCTTCTATGACTCTACAGGATGGTCGATTCAATTAGTTTTGAAAAAAAAGGAATCTATGTTTAAAAAATCAGCTGTATTGTTTGTTATTACTTTAGTATTATTTAATTTTTCATTGAATGCACAACATAAAGATGGGTTAAACCAAGCTATAGGAAGTATTAGCGGTACTATTTTTGATGCAAATTTGGAAGCGCCAGTTGCGTATGCTTCTATTGTAATAAAATTAAAAAAGGATAATAGTATTGTAACTGGCGCAATAACCAATGAAGAAGGAATTTTTGCACTTAAGAAGATTCCCATTGGAACTTTGGTTTTTGAGGTTCAGTATTTAGGTTACGAAACGTTTGTAAAGGAAATTTCGATTTCTAAAAAGATTAAAAACATTAAGTTAGGGGTAATAAGAATAAATACCATTGCTGAAGAATTGGATGGTGTTTCTGTGATTGCAGAACGTTCTACTATTGAGCAAAGAATTGATCGTAAAATAATTAATGTAGGTCGAGATTTAACCACTGTTGGAGCTTCTGCTGCCGACATTATGATGAATGTACCTTCTGTAAATATGGATCAGGATGGTAATATATCCTTAAGAGGAAATGATAATGTACGTGTACTTATTGACGGAAAACCTACAAATAGTAGTGCCGCCCAAGTATTGCAACAAATTCCATCAACATCTATTAAAAAGATAGAACTAATTACAAACCCATCCGCAAAATATAACCCTGAAGGAATGAGTGGAATTATTAATATTGTACTTCATAAAAGTAGTTCCAAAGGGTTTAATGGAAATCTAAACACGGGCTTAAATGTTGGCATAAAAGCTAGGTTCACTAGTGCTTTTGATTTTAATTATTATACAGGAAAACTTAATTTTTATGGTAGTTATGGAAATGCAATAGGAAAGAAGCAGATTCTCGGTACTATTTTTAGATATGAAGATGGTTCTAATGAGGTATGGAAAACAGATATCAATGCTAAATCTCATTTGTATAAAATAGGAGTAGATTATTATATCGATGATAGAAATACAGTGTCGGTATATACTAATCAAAATACATTTGGGGATAAAATGATATCATCCACGGCAATAGATTTTGTCGGTATAACTTCCGATTTACATCGAATTACTACTGCAGATAATGATAATGAAACAGCAACATATAATTTTGATTATAAATACAACTTCTTAAAAGATGGACATGTTATTGAGTTTGAAGCAGATTATAATACTTTTAAAAGTGATGAATTTGCGGATTTTAGTTACAAAGGAGTAGAATTAACCCCGTTTACAGATAAATTTTATAAAGAACGAAAGAATACTACTTTAAATATAGATTATGAGAATCCACTTTCTGAAACCTCAAAATTAGAATTAGGCGTAGAATCTAGAACACAAAAGACCGATAATCAATATTACAGCACAAGTGTAAATTTAAATGATTCGAAATATAGCTACAATAGGTATATCAGCTCTTTTTATGCAACATTTAGTAAGGGGCATAAAAAGTGGGAGTATCAATTGGGGGTTCGTTTAGAAAATTATACTTCGGAAGCTGTTTTTAATGAGTTAGCATCAGAAGAGCGTAGTTTTGATACTAATGTTTTTAGTGTCTATTCTTCTGCTTTTTTAAAATATAGTCCAGAAGAAGAGCAGAAAAACACCTATCAAGTTAGTTTTAGTAGGCGTGTAGATAGACCAAGTCTCAATCAGATAACGCCAATCCGAGTATGGAGTACGCCAAGGGTTACCGATATTGGAAATCCAAAGTTACAACCACAGTATACAAATTCGGTAGAACTTAATTATACAAGGAGATTAAATAAAGGGAGTATTACCGCAGGTGTGTTTTATAGGGAAATCAATGATGAAATTACCAGATTTGCTTTTAAGGATCCAGAAGCACCAGGGAAAATACTATTCTCTTATCATAATTATGAGGATAATTCGGCTTCTGGATTTGAATTTTCTGGAAATTATAAACCTGTAAATTGGTGGAGTTTTAATGGAAGTTTTGATGTGTATGCGCAGACTCAAAAAGGGGAAGCAGGAGGTACTGCTATAACGGCAGAAAACACTATATATAGAGTTAGGATGAATACGAGTATTAAAGCAACAAAAAAATTAACCTTTCAGGTTTTTGGAATGTATAAAGGAGCAAGTACGAACTTGCAATTCGAAACCAAAGCATTTTATTTTGTAAATGCGGGAGCAAGATATAGTTTTCTTGAAAATAAGGGAATGTTCAGTATTAATTTTAATGACATTTTTCATACCCAACAATTTTCATTTGATGCAACACGACCTATACGACAAAAAGGGGAGTTTACTTGGGATAGTCAAGCTGTATATGTTGGATTATCTTATCGTTTTGGAGGAGGAAAAACCAAAAAAGTGATGCGTAAAAAACGAGACAAAAACGAAAAGAGAGGTAATAGCATATTATAAAAGAAGAGGATTAAAAAAACATTTACTAATTTTAAAAAAAGCAACTATGAAGGGTAATGCATTTATAATAATAACACTAGTGGTATTTGGTTTTTCTTGTAAAAATGAAAATAAAAGAAATATTACTAAAGAGACTAAGGAAAAGGAGGTTGCTGTAAGCCCTGCAAAGGCTCTAATCATGAAGATGGCGCAAAAAGTAGGCACTATGCAAAAGTTGCGAGCGCTAAAAGATGTTGAGTATACCTATACTTTTTTTAACCCATCTGTTGGTCTGAAGGATGTTTCTACAGAACGCTATATTTTTGATGGAGAATTATCCTGGGCAAAATACAATCATCATGAGGCTTATGTATATGCAAAAGAAAAAGGAACTGTGATTCAAAGTCAAAATGGAATGGATATATGGGTAAGTTTAGAAGGCGAATTAAAAACGGAGGCAAAAGACATAGGGACAACTAAGTTCCTAAGAGAAGCTAATTTTTATTGGTTTACCATGATGCCAAAATTATTAGACAAGGGATTGGTTTATGAGTTAATGGAAGATAGAGTTGTAGCAGCTACCACATATAAAATTGTAAAAGTGACATTTAATGCTGGGATAGGAACAGTACAAGATGATTTTATACTCTACATAAACCCAAAAACAAATTTAGTAGATCAATTTTTATTTACCGTAAAAGGAAGTCGTTTTCCAGTGCCGATGTTGATGCAAGTTAAATACGAAATTGTAGCAGGAATTTACTTAATGACGAAACGAAAAGTCTACAAAGCTAGTTGGGATGGTGTAATAGATGGCTCGCCATTATTGGAACAATATTCAGAAAACATTAAATTTAATAATGGATTTACGGCAGAAATGTTTAGCTCTAAATAAAATGGATTTACATAAAAGCCTTATTTCTTTTTAGTTAATCGTTTACGAATTCTACTTAATGCTTCTGGGGTAATTCCTAAATAGGATGCAATCATATATTGTGGAACTCGTTGCACTACTTTTGGGCGTTCTTTTACAAAATTACTATAGCGTTCTTCCGGAGTATTTAGGATGAAAGATGTTTTGATGTCAGAAATTTTGATAAACAGACTTTCAGCTAATGCTTTGCCGAAATAGACGAATTTTGGAACCTTTTCATATAGCATATCTATTTCTTCCTTCTGAAGTATCAAAACGGTACTGTCTTCTATAGCTTGTAGGTAGGTATCTGCATTTCTTTGAGTAAGAAAACTTGAATAATCTGAGCAAAATCCGTTTTCAAAGAAAAATTGTTTGCTGTATTCTTGTCCATCTACAGTATAGAAAGCTCTAAATAACCCTTTATTGATAAAGGCTACAAAAGAACAGGGTTTACCTTCGGTAAGTAAAAATTCGTTTTTAGAAACGTGTTTTAATGCCCCAACTGATTTAACAAGTGCAATATCTTCCTTGTTTAAAGAAATGAAATTTTCAAAAAAAGAAATGATTTGGGTGTGCATTATTTCGTGTTAGAGTTGCAAAAATAGGAATAAAACTCATGCTTTGAAATCTATTTACAAAGCATGAGTTAAAGAATTGCACCAAATAATCGATTGGATTTATTTGGTATTAATAACAAAATACATTGCTACGTTAGAATTGGAATCGGTATCCAAAATCTGGAAAAAATCTTCTTTGATTAACGTTGTCTACACTATTTGATATCCTATTGTATTTACTAATTAAAACATTGTCATTGTTAGTGACATTTAGCAAATCGATATAAAATTGATGAGAGCGTTTCTTTTTCTTGCTATTAAGGGTTATTCCTAATTTGATATCAAGTCTCATATAGTTATCATATTGTTTGCTAAAGGCTAAATTAGAATATTCTACTTGATAACCTGCAACTTTAGAAGCTTCTAAATCTACTGGCGTATAGCGTTTACCACCTGCTGTAGAAAAACGAGTATTTATAGAGAAAATATTTCTTTTAGCTTTTCCTATTTTAATTTCTTTTCCTGCTAAGAAATTAAACACATAGTTATTATTGAAAGGTGTATCTCTTTCGATACCGTCGCTACCCTTATATTTACTTTCGAAAATAGAGGTGGTAATTAGCGTATGAAACCCTTTGCTAAAGAATTTTTCTATAGTAAGTTCTACGCCTGTATTGGTACCAGTACCTTTATTTACTAAGTCAATTTTATCAGAGGAAAAACCAAAATCTGCACCTTCATTAAGCGTAGAATAACTAGTAGCAGTACTTTCTACACCCGCTTTGTCGATAATTTGATGATAAGCTTCTAATTTCCCTCTCCAGTTAGGCGCTATTTTATAATCGTATCCAATAACATAGTGCTGACTACGCACAAAATCCAAGTTCTTATTTGGTTGGGTAATAGTACCATTAGTATCTTTACTGAGGTATAATAACGGTAACGGTATATTTTGATGGTGCAGACCATACCCAAGGTTAAAGGCATGTTTTTCGTTTAATTTCCAATTGATAGCCGCTCTAGGCTCTACCACTAATTGCTCGTTAAGGCTACTATACATACCATGGATACCTGCATTTAATGTCAGCTTTTCCGAGAGTCTAAACTGACTTTGAACAAAAGGCTGCCATAAGGAATGTCCGCCATCAATATCGATAACCGTTGTAAGATCTGGGTCACCATCATTATTCGCATCGGGCATTTTATACCGTTCTTTATTAGTAAATTTAGCTGAGAAATTTTCTACTAATACGCCAGTTCTTAATGTTGTTTTCTGATTAATTTTAGTATTGAATAGAGTGGAGAAAGTAAGTCTTGATTCCTTATTGTCAATATCTGTATATCTAATAATTCTTTCTTGAGCTGTGCCAAGGTTTAAAATACGGTCTTCTAGGTAACTGTTGGCATTAGATGCACCAGAGATAATAGTTTTTAAATACGAATTGTCGCTTAGTTGAATTTTATGTTTTAACCCAACAACATTTACATTAGAGGTTACGTATGCATTTTCGTCTGTAGTAGCAAAAAGATCGTCATCGCTAGCATCTTTTCCTAGTAAATCAATATTAGAATTTCCGATAATTCCAAAAAGAGAAAAGTTCCCGAGCTTACTTTTTCCTAAATCAACATTAAAAGAAACATCTGAATAAATTGGAGTAGCACTAGTTCCTGCTCCACCACGAATAAGACCTATTAATGAATATCTGGCAGCAATAAGGAAAGAACCATTATTTTTTCTATTTAATGGCCCTTCTGCTGTAGCTTCTAATCCAGAAAATGCTCCCATCTGAAAAGAGAATTCATAATCATCTTTATTTCCTTTTCTAAAACCTAAGTCGAATACACCACCCAATGCATTTCCATATTCTGAAGGAAAAGCAGAAGTGATAAAGTCTGAGTTTTTAAGCATATTAGGGTTAAGCGCAGATACGGGACTTCCGGTGGTTCCCATTGTAGAAAAATGATTAGGACTAGGAATTGGAATACCTTCTACTCTCCATAACAATCCTGTAGGTGAATTTCCACGTACAACAATATCATTTCGACTGTCATCTGGAGCAGCTACTCCAGCAAAATTAGCTGCTAGTCTGGCTACATCATTACTTCCGCCAGCATATCTTCTTACTTCTTCGATACCAAATTGACGTGCAGAAACAGATGCCATTTTATTGATGGCTTTGTCTTTGTTAGTATTGCCTGTAAGGATAATTTCGTTTAGTTGATTAAATGATTCAATAAGTGAAACGGATAAAACTACATCCTTACCCGAAGTGACTTCTATATTTGGAATAGTATTGGTTTCATAACCAATATAACTGATTCGGATAGAATGCCTACCTAATGGAACATTACTAAGGTTAAAATAGCCATCAAAATCTGCAATTACACCTTTTGGAGGGGAAGTATTTAAGAGTTCTATAGTAGCTCCTGATAAGGGAAGTTCTGATTGTTTGTCTGTAACCTGCCCTTTAATTGTTCCGGTTTGACTGTATGCAATACAGCTAAAGAATAAAGAGAGTACGATAATTGTGTTTTTCATGTGTTTTTTTGATTTATGAATTGCAAAGATGAATTGCTAATAAGTAAATTTCATTGATGAAGATCAATAAAGAATACTTTAACAATTCTTAAGATTATAGACAATGAAAAAGGTTGCATAAATAATGCTAATAAATTTGAAAGAGGCAAAGTGCTCAATTTTGATATTTGCAATAAGGATTGCAGTAGTTAGCTTCTGCTTTTTTGCAGAACTAGTAACGGAAAGCGCGGTGCGAAGTTTTTACGGAGCAATTGCCCTAAAAAAAACCCTCACATTTCTGTAAGGGTTCTGATTTTACTGGTGTTATATTTCTTTTTATTTAGTATCTGTAGTACTCTGGCTTAAAAGGACCTTTTACAGAAACGCCAATATAAGCAGCTTGGTCTTCACGAAGTTCGGTAAGTTCTACACCTACTTTTGCCAAGTGTAATTTTGCTACTTTTTCATCTAAATACTTTGGAAGCATATAGACTTCGTTTTTATAATTTTCTCTGTTATTCCAAAGCTCTATTTGTGCCAAAGTTTGGTTGGTAAATGAGTTACTCATTACAAAACTAGGATGGCCAGTAGCACAGCCTAAGTTTACCAAACGACCTTCTGCTAGTAAAATAACATCTTTACCATTAACAACGTATTTGTCTACCTGAGGTTTAATTTCGATTTTTTCATGGTTATCATTTAACCAAGCAACATCTATTTCATTATCGAAATGGCCAATATTACAAACAATAGCTTTGTCTTTCATAGTTTCGAAATGACGCCCTTGAATAATATCTTTATTTCCTGTAGTGGTAATAATAATATCTGCATTTGCAACAACCGTTTCTAGGCGTTTTACTTCAAAACCATCCATAGCTGCTTGTAAAGCACAAATTGGATCAATTTCGGTAACCGTAACAATACTACCAGCACCTTTAAAAGAAGCAGCAGTACCTTTACCAACATCCCCATAACCACAAACAACAACACGTTTTCCGGCAAGCATAATATCTGTAGCTCTACGGATAGCATCTACAGCAGATTCTTTACAACCGTATTTGTTGTCGAATTTAGATTTGGTAACAGAATCGTTTACATTAATGGCTGGCATTGGTAATGTTCCGTTTTTTACTCTCTCATATAAACGATGAACACCAGTGGTAGTTTCTTCAGAAAGGCCGTTTATACCGTCTACTAATTCTGGGTATCTGTCTAGCACCATATTGGTTAAATCGCCACCATCATCTAAGATAAGATTTAGCGGTTTTCTATCTTCTCCGAAGAAAAGTGTTTGCTCTATACACCAGTCAAATTCTTCTTCATTTAATCCTTTCCAAGCATATACTTGTACTCCAGTTGCAGCAATTGCCGCAGCAGCCTGATCTTGTGTAGAGAAAATGTTACAAGAACTCCATGTAACCTCTGCACCTAAAGCCAATAACGTTTCTATTAAAACAGCAGTTTGAATGGTCATGTGTAAACATCCTGCTATACGTGCACCTTTTAAAGGCTGCTCATTTTTGTATTCTTCACGAAGACTCATTAAGCCTGGCATTTCTGCTTCTGCTAGTTCAATTTCTTTTCTACCCCAATCGGCTAAAGAAATATCTTTTACTTTGTATGTTACGTAAGGAACAGTTTTAGTGCTCATATCCTTTTTTATTTTTACTTTCGTTAATATAATAATGGTACTTTGTTTGCTGGGCGCAAAGGTACTAATAACTTGAAAATTTCATGCCTCTTTACAAAACATTAATAGTAAGACCTACTGTAACCGTTTATATCTGGAAAATTACCGAAACTGAAGTGCAACTTGCAGACGGAATTGTTCTAACACCGCATTGCCAAAATAGGGTGGTTGGCATGAAATCCGAATTGCATAGAAAAGGTTTTTTAAGTATCCGTCATTTACTGGCAGAAGCGGGTTATGTAGACCAGGATTTGGTTTACGATGAGAATGGAAAACCGCATTTAAAAGATGGAAATTTTATTTCTATTACACATTCCTTTGAGTTTACAGGGATTATTGTAGGGGAGGTAGATGAGGTGGGAATCGATATAGAAAAGCAACGGGATAAAATTTTGAAAATTGCGCATAAATTCACGCCAATTCAGGAATATAGAACCTTAGCTAATTCTGAGGCGGTAATTCGGAAACTTACTATGGTTTGGGGAGCTAAAGAATCCCTTTACAAAATATATGCGCAGCGTGGACTTAGCTTTTTACAACATATAAATATAAAGGAGTTTTTTCTTGAGGATGGGAAAGTCAATGGAGAAATTTTGTATGAAGGAGCTCTTTCTTCTTATGAAATTTTCTTTTTAGAGTTTGAAGGATTTACATGTGCGTATGCTGTTTTAGTTTCTGATTGATGGTTGTGTTTTTTTTTGCCATTGAGTAGCGATTGTTCATTAGATAATTAGAAAGGTATATTTAAGAGAAGTATTTATGGATTATATTTTCAAATTGTTATTTTCTCAGTATACCTCTTACGAAACTATTACAATTGTATTAGAAATTGTAGCGGTTATTTTTGGGTTATTATCTGTTTGGTTTTCCAAACAGAATAATATTTGGGTCTACCCTACAGGAATGATTAGCACTTCTATTTTTGTATATTTATTATTGAAATGGGGACTCCTAGGAGATATGATGATTAATGGTTATTATTTTATAATGAGTATTTATGGATGGTATGTTTGGACTCGAAAAGTTAATGGAGAAGAGATAACTCCTATCGGTAGAACTTCTTTAAATGAAAAGCGTATATCTGTTGTAATTTTTACGGCAACCTTGATTTTTGTTTATATAGTTTATAATTATTTTGGTAAATGGAACAATTGGACTGCCTATGTAGATACAATTACAACAGCTATTTTCTTTGTAGGAATGTGGTTAATGGCCAGACGGAAAATAGAAAACTGGATTTATTGGATTATTGGTGATATAATTTCTATTCCATTGTATTTTTATAAAGGACTTACATTTACTAGTTTTCAATATATCCTATTTACAATTTTAGCAATTTATGGTTATTTAGCATGGAAGAAAAGTTTAAACAAGAGTCTTCAGACCTTATTAAAATAGTGTTGTTTGGCCCAGAATCTACTGGTAAAACTACGTTATCTGAACAGTTGGCAAGACATTATAATTCCGTTTGGGTACCAGAATATGCTCGAGATTATTTGCAAGACAAATGGAATAATGAAAGAAAAACCTGTGAACCAGAAGATTTGCTTCCTATTGCAATAGGACAAATGGCATTAGAGAATGAATTGTCTAAAAAAGCTACTGAAATATTAATATGTGATACCGATTTGCTAGAAACAAAAGTATATTCAGAAGCTTACTATATTGGATATTGCGATCCACTTTTAGAGAAGTATGCTTTGCAAAACACCTATGATATTTATTTTCTTACTTATATAGATGTTCCTTGGGAAAAAGATGATTTACGTGACAAACCTAACGAGAGAAAAAAGATGTTTCAGTATTTTAAAGATACTTTGATGAAATATAATCGGAATTTTATTGTTTTAAAAGGAGATAAAAAAATTCGTTTAGATACTGCTATTAAGCAGATTGATAAATTATTAAACAAATGAGCCTATTTACCAAAAAAGATATTTCACAACTTTCCTTAAAAGGTATTGATGTATCAAAAGCATTAGAACAAATAGAAACTTTTAAAAATGGTATTCCTTATGTTACTTTAGATAAGGCAGCCGTAATTTCTGATGGAGTTTTAAAATTTTCTCTAGAAGAAGAAGAATCTTTAATTGCATCTTTCGAAGAAATTAAAAGCAAGCTATCCTTATTAAAGTTTGTGCCTGCTTCTGGTGCGGCTTCCAGAATGTTTAAGGCCTTATTTAACTTCTTAGAAGTATTCGATTATACTAAAGAGAGATTTGAAACATATTGTGAAAGAACAGATGATAAAGCCATGGTCGTTTTTTATGAGAACATGGAAAAGTTTCCGTTTTATGAAAGAATTAAAAAGGGAATTACTAAAAAAACGGCAACGAAAGGAGAGACCGTTTATTTGTTTGTAGAAAAAATGTTATTAGAAGAGGGTTTTAATTATGGGTTTTTTCCAAAAGGATTATTGCCTTTTCATTCTTATATAGCAAAGACTTCTACACCATTTGAAGAACATTTAGTAGAAGCTTCTTTGTATGCTACTAAAGAGGGTAGGGGTAATTTACATTTCACTATTTCTGAGCAACATACAGAAATGTTTGTGAATGAATTTGCCACTATTAAAAATAGGGTTTCAAAGGCTACGGAAATTGATTTTAACGTAGACTATTCTTATCAAAAATCTAAAACAGATACTATTGCTGTTACGATGAATAATGAGCCATTTAGAAATAAAAATGGATCTTTATTGCTTAGACCTGCTGGTCATGGAGCATTAATAGAAAATTTGAATGAGCAAAATGCGGATATAATTTTCATTAAGAATATAGATAATGTGGTAGTTTTAAATGCTGTTGGCGCAGTAGCGGATAGTAAGAAAGTTTTAGCAGGCCATCTTTTAAATGTGCAGGCAATGGCATTTAAATTTGCTGCGAGTTTGGAAGATGAAACAGTACCTGTTAATATATCCGAAATAAGAGCTTTCGTAGAAGGATGCTTGAATGTGCGATTATCTATCGATTTTTCTACTTTAAAAGAGAGAGAACAAAAGAAAGTTTTGATTGAGAAATTAAACAGACCTATCCGAGTTTGTGGAATGGTTAAGAATGAAGGAGAACCTGGTGGTGGTCCTTTTTGGATAAGAAACGAAGCAGAGGTTTCCTTACAAATTATTGAATCTGCTCAGATAGATACTTCTAAAGAAGACCAAGCGGCTATTGTAAAAAATGCAACACATTTTAATCCAGTTGATTTGGTTTGTGGAATTAAAAATTATAAAGGCGAAAAATACGACCTATTGAAATTTGTAGATTCTAAACAAGGATTTATTTCTTCAAAAACAAAAGCAGGAAAAGATCTAAAGGCATTAGAGCTACCAGGTTTATGGAATGGCGCTATGGCATTTTGGAATACAATTTTCATAGAAGTTCCTTTGGTTACTTTTAATCCGGTAAAAACGGTGAATGACCTGGTGAAATCAACTCATTTGGCTAGATAAAAAAAGATACGTTTTTGACAGCCGTTATTTAAAAAGTGTAATTTTTTACACTTTTTTTGTTTTTTATGTGACCTTTTAAATTAACATGTGTCTTATATAGTATAAACGCCTACTTAGTTGTAGGTCGCTGTACAAAAAAATAAAGAAAAGAACTTTGGTTCTTATAAGACGTAAAGATTAGTTAGCATAACTTGGGTAGTTTATATCAAGTTGGTTTGGTTTGAAACGGGTTGTTAATAACAGCCCGTTTCTTGTTTTTGTCCTTCACTTGTCGAAACCAAAATAAATCTCTTTGTAATGCTTTAATTGGAGATTGTAATTACTGTCCCACTAAAAGATGTTCGGTATTCTAACATATTGTAAAATTTACCTTCTTTAGGTGCATTTACTAATTGACCAGTGAATAAACTATACTCATATTCTTCACAAGAACAAATTGCAGAAGTGCCATTTAATTCCATAGTAGAACAGGAACTAGGAGCATGATTGGGGCAACTAGCTTCAAAAGCTCTAAACTGATTAAAACCAGAATTCATAATAAAAATTCCACGAGTGCCTACACTTTTGTTCCCTATAAAAACAGCATTACCTGTATTTGTTAAAGGGCTATATAGAGGTAAGTTAAGGTTAACACTAAATTGGAAACTAATTTCTTGTAGGTAAGGGTTTCTATTACTAGTGTTTTTATCACAAGAGAGTATTAGTACTAAAGTAAAAAGAATAAAAATACGATTCATAACGTGTAGTGTATTTAATATAACAACAGCAAAATTGAACAAAAATTATGTATATTTGTCTTAAATCCTCTATAATTAAGAGGATTTTCCTATTTGGCCAACTTCATTGGAACAAGTCAATCCTATAAAATATTTTAAAAGTAGTGTTGATTGGAAGTAATGGTTAAATTGAATTCTACTGTTTTGTAGAATTGAAAATACTGTACTCAAAAGAGTAATTTGAGTATTGTAGAATTAAATGAAATTAATTATGAGTAATATATCTTACTATACAGCAGAAGGACTAAAAAATTTAAGGGATGAATTAAATCAACTTAAAGATGTAGAACGTCCTAATGCATCTAATGCAATTGCGGAAGCTAGAGATAAAGGAGATTTGTCTGAAAATGCAGAGTATGATGCGGCAAAAGAAGCACAAGGATTATTAGAAATGCGAATTTCTAAAATGGAAAATACGCTTTCTGGAGCGAGATTAATTGATGAATCTCAATTGGACAATTCTAAAATTTTAGTTTTATCTACTGTAAAATTGAAGAACCAAAATAATGGCATGGAAATGACGTATACTTTGGTGGCGGAAAGTGAAGCAGATCTTAAAACTGGAAAAATATCCGTTAACTCACCTATTGGCAAAGGCTTATTAGGAAAAGAAGTCGGAGATACAGCAGAAATTACGGTTCCTAATGGTACTTTAAAATTAGATGTTATAGAAATATCTAGGTCGTAGGCAATAGATCTTTAGGTTTTAATAAGGTGCTTTTTTATAGGTAACTTCATTCAATAAATAGAATATGTCAAGTCTTTTTACAAAAATTATTAGTGGAGAAATACCTTCTTATAAAATAGCTGATGATGAAAACTATTTCGCTTTTTTAGATATTAATCCTAATGCTAAAGGGCATACTTTATGTATTCCAAAAAAGGAGGTAAATAAAATTATGGATCTAGATGAAGAGACCTATATGGGACTCATGAGTTTTTCTAGAAAAGTAGGGAAAGCTATAGAAAAAGCAATAGACTGTAAGAGGGTAGGAATGACAGTTATTGGTTTAGAAGTACCACATGTACATGTACATCTTATTCCATTAAATACAATGAAAGATGCTACATTTCAGCATAAAACTTCTGTGTCACCAGAAGAATTTACTTCTATCGCTAAGAAAATTATAGCGGAGCTATAATAAATATTTATAAGGGAAATTTACAAGCCATTTATATTCGACGCAAGCGTCGGGGGTAATAAACCTACTGGAGAGAATAAAGTTTAAAATTCATAAGGAATTAAGCCTTCTTTATATAAATAAAACCCTGTGCCAATAAGGCTGAATAACACCGCTACAAGTATATAAAATAAGGGTTTGAGTTTTAAAGAGAATTTTTCAGGAACTACCATTTTTTGGTAATATTCAAAAACACGTTCTATATCTTCTGTCCAAGTAGATGGGTAGATAGTTGAATCGCATTTTAGGCATTGTAAGCCATGGCTTACTTCATTAGTAATTTTATGAAATAGTTTACTATGCTTGTGTTTTTGATAAAAGGTTAGTTTTATTTCTTGGTTAAAGCACTCGGGACAATTGTTGGTTAAATCGGCTTCTTTTATTGCAATCATTTCTTCCTTTGCCATGGTCTAAGTGTTTTTTATTCTTAAAGATATCTGCATAGTGGTTCCCTTGTTACTAGAAGAGAGTACTTTAATTTTTCCAGAATGGTATTCTTCTACAATTCTTTTGACTAAAGATAAGCCTAGACCCCAACCTCTTTTTTTAGAAGTTACTCCAGGATTAAATATAGAGTTGAAATTACTTTTAGGAATTCCATGTCCAGTATCCGTAACTAAAATATTTACATAGTTTGCACTTGCGATAATTTTAATAGCTATTTTTCCCTTACCTCGCATCGCATCTATTCCGTTTTTTACGAGATTTTCAATAGTCCAGTTATAAAGAGATTTATTTAAGAGGACTTCAAATTCTTCTGTAGTATTTTCAAAGGAGAATTCTATCAATTTAGAACTTCTTCGTTTTAGATAATTATAGGCGTTTTTGGTTTCTTCAACAATATTTACTTTTTCTAATTTTGGTAAAGAACCTATTTTAGAAAAACGATCTGTAATCGTTTCTAGTCTAGAAATATCTTTTTCTATCTCCTGCGTAATTTCTGGATTAATATTTTCTGCTTTTAACAATTCGTTCCAACCTAGTAAAGAAGATAGTGGCGTTCCTATTTGGTGGGCAGTTTCTTTGGCCATTCCTACCCAAAGTTTGTTTTGTTCCGAGGCTTTATTCGTTTTAAAGAAAAAGAAAATGACTGTTATAAATAAAAATAGGATAAGTAAAAGCGCTATAGGGTAGTATTTTAACTTGTTTAGTACTTCGGAATTGCCATAGTAAAGCGTGGCCAAGTGTTCTTCTTTGTGATCAATAGAAATTGGTGTGTTTTCTAAACTAAATTGTTTAATCTTTTTTTGAATATAAGCAGCGTTTTCCAGTTGTTCTTTAGGGAGGTTATTCATTTTTGTAGTCCCATCCCTATTGAGTAAAATCATAGGGGTGGACTTATTTTTTTGAAAAATATTTATATGAAGATTTCCTGGGTCAGCATCTGCAGGGAGCGATTTAAATTCCGCCAAAGCAGTTGCCCAAATTTCCATTTTATGACGTTCTTCTTCTTTAAATGTTTTAAAGAAACTGTTCGTATTCCATAAAATTAGGCTTACGATAGCAAGAGATGCTATCAATATAAAGACATTAGTTGTTTTTTTTTCAGGATTAAAGTTCATCCTTAATAGTGTAAGTTAGTCTTAAAGATAACGCAATTTAGTAAAAGATATTCTCTTTTATATATCTCTTACTACAACTTAGTTTTTTTATTTTTGAATACAATTTATGTACCTTTGCAGGACTATGAGCAAAATGGTTTCTATACTACCCAATGAGGTTTCTACAGCAAAATTACATGGCTATTTGTTAGGTGCAATTGGACCTAGACCTATCGCATTTGCTAGTACTATGGATACGGATGGAAAACCTAACTTATCGCCTTTTAGTTTTTTTAATGTGTTTAGTGCAAATCCACCTATTTTAATTTTTTCACCTGCTCGTAGAGTTAGAGATAATACTACAAAGCACACTTTGGAAAATGTATTAGAAACAAAAGAGGTTGTTATTAATATTGTAAATTACAATATGGTGCAGCAAATGTCTTTGGCAAGTACGGAATATGCTGTAGGGGAGAATGAGTTTTTAAAATCGGGTCTTACGATGCTGAAATCAGACATTGTAAAGCCATATAGAGTTGCAGAATCTCCTGTCCAGTTTGAATGTAAAGTGATAAAAGTAGCAGCTTTAGGAAAAGAAGGAGGTGCCGGAAACCTTATTTTTTCTGAAGTAGTGAAAGTGCATGTTTCTGAAAGTATTTTGAATGAAAATGGAAGTATAGATCAGGAAAAAATAGATTTGGTTGCCCGTATGGGAGGTAATTGGTATTCCAGAGCTAAAGAAGGTTTGTTTGAAGTTCCGAAACCATTATCTACTTTGGGGATTGGCGTGAGTAGTATTCCTAAAAACATTCGTTTTAGTAAAGTTCTTACAGGAAATGATTTGGGAATGTTAGGTAATATAGAAAACATACCAACAGAAGAAGAAGTAAAAGAATTTGTAAATTTACATATAGAGGTAAGATCTGTGTTAAGTACAGATAACGAAGAACAAGTACATATAAAAGCACAAGAATATTTAAGAAAGAAAGAAGTACTTTCTGCGTGGAAAGTATTGTTAGCAAATCAATAGAAAATGGAAATACAAGGAAAGATTAAATTATTAGGAGAAACTAAAACCTTTGGTAATAATGGTTTTAGAAAAAGAGAAGTAGTAATTACTACGGAAGAACAATACCCACAGCATATTATGATTGAATTTGTTCAAGATAAATGTGATTTGCTAAATAGTTTTTCTGTTGGTCAAGGAGCAAAGATTAGCATTAATCTTCGTGGTAGAGAATGGGTAAATCCAGAAGGAGAAGCAAAGTATTTTAATTCTATTCAAGGATGGAGAATTGAAAATTTGCAAGAAACAACCTCTGAAAGTAAGCCTCCAGTACCTCCTGCAGAAGCATTTACACCAGCTGATAATTTAAAAGAAGAAGATCACGACGATTTACCTTTCTAGGTGAAAAAGTGAAATATATTATTAGATCTACTAGATTTTTTAACAAATTTGGTAGGTCTTTATGTTTTAAAGAGATATGATTTCTTACCTAAACAATAAACTTGAATTTCCATCTGTTGACCAAGCAGATGAGGATGGTTTGTTAGCTATTGGGGGTGATTTATCTCCAGAACGGTTATTGATTGCTTATGAAAACGGAATATTTCCATGGTTTACAGAGGATTCTTCTATTCTTTGGTGGAGTCCCGATCCAAGAATGGTATTGCAGCCTTCTCAGATTAAAATTTCAAAGAGCATGCGGAAAGAGCTTCGAGGGAATAAATTTCAATTAACTTGTAATACGCAGTTTGAAAAAGTAATCAATTTATGTGGAAACATAAAAAGACTTGGACAAGAAGAGGGCTCTTGGATTACATCAGAAATGAAAGAGGCTTATATTCTATTGCATAAGAAAGGAATAGCAAAATCCTATGAGGTGTGGGCAGAAGGTGAGTTAGTTGGAGGATTGTACGGATTAGACCTAGGACATGTTTTCTGCGGAGAGAGTATGTTTAGTAAGGTTAGTAATGCCTCAAAGTTTGCTTTTATAAAATTGGCACAAGAATTAGAGGAGAAAAATTATAGTCTTATAGATTGCCAAATGTATACAGAGCATCTGGAAAGCCTTGGTGCAGATGAAATACCTAGGGAAGAATTTTTACATATTTTGAAAACTACAAAGTAGTAGGAAGAGTAAATTGGTATTACACTTCATTGTACCTAAAGCAATCAATTTCGTGGTCATTTACCATTCCTGTGGCTTGCATAAATGCGTATATTACTGTGCTACCAACAAATTTGAAACCTCGTTTTTTAAGATTTTTACTAATAGTATCTGACAAAGGTGTATTGGGTGGGGAATCTTTATAGTTTTTTAGGCTATTTTTTATGGTTTTATGTTCTGTAAATGCCCAGATATAATTACTAAAACTTTTAAATTCTTCTTGTATTTTTATAAAAGCCTGAGCGTTACCGATTGTTGCATTTATTTTTAGTTTATTTCGAACTATACCAGCATCTTGAAGAAGTGATGCAATCTTTGTTTCGTCATAAGAAGCAATGGTAGTGTAATCAAAATTGTCAAAAGCTTTCCTGAAATTTTCTCTTTTTCTAAGTATGGTAATCCAACTTAAACCGGCCTGAAAAGTTTCCAAAATTAAAAATTCAAATAAGCTAGCATCGTCTTTAATTGGCACACCCCATTCTTCGTCGTGATATGCTTCGTAAAGGGAATCTCCTACACCCCAACCACACTTGTGTTTTTCCATCTTTTCTAGTTTTATACCTTTCAAAATAAAGATATGTAAGTTTTACTCCAAAAGAACAACTAATGTGACTTATATCAGCTTTTCTAAAAAGTAAGCAACTTAATTTTACATAAATTAAAACAGATAAAAATAGTGGAATCTAATATTGTAGAAAAAACGACAGAAGAGATAGTACAAGAGAGTTTACTTAACTCTATGAGTTATTATGACTATAGAATTATGGTGCATACTTTGGCAGAGAATGAAAAATCTACAGGTTCAGAGCAGTCGGAAGAACTTGCAAATTATTCGATTCTTAATAATAGACGCATGAAACGTCTAGATAAAACTTTAAAGCCAACAGAGGATACTGTTGCAGCTGTTTTAAAAGTGGATAAAAAGATTACTTGGCTAGTGCTTACAGAGAGTTGGTGTGGTGACGCAGCGCAAACCTTACCTGTAATGCATAAGATAGCAGAGCTTAATAACAAAATAAACTTAAAAGTGGTTTTACGAGATGAAAACGTAGAATTAATGAATAGGTTTTTAACTAATGGAGGTATGGCAATACCCAAGTTAATTGCAATCGATTCTGTTTCTGGGAGCATTATGGGAGAATGGGGATCACGCCCAAGTGAGGCTACAGAAATGGTTGAAGCATATAAAGAAAAACATGGAAAATTAACACCAGAATTTAAAGAAGAATTACAGGTTTGGTATAATAAAGATAAAGGACAAAATACTTTTGCAGATTTACTTAACCTACTTTCCTTGAAATAAATAGGTAATTGTACCTTTTTGAGGGGTCTTTTCTGAGGAGTTAAAACGTGCTTTTAAAGCGTAAGAGATAGCATTATCTACCAAGCAACCGTTTAGGGTGTTAGAGCTTTTTTCATTTACATTGGCATCTATAACATAACCTTGGTTATCTACCTTTATATTTATAACAATTTTTCCGCCTTCAATACAAGTGTAAATAGGCACAGGTAAGTGCGTATGGATTCTGTCTACTAAGGAATACGATATAGAAGTGTTTCTTTTTGCAAAATTTGTACGCTCTTCTTTTTTTGCGTCTTTTTCACCAAGCAGTTGTTGTTTCTCTTTTCGCTTTTTTGTTAATTCTTTAAGACTATCTGCAAATTCTGAAGCGTTACCAGAGGCTAAAATATCGTTTGGATTATCGCTTTGAGATTTTTCGTTTTCAGCTCTTAATTCATCTAGAGTTTTTAGTGGTTCTGGGTTTCCAAAACTACGCTTCGCTGTTTCGTTAAATGCCAAATGACTTTTAATAGGGGTAGCTTTTGTCATTTCCTCTTGAAGCTTTTCTTCTGCTTCTATAATTTTTTCTAAGTCTTCATTGGTTAAACTTAACTCAATAACATACTCTTCCTCTTCTTTACTTCCCAATTGAATGTTGTATAAAACTAGTACAACTAGGGACATAGAGAAGAAAGTTATTAGAAAGGATAGCTGACTTCGGTTAAAATTCATAGTCTTATAACCACTTTTTCTTAAAATTATTTTATAACAAATTATTTTTAGAGAAAGAGAATTTACTTTTAAAGATTATTATTCAGCGTTTCCTAGTACAGTTTTTTCGAAAACAGCTGTTGTTATAGCATTATTTACGTTGTAATCTCCTATTTTGGTTCTTCTTAATGAAGATAAATGTCCGCCAGAATTTAAAGCTTTTCCAAAGTCATTTGCAATAGACCTAATATAGGTGCCCTTACTGCATATAATTCTAAATGAAATTTCGGGTAAATTTACTTGAGTTATTTCAAAGGTTAGAACTTCAACTGTTCTTGGTTTTATTTCTACTGTTTTTCCTTCTCTTGCATATTCATACAATCGTTTTCCTTCTTTTTTAAGAGCAGAAAATATTGGCGGTATTTGTTCAATGGATCCAATAAATTGTTTTGTTGTTTCCTTAATTAGCTCTTTTGTAATATGATCTATTGGGAACTTTTGATCTATCTCTGTTTCTAAATCATAAGAAGGCGTAGTGCCTCCTACGGTTATTGTTCCTGTATATTCTTTTACTTGCCCTTGTAGCTCTGTTATTTTTTTGGTGAATTTACCAGTGCAGATAAGGAGTAATCCTGTTGCTAATGGATCTAAAGTCCCAGCATGACCTACCTTCATTTTTTTTAATTCGAATTTTCTTCGAATAGCCCATTTAATAGCATTCACTGCCTGAAACGAGGTCCAGTTTAATGGTTTGTCTATAAGTAGAAGTTGTCCGTCTAAAAATTCCTCTTTCGTTTTCACTTGCATTTTTCGTTTTCGGTTTAAAGAGGTATTAATTAGCCAAAATAACTATAACCTACGGCTATAATACCCACGACAAGACAATAGATAGCAAAATAAGAAAGTTTGCTTTTCTTTACTAATTGAATCATCCATGTACACGCGGCTAATCCCGCAATAAAAGCGGCAATGAAACCTGCTGCCATTGCTACAGTTTGATTGCTTTCAAAATTAAGATCTCCGCTTAAAACATCTTTTCCAATTTTACCAAAAATTAAAGGCACAACCATTAAAAATGAAAAGCGTGCAGCTTTGGTTTTGTCTACCCCTAAAAGAACGGAAGTAGATATAGTTGCACCACTTCTAGAAATACCTGGAAGCATTGCTATGGCCTGTGAAATCCCTACTATGAAAGCGTTTTTAAAGGTTACTTTTGTATCTGTATCCCTTGCTTTGTCTGCAAAATATAAGAGTATAGCAGTTACAATTAGCATAAAGCCTACCAATTGTATATTCCCGCCAAAAAAAGCTTCTAGTTGTTTTTCAAAAAATAATCCCACGCATACGGCAGGAAGCATGGAAAGTATAATTTTTGCAGAGAATTTTGCTTCATCATTCCATTTAAATTGAAACAATCCACGAATTATTTCCCATACATCTTTTCTGAAAACTACCAAAGTACTTAGAGCGGTGGCAAAGTGAAGAACTACAGTAAATAATAAACTTTCTTCAGGAACTGAATTGTCTCCTAAAATTACTTTTCCCAATTCTAAATGCCCGCTAGAAGATACCGGTAAAAATTCTGTAAGCCCTTGGATTATTCCAAGAATAATTGCGTCTAAAATATCCAAATTATGCTTTTTTAGAGTGAGGGTTTAGTAGTATAGCATATACTTCTATTCCTAAGCCAATCAAAACTAAAGTAGGCGCTAAGCGTATTCTTCTAAAGTTATAAATGTCTGGACTAAAAACATTTGGATCGTTACTTCCGCCACCACTCATTAAGATAAATCCTAGAGTGATACAGGCTAGTCCAATAAACATAAAAAGATAATTTTTCTTTTGAAAAATAAATTCCTGTGTTGGTTTCTGATTTTTAATGTTATTGTTTTTTTTCATTTCAATAAGAATTTCAAAGTATTAAAACGTAAGTTTTATTCTTTAGTATTTTTTGTAAATTTAATAATATAAATCGTCTGTTCTAAGATTTAGAAATCGTTGTGCTGCAAAATAGGTGCTTAATAATGAAATTAAAATTCCTAGTGCTAATATGCTAGCAAAGAGAATTCCTAATGTTACTAAGTCTTCAAAGATATGTAACTCTGGGAAACTCTCATTAATATAATATATAGCACCGCTTAATGCTATTAACGCTAAAATAGCCCCTAATATTCCAAGTTGAATGTTTTTCCATATAAACGGACGTCGGATAAACTTTTTTGTTGCGCCAACCATTTGCATGGTTTTTATAATAAATCTTTTAGAATAGATAGAAAGGCGAATAGAACTATTGATTAGTAAAACAGCAATAACCGTAAAAATACTGCTAGCAATTAATATCCATAAACTAATCTTTTTTACATTATCGTTTAATAAGGTAATTAGTGGCTTGTCATAACTAATTTCATCAACATATCCTTTAGCAGAAATGGTTTTTGCTATTTCTTCTATTTGGTCAGCGGTAACATAATCTGCATTTAAGTTTAAATCGATAGAATTTTTTAAAGGGTTATACCCCAAGAAATCTAAGAAATTTTCGCCAATCTCTTCACTGTGTTGTTCCGCAGCTTCTTCTTTAGAGATGTAGATGGTAGATTTTGTGTATTCAGCCATGGTTAGGCTTTTTTGCAATTGTTCAATTTCTACTTCTTTTGCGTTGTCTTTAAGAAAAATAGAAATAGATATTTGCTCTTTAAAATGATTAGCCATTTTTTTAGTGTTTAACACCAAAAGCCCAAGAATACCTAATAAAAAAAGAACCAACCCTATACTTAACACAACGGAAAAGTACGAAGAGATTAATTTTCTTTTTTGATAACGTTCAAAAGATTTACTCATAATAGGAATCGAATATGTAAAAATAGGAAAGTAATTTTAATATTGAAGCTTAGTTTTGCCTTCTTTGTATTCCTTTAAACTTTCCCCTTTCGTGTATTAGACTTATTTTTGTCAGATAGTAAGATTCGCTAGGCTTTTTATCTCTAGTGATAATTGAAATATTTGATAATGAACTACGATTTCGGTACGATTGAAGCCAAGTGGCAAAAGCATTGGAAAGAGAATGAAACTTTTAAAGCAGTTAATAATTCCTCCAAACCCAAGTATTATGTTTTAGATATGTTTCCTTACCCATCTGGGGCGGGCTTACATGTAGGACACCCATTGGGCTATATTGCTAGCGATATCTATGCTCGGTATAAAAGACATAAAGGATTTAATGTATTGCATCCAATGGGCTATGATTCTTTTGGTTTACCGGCAGAGCAATATGCTATTCAAACAGGGCAACACCCTGCGATTACTACCAAAACGAATATTGATAGGTATAGAGAGCAACTAGATAAAATTGGCTTTTCTTTTGATTGGAGTCGGGAAGTACGTACTTCTAATGCTACATATTATAAATGGACACAATGGATATTTATTCAGTTGTTTAATTCATGGTATAATAAAGATTCGGATAAATCGGAAGCTATTGAAAGTCTGATTTCACTTTTTGAAAAAGAAGGAAGCGTAAACGTAAATGCTGTTTGTGATGAGGATTGTATTGTTTTTTCGGCAGACGATTGGAATTCTTTTTCAGTAATTAAAAAACAAGAAGTATTATTACAATATAGGTTGACCTATTTAGCGGAAACCGAAGTAAATTGGTGTTCAGCTTTAGGAACAGTATTAGCAAATGATGAAATTGTAAACGGTGTGTCCGAAAGAGGAGGGCATCCTGTTGTGCGAAAGAAAATGACGCAATGGAGTATGCGAATTTCTGCTTATGCTCAGCGTTTATTAGATGATTTAAATACGATTGATTGGCCGCAACCACTTAAAGATTCACAAACCAATTGGATTGGAAGATCAGAAGGAGCTTCGGTAACCTTTAATGTTATGGCAAACGAATCGAATCAATCGCATCAAATTGAGGTTTTTACTACGCGTCCTGACACTATTTTTGGAGTCAGTTTTATGACCTTAGCGCCAGAGCACGATTTGGTGGCTGCTATTACAACACCCGAACAGAGGGCAGATGTAGAGGCGTATATTGAAGCTACAGCAAAACGTTCGGAACGGGATCGTATGGCAGATGTTAAAACAATATCAGGTGCTTTTACAGGAGCATATGCAGAGCATCCTTTTACTAAAGAGCCTATTCCTGTTTGGATTGGCGATTATGTTTTAGCTGGCTATGGTACTGGTGCAGTGATGTCTGTTCCTTGTGGTGATCAGCGAGATTATGATTTCGCTAAACATTTTAATATTTCTATTCCTAATATTTTTAAAGATATTGATATTTCTGAAGAGGCTTTTGCTGATAAAGGAAGTACGGTTATTGCTAATTCTGATTTTTTAAACGATTTACCATACAAAAAGGCGGTGAAAAGAGCCATTTTTGAATTGGAGCAATTAGAGCAAGGGGAAGGAAAAATAAATTATAGATTGCGTGATGCTGTTTTTAGTAGACAGCGCTATTGGGGTGAACCTTTTCCTGTGTATTATGTAGATGGAATGCCGCAGATGATAGACGCCAAGCACTTGCCTATTAGTTTGCCAGAGGTTGAAAAATATTTACCTACAGAAACTGGAGAGCCACCTTTGGGTAATGCTACCGTTTGGGCTTGGGATACTGTTACTAATAAAGTTGTAGACAACAGTGAAATAAATAATGCCACAGTGTGGCCTCTCGAATTGAATACGATGCCAGGTTGGGCAGGCAGTAGTTTTTATTTTAACCGCTATATGGATCCCAATAATACGGAAGCCATTTTTTCTGAGGATGCTATTAATTACTGGCAGGATGTAGATTTATATATTGGAGGTAGTGAGCATGCAACCGGACACTTATTATATGCCCGTTTTTGGCAAAAGTTTTTGTTTGATAAAGGTGTAGTTCCTAAAAATGAGTTTGCTAAAAAACTGATTAACCAAGGAATGATTACGGGGACTAGTGCTTTTGTTTATAGAGAAGAAGGAACAAATATATTTGTTTCAAAAGGATTAATAGGAGATAGGAAAGTACAGAAATTACATGCAGATGTTTCCTTTGTAAATGCGTCTGATGAATTAGATATTGACGCCTTTAAAAATTGGAGAGAAGAATATAAAGATGCGGAGTTTATTATAGAAAATGACTCCTATATAGTTGGTCGTGAAGTAGAAAAAATGTCCAAATCCAAATACAATGTGGTGAGTCCAGATAATATTTGCGAGGAATATGGTGCAGATGCTTTGCGTTTGTACGAAATGTTCTTAGGGCCTTTAGAACAGTCCAAACCTTGGAATACTGCAGGAATCTCAGGGGTTTATAGTTTTCTTAAAAAATTATGGAAACTTTATATTGGAGAGAATGGTGCAAAGTTTACAGATGTAGCGTCAACAAAAGACAATCTAAAAACGTTACATAAAACCATTAAAAAGGTTGAAGAAGACATAGAAAATTTTTCTTTTAATACGTCGGTTTCAACTTTTATGATTGCGGTGAATGAACTTACCGTTCAGAAATGTACAAGTAAAGAAGTATTGGAAGGTTTAGTTATTTTGGTCTCTCCGTATGCGCCTCATATTGCCGAAGAACTTTGGGAGAAATTGGGAAATTCAGAATCTATTTCTACCATAGATTTCCCAATATTTGATGCTTCTCACTTGATAGAAAGCAGTAAAGAATACCCAATTTCTTTTAATGGAAAAATGAGATTCAAATTAGAATTTTCTTTAGAGATGAGTAAAGATGACCTAGAAGCCGCAGTTATGGCGCATGAAAAAACACAAGAGCAATTACAAGGGAGAACTCCTAAAAAGGTAATTGTTGTTCCAGGTAAGATTATTAATATTGTTGGATAAATGGTGGAAAAGATAGAAGTTTTAGGAAGTATTGCAGCTGTTTTAACAACAGGAGCATACGTACCACAGGTGTATAAAATATGGAAAGAAAAATCTACAAAGGATATTTCTCTAAGTATGTATTTTGTTATGTTAACAGGTGTATTGCTGTGGTTAGTTTATGGAATTCATTACAATAGCATTCCTATTATTGTTGCAAATATTGTAACAGCAATATTGTTAGTTTTTGTTCTTATTCTAAAACTGAAGTATAAGTAATTCTTATACTAATTTTGACAGTTTGTCAGAATTATTAGCTTAATTCTTCAAAATGGACTTATTTTTTGTTTGGCGAGGTATTTGCTTTTATTCTAGTACCTTTAAGAGGCTTTTGATAAAATAACCCCACTGTTTGGTGGTGTAAAACGATAAAATTATGATGCAGTATTATATATTACTCGGAGCTATTGCTCTGGTAAGTTGGTTGGTTAGTAGAAAATTGAAGAGTAAGTTTACCCATTATTCCAAAGTGCAATTGCGTAATGGAATGAGTGGTGCTGAAATTGCAGAAAAAATGCTAGCCGATCATGGTATTAGAGATGTAAAGGTGATTTCTACACCCGGAATGCTAACAGACCATTACAATCCTAAAAATAAAACAGTAAATTTAAGTGAAGGGGTTTATAACCAACGTAACGCTTCTGCTGCGGCTGTAGCTGCGCACGAATGTGGACATGCTGTACAGCATGCACAGGCATATAGTTGGTTGACGATGCGTTCGCAATTGGTACCAATTGTACAGGTAACTTCAGGAATGTCTTCTTGGGTAGTTATGGGAGGTATAATGTTAGGAGCAGCTGCAGGAATCGGATTTGGATATTATGTTGCAGTTGCTGGATTAGTAATGATGAGTTTTGCAACCTTATTTAGTTTTATAACACTACCAGTGGAATACGATGCTAGTAATAGGGCATTAGCATGGTTAAAGAATAAGAATGTTGTGAGTCAGGAAGAATATGCTGGGGCAGAAGATGCTTTAAAATGGGCGGCTAGAACTTATGTTGTTGCTGCATTAGGAGCTTTAGCTTCCCTTGTATATTGGGCTCTTCAAGTATTTGGAGGAAGAGATTAAGTATGTAAAAAATACAATTTAAGAAGAAGCCGATAAAAAATGTAATTATATTTTTTATCGGCTTCTTTATTCTCACTAGAGGGTTTACTGCTTTGATGATTGCCCCCAATGTTATTAATTAAGGGTTAAAATGTCAGTCTGAGCGCAGTCGAAGACATTTTCACCCTTAATTAATGACATTACACATGGTTCTTAGGTAGTTTACGAAACACCAGAATTCTGATTAAATACTAATTTGTCGATTTATCTGTTGGTCCAAAGAGATAAAGGTTTCTGTTCTGGAAACTCCTTTTATTTGCTGAATTTTTGTATTTAATAAGTGCATTAAGTGTTCGTTGTCTTTACAATGAACTTTAATTAGAATAGACCAATTTCCCGTTGTATAGTGGCATTCTAATACTTCTGGTATCTTTTCTAGTTCTTTTACAGTACTAGGATTACTCATAGCTTTGTCTAAATATATGCCTATATATGCCATGGTCGTAAATCCTAAAACTTTCGGATTAATAACAAATTTAGAACCAGCAATTAAGCCAGAATTCTCTAACTTACGTAACCTTTGGTGAATAGCTGCTCCAGAAATTCCAATGTTACGCGCAATCTCAAGTATGGGTTTACGAGCATCTTTCATTAAAAATCGGAGAATTTTTTTGTCTATACCATCAATTTTGACAGTTTCATTAGATATCTTCATGAATCATTTCATTTTCACTATAAATATACCAAAATAGTTTCAAATAATAACCCTATTGGGTGTTATCATTATAACCTAAATAAGGTACATTAGACTCTTTGAAGATTATTCCATAGTTTTTTAATTCAGAAAGTATAGGCTTGTAGATTTCTTTTCGGATTGGAATTTGAACACCCAAAGTGGTTATCTTATTATTCAAAACTAATAAGGTTGCAATTGCTACAGGCAAACCAACAGTTTTTGCCATAGCAGTATAGGTTCTATCTTCTCCTAGAACTACCATATTGGCATCTATCTGTTTTTTTTCACCGTTAATTTCGTAACCGAATTTATGATACATAACAATCATATCTTTATCATCTTCTGCCAGAGACCAACTCTGTTCTAAGATTTCTTGTAAAATTTGAGCCGGAGTAGCATTTTTTAGTGTAATCTTTTTTTCTGTGCTAAAAAGATGAAGTTCCTCTAGTTTATGCCACATTATATCATCTTGGTCAATTTTTAGATAATACCTTAGCTTTAGTTCAACAGAATCTGTTGGAGAATATGGTAGAAATAAATTAATGAAATCGCGATAAAGCATGCCTTCAGAATTTTCTACAGTATAGCTATCGTCTGTGGCACCAATTTGGACGAACATATTCCATGCTTTAGAAAACCCCACTCTTCTCATCGTACCTCTGTATAATGTGAGAATGTTATTTAAACCATAAATCTCCCTGTATTTTAAAGAGTCTCTATTGGCATACCCTTCAAATTTTCCGTGCCCTTTGATATCTAAAAATTCTGTTCTTCTAAAGAGTTTATTATAAGGAATGTATTTATAAGTTCCTTCTTGAATAAATTTAGCAACACCACCTTGCCCAGCGATAACAACATTTCTAGGATTCCAAGTGAATTTGTAATTCCATAAATTACTGTCGCTTTCTGGAGCAATTAATCCGCCAGTAAAAGATTCAAACAACAGCATTTTTCCACCTTCATCATGAATGCGATCTATTACTTCCATAGCGCTCATATGATCTATTCCAGGATCTAGTCCTACTTCATTTATGAAGATGAGACCTTTTTCTTTTGCTTTTTTATCGAGTGCTTTTATGGCATCACTTACATAAGAAGCAGTGATTAAATGCTTTTCAAACAGAATAGAATCTTCTGCAACTTTAATATGGAATCTTGCAGGAAGCATAGACACAACAATGTCCACTGTTTGTATCGCTTTTTTTCGTGCTTTATCATTAAACACATCGAGTTTTATAATAGTGCAAGAAGCGTGATTCCTTATGGTGTCGGGTAGTACATCTGGATTTAAATCACCTATAGTTAAGTGTAAATTTTCTTTTTCAGCTTTTTCTAAAAAATAATCTAACAAATAGGAGGTAGATTTTCCAGCTCCTACAACAAGTATTTTTCTCAACATTTCTTTTAATTACTTTTGTTATAATAACGGATGCTAAGGTATCAAATTGTTACATTTGTAAATAAATAAGCCTATTAAGTTATGAACAAAACAATTTTCGCTACGGGAATTTTATTTGGAACCCTTGCAATTTTACTAGGAGCCTTTGGTGCACATGGGTTAAAACAGCTTGTTGATGCTAATGCTGTACAGACTTTTGAAACTGGTGTGACTTACCAAATGTATCATGCTTTGTTCTTGTTACTATTGGGAAGTGTTAAACAGATTCCTACTAAGAGTAAAAGAGTTGTTTTTTGTCTTATAGTGCTAGGAGTTGTGTTTTTTTCTTTCTCTATTTATGGGTTAGCAACCAACACATTAACTAGTTTTGATTTTAAATCGATTGCTTTTATTACGCCCATTGGGGGTGTTTTATTGATGTCTGGTTGGATTTTATTG
This sequence comes from Cellulophaga sp., assembly GCA_036478775.1. Classification (GTDB taxonomy): domain Bacteria; phylum Bacteroidota; class Bacteroidia; order Flavobacteriales; family Flavobacteriaceae; genus Cellulophaga. The sequence continues at coordinate 311,228 of JAZGEQ010000038.1, forward strand.
GGTTATCGAGTTTTTAAACAGTTTAACTAAACAATGTTTAATTTCTAACAGACTATTCTAATTTTTTTATAGCTTTGCCACATAAAAACTAACATTTATGGAAACCTCTAAGCAAGTTTCGAAAACGATTTCGTTAAAAGAATACGGAATTAAAAATAGTACTATACATTACCAATTGTCTCCTTCCGAATTGCATGATATAACCTTGAATAAAGGCATGGGTAAGGAAGCTTCATCTGGAAGTTTGGCTATTAATACTGGGGAATTTACAGGGCGGTCTCCAATGGATCGTTTTATTGTAAAAGACAGTATTACTGAAGACAAGGTATGGTGGGGAAATATTAATCTTCCTTTTGAAAGTGATAAGTTCAATGTGCTTTACGATAAAGTAATTGCATATTTGGATGATAAGGAACTTTATGTTAGAGATTGCTTCGCTTGTGCAGATGAAGATTATAAATTGAACATAAGGGTTATTAATGAATATCCTTGGTCCAATATGTTTGCATACAATATGTTTCTAAGACCAACGGAACCTGAATTGGAAAATTTCACGGCAGAATGGACTGTTGTTAATGCCCCTGGTTTTATGGCCGATACGGAAGTAGATGGCACAAGACAACATAATTTTGCTATTTTAGATTTTACAAGAAAAATAGCTTTAATTGGTGGTACTGGTTATACTGGAGAGATTAAAAAAGGAATTTTTTCTGCTTTAAATTTTATTTTACCAGTAGACAAAAATACAATGCCTATGCATTGTTCTGCAAATGTTGGTAAGGATGGTGATACGGCAATATTTTTTGGTTTATCTGGTACAGGAAAGACAACCTTATCGGCAGATCCAAACCGTAAATTGATCGGAGATGATGAGCACGGTTGGACAAATGAAAATACAGTGTTTAATTTTGAAGGAGGTTGTTATGCAAAAGTAATTAACCTTTCTGCAGAGAACGAACCAGAGATTTTTGGAGCTATTAAAAAAGGAGCACTTTTAGAAAACGTTATTTTAAAAGACAATGGGGACGTAGATTTTGAAAATATTTCTATTACACAGAATACAAGAGTTAGTTACCCTATTAGCCATATTGAAAATATTCAAAATCCATCTATTGGCAAAAACCCTAAAAATATTTTCTTTTTAACAGCAGATGCATTTGGAGTGTTGCCTCCAATATCTAAGCTTACTCCTAGTCAAGCTGCTTACCATTTTATTTCAGGATATACTGCAAAAGTTGCAGGAACAGAGGCTGGTGTTGTAGAGCCAATTCCTTCTTTTTCTGCTTGTTTTGGAGCGCCTTTTATGCCTTTACATCCTGCTAAATATGCAGAAATGTTAAGTCAAAAAATGCAAGATTCCGGAGTGAATGTATGGTTGGTGAATACTGGTTGGACAGGTGGTCCTTACGGTGTAGGTACTAGAATGAAGCTTAAATATACAAGAGCTATGATTAATGCAGCGCTAAATGGAGATTTAGGACTGTATTCTTATGATAAGTACCATATACATTCGGTATTTGGCGTAGCGCAACCGAGAGAGTGTCCTGGAGTACCTACAAAGGTGTTAAGTCCTAAGGCTTCTTGGAATAATGATGAAGCGTATTATAAAACAGCTTTTAAATTGTCGAACGCATTTCGTAAGAATTTTGAAAAATTTGAAGCCTATGCTAATGAAGAAATTAGAAGAGGTGGTCCACAGCGTTATGCAAATTAACATATAATTTTCTAGTCCTAAATAATCTATAATAGTTATTTAGGACTAGATATGTAGGAATGAATTTAATTCAAAAACTACTTTACTTTTTATTTACTGAAGTTATGTATTTCTGTAAGGCCATTGTCATAGAAGGCGTTTCTGGCGTTGGAGCCTGAATATCTATGCGCAATTCTGCTTGTTTTGCAGCCTTCACCGTAGAATTACCAAATACAGCAATTCTAGTATCGTTTTGTTTAAAATCGGGAAAGTTTTTCAGTAATGATTCTATACCAGAAGGACTGAAAAATACCAGTACATCATAGGATACATCCCGTAAGTTTGATAAATCGCTTATTACTGTTTTGTAAAAAACACCTCTTTGCCAATTAAGTCCCAAATCATCTAAAGTATCAGGAACAATTTGTTTTAAGACATCGGAAGATGGTAAAAGAAATTTCTCCTCTTTGTATTTTTTGAACAAAGGTGTCATATCTGTGAAGTTCATCTTACCAACGTAAATCTTACGTTTTCTATAAACAACATATTTTTGTAAATAATATGCTACAGCTTCAGACTGGCAAAAATATTTCATGCTATCTGGAACTTTAAAACGCATTTCTTCTGCTATTCTGAAAAAATGATCTACTGAATTTCTACTAATTAAAACAATAGCAGTGAAGTTGTTGAGATCTATTTTTTGAAGTCTAACTTCCTTTGCTTCAACACCTACTACGTGTATAAACGGTACAAAGTCTACTTTTACTTTTTCCTTTTCAATAAGCCGTGAATATGGGGAGTTTTCCATCTTCGGTTCTGGCTGTGATACCAAAATCGTTTTTACTTTCATAGGCGTCAATCTTTTAGGTAGCTTCCTAGTATTAGTAGGGGCGCAATTTCGAGAGTGCAAAGGTACAAAATAAAATAGAAAAAATTATTTGATAAGTAATTTTGATGATTTCTTAGTATTGTTAGCCAACCTATAGCATTTAGTAAGATAATTAAGAAGACACTCCCATAAATGACGGGTATTGAGTCTTTTATTACAAATGTGAGAATAACATTTGCTATAAACATTACAATTCCACTGTAATTAAGATAGGTCAACCGTTTGAATATAAATTCTGAAATCCTATGGTTTATATTAAAAACATAGCCATTACCAAATTGAAATATCCCTTTTAATAACATAAACAATGTAGTGGAACCTAGCACAATAAGATAATTTATATTTAGACTTCCCATTTTAAGTTTAAAAAACACTTGTGAAACTAAGTATATAAATAAGGAGAAGTTAAGGATTTGAAATAATGTAAAAAAAATGTTAAACCAGTTAAAAATTCGCCCTTTTTTATTGTAGAGAAATATGTATTTGCTGTTAAACGGTAGTATAATAAAATTAAAAAACCGTGCATGAAACAAATTTTTTGCCATAGCAACAAAAAGTACACTTATAAATAGTACAAGTGTAATCCAAGTATTTGTGGATGTTGCTCTTAGTATCGCTTCCATTAATCTAGGTTAATATTATTTCCATTTAGCCCTAAGTATAGACCCTCCTTAGCGATTCCGATTTTAAAATAGCTTGGATTAGTTAATTTTGACTTTGGTATTTTAAAGTTAAAGTAGGTTGTATCCATTGATTTTAAAATAGAAATAGATTCTTTCTTTGGCGTTGCAACCATTGTTTTCGTATCCTTAACCACCCTGTATTCGTCTAGAAAACCAACCCCGAACTTAAGTTTCTCCAGAGGAATATCGAAGCTGTATGGATTGTATACTTTTAATGTTAACTCATTCTCCATGTCCATAGAAACGAATTCTTCTTCCACATAACAGGCTAATTTTCTGAAAGACTCAAAATTTTCAATATAATTTCCAAAATATTTGTCCCCAGTACGTTCTGTATAGGAGATATCTCCACTGTTAACATAGTAAGAAACATACAATACTTTTTGGTTTTGGACTGTGCTTTCAGAAGCATCAATAGAAAATTGATTTTTTCTATAAAAAATATTGTTCAAAGAATACGCTTTCTTTCCAGAGTAAAAGGAATAGATGGCTGGGTTGCGGTAAGAGTTCTCAAAAACAACAGGAATATCTCCTACTTCACTTTGTACTTTTTCAACCCATTCCCTATTTCCATGTGTTTCATATACGATTGGAAAAATTGGTTCGTACACCATGCCTATTCTCAAAAATAGCAGTATAGCTATGTTTACAAGACCTACAGTGTAAATTGTTTTTCTGAATTTTTCGTTTTGTAATATATAATTAAAGACAATAATGACTAATGGAATACTAATTATTATAATCCACTGTGTCTGTACTTTTCTATTGAAGCTAGAGACAAAAAAGAAAAGTAAAATACCATATATTAGATATACTAACGCTTTGGTAAATTTATCCGACAGTTTGTTTTTGTATAACGCATAGTATATCCAAGGAAAAGTAAAACCGAAAATAGCAACTAAATTTAAAAAATACCCTAAAGTGTAACCTGTAAAATTATATGCGCCTCTATGACGTTCAAAAAGATGGTATTTAATAGAGATAAAATCATTATTAAATAACCATATAAAGTGAGGAGTATAACAAAGTAGCGCTACAAAAATAGACAACCAAGCTAGTTTATTAAATACGAGCTTTAAATTAGAGAATAACACGAATAAGATGACCAAAACAGCATGGTATTTACTGTACATTAAACATGCCATTAGGACTCCCATAATGATAGAGAGTAGTACAGTAGGCGATTTAACAAAGTTTTTATATGTTAATAAGAATGCGGTTGTAAAAAAGAGTAAAGGCGTGTCTGGGAGAGTAAAAAAGCCATATGCATTTAATAAAGTCATGGAGAAAACCAATACAAAAAAGTGTCGTACATAGTCTTTCTTTTTTTCGTGATCTACCATTGTCCATAATAAAATATAGGTTAAAGCAGATAAAATACAACTGACAAAACGAACCCCCAACTCACCATCAAAGAAGAAACTACCCACTTTTATAAGAAGCGCCACCATTGGTGGATGATCAAAATAGCCCCAAGCCATATTTTGCGCATAATACCAATAATAGGATTCGTCATAAATTAATTCTGTAAAATAACTCTGGACAAGATTCAATACGAAAATAGCTCCTAGAAAATAAAGGAATATTTTTGGTAATTTTAGTTTCATTCTTTGTATTAATTCAAATCAAAATTACAAATTAATAGTTTGCAAACTGTTTTAAATAAATCATAAAAAGACAATCTGATTTCATTCCACGTTTTTATAATGGTATTTTTGTGAAAACAATTAGAAGCTAATGCAAGACAGCTTGGTTATCATTCCAACCTATAACGAGATTGAGAATGTTGAGGAAATTATTACCGCAGTGTTTGGTCTAGAAAAGGATTTTGATATTCTTATTGTAGATGATAATTCTCCCGATGGCACTTTCGAAAAAGTAAAGGAGATTCAGAAAAAGACAAACAAAGGGCTTTTTTTAGAAGTGAGAAAAGAAAAGGCAGGCTTAGGAACCGCTTATATTCATGGATTTAAGTGGGCAATTGCTAAGAATTATGATTACATTTTTGAAATGGATGCTGATTTTTCTCATAAACCAGCTGATTTGATCCGACTTTATGAAACCTGTTTCAATGGTGCAGATGTTGCTGTAGGTTCTCGTTATAAAAAAGGGGTGAACGTAGTAAATTGGCCTTTGCATAGAGTGTTACTTTCTTATGGCGCTTCTTTTTATGTGAAAATTATCACAGGTATGCGGGTGCATGATCCTACCGCGGGATTTGTTTGTTATAAAAGAAAAGTTTTAGAAACTATAAACTTGGACGCAATTAAGTTTGTTGGGTACGCTTTTCAAATAGAGATGAAGTATAGAGCCCATCTGAAAAAGTTTATTATAGAGGAAGTTTCGATTGTATTTACAGATAGAATTCGAGGGAAATCTAAAATGGATTCTTCTATTATAAGTGAAGCCATTGTTGGGGTTTTGAAAATGAAAATTAGTAGCTTGTTTCGTAAAAATGAATTTTAAAATGAAGAATATTTTAATAAAAAATGCCAAAATCGTTAATGAAAATTCCATATTTCATGGCGATATTTTATTAGAAGGAAATCTAATTCTTAGGATAGATAAGGATATTAGTGCAGGCAATGCTCATGTTATAGATGCAGAAGGAAATTATGTTTTACCTGGTCTTATAGATGATCAAGTTCACTTTAGAGAGCCTGGACTTACACATAAAGGAGATATTGCTTCTGAAAGTAGAGCGGCTGTAGCAGGGGGGATTACAACATTTATGGAGCAACCCAACACTAATCCGCAAACAACCACCATTGAAAAGCTGGAAGAGAAATTTGCAATGGCAAAACCTGCTTCTTATGCTAATTACTCTTTTTTGTTTGGAGGCACAAATAGCAATTTGGAGGAGATTAAAAAATTGGATAAAAATGCTTGTTCTGGGGTGAAGTTATTTTTAGGTTCTTCTACAGGAAATATGTTGGTGGACAACGAAGAGGTTATAGAAAATATATTTAGAAGTACAGAGATGGTAATTTCCGCTCACTGTGAAGACGAAACAACCATAAAGAATAACTTGGCGATTTATAAAGAAAAGTATGGCGATGCTATTCCTATTGCAAGTCACCCTTTAATTAGAAGTGCAGAGGCTTGTTATATTTCTTCGTCTAAAGCAATAAATTTGGCTAAAAAAACAGGAGCTAGATTTCATGTTTTTCATTTGTCTACAGGTAAAGAAATTGCACTTTTTCGGAATGATATTCCTTTAGAACAGAAGAAAATTACAGCAGAAGTGTGTATTCATCATTTATGGTTTTCGGAGGAAGATTATAAAGAAAAGGGCACCTTAATTAAGTGGAATCCCGCGGTTAAAATGGCAGAAGATAGAACGCAGTTGTGGGAAGCTCTTTTAGATAATAGAATTGATGTAATTGCCACGGATCATGCACCACATACCTTAGAAGAAAAAAATAATTCTTATTTAAATGCTCCTTCTGGCGGGCCATTGGTACAACATGCTTTGCCTGCTTTGCTAGAGTTTGTTAAGCAAGGGAAGCTAACAATTGAAAAAATCGTAGAGAAGATGTGTCATAATCCAGCGAAATTATTCGATATAGAAAAACGTGGTTATATAAGGGAAGGGTATTATGCAGATTTGGTAATCGTTAATACTAATGATGCATGGAAAGTAAGCAAAGAAAATATTTTATATAAATGTGGGTGGTCACCATTTGAAGGCGAAATGTTTACCTCTAAAATAACACATACTTTTGTAAACGGACATTTGGCATATGAAAATGGTATATGTTCAGAACAGAAAAATGCAATGAGACTAACCTTTAACAGGTAATTATGAAGAAAATTATTAGTTTGTTGGTAGTATGTCTTGTTTTTTCTTGCGTAGAGAAGCTAATAGAAAAACCTGAAAACTTAGTCGCAAAAGATGAAATGATTTCTATTTTGTATGATTTGGCTATTTTGAATGCTGCTAAAAATACAGATGCTAGTATTTTGATTAATAATAATGTTGAAGCTATGGATTTTGTATTTAAAAAATATAAAATAGATAGTTTGCAATTTGCTTCGAGTGACTTGTATTATGCTTCTATTCCTATAGAGTATGAAGCTATTTATACGGAGGTGGATACGCGGTTAGAAAGGGCGCAAAAATCATACGAGGATCAAAGAAAGATAGAAGATAGTCTTAAATTTGTAAAAAGTAATATTGAGAAAAATCTTAAAAGCACAGAAGCTAAGGAATAAGCTAGCTTAAGGATTCTCTTCTTTAAATTTTGCACAAGAAAACTTTAATGTTGGGTCTAATTCGTCAAAATTAAAATCTAGCGTTTCTTTTATTTTTTCATTGCTGAATTGTGTTCTATTTCTAAGTGAAATAACCGAGTTTTTAGTAAGTTTTTGGCTTTTGTTTGATAAGAAACAAACGACCGAATCTAAGCGCCATAATAGCTCTAATTGCCAAAATTTAAGTTGCTTAGAAGGTGTTTTTTTATCTAGATGCAGAGCAAGTGAAGATAAAATCTCTTTATAAGTTAGATTTTTACTTACCGCTATAAAGCGTTCTTTAAAAACGGAAGAATCCATTAAAAGCACCATCATTTTTACAACATCGTGAACTGTTATGAAGCCAGTTCCGCCTGGTGGATAGTATTTCCTTCCTTTTGCTGCATTGGAAAATAACACGCCACTACCGGTTTTCCAAAATCCTGGACCTATAATAACCCCAGGATTTACAATAACAACGGAAAGTCCTTCTTGTGAGCCTCTCCAAACTTCCATTTCTGCAGCTCTTTTTGTTAAAGCGTAAACATTGGCATTTATACTACTCCATTCCGTTTCTTCTGTTGCAATTTCATTTTTAAGGGGTTTTCCGATAGTAGCAACAGAGCTTACATAGCATAATTTTTTTATGCCATTAGCGATACATAAATTTACAATATTGGTGGTTCCTATAACATTGGTTTCTTTTAACTGATCATAGTCTTTAGGATTAAAAGAAATTAATGCGGCGCAATGATATACGTAGGTTATATTTTTAAAAGCAATTTCTAATTCTGGAATATTAGCAATGTCTGCAACAATCCAATTAATTTTTTCGAAGAGTATTTCGTATTGGTCTGTATAGTAAGAAAATACTTTTTTCACACATAATAAATTGCTTTCTTTCCTGTGAATAACAGTGACAACTTCTCCATTTTTAACCAAAGTAAATAATAAGTGTGCGCCTACTAAACCAGTACCTCCTGTTACTAAAATCATATGTCAAATTTACTTAAATTCATACAATTATGGAATGCTTTGGGGGGAAAGTAATTTTTTTTCCAAGAAGAATACTAGCAATTTTGTGGAAGGAACATTTTTAATGTATCTGCCTTTTCTTGTGCTTTATTAATTCTGTAGCCTTATCTATTTCTTTTATATTTGCACTACATTAAAATATTTAAAAAAATGGCTTCAAACTTTGTAGCAGAATTAAAGTGGAGAGGAATGTTGCACGATGCAATGCCAGGAACAGAAGAACATTTGTTAAGTGGTATACAGTCTGCTTATGTTGGTATTGACCCTACAGCCGACTCACTTCATATTGGTCATTTGGTTGGAGTTATGATGTTACGTCATTTTCAATTAGCGGGACACAAACCTTATGCTTTGCTAGGTGGTGCAACTGGTATGATTGGTGATCCTTCTGGGAAATCGGCTGAAAGAAATTTATTAGATGAAGCTACATTAAGAAAGAATCAAGAAGCTTTAAAAGAACAATTATCACGTTTTTTAGATTTTGAAAGTGATGCTGAAAATGCGGCTATTTTAGTTAATAATTACGATTGGATGAAAGACTTTTCCTTTCTAGAATTTATACGCGATGTTGGCAAGCATATTACCGTAAATTATATGATGGCTAAAGAATCTGTAAAGAAACGCCTGTCCTCTGAAGCTAAAGAAGGAATGTCTTTTACGGAGTTTACCTACCAATTGGTACAAGGCTACGATTTTTTACATCTTTTTAGAGAACACAATTGCACCTTGCAAATGGGAGGTAGTGATCAATGGGGAAATATAACTACAGGAACCGAATTAATCCGAAGAATAGGTGGAGGTAAAGGATACGCTTTAACTTGTCCGTTAATTACAAAGGCAGATGGATCTAAATTCGGGAAAACTGAAGGTGGAAATATTTGGCTAGATGCGGCTAGAACTTCCCCATATAAATTTTACCAGTATTGGTTAAATACATCGGATAATGATGCGGAAAAGTACATTAAAATATTTACGTTTATAGCACAGGAAGAAATAGAAAACTTGGTAGAAACTCATAAAGAAGCACCACATATGCGTGTTTTACAAAAACGTTTGGCAGAAGAAACTACAGTAATGGTTCATTCTAAAGAAGAATTAGAGAAAGCGGAAAAAGCGAGTGGAATTTTATTCGGAAAATCAACTTCATCCGATTTAAAGGGTTTAGAAGAAAGTACCTTTTTAGATATTTTTGAAGGAGTACCACAGGCAGAAGTTTCTAAAGAAGCTATTGAAAATGGTTTAGATATGATTGCGGCTCTTTCTGCTAAAACAGCATTTTTAGCTTCTAATGGTGAAGCAAGAAGAGAATTAAAACAAAATTCTATCTCGGTAAATAAAGAGAAAGTAAAAGACGATTTTGTTATTACAACAGACCATTTAATTAATGGTAAGTATGTGTTATTACAACGCGGAAAGAAGAATTATTTTGTTTTGGTAGTGAAATAGATAAAATATAAAGTTTAGAATTCTTTGAATTTAAAACTTTACAGAACCATTAAATTACAACCACGAATATCAGTATTGTCAAATCTTCCTAAAATTTCAAAACGGTTATCGGCATACACCCTGCCTAAATCTTGGGTAGCAATAAAAGAGCAGGAATTAATATTGGCTAAATCTATAATATTTAAGCCACCTGTTTTTCCAATGCTTTGTAGTGTTAGGGGGTCTTCTGTATCACGGGTAAGTACTTTCATCCAGGGAGGTGTTTTAAAAAGACCGTTTCCAACAGAGTATGCCTGAGATAGTAATTCGGTCATCCCGTATTCGGAGTGAATAACATCTACATTAAAACCGTTTTTTAAGATGGCATGTAATTCTTCCCGAATTAGTTCTTTACGCTTACCTTTCATGCCTCCAGTTTCCATAATGATTGTGTTTTCTAGTTGTAGCGCATGTTTTTCTACAAAGTCTAGGAGAGCAAAGGAAACACCAATTAGTAAAATTTTAGTATTTTGGGAATCTAACAGTTCTAATTTTTCTTTTAGCTCTGTAGTATTATGTAAATAAAAGCCGCTATGAATGTGATTGCTTTTTTTTATAAGATCATCTACCATGTATATTAAAGAAGAACCTTCCCTTTCTAAATAGGAGGGAAGTAGTGCTAATACACAATATTTTGTTATATCGCCGTAAAAGTGATGGAATCCTTTTAAATAACTGTTCTCGTATATTTTAATATTAGTAATATGGTGTTTGCTTGTGATGCTTCCAGTTGTTCCGCTACTAGTGAATGTTTTTTTTGGAGCATCTTTATTTGAGAGTATCTTTTTAGATTTAAAAAACTCGATTGGCAAAAAAGGAATATCTAATATAGTCTTTACCGTTAGGTCTGTTCTTTTTAAATAATTGCAGAAGGTTCTGTAGACGATATTATTTTGATACTGAAAATTGAAAATTTCTAAAGTTACTGTATCAAATTCTGCAGGGCTGGTTATATTAAAAATTTTATTGGTGTTCATTTGTATTTTGAGCCAGAGACTTTTTGTATTTGTCTTGGCAGTACAAAAGTAAGAATAACAAATAAGATTCCTATGGAGGGAGGCTTAGGTGCTTCGTTTATTGTAGAAAGGGATTATTTAACAACAAGTTTCCTTGTAATGGTCTTATTTTTTTCGGTTACCTGAAGTACATAAATACCAGCGGTTAATCTAGAAATGTTTAGAATGCTTGTGCTTATTCTATCTCGTAGAACTACCTCACCAAAAACGTCGTATGCAACAATTTTCTTTGGAGCGTTATCCTTTGAGGTTACATAAACAACATCCTCAAAAGTAGGATTCGGATATAGTTTAAACCCAGGAATTTTATTACTTTCTTTGGCTTGTTTTGACTCTGTTTTTAAATTCTTATCCAGAGCTTTTTCTGGTGTTTTTTGGGCAGAGAGATTAACACAAAATACCATAAATATGGCTAAGTAGATTATTTTCATAAAATGCAGATTTGGGGTATGCATTATAAAGGTATAGAAAAGAGCTACTTGAGAATAAAAAATGTTGTGAAATGGCGTTTTTTGTATGTGAAAATACAGTTTAACCCATCCTAATATTGCCGTAGTTTAGAGTAATGAAATTTTAGGGAGAAAAAAGACTATTTAATAATTAGTTTTCTAGTAGCTATTTTTTTGTTTTCATACACACGTAAAACGTATATACCAGCGTCTAAATCGGAGACATTAAGTTCTTTGCCTCTAATGGTCGTTTCTAGTATTTTACTTCCAAAAACGTCGTATATGAAAATCTTTTTCTCAGCATTTTTTGCAGTCTGAATATATACCTTACCATTAGTTGCTGGGTTAGGATACAGTTTAAAACCATCTATATCATGATTTGCTTTTGTTTCTTGTCCAAAGCACAGTGCAGATATAAAAAAGAAAAGAATTATGTAGAAGTTTTTCATAGATAATGGTAAAGTGCAAAAAGTGTACCACGAATGTACAAATATTACTAATTGGTCGGTATGTAGGATGTTAGAAATAGTATATATTATCGATGAAATACACAAAAACACGTTTAAATCGAGTTTTTTGTAAGAACGAAGCAAAAAAAACACCTTTCATTGGAGAAAGGCGTTCTAGCTAAAATTTAATTTATCTCCTTTTGTAGGAAAAACTGAGGTTACTTAGAATTTTGTCCAACCTGTTGCCCATGCTGGCTTATCAGCACCACTTCCTGCTCCAGTAGCAGTTCCTTCTGTGAAGAAAGTTTGGTTAGCTCCTTCGTAACTTGTTGTTTTAAAACCTGCTGCTTTTTCATCGAATTGGATGTTCGTAATTACTAGTTTTCCAGCTTCGATTCTTACGCCAGCTTCTGTATCTGTATTCTTTACTTTAATACCTAAGTTAATTCCTGTTGTATAGAAGTTGTCTACCGTAAAGTTTCCTCCTCCTTCTTTAAAATATAGGGCTCCTTCTCCAACTGGTCCTACTACCGTTATTTTACTTAAAGTTGCTGTAGTTACTGGTGTAGCATCACCATTATCACCATTGTTAGAACCTTCAATTCCTGCTTTTGCACTGCCAGATACGTACCAGTACTCTCCCGTTCCAGACCATCCGTCTGCGAAATCTATTCCGTCGTCATTTGCATTTGTAGATACTAGGTATTTTCCGTTTACAGATCCTCCGAAGAATTCAATTCCATCATCATTTCCGTTATAAGATTGTACATATTCAAATGTGGTTCCTGAACCTACTCCAAATAAGGATACACCATTAAATTGCTTGTCATTGGTAAATTGAGCTCCTGTATATTCTACTCTTAAGTATCTAATTGAACCTGAGTTGTCATCTGTTGTAGAACCACCATACGTTAGATCTGCAACTTCAGAAATTGAATTATCTCCTGTGTTTACAGGTGCTTTTCCGCAAATTACTAATCCCCCCCAGTCTGCTGCATTTGGACTAGTTTCTCCAGATGTCATTATTACTGGATTTTCAGAAGTACCATTTACAAATAATTTTCCTCCTTGTGCAATTGCGACATAAGAACTTGTGCTTCCAGTTGCTTTAATAATTGTTCCTGCAGGAATAGTTAATTTCCCTCCATCTTTTACAACAAATGCTCCTGTTAATTCATATGCGATAGATGCGTCTAAAGTTAATTCTCCAGTTAACTCACCTTTTAATTTGTTATCTACTGCACATGGCTCACATGACCCTCCACAGTCAATTCCTGTTTCATCTCCATTTTGTATGCCATCGTTACAAGTAGATGCATCGTCATCTGATTTGTTACAAGAAAATACGAATGCTGTAATGGCACTCATTAATACTAGTTTTAAAAAATTCTTTTTCATTTGTTTTTGTTTGATATTAATTTCACTGCGAAATAACAACGCGTTTGTTAACTAGTGTTTACGCGTTAATTATTAAAACATCAAGTGTATATTAATTAAAAGTTATAGGATAATGTTAATTTAAAATTGCTTCCTTTTTTGTAGGATAGCACGGTAACGTTTTGTTTGTCTTGTACTCTTTCTATGCTTGGGTTTAGCATGTTTTTTGCGGAAAGACCTAGTTCCAAATTTTTAGATAATTTGGTTCTTAGTGTAAAGTCTAAAGAGCCAATCCCTTTGTCTATTATATTTCCTTTTCCTTCTGTTCCTAAAGAGAATATTCTATCTGAAAAATAACTGTAGGCAATGGTAGCCGTCATGTTTTTGGTCTCACTAAAGTCTTTGAAAAAGCTAAAATCTGCATTCACAAGAATGTCAGAAGCTCCTGTAAGTTTATCTTTTTTGTTGCTGAAATCGACACTAAGGGGTAATACCCCAGCAGAAGTGGTTTCTTTTAAAACTTTCTCACCGTCTAGATCTTGCGAGGAATACATATAGGAAGTATTAAAACCAGCAGATAGGTTACTTTTTAAATCGTTTTTTTCCTTTTTGAAAAGTGTTTTTCTTATTTCAAATTCTCCTCCTAGTATTATCGCCGCATCTCCAGAATTCACATAGCTAATATCGTTTGAAGCTGAATTTACCGTAATATCATTAATCGGATTTTGAATATATTTTGCAAATGCACCTAAAGAAATTAACTCGTTATATTTTGGGAAAATTTCCCATTTTATATCCATATTGTAATCTGTGGAAGCATATAAAGCGGGGTTACCAAAGGAAGATTGTGTAATACCTTCAAATAAAAATAAAGCTCTTTCTTTATATTGAGGCAACGTATATGTTTTACTTAAAGCCAGTTTGAAGTTTTGCTTTTCCGTAAGTGCATATTTTAAAGATAGCATTGGTAAAATTTCAAAAACATTGTAATTACTTTTATCTCCGTCTAAATCTAAAGCAGTACTCCATTTTATATTTTGTGAAATTTGCTCCCCTCTTAAACCTGCTATAAGGGTAAGTTTAGGAGAAAAAATATACGATGTGCTAACAAATGCTGCATGAATATTTTGTTTTCCGCCATAAGTCTGCGGAGTTAAGGCATTGGGATTGCTTTGTTTTCCTCTAAAAGTTTGAACAGTGAAAAGACCTTTGTTTAAATTTTCTTGATTAAAATAGGCATCTACATTGTATTTATTCTTTACAATTGGTTGTGTAATAAATTGACCCGATGCATCCCTAAGAACAATATTGAAATTGAATTGTGTCGATTCAAAATCTACCTCTTTTATTCTTCCGCTATACCCAAATGTTAGACTTCCTAGAAAGTCATTTTCTTCGTTTTTACTGAATTTAAAAGAGGCAGAAATATTTGCAGCTAATTCACTTTCATTCAAACTCTGGTAATACCTATGATTATCAGATGTGTTTGTAGCTTGTCTAAAAGATTTTGGTCCTTCAGGAATATCCCAATTATCAGGAGATAAAGTGACTTGTCTTCTGTTCGGAATGGTATTGTCGACCAGATTGTAAGATACTCCCCAGTTTATTGTCAAATCTTCACGTAAACTGTGTTTTCCTAATAATTGATTTATAAATAGAATTGTTCTGTCAAAAGTGGCACGTTGCACAAATCCACCACCATTAGGAGCATAATCAAAAGCATCTATAGAGCCATTAAATTCTTGCTGTTTTTGCTCCGAAGAATTAATATAAAGGGAATTAAATGTATATCTATTTCCTTTGTTTCGGAATCCAATATTTGCCATAAGCGTTGTATTGGTTTGGTATTGGTAGGTTGTGAAATTAAAGTCTTTACGAGCCAATCCAGAAGCACTTACAGACCCTCTAGAAACACCTTTTTTAAAGTTAAAACTAGTATCAAAAGAAGCTACTGCAGAAAAGTTTAACCTGCTTTCTTCTCCTAATGTATACGAATCGCCTCCTTTAATAGAAAAGCTCTTGTTTATAGCTGTGCCTGCTTTTGTTCTGTCCCAACTTGTATTAAAATTATAATTATGTAAAGGAGAGCTTGGGTAATTTTTTGTGTAAAAACCATTAGTGTTTGGCCCTTCATTTAAATAAAAATCTTTTTGAGAAATAGCTTCGGAGTTAGCCCCTAAACCTGCTCCAATTTGTAAAAACCCATCTCCTTTATAATCTTTAGAAACGATGTTAATATTTGCACCAGCAAAATCCCCACTATTTGTTACTACATAGGTTTTACTAACTTCAATAGCGTTTACTATATCTGTAGAAAAAATTTCCAAAGCTATATTTTTTCTAGAAGGATTATTAGATGGTAATGGTAAGCCGTTTAATGTTGTGGCATTATAACGGTCTCCTAATCCTCTTACGAAAATTCCGTTAGAACCTTCTTGTTTAGAGATTCCTGATATTTTGGTTACAGCGGTAGCAGCATTACTTATTCCTTTTCTGGTAAGCTCTTGTGCACCGATAGATGCTTTCATCTCTACTGCCTTTTTTTGATCAAGTAGAAGAGCGCTTTCAGAATTTTTTCTGGCTGAGGTCGTAAGCACAACCTCGTCTAAAGCAACGCCCTCACTGGAAACCATGGTTATGTTAATGGTTGTCTCCTGTCCAGAAATTACTGCAATGCTTTCTTTTTCTACAGAAGCATATCCCAAATAACTAAAAATTAAGGTGTAATTTCCAGGGGCAATATTGTTTAATTCATATAATCCATCAAAATCAGATGTTGTACCAATAGTAGTACCCTTAATTAATATGTTGGCAAAAGCTAAAGGTTCGTTAGTAACTTCCTTGTCCAATAGTTTTCCAACAATTTGTCCATTTTCTTGTGCCTTTATTTGCACAACAGTTAAAAATAATAAAATCAATCCAAAAATTCTCATCGACCAAATAGGTTTAAATTTAAAGTGCAAATAAATTACGTTAGCGTAAAAGTTAGGTTACCGTGATATTAAACATTTGTGTTTTTAACGTTACATTAATGTTATCATATTAAATGATTGTTAAGTCGTTACATGTAATAGTATTATCTTTACTTTTGACCGACAATTAATAAGAAATACCTAATAATGGAAAAGGATATTAGAATACTATTGGTGGATGATGAACCGGATATCTTAGAGATAGTTAGCTATAATTTATCGGCGGAAGGTTATCAAGTTTTTACCGCTAGAAATGGAGTAGAAGGTGTTGCTAAAGCGAAAAAGAAGAAACCACATCTTATTATTTTAGATGTTATGATGCCAGAAATGGATGGTATTGAAGCTTGTGAATTAATTAGACAAGTACCAGAGTTAGAAAACACCATAATTACGTTTTTAACAGCAAGAGGGGAAGACTATTCCCAAGTTGCTGGTTTCGATGCAGGAGCCGATGATTATATTACCAAACCAATTAAACCAAAGGTTCTTTTAAGTAAAGTTAATGCTCTTTTACGTAGAGTTAACGCTAAAAATGCGGATCAAGAATCGGAAGATATTGTTCATGTTGGCGATATTATAATTAATAGAGAAGAGTATAAAATTGTTAATCAAGGCGTGGAGATTATACTTCCAAGAAAAGAGTTTGAACTTCTTTCTTTACTCGCTTCTAAACCAAATAAGGTTTTTAAAAGAGAAGTGATTTTAGATAATGTTTGGGGAAATGAGGTCGTAGTTGGAGGACGAACAATTGACGTTCATATTAGAAAGCTACGAGAAAAAATTGGAGACGAACATTTTAAAACGGTTAAAGGAGTAGGATATAAGTTTGTATTGTAATGGCTCTAAGATTAAAGAAGTCGTATAGATTTGCCCTGCGCTCCTCTTTTTTTGTAACAATTGCTTTGGCAGCATTAATTGTTGTCTTTATGTTGTTGAAAAAAGAGATGGATTGGGCATTTTTTGCATTTTTAACGACAACCTGTTTTATTTTTTCATTTATAATTCTTCAAGTACGGGTAGAGAAATTTATTTACAGAAGGATAAAAAAAATATACGATGATGTTTCTTTGTTAGAATCTACTTCTTTTGCAGACGGTCCTATTACTACGGATATTAAAACACTTACCGATGAAATTGAAAAATTTGCAAAAAATAAAAAAGTAGAGATAGATACCCTTAAAATTAGAGAAGCCTATAGAAAAGAATTTTTAGGAAATGTTTCTCATGAATTAAAGACACCTCTTTTCACAGTACAAGGATATATTTTAACATTGCTAGATGGCGCTATAAACGACGGAGCTGTTAGGGAAAAGTATCTAGAAAGAGCAAACAAAGGGGTAGAACGACTTATTTATATTGTTAAGGACCTCGATTTAATTACAAAGTTAGAAGTAGGCGATTTAAACCTAGACCTTCAAGGATTCGATATTATAGAATTGGTAAAGAGTGTGTTCGATTTGTTAGAAATGAAGGCAGAGAAAAAGAGGATTTCTTTAGTTTTTGATATGGATTATATATACCCCGTTATTGTACATGCAGACAAAGAAAGAATAAGACAGGTAATCACAAATTTATTGGTGAATTCTATTAAGTACGGACAAGAAAATGGAACAACAGAGGTAAGTATAGAAAATTTAATTCAGAACAAAGTGATTGTTCGTGTTACAGATAACGGAGAAGGAATTGCTAAGCAGCATATTCCACGTCTTTTTGAACGATTTTTTAGGGTTGATAAAAGTGGAAACAGAGATGTTGGTGGCTCCGGATTAGGACTTTCTATAGTAAAACACATTATTGAAGCACATGGTGAAAAAATATTTGTCGAAAGTGAGGTAGATACAGGTTCCGAGTTTTCATTTACTTTAGAAAAGTCAACTATTTAAAATTAGTAATTCCATTATAACGATACGTCTTTTCAAATAAGATTTTCTTAGTTTTGCATGCGCTACACTTTTGTATAAGGAGTGAAAAGCATTGGTTATTCAAGTTAATTAAGCTCCAAAGAGAGTGTAAATTTTGGTTAGGTGGGGAGTAAAAATAAGCTAAGAAGATTTAGAGAAAATGAAACTTTTAAGAATGTAATTCAGCCTTCACGGGAAGAAATTGCAGAAGGTTTGTTTAAATGGAAAGGGAAATGGGCTTCTTTTTTCGGTAATGATAATCCAATTGTTTTAGAACTTGGTTGTGGTAAAGGAGAGTATACAATTGGTTTGGCAAAACAAAACAGCGGTAAAAATTTTATAGGAGTAGATATAAAAGGCGCTCGTTTTTGGAAAGGTGCAAAAACGGCTGTTGAAGAGAAAATTGAAAATGCCTCTTTCTTAAGAACGCAAATAGAACTTATAGGTGAACTTTTTGCTGCAGATGAGGTTTCCGAAATCTGGATTACTTTTCCAGATCCTCAAATAAAATACAAAAGAACAAAGCACCGTCTTACAAATGCTGTTTTCTTAGAAAAATACAAGGAAATATTGAAGCCAGAAGGTTTAATGCATTTAAAAACAGATAGTGAGTTTATGCATGGCTACACTTTAGGGTTGCTACATGGACAAGGGCAGGAGGTTATTTACGCCAATCATGATATTTATAAAAATGAAGGTAGCCCAAAAGAAGTGCTAGAAATACAAACTTTCTACGAAAATCAGTATCTTCAAACAGAAAAACCAATTACCTATATTCAATTCAGGATAAAGTAACGTATGGAGCATCTGTTTATTCTTTTTTTTGCAACCTTCGGAGCAGCATTTGTCGCAACGCTACCTCCTGGCTTGCTAAATATGAATGCAGCAAAAACAAGTGTGGAAAAAGGAAAACTTAACGGGGTCATTTTCACCTTAGGTGTTTCTATAGTAGTGCTTATTCAAGCTTATATTGCAGTTCTAATATCTAAATTCCTATATGATAATCCAGAGGTAATAGATATTTTACTTAAAATTGCATTGGTTGTTTTTGGTGGTTTTGCTTTGTATTTCTTTATAGTAGCAAGACGGGGAGAAAAGCATAAAATTAAGAGAGTAAAAGTTAGTAAAAAGAATAGTTTCTTTAAAGGCGTTTTATTGGCTTCTCTAAATTTACTTGCTATTCCGTACTATAGTGGACTTAATGCCATGTGGAATGCATCTGGTTGGATTAAGTTTGAAACATGGGATATTATTGTTTTTGTTTTGGCAGCAAGTGCAGGAACATTTGCAGTTTTGTACCTGTATACCATCTATTTTAATAAGTTGGAGAAAAAGACACATCGATTTTCTAAAAATTCGAATTATATATTAAGCGGATTAATGCTGTTACTTTTAATAATAACCATTATCCGAATTTTGTACACCAGAGTATGAAACCAGAAAACAAGAACTTTTTCCAGAAAACCTACGAAGTTGCTCGTCAAATTCCTTACGGTAGGGTTACCTCTTATGGTGCAATTGCAAAATACTTAGGTGCTGCAAAAAGTGCGCGTATGGTTGGTTGGGCAATGAATGGGTCGAGTGTTTCTGAAGGAGTCCCTGCCCATAGAGTGGTTAATAGAAAAGGTTTGTTAACGGGGAAGCATCATTTTGATGGCACCAGTTTAATGCAACAATTGTTAGAAAACGAAGGAATTAGGATTGTAGATAATCAGATTGTGGACTTAGAATCTGTTTTTTGGGATCCAGGAATAGAACTTGATTACTAGATTTTTAGAATACCTGTTTTTTTGCTGGTAGTTTTCATTTTTCAAGCTTTATAATCTCAGTCCTATAACGTATCTTTGTGTCTTGAGTTTATTTCTTTATTAAGAGGCTGTAAAACAATATTTTACAATGAAATTGCAAAAAAAGGACATCTTTAAAGCACTGGAAGATATTACTGTTCCAGGGGAAGGTAAAAATATGGTAGAAAGCGGTGCCGTAACCAATGTTATGGTTTTCGGAGACGAGGTGGTTGTAGATATTACTATTAACAATCCTAGTTTGCAGGCACGTAAAAAAACCGAAGTAGAAATACTAAAGGTAATTCATAGAAAAGTATATGAAAAAGCCAAAATAAAGGTGAATGTAAAGGTTGTTGCACCGCCTAAAGCGGAGGTAAATGAAATAAAGGGAAAACCTATTCATGGAATAAAAAATATAATTGCTATTGCCTCGGGTAAAGGAGGTGTTGGTAAATCTACAGTTACAGCAAATATGGCTGTTACTTTGGCTAAAATGGGCTTTAAGGTAGGTTTGTTAGATGCGGATATATACGGGCCTTCACTGCCTATTATGTTTGATGTTGCCTTAGAAAAACCTCTAGCAGTAAACATAGATGGTAAATCTAAAATGAAACCGGTAGAAAATCATGGTATAAAACTACTGTCTATTGGCTTTTTTACCCAACCTAATCAGGCAGTTATTTGGAGAGGTCCTATGGCGTCTAAAGCTTTAAACCAAATGATTTTTGATGCCCATTGGGGAGACTTAGATTTTATGCTAATTGATTTGCCTCCAGGAACAGGAGATATACATTTAAGTATCATGCAGGCAATGCCAATTACTGGAGCTGTAATAGTCAGCACACCGCAAGAAGTTGCTTTGGCAGATGCTCGTAAAGGAGTAGCAATGTTTCAGCAAGAGACAATTAACGTTCCTGTATTGGGAATTGTGGAAAATATGGCATACTTTACACCTGATGAGTTACCAGATAATAAGTACTATATTTTTGGAAAAGAAGGAGCAAAACATTTGGCAGAAGATTTAAAAGTGCCATTTTTAGGAGAGATTCCATTAGTGCAAAGTATAAGAGAAGCAGGAGATGTTGGTAGACCAGCGGCCTTACAATCCAATAGTGCAGTGCAAATTGCTTTTGAGGAATTAACAAAAAATGTAGTAAAGGAAGTGGTAAAAAGAAATGAAAATTTACCAGTAACCGAAGCAATTAAAATAACGACGATGGCGGGTTGTTCGTCGTAAAAAACAAGAGATATGACACCAGAAGAAACTAAAATTAACGTGGAAAAAGCATTAGAAGAAATTCGTCCTTTTTTACAAAGTGACGGAGGAGATATTTCTCTAGTTTCCATAGAAAACGGCACTTCGGTTAAAGTGAAATTACACGGAGCTTGTGTAGGTTGTAGTGTTAACCAAATGACACTTAAAAGCGGCGTAGAAATGACTATTAAAAAATATGCACCGCAAATAGAAAATGTCATTAATATAGAATAGATGAGGTATGACAAATGTCATAAAATCGTACTCTCATCTTTAATAGTTTTGTTTTTTTAACAATAATGACAAAATGATTACTACAGATATTCTAATTATTGGTGCAGGACCTACGGGTCTTTTTACCGTTTTTGAAGCAGGTTTATTAAAATTAAAATGCCATTTAATAGATGCTTTGCCACAACCAGGTGGGCAATGTTCAGAAATTTATCCTAAAAAACCAATTTACGATATTCCAGGTTTTCCAGAAGTTCTTGCAGGAACTTTGGTAGACAATCTTATGGGACAAATTAAAGCATTTGAACCCGGTTTTACTTTAGGAGAAAGGGCAGATACTCTAGAAAAATTAGAGGATGGTACTTTTTTGGTAACCACAAATAAAGGAACGAAGCATAAGGCGCCGATTGTTGCTATTGCTGGCGGACTCGGAAGTTTTGAGCCACGTAAGCCTTTGTTAGATGGTATAGGGAAATTTGAGGGAAACGGAGGGGTTGCTTATATTATAAAAGACCCTGAGGTTTATAGAGATAAAAAAGTACTTATTGCCGGTGGTGGAGATTCTGCTTTAGACTGGAGTATTTTCTTGGCAGATATTGCTTCTGAAGTTACCTTGGTACATCGTAGAAATGAATTTAGAGGTGCTTTAGATTCTGTAGAAAAAGTACAGAGTTTAAAGGATCTTGGAAAAATTAATTTAATTACACCAGCCGAAATAATTGGATTAAGAGGAGAAGATACATTAGAGTCCGTAATTGTAAGGAAAACAGGAGAGGACGAAGAAATTGTTAAAGATGTAGATGCCTTTATTCCTTTGTTCGGACTTTCTCCAAAATTGGGGCCAATAGCCGATTGGGGATTAGAGATCGAAAAAAATGCCATTAAAGTTAATAATGCGCTAGATTATGAAACTAATATTCCAGGGGTTTATGCTATTGGTGATGTAAACACCTATCCAGGGAAATTAAAATTAATACTTTGTGGTTTTCATGAAGCGACACTTATGTGTCAGAGTGCGTATAAAAAAATACACCCAGATAAAAAGTATGTAATGAAATATACGACTGTTGGTGGTATAACTGGGTTTGATGGAAGTAAAAAAGAAGCACCAAAGGCTGTAGTAAAGGCAATTGTGTAAGGTCTAGGGAGCAATAAAAATAGTAGAAAGTAAATGTCAGACGTAAAGATTAAGATTAAAGATAGAGACGGTGTGGTTCATGAGGTAGATGCACCCACAGATATGAATATGAATATCATGGAGCTGGTACGTGCTTACGAACTTGCACCAGAGGGAACAATTGGTGTTTGTGGAGGTATGGCAATGTGCGCTTCTTGCCAATGTTATATTACTTCTGAGCATAAACTTCCAGAGATGTCAGATGATGAAGATGCGATGCTAGCCGAGGCTTTTAATGTGGAAGATAATAGTAGATTAGGTTGCCAAATTCACCTTTCGGAAGAATTGGAAGGTTTAGAATTGGAGTTGGCTCCGGAGTAATCTCTCAGCTTTTGTATGTGATAGATTTGCGGAATACCCCTAGTGGGTTGTAATGATATGTAAACGTCCTAAGTAAATGTGCTTAGGGCGTTTTTTTGTTTTTCTTCTTGAAAATTTCTTAAAATCTAATTTTAAAGAATTTAGTTTAGAGTTAATTTAACAAACCTATGAGAGGGATTGAGTTGATTTTTTAATTGAAATAACCAATTATATTTATAACCTATAGATTTTGGTGCCTTACAGCGTAGTGTTAAAACCTATTAACAGAATTTAGGAGATAATATTTCTATCTGATAGAGTTAAATTCTCGATAAATGTAATTTTAGAATTGATAGTACACTAAACCACAATCCTCCAGAAACCCCCTAAATCCTAGCCTGATACGTAAACAAATGATGGTACCTACCTTCTTTAGCTATGAGTTCTTCATGTGTTCCTTGCTCTGCTATTTTTCCGTTTTCTATTACTAAAATCTGGTTTGCTTTTTTAATCGTACTCAACCTATGGGCAATAACAAAGGTGGTTCTGCCTTCCGTTAGCTGTGCCAAACTTTTTTGAATTAAAGCTTCACTTTCCGTATCTAAATTTGATGTGGCCTCGTCTAAAATTAAAATTTTTGGATCTGCCAATACCGCTCGCGCAATAGCAATTCTTTGGCGTTGGCCGCCAGATAATTTTACACCACGTTCTCCAATTTTAGTATCTAAGCCATTCTCAAAACGGTCGGTAAATTCATCCACATAAGCTGCTTTTACTGCCATTTGCAATTCTGCTTCTGTAGCATTTGGTCTAGGGAATAATATGTTTTCTCGTATAGATCCTTCAAATAAAAATTCATCCTGTAGAACAACACCCAAATGTTGGCGATAACTGCTGAGGTTTATTGTAGAAAGATCTATTCCGTCTACGGTTATGCTACCAGACTCAGGATTTAAGAACGTAGCGACTAAGCCTGCAATGGTAGATTTTCCAGATCCAGAACTTCCAACCAGAGCAATTACAGAGCCCGATTTTGCTTCAAAATTAATATCATGAATAACGTCCTTGTTTTCTTCGTAAGCAAAAGAAACATTCTTGAAAATTATATCACCCGTAATTTCTTTCAAAATTTTGGTTCTATTTTCTTCATCAGATTCGGGTGTCATATTCATTAATTCTTCGGTACGATCTAAACCTGCAAGCGCTTCTGTAAGCTGACTTCCAATATTACTCATTTGCACAATAGGAGCTACCATTAGAGCTAATAAAAAAGTGAATTCAAAATATTCACCTGTTGTTAATTCGCCTAGAATAATTTTATAACCACCTATACCTAGAATACCTGTTGTAGCAATTCCCAGAAGGAATGTTGAAGAGCTCGTCATAAATGCCGTTGCAGTAAGACTCTTTTTTACATTTTTAAATAACCGGTCAACGCCTGCCTCAAAAACAATGTTTTCTTGTGTTTCTGCATTAAATCCTTTTATAACTCTAATTCCTCCTAAAGTTTCTGTTAACCTTCCTGTTACTTCTGCGTTTATTTTTCCTTTTTCTCGGAAAACAGGCCGAATAATTTTAAATGCTTTTAAAGCAATACCAGCGAAAATTGCTAAAGGAATAAGGGTGAATAATGTCATAGCAGGGCTAATCTTTATTAATAAGACTATAGAGACAATTGCCGTAATAGATCCACCTACTAGTTGCACTAATCCTGTTCCTACCAAATTCCGAACGCCTTCCACATCGGTCATTATACGAGAGACTAAAGCGCCAGATTTTACACTATCAAAGAAACTAATTGGTAGTGAAAGAACCTTTTTTTGTACTTGCGCTCGTAATTCAGATATTAAATACTGCGCCTGAACACTTAGAATTTTCGTCAATAAAAAGGAAGTTATTGCCTGTATAAGAAAAGCAAAACCTACCACCATAACCAAAGTTTTAAGTAAATCTAAATCTTCGTTTGGTAATACATCATCCATAAAATACTTTAAGGAAATTGGAGGAATAAAGCTAGCTGCTTTGCTTATAACAATTAAGATTAATCCAACGAAGACAATATTTCTTCTTGGCCATATTATAGTTTGGAATGCTTTTAAAATGCTTGTTTTCTTTTCAGACATGTGCTCAGAAAGTTATAGTGGAGGATGCAAGTTACCTTAAAATTTAGAAATTTTCCAATAATATGTTTGGTTGTGCATAAGTTTTCGTCCACTTTTCCAATATATTTTTAACGTAAAATATTAGTTTTTAATTGGTAAGACAACTAAATTCACGTAACAATTAGTAGTGTCATTTTATTGCGATAAATTACAAACGTAAAATGGCGTAACCACTATTCTTAAAGAGAATTTCTAGTTTTTCTTTGGAGTAGAAAATCAACCTTCTTATGAGATTACTTGCTTTATTCGTTGTACTAATAGTTGTTTCGTGTACTACCGAACAAAAAAACGAAGAACAAGAACGTTGGCAACAGCATGCAGATAACACCACTATAATTAGAGACGATTTTGGCGTGCCACATATTTATGGAAAATCAGATGCCGATGCCGTTTTTGGATTATTATACGCACAATGTGAAGATGATTTTAATAGGGTAGAGCAAAATTATATTTGGGCTACAGGACGTTTGGCAGAAGTTGAGGGGGAAGAAGCTATCTATAGTGATTTGCGTGCGAAGCTGTTTATGACAAAGGAAGAGGCAATTGCAAATTATGACAAGAGTCCACAGTGGTTAAAAGAACTTTGTGATGCTTTTGCAGATGGAATAAATTATTACCTACATACCCATCCAGAGGTAAAACCAAGATTATTAACCAAGTTTGAACCTTGGATGGCAATGTATTTTAGCGAAGGTTCTATTGGTGGGGATATTGAACGAATTTCTACAAGAAAAATAAAAGCGTTTTATGAAAGCGGTATGGCAATTCCAGAATCGGAAAATAAAGCTATACAAGAAAAGAAAGCAGTTGAAGAACCACAGGGTTCTAACGGAATTGCTATTTCTGGAAAATTAACAGAATCTGGAAATACATTGTTATTAATTAATCCACATACTTCTTTCTATTTTAGAGGTGAAGTGCATGTGGTTAGTGAAGAGGGACTTAATGCATACGGCGCGGTTACTTGGGGTCAGTTTTTTGTCTACCAAGGATTTAATGAGAAAACAGGTTGGATGCATACCTCTACATACACGGATATCATGGACGAGTTTAAGGAGCGTATCGTGAAAATGGAAGACAAATTGTTTTATACGTATGGGGAGGAATTAAGACCTGTAGAAACTTTTGAAATTACTTTAAAGTATAAAGAAGGAAATACGATTAAAGAAAAAACAGTTCCTGCTTACCGCACCCATCATGGGCCAATAACGCATATGGTAGGAGACCAATGGGTAGCTTCTGCAATGATGTGGGAGCCGGTAAAAGCTTTGGAGCAATCGTATATTCGTTCTAAGCAAGACGGCTATAAAGGTTTTCGTAAGATGATGGATATCCGTACAAATTCTTCAAACAATACGGTATATGCAGATGCCGAAGGGAATATCGCTTATTTTCATGGCAATTTTGTTCCAGTAAGAGATACTATTTATGACTATACGAAGCCTGTAGATGGAAGTAATCCGAAGACAGATTGGAAAGGATTGCATACGGTAGATGAAAATATTTTGATATTAAACCCTGAAAATGGTTGGTTTCAAAATTGTAATTCAACTCCATATACTGCGGCTTTAGAGTTTAGCCCAAAGAAAGAGGATTATCCAAATTATATGTCTATTGACAGGGAAAACTTTAGAGGGGTACATGCTATAAAATTATTGACAGATAGAAGTGGGTATACTTTAGATAATTTAATTGAATTAGCACACGATTCGTATTTGCCTGCTTTTGAAAAATTGATTCCTGGATTGGTAGAAGCGTATGATAAGAAAGACAGATCTAAAAAATTGGGAGTACCTATTGAAGTACTACGGAATTGGGATTTAAGAACTTCCAAGAGCTCTGTGGCAATGACTTTGGCAAATTTTTACGGAACACTTTATAATAAAAAAGGAAAGCGGCCTGATGGAGTACGAGGAATGGCGTTGACAAATTATTTTGGAACGGGATCTCCGTTAGAAGAGCGATTAGCAATTTTTAAGGAAGTTGTAGCGCAGTTAAAATCTGATTTTGGTACTTGGAATACACCTTGGGGAGATGTAAATAGATACCAACGTTTAAATGGTGATATACGCCAAGCGTTTGATGATACTAAGCCAAGTACAGCAGTTGGTTTTGCTTCTGGTAGGTGGGGAGCTTTGGCTGCTTATGGCGCGCGTTATACCAATAACACTAAAAAAATATATGGAACACGTGGTAACAGCTTTGTTGCCGTTGTTGAATTTGGAGAGAAGGTAAAAGCCAAAAGTATGTTGGCAGGCGGACAAAGTGGTGACTCTGATTCTCCTCATTTTGGGGATCAGGTACACCCATATTCCGAAGCAAAATTTAAAGACGTTGCTTTTTACAAAGAAGATGTTTTAAAAAGAGCTAAAAGAACGTACCATCCTGGAGAGTAAAAATAGAATTGTTATCCGTTTTGTATTTTGAATTTCAGTAAAAATGCTGTCAATTTGATTTTTGTCATCCCTTTGGAAAGGGATGACAAAACAATTATAAGTGGATTCCTGTATTCACAGGAATGACAAATAGATTACGAAATGTCAGTTCTAGATTTCATTTTTCATTTTCAAAAACGATCGGTTGTTATGATACGATTGTCATAGTTGACTATGATGCTAGTTACTAACTGTAATATCTGTTTTGATTCTTGATTTTTGTTACCCCATTTTCAATAGTGTAAAATCTTTCAAATTGAGGAATTTTAATTCAAAATGTAAAACGAATAGGATTGGTATCTTTTGTTAGCTATTTTGTAATTCTAATTGTGCTTTTTTAGGAAGGTTTTCTATAACTAAGTTGTAAGAGGTGTTTAGCCATTCGTACAATAATTTATCAGGAATAGAATTGTCTAGTATAACGAGACTCCAATGCTTCTTACTAAAATAGGAAGGTTCTTGCATAGCTGGATGTGTTGCTCTTAATTCGTCTATTATTTCAGGATTACACTTTATACTGAAACTAGCAAAAGTAGTAATATCTGTAGCGGTAAACATTTTGCCACAGACTTTAAAAGCTAAAACGTCTGGTAAATTTGGAAAAGGAATAGATTCTGTCACTCCTTTTTTAGACAGGCAATATTTGCGGTAGTCTTCTATATTCATTTTGGGTTGCTGTTATTCTTTTACTATAATAAATGTGGCTTTTGCGCCTGTAGATAAATTCCATGTATTGGAATAAATAAGTTCTCCTATGTCATCATAAACATTAACCTGAGCAGTATTAGGGCCTAATGAACCTTGTGTTATTGCTTCAAACACTATTCTATTAAAGCCTTTGTCTAAATCAACATTTACGCCTTTAAAAGTTCCAGTAAGGTAGATGTTTGGTTCCACAACTTTACCATTTAAAGATATTTTAATTCTATCGCCGTCTATTTCTCCAAAGTCGCGACAAACAATACCAACAAATTTGGCAGTGCTTTTTATATCGCCTAGATACATATCTGGATAGTACGATTTGTCTCCTTTTTTTTCCTTTTTTCTAATCTTTGGGTCTAGTTTTAATCCATGGCCAGCTTGTACAAGATTGGTTGTTGGGTACATCTGTATACCAGGCTTTTCTTTCTTTACGGTAAAATCTGGTTTTTTGTAGTTTAGAGGAGTCGTAGTTTTTAGCGGTGTTCCTTTATTTGGAATAGCTGCTTTTACATTTAGTTTTTTAGATTTAGGAATATCTGTCTGAGAGTATCCAAAGAAGGATACTAGCAAAATCAATATAAAGACAAATAATCTCATATAATAAGGTGTATAGTGGCACTAAGAGTACGAGCTAAAAGTAACAAAAACCTTGCCATACCAATAACAATTTGTTGTTAAATTGTAGAAAGGAGGTGTTTTGTTTCATTAGTTTACATATTTTAAACGACTTTAAATTCTAGTTTTTAGGAGTATATTTTTTTACGAGCTGATTTATTTTTCCAAAAATAGTAATACCTTTTGTATCGTTCATTTCAATTTCGATTCGATCACCAAAACTCATAAATGGTGTATGCGCTTTTCCATCTTTTATAATTTCTAAACAACGTACTTCTGCCAAACAACTTGATCCATTTGGACTACCTTGGTTTGCTACTGTGCCAGACCCAATGACAGTGCCTGCCATTAAAGAACGAGATTTAGCGGCATGTTCAATTAGCTGTCCAAAATTGAATGTCATATCTACTCCTGCGTTGGGAGATCCTATTTTCACACCATTTAATGTAGAAATTAGTGGTAAATGTAGCTTGTCATTCTCCCAAGAAGTTCCTAATTCGTCTAAGGTAACTGCTACCGGTGAAAAAGTGGTCCATGGTTTGGATTGGTAAAAACCAAATTGTTTAGAAAGTTCTTTAGAGATTAGATTTCTTAAAGAAACATCGTTTACTATAGCAACTAATTTAATGTGTTTGGATGCATTTTCAGCAGTTGTTCCTGCAGGAACATCATCTGTGATTACGGTTACTTCAGACTCAAAATCAATTCCCCATTCTTCCTTTTCAATTTCAATTGGATCATTGGGGCCAATAAAAGCATCCGAAGCACCCATATACATTAATGGTTCTGTCCAAAAGGTTTCAGGAAGTTCTGCGTTTCTTGCTTTCCGAACTAATTCAACATGCGTTACGTAAGCACTACCATCTGCCCAGTGGTAAGATCGTGGAATAGGTGCCATTACATTTTCCGAAATAAAAGGAAATGTATTGCTTATTTCCTTCCGTTCTAATTGTGCATAGATATCTTCTAATTTTGGCGATATAGTTGCCCAATTATCCAATGCTTGTTGCATGGTTTGTGCTATTTCCGGTACTTTTACTGCCTGTGTTAGTGACTTATTTACAACAATTAATTGTCCGTCGCGATTGTTGTTCTTTAGTGTTGCTAATTTCATCTTCGTTAGAGTCTACAAGTTAGACTACAAAGATAAATTAAGATTTAATGTCTTTAATTAAATTGATTGTTTCTTTTACAGTTTTTTCTAAACCTTTAAAATTTCCTGAAGTTAAGACCTCTTTAGAAATTAATTTAGACCCCATTCCTACACAAGTAACACCAGCATCGAACCAAGATGTTAGGTTTTCTCTTGTTGGAGAAACACCACCAGTAGGCATTACACTTGTCCAAGGACATGGACCTTTTATTGCTTTTACAAAACTAGGGCCGTAAATTCCGCCTGGAAATAATTTCACAATTTCACAACCTAATTCTTCCGCTTTTGCAAATTCTGTTAAGGAACCACAGCCAGCAGACCAGAGTACTTTTCTACGGTTACAGGCAATCGCAATATCTTCTCGTAAAACAGGGGTTACAATAAAATTGGCACCTAATTGCATGTATAATGAAGCAGCTCCGGCATCAGTTATAGAACCAACACCTAGCATCATTCCTGGAAGCTCTTTTAGGGCAAATTTATTTAATTCAGCAAATATTTCGAAAGCAAAATCTCCTCTGCTTGTAAATTCTAAAAGGCGGGCTCCTCCATTATAGCAAGCACGTAGTACTTGTTTTCCTAATTCAATATCATCACTATAAAACAAAGGTACTAACCCCGTTTCTTCCATTGCTGTTGCTACTTGTATTCTCGAATATTTTGCCATTTTGTATGTTCTTTTCTTTTGTTATTGCATAAAGCAAAATTACCTAAGACTTTTTCTTTTTGTCAAAAACAAATCCCTTACCTAATTGTTATTTGGAAACGGATTCTGTCTTTAAAAATTTATCGTGCTACTCGTCCAGAAGTATCCCCTCCCATTAATTTTTCTACTTCAGCAACAGTCACCAAATTTGCATCACCTTTAATAGTATGCTTTAAGCAAGAAGCTGCTACAGCAAAATCTAGTGCTTTTTGATCATCGTCTGGGTGGTTTAGTAGTCCGTATATCAAACCTCCCATGAAAGAATCTCCACCACCAACTCTATCTACAATATCGGTTATTTGGTATTCTTTAGACTGGTACATTTTTTTGTTATCGTAAAGTACACCTGCCCAAGTATTGTGAGAAGCGCTAATAGACCCTCTTAAAGTAGTAATTACTTTAGTAGCTCTTGGAAATTTAACCATCATTTGTTGGCAAACCGATAAGAAGGCTTCCGCTTTTACCTTATGTCCATCTGCAGTTATATCTAAACCTTCTGGTTTAATGCCAAAATGTTTTTCTGCATCTTCTTCGTTCCCCAAAATAATATCACAATAACTAACTAATTCGGGCATTATTTCTTCTGGTTCTCTTCCGTAGTTCCATAGTTTGGCTCGGTAGTTTAGATCTGTGGAAATAGTAATTCCCATTTCGCTAGCTGTTTTTATAGCTTCGAGACAAACATCTGCAGCGCCCTGAGAAATTGCAGGTGTAATTCCAGTCCAATGAAACCATTGTGCATCTTTAAAAACTTCTTTCCAATCTATCATACCAGGTTTTATTTCCGATATGGCAGAATGTGCTCTGTCATAAACAACTTTACTTCCTCTAGCAACAGCTCCTGTTTCTAAAAAGTAAATCCCTAACCTGTCTCCACCAAAAACAATTTTATCTGTGCCAACTCCTCTTTTACGCATTTCCATTAAGGCGCAATCTCCAATGTCATTTTTTGGAAGTCTTGTAACGAAATCTACAGGAACGCCATAGTTTGCTAAAGATACAGCAACATTAGATTCGCCACCGCCATAAACGGCATCGAAACTGTTTGCCTGTGAAAAACGTAAAAATCCTTGTGGTGCTAAACGAAGCATTATCTCTCCGAAAGTAATAACTTTTTTCATTTTAGGGGGTCTGTTTTGTGTAAGTGAGCTATTAATTCTATTTAATAAAGTGCTATAATTACTTGTGAAAATTTCAATAAAGATAGTAAATATGGCAAAATTTGTACAGTAAAAAGTACTGTAGGCAGTATAAAAACGAAATAGGATTATTTTTTACTTTTTTACTGCGAATTTAATAATTTGAAGAATGGTTTGTTTTCCTATTGATAATAGAAATTTAAGGAGAAAGATAGGAGGAGTGAAACTATTCTAAGGCAGTTTTATAATCAATTATTTTTTGAGGGCCTTCCAATAGAACTCTTATTATTTGTAATGTACCGTCCTCTTTGGTAGAAATGTGCCATTTTACTAAGGAAATCTCTCCTTTTTCTATTTCTATACCCGTTATACTTCTAGGATGAACACAACTTCCATCATTAAAAAATGGAATATCTCCTGGTTCTGGAAAACGAGGGCGATGGGTATGCCCAATAATTGTCATAGTTCGTTTGTTGTGTAAAATCCAACGTTTTATACGTTTCTCTATTTTAATAAGTTCTTTGTGATTTTTGGCTGGACTTGTAGGGTCAGAAATTCCCAATATCTGTAATGGTTTCCATAGAACGCGTACTAAAAAACGACCCCAGCGCCAGCAGATATAATTCCACCAATCTGCTTGATGGCCATGTGCTAGAAAAATTTCCTGTTCGCTTTCTGTATGTTTTAAAACGATGGCTTCGTGGTATACAATACCTTCAAATAATTCCTTATCACAGTCATCAATAGGTTCAAAATAACTAGATAAATGCTTTTTTACATAGCTTGGATCTTTATAAACCATGTCGTGATTTCCCCAAATCATATGCAATCTATTTTCTAAATGGAACTTTCGTAATAGATGAAAGACATTTTTATGGGCTGTAAAGATAGACTCAAAATTAAGGTTTTCCCATAATTCATCACCATCGCCTAATTCGCAGTATTGAAACCCTTCTCTAAAATAATGATTTAGAGCATGAAAATAAATGTTTCTATTGTTGGCGAAATCATCAGCGTAACTGTTGTCACCCCTGTGACAATCGCTGAATAGGATAAATTTAGAGGTGTCGTTAAAAGGGATTGTTTTGGCGTTTTTATAAGCCCTTGTTAATCTGAAATTAGAGGACATATTCGTTTTTTTTATAAATATCTAAAAAAGCGATGAATTCTTTGGCCTTTCTTTAGATAAAAACTTACGAATTCTTTTGTAATTTTGTACCTTGAAGATAGACTAATGGCTAGTATGGTAGAAGAAGAGAAAATAGATTTTCCGTTAATGCGTCAAATCAGTTTCAATAAATTATTGGAGCACTATGATTCGGTTGTAAAAGAGGAAGATGGATTTTTGGCAGCCAAAGCACAACAGATTTTGGATGCCGCGGCTCCTTATCCTGAACTTAGGGAAGGTTTTACAGATGTTAGTTTACTGAAAAAACACGAAAGTGTTATTAAATTTATTTTACAAGATATTTTTTCGGATGTTTTGACCAAGAATGAAATTAAAGCGGCTTCCTTGCCGTATGATGATTTGGTTTTTAATTCTTCCGAACGTTTTAAAACAATATTAGAAAATGCTGGTGAAGGTTTTGAACCTAAAATTAGTAATTTGGAAGATAAACTTAATTATATATTAGGTTGTATTGTTGTATTGAATTTTTATTACGGATTTAAATTAGATTTTTCGCGCCCTTTGTTTTATGATATCCCTGATGCAAAAGGAGTTATGCGTCATTACCGAATTCTGTATAATGCAGATTTCATGGAAATAATGCCAACAGAAAATGCAAGAGAAATTACCCAAGAAGATGTAAATGAGTTATTAGAAAACTTTGAAGATCTTGATCTTTGGAAGGAGAAAATACCACCAAATAGTTTTATTTCTAAAGGATTTGTGGTTTCTAATATGTTCGATGTTACGGCTGAGCATTCTATATCGGAGATAAAATCTAGCCTTATTGATAATAATCAGACTAGTGAGAATTTTGCAGGGGAACTTCAAGAAACTTTTAGATCTTGGTTTGGTTTACCAGATATTCAAGTAGGTTTTGCTTCATATAACAATAAGGAAAATCAGTTTGAATATGTTCATGGAAAAGGAATAAATAGTTTTATTCTTAACGGAGAAGATTTTAAAAAGTGTAGTGAAACACTGTGTTTATATTCTAACGATAAATTATTAGAAGAAAATAGTTTTTTTGCTATTGCAGATGTAGATAAATATGCGAAGCTTTCAAATAACGGCGAATTATATACGAATCTTAAGGGTCAGGGTTACAAAAGTGCCATTTTAGCTCCGATAGCTGAAAATGGGGATTTGTTAGGTGTTTTAGAGTTGGTATCCACCAATGTAAATGATCTTAACAGTGTAAATGCAAAAAAACTAACAGACGTAATGCCATATATTGTGGCTGCTGTTTTGCGTGCAAAAATAGAAGAAGAGAATCTTATTGAGGCTGTTATTCAGCATGAGTGTACTTCTGTTCATTCTTCTGTGTATTGGAAGTTTCAAGAAGAAGCCAAAAAATTTGTGATAGATGACTTGGAAGGAAGGCAACCTTCTTTTAAAGAAATTGTGTTTAAAGATGTCTACCCATTGTACGGGCAAATAGATATTAAAGACTCTTCAAGGTCTAGAAATGAGGCTATTCAGAAAGATTTAATGATTCAGCTTTCTGAAATTAGTACCGTACTTAAAGAAGCTTGGGAAAAGAATAAACTTCCAATTTATGAAGAGCTTATTTACCGTATTGAAAATCATACAAATGATGTTAAAGAAGTATTATATGCCAATAGTGAGCAGTCAATTTTTGATTTTGTAAAAGAAGAAATAATTCCTGTTTTTAAGCATTTAAAAGAATCTGATGACGACTTAAAAAAGTTGGTGATTTCCTATGAATCTAAGATAGATGAAGGAACCGAATCGTATTATGACCACCGTAAGAATTACGATGAAAGTGTAATGCGAATTAATAAACGATTGGCTTCTGTTATAGATAAAAAACAGTTAGAGGCGCAAGAGATGTTTCCGCATTATTTTGAAAGGTATAAAACAGACGGAGTTGAGCATAATATGTACATAGGAGATTCTATTGTTAGCAATAAAGACTTTAATCCTTTATACTTAAATAACCTTAGACTTTGGCAATTACAGGTTATGGTAGAAATGGAAAATTCGTATTATAATTTAAAGTCCGATTTACCAATTCAATTAGATGTTGCCTCTTTAGTTTTAGTATACAATACATCTCTTTCCATACGCTTTAGAATGGATGAAAAACGTTTTGACGTAGATGGGACGTACAATGCTAGATATGAGATTATAAAAAAACGAATAGATAAATCCTATATAAAAGGAACTAATGAGCGATTAACTCAGAAGGGGAAACTTGCCATTGTGTATTCGCAAAAGAAAGAAGAGTTAGAATATTTAAGATATATACAGTTTTTAAAATCTAAAGGTCATTTTACTAACAATATAGAAATAGTTGACTTAGAAGGGCTTCAGGGTGTTTCTGGACTGAAGGCAATTCGTGTAGAAATTCTATACAAAAAAGGAAACGAGAGTAAAAAAACGTATACTTATTATGACCTAATGGAAGAGTTAAAGATTTAAAACGCGTTTCTTTCTGGACTGAAAAAACGGAAAGCTATAGCAAAAGCAATAACAGATATTATCATTCCGAACATAAAAATAGTATAAGTCCATCTTAGAATTTTATATTTTTTACTCAGTACTAATCCAAGAAAATACAAATCTTTAGTTAGAGAAGAATACATGTATTCTTTATCATTAATTAATTCTTGTATGGCAGCTTCGTATTCTTCCAATTTCATTTTATGAAAGTTTCCAAAAAAGAGCAAGTTTACTTTTCGTTCTTTAATATCTTCTTTGCTAAATTCTCCTTGAGTAACGTTGGGGCGTGTTGCTAAAATAGAAAGCACCATAGAAATTACACTAAAAACAATAAATATAAGAGTCGGGTAAATAAGGTATTCGTTAGAAGGATTGTCTAATTTTGGAATAAGATTAGACAAGGCCATAGATATAATTATAGCATTTACAGATAGTAATATATTGGCTTTTGTATCGGCAATATTACTTAAGGTTATATGATTTTTTAGGGTAACTCTAAATAAAGTTTGTATCCCTCTGTCTGGACTATCGTTTTTGTATTTGGCTTTTATAGCTTCCTTTTTAGCAATGTCTTTCTCAATTTTCTTCTCCTTCATTAATCGCTTTATATTTTTGCCTTTGCCTTCTTGCCAATTTTCTTTAGCATAGGTTGTGTAAAATTTATGAGAGGTGTTAAGCATTTTTATATTCTCAGTGCACCATTCTTTTGGAGTGTAAGAAGCAATCCCTAATAAGGATAATTCTTCTCTCAGTACTTCTGCTGTTTGTAAATAACTTTTTTTAGAAAAATGGGAAGAATCCGCATCTTTAATAATCTCTTCGTGTAGGTTTTTTGGTATATAGCTACATTGTGTAGCAAGAATTATTTCGCATACTTTTTTTATTAAATTGGAAGGGTGTTTTTCTTTTTCTAAAAAATAACGAGCAATATCACAACTGTTTTTTTCATGGTTTTTTGCACCCATTGTGTATCCCGCATCATGAAGCCAAGCAGCGAGTAAAATTGTTTCCGTTTCCTCCTTTTCTAGTTTGTAAAATTCTACTAACTCATTAGTGCTTTTTACTACACGTTGGGTATGTCTTAAATTATGATATAAATAGTTGGCGTCCAATTGGTTTTGGAAAAGTTCAATTATAAAGTCCTCTGCTTTTTGTAGAATGCCCAACATAAATACTTAATTTAGTATATAAAATTACAAAATTTTGTTTTGAAGCGAATCATTATGAAGAAACATTACTTATATATAGTGCTCTTATTTCTTTTTACAAATTGCGCAACGTATAAGGCGCAATATGCAAATAGTGAAAATGCGATGGATGTTTTGAATACAAAAGAAGTCTCACACACCTTTTATTTAATAGGGGACGCAGGTTTATCTCCTATGGGAGAATTAAACCTAGCGTTAGAATTATTTCAGAAAAAATTAAAAAAAGCAACTGAAAATAGTACTACAATTTTTTTGGGAGATAATATTTATCCTGCCGGAATGCCAGCGAAAAAACAAGATAAATTAAGGTATAACATAGCCAAGAATAATTTAGATGCACAACTAAAAACCTTAAAAGACTATAAGGGGAAAACTATTTTTATTCCTGGAAATCATGATTGGTATACCGATGGTTTGGATGGGTTAAAACGAGAAGAAAAGTACATAACTAAGAAAACACATAGCAAAAAAGTGTTTTTTCCCAAAGATGGTTGTCCTATTAAAAAAATTGCAATTACTAAGGATATTGTTGTCATAGCAATAGATACAGAGTGGTATTTAACGAATTGGGATAGACACCCGAACATGAATGATGACTGTGACATTAAGAGTAGAGCTAAGTTTTTTGAAGAGTTAGAAGGACTTATAAAAAAGAACAGTAACAAAACAACTATACTAGCAATGCACCACCCTATGTTTTCTTACGGAACTCATGGAGGTCAGTTTTCTTTAAAAAAGCAGTTTTATCCTGGGCATAATAAAATTCCACTACCAATTTTAGGAACTTTTATTAATGTATTGCGAAGAACTTCTGGTGCTTCCATCGAAGATTTAAATAATAAAAAATATAGAGAGCTTAAAAAACGAGTAGTAACCTTGGCGCAATATTCTGAGAACGTAATTTTTGCATCTGGGCACGAGCATACACTTCAGTATATCAAAGAAAATAACACACCGCAAATAGTTAGCGGAGGAGGGGCAAAAGAAGGTGCTGCAAGGCTTATTAACGGAAGTAAATTTGCCTATGGAGGTATGGGATATGCCACTTTAGAGGTTTATAAAGATGGATCTTCTAGAGTACGATATTTTGGTTTGGATCAAGATAAAAATGAAAAATTCTTATTCACTACAGAGGTTTTAAATTCAAAGAAGAAACCAGCAATAAAACAATATACAGATGATTTTCCTTCAGAGGTGTCAGCCTCTGTTTATACGGAGGAAGAGGTTACTAAAAGTAAGTTTTTCACATCTTTTTGGGGAGAACGCTATCGAAAGTATTATGGAATAAAAGTAAAAGCACCTACAGTACGATTGGATACTTTGTTCGGAGGGCTCGTGCCAGTTAGAAAGGGAGGTGGGCATCAGTCAAAATCTCTTCGGTTAGAAGCAAAAGATGGGAAACAATATGTTATGAGAGCGCTGCGAAAAAGCGCCGAATTATACCTGCAATCTATGGCTTTTCAAGACCAATATATTATGGGAGATTTTGAAGACACTATCACAGAAAGCATTCTTATGGATTTTTATACAGGAGATCATCCATATGCCCCATTTACGATTGGAGCTCTTTCCGATGCTGTAGGTGTTTATCATACCAATCCGGTTTTGTATTATGTTCCTAAGCAAGCCGCTCTTGGCGGTTTTAATACAATTTTTGGAGACGAACTTTATATGATTGAAGAGCATACTTCTGATGGTCATGGAGATCAAAAAAGTTTTGACTTTGCCAATAAAATCATAAGTACAGATGATTTGTTTAAAAAATTACGGAAGGATGAATCTTACCTTGTGGATTCCGATAGTTATATTCGAGCTCGTTTGTTCGATATGGTAATTGGCGATTGGGATAGGCACGTGGACCAATGGCGTTGGGCAGCGTTTAAAAATAAGGAAACAGGGAAAGTGGTGTATAGACCTATTCCAAGGGATCGTGACCAAGCATTTTCCATAATGGGAGATGGTGCCTTTATGAAATTGGCTACCCGTTTAGTTCCGGGTTTACGAACAATGGAAGGGTTTAAAGAGACTATTAGAAGTGTTAAAGGCTATAACTCATCGCCAAAAACATATGTACTGGATATGACATTACTTAATGAAACGACATATGAGCAGTGGGAAAGTCAGGTTTCTTTTATTCAGGAAAATTTAACTGCTACTGTAATTGATAAGGCATTTAAGTTGTTTCCAGAAGAGGTGCAAGATGAAACTATTCTTGAAATGAAAAAGGTTCTTCTGGCAAGGATTAAAAATTTAACTACAACAGCAGATGAATACTATAAAATACTGAACAAATTTGCTGTAATTATTGGGACAGATAAAGATGATTGGTTCGAAATTAATTGTTTAGGAGAGGAAGAAACAGAAGTAAAAGGGTATCGGATTATAGATGGAAAAAAAGCCAAAATGTTTTTTAATAAAAAGTTTAGTAAGGATATCACGAAAGAAATTTGGATTTATGGACTAGATGATAAAGATTACTTTGAAGTAAATGGGGAAGCCAAAAGTGCAATAAAAATTAGATTAGTTGGTGGGCATGATAAAGATGTTTATGCCATAAACAGTGGTAAGAATATTTTTATTTACGATAACAAATCGAAGAAAAACATCTTTAAGAACACACAAGGAGCAAAAATAAAACTTACCAATGATTATGAAACGAATACTTATTTACCGTATAAATTAAAAAACTCTGTAAACCAATTGGTGCCAACAGTAGGATTTAATCCTGATGATGGTTTTAAGATTGGATTTAGTAATAATTATACGCTAAATGGGTTTCGACAAAACCCTTTCACAAATAGGCATATTGTAAATGCATCGTATTACTTTTCTACTAGTGGTTTTGAATTGGATTATAGAGGAGAGTTTGCAAATGTTTTTGACAAATGGAATTTGGAAATTCTAGCAAGAGTCACTAGTCCAAATTTTAGTATTAATTTCTTTGGTTTTGGAAACGAAACTAAAAATGTGGACAATCTTTTAGGAATGGATTACAATAGAGTTAGGGTCGAGACCCTAAAATTCACACCTTCTTTGGTTTGGAGGGGAGATTTGGGGGCGAAATTTAAGGCAGGAATTTCTTATGAAAACATAGAAGTAGAAGAGACTAATGACCGATTTATTAATACTTTTTATTTAGGAAATGGGCAAGAAAGTAGTAGTAGTTTCTTTGGGGCAGATCTGGAATACACTTATGAAAATGAAGATAGTGAGGCTTTCCCAACAATGGGTATGGCAACCGTGATTCAGATGGGGTACAAAAGAAATTTAGAGAACAGTAAACATTTTAGTTATATAATTCCAAGTCTTTCTTTTAATTATAAATTAGTGCCCAATGGTAATCTCGTAGTGGCGACCAAAGCTAAGGCTCACTTTAATATTGGTGACGGATACGAATTTTACCATGGAGCGACCATAGGCGCAAGCGATGGACCGCGAGGGTATAGAAATCAACGTTTTACAGGGAAGACATCCTATTATCAGAATACGGATATTCGATTGAACTTTAAAAAGATGAAAACAGGTTTGGTTCCTGTGTCTTTGGGAATATACGGAGGTTTTGATTATGGGAAAGTTTGGATGCCAGGAATCGATTCCGATAAATGGCATACGTCTTATGGAGGAGGGTTTTTCTTAAATACGGCAGATGTAGTAGCGTTAAAAATAGCTTATTTCAGTAGTGGTGAAGATTCGTTATTTTCTTTTGGACTTGGTTTCGGATTTTAATCTGATGCTTTTATGTGAACAAATTTGATAGCACCACATTGACATGTGGTCGTTTTCTTGTTGAAAACTGTTCTACGAAATTAATCTTTTGGAAGTAGGTACGCTTTACTATTGAGATTAAATGAATATAGATTACGTCCTGCAAAACCAGTATCCTCATCTGAAATTAGTACTGTTTCATTGTCTGTAAAGCTAACAGATTCTAATTGGGTTTCTGCACCTAAATCTATGGTTCTCATTTTTCCATTGGTGAAATTATCCAAAGTAAAATCAGTGAAAACCCAAAGGAGCCCATAACCCAAAACGACAACCGTTTTTCCGTCTGGGGATATATCCGCTGAAGTGACTTGGCAATTGTTAGATTCTAGACAAGGGATAAATTCGCCAATATACGTTGCTTCATAAGTACCCTGTATTGCCGGTATTTTGTATATCAGCGCTTTTCCGGAAAATGGTTTCGACCTATTTCGAGTAATAATATATAGGGTGTCATTTTGATAGAACAAGGCCTCGGCATCGTATAAAAGGTTGCTTTTTTTCGGAGGGAACTTTTTCTGTTCAGGGTAATAAAATTTTATTTCTTCCGCCTTGATTTTGTGCCCTTTTTCCAAGGTAGGGTTTGGAATTTTATAGATGACCAAATTTTTTCTCTCGTTGTCATTGTTTCCGAAGTCGGCAATATAGATGTTGCCTTTTTCATCTTTGGTCAGATCTTCCCAATCCCTATTCTTGGATTTTTTCACTTCCAGTGTTTTCAGAAGATCTCCTTTATAATTTACCTGATAAATTTCGTTTTCGTTACCGCTATCCTCAATGGTCCATATGCTCGAATTTTCCAGAACAACGATTCCCGAGTTTTCCCTTAACGAAATTGGGAGTTTCGTAATATAGGTGAGATGGCCATAATTGGCACAGCCTGAAAGAAATCCTAAAAGGATTAAACATATTGATCTATTCATCAAAAAATAGTTTAATCAGCAAGATAAGATTAAACTGCTTAAGAGGAAAAAATTTGTAATTAATAGCCTCTTTTTTAGAAGTATCTGTGCTGCAAGGGCAAATTTACTTTTGCATGTTTAATTTATTTACCAAAAAATCACCAAGATCCCTACCCTGTTTTACACCGACCTCTACAGCTACACGGTAATGAATACCACCATACATTCTGCTTATTGCAGCTTCATCTGCGGCTTTTTTAAAGGACTCAAAATTTCTTATTGGAAGACCGTATGGGGTTTCCGTATCATCTTCAAAATAGAAATCACCACCAAAAATATTGGTCAATACTGTTGAAGCGGCACCAGAAACAACACTGTGTCCACTCGTATATTCAGGAAAAGGTGGTGTCTGTAGTACAGGTTGCCAACTTTCATCAAAATGTTCATTGATCAAGGTTTCTGGACGTATAAGATTACTACGGTATTTCTCATCCCAACAGCTGATAAACGCATCGGCAATGGCCATTGATGTTTTGGTATATGCCAAGACTGATTTGTCAAAACCGGATTCTGTTTTTTTACAGGCAATTTTAACAATGCCAATCCAATGTGCCCCGGGAGTTATTTTTTTTGTGGCGAACATTAAATGTCCACGTGTTACCGAAACATACGGATTACAATCCCAAAACCGTGCAATTGCGATTTCTTCCGAACTATCTCCTTTTTCTGCCATTTCCATACTAATGTCATATACTTCTTTAACTTCATTGTAAAAGACACTACCTTCTTCCATCGAGAAAGGTGGCGGGGGCACTGGAATAAACTGTGATGCGGAATCTATAACAAAAGGGCGGATTTTGTTCCAATGGGGTTCAATACCATCCATATATGCAGGAGGTGTTGGTTGCCATCTTGAGGGATCCTCGGAATCAACCGTAAATTTCGGCATTGTTCTGCTCTGTTTGTAGTTGTCAGCATCCATCCATATGCCAATATGGTCTGCTACTTTTAAACCATATTCTTTGGAATTGTTAAATTCTATCTCGTTGGCAGCTTCCCAAACCTGGTATAAGCTATCTCGATAGACTTCAATTCTTTCTTCGGAGAAAATCAATCTTTTACTTAAATCTAAATGCGCTATGAATGCCGCTAATTGATAATTAACAGGTTTTGAATCATCAGGTCTGGGAATTGCGGTAAGTGCTGTTACCTGACCCTCCAAAGATCGATATTCTTTATTCTGTAGTGCAATTATCTCGTAAGCGGCGATGTTCGGGTATGCAAATATTCTACTCGCCACAGGTGGCGAAAAAATATCATGAATCATAATCTTTACAACTTTATCTATAGCTGTATGCATATGTTCTGCTGTAATAATAATAGGCTCTTCTTTTTTTGTGCAAGAGTTTAATAGTACAAATGCAACGAATG
The DNA here is from genome assembly GCA_036478775.1 of Cellulophaga sp. Classification (GTDB taxonomy): domain Bacteria; phylum Bacteroidota; class Bacteroidia; order Flavobacteriales; family Flavobacteriaceae; genus Cellulophaga. The sequence continues at coordinate 354,009 of JAZGEQ010000038.1, forward strand.
CTATGGATAGGTTTTTCATCATTATTTTCTAAAATTAATATATGCTATTCTTTGTTGGATGGTATCGAAATCTAGTATTTTCTAAAATTACACTATTTTTAATGAACCCCCCATTTCATGAATTTAATTTGCTCTCTAGGGAATTGTAATGGTGTGCGATTTATCGTTGTTCGTAACTACCAAATAATTCTCATTACTTATTTTCGTTATTCGTCTTACATTTAAATTTTGTGATAAGGCTAATTGTTTATACATATGAAAGCCTTCTTTATCAAAAGAGGATAGTATACCTCCGGCATTAGCATTGTTACTTCCTAATTCGGTTACGTAATCTAGATAATTGCCTACAAAGATCAAAAAAGGTTTTTTGTTATTTTCCCCCACGTAAAAATCCTCAATGCTACTCATTTGGGCTTCTTTCGGTAATGGAATTCCTTGGAAATCAGTTCCAAAATTAAGATAGATCATAGAGCGTAGCTCTGCTATTTTTTTTACCTCGGTAATAGTACTTTCAGATTTTCCAGTAAGCATTTCAATATCTTTTATTGTGGAAAATGTAGTATAACTTAAAAATTTCTTCTTCAATGTAGGAAGCTGTCCAATGAGCTTATCCTTGGATGCAAAAGGAACATTATGACCAAAAAAATCATAAAAAATAATAGGATCTAGCTGTCCGTTTTCATCAAAATCTTCAAGGTAGAGTTTTACGGGCTTTTCTTTTGAAGCTTTCCATTTAAAGTTTAAGCCTGTATTACCAACGATAATATCTTTATGTCCATTTTTGTCCAAATCAGAAATAGCAACAGTATTCCACATACCTTGTGTATCCTCTAACCCGTATTGTTTTGTCTTATTTGTAAAGGTTTCGTTTCCATTATTGATAAGGATCGTTACAGGCATCCAATCACCTACAACGATTATATCTAATAATTTATCATTATTGATGTCTACCCATTGACTATCGGTAACCATCCCTAAATTTATTTTTTCAATAAGTTCAAAACCATTGCTCCCTGTGTTTTTTAAGATAAAACTAAAAGGAGATACTCCGTATGCTCCGGGGATCGACCTACTGCCAAGGAATAGATCATCGTGGCCGTCGTTGTTAAAATCACCAGTAGAAATACTGCCACCATTGGTTTTTGGAAGTATAAAATTAAACCGTTCAAAATTACCTTGCCCGTCATTCAAATAAATGCGGTCCTCTAGGTGGGGATCTCCTTCTGGTTTGTCGTTGCCTCCACTGACCACATATATATCTAAATCCCCGTCGCTGTCCAGATCAAATACGGTAGCATCTACATCTTCATGAATGCTATCGCTATTAAAAGCCATATTTTTTTGTTTTGTATAACTTCCGTTCTGTTCCATCAAAAAGAGCTCTGCCGATTGGTATTTGGCACCACCGATATAAATGTCCAATAAACCATCTGAATTAAAATCAGCAGTTACCATCGCTGGTCCTTCTACAGATAACTTTTCTGGAATAAGGGACTCTCTTTCATAGTCTAAATAGGTGTTTTCAAGATGGGTAAATGGAAAGGATTTAACTGTTCCTATAGTAAATTTCGCCTTGTCCTTTTTGATATCCGAACTGAATTCTCTCTTGATTATTTGATGTTGGTTGATTGTCAACTCCTTTTCTATTTGAGTTTTACCATCAAGCCAATAAATGTGAAGGGAGTCTACCTTTTCAATTTTCCCCAAACCAAAATGTAGTTTACGGGAAGAGGAAGATTGAAACCCTCTTGTGGTGGTCAATTCCTTAATGTAGGTATGATTGTCCGCATAGAGATAAACTTTTGCTCCAGTAGGATTTTTTAATTCGTTATCACCTTGTAGAGAAAAGGAAATAAAATTATTATCATTTGAACCTGGACTTTTGTTTTCTAAAATCGATGCTTTTTCATTAATGTTGTTTATTACTAAATCTAGATCCCCATCATTGTCCAGATCACTATAGACCGAGCCGTTGGCGTAAGAAGCTGTAAGACCGGACTGTTCGGTTAAACGTTCGAACTCTAAATTCCCCTTGTTGCGAAATATTACGTTCGGAATTTGTACTGCGGGCATTTCATCGATTAGCTTTCTTTCGATCTTGTTTTGTTGATCTTTGGTGTACTTCGAGAAATTAATCGTACTTAGGTAATTAACATAATCCAAATCATTGGGACGTTTGTATATTCCATTGGTAATAAAAATATCCGTGAGTCCATCATTGTCATAATCTTCTAGAAGTACAGACCAACTCCAATCTGTTGCATGTGTTTCTGTTAATAAAGCAACTTCACTGAATGTTTCATTCCCTTGATTTAATTGAAAATTATTTCGTGCGTACTGCGTATTAAACCCAAAATTTTGCTTGATTAAACTTACCTTATCCGAATCTTCACCTCCTGATTTTAAGAATATTTCATGATTAAAGGGCATCATATCCAAGGTGAAAATATCTAGTAATCCGTCATTGTTAATATCAGCAACATCAACACCCATTGTAAATCTCGAAGTATGGGTTACTAAATTATCACTGGATTCTTTAAATGTTTTGTCACCCTGGTTTATATAGATATAGTCGTTCTCGTGGAAATCATTTCCGACGTAAATATCTATTAGTCCATCTTGATTGATGTCAGAAGTGGTCAAAGCCAATCCATATCCTAATTGACTGTTATAAATTCCAGCTTGTAACGTTACATCTTCAAATGTTGAAAGTCCTTCGTCGAGTTTGTTTTCATATAACTTATCTCCTGCAAGAGAATCGGACTCAAAACGTTTGTTGGATTTTCCGTAACTTCTTGGTGTGTGTACGGAATGATTTAATAGATACATATCCATATCCCCATCATTGTCGTAATCGAAAAAAGAAGCTTGGGTAGAAAAACCTGAAAAGTTTAATCCATAATCCAAAGATGCTTCGGTAAAGGTTTGATCACCATTATTTATATAAAGTAAATTATTAGCTTTGAGCCCCTTGTAGTTTCCAACTTTCGAGACATAAATATCTAAAAAACCATCATTGTTAACATCTTCCATAGTAACTCCAGTAGACCAGGTAGAATCTATAAGTATTCCTGAAGTTTCGCTAATATCTTTGAACTTTAAATTTCCAAGGTTTAAATAAAGTTTGTCCGGAGTTTGATTGGCGGTAAAATAAATATCTTCCAGACCATCATTATTGATATCGCCAACGGCAACCCCTCCGCCGTTATAGTAGTAGAGGTATTCAATAATATTCATGTCTTCACGGTAGTGCAGATTATTTGAGAATGTTATACCGCTACTGTCTGACGGAACTCCTTCAAAATAAATAGCAGCTTTTGTAGGTTCTTTTTCTTTAGAACAGTTGAAAAAAAGTAGTGCTAATAAAGAGAAACTTAATAGGTATTTCATTGTATTTTTAATATTTAAATATTACTAATGAATCACTGTTTCGGGTAACGATCAATTTGTTATTATTTATAACCAAGTCTCTAATTTGTCCATCAACAGAAAACCCTTTTCCATCTTTATAGCTTTGAAATTTCATATTCCCCAAGTTTTCTAAGTATACACCATATGTCGCATCGTAACGTCCTGCTTCTGGTTTTACATTGTATAAATTTCCTCCAAGGACAATGTCTTGGTCCCCATCATTGTCAAAATCGTGGGTCGCAATAGCGTAAATGGGTGAAAGTTGTGCTTGGAAAGGCAAGTATTCCATGCTAAAATTGAAACCGCCTTTATTAATTAGTACTACGGAGGCAAGGGTGTTGGCCTCTACCTGTAGTACACCTTCCAATTGTTCCGTAGTAAAAATATCCTTGATTCCAGCGTCTTTAAAAGACTCATAATTTGGAAATATTTTTTTCAAGGATTTAATCTGATCAATAAGATTGTGTCTTAAAGCATAAGGGTAGTTCTTGCCATTATCCGCTTTAAAAGTAAGAATAGGGTCAAGGAACCCATTCTTATCAAAGTCTTTTAAAAATAGTTGTATCGGGTTTTTTGTATTTGCTTTAAATCGACTATTTAAGCCGTGATTTCCAACAATTAGATCAAGCTTACCATCATTGTTTAAGTCGGCTTTATGTATTGTATTCCACCAACCTTTTAAATTAGATAGTGAATTGTTTTCTCTTTTTACAAAGCTCCCTTTTTCATTAATAAAGAATTCAATTCCCATGTATTCACCAACGACCACTAAATCTTCGTAGTCGTCATTGTTAAGATCTATAAATAGGGCATCGGTAATCATCCCAAGATGTTTTAAGTCGGTAGCAATATGTTCCGTAACATCCGAAAAATTTCCTTTTCCATCATTTTCCAAAATAAACCCAGAACCAGGGATGCCATATTTTCCTGGAATACTTCGCTCTCCGATGAAAAGATCTAAATCCCCGTCCTTATCAATATCCGATGAAATGACTGTTCCAGTATTGAAATAACCTTTTTTGGCAGGGAGTTTTTGGTTTGAAAGTGAAAAGTTTCCTTTTCCATCGTTGAAGTAAAGTCGATCTAAAAAGTTACTTGAGAATTGTGAAAATTCCACCCCTCCACTACAGACATACAAATCCAGGTCTCCGTCGTTATCCGCATCAAAAAATAAACTTCCAGTATCTTCCGAACTCTTATTTTTTTCGAATACAGGGCTATTAAAAGGCATGAAAGAAGTGTCGTTGCCTAGGAGAATTGTTGGTGTGTTACCTTTAGAACTTCCTATAAATAGGTCTTCTTTACCATCATTATCAATATCGCCCATGGCAACTTTCGGGCCTTCTGTACTATACATTTGGTGAAGTAGACGGTCTCTGTTAAAATCTACAAAACGATTTTCAATATGTTTGAAATCGATTGTTAATCTGCTTTTTTCAAAAAGTGGTGTTGTATTTTCTTTTTTCGCATCCAATAGAATTTTCGCCTCTTTTTCATGTAGGGTAAGAATTTGATCTACTTTTACTCCTGTAACGGTAGTGTATTTTCCTGAAGGCCATTTTACACTTACAGTCACTGCCTCGTCCGTTTTAAGTCCAAAATTAGGTCGTTGGTCCATACTCGATTGAAAGCCTCTTACGGGTTGTTGCTCTAAATATTGTTGCTCCTTGGAAGTGGAAACCTTGATTTTTGCTCCGATGGCATTTTTATTTGCGCCCTCTCCTTTTAGCACCAGCTTCAGATAATGATTTGTTGTGAGTACTTCTGTATTGTTCTTATAGAAAAATATGGGCATGTTTACATTGTTCACTACTAAATCTAGATCTCCATCATTGTCAAAATCCCCGTATGCAGAACCGTTGGAAAAGCTGGGTGTATTTAGACCAGACTTCAAATCTCTTTCAAATTTAAGGTTGCCTATATTTTTGTACGCATGATTTTTAACTTCATTGGTTGGAATAATATCGATTAATCTTTTATAATTTATTTCATTATTGGCCACAATAGACTTTACAATTTCATCATTAGAGATGTATAGTAGGTAATCTTGATTAGTAAGATCTTTGTATATTCCATTGGCAATAAATAGATCTTTAGCACCATCATTGTCCATATCAAAAAAGAGTCCGCCCCAACTCCAGTCAGAAGCTTCGACTCCACTAAACCTTCCTACTTCACTAAAGGTCGAATTTGCGTTGTTCAACTGTAAGGTGTTTCGTGTGAATTGATGGTAATATCCATTTTTTACATTGTATTGGTATTTGTTCCAATCTTCAAAAGTGGTAACTGTTTTCAATCGGGTATATTCCGAAGGCAGCATTTCCGTCACAAAAATCTCATTGTGACCGTCATTGTTGATATCCGCAAGATCGGCACCCATTGATGCACCACTGGTAGATTTTATTTGAGTGGTCAACGATTCTTTAAAAGTTCCGTCCTGTTGGTTTATGTACAAATAATCATGTTCAAAAAAATCATTGGAAACATAAATATCATCCCAGTCGTCGCCATTTAGATCGCCAACACTTACACCAAGACCAAAACCAATGACACTTCCATAGATTCCTGCTTTTTCGCTAATGTCCAAAAATTTCCCGTTAACATTCTCCATAAGCTTATCCCCTCCCAAGACATCTCTTTTTGGGCGTTCGTTTTTTCTTAGATTAAAGCTTCCAATTGCTTGATATGAGTTATTGAGCAAGTAAACATCCAGGTCGCCGTCTTTATCAAAATCAAAGAATGATGCATGTGTAGAAAATCCCAAATCGGCCAAACCATAAAGTTCTGCGGATTCTGTAAAGCTAAGATCTCCATTATTTATAAATAATTCATTTTGTTTGTTATCTCCCTCTACATCTCCCGAATTACAAACATAAATATCTAAAAAGCCATCACTGTTAATGTCTACCATGGTAATTCCTGTAGACCAGGCCTTGCTTCCTCCAACATTGGATTTTTCCGTAATATCTTCAAATTTAAAATCACCTTTGTTAAGATAGAGCTTGTTTGAATTTTGGTTGGAAGTCAAATACAGATCAATTAATCCATCGTTGTTGATGTCCCCTATTGCTACGCCTCCTCCATTGTAAAAATTTCGGTAGGTATATACATTAAAATCTTGATTGTAGATGAGATCGTTCCTAAAATCAATGCCTGTTTGTTTGGCATCCATTAATTCATATAGGGTTTCTGGTTTTTGTGTCTTTTTTGAACATGACAAAATCAGGAGAACGGATGCGATCAATAAAGTGTATCTAGGGTTTTTCATTTCTCTTATTTAAATTTTGAGGCATATTTTTTTCTTAAATCTTCCATTTTTACCACAACATCTTTGGTGTCTCTGGCATATATGGTTATTTGTCTATTACCGTCTACTTTAATAAATGCTTCTTCTGCCGTTTCTTTCAATGTTAAAGCGATAAAGGGGTTACCGGGATACCAAGTTTCCAGGGAATCTTTTAGGGCGGGGACAAGATTTGTTGCGGTTAGTTTTTTATTCCAAGGAGACCATCCGGTGTAACTGAATAGGAGATCCATTCCTGTTATTTTATTCTCCCGATCAAAAATTCCGTAGAATAGCATATTTATATTTGATTTCCCTTGTTTAGGTGTTTTTAAGATGTGCTGTACATACTTGTTATTGGGGCCTTGAGAGACCAATCCCTCTTTATTTAGTTGCCAGCAACGATTGAAAAAATCTTTTTTAGAATCGCCGAATTTGATATTGAAAACTAAGGAATCATTTCGTATGCCATTGGCCATTTCTTTATGAACAAGCTTTGAATATTCCGATTCACAGGATGTTATTCCTAGGAGGAGTATTAGAAATATGATGATTGGTAGGTGTCTATTGTATTTCATGAAATTGTAAAAAATTGTTATTAATGGCTGTCATCAATATCGTTTTGTTTTCTTTTTTTATGAGTTCGAATCCACGTATTTGCCCTTTGATTCCCATGCTACGGATTTCTTTGAAACTATATTTTCCATTTTTTAAATTTCCTAGAACAATCCAGCCATGGGAGGCATCCAAGATTCCAAACTGTGGTTTTATCCGGTATTGATTACCTCCAAAACAGATATCTTTTATTCCGTCTTTGTTAATGTCCATTACTTGAATGGCCGCGATATTCGAATATTGGACTTCTGGAGGTAACTCAATAGATGAAAATGTCTCCCCTTCGTTAATAAACAGGGTCGTTTCTACTTTGTTAATATCAGCGACCGTTGCAGATCGAATCATTTGTTCATCAAAAATGCTTGCCATGGATGCTGTTGCGTAATCTTTATAATATAGTAGTTTCTTCTTTAAGATAGGCATTTGTGAAACAAGTTCATCTCGATCGACTATGGGGAAATACATTCCATTTATTTTATGACAAATAATTTGCTCTGCATATCCATTTAGGTCAAAATCATTTATATAGATACGGTCCCCATTTTTATAGAAGGAATTTTCACCAATATTACCCGCAATAATATCTATGTCTCCATCATTATCGATATCGGTACTGTATAACACGGACCAAATTCCCGATGAATTATCAAGTCCGAAAGAAGTAGTTTTATTGATTAAACTACCTTGTTCATTGATGAAAATGGTTATGGGCATCCACTCGCCACTAATAACAAGGTCTGGCCAACCATCTCCATTTATATCGGTCCATTCCGCATCGGTTATCATTCCAATATTTCTTAGTGCTTTCTCGTTGGAAAGTTTAAAGGTATTATTCGACATATTTTCTAGTACGTAGCCAGAAGATGGTGTACCGTACAATTGTGGATTGTATCTGCCTCCTACAAAAAGATCTAGGTCACCATCCTTATCATAGTCTTTAGCCGTAACAATTGCAGTACTTATCATTTTAGAAAAAGGTAACGGTTTCTTGGATTTTAAAAAAGCTCCTTTCCCTTGGTTAATATACAGGCGGTCTTGTAAAGCAAAGTCAAATTTTGAAAAAGCTTTTCCTCCACTACAGACATATAGATCCAGGTCACCATCTCCATCACTGTCAAAAAAGACCGAGGCGGTATCTTCTGATTTGGCATCCAAAATAAATGGGGTTCTAATTTCATTGAACGCCCCTTTAGTATTAGAAAGAAAAAGACTTCCAGATTGGTTTTTTGCCCCCCCGATGTAGTAGTCCTCTATTCCGTCATTATTTACATCTCCCGAACTTAGAGCAGGTCCTTCATTACTGAACATTTGAGGTAAAAGGCGTTCTCTATTGAAATCTACAAATTCATTTTCTTGATGTTTAAATTGAAATAGGGGAGTGCTGGTTTTTAATGGGCCCTTTTTCTTTTTTAAAGCACGTTCCTTTTTAATTATATACTGCTCTGGTTGTGTATAGTTGTATTTTTTGTTGCTTGCTAACGCTGTTTTTATTGTTTTCGATCCATTGGGCCAAAGAATGGTCAAACTATCAATTTGGGTATGATTGCCTATACCGAAATGGACTCCTGAGCTAATAGAACTTTGAAAGCCTCTTGAGGTATAATTTTCGGCCATGGCTTTTTTTCCATCACCATAATTTATAATTGCTTTGGTCCCTATGGCTTCCGTGTTTTTCCCGTTGCTACTAAAAGCGAAGTCGATACTTCGATGTGTATTTCTATTCGAATTGTTTTCATAGATAAAGGTGGGCATGTTCACATTGTTTATCACAATATCCAAATCTCCATCATTATCTAGATCCCCATAAGCACTTCCATTGCTAAAGCTCGGCTGATCAAGGCCCCAGTCCATTGCTTTATCCTCAAATGTAAAACCTCCCATGTTTTTATAGATGGCATTGGGAACAGCTTGTGAAGGCATTAAATCTATAAGTTTCATAATAACTTCGTCATCTTCCTTGATCATATTTCGAACTCTTTCTTCATTCGCCATATAATTCAGATAATCTCTGTCCAACAGGTCTTTATAGATACCATTGCTTATTAGGATATCTTTTAACCCGTCATTATCCATGTCGAAGATCAGGGATGCCCAACTCCATTCGGTGGCCGATATTCCAGCGAATCTTCCTATTTCAAGAAAACCATTTGTACCGAGATTTCGTTGCAGTACATTTCTTGGAAACTGATTAAAATATCCTTGTTTGATGGCCAATGAATATTTGTCCCAAGATTCGAACAACGCTTTGGTGCGTTGCCGCTCTAATGTGGAGGGCAACATTTCTGTCACCATTAAATCGGATAGAAGGTCATTGTCCAAGTCGGAAGCATCCGCTCCCATAGATCCCATAGAAATAGATCCGAATTTATTTTCTAAAGATTCTGTAAACCCTCCTTTTTTATTGTTGAGATACAGATAGTCTCGTTCAAAAAAGTCGTTTGATATATAGATATCTGTCCAAGAGTCATTGTTAAAGTCACTTAGGGTAATACCCAATCCAAATCCTATGGCGCTTGAATATATACCTGCTTCGGTAGAAATGTCAATGAATTTTCCATCTTCATTTTTTAATAATTTATTGCCGTCAGGACTGGCCGTATTTCGTTGATCCTTGATCAGATCATATGCTCCAATAGAGCGGATAGAATTATTGAGGAGGTAGCAATCAAGATCCCCATCTTTGTCATAATCAAAAAAGGCTGCTTGTACAGATAGCCCTATGATGTCTAGATTATATGCTTTTGATTGTTCTGAAAATGTAGTATCACCATTATTGATGAACAGTTCATTATGCCTATTTTTGCCTCCTGGTTTTCCGGATTTACAGACGTATATGTCCAGTAATCCGTCATGGTTAATGTCCACAAAGGTAGCTCCGGTAGACCATACATTTTTACAGGCTACATTTGCTTTGTGGGTAATGTCTTCAAATTGCCAATTTCCTTTATTTAAGTATAGTTTATTATCAACGAGATTTCCCGTAAAATAAATATCCAAAAGGCCATCGTTATTAATATCACCAAGAGCTACTCCTCCGCCATTGTAGAAATTTCTGTAGGTATAAGGATTTAGTTCTTCAGTATAGGTCAGGGTATTTTCAAAATCAATTCCAGTTGAAGTGTCCCGTAATGAAAACAAGGTTGTTTGTGATGATTTGTTCTCACATGATATGAAAATGAAGAGTAATAAAAATAGAGAGAGTAGGGTTCTCATATATCATGTTGTATATTAAAAATACCAATTAAATTTCAAAGTATCCCTTATTGATCGTTTCATTTTAAATTCAACTAATTCAAAAATAATTCAATTCATTTACGAGTATTCAGAAATTTAATTGGTATAAAAAGGGTTGCCAAAGAGACAACCCTTTTGTATTTAACTATTCTCCTAATATCCTGGGTTCTGTGTAAGTGTCCCACCACTGTTTATTATTTGTTCTTGTGGAATTGGAAATAGTGATTTATAAGCGTCGCTATTTGTTTTTTCCCACCAAGAGTCATCGAAATTTCCAAAACGTATTAAATCTTGTCGCCTTGTAACTTCCATAAACATTTCACGTCCACGTTCTGCCAGAAACTCGTCTGCTGTTAATGCCGTTAACGCTGTAACTCCTGCTCTTGCTCTGATGGTATTAACGTCTGCCAAGGCTAGATTCCAATCACTAGCCGCTCTTGCGATTCCTTCGGCACGAATTAGGTATAAATCTCCCAAGCGAATAATCGGATAATCGTTACTTCCGTCGTTTCGTTGAAATTGTTTGAAACTAAATTTCCCTAAACGGGCACCACCTTTTCTAGAAGCGTTAGGTTCTAATTCATTAATGTCGGGAGTGTAATCTAGTTCAAGATTTCCATCTGAAGCGGCAAAATCAATAATTGCAGATCCGCCGAAATCCAATTGTACACCTACAATAAAATTGGCTTCTTTACGCTTATCCCCATTTTCGTAAGAATTGTAAAAGTCTTCCAAAGCAGAATATCCGTTCCATGGTTGTGAATCTATATTCCAAGTGAACTGACTAGAATAATGCAATGTCATTTGACTATAGTTCATTCCACTACCTGTAACTTCATCAAAAGGAATAGACCAGATCATTTCTGGGTTATTCTCATTATTTGGTGCGAACATTGCTTGATATCCAGTCAAGGTTGCCGGATCGCTCGCAACTGCGGTTCTTTGTGCCAAATTGGGTATGGAATAACTATCATCGGCCAACAAGTAGCCAGAGTTGTCTATAATATAGGAAGCGGCATCTGCAGCCTCTTGATATCTTGCTGTCCCGGTATATACTTCAGCATTTAAATATAGCTTAGCCAATAAACCTAAAGCGGCGAATTGGTTTACTCTATAAGGATTTGTGTCGACTCCTAAAGCACTGCCGGAAAGATCCATACTTGCAGTAACCGCCGCAATACCAAGAGTACTCAATAATTCTGACTCGATCCAATCAAATACTTGTGTACTTGTCGATTGTGGAGGGTCTACTGTTGTAGAGGCAACTATTTTTACATTTCCGTACAAATCCAATAAACGATAGTGGAAAAATGCTCTTAACACTTTGACTTGAGCCGTTTGATTTGCATCTAAGGCAGATCCTTCTAAAGTATTATTACACTCCGCGATTGCCCCATACTGCTGTGTCCAAGCGCCATTAACAGGCCCACTAGCAGGAGTAAACGTGTGTCTGTGCATATCGATCCAGATACCACCGTCATACCAGTCACCTCCCTTTTGGGTAACAGCCATTTCATCGGTTGAAACCGATTGAATAGACCAATAACCGCCGTGGTTTGCCGTTCCAGAGCTCAATAACCTATTAAAAGCACCGCTAATGGCAGAACCACCACCACTACCGCCACCGCCAGTGTCGATACCCTCTATGTCAATGTCCGTAACGATTTCTCCAATTAAATCCTCTTCTAAATCTGTACATGAGGTTGCTACAACTAACGAACCGCACATTATTATTGATTTTATAATATTTTTCATTGCTCTTTTTTTAGAAGTTAATGTTAAGTCCCAGCGTGAATGTTCTGGCAGAGAAGTAGTTGGTTCTTCTGTCAATACCAGGTGCAAGTACATTGCCATTAGCAGAATCAAATAAAGCTGGTTCAGGATCAGATCCCGTATAGTTCGTGATTACAAATAAATTCTGTCCACTTCCGGTTAAGCGCATACCTTTTATGTACTTATTATCCCCAAGGTCAAAATCATATGATACGGACAGGTTGTCCAATTTAACGAAATCTGCCTTTTCAACATATAGGGAGCTGAATTGCGCACTTGTAATTTCATCATTTGCTAATGTTGTGTTCACTAAGTTATAGGAACTCTGGCTAGAAATTCTCGGCTCGTAAAAAGCTCTGAATGTATTTACCAGACTATGACCAAATGCACCTCTAAAGAAAGCATTTGCCTGCCACTTTCCGTATTGTAATTGATTGGTCCAACCAATTTCAAAGTCTGGGATACCGTTACCCAAGGTAGCAAAATCAGCATTGTCAAATGTTGCCTGATCTTGTCCGGTAATTAATTCCCCATCGCCGTTCAAATCTTTGAACTGTGGTACACCATCAATAATTTCACCAGAGAATACAGGACCCCATATTTGTCCGATATCACCGCCCTCCTGAAGAAGGATCATGTTTGTTGAATTTTGCCCTGGAGAACCTAGATTACCTGTAGTTGCTTTCTGATCATCCAAAAAATATTCATCCAGAGTAGATTTGTAAGAAGAGAAAACAAATCCAGAATTATAGGTTAAATTTTCCGTGACAATAATATCATAGTTCACTGCTAATTCAAAACCTTTGGTACTTAAGTCTCCCGCGTTTTTAAATTGAGATGTTGCCCCTTCGTATATTGGGTCGGATGGGTCTACACTTACTTCTAAAATAAAGTCGGTAACATCACGAGAATAAATATCTAAAGTGGCTCCAAATCTTGGCATATTGAATTCAACACCAAAGTTAAGCTCCGCTTTTTCTTCCCAACGTAAGTCTAGGTTTGGAGCTCTACTTGGTAAAAGTGTAAAAAAGGCTCCAGTTCCAGTTTCGTCGTAGCTATAATTTCTGTTAGGTTGTGATAGTCCGATTTGCCCTGGAATGGCACCTGTAACTCCATATCCTACTCTAAATTTGAATAAGTCTACATTATTCAATTCTAAGTATTTGTTAAGGTCAACACCAGCTCCTACAGCAGGGAATAGCCCCCATTTTTCGTCCTCACCAAATCTAGAGGAGCCTTCTTGTCTCAAAGAAGCACTAAAGAATATTGCATCATCAAAGGTCATATTCAACCTTCCAAAAAAGGCGATCAATCGATCGTCGTTGGTGGCGCTACTATTTGCAATTACACGTCCTGCTTCTTCTAGATCATAGGAAAGTTCCAATGCATTGGAGTAATCCAAAGTAGTATCTGGGAAATCTGATAGCTCTAGATAATACCCGTAGAAACTATTTTCTTGAAAAGAATAACCTCCTGTAAACGTTAAATCCACATTCCCGAACTTATTTTTATAGGTGCCATATAGTTCAAATAATTTCGAATTAAATTTATCGGAATATATTTGCGCATTTCCTTTTCTAGTTGGGCTCGTAGCATTACCACCTCTTAATAAGGTTGTAGGTGCATATCTTACGTTAAGATTTTTTGTGTCCTGTGCACCATAGATCATTTTAGCGGATAAGTGCTCTGTAAAATCATAATTTAAATCAACATTGTAGTTGAACTCCGTTCTAGATCCTTTGTTTTTAAGTAGGTTTTGAATGGCTACAGGATTATAACTATCAAACAAACCTAAAGTTTCAAAATACCCACCAAACTGTGCTTCGTTGAATTCAAAAGGAGCATCTATTCCAAATACTGGAGCAGTAGGGTTGTAAAGAACCGAATATTTCATTACCTCACCACTACCAAAATCACTTTCTTTTTTAGTATATGAAGTGTTGAAATTCACTTTTAATTTATCGTTCAACATTCTGGTAGAAACATTAGCTCTTGTGTTGAATTGGTCAAAGCCTGTATTTTTTACAATTCCTTCAACATCCCTCTTATTTGCAGAGAATCTATATGTGGTATTGTCATGTCCACCAGAAATTGAAATATTGTGAACTTCCGTAATTCCAGTTTGGGTAACTTCTTCGATCCAATCTGTTTTACTTCCCAAATTTGTCAATCCTGCAGATATGAATTCATCAGCACTCATAATGTCTATTGAATTTGCGATCGAAGAGGCCGCAATTGAACCATTGTAATTTACTTTGGTTCCTCCAATACGTCCTTTCTTTGTGGTAACCAATATTACTCCACTAGAACCTCTAGTACCATAAATTGCAGAAGCGGAACCATCTTTAAGAACGTTGATGCTAGCAATATCACTAGGGTCAACATTGTCTAAAGAAGCGCCAACAACACCATCGACCACAACTAAAGGAGAAGTATTTGCCCCAACGGTAGAAATACCTCTTAATCTAATTGTCGGGCTAGAATTTGGATCACCCCCTTTGTTATAGATGCTTAAACCAGCAACCTTACCTTGTAATAAAGAAGCGGCATCGTTTACAGTACCTTTATTAAAGTCTTCTTCAGTAACTACGGTAACGGCAGATGTAATTTCTTTTTTCGTGGTAGAACCATAACCAATAATAACTACTTCATCCAATGCCGCAGCATCTTCTACCAAGATTACGTTAAATGTACTTTGTCCATTTACTGCTACTTCCTTGGTTTTGAATCCGATATAGCTAATAACCAAAGTTGCATCTGGTGCTACATTTTCAATAGTATAATTCCCGTCAAAATCGGTCTGTGTACCATTGGTTGTTCCTTTTACAACAACACTGGCTCCAGGTAATGAACCATCTGCATCCGATACTGTTCCAGATATCGTTAAATCTTGACTTTTTTCTATTGTAGTAACACTTAAAATAGAAGGTGATTTTTTAATAACAACCTGTCTATCATCTATTTTAAAACTTAAATCGGTATTCGAGAATGCCTTTTTTAAAATTTTTGATAAGGTTGCTTTTCTTAAATGGATAGATATCCTTTTATTCTTATCTATAGTGTTGTCTTTGTAAAAGAAGATAAACTCACTTTTACTTTGGATCTCTTTAAATAAATCTTCAAGTTTAATATCCTTAACGTTAATGTCCATCTTTGTCTGTGCGTATGTAGAATTAGCATACACAGAACTAAGACCTATACTGATCATTAAAAGAAAAACCTTCATAGTGGTTATGATATATGACCTTAAGGATATTATTCTCCCTAAGGAATTAGGGTTAACAATTTTATTCATAATTTTGTTTTTTCGTTAGTTAATATTGCTGTATTGTAAAGCAATGTTAGTTTTCTCGCCAGAAGATGTTGGCCCATCTTCTGGTTTTTTTTATTTAATGGGCATTTTTTTTAATTCATAAATTTTCTTCTAGTTTTAGTTAATAATAATTTCATTGCTATTTTTTCTGTTATATTCAAAATCAGTTGTTTCTCCTATGAGCTGAATTACATTCTCCACGCTCTCTTTTAAATCTAAATATCCAGTAAATGTCTGGTTGGCTAAATCATTATTTGTTATAACAATGGGGACATTATAATAGCGGGAAAGTTTTTTCATAATAAATCTTAAATCATTGCTTTCAAAAATGAAAACACCCTCCCTCCAGGAAAAGTAGTTTTCTATAGCTACTTTTTTTGAGGAAATTTGTTGTGAGTGTTTGTTGTAAGTTGCAGATATTCCTGGCAAAATTCTCATGGTTTCACCAGATTTAAAGAAAGAGCTTTCTTTTCCCTTGTAATTAATCTGAACACTTCCGCTTTTTAACGTTGTCCGTATCGAATCCTCATCCGAATAATTACTAACATTGAATACCGTACCTAATACTTCGATCTCATGATTCTCGGCCATTACGATAAAAGGATGATTCTTGTCATGTGTAACTTCAAAAATAGCTTCTCCCTCTAAGTAGACCTCTCTTTTTTCTCCGTTGAAACTTATGGGATATACTAATTTGGATCCCGAATTCAACCAGATTTTACTCCCGTCGGATAATTCAATTTTAGATCTTTTTCCAAAAGGAACTACCAATGTATTATAAACTACCCTGTCATTGTTTTTTACAGCGGATTGCTGAATTGCTTTTGACGCTCCTATGGTAACTTTCTCCCCTGTACCAGAATAAGTTATCGTGGCATCATTTTCAATAATATAACTGTCTTTGGAATTGCTCAAAATAAGCTCAACTTCATCAATACCTTCATTATCGATCTTGTTTGCCGCGTTTACAAACTGATCTATGGAAGAAGGGGCGCTTTTGTAGTGATACATACTTAAAGAAATAACAAACAAAATCATTGAGAATGCACCAACACTATATTTTATACGTTGTTTTCTTCTCTTATAGGAATACGTGTTCGCCAGTATTTTGTTTCTCAACTGCTCTTTGTCTTCAGCCCCTATGGGCGTGAAATTCATTTTGGAAGTGTTTTTTTCTTTCATACTCAGGTATTCAGATACTAGCTACGTAGCATTGGACAAAGCCTACATATATACAAAGCAGGAAACTTCCTGTATATAGACACTTTTTTTATTTTAATATAAAATAAAGACTGAAAAATGGATAGTAAAAACTATGTTAAGCGCTGTTTTAATGCCTTAATAGCTCTATAGATAATTGTTCTTGAACTTTGAATGGAGACATTCATTATTTCTGCAATCTCTTCATAGGGCCTTTCTTGGGCGAACCTTAAAAACAACCCTGTTTTTTGCCGGCTGGTAAGGAAATTGAGCGAGTTTCCAAGCTTTGAGGTTCTTTCTGAAGCATATTCCAGAGCAATAATTTCCTCTTCATAGGATTCGGCGTAATTACCCTGTAAACAACTATTTTTCACAGCGTATTCACTAGCGACAGAAATTATCTTCTTGTTGTACTTCTTATTTATTTTCCGCTTTAATGCTTTTAATAAATAATACTTAACATTGTCCGTGGATGCAAGTTTGTACTTGTATTTGTACAGATCGAGGAAAAGGTCATGTATACAATCCATAACGTATTCTTTATCCGAAGAGGTTTGCATCCCATATGAGAATAGATCTTCTATGTATATATCGTATAGTTCCCCTAAGGCAGAAATACTGCCTTTTTTTAATTTCTCCCATAAAATCAGGTCTGTTTTTTTATGAACTTCCATTTTTGTGAAAAATTAGGTTTTCATTCTAGGGGATCTACCCAATGAATTTTAAGAAAACTGTTATGCTTAATATTTCAATCGCATTAATAGTCAAACAAACTTTAAATAAGTCAATTTGATATAGCTAGATAGTAAAAGTGTAATACACTCCTGGTTTTGGTAAAGTGATAACTACTAAAATTAAAAACAGTACCACTTTCTTTTTGATTTTCCTTGGTCTTTGAAGTAAATAGTTCAGACCAGATAGATCATTTTTAGTAATTGAGTTTTCATTAGATGTTAGTTTTTGAGTTGAGTTGAGTTTAAATGTATCTTTTTTTTCCTAAAATTTACAATTCATCGAATTTATATTTTTACGAAACCGTTTTCGTGTTGATAACTTTCTTAAAATAAGGAATCAATAAAATTGATTCTAGTATTTTGTTAAGTTTATAATATTTTTCTTAAATAAGAAGCTTAGAGTAAATATAATGTATTTTTAGATGAAATACTATTTCAATATATGTTGATACTATTTTATCAAAAAAAGATTTGTGATTTATTATTATAACATAATAAACAAACAATTTAAGAACTATTGCTTTTAGAATATGTAATTTCACTTGCTTGAATAAATTGATTAGTTAGAAATTTTGAAAAAAAAAATTACTCTTAAGGATATTGCCCGCGAACTAGAAGTTTCAATTTCTACAGTATCTAAGGCTTTAAAAAATAGTGAAGAGATAAGTAGAGATACTAAGGATAAAATACAGGCTTTTGCAAAACAACATAATTACAAGCCTAATAATATTGCCATTAGTTTAAAAAATAGACGTACACATAATATTGGTGTAATTATCCCGAAAATTGTACATCATTTTTTTACTACTGTTGTTAAAGGTATTGAAAGATATGCTACTTCTAAGGGTTATAATGTTTTGGTTTGTATATCTAACGAATCTTTTGAAAAAGAGGTTGCTATTATAGAGCTATTGGTAAATGGTAGTGTAGATGGTTTTATTCTGTCGTTGGCTTCGGATACACAAAAAAGAAAAGACTATAGTCATTTAAAAGAAGTTACAGAGCAGGGAATACCACTTGTTTTGTTTGATCGTATAACGGATGAAGTTAAATGTGATAAGGTTACTATTAATGATAAAGAAGGGGCTTATTTAGCTGTGAAAAAATTAATAGAAAACGGAAGAAAAAAGATAGCCTTAATCACAACGGAAGACTATATAAGTGTTAGCAATAGTAGGAAGGAAGGTTATTGTCAGGCTTTAGAAGAGCATAATATTTTAGTAAAAGAAAACCTTATTTTAAGATTACCTTCTATGAAAATTGATGAAGATGCCATCAATGATTTTTTCAAAAGAGAAGATATAGATGCTGTTCTTTGTGTTAATGAAATATTGGCTATTTATAGTATGCGATTTGTACAGAAATTAAGTTTAAGAATACCTGAGGATATTGCTTTTATTGGCTTTACAGATGGTATGTTATCTAAATTTTCGAATCCAACATTAACAACTGTTGCACAACATGGCGGAATGATTGGAGAAGCTGCAGCAAGATTGTTAATAGAGAAAGTAGAGAGCGACGATGATGACGAAGTAGCCGAAACCTATACTACAGAAATTCTTAAAACCACATTAATAGAGAGAGAGTCTACATGGAACAATTAATCTGGTAAGTAATATTTTAGATTGGTTAATGTGAAAAAAATAAATACCTTTTTAGTTTTACTACTAGTAACAAATATTTTATGTTGTAAAAATATGAATACAAATCCGATAGTGGTAGGACATAGAGGTGCTATGGGGCACGAAACAGAAAATACAATTGCATCAATCAAAAAAGCACTAGATTTGGGTGTTGGTATGATTGAGATTGATGTGTTTCTTATTAAAACTGGAGAAGTTGTTGTTTTTCATGATGAAACAGTGGATAGATTGACTAATTCTAGTGGGAAAATAGAAGAATATAGTTATTCAGATGTTGAGCAACTTGTTTTAAAAGGGAATCACAAAATTCCGTTATTACAGGAAGTTTTTGAAACTATAAACCATACTGTCCGATTAAATATTGAACTAAAAGGAGCGAATACGGTAGATGCTGTAGACGCTATTATTGGTAAATATAGCAAAGAAAAGGGATGGAAATTAAACGATTTTTTAATCTCTAGTTTTAAATGGGAAGAACTAAAAGAAATGAGGAGAGTTAATAAAAATATTCCGATAGCCATTTTAACAGAAGCAAACCCCATAGACGCTATTTCTATTGCAAAGGAGTTAGATGCAGAAGCAATTAACACTAGTTTTAAGAAACTTACTTTAGAAAATGTGAATACTATAAAAAAAGCAGGTTTTAAAATTTACACTTGGACAGTTAACGAACCAAAGGATATTGAAAACATTAAAAATATGGGTGTAGATGGAATAATAACCAATTACCCAGACCGTATTAACTAATGTTTGATATAATAATTATTGGTGGAGGTGCCGCTGGTTTTTTTGCAGCGATTAATATTGCAGAAAAATCTCCAAAGTTAAAAATTGCAATTTTAGAAAGAGGGAAACAAGTCCTTACAAAAGTGAGAGTTTCTGGAGGAGGACGTTGTAACGTTACCCATGCTGAATTTGTTCCAGGTGATTTAGTGAAAAATTATCCTAGAGGAGAAAAGGAGCTTTTAGGGCCATTT
This sequence comes from Cellulophaga sp., assembly GCA_036478775.1. Lineage (GTDB taxonomy): Bacteria > Bacteroidota > Bacteroidia > Flavobacteriales > Flavobacteriaceae > Cellulophaga. The sequence continues at coordinate 374,192 of JAZGEQ010000038.1, forward strand.
CATACTTTTTCTACAGGAGATACCATTGAGTTTTTTGAAAAAAGAGGAATTCCTCTTAAAATTGAAGCCGATGGGAGAATGTTTCCAGAAAGTAATTCATCACAAACGATAATCGATTGTTTTATGGCGGAAACAGAAAGGTTGGGAATAAAAATTCTTAGGAATAGCTCTGTCATTGCTATTGATAAAATGGGTAAGACGGATGAAATTGCCCAGAAACACTGGAAAGTACAATCCATACAAAAATCATATTATTCCAAAAAATTGGTAGTGGCGACAGGTAGTAGCTCTAAAATTTGGGGTTTAATTGAAAAGCTAGGACATAGTATAGAGCCACCAGTTCCCTCTTTGTTTACTTTTAATATCAAGGATGATCGGATTGATGGAATCCAGGGAGTAAGTACTAATGTCACTATTGATATTATGGCTAAGAATAGCATGACCTCAAAAATAACAGTACAGTTAAAGTCTAAAGTTGCATCAAATACAGTATTAGAATCTGAAGGGCCGTTGTTAATTACGCATTGGGGAATGAGTGGTCCTGCTATTTTAAAACTATCGGCATGGGGTGCTGTTCTACTTAATAAATACAAATACAATTTTAGAATTCGTGTTAATTGGCTTCCAGAATACCATAAAGAAGCGGTATTTAATTTACTATTAGAGGTAAGAAGTACAGAACCAAAGAAAACTATTTATAGAACTACTGGGGTTGATATTCCAAAACGATTGTGGAAAAAATTGGTGCTAGCTGCTGAAATTCCAGAAATGCTTAAATGGGCTGATATCTCTAAAATTCAAATGCAAAATTTAGCGAATCAATTAACAAGCTCTGAATTTCAAGTGACAGGAAAAAGTACTTTTAAAGAAGAATTTGTAATGGCAGGAGGTGTTACTCTAAAAGAGATTAATTTTAAAACCTATGAGAGTAAAATACATGAAAATTTGTTTTTTGCAGGAGAAGTTATGAATGTTGACGCTATCACAGGTGGATTTAATTTTCAAAATGCATGGACAGGAGCGTATATTGTAGCTCAGGCCATTGTGAAAAACTAATCTATGAAAACGTACATAGCTTTATTAAGAGGGATAAATGTAAGCGGGAAAAATAAAATTCTGATGGCAGATTTGAAAATCATGCTGCAAGAAATGGGATTTAAAGATGTGCAAACGTATATCCAAAGTGGTAATGTCGTTCTTAAAACCCTTGAAAAAGATAGTTCTCAAATAGAATTGAAGATAAGGGACAAAATCTATACTACTTTTAGCTTTACTATTCCCGTAATTGTTTTGGATAAGAATAGTTTTAAAAAAATTTGGGAAGAGAACCCTTTTGACATTGTTCCGGAAGAAGCGAAGAAGAATATCTATTTTACATTGTTTCAAAGTTCTCCTGAAATAAGTTTATTGAAAAGCTTTAAAAAGGAATTTTTTCCGAATGAACAATTCGGGGTAAATGAAAAGTGTTGTTATCTAAATTGTTTAAAGGGATATGGGAAAGCTAAACTTAATAATAATCTTTTAGAGCGTAAACTTAAAATTGTTGCCACAACTAGGAATTATAAAACGATGAAGACCTTAATGAGTTTAGTTTAATTCCCAAATACGGTAGTTAAGCAAGGCAATAAAGCAAATCCATAGAAAGTAAGGGATTAATAAAAATGCGGCTGTTTTACTAACTACATTAAACCATTTTATTGTAAACAAAAGAATTACAAGCAAACAAAGTATAACTAGTAATCCCCAAAACGGATTTTGAGAACCAAAAAAAACAAGTGCCCATAACGCATTAAATAATAGTTGTAATCCAAAATGATATAGTGCAGATTTTACCCAAACATGGTGAAATCCTTTTGCTAATACCAAACCAGCAGAAAGACCCATCAATGCGTAAAGAATAGTCCAAATTAGGGTAAAAACCCAAGGGGTAGGATTATAACCTGGTTTTTTTAAAGACGAATACCATTCGTAGGCAGATCCTTGTGTTGCAAAACCAGAAAGAGCTCCAATTGCCAAGGAAATTGTTATTGCAATACAGAAATAAACGAGTTTTTTCTTCAATTAGTTATGGTTATAGAAATTAAAAATAGTGATTTATTTTGTTTGTAGCTATTCCAAAAGTGCTTAAAAACTATCTTTGTATAAATTACAGTTCTATGACAGAAAAAGACTTTATTCCTTCATCGTATGCTAAACAAGGGTTGGCCGGAAAAGTAACATGGAAATCGCCAAGCAATATTGCGCTCGTAAAATATTGGGGAAAGAAGGAAAACCAAATCCCTGCAAATCCGTCTATTAGTTTTACGTTAAGCGACTGTGTAACAACAACTTTTGTTTCGTATGAAAAATTAGAGAAACAGAATGAAGGCTTTTCTTTTGATTTACTTTTTGAAGGAAAATCGAGAGAAGATTTTAAACCAAAAATAAATACTTTTTTAACACGTATAGAGAAGTATCTTCCATTTTTAAGGGGGTATCATTTTACTATCGAAACATCTAATTCTTTTCCACATAGTAGTGGTATAGCATCATCTGCTAGTGGAATGTCTGCTCTTGCATTGTGTTTAATGAGTATAGAAAAGGAGTTTGTTCCAGAAATGACAAACGAATACTTTACAAGAAAAGCATCATTTTTAGCAAGGTTAGGTTCCGGTAGTGCATGTCGTAGTTTGGAAGGAGATGTTATACAATGGGGTAATCATGAAGACACAAAAGGTAGTTCTGATTTGTATGCTATAAAATATCCCTACAAGGTTCACAATGTTTTTAAGAACTATCAGGATACCATATTATTAGTGGATAAAGGCCAAAAACAAGTAAGTAGCACTGTTGGACACAACCTAATGCATAACCATCCATTTGCTGAAAAACGTTTTGAACAGGCTCATCATAATTTGTCCAAATTACGTAAGATATTTGAGTCAGGAAATTTGAATAAATTTATAGAAATCGTAGAAAGTGAAGCGCTTACACTGCATGCGATGATGATGGCTAGTGCTCCATATTTTGTATTAATGAAACCAAATACATTAGAAATTATTAATAAAATATGGACGTTTAGAGAGGAAACAAAATTGCCAATTTGCTTTACTTTAGATGCAGGAGCCAACGTTCATATTCTTTATCCAGAGAAGGACAAAGAAAAAATTTATCAGTTTATTAAGGATGAGTTGGTTGTATATTGTGAAAACGGGCAGTATATTTGTGATAGAATTGGTTTTGGAGCGATAAAGTTGTAGCTTAATATCATAAATAGTGACTTAAGTCGTTATTTATTAAGTCCGTTTACCAAGACGTCAATTTAAATTAAATATGAAAGGACCACTATTTTATTCTAAAATTCTACTTTTTGGAGAATATGGAATCATAAAAGATTCTAAGGGACTTTCTATACCTTATAATTTTTTTAAAGGAGCTTTAAAAACAGAAGACCAATCGTCTGATACGGCAAAAAAATCTAATAATAGTTTAAAATTATTTGCGGAGTATTTGGAAGAATTACAATCTAAAGATGGAAGTTTAGTTTCTTTTGAAATTGAATTATTAAAGAAAGATATTGCTGGCGGCATGTATTTTGACAGCTCTATTCCGCAAGGTTATGGTGTAGGTAGTAGTGGCGCTTTAGTAGCCGCTATTTATGATAAATATGCCAATGATAAAATTACCGTTTTAGAGAATCTTACAAGAGAGAAGTTACTAAAATTGAAAACTGTTTTTGGGGAGATGGAATCTTTCTTTCATGGGAAATCTTCTGGTTTGGATCCGTTAAATAGTTATTTAAGCTTACCTATTCTTATAAATTCTAGTACGAATATAGAATCGACGAGTATTCCTTCTCAAAATTTACAAGGAAAAGGAGCCGTGTTTTTATTGGATAGTGGAATTACTGGAGAAACCGCACCGATGGTTCAGATTTTCATGGATAAAATGAAGCAAGAAGGTTTTAGAAATATGCTGAAAGGACAATTCATTAAGCATACAGATGCCTGTGTAGATGATTTTATCAACGGAAATATAAAGTCCTTGTTCGGAAATTTAAAGCAATTGTCCAATGTAGTATTGGATAACTTTAAACCTATGATTCCTGTTGAGTTTCATAAATTGTGGAAACAAGGTATTGATACCAATGACTACTACTTAAAGCTTTGTGGATCTGGTGGCGGAGGTTATATTTTAGGTTTTACGCAAGATATAAATAAGACGAAAAAACAATTGAAAGATTACAATCTCGAAGTAGTCTATAATTTCTGATAAAATTTATATGCTTAACAGAAAGAACAAACTCCTACTTTTAAAGTTTTTGAGTCTTTTTTCTGTCGTAAGGGGTTACAATATCCTAATGATTACCCTTGCCCAATATTTAGCTTCTATTTATATTCTAGCACCTAATTTACCATTAAAAGAGGTTGTTTTCGACTTAAATTTATTTGTGCTAGTCACAGCATCTGCGTTGGTTGTAGCAGGAGGTTACATTATTAATAATTTTTATGATGCAGAAAAGGATTTAATAAATAAGCCAAGAAAAACAATGTTGGATCGTTTGGTGAGTCAACGTACCAAATTAACAACCTATTTTGTTCTTAATTTTTTCTCGGTCTTTTTAGCAAGCTATGTTTCTTTTAGAGCAGTGTTATTTTTCTCGGCCTATATTTTTGGAATTTGGTTCTATTCTCATAAGCTGAAAAAGGTGCCATTTGCGGGTAATTTTGTTTCTTCCACTTTAGCAATTGTCCCTTTTTTCGCGGTATTCGTATATTATAAGAATTTTGATACCGTAATTTTTGTGCATGCCACTTTTCTTTTTTTACTGATTTTAGCACGGGAAATGATTAAGGATTTAGAAAATATAAAAGGAGATGTTGTTCAAAATTATAAGACTATTCCAATTTTGTACGGAATTTCCTTTTCTAAGATTGGTATTAGTACATTGGTTGTCTTAACGCTTATTCCATCGATGCTATTAATAACTTATTTTGACGTGGGTTATATGAATTATTATTTCATGGTGTGCGTGTTGTTATTAATTTTATTCGTTATTCTACTCTGGAGGTCTACTACTAAAATACATTATGTGTGGTTGCATAATATTTTGAAATTAATTATTATCGCTGGAGTTTTTAGTATTTTACTTATTGATGTTAATCTCGTTTTAAATAGAATCTTATAATGCAGAATCTCTTAAAAATAGCTATGGCGCAAATTGCACCTGTGTGGCTCGATAAAATCGCGACATTACGAAAGATTGAAGCATCCATTCTTGAAGCAGTTGAAGAAAAGGCAGAACTAATTGTATTTGGGGAGGCCTTATTGCCAGGATATCCTTTTTGGTTATCCCTTACTGATGGGGCGCAATGGGACACTAAAGTGAATAAAGAGTTACATGCACATTATGTTCGAAACTCTATACAGATAGAAGCTGGTGAATTGGATTCAATTTGTCAACTGTCAAAAAAACATAAAATTGCTATTTATTTAGGGATGATGGAACGTGCCAAGAATCGTGGAGGACATAGTATTTATTGTTCTTTGGTATATATAAATGAAGAAGGGAATATTAAATCTGTTCATAGGAAACTACAGCCTACCTACGATGAGCGTCTTACGTGGGCGCCTGGTGATGGTAATGGGTTGCAAGTGCATCCGTTAAAGGATTTTACGGTTGGCGGACTTAATTGCTGGGAAAATTGGATGCCGTTACCAAGGACTGCATTGTATGGCCAGGGAGAGAATCTACATATTGCTGTTTGGCCAGGAAATGATTATAATACTAAAGATATTACACGATTTATTGCACGTGAAGCTCGCAGTTTTGTCATATCTGTTTCTTCAGTGATGAAAATTGAAGACTTTCCCAAGGACACGCCACATCTGGAAAATATTATCGAGAAAGCTCCAAGCATTTTAGCGAATGGAGGTTCCTGTATTGCTGGACCAGATGGAGAGTGGATTGTACCCCCAGTTGTAAATAAAGAGGGAATATTATACCAAACTCTAGATTTTAACAGGGTATATGAAGAGCGGCAAAATTTTGATCCTGTGGGACATTATTCCCGCCCAGATGTTACAAAACTAACCGTAAATAGAGGACGACAATCTACCGTAGAGTTTAAAGATTAAAAGTAAAAACAGTTTAAAGATACCTGGTTATATTCGACTGTAAAGCGGATTAAAAGAACAATTCGTTATTCATCCAAATAGCTTTGCTACCTTTGCAAAAAAAAAGAGGTAAATGGGCAGGTCAGATTTTAAGAAAGATGGAAAATCTTCAGGAAAAAAAGAAGGCGGATTTCGAAAGAAAATGGCATCTAAAGGGAAATCTTCCTTAAAAAAAGATAGCGCACCTAAAACGCCTAATAAACCAAAACAACCATCGGATCCTAATTTAATTCGTTTAAATAAATACGTTTCTAATTCTGGCGTTTGCTCTAGAAGAGATGCGGATATTTATATTGAATCTGGGAATGTTAGCGTAAATGGAAAAATAATTACAGAAATGGGTTATAAAGTACATTTAGAAGATGTTGTTAAATTTGATGGACGAGAATTAAATCCAGAAAAGAAAGAGTATATATTGCTTAACAAGCCAAAAGATTTTGTTACTACAACTACAGATGGAAGAGGTAGACGTACTGCTGTTGGTTTAATAGCAAGTGGATCTAAAGCTAAATTGGAACCTGTAGGTAGATTAGATAAAAATGCAACCGGATTATTATTGTTTACCAATGACCGGGAAATGTCTAAAAGATTAATGCAACCAAAAAATGGAGTGCGTAAAATTTACCATGTTGAATTGAATAAAAATGTAAGTGGTGATGATCTTGAGACAATTAAAGGAGGGGTTACTTTAGATGAAGTACTCGTTCGTGTTGTAGACGTTAGCTTTATAGATAATGCTCCCAAGAGAGAAGTTGGTATTGAAATCCGTTCTACGAAAAATAAAATTGTAGAAAGAATTTTTGAGCATTTAGGATATGAGATTGTAAAGATTGACCGTGTTGTTTATGCGGGACTTACAAAAAAGGATTTGCCAAGAGGACATTGGCGTCATATTACAAAACAGGAACTTATTAATTTAGGTAGTATAAAATAAATTCTTGATTAAATTATAGAAAAAAGCACCCTTTTTAAATGGGTGCTTTTTGTGTTTAGTACAGAACTAAAGTATATTTTTCATCTTATTTCGTATTTCTTCCAAGCATAAGTTTCCTAAACTTCCATCGTGTGTATGTTTAATATCTTTTTTAGGTTTGAAATTTCCTTGGTTAATTTCTATTCCCATTTTTTTGTAGGCATCTCTAAAAGGCATTCCGCTTAAAACGAGTTCATTTAAAGTGTCTACACTAAATAGATAATCGTACTTTTTATCGTCTAAAATATTTTTATTTACCTTAATTTCTTTTAAGCTAAAAGTAAAGATATCTAAACATGCCTTTAGATCCTGAATAGCAGGAAGTAATACTTCTTTTACCAATTGCAAGTCCCTGTGATAGCCACTAGGTAAATTATTGGTTATTAAAATTAACTGGTTTGGTACCGATTGAATTTTATTACACTTGGCTCTAATTAATTCAAATACATCCGGATTTTTTTTGTGAGGCATTATACTAGAACCAGTAGTTAACTCATCTGGAAAAGAGATGAAATTGAAATTCTGACTCATATATAAACAAATGTCCATTCCCATTTTTGAAAGTGTTGCAGCAATACTACTCATGCCAAATGCTGCAGCTTTTTCTACCTTGCCTCTTCCCATTTGTGCCGCTACAACATTGTATTTTTGTGTAGCGAACCCCATTTCTGCTGTTGTGAAATCTCTGTCTATTGGAAAGGAGCTTCCGTATCCTGCAGCACTTCCTAATGGATTTTGATCTGCAATTTTATAGGCTGCTTCAATAAAATATAGGTCATCTACTAAGCTTTCGCCAAAGGCAGAAAACCATAGCCCGAAAGAGGAGGGCATTGCAATTTGTAAATGGGTATAGCCAGGGAGTAAAACAGATTTATATTCCTCTGCCAATTGCAATAACAAATTAAATAATTCTTTTGTTTGGCCTTTTATAGTATTTAGTTCGTCCTTGAGATATAAATGCATGGCCACCAAAACTTGGTCATTTCTAGAACGGGCAGTATGGATTTTTTTTCCTGTATCGCCTAATTTCTCGGTAAGAAGGAACTCAATTTTAGAGTGCATATCTTCAAAAGAATCCTCGATAGTAAAAGTGCCATTTTCAATTGTTTTGGCAATTGCATTTAATTCGTCTACTAAATCTTGAGTTTCTGCGGTGGTTAACAATCCAATTTCACCAAGCATTTTTGCATGTGCTTTGGAAGCAATTACATCGTATTTAGCTAGTGATAAATCTAATTCTCTATCGTTACCAACCGTAAAATGGTCTATCTTTTTATCTGTTGAAAATCCTTTATCCCAAAGTTTCATAGTTTAAATTATTAGTTAGTATCAATGTGTAATTAATAACTGGGGTTTATATTTTAGTGTAGTTCCAGCCTACTTTACAATTCTCTTTTGTATTATTAGGATTGCAACAGAAATCCCTCTAAAATTTTAATATAAAGGGGGATGCCTTCTTCAATTTCATGAACATGAATGTATTCATCTGCGGAATGAGAACGCGTACTATCTCCTGGGCCCAATTTCACCGATTGACAGCTTAGTGCTGCCTGATCAGAAAGGGTAGGAGAACCATAGGTTTCTCTATTTAATGCTACGCCTGATAAAACCAAAGGATGGTTCTTATCTATACAAGAAGAATTTAAACGAAGTGAACGTGCGGTCATTTCACAAGGCGCTTCTTTTTTAAGAATTTCAGCTATTTCTTCATTACTATATTGGTCGTTAACGCGAACATCTACGACTAATTCAACCTTTGCAGGAACTACATTATGTTGGCTTCCCGCTTTAATTTGTGTAACAGTAAGTTTTACTTCACCCAAAGATTCCGAAACTTTTTTAAAGGAATAATTTTTAAACCATTCCAGAACTTCTATGGTATTGTAAATAGAATTATCATTATTTGGATGTGCTGCATGGGACGGGGTTCCTTTTACAACAGCATCAAAAACTACCAATCCTTTTTCTGCAATTGCTAAATTCATTAAGGTAGGCTCTCCAACAATGGCAACATCTATTTTTGGTAAGATAGGAAGCATGCTATTTAATCCGTTTGGGCCAGAACTTTCTTCTTCTGCTGAGGCAACTACTATAATATTATGACTTAGGTTTTCATTGTTGTAAAAATGGGTGAATGTTGCGATAAGAGAAACCAAACAACCGCCTGCATCATTACTTCCTAAACCATACAATTTTCCATTTTCTATATGCGGGAGAAAAGGGTCTTTTGTATAGGCTGAATTTGGTTTAACCGTATCGTGATGTGAGTTTAATAAAAGTGTAGGTTTATTTTCATCAAAGTGTTTTGAAAACGCATAAACATTATTCTTTTCCCTTTTAAAAGGAATAGCAAAGGAGGTAAACCAAGCCTCAATTGCAGCCGCTGTTTTGTCTTCTTCGGAAGAAAAAGAGGGAATAGAAATAAGCTGTTTTAATAATTCTATCGCCTTTATAGTAAGTTTTTTTTGTTCCATTTTTATAAAGTTATGGTTGTGAATAGACTCGTGTTGGGATTTAGCATTGTGCTGTTGCCAATACATACACGACCTACATTCTTATGTAATGCATGGAAACAATTTTTTAGTTTTGGTAACATACCATCAGCGATTATTTTTTCGTCTAATAATTTGTTATAGGTAGTTGTATTTATTTGTTTTACAACAGATAATGCGTCATTAACATCTAGCAAAACACCATTCTTCTCAAAGCAATAATACAGCGTAGTATCATAAATAGCACTCATGCCAATTGCAATTTCAGAAGCAATTGTATCCGCATTTGTATTTAGAATTTGTCCAGCTCCGTCATGTGTCAACGCACAAAAAACGGGAGTTAAATCGGCCTGGATTAGTTTTTTTATTATGGTAGAATTTACGTTGTTTACATCTCCTACAAAACCAAAATCTATTTCTTTTACAGGGCGTTTATCTGCTGTAATGGTATTGCCATCTGCGCCAGAAAGTCCTATAGCATTGCAGTTCTTTGATTGTAATTGTGCTACTATGTTTTTATTGGTAAGCCCTCCATAAACCATAGTAATAATCTCTAAACTTTTGGCATCCGTAATTCTTCTTCCTCCTATTAATTGGGATTCAACACCTAGTCTTTTGGCAAATTCTGTGGCTAATTTTCCACCACCATGAACCAATATTTTTAGCCCTTCAAGTTTAGAAAATAAATCTAGAAATGAATTTAGTGCTTCTTTATTTTCAATTACATTTCCGCCAATTTTTACAATGGATAGTTTTTGTTTCATAATTCTTTTTATAAAGAGTTATTCAATATCTTTTTCAACACCAATTGTGCTGCAAAAGTTCGGTTGTTTGCTTGTTCTATTACTAAGGATTGTTCGCTGTCTAAAACAGCATCGGTAACCACTACATTTCTTCTTACGGGTAAGCAGTGCATAAATTTTGCATTACCTAATTTTTTTTTGGTCATCATCCAACGCGAATCTGAATTTTTAATTTTCCCATATTCAGAATAGCTACTCCAGTTTTTAACATAAACAAAATCCGCACTCTCTAATGCCTTTTCTTGATTGTGTTCTATAGTTACATTCTTAGTTATTCTTTTATCTAATTCGTAACCTTCAGGATGTGTTATTACAAATTCGGCCTCTTGTAATTGCATCATTTCTACAAACGAATTGGCTACAGCATGCGGTAACGCTTTTGGATGTGGCGCCCAAGACAAGACAATTTTAGGTTTCTTTTTTGTCTCGTTTTCTGCAATAGTTATAGCATCTGTTAAAGCCTGTAAAGGATGTCCTACGGCACTTTCCATATTTACTATGGGAACAGTAGCATATTTTTTAAAAGACTCAAACACTATTTCTGCTTCATCTTTTTCTTTGTCATTAAGAGAAGCAAATGCTCGTATTCCAATGATATCACAGTATTGAGAAACGACTTGAGCAGCTTCTTTTACATGCTCAGAAGTTCCTTGGTTCATTACGGTGCCATCTTCGTATTCTAATGCCCAACCTTCACTTCCAAAATTCATTGTAATTACCTCCATCCCTAGATTCATTGCTGCTTTTTGAGTGCTTAGACGTGTCCTAAGGCTATTGTTAAAGAAAAAGAGCCCAATAGTTTTACCCTTTCCTAATTGTAAAAATTGAGTTGGGTCTTTTTTCAGATTTCTTGCTTCTTCCACCCAATCGGGTAAAGAATCAATGTCTTTTATGGATAAGTAACTTTTCATAAATGTATTTTTAAATTGGTAGCACTATACAATTTTGTTTTTTAACTATTTTGAAGTGCTTTTTTTAATGCTTCGAAGAACTGATCTATATGTGATGAATTTACATTCAACGGGGGCAGTATTCTTAAAAGCTGTTTGTTTTTAGCGCCTCCTGTAAAAATTTTATAATCGTAAATTAGTCTTTTTCTTAGTTCGGCTACTTCAAAATTAAATTCTAATCCGAGCATTAATCCACGTCCTTTAATTTGTTTGACTTGAGGAATTTCCGCTGCTTTTTTTAAGAAATAATCGTTTTGTTTTTTTACATTTTGAATCAAGTTTTCTTTTTCAATAACCTCTAAAACGGCTAAAGACGCTGCGCATGCTAAATGATTTCCTCCAAAGGTTGTCCCCAACATACCATGTGATGCTTCTATGCTTTTGTGTAGTAACACACCACCAACAGGAAATCCGTTCCCCATTCCTTTGGCAGTAGTAATAATATCTGGGTATATATTATGGTGTTGAAATGCAAAGAATTTACCACTTCTGCTATAACCAGATTGAATTTCATCTGCTATTAAGATAATAGTATTCTCTTTGCACAATTTACTTATATGCTGGTAAAATTCTGTGCTAGGTTCATCTAGGCCGCCAATTCCTTGTATAGTTTCTAGAATTACGGCACAAATATCTCCATTAGAAATTGCTTCTGTAAAAGCATCTGCATCATTAAAAGGGAGAAAACTTACTTTTTGCTGTTTGTTAATTGGTGCATTTATTTTTTCATTGTCTGTAGTTGCTACCGCAGCTGAGGTTCTTCCATGAAAACCATTTTGAAAGGCAATAACTTTTGATTTTCCAGTTATAAAGGAAGCCATTTTTAAAGCGTTTTCGTTGGCTTCTGCACCAGAATTACACAGGAATAAATTGTAGTCCTCACAGTTTGAGACATCACCAAGTTTATTAGCTAATTCTTTTTGCAAAGGATTCTGAATTGCATTACTGTAAAAGCCAATTGTATCTAATTGTTCTTTTAATTTACGTACATAATCAGGATGAGAGTGGCCAATAGAAATAACGCCATGTCCGCCATAAAAATCTAAGTATTCTTGACCTTTATCATCTGTAACAACTATTCCTTTGGCAGAAACAGGGGTGACATTATAAAGTGGATATACATCGAATAATTTCATTTTATTTTTTTTTAATTTGATTTATTTTTTCAAATGATGTCACAATCCCTCTGATCAAAGAAGAGCTTAGGCCTTGGTGTTCCATTTCGTTTAAACCAGAAATTGTACATCCTTTTGGTGTTGTTACTTTGTCGATTTCTTCCTCTGGGTGACTCTCAGATTCTATTAATAAACTTGCGGCTCCGTTACAGGTATGCATTGCTAATTCTTGGGCTTCTTTAGCATCAAATCCCAGTTGAATTGCACCTTGGGTTGTTGCACGAATTAATCGCATCCAAAAAGCAATTCCACTTGCGCAAATAACAGTTGCGGCTTGCATTTGTTCTTCTGGAACTTCCAGAGAATGCCCCATTCTATTAAAAATGGCTTTGGCTAGTTCTATACGTTTTTCTCCTAATGTATTACTACAAATACAGGTCATTGATTTTCCAACCGAGATTGCCGTATTTGGCATACTCCGAATTATATATTGATTTTCACCAATAATACTTTCTATTCGGTTAATGTTGAATCCGGTTATGGTAGATATTACAACATGTTTTTCCGTTAGTAAGTCGCTTATACCTAAGAGGATTTTTTCAAACTGTCCTGGTTGTACAGCAAAAATTAAAACATCGGATTGTTTTACTGCTTCCCTATTGTCTGAAGTTACAGTTACGTTTCCGTAGTTTTCGTACTCTTTTATACTATCTGTATTTCTTTTAGTGAGGTACATGGTAGTTGCGCCGTTGGAATTTAAAATTCCTTTTGCAATAGACAAACCTAAATTTCCTGCTCCTATTATAGCTATTTTCATAATTACTTTTTTGTTCCCGCAAGTGGGTTTACTACTCCGACACTTGTGTCGAAATACAAAATATTGATTTCTTTTTAATGCCTCTTAGACTTCTTCCTTCCTAATGTCTTCGACTGCGCTCAGACTGACATATATACGCTTAACTTAATGACATTGGGTTTGCTACTAACTTTTATTATGTTGTTCAATAGATACAATTTACACCAAGTCTAAAACACACCTGATTTTAGCAATAAGCCTTCATTTTCTGTAAACCCAAACATTAGATTCATATTATGAACGGCTTGTCCCGATGCTCCTTTTAATAAATTATCTATTGCCGAAGTAATTAAAATTAGGTCGTTGTGTTTGTGAATATGTAGGTGACATTGATTTGTATTCACTACCTGTTTTAAACTTATCGGGTCTTCAGATATTTGGGTGAACTTGGCTTCTGCGTAGAAGTTCTGGTACAATTCTTTTGCTTCAGATTCACTTCCGTTAAAAGTGGTGTATGCTGTTACGAAAATACCGCGAGTAAAATTTCCTCTTACGGGAAGAAAAAGAATTTCTCCTATCTCTTTCTGAAAAGATTTTAAACTTTCATTAACCTCTCCTAAATGTTGGTGTGTAAATGGTTTGTACCAAGATACATTATTAGATCTATAGCTAAAATGTGTTGTTCCAGATGGACTAACACCTGCTCCTGTACTTCCCGTAGCGGCATTAATATGAACTTGATTTCCTAATAAATTTTCTTTTGCCAATGGTAAAAGTGCCAATTGAATTGCTGTAGCAAAACAACCTGGATTCGCAATATAGTTAGCTTGTTTTATTTCTTCTAGAAATAATTCTGGTAAGCCATAAACGAATTCTTTTCCGTTTAGACTCGCATCTTCTTTTAGTCTAAAATCATTGCTTAAATCAATGATTTTTGTTGCGGAAGAAAAGGCATATTCGTTTAGAAATTTAGTTGAATTGCCATGTCCTAAGCATAAAAAAACAACATCTATTTTTAAATTCACCGCATCTGTAAAAGCTAAATCTGTCATCCCTAAGATATCTGGATGTGCAGAGGTTAGTGCTTTTCCTGCCCTTGTAGTGCTATAAACAAAGTCTATTTCTGCTTTAGCATGTTGTAGTAATATTCTAATTAATTCGCCTCCAGTATACCCAGAACCTCCTATGATACCTACCTTAATCATGATTGTTGATTTACGTGATTATATATTTTACCTGCGTTGGAAAGTATTTTAATAAAGCCTTTGGCATCATCTGCCGACCACTCTTTATTTACTTCGCCATATGTGCCAAAAGAAGCATTCATTAAGTCATGTTTTGAAGAAATTCCATTTAACTCAAATCGGTATGGTTTAAGACTTACAAATACATCACCAGAAACATTTCGTTGTGTATCTGTTAAAAACACTTCAATGTTTCGCATTACTTCATCCAAATAGTTTCCTTCATGCAACAGCATTCCATAAAAATTGCCTTGTTGTTCTTTCTGAAATTGTTGCCATTTACTTAAAGTGTGCTTTTCCAATAAATGATGCGCTTTTATAATTATTAAAGATGCAGCAGCTTCAAATCCTACTCTTCCTTTAATCCCTATAATAGTGTCACCAACATGAATGTCTCTGCCAATAGCATATTTAGAAGCCATTTCATCTAATTTGGTAATGTTGTTTATTGGAATATCTGTTTTATCATTAATAGCTACTAACTCGCCTTTTTCAAAAGTTAGTTTTATTTCTCTTGGCGTGCTTTCTTGTAGCTGACTAGGGTAAGCAGACTCTGGTAAAGTGAGGTCAGAAGTTAAGGTTTCTACCCCGCCAACAGAAGTTCCCCATAATCCTTTATTAACAGAATATTTTGCCTTTTCCCAGGAATAATCTACGCCGTTTTGTTGTAAGTATTCAATTTCTACTTCTCTAGAAAGGGTATTATCTCTTATTGGTGTTATGATTTCTATTTCTGGAGCAATGATTTGAAAGATCATATCAAACCTAACCTGATCATTTCCTGCGCCAGTACTTCCATGTGCAATATATTTTGCACCCACTTTTTTTGCGTGATTTACAATTTCTATTGCTTGTACAATTCTTTCTGCACTTACAGATAAAGGGTAGGTGTTGTTTTTAAGTACATTTCCAAAGATGAGGTATTTAACAACTTTATCATAGAAGGTCTGTATTGCATTTATAGATGTGTAAGAAGTTGCTCCTAATTGTAATGCTTTTTCTTTAATATTTTTGATTTCATTATCTGAAAAACCTCCTGTATTTACACTTACTGCGTGTACTTCATATCCTTCTTCTTTGGATAAATATTTTGCACAGTAGGATGTGTCTAATCCGCCACTATAGGCTAGTATTAATTTTTTCATTTTATTTCTTTTTAAGGAAGAGATGTTCTTTAATTTTTTTTAATCGTTGGAAAGCTTTGCCATTCAACTTACTCTTTTTTGTTTCGGTTATTACCGCTGAAGGGTCGTGCAACATTCCTGTACATAGACACATTTTATGATCTGTTCTTGTTAAGACATCAAAATTTTTGCAAGTCTGACATCCTTTCCAAAAAGCTGGGTCATCTGTGAGTTCGGAAAAAGTAACTGGTTTGTAACCCAATTCATAATTAATTTTCATCACTGCCAATCCTGTAGTGATTCCAAATATTTTAGCATTGGGAAATTTGTTTTTAGATAAATCAAAAACAGCTTTCTTTATTTTTTTTGCTAAACCCTGCCCTCTATAATCTGGGTGTACGATTAGGCCAGAATTGGCAACATATTTTTTATGTCCCCAAACTTCTATATAACAGAAACCTGCAAATTTATCCCCGTCCAATGCAATTACTGCATTGCCGTTTTGTAGCTTTTTTTGAATGTATTCTGGAGTTCGTTTTGCGATTCCAGTGTTTCTTTCCTTCGCGGAGACTTCAATTGTATCGCAAATTATTTGCGCATACTTAAAATAAGCCTCGTTAGCAATTTCAATTTTCATTGATTGTTGCTTTAATAATTAAAAATGACAGATGTTTTTTGTTGTGCGGAAATGGACTCACCTATTTCCATAGAAAATATATACCCTTACGGGCGGCGACGTACGGGAGCAAAAGTAGTTGCTGGAGCAGTTGCCCAGTTAACTAACGATATGTGTCTTTTGCTATTCATTACACGCCAAATGTACAAATTATATTGAAGTAGCAATGGAATTCCTTCAATTTTTATGAAATCGAAGTTTTCGTTTTCTTAAATCGAATATTTCATAAATGATAAATGCATAAACTACGAGATACTCAATGAAGAGTAAATACAAGTTCTCTGTAAACGAAGGATTACTATATGCCCAGTAGCTTAAAATAGCGGTAGCAGACCATACTATAGCGAAGCGATAGGTTGTAAAAACAGATAGAAGAACAAGGAAGGAAAGATACCAAGGATGCACAGTAGCAGATAAGAAATAATACATGCTTAGTGCTAATAGCATAGATGTAATTAAAGTTGGAAGCTTTTCGTTATTTCTAAAGAAAGTGAAAATTAGCACGATACTTATAGTAGTCAAAGCTGCTATTTTGCCATAAATTTTTATTACTTCATAATTTTTAGCCCCGTTGGCGATACTTATATTTTTGACAATATTATAGAAGCCCGCATTGAACTCGAAATTTGAAAACCATAGTCCTACTGTTTCTGAGAAATTATGGACAAATTCCATTGAGAAAAATGGAAGAAAAAAGAGTAAGGTGGTAGTACCTACTACGAGATAAAAAAGTACACTTTTTTTAAATCCGAAGTAGTTAAGAAATAGAGGCAGAAACAGTAGGGGGACTAATTTTGTAGCGATAGATGCGGCATATAGGATAGTAGCAAATAGCCATTGTTTTTGTGAAATAAGATAGATAGACCATATAAAAAAGAAAAGCATCACGCCTTCAAAATGCAGGTTTCCTGTTAGTTCTATTATAACTAGCGGATTTAAGAAATACCAAAAGATAAGGTGGGTAGGGCGGTTTAAACTTTTTAATAATTTTATTCCAAAAAATACAATTCCAATATCAGCAAGAATAACTAAAATACGCATTACAATAATAGAACCTAGAATGCTTTTTCCTGCAATTAAGGCAGAAATGGTGAAAATTAATTGATTTAATGGCGGGTAATTAGAATAGTGTTTTGCACTTAATTCTCCCATGCCATCATATAATTCCTGAGCATTAGAAATAAGAATAGTATTCTCTTCTAGTATTGTATTTGGCGTTAATAAGTAAGGGTTAATTCCGTTGGCAAGTAATTGTCCATCCCAAATAAAACGATAAAAATCTTGGGAAAGATTAGGGACAGTAATAAGAAATACGACTCTAAACAGAATACCTGCAATTAGTAAGAATTTAAAATTCCATTTTTCTAATTGAATGATTTTGTAGCAAATAAAAAAAGCACCCGCAAAAAGTGTAATTAACTTTATAAAATCGGTGCGGTCTAAATTAAAAGCAAAGCTATAATAGAACAGGATGCTTGTAAGTACCAAGAGTATTGGAAATTTATGAAGTTTCCAATAGGTTAGCATAACTAAGCTTTAGAAGTAATGGATTTAAAGAATACAAAACCGAAACCTATGAACAACATAAGGTGAAATGGAAAAAGACCAAAATCATCTAAAGGAATAGCGCTATACATACCAAATAAGAAGTACAACATTAATGCTGCTTCTATAATCATATTTGGAGATAGTTTTGTAGTTAAATATCTGTTGCCTTTCCAGCTATCTGTTAGTTGGTTAATGTTGAATTTTGGTGTTCTTACAAATTCACTTCTTTTACCCATATGGCCTTCTATAACGGCAATAGAATTGTGTAAAGAGAAGCCTAATACAACAGAGAAAAAGGTGAAAAATAATTTAATATAGTCTACAAAATTACTTAATCCGCTACCCTGATGACTTTTATACGTGTACCAATAACAAACAAACAAGATTACGGTGCTAACAATGAAAAAACTAGTAGCTTCAAAAACCCAACTTAATTGTGGGTACATGCTTTTTATGTATAGCATAGGAATACTTAGTACAGCTACTACAAAAACACATAAGAACATCGAACTGTTTAGCAAATGCATTACGCCATGAAACTTAGTTCTGAAAGAAATATCTTTAGAGGAAACAACACTTAGAACTGTTTTTCTAAAGTTTTCTGCGCCACCTTTATTCCAACGAAATTGTTGCGAACGAGCAGCACTTATAACTACTGGTAATTCTGCTGGAGTTTCTACATCTTCTAAATATTTAAACTTCCAACCTTTTAATTGTGCGCGATAACTAAGATCTAAATCTTCTGTTAGCGTGTCGCCTTCCCAATTACCTGCATCATAAATACATTCTTTACGCCAGATGCCAGCCGTACCATTAAAATTAATAAAATGACCTTTTGCATTACGCCCAACTTGTTCTAAAGAAAAGTGAGCATCTAGAGCAAAAGCCTGAATTCTTGTTAATGTAGAATAATCTCGGTTAATATGTCCCCAACGAGTTTGTACAACGCCAATTTTTTCATCCTTAAAATAAATAATAGTCTTTTTTAACCAATCACTATCTGGTAAGAAGTCGGCATCAAAAATGGCAATAAATTCTCCTTTGGCAGTTTCTAAGCCTTCTTTTAATGCTCCAGCCTTAAACCCTTTTCTATTTGTTCTTCTTATGTGTTTTATATCTATTCCCGATTCTTGTAAAATTTTAATACGTTTTGCTGTTTCTATAACTGTATTATCTGTAGAATCATCTAAAACTTGGATTTCTAATTTACTAGAAGGATATTCAATTTTAGCAATGTTTGCTAGCAAACGTTCCATTACATACTCTTCATTGAATACAGGAAGCTGAATGGTTACAAGAGGAATTTCTTTAGGGTCTAAAAGATTAAATTTAGGAGCCTCTTTGTTACTCTTTTTGTATCCTAAATAATTTATTAGAAGGTTTAACTGCGCTAGACTGTAAAAGAATATTAGCATCAGTGCAATACTGTAGATAGCAATGATGATATAAGTGATTATAAGTCCCATATTATTTAATACTGTATTTAAATATCCAACCAAGGATTTTTATGCCTGCAAATATAGTTCCTTTTACGGTACCAGAAACTTTTGACACTCCAATTCTTTTTTTATAGCGTACAGGGACTTCTGTGTATTTTAGCTTTTTACGCAATGCTTTTAGCTGCATTTCCACTGTCCATCCGTATGTTTTGTCATTCATTTCTAATGCCAACAACTTAGGGTACTTTATTGCTCTAAATGGCCCTAAATCGGTATACGTTGCTCTAAAGAGTAATTTCATTAAGAAAGTAGCTAGCCAATTGCCAAATACTTGTTGTGGCGTCATAGAACCGGCTTCCCTATATTTTTTTACGCGCGAGCCAATTACCAAATCCATGTTTTCTTCTAAAATTGGTCTTACTAGTTTTGTAAGTTCTTCTGGATAGTCCGAATAGTCTCCATCAATAAATACGATAATATCTGGTTCTTTGGATTGTTTTGAAATATAATCTAATCCACAAAGACACGCATAACCATATCCTTTTCTTCTTTCCGTTAGTACTGTAGCTCCTGCTTTTTTTGCATTTTCTATAGTTTTGTCTGTAGAATTATTATTTATTACAATAATTTCTGATACAGATGTTGGAATTTCCTTTATAACATGTGCAATCGAATCAGCCTCATTATATGCAGGAATAATTACTTTTATGTCTGTCATTACCTTAAATCGGATAGGTTGTTTTCTTTTTTGAAACTTTTAAAACTGAACCATTCCTTGATTTTTTTTCCATTACGATACTTTTGCGCTGAAGTCAATTTTTCGTTCCTATATTTTAAACAATAGCCATTTTTTTTGCCATTGTTTAATTGACATTTATGAGATATTTTCTCGTTTTTGTCATAAAATAACCACCAACTTCCTTTTTGTCCTTGAAAAAAACTCCCCTCTTTGTCTTTGGTTCCATTTTCACGGTAAAAGTACCAATAACTATCTCGACTTCCATTTTTATAATGGCCTTGTTTTGCTAGTTTTTTGTTTTTATAGTAATATTTCCAATAGCCTACTTTAGTGTTTTTTTGAATCCATCCTTCCGATTTTATTCTTCCAGTATCGTAATAATCCTTATAATAAGCACTATCTTTTTTAAGTGGAGAACTACTTATTAGTAAGGTGACAACAAGAAGGAAAAGCACTTTAGAATACATTCGCAATATCTTTAGTATGATTTATTGGTCGCTAATTTTTGATAAACTAACAGCGGTAAAGCGAAATGTTTGGCTTGTTGAATAGGGAAATAATTTAAAGTTCTCTATTTTATTTTTGAATTTACCAACTCCATTAAATCAACATCGTTTCCTAGTAAAATATCCTTTCCGTTAATTCTTCCTTCTAAAGGACCATTTTCTAATTTAAGAACTCCACGGGGGCATACTGCTGAGCAAATGCCACAACCAACACAACTAGATCTAACTATATTTTCTCCTTTTTGAGCATAGGCACGTACATCTATTCCTTGTTCGCAATATGTAGAACAATTGCCACAAGAAATACACTGGCCTCCATTTGTGGTAATTCTAAATCTGGATTTAAATCGTTGTACAAAACCTAAATATGCTGCTAAAGGGCATCCGAATCTACACCAAACTCTATTTCCGAAAATTGGATAAAATCCTGTGCCAATTACACCAGCGAAAACAGCTCCTATTAAAAAGCTATAGATGTTTTGTATGGTTTGTGTTTTTACTCCTAAAACCACTCGGGTTTCCGTAAAAAAACTATACAAAGTCATAATGGTCATAGCCATTGCAAATACCAGTACAATATGAATTAACCACCGTTCGACTTTCCATGAAAATAAAGACTTGCTAGAGTGTTGCCGGTAAGGATCTCCAAGTGTTTCTGCCAAGCCACCACAACCGCAAACCCAGGAGCAATACCATCTTTTTCCGAAAAAGTAAACCATTACAGGAACAATTACTAAGGTTAGTACTATTCCCCAGACCAGAATAAACATCCCTATTCCGCCACTATTGATAAGCGATTTTAAATTCCATTGGAAAAAGAAATCATAGTCCAATGGAAATGCGTTTTTGAAATCGTAATAAGGCATTTGTAAACGCACCATTATTTCTGGTACTAAAAAAGCAAATACTATTTGAAAAAATAAGACGGAAGTGGTTCGCACCATTTGGTATACGTTGTGGCGGTATTTTATATACATGCGCACTGCCATTACTGTCATAACCACACAATACATAAACCCGTAAACAAACCAATGTCCGGCAGGATTACCACTTAGAAATTCACTTATGGGATCAACAAGAAAGGTCCAATTTACGGCATATTCAGATTTGAAATATAAAATTAAATAGAAGGATACTAGAAAGAAGAAAACTAACCAAGCTACCCAACCTTTATTAGTAGCGTTGTTGTGATAAATTCCGTCGTTTTTAATTCCTTTTGCGCCTAATAGAACATAGTTGGGTAAAATAAATAATAATGCTCCTATAATGCTTAGACCGAAGGTTAAGAACCACATCAATCCTTTGTTATTTACTATAAACCCAGAAGCCGATTTTTTTCCAATTGCAGCAGCCAAATCCTGAGGTTTGGAGTAGATAACTTTTTTATATTCCTTATTTTTCCTGTGATATGCATTTGCTTTTTCTAAAGCGTCTCCAATTTTTGAAGATAAGGAATACATACCATTTAATTCTTGTCCAACAACCTCCTTGTTAATTTGGGTAATGAAAACATCACTTTTTATTCTGTTATTACTAACAATTTGTTCAAATTGTGCAGGAGTTAGTTCAAACTTCCCTAAGAACAAAAGGGAAATAAATGTTGTTAACCCAAACAAGAAAATGACTAAGCCTATTTTTTTAATTGTCTTCATTTTGTGCTATGCCTTGCTGAAAATTCGTTTCCAATTTTTTTTCTGTGGTACGATACTTGTTCCAAATTCTTTATTGAATTGGGTTGCAATATCTGATTCATATTGTTTGAAAAATTCAGGATCAAAATTTGCATCCTTTAAGAATTTTACAATATGGTTAATGTCTCTAGCCTCTGTTAACCAACGGTCAAAAATTTCATGTCGTAACCGTATACCAAATGTGTTAATACCTAAAAATTTCTTGCTTTCTTTGTGGTATGCAATGGTGATGCAAATTTTTTCTTTGGGATGTCTCCAATGAAAATGTGCTTCATATTCTTTTTTAGTCTTTTCGCTAAATACCCATCCATAGGTTTGGTATTCGATATCTAAAAATTTAGCAGAATTAAACCAATGTCCTGGTTTGTATTCCGTCTTAGTAGCGCATATGGTTTGGGCTAAAGCTTCTCCCATCATACGTCCTGTATACCATACCGCTTCTATATGTCTTCTCTGTCCTATAGGGTCGTGTTGCTCGGCACAATCCCCAATAGCATAAATGTCTTTAATATTTGTTTCTAGAAACCTATTTACTTTTACACCTCTTCCAATCTCAATCCCAGAGTCTTTAAGGAAATCTATGTTTGGCGTAACACCTGCGGTAAGCCCTACAACATTACAGGCTATTGTTTCTCCTTTGTCTGTCGTAATTGCTTTTACTTTTCCATTTTCATCGGCTATAATTTCTACCAAATTTGTAGCTAACTTCAAATCTATATGGTGTTCTAAAATGTGTTCGTTCAGCATTTGTGATTCACCTTTGGGCAGAACACCATTCCAAAAGCTAGTTTCTCGCACTAAAAAAGTAACAGGAATATTTCTGCTTATTAGCATTTCGGCAAGCTCTATACCTATTAATCCACCACCAACAATAACAGCTCTTTTGCAGGTCTCCTTATTTGGTGCGTTTTTTTCTAAAGTGTCTAAATCTTGCTTAGAATATAATCCTTGAGCACCATCTAAATCTTGACCCGGCCAACCAAATTTGTTTGACTTAGAACCTGTAGCTATTATTAATTTGTCGTAATCAATACTTTCAGAATTTGATAACTCTAGTTTTTTATCGGTATGGTTTACTCTAGAAACAAAGGCTCGTTTTAAACTAATGTCATTCTTTTTCCAAAACCAATTTTCATAAGGTTTTATATGTTCGAACTTCATATGCCCCATATAAACATACATTAAAGCCGTTCGGGAGAAAAAATAGTCGGTTTCACTAGAAACAATAGTGATTTTCTTATCTGAATTTTTTCTAATATGTCTGGCAACTGTCACTCCAGAAATACCATTACCAATTATAACTATGTGTTCCATGTATTAATTTCTTTCTCCTTTTCTTTATAAAGGGTAGTTATTCTAAAACTACAAATTAACCTAAACATTTTAACCAAAAATGGAAGATGCTACCTTTAGGTCGTTCCAAATTATGAAAACTTATCATTTTTTTAGGTCACAATTATAATTTAGAATTGTTACAAATATGTGATACTTTAATTGGTTCTTTGAATTTATAAATGAGTTAGGCATATATTTTGAACGACCTAAAGGTAGGATTGTGTTTTTTTGTTGGGATTGTGAAATTATTCCGACAGAAGTAAAGATTTTAAATAAGTAAATTACGAATTATGAAATTATCTAAAGGGAAAAGCATCTTAGTTCTTTTTTTATTGACAGCCTTTTTTGGGTACAGTCAAAGTACATCAGAGTTTTTTACAAAAGCGGATGCCTTTTTTAAGGAATATGTAAAAGATGGTAAAGTAAAATACAGTCAGCTTAAAAAGAACACAGCTGCTTTGGATGAATTGGTGCAACTAGCAGAAGGTGTGTCAGTTTCTAAGGATAATATAAAAGAGTACCAAGCTTTTTGGATAAATGGGTATAATATTTCTGTTATTAAAACTGTAGTGGCAAATTACCCAATGAAATCGCCACTAGACAAATCAGGTTTTTTTGATGAAATAAAGCACACTATAGGAGGGGAAAACATAAGTTTAAATGGTATTGAAAATACACTCCTTAGGGCTAATTTCCCTAAGGAAGCAAGATTTCATTTTGTATTGGTATGCGCGGGTTTAGGATGCCCACCAATAATTGGTACTGCTTATTTACCATCTAGTTTAGAAGTGCAGTTAGAAGAGCAAACAAAAATAGCCTTGAACAACCCTAATTTTATAAAAGTAACTAAGAAGAGGGTCAAAATTTCACAGATTTTTGAATGGTATACTAAAGATTTTACACAAGGAGGATTAAGTTTAGTAGACTATATTAATAAGTATCGAAAAGAAAAATTAGCAGAAAAATCAAAGATGTCTTTTTATCCTTACGATTGGACATTAAACCAAATTAAATAGAAATTATTAAAAAAAATTAAATATGAAACAGGTACAAAAATATTTATTTCTAATCGGGTTGTTTTTTGCAATGAGTGCAAGTTTTGCTCAGGATGAAATTGCAGATAAAAAACAAAAAGAGAAAAGTAATATTCAAGAGTATACCCCATCAAAATTACTTAATAAAGGTAAATGGGATATTAAATTCTTTAATAGTATTTATACCCAAACAAAGAGAACAGATGGAGGAACAAAATCTATTTCTATTCCTAGAGAAACATACTTTACAAACACAACAGAAATTTATACTGGGGTAAGTGATAATTCTAGGATTAATTTGGGATTTATTTTTCAGGTTAGATCTAATACGGTTGCTGGGACTGCTGCTTTGGATGCATTGAAGTTTAAAAACGGAAACAATGCAAGAAGTGGATTAACTACCATAGCGCCATCTATAAGAGTGCAACCTTTTAAGAATGTCGGAAATTTTTCTTTTACCAGTTCTTTTTATATTCCTGTTTTTAAAGACACTCCAAATGCACTGTATTTAGATAAACGAAGTTATTTTTGGGAAACTAAATTCTTTTATGACAAAACTTTTGGAGGAGGAGATTGGCAAATTTTCACAGAAGTAGACTTAGGTTTTAATTTTGGCGAAAAAGGAATAGATGCAGATGCTGCTTCCGAGAATATTTCAGAAAGGTTTGCTAACAATAGTTTTTCGTTGCCAATAAGTGTTTTTCTTAGTTATTTTCCTTCTACTAAGTCTACTATTTTTGTAAACGCACAGCAATCTTTTTTTATTGGATATGATAATCCAAATAGCCAAGGGCAGAATTTTTCGCAGAATTATACATCTGTAGGGCTTGGAGGAAAGTACCAACTTAATGCTATTCTGAATTTAGAAGCTTCATATGGAAAATTTGTTAGAGGAAAGAATTTTCAAGGTTTAGGAAGTACTTTTAGTATTGGGTTGCGAGCTATTTTTTAGGGACTTATACTAATTTAACTATACGACTTTATTAGGTTAAATTGGTGTTGATTAAAAATATACTACTTTAGGAGTTGTTAGATTAATTCATGGTGCATATTGTATAAGAACTTATAGGATGAATAAAATTGGATTTCTTTTTTTAGTAGTAGTACAACTCTCTTGCGTAAGTCAGAACAACGAAAAGATTAATGGTGTAAGTTTTGTAGCATCAAGAGGAGAAGTAAAACAAGAGCAGGTTACAGTTTTAAAAAACAATTATGTAAACCATGCAGCAGTGATGCCTCTAGGGTTTATGAAAGGAATAAGTTCTCCTGAGATTGCTTTTAATATGGATAATCAGTGGTTTGGAGAGACTAATGAAGGTGTTAAACAATACGTTCAGTCTATCAAAAAACAGCATATTAAGGTGATGATGAAACCTCAGATATGGGTGCGAAGAGGAGAATTTACAGGGACTATTAAAATGAATTCGGAAGCCGATTGGAAAGTTTTGGAAGTTTCTTATGAGAAATTCATTCTTAATTATGCATCCATAGCACAAGAAATGCAAGTTTCTATTTTTTGTATTGGAACGGAGTTAGAATTATTTGTAAAAAATAGACCAGCGTATTGGACAGAACTTATTACACGAATAAAATCTGTTTATAAAGGAAAATTAACGTATGCAGCTAATTGGGACGAGTTTAAGAGAACACATTTTTGGGAAGATATAGACTATATAGGTGTGGATGCTTATTTTCCTTTGTCTCAAGAAAAAACGCCTACAATTGAAGAATTAAAAATAGGGTGGCAGAAACATAAAAAGGTATTATTGGCACTTTCAATAGCGAAAAACAAACCAATTCTATTTACGGAATATGGGTATAGAAGTACGGATTATACAGCAAGAAAACCTTGGCTAGTAGAGCGGAATAATTCTCCCGCAAATTTACTAGCACAATCTAATGCTACAGCTGCTATTATAGAGGAGTTTTGGAAAGAAGAATGGTTTGCTGGTGGTTATGTTTGGAAGTGGTTTGTTAATCATGAAAAATCTGGAGGTAAAGAAAATAATAGGTTTACCCCGCAAAATAAACCAGCACAAGATGTG
Organism: Cellulophaga sp.; assembly: GCA_036478775.1. Classification (GTDB taxonomy): domain Bacteria; phylum Bacteroidota; class Bacteroidia; order Flavobacteriales; family Flavobacteriaceae; genus Cellulophaga. The sequence goes on from JAZGEQ010000038.1 coordinate 400,858, forward strand.
TTGAAACGTTTTTATAAAACTTTTTAAAGTGAAATATATAGTTTGCATATTTTTTTTAACGGTAATTTTATTTTCTTGTTCAAAGGATGCTATTACAGAAGAGAACAGTTTAGAGAGTATCCTAGCAAATAAAGAAATTGTTAGCGATAATGTTATTGCATGTGCGGCAAGTAATACAGGGTCTTCCACGGTAAGTATTTTTTTGTATCCGAGAGTAGGGGTTTCTAATATTCAATATTTTGAGACTAAATCTGTAGACGTAGACAAAAATGCCTATTCTAATTACACACTTGGAACAGCGCCAAAAATGCAAGTTTTAAATGGTTATTTGAATAAGTTTGAAATAAAACCTAAACAAGAAAAATGGGTTATTGTTACGTTCGAGGAAGAGGGTGAAACACACCTTTCTAACCCAATTCGTTTAAAGCATTTAACGAAACCTACAGAATTTTCCACAGAGAATGTCACCATAAATAAAGAAGAAATTTTAATGCCTTTATTTTCTTGGATTGAAGGAAAACATAAGGACACAAAAATCTATTTTGAAATTATTGTAGATGCCCAAAAGAATTTACTTTCAGGGACCTATACCTATGAAAAAATGTTTCAGTATTACAAATTAGATAATGTAGTGTTAAACGTAACAAGAGAGCAACCTCCTATCTTGAAAATGAATGCTTCTTATAGTTTTATTTTAATGGGAGTTAGCGAAGATAATTGGGTAAATTTGTGGTCGGAAGTGGCGTTTGAATTATAGTATCCTTTTAATTTTAAATAGCACATAAGATATAGATGAAAAAATTAATTTTTGTATTGTTTTTACTTCCTCTTTGTATGGTTTCGCAATCCCATAGAATAGATACCTTAATCATTCAGGGGCATAAAAAAACGAAAACACTTTTTTTAAGACAAATTGTTGAAATTAAGCAAGGACAATTATTAGATTCTACCTTATTGCAACAAGAGATTACTAGATTAATTCGTCTGCCTTCTATAGCAAATGCTTCTTTTGAGGTAATTACAATAAACAATGAAATCTGCAAGGTTTATATTAACGTAGAGGAGAATTATACGCTTATTCCTAGTGCTAATATCTGGACAACCACAAACGCTCAATTTGCCTACAAGTTAGGATTGTATGAATTTAATGCTTTGGGTAGGAATATTGCTTTTGGCGGATTTTATCAGAATAACGGAAACGATTCTTATGGTGTAAATCTTCGAGCACCATTTTTGTTTTCTAATAAATGGGGACTTGCTATTAATTATCAAAAATGGGTAAGTGAAGAACCTTTATATTTTGATAATGGGGTAGCTAATTATGAATATGAGAACAAATCTTGGGAAGCTTTAGTACTGTACCAACATAATTTTTTAAATCGATTTGAAGCGGGAATTACAACCTTTAAAGAATCTTATAAGTTTTTAAATGGACTGACGTCGGATAATGTTCCGCAACAATTAGCGCAGAATAAATTATTATTTAAGTTAGTTTATAACTACGACAATCTCACCTATGATTTTCAGTATATAGATGGACTAAAAAGCACCTTAATTACTCAGTATGTAGCAACAGAAAGTAATTTTCAAAATAGTTTTTTTATCGCTTGGAACGATTTTTTTTATTATAAGAGAATAGGGGAAAAAGGAAATTGGGCAAACCGTTTTAGAGTAGGTTTATCCTCTAATGAAGAATCGCCTTTTGCCCCCTTTGCATTAGATAATAATATTAATCTTAGAGGTGTTGGTAATATTGTAGATAGGGGAACTGGGAGTATTGTTTTAAACACCGAATATAGATATACTCTTTATGAAAAAGGATGGTTTGTGCTGCAAGGAAATGTCTTTACAGATATGGGAGCTTGGCGTAAACCTGGAGGCGACTTTAGTGATTTTAGGAACTCCGATAATATTTATGTCTACCCAGGTGTAGGCTTACGCTTTATTCATAAGAGAATTTTTAATGCCGTTTTCAGAATAGATTATGGGTATGGAATTACCAAAAATGCTTCAAGAGGTATTGTATTTGGAATTGGGCAGTATTTTTGATAATCTTTGTAGCGTATAACATAAACAAAGCGTTTAGTGACTTCATTCAAAATTAGAATAGTTTTTAGTATAGCATTTTTATTTTTTATAAAAATGCATTCTCAGGATTCTTTGCAAACGATAGTAGCTGTTAAGGGAGACGGAATCTATTCCATTTTAAGAAAACAGGGAAGAAATCCGGTTACTTATTATGCCGATTTTATTACTTTAAATAAAAAGAACCTTAAAAATAAGGAGCATATTTATGAAGGAAGAACTTATATAATTCCGCCTAAAATTAAAGACAGTATTCAAGTCGTTCCTAAAGTTGAAAAAGAGAAAGAATCAAAAGAAGAAATAGAAGGTGTTGCTTATCCAATTTTCGGAAAGAAATATGAAAAGGTAAAAGCAAAGAGCACTAAATTAAAAGGCACGGTCTATTATCTTATCTCTGGGCACGGCGGGCCAGATCCAGGTGCATTAACTACCTATAAAGGCAAAATTATAACAGAAGACGAATATGCTTATGATATAACTTTGCGTTTAGGAAAAGAGCTAATTTCTCATGGAGCACTTGTCTATTTTATTATTCGAGATCCGAATGATGGTATACGAGATGAAACCATTTTAAAGATAGATAGAGATGAGGTTAATTATCCAAAGCAAGTCATTCCTTTAAATCAAGTAGCTAGATTAAAATTACGCGTTAAAGCGGTTAATAATTTATATGCCAAACATAAAGGAAAATACCAACGGTTAATAGTTACGCATATAGATAGTCGCCTTAATAAGAGACAGGAAGTTGACGTTTTCTTTTACCATCATAAGAAAAGCAAAAAAGGGAAACGTTTGGCAGAAAGTGTACGTAATACCTTTCGTGATAAATATAAGAAGCATCAACCTAACCGTGGCTATGGGGGAACATTCAACGACAGAGAAATATATTTGGTAAACAATACAATACCACCAATGGTGTATATTGAAATTGGTAATATCCAAAATAAAAAGGATCAGAAACGAATTTTAGATTTTGAAAATAGAGATGCACTAGCAAAATGGATTTCGCAAGGTGTTTTGTTGGATTATTCTTTGAAGAAGTAATAGCAAGTTAAACTATTCGATATTTCTCTTATAGTATTCGTATAATCTAGTTGGACTGGTTCCAAATAATTTCTTTAAATGTATAATGCTAAAATGATATTGCAATTTTAAGACACCGTTTTTTTTGTATTTACGTGCAGATGTAGAAACATAGTAAGGTAATATAGTAAACGTAGTCATTTGGTACATACGGCCAATAAATTCATTATCCTCATAAATTATAAAGCCTTCATTGAATCCTTTCGATTTTACAAATAGTTCTTTTGTAATAAAAAGAGATTGATCGCCTCCTCTACAAATTCGTAGATTTATTCTCGTCATCCATCCAGAAAGTTGTAATATTTTGTTTGTAGAGTCAAATTTCATCCTAAAACAACCTACAGAATAATTACGGTTTGTTGCTTTTAGTATGTGGGAATCAAAATGTTTTGGAGGAAAGGTATCGGCATGTAAAAAGTATAATATATCTCCTTTTGCTTTGCGTGCTCCAAAATTCATTTGTTTGGCACGACCTTTTTTAGAATGAAATACTGTTGCTCCTGAATCTGTGGCAATTGCAACCGTATTGTCTATACTGCCACCATCTACCACAATTATTTCTATAGCATATTTTTGAGAACTATTTTCCCATAAATGGGTGATTAGTTTCCCAATATGTTCCGCTTCATTTAGTACAGGAATTACGATACTTAGAAGTATAGAATTATTTTGCTTCATTTAAGCTCCAATCGTAGGATAAGTATTCAATTTTTGTATGGACAGGCAAAGTAGTTTTTTTATATCGATTTATATAGTTAATAAGGGAACCATTTTTTGTAAAATCTTCCTCATACCATTTAAATATTTTGGATAGTTTTGCGAACTCTTTGGTGTATGTATTCTTAGTTTTGTCATTTATAAAATTGATAGTGACTTTTTGTAATTGTTCCTCAAGTCTAGAAGCAGTATAGGCTTCGTTCAATAACTTAGGACAAGAGTAAGACGCGCAATTTATAGCAAAATGAATTCTAGGTTCGTTCATTTTTCTTAATACCTCGTGTTCTATAGTACTTAAAGAATATAATTCATCACCAATTTTAATTCTTGCTTTTCCCCAAGGTCTCCAAATACGGGTTATGCTTTTTAAGGGGTATTTATCTAGTATTAATTTAATGGTTGCTGCATTATATAAATTTATATAGTATGCTAACCTCTCTTCTTTTGCAGCATTTTTAGAGAGTGTATTTCCCCCTAAGTATTGTAAATAGGTATCTAATTTAGAAATGTCTTTTTTGAAGTTTTTATAGTCCACATCACCGTTTTCTGCAACATGTTTTTTTAATAATGCATCCCATTTTGTATGCTGAATTTTTTTTGATTTACTAGATTGGGTTACAATGGTATGTTGATTGATTGGTGCTATTGCAAGCAAGTCCTTTTTCTTATTTCCACAGGAAAGAAATAGAAGGCTAATACTAAGGAGAAGTGTTTTTTTTAAGAACATATTTTACAATTAGGAGGTAAAGAATAATTCTAGCAATTTATAAAATAATGCGCTTAAAATTGCGGCAATAGGTAAGGTTAATACCCATGATAGTATTATTTTAGAAATCATTTTGGTATCCGATTTTTTTGTCACCGTACTAATGCCAAAAATAGAACCTACAGAAACATGTGTGGTAGAAACAGGCATGCCATGAAAACTTGCTGTAGTAACCAATAAACCAGTAATTAAATTGGCAGTAAACCCTTGGCCTGTGTTCATTGGAGTTATCTTTTTACTCATGGTTATCCCTACCTTTTTTGCGTTTACTAATCCGCCAATAGCCATTATTAGAGCAATGCTAATCATACTCCATTTAATATCAATGGTGTTTAGTATTAATAGCAAACCAACAATTTTTGGTGTGTCGTTAAGACCTCTAGCAAAGCTTACAATACCTGCGCTTATATAATGTAGTGTGTCTAGTATTTTCTGAACACCGACACCTAAAAAGGTTCCGTTGTATGAAGAAATTTCTTGTAACGGAATAGCATTATTTGTTCCTCGTTTAGTCAGATTATGTTTTTGAAAAGAATCTGATTTTTGTATAGGAATAGCATACAGCTTCTTTTCTTCATTAATAGTAATCTGTGATTCCTTCGTAACGCCAAACTTTTTCCGAAGAAACCGAAATAGAATATAGGCCAAGAAGCTCGCTACTGCGGCCATTAACGGACTTACAATTAGAGGCATTAAAAAAGTGTTTCCGAGTTTTGCAAAATTAAACTCGTTGCCTACAGCCATAACACCTGCACCAAATAATGCGCCTACCAAACCATGTGTTGTAGATATGGGTAAGCCAATTTTTGTAGCAATGAAAACGGTTAATGCCGCGCCCAATGCAATTGCAATAGCAAAAATTGGTGTTGTAATAAGTTCATCTGGAACTAGTCCTTTTCCTGAAAAATTTTTTACTAGTTCATCTGCCAAAAAGATAGCAGCTACAGATCCAGAAAAGGTAGTTATTGTAGCCCAACGAATAGCATTTTTATAGGTAGTTGTTTTACTTCCGAAAAGAGTAGCAACCCCTTTAAAATTGTCATTTGCGCCATTGCTGTATGCCAAAAAACAAGTGGCTATAAATAAAAGAACTAATATCATAAATGTGAGGTAATATGTATAAGATAATTTGTTGGACGTGTATTTAAAGCGATACTTACAGCAAATAAGGTATAATTAGAATGAAAAATATTTTTTATTTTTATAATGTAACGTTTTTAATATTGCAAGGTCTTTATTGCAACCAACATCAAAAAAAGGAAATTGAGCAAGCCAACCGATGAGGAATTAATGCAGAGTGTATCTAAGGGGAATCTAGATGCTATGACTTTTATTTTTGAAAGACATCATAGACATATTTATAATTTTTTCTTTCAAATGGTTCGGGATGCAGATGTTTGTGAGGATTTAACACAGAATGTTTTTTATAAAGTAATTAAGTACAAACATTCGTACAAGGGAGGGAAATTTGTTTCCTGGATATTTAAAATTGCACGGAATATTTTTTCAGACTATTATCAGAAACAAAAAAAAACAATTCCTTTTGAAACAATTGAAAATGTTACAGAATATGAAAATGAAGAATCGAGTAATCAAAAAGAAGAATTAATGCATTTGAGTGTAGTCTTGGATGGTTTGAGTATAGAAGACAAAGAATTAGTTGTTATGAATAAAATTCGAGGTATAAAATACGAGCAGATTGCAGAAATAACAGGGAGCACTTCCGGTGCTGTAAAAACCAAAGTACATCGCATTATAAAAAAAATACGGACAAACTATTTTGAAACCATATAGTTATGAATTGTAAGGAAGTTGAAAATAATATTGTAGGATATATAGAAGGAGTTTTACCTGAAAAGGATGCTGTTTTAATGCAAAAGCATATTTCGGTATGTGAAATTTGCACGGAATTATTTAAGAAAACTGAAGAGATTTTGAATGCTTTAGAGAGTGTTCCAGAAGCAGTTCCTTCTAAGAAATTAAGAACCTCTTTTTACAGTATGTTAGAAGAAGAAAAGCAATTACAACCTGAAGTAATTTCTTTAGAAACTAAAAGTAAGGTGTCTTGGAAGACAGCGTTTCAAATTGCAGCGAGTATAGTTTTTTTATTTGCAGGATATACTTTTGGAACCTACACTATGCGCCAGAATAGTAAGCAAGAAATAGTTAACTTAATAAAAGAAACAACAGTCTTAAAACAAGACATGTTATTGGCAATGATCGATAATAGATCGCCTAGTAAAAGAATTAAAGCCGTTAATATTACTGAAGAGTTTGTAAAACCAAACGCGAAAGTATTAGAAGCTTTAATAAATAGAATGCAATACGATTCTAATAGTAATGTGCGTCTCGCTGCAGCAGAAGCAATTGCCAAATTTACAGAATCGGAGAAAGTTAAAACCGCACTGATTAGTGCACTATCCTCTGAGAAAAATCCAAGTATTCAAATTGAAATTATACATATTTTGGTTAAAATTCAGGACAAACGAGCAATTGAGCCAATGAAGAAATTATTGGAAGAACCTGAAACACCAAACTATGTTAAAGAGCAAGTAAATGCTGGTATAGCTCATTTAATCTAAAAAACGAAAATTTAAAGACATGAAAAAAATACAAATGATAATCCTGTTTGTTCTTTGCGGAATAACAGCTAATGCACAAAAGAGTTTTAAACAATCCCTTAACGGTATTAAAAAAGTAATTATTGAATCCAATGCACAACTTAGTATTACCACGGTTGTTGCTAATGAGCTTGTAATTAGTGAAGGTATTGAATGCGATGATTGTGATGAAGATGAAAAACATGAGAAGCATAATCATGATAACCACGGACAGGGTAATGATAGAGCAAAAGGACTTACCGCTTTGTACCCAGGAGGAGAGGATACTACTGATGGATTTGGGTTAAATATTAAAAAGGATGGAGATGTTCTTAGGATTATAGATTTGAAATCTAATTTTCAGCGAGGAGGATTATCTTTTGCGCTTCCTAAAACAATAGATATTTCAGTGAATTGTGGTAATATGGGTCGTGTTAGAATGGAGAAATTTTCTTCAGAGATAGAAGTTATTTCCAATATAGGACATGTGCATTTAATTGATGTTACAGGGCCTATAACTGCCAGTTCTAGCACAGGAACAATACATGTAGAGTTTGTTTCTGTAAACCAAAAATCACCAATTTCTATCCGCTCTTCTACCGGAGATATAGATGTAAGTCTACCAGAGAATACAAAAGCTAATTTGGAGATGAAAACTACAATGGGCACAGTGTATACCAATTTTAAATTAACAAAACCTTCTAAAGATGGGATGAATGCCGTTGGAGGTCAAAGAAGAATTGAAAATGTACTTAATGGAGGTGGTGTGCAAATTAAATTGTCTTCATCGATAGGAAATGTGTATCTGAGGAAAAGAAAATAATCCAAAGTAATAGGGTGTAATTCAAGTAACTCTTGATTGTAATACATTCTTAAGACGGAGAAAACACGCAAAACTTAAAAAATAAAATCATGAAAAAAATAATATTAATTGCCGTAATTCTATGCTGTGTAGGTGTAGTTAAAGCCCAGCGGATTGTTGAAGAGACAGCAACAGTAGCAAAAAACCAAGGAGTGTTTGTTAATTTTAAATTTGCTGGAGAAATTAAAGTAAAGCAATGGCGTCAGAATGAAATAAAAGTTACCGCAACCGTAAATATTGATGATGGAGAAGGGAATGAATTCTTTTCACTTAAAATGCAAGAATTAGGAAATGAACTGAAGATGTATTCCGATTTTGGTAAATATTTTCAAAATAAAAACAAGAATAGATCTCAAAATGGCGATTGTAATTATACAACAGAGATAAACTATGTGGTATATGTGCCAGAAAATGTTTCTTTAAAAGTGAAGAGTATTTCTGGAAGCGTCGCAATAGAAAGTTTTACAGGAAAGTTAACGACAAATTTAATTTCAGGAGATGTTATCATTAAAAAATATACTGGAGAGTTATTTTTAAAGACAATTAGTGGCGATTTAGATGTTACTATTACAAAGGCTATTGTAAATGCCAAAACCTTAACGGGAACGGTGTATTCTAATTTGGAGATTAAAATGAAGGAAAACAAAAAGCATGTAGCGGGACATATAAAAATAAAGGGTATTGTTAACAATGGAGATAAATATGTGAAAATGGAAACAATCTCAGGAAACGTTTATATGCGTAAGAAAAGCTAGTTTTAGAATTCTTAGCGGGAAGAAATATATTATAATATTTATTCACGTAAATTTATAACAAAGACACATTTAGAAAGGAATATTCCTTTCTAAATGTGTCTTTTTAAGTACTAGTACTTAGGTGAAAAGATTATGAATCTAATTTAACAACACCCACCACCATTATAATGCCAAGTACTTTCACTTATATGTATTTGTTTGCTAGCCTTTCCTAAAGCAGCAGCAGTTTTATCACATATTGCCAAAGGCTGGTTTTGCATAAGTACATGACCCGCTTTGTCATCAAAATATTCTTCGTCACCATAATATATTGCCGTTTTTCCTGTAAACATACAAGGCCCATCTTCTGGCATTGGATCTTTAATAGCTGCAATTTCTATAGATTCTATAAATAGTAATTCGTCTGTAGGGTAGTGGTTGGGAGATAGAACTCGGTACGATTTTCTCGCTCTAATTTCAATAGTTCCAAAACCAGCATCTGTTAATACCTTTACATAATCTTTAATAGGGATACTACCACTTAGACAAAGAGCTCTCAGTCGATCGTCATTACGAAGTGCATCGTTCATTGGTTGTTCACAGGTAGGGTCGCTCATTACCAATCTACCATGTGGTTTTAAAACCCGATACATTTCTGCTACAGCCTTTTTTAAATCGTCTATCTTGAATATATTAAAAAGACAGTTTTGCGCAGCCACATCGATACTTTCATCTGCCACAGGAAGGTTTAACGCATCTCCTTTCACGAGGTTTATATAATCGCTCTTAAACCAGTCGTTTTCTTCTTCGGCAATTTTGAAATTCTTCTTGGAAGCCTCTAACATTTCATCTACAACATCCACACCAGTTACCCCTCCTTTTTGTCTCGAGAAATAGGAAAATTGTAAAAGTTCCATTCCGCCGCCAACACCTACATACAAAACTTTAGGATTGTTCACTAAATCTTGTGCAGAAACAGTGCTTCCGCATCCGTAATTCATTTCCTGCATTATTTTAGGAATAGATAGCCCTGGGAACTGCCAAATAGGATTAGTTGTACAGCAAAGTCCAACATCTGGTGTTAGGGCTGCATCTTTATACAGATTATTTGTTGCTTCTAAATAGCTCATAATTCTTTTATTAATTCTCTAAATAATTTAACCATTTTCGGTTCTGTATCCCCTGCAATTTTAATAATCTCTTCAATATTAACTGCTTGTAAATTATCTGGATCGCATTCGTCTGTTAAAACAGAAACCGCTACTATTGGTAGTCGTAAATGGTTGGCAACAATTACTTCTGGAACGGTGCTCATACCAACAGCATCTGCGCCAAGTATTTTCAACATTCTATATTCTGCCTTAGTTTCTAGCTGAGGTCCTACTACAGAAGCATAAACTCCTTTTCTTAAAGGAATGTTTTCTCTCTCTGCAATGGCGCTAATTTTATTACGCATTTCTAGATCATAAGGTTCTCCCATATCTACAAAACGGTCTCCGTATTCTCCCACATTTTTAAAAGCAAGCGGAGAGCCCCCTTGAAGGTTTATATGATCTTCAATTAGCATCATTTCACCCTTTTTATAATCTAAATTAATAGCGCCAGCGGCATTAGAAATAAATAATTTTTTAATTCCTAACTGGTGCATAACGCGAATAGGATATGTAATGTCTATTAAATCATAACCCTCGTAAAAATGAAAACGCCCTTGCATTACTACCACTTTTTTTCCTTCAAAAGTGCCGTAAATTAATTTTCCAGTGTGAAATTCTACTGTAGCTAAAGGAAAAAATGGAATATTATTATAATGTGCAACTATAGGGTTTTCTATTTCGTCAGCTAATTTCCCCAGGCCTGTACCTAATACGATACCAATTTCTGGGGCATCAAAACCTCTTTCTTTTAGGTATTTTGTAGATTCTTCTAATTGTTTGCTTGTCATAAGTGTTTGTTTTTTAAAAAAGGTTGAAAAGCATCTACATCCTTAATGTCTTCGTAATAATCTACATCGTTTTTAACTTTCAACAGTTTGTATGTTTCTTTTTTTATATCGTCTAAAGTGTTTTTTAGTACTGTTTCTGTTCCCCAGACTTTGTTTTTGAAGATTTCGGGAGTTACTTTTTTCATTCCGAGTAAATAATACCCGCCATCTTCTGCTGGGCCAATAACATAATTATTTTGTTCTAGTTGTTTAAAAGCATCGTCAATATCGGAAGTGTTTAAATCAAACATATCGCTTCCAATAATAATAACGTTTTTATAGCCTTCATCGAAACTTTGTGTAAAAGCATTTGCCATTCTTTCTCCCAAATCACGTCCTTTTTGCAATTTTTTTATGCAATCGTTAGCGTTCCAAATATCTTCTTCCCAAATTTCGTTAGAATAATAAACAGTAACAGTTGCTTTTATATTTTTTGTAATACCTGCTGTGTGGTTTAATAGAAATTTATAAATATCCAAAGCAGTTTTGTCTCCTATTTTTGCGGCCAAACGGGTTTTGCACTTTCCCAATTCTGGATTTCGAGTAAAAATAAGGAGAAGGTTTTGTTTTTTCAACAGATTAATATTTATCGAAAGTTAGTCAATACTTTTATCTAAAACTTACTTTTTTAAAGATGTTTTTCTTTTTCGTAGAAGGAAAAAAACGAAGCGAAAAATTAATATACCTTTTCCTTTATATGAAGTAATTTGCCCCAGGTTTTATCGTACGCATGTACCTTTTTTGTAAATGTATTTTTAGAGTCTACTACAGGTTTCTTTTCATTTGCCCATTTAAATATTCCCCCATATAGGTTGTGGACATTGGTGTAACCCATTTTTACTAATTTTTCGCCAATTTGGTTGGACCGTACTCCAATGGAGCAATATACTACAATAGACGTAGATTTATCTGGTATTAAACGTGTAATAGTTTTGGGCTTAAACTTGTTGTAGCCAACCCAAACTGCATTTGCGATATGACTTACTTTATATTCTTTTTTCTTTCGGGAGTCTAAGAGAAATACTGGCGGCTTTTCTTGTAATTCTTCCGTTGAGATATAGGCAACAATAGAATCGTTTTGAAGCTGTAGAATGGCATCAATCGTTTGTTGTCCAGAAACTATTTGGCTAAGAATTAGTAAAAAACAAACCAAACAATATATTTTAACTTTCATAGTATTGGGTAAAATGAGTGAAAATTAACCAGATTTCAGAATTTCAAAAAATAAAAAACACTTTAAATTCTAAAAATACAATATGTGAAGAAAATAACATAAAAAGAACACCTTTTTAACTAAGAAAACCGCAACATCTTATATATTAGATGAATGCGGTTTTTCTATGTGGTGCCTCCAGGAATCGAACCAGGGACACATGGATTTTCAGTCCATTGCTCTACCAACTGAGCTAAGGCACCATGCCGTTTAAGCGGTTGCAAATATATAAATTCTTAACTATGATTTGCAAACAAAAATGAAAAAAAAGTAATTGTTTTTTTAATATTACCCATCTTTGTAACATGAACCTAGTAGTAGACGCAGGAAACTCATTTGTAAAACTTGCTATTTTTGAAAAAAACAAACTGTTTTTTGATCAAAGAATAGCATTATCTGATTTTTGTTCTCAGATAAAAACTGTTTTTAATGATTTTCCGACCATAAAACATGCTATTATATCTTCAGTAGGAAATTTAAGCAAGCAAGATATTGCGGTTGTTTCTGTTTTTTGCGAGGTGTATGAATTAAGTGCGTTTTCTAAAGTTCCATTTAAAAATAAATATACTACTCCAGAAACGCTAGGTGTAGATAGAATTGCTCTTGCTACGGCTGCTTTTTACTTCAATCCGAAGAAAAATACTTTAGTAATAGATGCTGGCACCTGTATTACTTTTGATGTAATAAACAAAGCAGGAATCTATTTAGGTGGTGCTATTTCACCAGGTATAAGCATGAGGTATAGGGCATTAAACAAACAAACTTCTAAACTACCTTTGTTGAAAAAGGAATCAGTTCTCGATTTTATTGGTGTGAGTTCTGAAGCATGTATTCATAGTGGTGTTGTAAATGGAGTTTGTAATGAAATTGATGGAGTTATTAACCAATATAAAGAACGTTTTACAGATTTAACAGTTATTTTAACAGGAGGTGATGCTCGTTTTTTGTCTAACCGATTAAAAAATACCATATTTGCGCATTCTAAATTTCTCCTAGAGGGGTTAAACTATCTGTTAGAATACAACAAACGCTAGATGATTAAGAAAATTTTTATTGCAATATTGTTCTGTATAGCTGGTGGCATACAGGCACAGAATGGTACCGTTTCCCCTTATTCTTATTTTGGAATAGGAGAGTTAAGAGCTGTCGAAACCGTAGAAAGTCAAATGATGGGTGGTCTAAGTATGTTTGCAGATAGCATTCATGTTAATCTTAAAAACCCTGCTGCATATAGCAAGTTGGCTTTGACAACGTATACAGCTGGTTTCTCTTACAGGAATATTAATCTTAAAAGCGATACAAATACTCAAAATAGCTCTGTTTCTAGTTTGGAATATCTATCTCTTGGATTTAAACTAGGAAAAGGTTTTGGACTTGGATTTGGAATAATGCCTTATTCTTCGGTTGGTTATTCTATATTGACTGAGAAAAATATTGACGGAACTAATGTTAGAAGTCAGGTTTCTGGAGGAGGTGGAATAAATAAAGTGTATCTTTCTGTAGGGTATGAAATATTTAAAGATGTTAGTGTTGGTGTTACTGCTAATTATAATTATGGAACATTAGAAACTGAAATTTTTGAAAGTAGAGAGAATGTTCAGTTTGATGCATTTGATAGGAAAACAGCCCGAATTGGCGGTGCGGATTTTAATTTCGCACTAAACTATAGCCCTTTGTTAAAGAATAGCCACAGGATGTTTGCTTCTCTTGCTGTAAATTCTCAAAGTAATTTGGTGTCTGAAAATTCTCAGCGAAGAGGTTCTATGACACAAACTGGTATAGAGATACAAGGAGAGGATTTGGAGTTAGGACTTTTTAAAAATACGACATTTAAAATACCACCAACTACGGTTTTTGGGTTAGGGTATGGTAAAGATAGAAATTGGTTCATAGGTGCAGAATATAGTTTTCAGCAACTTAGTTCTTTTGATAGCAACTTTTTAGGAGCTTCTAACTTGAGTTATAAAAATGCAAGTAGTATTGGTATTGGCGGGTATATTGTGCCAGATTACTCTTCATTCTCTAGTTATTTAAAAAGAGTAACTTATAGGGCAGGTGCAAAGTATACAAAATCAGGAATGGTAGTGAATAATGAAGAAATAAATAATCTTGGCATAACTTTTGGACTTGGTTTACCACTGGGCGGAAATCTTTCTAATCTTAACATAGGTTTTGAGGTTGGAAAAAGAGGAACAACGGCGGCTTCTCTAGTAGAAGAGAATTATTTTAAAATAAGTTTAGGGTTGTCACTAAATGATTCTTCTTGGTTCAGAAAGACAAAAATTAACTAAAAAAACATTAACCACAATAAACTAACAAAAAGATGAAAAAGAAACTTTACTTAATGGCGATAGCAATTTTGGGTGTTGTAGGAGCAAGTAATGCTCAGGCTCAAAACCCAGAATGTATGACAAACCTTTCTATATTCTCAGAACATGCAAAGGTGAAAAATTATGATGCAGCATATACACCTTGGAAAATGGTGTATGCAGAATGTCCTGGATTAAATAATGCAACATTTATCTTAGGGAAAAGAATACTTGCAGATAAAATTAAAAAATCTTCAGGAGCAGATAAAGACGCTTATATTTCTGATTTATTAACCTTACATGATGAAGGGAGAAAGTATTTTCCGGCAAAATCACCTTTAGGAAAGGTTTTAGTGAATCAAGCTTTGTTAAAGTTTAAGCATAAAATGGCTTCTGATGAAGAATTATATAATATTCTTGATAAGGCATTTACAGAGGATAGAAAGAATTTTAAGCATCCAAGAGCATTGTATTTATACTTTTCTAGTTTAGTTAATTTGCATAAATCAGGAAAAAAAGATTTACAGGCTGTATTTAATGCTTATGATGAAGTAACAGAAAAAGTAGGAGAAGAAAATAAGAAACTAACTATTTTAATAAAGAATCTTTTGCCTAAAGAAGAGGCAGGTACTTTAACGAATAAAGAAAAGAAAAGGTTAAAATCTGCTACAACAAATTCTAAATCATTTGGAAAAATAGCAAGTAGTATTGATTCCAAATTAGGAGCCTTGGCAGATTGTGGAAACTTAATTCCATTATACAAAAAGAGTTTTGATGCAAAGAAAAATGATGTTGTTTGGGTAAAGAGAGCAGTAGGAAGAATGTTTAGTAAAGATTGTACGGACGATCCTTTGTTTAAACAATTATTTGAAGCGCAATTGGCATTGGATCCATCAGCAAAAGCATATATGTATGGTGGTATGCTAAAAATGAAAGCAGGGGATACGAAAGGAGCAATTGCTGACTTTAATAAAGCTGGTGAGTTAGAAACGGATTCGTATAAGAAGTCTGATCTTATGTATAAAATAGCTGTAATTTATAAGAAAAAGGGAAGTAAATCTACCTCTAGAAATTATGCACAAAAAGCATTAAGTGCTAACTCTTCCAATGGAAAAGCGTATTTGTTAATTGCTAGTCTTTATGCAGGTAGTGCTAACCAATGTGGAACAAGTAGATTTGAAAAATTAGCTATATATTGGAAAGCTGCTAGTATGGCAAGAAAAGCTTCGAGAGTAGATCCTTCTTTAAGTAGTAGAGCAAAGAGATCTGCTGCTAGTTATAGCGCAAAAGCACCAACGAAAACAGATATATTTAATTCTGGAATGGGAGGTAAGACTGTTACATTTAAATGTTGGGTAGGTGGTAGCGTAAAAGTGCCTAGCTTATAAGATGAAAGAAAAATTTATAAATAAATTAAAAAGCATTGCTGTAGTTGCTACTACGGCAATGCTTTTTTTTTCATGTAAGGACACCTACAAAGGGGAAGGAGAAGAAGCGCAGATGCTAGTGTATCCACAGGGAATAGCCAAAAATTTTACACTTACTTATACAGAATTAGAAAAACCAATGGAGAGTGAAGAAATTTCTTCTTCAAGAGTAATAGCTATTTTGTCTAGCCCTGTTCGGGAAGATTATGAAAATTTAAAATTTCCTTACCAAACTTTTCCAGAAGGTGTTGTAATAGAGTTTTTTGATAAAGACGGAAATAAAAGCACCATATCTGCGGATTATGGAATTATTTATTCTGCAACGAATTTAATAGATTTGCAGGGTAATGTTGTTGTAGAAACACATGATGGTAAAAAGTTAGAAGCGCCACAATTGTATTATGATCGAGAATTTGAATGGATTTTTACCCAAGAAAATTTTACCTTTACCGACCCAGAAGATGATTCTGTTTTAGATGGAGAAGGAATGGATTTTAACAAAAACATGAATTTTCTAAAGGCGCATAAAACATATGGCATCATGATAATAAATAATGAAGAATAATGACTAAATTATTAAAGTACACAGAATATTTATACCTTATTGTTGGTGTAGTTTCCTTATATGAAATTGTTTCGCTTTGGAATACAGAACGTAGTAGAGCATATTTCTTTGTTTTCTTTGCGGTAATGTCTATTGGAATGTTTCTGTTTAGAAGAAAGTATAGAAAGAAATTTGAAAACCGTAAACCCAATAATTAAAAGTAATTTTGGAAACTTCCTTTGTCATTATTGTATTGTCATTGGTATTATCTGCTTTTTTCTCTGGAATGGAAATAGCATATATTTCTGCGAATAAAATTCATATAGAAATTGAAAAAAAGCAAGGTGGATTACTTGCTAAAATACTAACCAAGCTTACAAAGAAACCTTCTAAGTTTATCGCAACTATGCTTATTGGCAACAATATAACCTTGGTAATATATGGGTTTTATATGGGCGATGTTTTGATGAATTGGTTTTCGGCAATGCATCCATCTTCTGTGGGTATTGTAAATTTACTGCTTACAGATTTTAGTTTGGTGACACAAACTATTCTTTCTACACTGGTTATTTTACTTACTGCAGAGTTTATTCCTAAGGTGCTATTTCAAATTTATGCGAATACACTTTTAAGAGTTTTGGCTCTTCCAGCTTATTTTTTTTATGTTATTTTTTCTTCTATTTCTTGGTTTATAATTTTGATTTCTGACTTTATACTGAAAGCTTTCTTTAAAACGGATGGTGATCAAGTGCAATTGGCTTTTAGTAAAATGGAGCTTGGAGATTATATTACAGAACAAATGGAAACTGTAGAGGAGGAGGATGAAGTAGATTCTGAAATACAGATTTTTAAAAATGCGTTAGACTTTTCTGAAGTTAAGGCAAGAGAGGTAATGGTGCCCAGGACAGAAATAATGGCGGTAGAGTTGCATGAAACGACTAAAAATCTAGCCAAACTATTTACGGATACAGGTTATACCAAAATACTAGTTTTTAAAGGCACTATAGATAATATAATTGGGTATGTACATTCCTTCGAGTTGTTTCGTAAGCCTAAGACTGTGAAAAGTATTTTGTTGCCAGTAGAGTTTGTTCCAGAAACGATGTTAATTAATGATATATTAAATGTTCTAGCAAAGAAAAGAAAGAGCATGGCAGTAGTTTTAGATGAATATGGAGGAACTTCTGGAATTATGACTGTTGAGGATATTGTAGAAGAATTGTTTGGAGAGATTGAAGATGAACACGATTCTACAGATTTATATGAGGAGAAAATTGATGAAAATAACTTTAAATTCTCCGCTAGGTTTGAGGTTGATTATCTCAATGAGAATTATAAGTTAGAATTGCCAGAAAGTGATGAATATGAAACTCTGGGAGGGTTAATTGTTAATGAAACCGGCGAAATTCCTGAGCAGAACACACAAATTAGAGTAGACAATTTCCTGTTTAATATCTTAGAAGTTTCTAATACTAAAATAGATTTGGTTTCATTACAAATTCTTGATAAGGAATAATTTTCTAAGACTTTATTTTTTTTATTTTCTAAGTACATTTAGTTAATAATTTAATGTAAGGTTATATTATCCGTCCGTTAGGCTTATTTTAGTTTTTATTATCTCAAAGAAAATGGTAATTTCGCAAACTGAATTTAAACATTCTATATAATGGCAATTTTAGAGAACATTAGGAAAAGAACTACTATTCTGATATTAATTATTGGTTTAGCATTATTTGCATTTGTTGTATCTGGTATTTTTACTAGTAGCAGTATGGGCGGTGGAGCAAAAGTTGGCTCTGCAATCGGAGAGATTAATGGAGAAGAAGTTTCCATAGATGATTTTAGAAGAAAAATGGAATCGGAATCTCAGGCTTATGGTGCAAATATGACTTCTATGCAGATAGTCAATAGAGTTTGGGACCAAGAAGTTAGAAGTTCTACTTTAGGACAACAAATAGAAGAGTTGGGTATAAATATTGAACAAGATCAAATTATAAACTTTATAAAAACAAATCCTGGGTATAGTCAAAATCCACAGTTTCTGAATGAAAATGGAGTTTTTGATCAAAACAAGTTCAGAGAGTTTATATTAGATATAAAAGAAAACAGCCCTGTACAATATAACTTGTGGTTACAGCAAGAGAAATCAATTATGCAGAGTGCTAAAGAGCAAATTTATTTTAACTTAGTAAAAGCTGGTGTAGGAGCAACTTTAAAAGAAGGAGAGCTAAATTATAAGTTATCTAATGATAAAGTTGACATAAGATATGCACGTGTGCCTTATTCTTCTATCGTAGATAGTTCTGTTGCTGTTTCTAAAAAAGAGATTGCAGCTTATATTACAGCGCACAAAGAAGAGTTTAAGCAAGAGAAATCTAGAGATATTCAGTTTGTTTATTTTCAAGAAAAATCGTCTGTAGAAGATGAAGCTGCTATTAAAGGTATAGTTTCAAAATTATTAGAAGATACAATCGGATATAATGATACGACCAAAGAAACAGATACGGTTATCGGTTTTAGAAAAACAAATGATTTAGCTGCTTTTTTAGATAGAAATTCGGATATAAAGTATGATACCCTTTATAGAGCCAAAAAAGATTTATCTATAAGATTTGCAGATACACTGGCAACTTTAAAAGTTGGAGAGGTTTATGGCCCTTATAAAGATGGTAACACTTTGAAGATATCAAGAATGGTAGGCAAGAAAGCAAATGCTTCGGTTAAAACAAGTCATGTTTTAGTTACTTATGAAGGTGCAGAAAGAGCAAACCCAACAATTAAGAGAACTAAAGAGGAAGCTGAAAAAGAGGCAAATAGATTGTTGAAAGAAGCAAAGAAAACAGATGTTGTTTTTACGCAATTGGCAAGAGATAATTCAGATGGACCTTCTGCCGCTAATGGAGGTGATTTAGGATACTTCCAAGAAGGTGTAATGACGGCTAAGTTTAACGACTTTGCTTTTAGTAATAAAGTAGGGTATATTGGATTGTTAGAAACAGAATTTGGTTTTCATATTATTAAAGTAGATGATAAAAGAGATCTTTATAGAGTTGCTACTTTGGTAAGAGAAATTGAGCCTTCAGAAGAAACAATAAACAAATTGTTTACAGATGCAACTAAATTTGAAATGGATGCATCTTCTAAAGACAATTCCTTTTTAGATGTAGCTAAGGAAAGTACTTACTTAGTAAGACCCGTAAATAAAATTAAAGCTTTAGATGAGAACCTACCAGGTCTTTCAGCACAAAGAAATGTTGTGCAATGGGCTTTTAATGAAGATACGGAAGTTGGTGCTGTAAAACGTTTTAATATTAATAATGGTTATGCAGTTGTGCAACTAACAGCTAAGTATAAAGAAGGACTTACTTCGGTAGAAGATGCTTCTGCTTCTGTTTTGTCTAAGCTTAGAAATGAGAAAAAGGCGGCACAGATTATTAATGCTAATCAAGGAAAATCAATGGCCGATTTTGCTAAAGATAATAATGTAAGTTTATCTAATGCTTCTGCATTAACAATGAACTCTCCTACAATTCCTGGTGCTGGCAGAGAAGCTTTAGTTGTTGGTAATGCATTTGCTTTAAGTCTAGATGGTACATCTGGTCTTATTCAAGGAGAAAGTGGCGTATTTGTAATTAAGGTTACCAAAAAGGAAGAAGCTACAAAACTGGATAATTATAGTACTTATGCAAATACTTTAAAAACAACTAATGTGAACAAAGTATTTGGAGCTGTACCTTCAGCATTAAAAGCTGCTGCAGAAATTGAAGATAATAGAGCTGTATTCTATTAGGGAATAGTTTGAAATATATAAAAAAAGCCTTCAAGAAATTGAAGGCTTTTTTTATAGTACCATTTTGGAATATGGAATAACTGTTTTATATCCCATTTTTGGAAAGTATTCCAAGGCGTCTTGTCTTGTGGCTAGAACAAAATCACCACCCCAGGCACCCAAACTTTTTAGGACTCCTTTATATGTGGGAAACAAGGTTGGTTTTACCAAAGGAATCTGAAGCGTGTTGGCAATTAGATTTTCATGTTCTTCTATAAGTGTTTCAAAATCTTCTAAATTTGTGCAAGAGGTCATTTTTAAAGTGATACGGGATATTTTTTCTATTAAGTAAGCTGTATCAAAATCGCTCTTTCTGTATTGTGCTATTCCATCTCTACTATTTTGTTTCTTATTTAAATAGACGAAAAATAATTCTTCTTTAAATGTTGGAGTGAAGGAAACCTCCTTTGTCGTAGATATTCCTTGTTTTAAAGTATAGTGAATAGGAGTGTTATGCTGTGCGCAAGCAATGTCATAACCACTACCTCCAAATGTTTTATTTAATAGAACGTAAGCGTCTACCTGAGCCCAAGATGCTACATTGTTTATTAATGTAGAAGATGTGCCTAAACCCCATTCTCTAGGAAAGGTAAGTTTAGTTGTTACTTCGCATCCGCTATTAGAATTTAAAAATTCGACATTCAGTTTTGTTGCTTCAAACAAAATTTTAAAAAGCATTTCTGCAATCTCTGTATTTTTAGTAACGATTATAGATTGTTTTTGAATTCCTTTTTGAATTCCTTCCAATTTCAATTTACATTCAAACCAACAAATTCCAGCTTCGTCAATACTTTTCCAAAGGAGTTCGGTTGAACTATTACTTTTTACGGTTAGCGATTGTCCATAAGTGGTAGGCACTGCAAGGCTTAAAGCGCCATCTAGAACAGCATATTCTCCTGTTAGTAATAACTTTCCGTTGCTGTAAAACTCCTTTGTCATTAGTCGTTTATTCGTAGTTTTTGAAAAGCATCTACAACGGCGCCGTGCGTAATTGGATGTTTTTTAAAGTGATTCGTCAGTAGTTCTTTTTCCTTATCTGTGGCTCCTAATTGGTTTAGAATGTTAAGTAAGTGCATTTTCATATGCCCCTTTTGTATGCCAGTAGTTATCAAAGATCGTACAGCAGCAAAATTCTGAGCTAAACCTGCAACTGCAACTATTTGCATTAGTTCTTTTGCCGAAGGTTTTTGTAAAATTTCTAATGCTAATCTTACTAATGGGTGTAAACGTGTTAAACCGCCTACAGTTCCTAAAGCTAGTGGAATCTCTATCCAGAATTTAAAAATACCCTCTTCAATTGTTGCGTGTGTTAAACTAGAATAGGTGCCAGATTTGGAGGCAAATGCGTGTGTTCCTGCTTCTACCGCTCTAAAGTCGTTTCCTGTAGCGAGTATAACCGCATCAACGCCGTTCATAATTCCTTTATTGTGGGTAACGGCTCGGTATGGTTCTGCTTTGGCAATGTCTACAGCCCTAATCATTTTTTTTGCAAAATCAATCGGAGAAATACCGGTATCCTCATTTAGTGCTTCTGTTGGGCAACTTACTTCTGCTCTTACCAAACAATTGGGTACATAATTAGATAGAATACTCATTACAACCTCTATGTTTTTTTCTGTGTCTGAAAAATTAGAATAAGAGGCTGCTTCGTTTTTTAGGGTTTGGGCAAATGATTCTAAACAGGAATTAATAAAGTTTGCTCCCATTGCATCAAGTGTTTCAAAAGTGCAATGTAGTTGGTAATAATTTTTGAGTGATGCGCTTTTATTCCGCAATTCAATATTCTTAATACCACCACCACGTTTTTCCATATTCGAGATGATTTCTTTTGTGTCTGAAATAAATTTTGGCGTAATTTCTGAAATAAATTTTTCTAATTTCTTAAAATCCCCTTCATACATAAAATGTACCTGACCAACTTTTTCGGTATCTATAACCGTAGTTTTAAATCCACCACGAGACAACCAAAATTTAGCTGCCTTACTTGCTGCTGCTACAACGGAACTTTCTTCAATTACCATTGGTATTGCATAAAGCTTATTGTTAATTAGAAAATTAGGAGCAATGCCAAAAGGAAGGTAGTAGTTTGTAATGGTGTTTTCTATAAATTCGTCGTGAAGTTTTTGTAACGTATTATTAGAATTCCAATACTGTTCCAGAATGTTTTTGGTTTCCTTAGAATTGTTAGTATAGTTGGAGGCTATCCAATCTATTTTTTCTTTTTTACTTAATTTGGAAAATCCTTCAATAGGAACAAGCATAGAGTTATTTATTTCAAGTTATAAAGATAGTTATTCAGATATAAACAGGCTTTAGAAAGGCTATAGGTATTTAAAATATACAAATTCGTTATGGTTTAATAAGTTTTAGAAAAAAACACCTACTGTGGTAGTAAATGTTAGTTCTTGCTCTAAATGAAGTAATTGCCAATAAATTGCAATATTTTTAGTTTAAAGTTTATTTTTTAATGAAATTATTAGTATTCTTGGGAGAATTTAATCGTTTTATTGAAGATTCGGAAGTTTTCTTCGTTTTGAAGCGATATTTTTTACTTATCAGAAGTAGTTTAAGGAGTAATAATTTAGAAAACCAACAACAAAATTAAATAATATATGGGAATTGTAGTGAAACAACCACATCAGAAAGAGCTATTTGGACATCCAGTCGGACTTTATGTTTTGTTTTTTACAGAAATGTGGGAAAGATTTTCGTATTATGGAATGCGAGCTTTATTGGTGCTTTATATGGCAGCAACTACCATGGAAAATAATGTGCAATCTGGATTAGGGTGGACAGATATGGAGGCTCTTTCTCTATATGGATGGTATACCATGTTGGTGTATATTTCTTCGATTCCTGGAGGAATGATTGCAGATAAATTTTTAGGCCAAAAAAGAACGGTATTAATTGGGGGTATTTTACTGGTTATAGGTCACAGTGTTTTAGCAGTAGACGCTTTATGGGCTTATTACACTGGTTTAGGATTTATTATAGGTGGTGTTGGTATGTTAAAGCCAAATATATCTTCTATGGTAGGTGGTCTTTATAAGAAAAATGATATTCGTAGAGACAAAGGTTTTAGTATCTTTTATGTAGGTATTAACCTTGGTTCTTTGCTATCTTCTATAGCTGTAGGCTTGGTAGTTAAGGCTTACGGTTGGCATGCTGGTTTTGGTCTTGCGGGAATTGGAATGTTACTTGGTTTGTTGGTTTATATATATGGTCATAAGTATTTAGTAACTGTTGGTAATAAACCTACCGAAGAAGCTAAAAAGGATGACGTAAGTGTCTTTGAATTATTTTCACAATTGTTAAAATCGCCAATGCAATTAGCTATTGTGGCTGTTTTATTGGGACTATCTGTTTATGCCGGATTTAGTTTTGAAGGTACTGATCATTGGGGATATGGAGCTTTGTTTATATTTCTTTCCTTAGTAACTGGGATGATGATGATGATATACAAAACATTAGAGTCTAAGGTAGACAAAGATAGATATATAGTATTGCTATTATCTTTTTTACTAACCATTGTTTTTTGGGGAGCTTTTGAACAAGTTGGTGGACTAATGAATTTATATACTAAAACAAAAACCGATAGAATGGTTATGGGATGGGAAGTGCCAACAGAATTCTTTCAGGGTGTTAATGCCGGATTTATTATTTTATTCGCAGTGTTAGTCGCAAATATATGGGCAAATAGAAAGTTGAAAAATAAAGAAGCTTCTTCCTTGTTTAAAATGGCAACTGGTATTGTTATAATGGGAGTTGGGTTCCTTTTTATGACCGCAGCATCAATGCAATATGAGAGCACTGGATCTTCTGCAATGTATTGGTTAGTTTTAGCATATTTCTTTCATACTATTGGGGAACTTTGTTTGTCACCAGTTTCGTTATCATTTGTTACAAAACTTGCTCCTGTAAAATACGCCGCTTTAATGATGGGTGTTTATTGGGCCGCAACTGGTTTGGGTAATAAAGTTGCAGGTATTATTGGAGAAACAGCTTCTCAATATGGAGAGTTTTCAATCTTTACAGGTATAGCGATATTTACTATTATTTTTGGATTGCTAGTTATTGCAATATTAAAACCATTAAAAAGATTAACGCATGGTGCGGAAGATAAAGAGGTAGAAATGCATAACGATGAAACCGAAGGTTTTGAGTTAGCAGACCACTAAATATTATTTAAAATAATACGCTCCCTTTTCGCCAGTATAGTGAAAAGGGAGTTTTCTTTTGGCGCAAGTTTTCCTCCAGGGTGCTATATTATTTTTGTAATTGCTACCATCTGCTATAATCATTTTTGGATGTGTAGTTGTAATGAGTCGGTCTAAACTAATTTTTGGAGATTGTGTTAGTAATATATAGTCTGCTATTATTTTTTTAGGCGGAAATATTCCTAGACTATCTACAACAAAGAGTTTTTTTTCTTCTATTTTATATACATTTTTTAAAGTTTGGTATTGAATCTGTGTAATCCGTTCTGCTACTTCATAGTTTGATATGAGCTTGTTTGAATACATATCATTGGAAGTGATAACAGATAAATTACGTTTTGTTTGATGTAATAACAGGGTGTTTCTGGTTTGATGCAATACTAAAACAGCATTTTTTTGCTGTGCAGTATAACCCGAATAAAAGGTATAAATCTGAAACCCGATAATGGTTAATAAGAAAAGCGAAATTCGTTTAAAACTTCTTTTTGTAAAGGCGAGTAGCATTGTTATAATACCTAAATAGCCAAGTAGCAGCTGTGTGGAGTCAAAAGAAATGTTAGTGAAAATAAAGCCTTCCTGTGTGGCTACCCATTTTATGATAGCATTCATTCCATATATCAATTTTGAATAAAAAAGAATTAAGAATTCTGGTAAGGTGTTTAGAAGTGCTAGGAGAATTACCAGAATGCCACAGCCTAGAATAATTCCTAAAAACGGTACAATTAGTAGGTTCGAAATAAAGAAAAGCCCTGGGAATTGATGAAAATAGAATAAGCTTATTGGTAGAACACCTAATTGAGCAGCCAAACTAACGGATAGTAATTGCCAAATTTTTCTGGTTGCCCAGTTTTTTGGATACCAGAATCTTAATAGCATAGGATATACCCAAACAATGGAAAATACGGCAGCATAACTCATTTGAAACCCTACTTGAAATAAGAGCAATGGGGAAAAAAGGAGTATAAAGAACATGGAGAGTGCCATAATATTAAACGTGTTTGTAGGTCTGTTTAAATATTGTGCATACGCCAAAAAACTAAACATACTCACAGCGCGAAGTATAGATGCCGAAAACCCTGCAAGTAGCGCAAAGCACCAAAGTAGAATTACAATGCTTATTAGTTTAATAGTTTTTCCATATTTAAGTCTTTCTAATGGTTTTAAGAAAATGGAAAGTATTAGGAGTATAATTCCGATATGTAAGCCAGATACAGCTAGTATGTGAACCGCTCCTGCATTTTTATAATCTTCATAGGTTTTAGTGCTAATATCATTTCGTTGTCCTAATAAAAGAGCCTGAATGATGCCTAACTCTTCCTCTTTGAAATTTGCAAGTTTTAATTTTGAAATAATGTTTTCCCGAATAGTTGCAGCAATACCATAAATTGTTTTTGAAGTGTCTTCTTTTAAAAAATAATTGTTGTCATATAATTGTATTTGATGTACTATGCCTAATTTTCTTAAATAATTTTTATAGTCAAATTGATGTGGATTTAAAGAAGTTTTAACCTCTTGTAATTTTGAATAAACGAAGAGTTCATGATCTATTTCTAATTTTTGAGTAGTAGAATCTACTTTTATGTTTAGAATAATTTTGCCTGAAGCTTTTTTAGTGTCTATTCTGTAAATGCTTGCTATATATCTATTAGAATATAGATTTGGTTTTAATATTTCACGTATTTTTAAATGCAGTGTTTGGTTTTCTTTCAGGTTCTGATTTTCATAATTAGTAATGTAATTTTTAGACTGCGTTATTGTAACGGATGCAAAGCCAATACTCATTGTAGTGATTGCGGCTAAGGCTCCAAAAAGAAAAGTCTTTTTTCTTTTTGATAGAAATAATACAAGTCCAAGAGAAATAAAGGAGGTTATAGAAAAGGCTAAAAAAAGAGGTAGAGATATATCACAATAAAACCCAAGGACTATACCAATAATTAGGGAAAGAAGAAGCTTTACAGAAACAAATTTTAATATTCCCATAGTATACTAGAAAAGTATATTAAAGCACTCGTGTAGCTTTTACAAAAGCGTAATTCCAAAACCCTTCCCGTAGCGAAGAGACAATTACTCCTCTCGAAGAAGAGGCGTGTACAAATTTAATTTCATCCTTATTAACAGAAACCACTAGGCCTACATGGTTTATTTTTTTTCCTCTTCGCGTTTTAAAAAAGAGAAGATCGCCTTTTTTAACCTTAGTAATTTTTATCCGCCTTCCCTCTTTTGCCATAGCAATAGATACTCTGGGAAGCGAAGCGCCATGCTTTTTAAAAGAGACAAATAAAAGACCAGAGCAATCCATTCCTTTTTTAGTGGTGCCACCAAATTTATAACGCACTCCAGTATAGGTTAAGGCGGTATTTATGATAGCATCGGCTTGAGTGAAACTTGTTGCAGGAATAATTGTCAGGATACTATCTTTTGGTTGTATTTCCTTAGTAGCAGAAGCTTCAACCGTAACCTTTCGCTCTTTAGCGTAGGTGGTTTTCTTTTTATAAACACCACAGCCTATAAATAAACTAAGGAATAAAAGAGATAGTAGTTTACGAAACATTCTGGGTTTATTAATCTTTAATAATTAGAATGAGATGACGTATCAAAGCTACGAATTTTCTAGGATTAAGGCAGCGGTTTTTTTACTAGCTCCTTTTCCTCCTAATTTTTTTTCTAAATCATTGTACGCTTCTAGAAGCGTTTCTCGGTTAGAATCCACTAGTATTTTTGACAATTCTATTGTTAGTTTTTTTGTATTTAAATCACCCTGAATTAATTCTTTTACAACTTCTTTATCCATTATTAAATTCACTAAAGAAATGTATTTCAATGTAATTATACGCTTGGCAATTTGGTAAGAAATCCAATTGGCTTTATAACATACCACTTGTGGGACTTTAAATAAGGCTGTTTCTAATGTAGCTGTACCACTAGTTACCAGTGCAGCTTGAGAGATACTTAATAATGTATAGGTTTCATTAGAGATGAATTTTACCTGTGGATTTGTTAAAAAAACTTCGTAAAAGTCATCGTCTAAACTAGGAGCGCCAGCAATTACAAACTGATAATTTGGAAATGATTTGGTAACCGAAAGCATTATAGATAACATTTTTTCTACTTCTTGTTTACGACTACCAGGTAAAAGTGCAATAATTGGGTTTTTATCGTCTAAATTATGTGTGATTTTAAATGCTCTGGCTTCTGTTTTTTGTCTGTTATTAATTGCATCGATTAATGGGTGACCAACAAAATGTACGGGATACTTATGTTTTTTATAAAATTCCTTTTCAAAAGGAAGTATTACATACATATAATCAACATCTCGTTTAATTTTTTTTATTCGTCCTTCTCTGGATGCCCATATTTGCGGCGAAATATAGTAATGTGTAGTTATATTGTTTTCTTTAGCCCATTTTGCAATACGTAAATTAAATCCGGAATTATCAATTAGAATTAATGCCTCTGGTTTAAATTTTGCAATATCAGCTTTACAAGTATCAATGAAGCCTAGTATTTTTTTTAGGTTTAGAATAACTTCTAAAAATCCCATAAATGCACGCTCCTTGTAGTGAAAGACTAGTTCTGCTCCTGCCGCAGCCATTAAATCGCCGCCCCAACATCTAATTGTAGCATTAGAATCTTGCTGTTTAAGTGCTTTAACAAGATTAGATCCATGAAGATCTCCTGAAGCTTCTCCTGCTATAATGTAATATTTCATACTTCTGAGTTTTCTAAATGTGTAGTTTTATAATCTAAAAACGATAGCCCAATGTCATTAAGGTATGGATATTTAGTCTCGTTAAGCCTTTCGTCTTCGCTCAAGACAGGGCTAAGTCGAAACGCAATAAAGAACAGAGGTTAAATGTCTTCGACTGCGCTCAGAATGACATTTCTGCCCTTAATTTAATAATATTTGACGATAGCCTATGTATTTTAATTTCCTTAAAATCAAGGAAGGTTTATCCTTCGCGCTTATCCCTAAGATGTTATTTTTTTAAGCTGATATTTTTAAAACACTTTGTAATATAAAATAAGCAAAGCTGTTAGGAGTGTCGCAATTAATACACCTCTGGCTCTATAATCTCTCCGTATTTTTAAAAAGGCAAAAAAGGCTGCTAAGTTAAGTATAGCTCCTAGAGCTAAAATACTTCCTACATGTCCTTGTTGTACAGCTGCTTTGTAAGTCTCGACAATGCCGAATTCAGAAAATAATAAAATGTAAAGCAAAGTACCAATGGTATTTGCAATTATTCCGACTATAAAACCTATAATTACTTCTTTTTTATTCACTTATTTTAAAATTTAATCGTTTAACTTCCAGTTATTAATTCTTTGTATAGCGTGGTGTGCAGTTAAGTCAAATTGAGTTGGCACAATAGAGATATAACCATTGGCCAATGCCCATTCATCTGTATCTTCACCTTTGTCCAAAAGTTCAAATTCTCCCGTGAGCCAGTAATAATCTTTTCCCATAGGATTCGTTCTTTTATCAAACTTTTCTTTCCAATTGGCTCTGGCTTGTCTGCAAATTTTGATGCCCTTAAAATCGGCATAGCTGAGCTTTGGAATATTTACATTAAGTACAACACCTCTTGGTATCCCGTTTAATAAGGCCTCTAAAACAATTTTTTTTACAATTTTTTTTGCAGGGCCAAAATCAGCTTCCCAAGCAAAATCACATAGAGAAAACCCTATGGATGGAATCCCTTCTATTCCGGCTTCAATAGCAGCACTCATTGTGCCAGAATAAATAACATTAATAGAGGAATTAGAACCATGATTAATACCACTTATGCAGATATCAGGTCTTCTGTATAATAATTCTTGTAACCCTATTTTCACGCAATCCGCGGGAGTTCCACTACAACTGTATTCTACTGAAGCGCCGTTTTCAGCGTCTATTATAACTTTTTTAGAATATAGTGTACTATCTAAAGTTATGGCGTGCCCCATGCCAGATTGGGGGCTGTCAGGGGCTACTACTATGACTTCTCCAATTTCATTTAAAGCACCAATTAATGATCGTAATCCTGGAGCTGTGATACCATCATCATTAGTAACAAGAATCAAAGGTTTTTTCATAGAGTATAATTTATATAGTAAAAATACGTTTTTAAAATGTTATGTTTTTTAAAATGATTGTAGTTTTACTAATTATTGATTTTGTTTAACAAAAAATTAAATGTCTCATTTATAATCTGGCATGGTTTTTTCAGTATATTAGGGAAATCATAATGTATTTAATGGTGTAGATTGATTTAATACATCAAAAAATAAAACATTCTAAGCAAAATAATTTATATATGAAAAGGAATTTAGCCTACGCTTTATTAGTTATGCTCATTGCAGTAGCCTCATGTAGTTTTACTAATAAGTCTTTCGAGACAAACGATAAAGATAAATTGTTGTTGGATTTAATTACCTATGTTTTAGAAAAAGGTCATTATGAACCAAAGGCTTTTGATGATGATTTTTCTGTCCATATTTTTGAAAGTTTTATAGATGTATTGGATCCTACAAAACGTTATTTTTTAGAATCTGATATTAAAGATTTTGAAAAATATAAATTTCAGATCGATGATCAAATAAAAAATACGGATATAAGCTTTTTTAATTTGGTTTATGAGAGGCTAATGAAGCGAATGGAAGAATCTAAAAACATTTATACAGATGTATTGATAAAACCTTTTGATTATTCAATTAAGGAAACAATTGATATAAAGTATGAAGAAAAGGTATTCGCTAGGTCTAAAAAGGCTTTAAAGGAAAGATGGAGAAAGCAATTAAAATATGCTACACTTAGTACGTTCGATTCAAAATTAGAAGACAATGAGGCTGGATTCAAAACTGTTGATGATACTTCTGGTAAAAAGTTAACTAAAGAGGAAATTGAAGCATCTTCTAGGGAATCGATGAAAAGTACTTTGGATGAGTTTTTTGATTTCGTAGACGATTTAAAGCGGGAAGATTGGTTTGTACAGTATATTAATACTATTGTAGATGCCTTTGATCCACATACGTATTATTTTGCTCCTGATGAAAAGGAAAAATTTGATGCTGGAATGTCTGGAAAATTTGAAGGAATTGGAGCACGACTACAAAAAAAGAAAGACCATACAAAGATAGTAGAGGTTATTTCTGGTGGACCAGTTTGGAGAGACCAACGTTTAGAAGTTGGCGATGAAATAATAAAAGTAGGCCAAGACGGGAAAGATCCTGTAAATATTGTTGGTATGCGTTTAGACGATGCTATAAAGTTTATTAAAGGGCCAAAAGGCACGGTGGTAGATTTAACGGTAAAAAAAGTAGATGGTTCTATAGAGGTTATATCCCTTACAAGAGATGTTGTGGAATTACAAGAATCTTTTGCTAAATCTGCTACAGTAATAAAAGAAGGTAGAACCTATGGACTTATAAACCTACCTAAATTTTATGTGGATTTTGAAGATTACACCAAGAGAAATGCGGCAAGTGATGTAGCTAAAGAAATAGAACGACTAAAAGCAGCAGGAGCAGAAGGATTAATCTTAGATTTAAGAGATAACGGAGGAGGTTCTTTAAAGACTGTTGTAGAAATGGCAGGCTTGTTTATTAAAAGTGGCCCAATAGTACAAGTACGTTCTGCGGAAAAAGGAAAAGAAGTGCATGAAGATAAAGATGAGAGAGTTCAATGGGATGGTCCATTGGTTATTATGGTGAACGAATTATCGGCTTCTGCTTCAGAAATTTTAGCTGCGGCAATGCAAGATTATAAAAGAGCAATAGTAATAGGGAGTAAGCAAACTTTTGGAAAAGGAACGGTGCAAAATGTTATTCCGCTTAGTAATATTGTACGTAGTAATGAACATGGAGATTTAGGAGCAATTAAGCTTACCATGCAGAAATTCTATAGAATTAATGGTGGTTCTACACAATTAGAAGGGGTAAAAAGCGATGTAGTTGTTCCAGATAAATATAGTTTTATTGATATAGGAGAACGAGGACAGTCTACTCCTTTGGCTTGGGATAAAATTACTCCAGCAGAATATACTCTTTGGGATGGTTTTATAGATTATGATAAAATGATTGCAAATAGTGAAAAACGTATGGCAGGAAATCCTCAAATAAAATTGATAGAGGAGAATGCTAGATGGATTAAGGAGCAGCAGGACGAAGTTGTTATCTCTTTAAATTATGAAGATTTTAAGAAGGAAGTAGAGAAGGATAAAAAAAGAATTGAATCCTTTAAAAAATTATATGACTACGATTCTCGTTTAACATTCGAATCTTTAAAATATGAACAAGAATTGTTTACGAAGGATTCTACTTTGCGTGAAAAAAGAAACCGTTGGCATAAAAATCTTGCAAAAGATGTATATGTTGAAGAAGCGATTAATGTATTGCGAGATTTAAAAATAAATAGAATTAAGAATACTACAAAATTAGCTAGTGTAAAAGGATAAGTTAATTTGAAAAGATATCGAATAATTAAGCCCAGTCTATATAAGGATTGGGCTTTTTTCTGGGTTAAATCTATTAATTAGATATACAGCAGAAGCCATTAGCTTAGAATACAAAACCTCACTTTTTTAAGTATGGTTGAAGTAGAGTGAATTTTGAATATGAATTATTATATATTTTCGATGTAATACATGATAAAATTCTATGATTTAAGCAATATTTAAATTTTGCATCAGTTATCTATTACATTAAGTTAACAGTCTGTACAATAGCTTGTACTCTTTTACCGTAACTATTAAAAGTTTAACCATTAACAGTAGAGGAGGATTACCTCTCGTAAATTAAAATTATTATGAAAAAATTACTTTTTTTTGCAGCAGTAGCAGTATTCGGAATTGCAACTTCTAATGCTCAAGGGCAGTTTAAGGGTGGTGCTAGTTTAGGGCTTCCAGTTGGAGATGTTTCCGATCTTTATTCTTTTAACGTTCAATTAGATGCTACTTATCTTTGGGAAGTTGCAGATAGTTTTGAAGCAGGTGCTACACTTGGTTACTCTCATAGTTTTGCAAAGACTTATAGTGCTTCGTCTGGTGGGGTAACTATTGAATTTAAGCCAGATGCTGCCCAATTTATTCCTGTTGCAGCAACAGGGCGTTATGGTCTTTCTGATGAGTTTTCTGTAGGATTAGATTTAGGATATGCTATTGGAGTTAATGACGGTAATGATGGAGGTCTTTACTACCGTCCAAGAGTTACTTATGGTATAAGCGATTCTATTGATATTGTTGGTTCTTATACAGGAGTTAGCAAGGATGGAAGTTCTTTTAACACGATTACTCTTGGTGTTGAGTTTAGCTTATAAAACCTATAAAAATAAAAATTGATAGGCTCTAAAAATCGTTATAGATTTTTAGGGCCTATTTTTTTATACTAGTTTAAGAACTGCAAGAAAGCATAGAGCACCCCACTTTATGTCTTGCCCATTCTGGGCGTTTTGCAAACCATTTTTCCGATTCATTTTGTTCATTATATGGTTTCTTTAATAGGTTAAATAATTCATTTAATACAGAATAATCACCTTTGTCTGCCATATCTATGGCTAATTGTGCCATATAATTTCGCAATACATACTTAGGATTAATAGCATCCATTTTTTCTTTTCGTTGGCTATTACTTAATGCTTCTTTTTGCAACCTGCTGCTATATAGAACGAACCATTGTTTCCACCTTTCTAAAATAGAACTGGTTACTTCTGATGGTTTATAAAAGGAATCCATAATTGGATCTAAAAAGGAAGTATCCTCCAACGGATTTGTTTCTTTTTTAAAATTGCTTAGATTCCGAAAAAACAATGTCATATCTGTTTCTGTCAGTTGTAAAATCTCCTCTAAATTATGAAGTAAATTGCTATCTTTTTTTATTTTAGTAAATAACCCAATTTTAGATTTCATCATTTTTAAATACTCTTGATGGTAATCGTCTCGAAAATCGTTTAAAATACTTTCTAGTCCCTCGGTATTATCTAATAACATAGCCAATGCATTGGCTAACTGGTACAGGTTCCATAAACCAATATTAGATTGGTTGCCAAAATGATATCTTTTGTATTGCTTATCCGTAGTATTCGGCGTCCATCCTTCTTCATAACCTTCTAGCCATCCGTATGGACCATAATCAATAGTAAGTCCAAGAATAGACATGTTATCGGTGTTCATAACGCCATGAACAAAGCCTACTCTCTGCCAATGAATGAGCATTGCTAAAGTACTTTTAGTAACTTCTTTAAAAAATTTCAAATACTTATTTTCATCGGTTTCTTCTATTTTTGGAAAATGATGTTTTATAGTGTAATTCACTAGGATTCTTAGATTGGTCTCGTCTTTTCTTGACGCAAAAATCTCATAACTTCCAAACCGTAAAAAGGACGGAGCAACTCTACAAACCACAGCTCCTTTCTCATCTGCAGGATTTCCATCGTATAGAACGTCTCTTAGTACTTTGTCTCCAGTTAGAGCAATAGATAATGCTCTAGTTGTTGGCACACCAAGATAAAACATGGCTTCGCTACAAAGATATTCACGAATTGAAGATCGTAAAACCGCTAAACCATCTGCAGTTCTTGAATATGGAGTTTCTCCTGCACCTTTTAATTGAAGTGCCCAGTGTTTATTATTATGTTCAATTTCTGTTAAATTAATTGCCCTACCATCCCCCAATTGTCCTGCCCAATGTCCAAACTGATGGCCTCCATAACACATGGCATATGGATTTGTATTTTCAAGCAATGTATTTCCAGTAAACACATCAAGAAAATGTTTTTGTTTGCTATCTTCTTCTGTTAATCCAATAGCAGAAAGCATTTCTTTTGAAGCATGTATAAGAATTGGGTTTGCTGTTTTTTTTGGCGTCACATAAGAAAAACATGCACTTGTTACCTGTCTCCTTGTATTGCCAGTTATAGTATCAGCAGGTAGTTCTTTGTTGAAAGAATCCCTGATTTTTAGTTTTTTATTTATGTTATTATATTTTTCCATTTAGAGCTTCTACTTGCAACAAGTTTTATATAAGAACAAACAGCAATTGCGTTGTATCCTTCTTTAGTTAATTTTTCAAATGTTTTTTCTACTAGAATTTTACCAATTCCTTGACCTCGTAAATTAAAAGGGACTTCTGAGTGAATTAAATGTAAGCCGTTGTCTTTTTTTTTGTATTCTACTTTCGCGATTTTCCCATTAATATCTAAAGTAAACTGTTGTTCTTGTTTGTTGTGTTTTAAATCGATTTTACTTATAATTAGTTTGTTTAACCATTTGTTTAAATCTTCTTTTGTCGGATTTCTTAATTTTTTAGTGCCAATGGTAATGGTAGGAAAATTAAGTTTTCGATTCTCATATAAAGATTGTAATTCTTCCGCATAGTCTATATTACTTTCAACATCTAGAAAAGAGTAGTTGAAATTTTTAGAAGCTAATAGTAATTTATAATAGTTTGTTTTATGGCAATTCTCTGCGCCATATAATTTTATTATCGGTACATTATTCATTGCTATATCTTATTTTTTTATTTCAATTTATTGGCATGCATTTTTCTGAGTTTAGTTAATTTTGGTGTTATAACGGCGCTGCAATACCCCTGACTTTGATTATTTCTATAATAATCTTGGTGGTAATCTTCGGCTTCATGAAAAATTTCTAAAGGACTTATTTCTGTTACAATAGAATTTTCATAATAAGAAGCAACCTCTTTGGTTACAATTTTAGCAATCTCTTTTTGTTTTTCGTTATGATAATAGATAACAGATCTGTACTGAGTTCCTGAGTCTCCACCTTGTCGGTTTAAGGTTGTTGGGTCATGACTTGTCATAAACAAATTTAATATGTCTTCATACGAAATTATCTCTGTGTCAAATGTCATCTGAACTACTTCGGCATGCCCAGTTAAACCAGAACAGATTTCTTTGTAAGTTGGTTTCCCTGGAGCAGTACCACCAGTGTAGCCCGAAACTATTTTTTCAACTCCTTTTACTTCATTAAATATGGCTTCAATACACCAAAAACAACCACCACCAACTGTTGCAATTTCTATTTTGTTATTCATTCTCGTTCTTTTTTATTTTCATTGCTACAGAATTAATACAATATCGTAAACCACTAGGTTCTGGACCATCTGGAAAAATATGTCCCAAATGTGCATCGCAAGTATTACATAAAGTTTCTACTCTTATCATGCCAAAAGAAATGTCTTTTATATATTTAACAGCATTTTCAGTTATAGGTTGTGTAAAACTGGGCCACCCTGTGCCTGAATTAAACTTAATAGTGGAGTCAAATAATGGCGTTTCACAACAGGCACAAATATATTCTCCTGCATCGTAAATACTGCATAGTGCCCCAGTATCTGGCGCTTCTGTTCCTTTTTTTCTTGTAACTCGGAATTCTTCTTGAGATAATATTTTTTTCCATTCTACTTCCGATTTTTCCACTCTTTTATCTGGTGTAGGGTTTCCCACTACAGTAAAATTTATTATGTTTTTCCAAGTAAGCATAGTTGTTTTTCTTTCTTCCCACAAGGGCGTCATATTTCGAAACAATTTTCGAAATAAATTGTTTAGCTTTTAAGGTATTTCTGGGTTTCCAAAAAAATATCTTTTACTAGGTAATGAAGATAATTAAATAAACCAATTTTTAGTAGACTCCTTTCTTTTTTAATAGAAAAATTGGTGTTTATATTCTTGCATTTAGACGTGATTTTTTTGGTAACCTTACATAGAGTTTATTTGTAGTAATTCTTTGGTTATATTACTTTAAATTTGAGTTTTTAATCTCCTGATGATTCTAGGAGTAAAATAAAATATCTTGTGAGGAATAGAACTATTTATACCATTTTGAGTCTGGCTTGTATTCTAGGTTTTTGGCTGTTTGAAAATTTCTATACCCCTGCGACTTATAGCAATTCAGAAGAGAATCCTAAGGTGTTTAATGTAGAATTGCTACCTAGTTCTACCACAGGTGTTATTGTGCATCATGCTAATTTCTCTTTGTCCTATCATGAAAAATACGAACAAGCAGAATGGGTTGCTTATACTTTAGAGAAAGCACATCTCACCTATGACAACAGAAAGCGCCCCTATTTTATTGAAGACCCTAAAGTGAAATCAAAATCTGCTGATTGGCGTAATTATAAAAGGTCTGGGTATGATCGTGGTCATTTATGTCCTGCTGGTGATCGAAGATTTTCCAAATATGCTTATAATGAAACTTTTTATACTAGTAATATTAGTCCGCAAAAAAATGATTTTAATGCAGGAGTGTGGAATAGATTGGAGAAGAAAATTAGATTTTGGGTAAAGAAAGAAGGAAGTTTTCTCATTATTACTGGAGGTGTTTTAGAAAGAAACTTAGGTAGTATAGGAGACGAGGATGTTGCTGTTCCTGATCATTTTTATAAGATTATTGCAAAGGGAAATGGAGCAGATTTGAAATTAATTGGATTTTTATTTCCGCATAAGGAAAGTAATAAATCTCTTCAAAATTTTATAGTATCCGTTGATGAAATTGAAAGATTAACGGGAATAGATTTTTTCGAAAAACTACCTGATAGTTTAGAAGATAAGCTAGAGAGTCAGATTGTTACAGAAAATTGGCGGTTTTAATCGCAGGGCGATGGTCAAATAGGGTTTAATTTAAGGACGCTTGCGTAGAAGTAAATAAGAAATTTCTACCCTTTAGAGCATATAGATAATAGTGTCAATTTATTTTAGTACTACTGCTTTTTAAAGTGTTATTCTTTTAATCTACTAGAATCTAGTTTTATTAAAATAAAAAGAAGAATACTAAAGCCTAATAAACTAGAACCTCCATAACTAAAGAAAGGCAAAGGAATGCCAATGGTAGGTAACATTCCTATTACCATTCCAATATTTATAAAATAATGTATAAAAAGTATGGAAACAACGCCATAGCCATACATTCTATTAAACGGGTTTTTTTGACGTTCGGAGATATATACCAAGCGGAGTAATAAAATTGAAAATAAAATAATAACTGTCGCAGTTCCCAGAAAACCCCATTCTTCACCAATGGTACTAAAAATGTAATCGGTGCTTTGTTCTGGCACAAAATTCCCTTTGGTTCTTGTTCCTTCTAAAAATCCTTTACCAAAAAAACCACCAGATTCTATTGCTTTTTCAGATTGGTACGTATTGTATCCTATTGTTTTTCTAATTTGATCTAATTTATTTGGGTCTTTTTCTAATCGTAACCATAGGCTAAAGCGATCCCTATGTCGCTGTTCAAAAACAGAATCGAATACAAAATTAACAGACATAGAAAAACCTATTGCAATTACAAAAAAGGCAACCACGGGGAAAATCGGGACTTTATAAGTCGTTTTTTTGAGAGCAAAAAACAATATTATTATTAGACCTAAAGTGATTGCAACCCAAATGGTTCCAAACATTAATGTGCTCACAAATATTAGAATGACAATTGCACATAACCCTAGGTAAATTAAGGGTAAACCTTCTCTGAAAATAACAAATATTAATGCAAAAAAAACTAATGCACTTCCAGGATCAGGTTGCGGTATTATTATTAATGCAGGGATTACTACTATTAATATGGCATATAATTGGTCTTTCCAACGTTTAATGTCGGTTTGTATGTTGGTTAAATATTTAGCTAAGGCAAGAGCGGTTGCGGCTTTTGCAAGCTCTGAAGGTTGCATATTAAAAAAGCCAAAACTATACCAGGAAGTTGCTCCTGCAATAGTTTTTCCAAAGAGAAATAAACCAATTAGCAATAAAAGTGCGCCAATATAAATAACCCCTGAGAACCTTTCATAAAAATGGGTTTCTAGGGCTAAAATGACAATTATTACGGCGACACTTGCGCCAAAGAAAAACAACTGTTTTCCTGGTAGTGTGCCAAAATCAAATAAAGATGTAGTATCATCAGAAAAAGAACTAGAATAGATATTTATCAAACCTATAACTACAAGTGCAATGTATATGAATATAGTAAGCCAATCAATCCTTTTTAGAATGTTTTTACCAACCATATTCGTTTATTTTAAACGGTTGATCACTATAGGGTTTAGCATATTCATGCGCTAATGTCTTTTCTAACATTCTTTTTTCTAAATCTTTTCGTGTAATTGTTCCTTTAAGGTATTTTTCTATCAATAAAGATGTTATATGACCTGCATATCTTGCTCCGTAATAACCGTTTTCAATATATACGGCTATTGCAATTTTTGGGTTTTCTATTGGAGCAAAAGCAACAAATACGGAATGGTCTGTAAATTGTGTGGCAACACCGTTTATTCTAATCTTGTTTTCTACAGTACCTGTTTTTCCAGCAATAGAAATCCCAGGTACTTTTAAATATTTTGCGGTTCCAGATATATATACATTTTTCATGCCTTCTATTACGGGTTCAAAATGTTCGCGATCTATAGTAGTATATTTAGGTTCTATGAATTTTTTTATATTTATTTTTTTGTTATCAATCGCTTTAATAAAGTGTGGTGTATAATAGTACCCTCTATTTGCAATTGCAGCAGTCATATTTGCCAGTTGTATAGGAGATGTATTTACTTCGCCCTGTCCGATAGCTACCGAAATAAAATAGGAGGATGACCAGCGATTGTCTCCGTAGGCTTTGTCAAAATAGGCTCTGTCTGGTATTCTTCCTGGAGTTCCTGTAGGTAAATCATATCCTAAAAAATTCCCTAAACCAAAACTTTTCATATGCTTTGCCCACATATCTATTCCCTCATCACTAGTAGGATGCTTGTCAAAAATTTTTCTAAAGGCATTAACAAAGTATGCATTACAAGATAAGTATATTCCTTTGTTTAAATCGCGAATTCCACCACCGCAATGACAACCTTTTTTTACTTTACCAACATAGAAGCCGTTATAGCACCTGATTTTTGCCTGAGGCGTAATAACACCTTCTTGTAATGCGATAAGTGCATTTAAAGTTTTAAAAGGAGAACCTGGGGAGGGTTGTGCTAATATGGATCTATCCCATGTTGGATTTGCAATAGAATCGTTGTATAATTTTGTATAGTTTTTAGAGCGCTTTCTTCCAACCAGTAATGCAGGGTCGTAGGAAGGTCCTGAAATTAATGCTAATACTTCACCAGTGCTTGGCTCTATAGCGACAATCCCTCCACGTTTTCCTACCATTAATTTTTCCCCGTATTCCTGAAGTATTTTGTCTATTGTTATTTGAATTTCTTTTCCTTGTTCTGGGAGAGTATCTAGTTTGCCATTTTTATATGGGCCTATGTCTCTATTAAAGCGATCTTTTTGAATATACTGAACCCCTTTTCTTCCTCTTAAAATATTTTCGTATTGTTGTTCTATACCAGTATTTCCTTTTAATTCACCCGCTCTATAGTCTGGATTATTTTTTAAATCATAATCATTAACCTCAGTAATATAGCCTAATACATTTGCTCCAGCATTTGTATCGTAATAGCGTAAAGATCTTTTTTGAATGTAAAACCCAGTGTATTTTCGCATTTTTTCCTGAAGTCTTGCATAGTCTTCTCTAGAAAGTTGTTGCACTAAAACGGAAGGTAGTCTAGGTGAAAATCGTCTCGCTTTATTTAAACTTTTCAAAAACTTTTTTTTCTCAATCCCTAAAAGGTTACAGAACTCTAAAGTATCTAAAGCACGTACATCTCTTGGAATAACCATAACATCATAAGCGGCTTGGTTTGCGACTAATAACTTGCCATTTCTGTCGTAAATATAGCCTCGTTCAGGATAATCATATACTGCTTTTATTGCAGGGTCTTCTAATATCTGATTTGGAGAAAAACTAAATATTTGTAAATAAGATAATCTAGCGATAAAGGTGATGCCTATGCTTATTATTAGGAATGATAATAGCAATTTTCTCATTTTTTATTAACACTAAAGAGTGAACTAAATAGCATACATATTACGAAAGTAGTAGCGCCAGTACTAAGAATTTTTTTAAGAACTAGTAGTATACTGCTAAAATTGAAAACTTCTAAGGAGAAGAAAATAATATGATGTACTACTATTAATAACGTTAGAAACGTAATTTGTTGTGCCTTAGTAGCACTGGATAATTTAAAACTCTGAAATTCATAATTAACCCCAAAACAAAAACGCATTATGGTAGGTCTTAAATATGCAATGGTGATTGTTGCTGCTGTATGAATTGCGAGAGTATCAGAAAATAAATCTAATGTTAATCCAAACAAAAAACTAATAGCTATAAAAATAGTTCTATTTTGTTTTATAGGATACCAATAAAGAAATAAAATATAAACCATTGGGTTTATAAACCCAAAGAAATTTAATCTGTTAAATACTAAAACTTGCGTTAATGCAAGTAGTATAAATCGCGCAATAATTAGAAAAGATCTGTTATTTAACATTGTTAGTTTCCATTTCTAATTGTTGAATTTCTCGCTTGTTAAGGTGATTAATAATATACACATTTTTAATGTTGGTCATATCATTAAACAAAGTAATGTCAATATTGTAAAAACTTTTTGAAGTATTTAAATTAACTTTTTTAATAGTTCCTATCGGAATGTTTTCTGGAAATATACTAGACATGGCTCCTGTTACTATAGTGTCTCCCACTTTTAAAGAGACTCTCCTAGAAACATCTACCAACTGTACCACGTCATGTTTTTTTGTGTTCCAAACTAATGAACCAAAATAGTTAGTGTTTTTAATTTTTGCATTTATAGTAGATTTTGTATTTAAAATGCTTTGTACAATGGTAAATTTCGGAGAAGTGCTCTCTACGATTCCCAAAATTCCTTTAGAAGTTATAACACCCATGTCTTGTTGAATACCTTGGTTTTGTCCAACGCTAAGTGTTATGTAATTTTGTGGTGCTATATAACTGTTTTTAATTACTTGCGCTATGGATATTTTGTAGCTTAAAGAAGATGTATCTATTGCTATTATATTCTTTGTTTTTTGATTGAAAAGGAGACTTCTAAGTTTTTTATTTTCTTCTAACAATTTTTTATTTTCCTCGTCTAAACCAAAGTAGGAGGAAATATTATTAGAAGATTGATAAATACTTCCTGAAATATAATTGGAAGAATTAAAAAACTTGGAATGATGGTAAGAATGTGATTTAACGGTAAATGCCAGAGCAATAGTCATCAGCAAGACATAAAGCAGCAAGTTTTTATAGTGTATTAAAAAACTTATAATTTGTTGCATTCACTTTCTCTATTAAAATAATGTGCTTGGTTTATGAGATATTTTCGAAAAAATACAATATTACCTAATTTTCGTAATCAAATTAAAATTGAGCCTTAAAAGGGCTCAATTTTAATTTTTAAAGTTATCGAATTAGAATGTTCTTATACCGCTCTAAGTTCTTTAGGGCAATCCCAGTTCCTCTTACAACTGCTCTTAACGGATCTTCTGCAATATATACAGGTAAATCTGTTTTTTGAGACAGCCGCCTGTCTAAGCCTCTAAGCATAGACCCACCACCTGCCATGTAAATCCCAGTATTATAAATGTCTGCCGCTAACTCTGGTGGCGTTTGCGATAAGGTTTCCATTACAGCATCTTCTACTCTTAGAATAGATTTGTCAAGAGCTTTTGCTATTTCTCTAAAAGAAATTTGTACTTGCTTTGGTTTTCCTGTTAGTAAATCTCTTCCTTGAACAGACATGTCATCTGGTGGAGATTGTAAATTTTCTGTTGCAGAACCAATGGTTATTTTAATATTCTCTGCGGTACTTTCACCAACATATAAATTATGCTGTGTACGCATATAATAGATAATGTCATTTGTGAAAACATCCCCTGCAATCTTAACCGATTTATCACATACAATTCCACCCAAAGCAATAACTGCAATTTCAGTAGTACCACCACCTATATCTACAATCATATTTCCCTTAGGTTGCATAATGTCTAATCCAATTCCAATTGCTGCTGCCATTGGTTCATGAATTAAATATACTTCTTTGCCATTCACCCTTTCGGCAGATTCCTTAACGGCACGCATTTCTACTTCTGTAATACCAGAAGGAATACAAATCACCATTCGTAATGCTGGAGGAAACCATTTTTTCTTTAATGCTGGAATGTTTTTGATAAACATGTTTATCATCTTTTCCGATGCATCAAAATCTGCAATTACGCCATCTTTTAGAGGGCGAATTGTTTTTATATTCTCATGAGTTTTACCTTGCATCATGCTGGCTTCCTTGCCTACAGCAATGATTTTCCCTGTAATCCTATCTCGCGCTACAATAGAAGGGCTGTCTACTACAACTTTATCATTGTGAATGATTAAAGTATTGGCGGTACCTAAATCTATAGCTATTTCCTCAGTTAAGAAGTCAAAAAATCCCATTTAGTTTTATTTGGTTTCGGATTAAAAGTAAGTTTTATCGATAAAAGAACCAAACTTAATGTTTAAAATGTCTTGTTCCTGTCATTACCATCGAGATTTTATTCTCATTACAGTAATCAATACTCAATTGGTCCTTAATAGAGCCACCTGGTTGAATGACACTGTTTATCCCGCTATTACCAGCAATTTCTACACAATCTGGGAATGGGAAAAAAGCATCACTAGCCATTACAGCACCCTCTAAATCAAAATTAAAAGATTGTGCTTTATGAATGGCCTGGTTTAGTGCATCTACTCTTGAAGTTTGCCCTGTACCACTAGCGCATAATTGTTTGTTCTTTGTAATTACTATAGTATTACTTTTTGTATGCTTACATATTTTAGAAGCAAATAAAAGATCTTCTAATTGATTTTTAGATGGCTTTTCAGTAGTTGCATAGGTGAAATCTTCCATAGCATCTGTTTTTTGATTTTTGTCCTGTAATAGGATACCATTTAAACAGGTTCTCACAGACATCTCTGGCAATTCTATTTCGTTTAGAACTAGTATAATTCTGTTCTTTTTACCTTTTAAAATTTCCAATGCTTCTGTAGAAAAGCTAGGTGCAATTACAACTTCACAAAATAATTTGTGTATCTCTTCAGCGGTAGCCTTGTCAATTTCTTTGTTGCTGATTAGAACACCTCCAAAAGCAGAAACGGGATCGCCAGCCAAAGCGTCTACATATGCTTGATGTAATGTTTCTCGCATTGCTAAACCACATGCATTATTGTGTTTTAGAATTGCGAAGGTAGGTGC
The DNA here is from genome assembly GCA_036478775.1 of Cellulophaga sp. Classification (GTDB taxonomy): domain Bacteria; phylum Bacteroidota; class Bacteroidia; order Flavobacteriales; family Flavobacteriaceae; genus Cellulophaga. The sequence continues at coordinate 444,338 of JAZGEQ010000038.1, forward strand.
GTCATTTTTAAATTCATTCATTAAATTTACTGCTGCATCTACATCTAAAAGGTTGTTGTATGACAATTCTTTACCGTGTAGTTTTGAAAATAGAGAGTCAAAATCACCAAAGAAAAATCCTCTTTGATGTGGATTTTCCCCGTAACGTAACACCTTTCCTTGCGTCTCACTTATTTTTAAGGCAGCTATTTCGTGATTTTTATTGAAGTAATTAAAAATTGCCGAATCGTAATTAGAGGATACATTAAAAGCTTTGGCAGCGAATAACTTTCGATCTTCTATTGTTGTATTTCCATTTTCTTTTGAGATAACTTCTAGGAACTCAGAATAGTCGTCCATAGAAGAAACACAAAGCACATCTTTATAGTTTTTGGCTGCTGCTCTAATAAGTGAAATTCCACCGATGTCTATTTTTTCAATAATAGCTGCTTTGGATGCACCACTTGCAACCGTTTTTTCGAAAGGATACAAATCAACAATAACAATATCTAGTTGTGGAATATCAAACTCCTCTAGTTGAGATTGATCATTCGTATTGTCTTGTCTATTTAAAATACCTCCGAAAACCTTAGGATGTAATGTTTTTACTCTACCTCCTAAAATTGAAGGGTAGCCTGTAACATCCTCGACAGGGGTTACATTTATCCCTAGCTCTTTTATGAATTTTTCAGTTCCTCCAGTAGAGTATATTACTACTCCTTGTTCGTTTAGTTTTTCAACTATTGGCGCTAAACCTTCTTTGTGAAATACAGAAATTAATGCGGAAGTAGCTTTCTTAGTAGTGCTCATTTTTGCGTGCTTATCTTTAAGAATTTATAAGAACACAAATTTAATTTTTTTAGAATTAATATCGCAGTATGGTTATGAACAAAATGGTTAAAGTTTTACAGAATTGCTGCTATTTTGTTATTTACGAACTCTAAAAACAACTCGTCTTCATTTGTAAACGGATTTGGAGTGTTAGAATCAATATCTATTTGTCCAATATTTTCCCCATTCAAAAATAAAGGAACTACTATTTCTGCCTTTACTGTTATGCTACAAGCGATATAATTGTCTTGCGCTTGAACATCTGAGACTACAAAATTTTCATTAGAAACAGCTACTTGTCCACAAATTCCTTTTCCGAAGGGAATAAGAGTATGGTCTGTTGGTTCGCCTGCATACGGGCCTAATTTTAATTCTTCTTTGTCTCCGTTTTTAAAATAGAAGCCCACCCAGTCATAATAATCTATATTTTCTTTTAATAGATCACAAACTTCTTGTAAACGACTTGCTGTGTTTTTCTTGGTGTTTTCTATAATAGAAATAATCTTTGGGCGTAATTTTTCTAACATTGACTATTTTTTGTAAATGTATTAAATAGATATTGAAGTTATTTTAGAAATAGAGAAAGGCCATTTTTAAATTTAAAAATGACCTTTCTTGTTATTTGTATTCTATTTTTCGATTACATCATGCCTGGCATTCCACCACCGCCCATTGGAGGGCCTGCTGGAACTTCTTCTTTGATGTCTACTAAAGCACATTCTGTTGTTAGAATCATGCCTGCAACTGATGCAGCGTTCTCTAAAGCAACTCTAGTTACCTTTGTAGGGTCTATGATTCCTGCTTTAAACATTTGTACATAGGTGTCCGTTTTTGCATCGAAACCAAAATCAGCTTTTCCTTCTATAACCTTAGCCGCAACTACAGAACCTTCTCCTCCTGCGTTTTCAACAATTGTTCTTAAAGGAGCTTCAATTGCTCTAGCTACAATTTGCACACCAGTTTCTTCATCTGCATTATCTGCTTTTATCTTGGAAAGAACAGATTTTGCTCTTAGAAGAGCAACACCACCACCAGCAACAATACCTTCTTCTACAGCGGCTCTTGTAGCATGTAATGCATCGTCTACTCTGTCTTTTTTCTCTTTCATTTCTACTTCAGAAGCAGCGCCAACATAAAGAACAGCAACACCACCAGATAGTTTGGCTAAACGTTCTTGTAGTTTTTCTTTATCGTAATCAGAAGTAGTTGTTTCTATTTGTGCTTTTATCTGATTTACTCTTGTTTTAATGTTTTTAGCAACACCGCCTCCATTTACAATAGTAGTATTGTCTTTGTCGATAGTTACTTTTTCACACTGACCTAACATTTCTATAGCAACATTCTCTAAAGAGAAACCTCTTTCTTCAGAAATAACAGTACCTCCTGTTAATATTGCGATATCTTCTAACATTGCTTTTCTTCTGTCTCCAAATCCTGGAGCTTTTACAGCAGCAATTTTTAAAGAACCTCTTAATTTGTTTACTACTAGCGTAGCTAAGGCTTCACCATCTACATCTTCAGCAATAATTAAAAGTGGTTTACCAGATTGAGCTACTGGCTCTAAAACAGGAAGTAAATCTTTCATGGAAGAAATCTTCTTGTCGAATAATAAAATGTATGGATTGTCTAAATCGGCAATCATTTTTTCAGAATCAGTAACAAAGTAAGGAGATAAGTATCCTCTATCAAACTGCATGCCTTCAACAACGTCTACGTAAGTTTCTGTCCCTTTTGCTTCTTCTACAGTAATGACACCTTCTTTACCAACTTTTCCGAAAGCTTGTGCTATTAAATCTCCAATATTCTTATCGTTATTGGCAGAGATAGAAGCTACTTGCTTAATTTTTTCGGAAGAATCTCCAACTTTTTTAGATTGTTTTGCTAAATCTTCAACGATAGACTCAACAGCCTTGTCGATTCCTCTTTTAAGATCCATTGGGTTAGCTCCTGCAGCTACGTTTTTTAAACCTTCTTTTACGATAGATTGTGCTAAAACTGTTGCGGTAGTTGTTCCGTCTCCTGCTAAATCATTGGTTTTAGAAGCTACTTCTTTTACCATTTGCGCTCCCATGTTTTCTAAAGGATCCGCTAATTCTATTTCTTTAGCAACTGTTACACCATCTTTTGTTACTGCTGGTGCTCCAAATGATTTACTAATTATTACATTTCTTCCTTTTGGTCCTAAAGTTACTTTTACCGCATTGGCTAAGGCGTCAACTCCTCTTTTTAGACCATCACGTGCTTCAATATCAAACTTAATATCTTTTGCCATTTTGTATGTTGAATTTAATCCCTAGGCGTCTTAAACTTTGTATGTCTTTACGTTTAGGGAAATGTTGTTTTTATTTTATTATATAATTGCTAAAATGTCGCTTTCACGCATCATTAGATAGTCAGCACCTTCTAATTTTAATTCTGTACCAGAATATTTTCCATAAAGAACAGTATCTCCAACTTTTACCGTTATTTTTTCATCCTTTGTTCCAGGACCAACAGCTACAACTTTACCGTTTTGAGGCTTTTCTTTTGCTGTATCTGGAATGTAAAGACCAGATGCTGTTTTGGTTTCAGCAGCCATAGGCTCTATTAGTACTCTATCTGCTAATGGTTTAATTTTTACTTTAGCCATGTTTTTTATTTTTTTGAAGTTTTGTATTCTTACTTTTTGTTTAGACAGAAACTGTGCCATTACTATTGCACTGACACTTTTTTAAACTAAAAATGCCAGCTTGTCATAAAGCTGGCATTAAAAGGTGACTGTATCACAATTTTTATTTTATAGTATCCAAAGTACTACCTTCGTCCGTTGTAGGTGCGTCTTCTGGTGTTGTTGCCGGAATGCTATTTTCAATACCATCTCCTTGTAATAACTTTGAATCTTCAGATCCATTTCCTTTTAGTCCTAAATTAGATAATAGAATTAAAACTATTAATAAAGCTGCTAATGTCCATGTACTCTTGTCTAAAAAGTCACCCGTTTTTTTAACACCTCCAACAATTTGGGAGCCTCCGCCACCAAAAGATGAGGATAATCCTCCGCCTTTAGGGTTTTGCACCATTATCACTAGTACTAATAAAAAGCACACTATGATTATAAGGATTAAGAAAATTGAAAAAGTACTCATTATATTATGTATTTTCTTGTTGTAGTTTTTTTATCGTTTTTATTCGGTCTGCAAAGGAACTACTTTTTTCTGGATATTTCAAACTTAAAATCTTATATGCTTGAATAGCCTTTTTGAATTTTTTTTGCTCTAAATATACCTTGGCTAAAGTTTCTGTCATTAGTTCACTGCTATTGAGTTTGGCAGAGGCTTTAATGTTTGCTGGCGGGGTGGTTTTTTTAGGGACTATTTTGGGGTTGCTTCCTATGAACTTGTCAATAAGATCAAACTTTTTTTTCTTTTCGTTATTTTCTTCTACTAAAGGAAAAGGAATACTTTCTTTCGTTTCTACTTGCTTCTTTTGCTCTTGTTTCCCTAAAGGTTTATGAGATGCAAGTTGTAGCCATTCTTTAAAAGAATATTTTTCTTGTTGCGTGAAAGTGATTGGTTTTCCAATTTCTAGTTTCTCCTCATTTTTTTTAGTCTCTGCAATTGCTTCGTCAATTTTTGGGTCTTTTGAAGAGAACAGTAAAGGGTTTAGGATGTTCTCCGCATCTTTAATTGTTAGCGGAAGAGGTTTGTCTTGTAATTCCTGGTTTAAAATGGTTTCTATTTCTCTGGAGGGAATAATTTCTTCGGATACAATTTCGGTATCCATTAAAGGCGTTGTTCTACCAGAAATAGTATTAGCAATATTGTTTTGTAGAAATTCTTTGGAAGTGATAAAGTCGAAAAGAACATCTCTATCTGCCGTGTATGCAGCTGTAATCTTTAAGGCGTTGTTGTATTTGTAACTGTTTAAATTTTTTAACCCTTTAAGATGGATGGCTCTAGCGGCCTGAAAAAAAGGATACTCTTCTAAAATATCTTCCAGTTGTTTTGTTTGTACCGGCGAAGCTACCTTGTCTGGGTGTTGTAATAAATATGTAAAATCAGTTACATTCATATTTCTACCAATCGGCTAAAGATGCATTAAAAATATCTTGTGTAATTCTATCAAAAATTACTTGGTGCGCCTCACTTTTCACACTGTCTAATAAGTCATTGGCAGAGAAATCAAAAAAGAAAGAAAAGGTGCGTTCAAAATCAGAGTCCTCTTTTGTGTTGTTAAAAAAGCGAACCTTAACTGCAATTGTTAATCTGTTTTGAGCTGCTGTTTGGTTAGCGGTTGCGGTCATTGGAGATACACGATATTCTGTTATTTCTCCTTCATAAAGCAAATCACCGTTCGATGTTGTTAAATTTAAACTTGTTTGGTTTGCAATAAGATCTTGTAAAGCCAAAGTGAAGTCTCTATCTAATCCTGGTTCTATTGTAGAGCCTGGGCGTTGTGCTGCATAGTTTTGAAATTGTGGTATTTGAAAAGTTTCTGCTGTGCCAACACTACCTCCTGTAAAATTATAAACACCACAGCTTTGTATGGCGAAGGTTAAAATTAGTAGTAGAATTATGCTCTTTGTCTTATTCATATTTTATAAATCGTACTGTTTTATCTTTCTGTAAAGGGTGCGCTCTGAAATTCCTAATTCTGTTGCAGCGGCCTTTCTTTTTCCTTTATTTCGCTCTAAAGATTTCTTAATTAGCTCGATTTCTTTATCATGTAAAGATAGGGTTTCTTCTTCTTGTATTTCTTCTGCGAAATGATATTTATCTTCAAGAAGAGGTTGCTGAATTGGAGATTCTAATATTGGTTCAGCAAGTTGTAAGACTTCTAAAGGCGTTGTTTTCTCTTCGGTGAATTCTTCTTTTGTTGTGCTTCCGTAAATTTTTTGAATTAGATTTTCATTCTCTGATTGAACTTTTTCTGAGTCGTTAGATTTAAGAAGCTCCATGGTTAGTTTCTTTAAATCATTTAGATCCCCTTTCATATCGAATAATACTTTGTATAGTATTTCTCGTTCATTACTAAAATCTCCTTTTTCAGAATCTTTCTCTATAACTGCAGGAAGGTTAGAATTGCTTGCGTTTGGTAAATAACTATTTAAAGTAGGTAAGGAAACTATTCTCTCGGCTTCTAAAACAGATACCTGTTCTGCTATATTTCTTAATTGACGAATATTTCCTGGCCAACGGTGTTTTAGTAATAATTGAATAGCATTTTCATCTAACCGAATAGTCGGCATACTGTATTTCTGTCCAAAATCTGACGCAAACTTTCGGAATAATAAATGTATATCTCCAGAGCGTTCTCTTAAAGGCGGAATATTTATCTCTACCGTGCTTAGTCTGTAGTATAAATCTTCCCTAAATTTCCCTTTTTTTATTGCTTCGAACATATTCACATTCGTTGCAGCTACAATCCTTATATCTGTTTTTTGTACTTGGGAAGAACCGACTTTTAGAAATTCACCATTTTCTATAACACGAAGTAAACGTACCTGAGTTGTTAAAGGAAGTTCTCCTACTTCATCTAAAAAAATGGTGCCACCATCGGCAACTGCAAAATAACCGTTTCTTGTTGCTGTGGCTCCTGTAAATGCTCCTTTCTCGTGGCCAAAAAGTTCACTGTCTATTGTGCCTTCGGGAATTGCGCCACAGTTTACAGCAATATATTTGGCATGTTTTCTATGCGAAAGAGAATGTATTATTTTAGGAATTACTTCTTTACCAACACCACTTTCTCCAGTGACAATAACGGAAATATCTGTAGGAGCAACCTGAATGGCTTTTTCAATAGACCGATTAAGTTTTGGATTATTACCAATAATTTCAAAACGTTGTTTTATAGCTTGTACTGATTCCATTTTTATTTCTTTTTTGAATTCCGTTTTTTTTGAAAAACAAATTTTAGTTATTGTCAGAGTACCCTATTGCTTCTCCAAGAAGCGTTGCTGAAGTACAACCTGTTATTTTTACATTTACAAAATCGCCCATTTTGTAGTTTTCTTTAGCAAAAACTACAACGGTACTTTGTGAATTTCTTCCCATCCAATCTCCTTCAGATTTTTTAGAAGTTCCTTCAATTAAAACCTCTTCTATTTTGCCTAAATGTAATCTTGTTCTGTAATGTCCGTGTTCACGCTGTAAAGCTATAATCTCTGCTAGCCTTCTTTTTTTTACGTCATTTGGAATATCGTCTTCTAATTTTCTGGCAGCCATTGTTCCTGGTCTTTCCGAATAGGAATACATATACCCAAAATCATACTTTACGTATTCCATTAAAGATAAAGTGTCTTGGTGGTCTTCTTCCGTTTCTGTTGGAAACCCAGTAATCATATCCTGAGAAATAGAGCACTCAGGATTTAGTTTTCGAATATTATCAATTAGTTCAAAATACTCTTCTCTAGTATGAAGTCTATTCATCTCTTTTAATATTCTATTACTTCCGCTTTGTACAGGAAGGTGAATATGATTACAAATGTTTTTGTATTTCACCATTGTTTTAATAGCACCCAGAGTCATGTCTTGCGGATTTGATGTTGAAAACCGAATACGCATTTTTGGTTGCGATATTGCTACCTTTTCTAAGAGATTTGTAAAGTCTACCGCTGTTGCTTTCTGTATTGTTGTAGCTTGCTCAAAATTTTTCTTCATGCCGCCTCCGTACCATAAATAACTATCTACGTTTTGCCCTAAAAGTGTAATTTCTTTATACCCTTTGCTGGCTAAATCTTCAATTTCTTTTAAAATAGACTGAGGATCCCTACTACGCTCCCGTCCTCTGGTGAATGGTACTACACAGAAAGTACACATATTATCACATCCTCTTGTAATAGAAACTAGGGCGTTAATTCCGTTAGAATTTAGTCGTACAGGAGAAATGTCTCCATAAGTTTCGTCTTTAGATAAAACGACATTTACGGCGTTATTTCCTTCGTCTATTTCTCTAACAAGGTTTGGAAGATCTTTGTAAGCGTCTGGTCCAACGACCATATCTACAATCTGTTCTTCTTCTAAAAGCTTGCTTTTTAAGCGCTCTGCCATACAGCCTAAAACCCCAACTTTCATGTGCGGTCTGGTCTTTTTTACAGCATTAAATTTCTCCAATCTTTTACGAACAGTGAGTTCTGCTTTGTCTCGTATAGAACAGGTATTTACTAAAACTAAATCTGCTTCTTCTAAAACTTGTGTGGTATTAAACCCTTCTTTTGCAAGAATAGAAAGGACAATCTCACTATCAGAAAAATTCATTTGACAGCCATAACTTTCTATATAAAGTTTGCGGCTATTATTTTTATTTTCTTCAATAGATAGTGTTGTGCCTTGAATTGATTCGTCTATGGTCTTCTCCATTCTTTTTAAATTACCTTGCTTCTAAAGGGGGAGCAAAGATAATACTAAAAGTGAATATATGACAATTTGACAGTGTATTTGTGATTTTATTATGCCTTCTTGGGTGCTGCTTATTTTAGGAAATTATCTGAGGTTTTATAGGCTGATATTACTTCTCCTTCTCCTATTTTTCCTTTTGTAGAATTTCCATGTTCCATTCCTAGAATACCTTTGTATCCTCTGCTATGAATGTATTTGAAAATATTCTTGTAGTTTATTTCACCATTGGTTGGTTCGTTTCTTCCTGGGTTGTCTCCTATTTGGAAATAAGCAATTTCATTCCAACATGTTTCTATATTCGGAATTAAATTTCCTTCTTGAATTTGTTGATGGTATATATCGAAAAGAATTTTACAGGAAGGAGAATCTACCGCTTTGCATATTTCAAAAGCTTGTGGACTTTTTGATAAGAACAGCCCTGGATGGTCTCTGAAATTTAAAGGCTCTAGAACCATTGTAAGTCCATGTGGTTCTAAAATTGCCGAGGCTTGTTTTAAACTTTCTATAACATGAGCCGTTTGGTATGCTATGTTTTGTCTTAGGTCTACATGGCCGGGAACAACAGTCATCCATTTTGCATTAACTCGTTTAGCAACGGCTACAGATTCTTTAATATGGCTAAGAAATTTTTCTCTAAATTTTTGATTACCACTGGCTAAGTTTGGTTTTTGCCAATATATTTCATGTGCTACAAACACACCCATAGACATGCCTCTCTTGGTCATGGTACTTGCCATTTTATTTTGTAACTCTATAGTTCTTCCTTTCATACCGTTGTCTTCAAAGGCTGTGAAACCTTGATCGGCCATAAAGTTTAATTGGTCTATAGGGGAATCTCCAGCTAAATTTTTAAACATGCCTAAATGAGGTGCATATGCTAGGTTAAAATTTGGCTTACTGCTATTTTTGTTTTTTGCAAAAAGATTAGGGCTCATACCAAGGCCTAGACCAGCTATGGAAGTACTGTGTATAAATGTTCTTCTTTTCATGCCTTATAGGGTTGCGAATTATTCAAATTTTGTTACTCCTGGAACAGGAATTTTATAGTTGCCATTTTCGTCTGGTAAGGTTGGCGCTTCGGAATTCCAATCAAGATTATCGGGCACTAATTTTAGTGGTGAATTTAATGCTTGTTCCCAAGTAATGGTCTTTCCAGAATAGGTAGCCATTCGCCCCATTATCGCACTCAGTGTGGTTTTTGCAGCATTCTCTGCATCAGAAATCATCCCATTATTTCTGATAGAAGCGAATAAACGGTCGTGTTCTACTTGGTAAGGATTTTCATCTCTTTTTCCATTAAGTGTTTCTAGATGATTGTATTTAGTATTGTTATTAATATCTGTAATTATTCCGCTTCCAGCAACTAGCGACCCCTCTGTGCCTTGAAAAACTTCATCAACTCTATTATAGCAACCCGGTTGGTGTCTGCATTGGCTAGAAATTACGGCTCCATTTGGGTAGGTGAATTCAACAAAATGATGGTCAAATATTTCGCCATGATCTTTGCCTTTTCTAACTTGTCTGCCTCCCATACCTTGAGCAGAAATAGGATATTCTCCTATATACCAGTTGGCCACATCTATATTGTGAATGTGTTGTTCTAGTATATGATCGCCACAAAGCCAATTAAAATAATACCAATTACGCATTTGGTACTCTAATTCTGTTTGTTGAGGTTCTCTTTTTCTGACCCAGACACCTCCACCATTCCAGTATATTTGACCAGAAACAATTTTACCAATATCTCCTTGTTTTATTCTGTTGTATAATTGGATGTATTTATTTTCATAATGTCGTTGTAATCCAACAACAACGTTAAGTTTCATCTCTTTTGCTTTTTTCGCTGTTTCAAGAACTTTTCTAACTCCTGCAGGGTCTGTAGCTACAGGTTTTTCCATGAATACATGCTTGCCCTGAGAAATTGCATATTCAAAATGCTGTGGTCTAAACCCGGGAGGAGTTGTGAGAATAACAACATCTGCAAGGTCTATTGCTTTTTTATATGCGTCAAAACCAGTAAAACAATTTTTCTCTTTCACTTTAATTTTTCGTTCTTCACTAAAATGTTCTTGAATAGCAGAAAGACTTCCTTCTAGTCTATCTTTAAAGGCGTCTGCCATAGCTACAAGTTCTACATCTGAATCTGCTGTTAAGGCTTGCACAACAGCTCCCGTACCTCGTCCTCCACAACCTATAACGCTAAGTTTTAATTTTTTGATTCTATAAACGTTGGCCATTGCTTCTAAAGGTAGACTAGTAGCTAATAATGCTCCAGTAGCTAAGCTTGTGTTTTTAACAAAAGACCTGCGACTTAATCCGTTTTCTTTATTTTCTTTCATCTTTGGTTGTATTAATTATTTATAAAGCCAGTATTTCTGCTGGACTTTGGTATCTGGTGTTTGGTATGGACGAACAATTCTAAAACCTACAAAGGAAGCATCTGTATGCCACCACTTACTTTTAGGAATTTGTGGGTCTCTAATTTTCCAGTATTTGGAAGAGCCTTTTCTCGCCGCGCTTCTAAGCTCGTTAGGACTATCTAACCATGACCCACCGCGTACAGATCTTGGATATTTTTTGGTTGCAATTTCAAAAGGATTTTTCGCTTTATTTCCTTTTTGTTTGGAGTAGGCTTCTGGAATATATTGGTCTAAAGTCCATTCCGAAACGTTGCCATGCATATCATAAAGCCCCCAAGGATTTGGTTTCTTGGTTCCAATTTTATGATAGGTACTATTACTATTTGAAGAGGACCAAGCATAATCATCTAAATTAGAGATTTCATTTCCGAAAGAATATGCAGTATTTGTTTCTGCTCTACAAGCATATTCCCATTCTGCCTCTGTTGGAAGTCTATAATAGTTTCCCGTTATGGCGGAAAGCCATTCGCAGAATTTAGAAGCAGCTAATTGTGTCATGCATATAGCAGGATAGTCATCTGTACCCATCCCAAAACTCATTTCCACATAAGGTGTTGTAGCTCCAGATACAGCATCAACATTTAAAGAAACCTCTTTGCCTTTGGGTGTGTTCATTTTTTTTGCATCTATTTCTCGGCTCATGAATAATTGGTATAAATTCCAACTAATTTCCATTTTTCCCATCCAAAACGGTGCTATTTCTACGCTGTGTTTTGGGTTTTCATCTTTATGTCTTCCTTTCTCTGTTGTGGTGCTTCCCATTTGAAACACGCCTCCTTTAATTGGTAGCATCTCTATAATTAGCGATGTCCCTGGAAGTGATTGTTGGTAAGCAATAAATGGTTTCTCATCTGTGAAGAATGAAAAAACTAATAAAATGAGGATGATTTTTTTCAAGAAATATTGATTTTTAGAAATTAATAAGCTGATATGTTTCTCTCCAAAATATTAATAATAGCTGAAATAGTGCATTGTAAGCTACCAGTTTTTTATAGTTAAAACTTCATTTTTATAATTCTTGAAATAAGCAATGATTTTAGGACTAGTAAGCATTAAAAGGATGAAGTATTGATAGTGTTTTTTCTTTTCTTCTAAAAAAACGCAACTGTTTTTGAGTTTTTCCATCTAAAGAGTGTCGACTTAACATAAAACTTAGATTATTATGAAAAATAAAATTATATTATTTCTTGTTGCAGTTACAATTGCCTTTGTTTCTTGTACAGATAAAGATGACGACGGTAAGTATGCGGATTACTCTGTTGCTAAACCACTAAAAATAAGTAAGTCTGAATTTAATAGTAGCGGCGATATTCTTCCTCCTCAAATTATAGAAACTTCAGGAAAAATGTACGTTTATAAAAAATATATTTTTATAAACGATAAGTTTAAAGGAGTACATGTAATTGATAATCGAAATGCCTATAGACCAGTGAAAATAGCCTTTATACAAATCCCTGGGAATGTTGATATATCTGTTAAAGATGATGTTTTGTATGCAGATAGTTTAGCCGATTTGTTAGTTTTTGATATTGCAAATATCGAAGATATTAAGAAAATAAATAGATTAAAAAATGTGTTGCATAATAATGTGTTCTGGCCTTTTGAGGCAGATATTGTGGAATGGGATGCTATAAATTATGAGGAAGAGATTTTAATTGGTTGGGAAACAATTGTGGAAAGAAGAGAAGTTTCTGAGGTTCAAGAATATTTTAAAAGAAATGGACAAATGGAGCTTATGTCAATTTCAGATAATGCAAGTATAGGTCAGGGTGGTTCCTTGGCGCGGTTTAAAATTGTTGCAGATTATTTGTATGCTGTAGATAGTCATAATATCAATATTTTTAATATTGAGGATTTAAATAATCCAAAAGATATGGAAGATGTATATGCGGGTTTTGATATCGAAACTATATTTAACCAAGGGCAGTATTTGTTTTTAGGGAGTAGGAGCGGAATGTATATATATGATATTTCTTCACCTGCTACACCAACTTTTGTTTCCGAATTTCAACACGGTACGGCATGTGATCCTGTAGTAGTAGATGGGGATTATGCATATGTAACATTAAGAGGAGGGAATAATTGTGGTGCTACGGAAAGTGGACTTTTTATAATTGATATTAAAGATATTACAAATCCGACATTGTTAAAAACCTATCCAATGGATGGTCCTTATGGATTAGGAATTAAAGAAGAAAAACTTTTTGTCTGTGACGGTGAATCAGGATTGAAGGTATATGACAAAACGGATGTAGAGAATTTAGTGAGCCTTAATCATTTTGAGGATATCACCACTTTTGATGTAATTCCGTTAGAGAACAGTTTGTTAATGGTAGGAGAGGAGCTGCTCTACCAATATAAATATCTAGATGATGGTATAGAATTAATAAGTACATTGAATTTGCAATAGCATATCTAGATATTATCGCTTGTTAAAAACACCTGTAAAAGCAGGTGTTTTTTTGTAATGATATTAATTGAATTTCTTAGGGGGCATTTATTGCTAACGTCTAAAGTCTTGTTTTTTAGCTTTGTCGTTAAAAATAAACTCATTTTGTCTAAAGTGATTTTAACGATTCAATTGTTGTATATAATATCGGTTAATTGTTTTTTAAGGGTGACTTAATTCCATTTTTCAGCAGCTTAAAAAGCTGCTATTTTATAGAGGTTTATGCAATTAATGTGATTCTCTACACAATAGTTTGGCTTAAATAAAAAAAATTGATATACTTTTGTGTCACTAATAAAAGAATGAATGGCAAAGAATTTAGTAATTGTAGAGTCACCTGCAAAGGCAAAAACGATAGAGAAATTTTTAGGAAAAGATTTTAAAGTAGAGTCCAGCTTTGGGCATATAGCAGATCTTCCTTCAAAAGAATTAGGAGTTGACGTAGAGAACGATTTTAAGCCAAAATATATTGTTGATACAGACAAGAAGGCTCTTGTAAAGAAACTAAAAGATTTAGCGAAAAAAGCAGACACCATATGGCTTGCGAGTGATGAGGATCGAGAGGGAGAAGCAATCGCATGGCATTTAGCAGAAGAGCTAAAATTAGATAAAGACAAGACAAAAAGAATTGTATTTAACTCCATTACAAAGTCAGCAATTCAAAAAGCCATAGAAAATCCAAGAGAGATTAATTACGGTTTAGTAAATGCACAACAAGCAAGAAGAGTATTAGATAGGTTAGTTGGTTATGAACTTTCACCAGTACTTTGGAAAAAAATAAAACCAGGACTTTCTGCGGGTAGGGTACAATCTGTGGCAGTTAGACTTATTGTAGAAAGAGAAAGAGATATAGAAGGTTTTACACCAGTAGCTTCTTTTAAAATTGTAGCACAATTTAAAACTAGTGCAGGAAATAATTTCACTGCAAAACTTCATAAGACTTTTAGTACAAAAGAAGCAGCAGAAGTTTTTCTAAAAAAGAATGTAGGCGCTGATTTTTCAGTTGGAAATTTAGACAAGAAGCCCGCAAAAAAATCGCCGGCAGCACCTTTTACGACATCAACATTACAGCAAGAAGCATCTCGAAAATTATACTTTTCGGTAGGTAGAACTATGCAAGTTGCACAGCGTTTATATGAAGCGGGACTCATAACTTATATGAGAACAGATAGTGTAAGTCTTTCAAAGGAAGCACTAGATGCTGCTAAAAGTGCTATCATTAATAATTATGGAGAAGCATATAGTAAAGTAAGAAATTTTACTGGGAAATCTAAAGGAGCGCAGGAAGCTCACGAGGCTATTCGTCCTACAGATATGGAAAAGCAAGGGCCTTCTTTGGAGCGTGACCAAGCTAGATTGTATGAATTGATTTGGAAAAGAACTCTAGCTTCGCAAATGAGCGATGCACAATTGGAGCGTACTAATGTAAAAATTAAAACCAGTACACATAGTGAAGAGTTTACTGCTAATGGAGAGGTTATAAAATTTGATGGTTTTCTAAAAGTTTATTTGGAGGGAATAGATGATGAAGATCAGGGAGATGAGCAAGAAGGAATGTTGCCAGCAATGCAGGTAGGAGAGATTCTTCAGAATAATTACATTACTGCAACAGAAAGATTTAGTAGAGCGCCATATAGATATTCTGAAGCTTCTTTAGTAAAGAAGTTAGAAGAGCTAGGAATAGGAAGACCGTCAACTTATGCGCCAACTATTTCTACCATCCAGAATAGAGGATATGTAGAAAAAGGAGTTATTGAAGGTGCAGAAAGAAAATACATACAGTTAGTTTTAGAAGAAGATGCATTGTCTGAAAAAAATCTAACTGAAAATGTTGGTTCAGATAAAGGAAAAATGGTGCCTACAGATATAGGTATGATTGTAAATGACTTTTTGGTGACTCATTTTGCTTCCATATTAGATTATAATTTTACAGCGAAAGTAGAAGAAGATTTTGATGCTATTGCGGCAGGAGAAGAGGATTGGCAAAAAGTAATGAAAAACTTTTATAAAGATTTTCATCCTAAGGTTATAGATGTTGAACAAAATGCAGAAAGAGCTAGTGGTGAACGTGTTTTAGGAAAGGATTCAAAATCTGGCAGACAAGTTTCTGTACGTTTGGGTAGGTTTGGTCCAATGGTGCAAATTGGTACTGTAGAGGAGGAAGAAAAACCATTATTTGCTAGTTTATTACCAGACCAGTCTCTGAATACCATAACTTTTGAAGATGCTATGGAATTGTTTAAACTTCCTAGAGATTTAGGGGTTTATGAAGACGAAGAAATTGTTGCAAATGTTGGTAGATTTGGCCCTTATGTTAGGTTTGGTAAAAAGTTTGTTTCTATGGAGAAGGGCGAAAATGCTCTGGATATAACCTTAGAAAGAGCAATAGAACTTATTAAAGAGAAGCAGAAAGCAGATGCACCTATTGCAACCTATGAGGATTTAGATATAACTAAAGGTGTTGGTCGTTTTGGACCGTTCATTAAATGGAACGGTATGTTTATCAACGTAAATAAAAAATACGATTATGATACTCTTTCGCAAAAAGATTTAGAAGAACTTATTGAAACCAAGAAGCAAAAGGAGATAGATAAGTTAATTCAAGAATGGCCAGAAGAAGGTATTCGGATAGAAAAAGCCAGATGGGGAAGACATAACATCCTCAAAGGGAAAATAAAAGTAGAACTGTCTAAAGATGTAGATGCAACGAAAGTAACTTTAGAAGAGGCGCAAAAACTTATTGCAAAAAAAACACCAAAGAAAAAAGCAAAAGCAAAGGCGAAACCTAAAACAAAAGCAAAAACAAAAGCTAAGAAGTAATTATGGCATATGATTTTTTAGCTCCTATAGAAGATAAAATATTAGCACATTGTGAATTACTTCCAGCTCAGGCACTAGGAAAACAAATACATAAACACACGAAAAGAAATGGCTTACCTGTTTTTGCAAATGCTTCTATTGCTATTTTGGGAGTGCAAGAATCGCGAAATGCATTTGAGAAAAAAACAGAACGTCTAGATATTTCTGAAATTAGAATGCAATTGTACAAGTTAATGTTGGGCAATTGGAACTCTACAATTATAGACATAGGAGATATAGAAGAAGGCGAAACTGTAGAAGATACCTATTTTGTAGTTAAAGAGATTGTTGCAGGTCTTTTAGAAGAAAAAATAGTACCCGTTATTATTGGTGCAACACAGGATATTACCTACCCTAGTTATAGAGCTTTTGACGGACTTAAGAAAATGGTTAATATGGTAACCATTGATAGTAGATTCGATTTTGGAATGGAAGAAGAACTTATTTCATCCCATTCTTACGTAAGTAAAATTATAAGCGAGCAACCTACTAATCTTTTTAATTTTTCGAATATAGGATACCAAAGTTATTTTAATTCTCAAGAAGAATTAGATTTAATGGAACGCCTGTTTTTTGATTCGTATAGATTGGGTGAAATCATTTCTGATATTACTTTGGCAGAGCCAGTATTAAGAAATGCACATATCATAAGTATGGATGTACGTGCTATTAAGGCAAGCGAAATGGGATTGTCTAGTAATTACTCCCCAAATGGTTTTGATGGGAGAGAAATATGCGCCATAGCAAGGTATGCAGGTATTAGTGATAAAGTGTCTGTATTTGGTATCTATGAAAGTGAAAATACAGCACAATCTTTTCAGTTAATTGCCCAGATAATTTGGTACTTCATTGAAGGATATAATTTTAGACTAAAAGAAACCCCCTATATTAATAAACAAGACTTTATAAAGTACAATGTACCGGTAGATACAGAGAACCTTGTCTTTCATAAAAGCAATTTAACAAATAGATGGTGGGTAGAGGTACCATCTATTTTTACTTCACATAATAAAAAGGATTCACCAGCGTTATTACCATGCACTGAAACGGACTATTTAGAAGCATGTAATCAAAATATTCCAGAAAGGTGGTTTAAAGCCTATAAGAAAGGTTTTAACTAATAAAATTATTTTAAAGGATAATTAAATTAGAATACAATAATTTATCTAATTCGTAGTTTTAGAGAGTAATAATTGTGTTTTACAATTTAGTAATCTTAACCGAAATTTAACCTTAAGTATGAAGAAGCTATTGTTATCATCTATAGCATTTGTTTTTTTACTCACAAGTTGTGGGTCGAAAACAAAAGGAGAGTTAGTTGGTGTCCAAGGAAAGAAATGGTATCCTGAGAAACCTCATGGAATGGAATTAATTCCTCGTGGATCGTTTATCATGGGTAAAGCCGAAGAAGACCAAGCTAAAGTTCAAAATGCTCCAACGAAAACAGTTACTGTACGTTCTTTTTATATGGACGACACAGAAATTACAAATAGTGAGTATAGACAATTTGTAGAATGGGTGAAAGATTCAGTTGTAAGAACAAAATTAGCCATTTTAGCAGACGAGCTAGGATTAACACCAGATGATGGTGGTATTGGAGAATTTGCATTTAAGGATGCGGATACAACTAATATGTCTGCATATGATAAATACATGCTAGATAATTACTCAGGAATGGGTGAAACTGGACACGAAGGCAGAGCATTAAATAAAGATGTAGATTTAATTTGGGACACTTCAGATTATCCAGATGAATACTATACTGAAGTAATGGTAGATTCTGTTTACTTATCAGATAGCGAATCTTATAATGGACAACGAACTGTAGATGTAAAACAATTAAAATACAAATACAGTTGGATGGATATTGAAGCTGCAGCAAGAGCTAAAACTGGTGATAGAAAAGACTTTATAAGACATGAAGAGTTAGAAGTGTATCCTGATACGACAGTTTGGATTAAAGATTTTGAATATTCTTATAATGAACCAATGCATAATGACTATTTATGGCATGATGCTTATAGTGAATATCCTGTTGTAGGAGTTTCTTGGGAGCAAGCAAAAGCATTTTGTAATTGGAGAACAAAATTTAAGAACGACGATTTAAAAAGTAGAAATAAACAATTTGTAAACCGTTTTAGATTACCTACAGAAGCGGAGTGGGAATATGCTGCAAGAGGTGGTATTGAAGGAGGAACTTACCCTTGGGGAGGACCTTATGTAATAAGTGACACAGGTTGCTTTATGGCAAACTTTAAACCACAGCGTGGAGATTACGCGGCAGATACAGCATTATACACTGTAGAAGCAAAGTCATTTGAGCCTAACGAGTATAACTTGTATAACATGGCAGGTAATGTTGCTGAATGGACAAGTTCTAGTTATGATTCAGGATCCTATGAGTATGTGTCTACAATGAACCCAAATTCAGCTTCAAATAGTAATGCTAGAAAAGTTATTAGAGGTGGTTCTTGGAAAGATGTTGCATACTTCTTACAAGTAAGTACAAGAGATTACGAATACCAAGACTCTGCAAGAAGCTATATCGGTTTCAGAACTGTCCAAGATTATATGGGTGAGGAAGATGCTAAAGCAGGATTAAAATAATATAGATATAGCATTTTAGATTTTAACCAAATACTTATTAATAAATAAACTTAATTAAATTAAACATTATGGCGCAGTCAAAAGCAACCAAGAAATTATTTAACATGGCATATGGCCTTGGAGCATCTATCGTAATTATCGGTGCATTATTCAAAATTTTACACTGGGAATGGGGATTTCTTAACGGAGCTCTTTTATTAGCAGTTGGTCTTCTTACAGAAGCTCTTATTTTTGCAATTAGCGCATTTGAACCTTTAGATGACGATTTAGATTGGTCATTAGTTTACCCAGAATTAGCAGATGGTCAAACGCAAGCAAAAAGTTCTAAAAAATCTGAAGCAGCTGAAGCTAAAGAAGCAGACGGATTATTATCTAAAAAATTAGATGAATTATTAAAAGAAGCTAATATAGATGCAGCATTAATGTCTAGCTTAGGAGATAGTATTAAAAACTTTGAAGGTGCAGCTAAAGGTATCGCCCCTACTGCTGATGCAATGCAATCTACACAAAGATATTCTGAAGAAATGGCACAAGCAGCTACACAAATGGAATCTTTAAACAGTTTGTATAAAGTACAGTTAGATAGCGCAAGTAAGCAAGCTTCAGTTAATGAAGAAGTTGTTCAAAATGCATCTGCTCTTAAAGATCAAATGGAATCTTTGGCAACAAACCTTTCTTCTTTGAATGGTGTTTATGGTGGAATGTTATCTGCAATGAGTAAGAACTAATTAGAGGACACGAAAAATCAAACCCCAATCAGAATATTAATTAAACCTAATTAGAAAAAAATGGCAGGAGGAAAACAATCACCACGTCAAAAAATGGTGAACCTAATGTACTTAGTATTTATATGTATGTTAGCCCTAAACATGAGTAAAGAAGTTCTTGCAGCTTTTGGACTTATGAACGAAAAGATGGAAGTTTCTAACGTTAAGACTTCAGAAAGTAACCTAGCTTTCTTAAGTGGCCTTGAAACTAAAGCGTCTGAAAACGAAAATAAATTTGGTCCTTTATACAAGGATGCAAAGAAAATAAAAGAATTATCTCAAGAGTACTTTGATTATTTAGAAGGACTTAAAAAAGGGATGATGGAAGGTGTAGTAGATGTAAAAGACTATACTGTAATGGATAAGTCTGATTTCTTAGATCAGAAGTTCTTTGAAGGAGGAAAACTTTCTGAAGGAGGTAAAGAATTCTTAAAGAAACTAAACGATTACCGTACACAAATTACTGCGGTATTACCAGAAAGCATGACAGCTGTTAAAGAATCTGTGAAAACTAGATTTGAAGCAGGTGATGCTAATGGTAAAGTAGAAACAAAGGATGGTACTAAGCAAGACTGGATTAACTATCATTACGAAGGGTATCCATTAATTGCTTCATTAACTAAATTAACAGCTATACAAGCTGATATTAAAGCAACAGAAGAAGACGCTTTAAAATCAATGTTAGCAGGACAATTAAGTAGTGAAGTATCTATGACCAATTATACTACTTTATTAGAGCAAGAAAAATCAGCTTTTTATGCTGGCGAAAAATTTGCAGGTAATATAGTATTAGGACGTAAAGATGCGACTACAAGACCGAATGAAGTTAATTTAACCTTAGATGGTAGAAAATTATCTGAAGGTAAAGATTTTAAAATAGAAGATGGTAAGGTTAAGTTAACAGTTAGCGCTGGTAATCCTGGAGATCATAAAATTGAAGGAAACCTAGTATTCTTACAAGATGGCGATAGAACAGAAGTAGCTGTAAGTCAGTCATTTGCCACGATTAGTAAGCCTAATGCTGCTTTAATTGCGGCAGACAAAATGAATGTTGTTTACCGTGGTGTTGCTAACCCAATGTCTATATCTATACCAGGTATTCCAAATAATAAGGTTTCTGCATCTGCTTCAGGTCTTACTAAAAGAAGTGGTAGTAAGTATATAATGAATCCAAGAAAGGGAAGAACAGTTAAGATTGTTGCTTCTGGAATATTACCTGATGGGCAACGTATTTCTACTTCTGCTGAGTTTAGAATTAAAGATATTCCGAGACCTTCTGGTTCTGTTAGAGGAGAATCTGGAAGTGCTAAAATGCCTAGAAGAAACTTAGAAATAGCTACCATAGGTGCTATGTTAGAAGACTTTGATTTTGATTTAAACTTAGCGGTAAGCGGATTTAAGTTTAAAGTTCCTGGTCAACCAACAGTAAGTGTAAAAGGTGGTAAATTAGATAGTAGAGCTAAATCTGCACTTAGAAGAGCTAAGCGTGGTGATGCGGTTCAAATATTTGATATACAAGCGTATATTACTAACAATAGAAGCTATAAGCTTAAAAAAGTATCTCCTGTAGTTATCGAGATTACTAACTAGTAAATAATTATTTTATGAATTGGAAAAGTGTTTTATTAATTGGAGCTGTTGCTTTATTGCCAGTATCTATACTGGCCCAAGCAAACGTATTGAATGCAAAAAAGCCAGAGGAAGTTGGTAAGAAAACAGATGCCCAAAAAGCAATGGATAATGATGAGCCTTTGGCTTATGGTTATGTAGATGACAGAGATATTCTTTGGTCTAAAACCATATGGGAAATAATCGATTTAGATGAAAGAGTTAATTTTCCATTATATTACCCAGTAGATACTATTGGTATTGGTTCTGATAGAAGATCCCTTTATGATGTTTTAATTAAAAATATTAAAAACGGAAAACTTACAGATGTATATGTAGATTCTTATTTTACTGAAAAACGAAAGTTTAGTGATTTGGAGGCTACTTTACAAAAAATTGATACTACCGATTACGGATACGAACAACTAAATGCAGGTGAGCAAATTTCTGAAGAGTACATTAACAGAAGAGATCTTACAGCTGCAGATTTAGAAGAGTTTCTTATAAAAGGAATATGGTATTTTGATAAAAGACAAGGAGAACTTAAATACCGTTTGTTAGGTATTGCTCCTGTTGCGCCAGATGTAAACTTTATAGATGATGAAACCATGGATCCTTCAACTAATAAAGTCGCTCTTTTCTGGGTATGGTATCCTAGTGCAAGAAAGATTTTACACGAAGCAAAAGTTTTTAACCAACGTAATTCGGCACAGCCAATATCGTTTGATATGTTGTTAAATGCAAGAAGGTTTAATGCCTCTATATATAAGGAAGAAAACGTGCATGGAGACAGAGAAATTAAGGATTATATTGCAGACAATTCCTTGTTTCAACTCTTAGAGGCTCAAAGAATAAAAGAGGCTATTAGAGATAGGGAACAGGATATGTGGAGTTACTAATCCAAAACAAGTAACTTTGTTTATTGAATTCCAATTCATATAAAAGTTCAAAACGCCATACTGTAAAGTATGGCGTTTTTTATTTCTACCATTTAAAAAGGTTCTTTTAGCTTTTTGTACAAATACTAGTGTTAAAAACGGCTACTTTTGTAGTATGGTAGATTATTTGGTTATAGGTTTAGGTTTAGCGGGCATTTCTTTTTGTGAAGAATTAGAAAAGCATCAAAAAACATATTTGGTGCTTAATGACAATTCACAAACTTCTTCCACCGTTGCTGGCGGATTGTATAACCCCGTAATTCTAAAACGATTTACTGTAGCTTGGAATGCTAAAGAACAGTTAGATAAAGCTATTCCTTTTTATAATCAATTAGAAAAAAAGCTAAAAATTACAATTAATAGTAAAATTCCTGTTTTACGTCTATTTGCTTCTATTGAAGAACAAAACCTTTGGTTCGAAGCTGCTGATAAACCACTTTTAAAACCTTTTTTATCTACGAATTTAATTGCAAATTCTAACGATGCTATACAAGCTCCTTTTGGATACGGAGAAGTATTAGGTACTGGAAGAATAGATACAAAACTCTTACTACAACATTATTCAGAATATCTTTTAAATAAAGAGAAGCTTCTAAAGGAAACCTTCTATTTTAAACAATTAGTCTTTGAAGAAGATTTTATTTCCTATAAATCTATTAAAGCAAAGCAGATAGTTTTTACTACGGGTTATGGACTTCAAAGCAATCCATATTTTAACTATTTGCCATTAAATGGAACAAAGGGAGAGTTGTTAACTATAAAAGCTCCAAATTTAAAAGAGAAAAATGTAGTTAAATCCTCTGTATTTATTATTCCTTTAGAAGGTGATTTGTATTTGGTAGGAGCCACCTATAAATGGAAAGATAAAACGAATATGCCAACGGAGGCGGCAAAATTAGAATTACTAGAAAAACTAGATACTTTTCTAAAATGCAATTATGAAGTGGTAGAACATGTTGCAGGAATTAGACCAACTGTTGCTGACCGGAGACCTTTGGTAGGAAGGCATCCCAAGCATAAGAATATGTACGTTTTAAATGGTTTTGGTTCTAGAGGTGTTATGCTCGGGCCTACAACTGCCCCGCAATTGTTTAATTTTATTGAGAAATCAATTAACTTACCTTCAGAAATTAATATAGACAGGTTTACAAAAAAATATTTTACGCCTGCTTCTTAACAGCATTCGGGTCGTATTTCACAAAAAAGTTAATCCATATATTTCTAGAAACACGCATTATTATAGGCATAAAAATGACTAACGTGGCTACAATTGCAATATAGGTGTATATAAGCGAAGCTTCAAAGACCAAAAAAGCAACAACAAAAGCGGCAACGGCAAAGCCAATTCCAACGCCATAACTAACATACATAGCACCGTAAAAAAACGAAGGTTCTATTTTATATTTAAGGGCACAATTGGAGCAACGCGCTTGCATTTCGAAAATTTGAGTCACATGATATGGGTTTTTATCCTTATACATGCTTTCATGATGACATTTTGGACAAGTTCCTGTTAAAATACTGTAGAGTTTGCTTCCTTTTTTTAACATTTGCAAAAGTTTTGGTAAAAGTACAATTTTGCTTTAATTTTTATCTAGTATTAACAGAGTATCCTAACAACATTTTGCTATAAAATATGCTTAACATTCATAACCTTTCTGTTTCTTTTGCAGGTGAATATTTATTCGAGGAAATTTCTTTCCGACTAAACTCGGGAAATCGGGTTGGACTAATTGGTAAAAATGGAGCAGGGAAGTCTACTTTATTGAAACTTCTGTCCAGAGAAATGCCATTAGATTCTGGTACAATTGCTTCTGATAAAGATATTAAGATTGGATTTTTAAAACAGGATATAGATTTTGTTTTAGGAAGAACAGTTTTGGAAGAAGCATACCAAGCTTTTGAGGAAATAAAAGAGATAGAATTAAAATTAGATGAAGTTAATCAGCAATTAGCAGAGAGAACGGATTATGAGAGTGAAGGGTATAATCAGTTAATAATAGATTTAAGCGATTTTACACATCGGTATGAAATTCTTGGAGGGTACAATTATCAAGGTGATACAGAAAAAATATTACAAGGTCTTGGATTTAAAAGAGAAGATTTTGAAAACTTAACAGATACTTTCTCTGGTGGTTGGCGTATGCGTATTGAGTTGGCTAAACTATTATTACAAAGTAATGATGTGCTACTTTTAGATGAACCAACGAATCACTTAGATATAGAATCTATAATTTGGTTAGAACAGTTTCTTAAAAATTATTCTGGTGCAGTGGTAATTGTATCTCACGATAAGATGTTCTTAGATAATGTAACTAACAGAACTATTGAAATTTCTTTAGGTAGAATCTACGATTATAATAAACCGTATTCTAAATATTTAATTCAAAGAGGAGAATTAAAAGCGCAGCAGTTAAGTGCTCAGAAAAATCAGGAAAAGCAAATTCAACAAACAGAAAAGTTAATAGAAAAGTTTAGAGCAAAAGCGTCCAAAGCATCTATGGCGCAATCTTTAATTAAGAAATTAGATAAGATTGATAGGATAGAAGTAGATGAGGATGACAATGCTGTAATGAATTTAAGATTTCCTATTTCTATTACCCCTGGTAAAGTGGTAACAGAAATAGAGAACCTTTCTAAGAGTTACGGCGATAATAAAGTTTTACAAAACATAAACTTACTTATAGAACGAAATAGTAAAACAGCTTTTGTTGGACAAAACGGACAGGGGAAATCTACATTGGCTAAAATAATGGTTGGCGATTTGGATTATGAAGGACACCTAAAACTGGGACATAATGTACAGATAGGATACTTTGCCCAAAATCAAGCTGAATATTTAGACGGTACCAAAACAGTTTTGGATACTATGATAGATGCTGCTAATGAAAAAAACAGAAGTAAAGTTAGAGATATCCTAGGATCTTTCCTTTTTAGAGGAGATGATGTAGATAAGTACGTAAGGGTTTTATCTGGGGGAGAACGGAACAGGTTGGCACTGGCAAAAATGCTCTTGCAACCATTTAATGTTTTGGTAATGGATGAGCCAACGAACCACTTAGACATAAAATCTAAAAACGTTTTAAAGCGAGCACTACAACATTTTGAAGGTACATTAATATTGGTTTCTCACGATAGAGATTTTCTACAGGGCTTAACCAATAGAGTTTTTGAATTTAAGGACAGTAAAATAAGAGAGTATTTAGGAGATATTAATTATTATCTAGATCAGCGAAAAGCTGAAGATTTTAGAGCGATTGAGAAAAAAAAGAAGGAAACAGTAACTAAGAAAAAAGTTGTTTCTAATGGTGACACCTATGAAAATCAGAAGAAAATAAAATCATTAAAGAATAAATTAAGTACAATAGAAAGTAAAATTTCGATCCTAGAAAAGGAAATCGCAACGATTGATCATGATTTACTACTTAATTACGATGCTACTATTGCTACATCTAACTTTTTTAATTCTTACGAGGAAAAGAAGAAATTCCTACAAAAACTAATGACAGATTGGGAAAGTGTAACTTTAAATTTGGAAGAACTGAGTTGATAGTCTATTACTAGCACCCTATTATTTTATTACACCACAGATTTTGATGGTTTCACAACAAATTTGGTGACTTTCAGAGCATTACATCGATTTTTTTTGCAATTCCCCTAAGATAATCTTTAATTTGTAGGGTAATTCCTATTAACCGATTAAGTGAGTTAAATTTAGGATGTTAATTATCAAGGCTATGAGAAAATTATTTTGTGTTTTATTTTTGTTCGCTTTTGTAAGTAGTTCAGTTTTTGCTGAGGTATCTAGAAAAGAGAAAAAAGCACTAATAGATTTATATGAATATACGAATGGTGACGATTGGAAAAAGAAATGGGATTTAAACTCCCCGGTTTCCACTTGGCATGGTGTAAAAATTGTGGATGATCATGTGGTCGGAATTAATTTGTTTAGAAATAACCTTGTAGGGACTATTCCAAATAGTATTGGAAAATTAAAACATTTACTTCATCTTAATTTAGCATTTAACACGCTTAGAGGAGAATTGCCTAAGGGAATGATTAAGTTAAAACAATTGACTGTTCTAAAGTTAGAAATGAATAGGCTTAAAGGTGTTATTCCTGAAAAAATAGGAGAACTTAAGAATTTAGAAAGCTTCACGATTTTCAATAACTTTTTGTCAGGAACAATTCCATCTAGTATAGGAGAGCTTAAGAATTTAAAAGTTTTGAACCTATCTAGTAACAGTCTTAAAGGTGAAATTCCTAATTCTATTGGAGATTTGACACATTTGGAAAGCCTTGGACTTTTTGAAAATACTTTAAAAGGTTCTATACCTTCTGAGTTTGGAAAGCTGACTAAATTAAAAGAATTGGTTTTGGCAAACAACGATTTAAGCGGGTCAATACCAGTTGAGTTTGGCCAGTTGGCTAGCCTAGAAGTATTGCAAATACAAAATAATAAATTTAAGTCTTTTAAAGGACTTCAGCAGATGAATACGAAACAGTTTTTAGTATTCGATTACGATAAAGAAAATGTAAAGTTAGACTTCAAAAATGCTAATTATGGTAAAACCAGAATGGCAGACACCAAATTTGAGGATGATAACGAAAATTAAAATATTTATAAGTTAGTTTGGTTGGTTATTATGGGGATACCGTGGTTGGTATCCTCTTTTTTTTTGCTTTATTTTCCCCCCTGCGGGCATCTCTAACACCCTAAGAATATTATATGCTAGTATTTAGACGGTTAATTTTAAGAAACTAAAACTGCTTTAAGAAACTAATTTTTGCAATGGATTGGTCTTCTAATTGACGATTTTGCAGACTGTCATCGAATCCATGATGATTAAACACAAGGTAAATAAAACACAAGGGACTATATTCCCATGAAAAACGAACATTAATGTTCTCTGCATTATTCTCTGTGTTTTTTTGATAGAAAGTAGTTAGTTGTACTCTAGGGTTAATAGCAAAGCGACCTTCTAAATTGAATAAATCCACAGTTTTACTTGTCATTAAAGTGCCAACATTTTTGAACTTGTTACGATTAAAACCACCACCAATAGAAATATGTGGAATAGGGGAATAACGTAATTGAAATTTTTGTGATTGTAATTTCCCATTAAAATAGCTACCCCAATTTAGTGCTGCATTTATAGTGAATTTTTTAGAAGGATCTGTACTAGCTACTATTTTCTGACTTATATAATTATATTCGCCAGTTTTAATTCCTATGTTTAGTGGTTTGAATTCATGAAGTAAATTCTGGTAAGAAGAAGTCATTCCATAACTAAAATAACCTCCATTTTGTAAGTTTAAGAATATAGGATAAGCTGTTAGTTGTCGTTCTATTTGTTTTCCTGTTGATGCTTGGTGGTAAAATTCTAAATTTACGCTAGGTTCATAGGCACGAAGCCATTTTTTGAAAGGTAATTTTTCGCCTCTAACATAGCGAATAACCCCAGGTGTTGTTCCAATAATATCACTTCTAGAAATGAAACCCATTTCTGGATTATAGTTTTTAGATACTAGTGATTGTGTCCACCAAGCTTTCCAAGTATTAGAAGAATAATAATATTGAGCAATAGCAGAAAAGCCTTGTTTGTTAGAATTTGTAGTAGTAGAGTAGGATAACATAGTGTTTAGAGAATGTGATTTTCCTAAACGGATGAAAGCATCTACTGTACTAGTAATGTTCGTGCTATCTGGTCTGTTTTTTGCCGTTACAAGAGCGCCAATGCGATTTTGTTTTCCTATGTTTTCAGAAAACCTACCTATAAAAAAATTGGTGGCATCTGTATCATTTCCACCTTTTTGACGAATAGCTATTGCACCATAATTCCGATTGGAAGAACGGTGAACAAATCTTCCGCCAGCTTCTATAGAAATTGGATTTCCTTCGTCATTTAAACCTATTCGTCTACTAAAAAAAGGTTGTACACGCATAGATCCCCCAACACTTCCTCCTGCAACTTTAATTCCAAACAGTGAGGCGTTTTCTAAGAAAAACTGACGCCTTTCTGGGAAGAATACGGAAAACCGGGAAGTGTTATTTACTTGCCTATCTACATCTGCTTGCGCAAAATCTGTATTTATGGTTAGATCTAACACATTGTTAGAGTTTATAGCCCACTTTAATTCGCCACCAAATTTAATTTTAGATTCGTCTTTTGTTTCTAGCCCCCTAGTCTTGTTATAAGTAGTTAATATATAAGGCTGTACTCTAATATTTGATTGCGGCGGAGGTGGTTTCAAATTGGTTAATCTACCAGCATAATCCATTCGGGCAGCTCCAAAAGACCTAGGAAATGGAGAGAAAGCAGAAATTTCATTTGTTAAACGCCTGTTCCTATAGAGTTGAAATCCCCAACTTTGTGTTGCTTTTTCACTTTTAGGATAACGTAAGGTTTTCCATGGAATAGCTATTTCAGCAATCCAACCTCCATCTGTTCTGGTAGTTCTGGTTTTCCAAAGTCCATCCCAATCAATATCATAATATAAGGCATCAAAAGAAAGGTAATCGCGTTGTACGCCATAAGGGTTAACAACAATAGACATGGCATTGCGTTCGTCATTAAAACCATCAATACACAGGGTTACTAAATCATGAGTTCTAAAATCAAAATCTCTTTTAAAATCATTTACGCGAATTGCTTTTCTTCCTAAAGAATCTTTACAGAAAATACCAAAGTATAAATTGTCCTTATCGTATAGAACCTTAACTTCTGTATCGTGGTTTGGTACCGCACCCTGAAAAGGATTTATTTGTGTAAATCTTGGAGATGGTTTCACTTTAGACCAAACCTCTTCGTTCATAACACCATCAATTTTTAGTTGTGTTGTAATTTCAACAGCTTCCAGTGTTTTTTTTATAGAGTTTGGTTTGAATATGCCCTTGTCTTGGGCGCTGGCAAAAGTGGTGAATACCAGAATAACAATAAAATATTTCATAAAATCAGATTCGTTCAGAATTCTAAATTTATGTAAAAGATTGTGAAATGAGCAAATGAACTTTAGATATAGTAATTATTTGAGGATGCTTCATAATATCTTCAAAAAAAAGAGATATGTGTATTGAAATTAATATTGTCGGAGTTAAGTAGGCTTTATTTTTGAAGTCGTTTTACCAATTTCTTTACAGTTAAGCCTTGGACTATAATTGAGAATACAACCACTATATAGGTGATGACTAAAAATAAGTCGCGATGCATTTCCTGAGTTAGTCCTAATGCCAAAGCAATTGAAATTCCACCTCTAAGTCCACCCCAAGTCATTATTATATTAGTGTTTGGTACAAAGTCTAGTTTCTTTTTAAAGAAATTTATGGGTAATAATAGGGAAGTGTAACG
The DNA here is from genome assembly GCA_036478775.1 of Cellulophaga sp. Taxonomy (GTDB): domain Bacteria; phylum Bacteroidota; class Bacteroidia; order Flavobacteriales; family Flavobacteriaceae; genus Cellulophaga. The sequence goes on from JAZGEQ010000038.1 coordinate 473,521, forward strand.
GCATAAAAGAACAATTGGGATTGCTAGTAGTCCAGCAATAACATATTTCATTTCAAAGGCTAATACTAGCATTTCCATACCTATAAGAACAAATAATATGGTGTTTAATAGAATGTCTATGAGTTCCCAGAATTTATCTACATAGTTTTCTGTGACAGAAGACATGGCGGAACCTCTAACCGTATCATTACCTACAATTAAACCTGCTGTGACCATTGCCAAGGGCGCAGATAAGTGAAATTGATGCGCGATTGCTGTACCACCCATTACCGCTGCTAAGGTTATAATTACTTCGATGTCATAATCATCTATAGATCGCATAAGTCTGTAGGTAACCCATCCTAAAATCAGGCCTAAAATGATACCTCCAATAACTTCTTTTCCAAAAAGTGTAGCAACATCTAGAGCGGTTACATTGTCTCCACCTAATAGCGCTATTTGAAAAATTGTTAGAAAGACAACCACGCCAACACCATCGTTAAATAAGGATTCTCCAACAATTTTTGTTTCTAATTTTTTTGGTACTCCAGCCTGTTTTAGAATTCCTAATACCGCAATAGGATCAGTTGGAGATATTAAAGCTCCAAAAAGTAAACAGTAGATAAAACTAATCTCTATGCCAATTAAAATTAAGACGTAATACATGACAATTCCAACTAAAAAAGTAGATGCTAATACGCCTAATGTAGAAAAGACAAGCACAGGCCATCTTTGGACTTTTAATTGTTCAAAGTTGGTGTGTAATGCTCCTGCAAAAAGGAGGAAACTCAGCATTATATCTAGTAATACTGCTTTAAAATCTATTTGTGTAATAATATATTTTTCAGCGTTTAATAATGTCGAATCAAAATAACTTAAAGCAAATATTGCTAAAGTAAAAAGGATAGTAATTAGCATTAGACCAATACTATTGGGGAGTTTTAAAAAGCGCACGTTTAAATAGCCAAAAGCAGCTGACAATGAAACTAGTATCGTAGTAATTAAAAAATAATCCATTTGTAGCGCTTTAGTATTTTGTGAGATATTCAAAAATAGTATTTTTAACGAAGTACTTCCTAATAATGGTTCGAAAATCACTAATGATATAAAAGATAAATTATTCTTGTTCTAGTAGAAAAGGACTTGTCTCTACAACATTTAAACAAGTTGTTTTAGGATAATTTAGATTTATAATACTTGCCTTTAAGTGGCTGATGTATTCTTCTTTAGGCTGCTGATTGGTGTTAGTTTTTAAATTTTACTATGGCTTAGTAATAATTGAAATTTTGCAATATTTTAAGGTGTATAATTCTTTAAATAAAATTATGTAATCTGGAAAAGTTTACTTTCCTTTGTTTCTTATTTAGTCTTATTATAAACAACAATTTAAACTATATAAAATGAAAAATGTGTTACGTATTGTATTTCTATTCATAGTTACAATACAATTAAGCGCTCAGGAAAATATTTTTCTAAATAGAGATTATTGGAAAGGACAACCGAGCATAGAGAGTATTGATGCTAACATTGCAAAAGGATTTGATATTACTGCCATGAATTCTGGTGCTTTTGACGGAGTTTGTTATGCAATTTTTTCTGGAAATTCTCTTGAAACAATTGAGCACCTTTTAAGTAAAGGAAATTCTGTAAAGAAAATTACCCATGATGCAAGAACATACCTTTTCTGGGCAGTTTCTAATGGGAATTTAGAACTTGCAAAAATGCTTGTTGCTAAGGGTTCTGATGTTAGCGCAATAGACTCTAAAGGACATTCTGTTCTTTTATTTGCTGCAACAACTGGTCAGCAAGATCCAAAACTTTACGATTTATTATTAGAAAAAGGGGCAGATTTAAAGTCCACCATGCACGATGGTCGTAATGCATTGCATTTATTAATTAGAAGGTCTGAGGATTTTAAAATGGTAGATCGTTTAATTTCTAAAGGATTAAATATTCATAGCGTAGATGACAACGGAAATGGGATATTCAACTATGCCGCAAGCGCAGGAAATTTAGAAGTACTTAAGGAATTAGTAAAGAGAGGTGTTTCTTATAATGTAAGTGAAAAAACTGGAGAGAATGCTATTCTTTTTGCTAGTGGTAATGCTAAAAACACCATTGCATATTATGAATATTTAGAAGGATTAGGGTTAAAGGCTAATGTGGTTTCTAATAGTGGAGTAACGCCATTACACAAATTAGCAAGATCTTCTAAGAATCAAAAAGTTTACAATTATTTCATTGGAAAAGGAGTAGATGCAAATAAGGCAGATGCTAAGGGTGTAACTGCACTTCAGGTTGCTGCGGCTAGAAATGAGTTGGAAATAGTGGATTATTTTGTTTCAAATACAGATAATATCAACCTACAGGATAAAAATGGAAATTCGGCATTGACAAATGCCGTAAAAAGAAACAGTCCAGAAGTGGTAAATTTCTTAATTTCTAAAAAGGCAAATGTAAATGTTGTAGATAGAAATGGAAATAATTTAGGGTTTCACCTTATTAAATCATACCGTTCTAGTGCTGTAGCTATTTTTGAAGCAAAGTTAAAAACGTTAAGGGCAAATGGTTTAAATATTAAGGATGCACAGAAAAGTGGCAGTTCTTTATTTCATTTAGCAATGGACAAAAATGATGTGGCCTTATTAAAAAGAGTTAAGGAGTTAGGAATAGATATTAATGCAAAAGATGGTGATGGTAATACGGTTTTACATCTGGCAGCATTAACAGCAAAAAATGATAAAATCTTAAAATATTTATTATCTGCCGGAGCTAGTGTGAAAGCAATTACTACGTTTGAGGAAACTGCATTTGATTTGGCTAGCGAGAATGAAATTTTAGCTAAGAATAAAACCAATATTAGTTTTTTAAAATAAATAGAAGTACAGTAAAATATACGTTATGAAAAGAGGATATAAAAAATATATTAGTATCACATTATTTGCTTTAGTTGGACTGTTAATCATGTCTTTTGCGCCAAAAGAAGAAACAGTTAAATTTAAATGCATGATTCAAATGATTAATTATTCAGGGGAAAAGGCATATGTTGCTATCACTTTGATTAATCCTGAAGGGAATTATGAAAAAACCCTATATGTACAAGGTGATGATGAAGATTGGTTTAGAGATCTTAAAAAATGGTGGGGTTTTTCTAATAGTGTAAATGAAAGTTTAGACGGACTAACCGGTGCTACTATCGGTAATGGAGAACGTAAAATAAATGTTCTGGAAATTGCAAGCTCTAAAATTGATGCTGGTTATAAAGTTAGATTTGAAACTGCTGTAGAGAATCAAGAATACCACATTACAGATGCAGAGGTAGAATTAAATTCTGCAACTATTAAAAATAAAGTCACGGGTTCTGGCTATATTCGTTATGTGCGAATGATACCTAACTAAATTTGTTTTATGACAATTTCTATATGGAGATATAGCCACCTAGTACTGGCTATATCTTCTTTTTTGTTTTTAATTGTAGCTTCTTTTTCTGGGATTATTTTGGCAGTTGAACCTATTTCTAATAAGCTACAACCTTATAGTGTTGCCGATGCTTCGGAACTTACTATAGCACAAACCATAGAAAATGTAAAAGGAAAGTATGTTGAAGTAATTAGTATTTATAAAGATAAAAATGACTTTGTTAGTGCGTCTGTAGTAACAGATAATGGGAGCCAAACTTTCTACATTAATCCATTTACAGGTGAAAAGATTGGAGAGATTATTGAAAAATCTAAGTTGTTTCATTTTGCTACAAGCTTACATCGTTCTTTGTTTTTAAAAACTGTAGGGCGTTTTTTTGTAGGTTTCGTTTCTTTTTTGCTTTTTCTAATTGCTTTTTCAGGTGTTTTGCTAATTATTAAGCGCCAAGGAAGTGTGAAAAAGTTTTTCTCTAAAGTAGTAAAAGAAAATTTTTCCCAATATTGGCATGTTGTTTTAGGGCGCTCTACTTTAATCCCAATTGTAATTTTAGCAATTACTGGAGTGTATTTGTCGTTGTTGCGATTTTCTGTTATTCCTGAGATAAACCTAGTTTTAGATGTAGATTACGATGCTATTGAAGCGGAACCTGTTATAAGCAGTTCTAATTTTTCCGTTTTCACAAAAAATAGTTTGGCAAATTTTAGAGAGATAGAGTTTCCTTTTTCAGATGATGTGGAAGATTATTACCACTTAAAATTAGAAGAAAAAGAAGTTCTAGTAAATCAATATACAGGAGCTATTTTAAGTGAGAAAAAGTATCCTTTTGTCACGCTATTGTCGCAATTCAGTTTTAATTTACATACAGGGACAGGGAGTATTATTTGGTCTATTATAATTGGTTTAGCAACTTGTGGTATTCCGTTTTTTATATATTCAGGTTTTGCAATGACTTTGAAAAGGCGTAAGTCTAGAATTAAAAATAAATTTAAAAAAGACACCTGTGAATTTGTGATTTTAGTAGGTTCCGAAGGAGGATCTACATTGCAGTATGCTAATATGTTACACCAAGAATTAATCAGTATAGGAAAGACTTCTTATATAGCAGAATTGAATGATTATTCTGAGTATAAGAAAATGCGACATTTGGTTATTGTTACTGCTACTTACGGATTAGGAGAGGCGCCTACCAATGCTTCTAAGTTTAAAAAATTGTTTTCAGAAGTGAAGCAGCATAATCAAAATTATAGCTATTCCGTTGTTGGATTTGGATCTTTTTCTTACCCTGATTTTTGTAAGTTCGCCTATGTTATAAATTCACTTTTAGAAAGAGATACTCAGGCGGTGCAATTATTAGATGTGCATACGGTAAATGGTCAATCTTTTGAATCGTTTAGTCAATGGTTAAACGATTGGACTAAAAAAATAGGGATAGCTATAGAATTATCAGAAAATTCTGTTGTTTTAAAACGAAAGAAAACTAGAGCTTTTGAAACAATTCAGAAGACAAAAGCGACAGATAGTCCGGACGATACTTTTTTAGTTGAATTTGATTCTTTGGGTACTAAAAAATACCAATCTGGAGATTTATTGGCGGTATATCCTGAAAATGATACAAGGGAGCGTTTGTATTCCATTGGAGTGTTGGCGGATTCTAAGGCTATTTTACTTAGTGTAAAACGGCATGAAAGAGGGGTGTGTTCTAATTATCTTAACGATATAGCCATTGCTGATAAAATTGATGGTTATTTAATTAAAAACACCGAATTTCATTTTCCAAAAAAAGCAAAAAAAATAGTAATGATTTGTACTGGGACAGGGATAGCTCCTTTTTTAGGAATGGTACAGAACAACACCAAGAAGCAAGAAGTCTATTTGTATTGGGGCGCTAGAAACATTGGATCTTTTGATTTGTATAAGGATATTATTTCTGAAGGATTAGAGAATAATAGATTAACGAAATTTATTCCTGTGTATTCTAGAGCTCAGGAAGAAAAAGTGTATGTGCAGCATTTAATTCAGCGTGATGCCGAGCTTATCGCCGATGTCCTGAAAGATAGGGGCGTAGTTATGATTTGTGGCGCCATTGGTATGCAGAAAGAAGTGCTTATGGTATTAAATGAAGTATGTGTTAATAGGATAGGTAAGAATCTTAGTTATTACCAAAATAAGAACCGAATTAGAATGGATTGTTATTGAATATTTTGAAATACTTCTAAAACAAATTTTGTACATGAAAACTGTGGGTAATCTTATTGTTGATTTAAATTAATTCATAACAACCATTTTTAAATCATAAATTTTTTTTATAAAAAAAAGGACATTTAATAAACAGTAATTTTAAATGTAGATGCAGGTAATTTTGAAGAATTAATAAGATTTGCATTTGTATAAGGTCTCCAACCATAATATACATATTCGGGCTTACGTTTTACGCTAATCTCTATAGTATTATCTTTTATTACAGCTCTAGTATGCTCTTTTCCATCTAGAGAAAACCCAACTAAATCCTTTCCTCCAGAAATCTTTAATCCATTAGCCACATAGTTAAAAAATATTTTGACCTTTCCACTCCTATAAACAGCCTTTAAAGGCAAAGGACCGGATGGCACTATAGTTCTTTTGTAAGATTGCTGTAATGCCCAATATGCCAATCTTATACCAACATCTCTTTTGTTGGTTGGATGTACATTATTCCTTAAACCAATATCACTGGTAACAGCCATTCCTCCATGGGCTAAATCATCCATTAATTTTCTTTGCTCATTACGAAACTCTGGCCAGTATTTAGAATTGTATTTAATGGTATCAATTGAAGATAATTGAGCCCAATAAAAAGGCATTTTTGGTAGCTTCCACTTTTTCCTATAATCAGTTATCATTTTTTTTAATAAAAACCGATATTCAAAAACACGTGCTGGCTCTTGTGCATTACTTTCCCCTTGATACCAAATTACTCCTTTTATAGGCGTATTCAATAAAGGCACTATGCCGGCTTTATATGCTAATCCGGGCTTATAGGGATGATTTGGACCATATTCATCGCTATGTCTAACTATTACTTCGTCAATATTTTGTCTTCCTCGTTCTCTAACCCATACAGGTAAAGCGTTGTTTTCTAACCAATTTCCTTTTGCTTTTTTTGAAAATCGAGAATCTTCTAACAATACTTTTTCATCCATAAAAGACTCAATAGGGCAACCGCCAATTGCCAGATTAATTAATCCAATAGGAATGTTTTCACTAACAAGAATCTCTTTCCCAAAATAATATGCAACGGCACTCATTTTTTTAATAGAATTCGTATCCGAAACCTGCCATTTTCCTTTGTAAAATTTATCTTTATGAAGTAGCTGTAAAATAGAGTCCGAATAAGACTCGTTATAAACCCCTTTGCCTGCATATGTTGCATTATAAAAGCGAAGTAAAGGTCTATCTGCAACCTTTTTTTCATCCAGATAATATTTTTCCTTTAGCATTGGCCACTCCATATTTGACTGCCCAATACACAGCCAAACATCACCTATTAATATATTCTCTACTATAATCTTAGTATTACCGCTTGCTATTATAATACTTTGTGGCACTAAACATGCTTTTTGTTTTTTATAATAAATATGCCATGTAGAATCTTTGGCAACCCTTACTTTTTTATTCTTGGACAAGAACTTTATTACAACTTCTTTTTCTGGAATTCCCTTTCCGTAGATATGAATTGGTCTATTGCGTTGCAACACCATATTATCTGTAAATACATCTGCTACACTAAATTGTGCGAAAGCTACGTTACTATAAAACAGTATTAGAAAATATTTAATAATAATAGATTTCATTATTTTTTTTCTTTTAAAATAAGACTAAAAACATATCCAAAAACAAAACAAGAAACCACTCCTAAAAAAGCATACATTAAAAAGTTAATCTCCGTAAACACGCTTACATACCAAATTAATACTGCACTTATTACTAATCCTACTAATGTTCCTTTTGCATTTGCCTTTTTTGTAAGCATTCCTAAGAGGAATACTCCTCCTAAACCGCCAGTAAACAATCCTAAAAAGCGATAAAACTGATCCCAAAGCGATTTTATATTAGAATTTGCCATCCATAATGCGAATATTACTCCTAAAATTCCGGTTACAATAGTTGCTATTCTGGCAATTTTCAATAATTTTCTATCCTTAATTTCTGGAGTATAATGTTTGTAAAAATCGGAACAAAAAGCTGTAGAAACAGAGTTTAAACTACTACTAATACTCGACATTGCCGCTGAAAATATACCTGCAACTAACAAACCAGACACTCCAACAGGCAACTCTTTAACGATATACCACGGAAAAATAGAATCGTTATTAGATATTGCTGGTGAAAGCTTGCTTGGCATCTCTGTATAAAACATAAACAAGAGTGTTCCTATTCCAAAAAAGATTATAGTTGCTGGCAATGTTAAAACAGCATTAGTATATAAGGTTTTTCGAGAATCTTTAAGGTTAGAACTTGTTAAGTAACGTTGTACAATAGTCTGGTCCGTACCTTGAGTTACCATAGCAGAAGCCAATCCTCCAAAAAAGACGACCCATATGGTAGCATCTGTGAAATTAAAATCAAAATTAATGATATTAAATTTCTCTTGATCCGTAGCATAGGTAATCATATCTGGAAAAGAAGTTTCTGTATGCATCATAATCCAAACTATAGCTAAAACACTTCCTCCCATTAAAACTATAACCTGGAGCACATCTGTCCATATTACCGCTTCTATACCTCCAAATGTTGTGTATAAAACACAAAGAACTCCCATTACTAAAATACTGCTTTCTACAGGAATCCCTGTAACAATAGAAATTGCAAGTGAAGGAAGCAATAATACAATTCCTATTCTTCCTAATTGAAATAAAATAAAAGAGGCACTACCCAAAGCTCTAATTAAATAGTTAAAACGCTCCTCTAAAAATTCATAAGCAGTAGTAATACGAAGCTTATTAAAAAATGGAATAAAAAGAAATGCAATAAGTGGCGTTATTAGAATTGCCGTTATATTTAGCATAAAATAAGACCAATCTGTTATAAATGCCTTTGCAGGAATAGCCATAAAAGTAATAGCACTTAGTAATGTTCCAAAAACACTTAAACCAGAAGCCCACCACGGAATACGACCCCCACCAGAAAAATAGTCTTTTGTAGATTTTTGCTTTCTTGCAAAATAAACACCAATGCATAATGATATTAACAGATATAGAACTAGAACCGTGTAATTTATTATTCCAAATGAGTCTGTAGCTTCTGCTAGTGAAAAATTAAGCACTTTAGGAGTACGTATCCCTGGGGAAACTTCTCCAGAAACAATTACAAAACTTTTATTTTTTTTAAATGATAAAGCCGTAACGGGAATAAAAATATCTAAAGTATCGTAAACAAACCATTTTTCTGTAATGGTGTTATATGCTAATATCTCTTTGGAAAACCCTGGGTGATTGTCTAGGATTTTAGAAAGTTTACTTTTTAATTGGAATTTAATAGAATCGTTCACCGCCTCTTTAATTTTTAAAGAAATGTTTTCCAACTTATCAAATAGGACTTCGTCAGATCCACCATAAACCATAATATGCATAGAGCCCATTGCCTCTACAGAAGAACCCATCAAAACACGCGGATTTCCATTAATTACTAAACTACCTTTATCTTTCCAGATGTTTTCTGTCAAATCATAAGTTAGATAAGTTGTATTAGTTTCAGACTTTTTGCCTGCTTTTTGATTACGTCCTCCAATTACAAATATTTTTCTTGTAGTTTCTGTTTCTTGTACAGTAATTGCATGTACGGCTCTTGGAGCTCCTGGAAAATTTGAAAGCTTCTCCCATTTTTTCTTTTTTTCTAAATCTAATCTATAAAATGAATTGGTGCTTTTTTTAGAATTTTTTCCTCCAACAACATACACGTATCCACCCTCTATAACTGCTGCGGAATACGCCAATGGTTCTGGTAATTCAGGGTAAGTTATTGTCTCTATGCTAGCACTTGACACATTATATTTTAACAAAAAAACGGCGGTACTTGTAACTTCATTATTCTCACCACCAATACATAAAATCCCTTCATTTGTTGTCACCGAGCTTCCGTAAGCTAGTGGTACTGGTAATCTTTTATCAGATAATCTCCATTTATTATCTTCTAAGATATAGATAGAAGAACTCCAAACTTTAGCCCCTCCTTTCCAAGGTAAGGCATTTGGAAAATTAGCACCCCCTGCAGCGATTATAATGTCCTCATAAGAACCACCAAACATGCCCGCATAGCCTAAAGATTTTTCATTATTAGATTCCGCAGGTAAGTCAGGCAAATAGGATGTATTTATTTTTCCTGAATCTTGTCCAAAAGATAGCGAAGTAAATAAAATCGCAAAAAATAAAATAATAGTATGTTTTAAATTCTTCATTGATGGTATTGTTATAACGTTTATTACTCAGCAATCATCTGTTTTTTTATGCTGTTTCTCCATTTTAAATAGCCTTTAGGGGATAAATGAAGTCCATCATAAGTGTATTTTGGTTTTAATAGTCCCTTATGATTTTTAAATTTTTTATGGAGATTAATATATGTAACTCCAAATTCTTGTGCCAAAAAAATAAGTTGTCTATTAACCTCAAGAATCTCTTTTATTTTATTTTTGTGTCCAGAAAATTTATTTCCAACATCTGGATTCACAGGAAAAACACTTTGAAGATAGATTTTTGTATTTTCCGAATCTTTCAGTATTTTTTTTAGGATTAGTCTACAATTAGTGACGATATGCATAACACTTTCTCCTCTTGCTAAATCGTTTGTTCCTATTGCTAAAAAAACTTTAATTGGCTTTGATGATACTATTTCTTCTAGCCTATCCAATACGCCTTGAGTAACATCTCCACTAATTCCTCTATTAATAGTATTGTAATTTGGGAATAATAATTTCCAATCTCCTCCTTCAGTAATACTATTTCCTAAAAATATAATTTCATTTTCAGTATCTACACTACCTTTAAAAAGTGTCGTTCTTTTATAATAGTGTTCCGAGTATTTTTGGGAAAACCCTTCATTAATACAAAATATAAGCAGCAATAAAATCAAGATATTTTTCATTTTATCTTTTTACTAATAAGTTAATAACCTTAGGTAGGGTATAGGTTTGGGAAATGAATAAATCTTAATTAGTTTCATTGCGATTAACTCGATAATTAGGCTCATTGGTTGGATTAAAATTAGTGTTAAATTTTATTTCTTTTACCTCACGAACTCCGTTTTCATTACTATTAATTGGAATACAAGTAAACATCCATTTCCATGAATTTCCTCCTTGTGGTATTTTTAACAACACTTTATTCCATCCTTTTTTTAAAGGTATTCTAGTAGGTTTTCTAAAAAAATAATCCTCATCTATAAAAGGAATATCATCTGTATCAGTTGCAATATCAGGTTGCTTCCATAGTGGAGGTTTGATTTCTTTAGAATTTACCCAAATTTTTGGATTAGTGGTATGCCATTGTCCTAATGCTGGTGTTGGCCCTCCTCGTCTTCCTCCTGATCTTGACCAACCATGAAAACCAATCCAAAAGTCCTGAACTCTATTATTTGGAGAATATATATTGGTATAGGCATAATACGTTCCTTTTTTTGCTTCAGTCACCGATGGAAATCCAAAAAAATGCTTCAAATGAATAGTACCTCCTGTGTGCGTATCTGTCCATTTAAAACCTGTGCTATTTACGGTATAATACTCTTTTATAATTTCTTCCACAGGAAATTTTTTGGCTAAATTTTCATTATGTACAAAAGGGCCAATCAATTTCCAATGGATTCCAGTTTGTGCTACATATTGAAATTCTTTCCCCTTAAAAAACTCATTTCTATGCGTAATTACTTTGCTTTCAAAGTTTTTAAACGCTTTAAACTCATCACTATCTTTAGGAGGTAATTTTGCCCAATATTCGGGGAAATCTTTGGCTCTCCCTTTCCAAATAGCATCTGCATAAAATACTATTGATGGATAGATAGGGTTTTGAATTAAGATATCTCTTTCTTTAGTAATATTGTTATCTGGCCATGCACATAACACACCTCCTAATGCAACTTTATCTCCTTTTGATTGCCTACAAGGCTGTTGAAAGTACAAACGAGACATTCCTGCAAAGGGATCTAAATGATTAATATAGTTGCTTCGTGAATCAATAAAACGATGTCCTTCTCTACCTTTATGATAAGCCCAAAGTTGATTAATTGAGTTTTTATCTTCTTTGATTTCAACCCCTTCTTTCCACACAATTACTTCCCGATTGTGATCTCTTATCAAATCCATAACGGCTAAAATAACGGCACTAGAAAGTCGTTCTTCTTTAATTCTAACTTCATCAGTACCAATATGAATATAAGGCATTTCAACAGCATCTGCTAAACTCATTAATTCTTCAAAAAGATCTAATAGAATAGCTTTCACTTTATAATCTTGCATGCTTTTAATATTAAAAGCTTTTCTAAATGCCTCTGTATGCCCAGGGATATCAAACTCTGGGATTACCACGATATGACGTGCTTTACAAAAGGCCAAAATCTCTTTAAAATCATCCTGTGTATAAAATTTTCCCTTTTGCCGCGTAGTCACATTTTCAGATTGCAATTCTGGATATTTATTGCTCTCTAAACGCCAAGCAGGATTATCTGTTAAATGCCAGTGAAACACATTGTATTTGTACTGTGATAATACTTCAATTTGTTCTTTTAGCTGGGAAACAGACTGGAAATTTCTTCCAGTATCATGCATAAAACCTCGAATCTTAAATGCTGGCCAATCACTAATTGAAATTTCAGGAAAAACCCCTAGCTCTTTATTTTTTCTGAAAATTTGCTTCAATGTTTGAATGGCATAAAACACCCCTTTTTCATTAGGCGCTGCAATTGTAATTTTATCAGTAATTATTAATTGGTAGCCTTCCTCATTAAACGCACTATCTAAATCCCTCTTTAAAAGTTCAAGTTTTATCCCTTTGTTATTTAAACGAACCCCTTTGTTGCTAAAAAATGCCGTTAACTTCTCGCCTTCCTTAACAAATTCATTAGCAATAATAAACACTGCTCTGAACTTAACTTCATTATTACCGTAGATTATTTTTTGTGGTGTTGGTATTATTGGATATTTATCAGGAATAGAAACTCCTTTTTCAAAACCAAAACTACTTACAAAGCATACAAAACACAGTATGGTCATGATACTTTTTTCCGCCCTGTATGTTAAAATCATAGTAATAAATCAAAAATTAATCTCACAGCTTAATTGCCTTAGCTAAACTATGGCTTATTGTACCTATCCTTTCCATCAGTTAACCAGTTTAAAGAAAAGCTGGTAAATGTATTTTTTTTATAGTCATCTTTTTCAAAAAACACTCCTATGTCTCCATTTTTTAGAATCGTTAAGGAAGAATAAGCAGCACTACCTTTGTAAATAGTTTTTCCTGCCGACCAAGACTTTCCTTCGTCGTAACTTATTCTAACAGATAAGTTGACACGACCTTTTTCTGATTTTGCATTCGCAAAGAGTAGTCTGTTTTTCTTATAGCCATCTTCTACAGATGTGTATCTTATGATGCTAGCATTACAGCCGGGATCTATAAGTTCTGGCGTTGGCTTTGTTTTCCAAGTTTTACCTTCATCTGTTGATATGTGCACATAACGCATTCCTTTTTTATTTGCACGGGAGTTAATCATCCAGCTGCCATCTGCCAATTCTATGATTTTAGATTCATCAGCAGGAGAAATAGGAGTATCTATAAAATACCATGTTTTACCATGGTCATCACTCCCAAATACATGCATACCACTATTTAGGTTTACCATACAATGTAATAATTTACCCGTTCTAGTTTGAATACCTCGACCTGAGGTAATAAATTTAAAATCTTTATGCCATTCAGATTTTGTAATTTGTGAGGTGATGTCTTTTGGTGTACTCCAGGTTTTACCATTATCAGAACTTTTTATCACATGCAAATAGTAAACATCCTTTTCGGCATCTAAATCCATGTAATTATAAAACAAAAAAATCTCCTTAGTAATTGCATCTACTATCATTGATGGGTCTGAAGCTGATTTGCCTAAAGGAAAATCTATAACCTTTTCAATAGGGGTCCATGTTTTTCCATTGTCGCTACTTCTACGCATTACAATGTTGATGTCTTTACTCCATTTTAAATCACCACAGGAAGGTATACGTTCATCTATTGTAGCTACCAGGTCTCCATTAGGAGCCGTAACAATTGCAGGAATACGATAACAAGAAACATCTTTATTCATTTCACTTGCAAATAAGTCATAAAAAGAGAGTTCAGTGTTTGTATTTAACTTCTTCTCCGTTTTACCTTTTGGTGTACTACAAGCACTAAGAATAATTACAAGAAGTATCAAAAATTTCTTCATATTTTTATTTTTTTTCAAGTTCTATGTTTTCAAAAGATTTCCAACATTGGTACATGGCTCTTGGGACATGAAAACAGCCTTTCCATTTACCTCCTTTTAAATCTAATAACACCTTACCTTCTCTACTTAAATACCCGTACCATTCTCCATTTTCTGGATCTGAAAAATGAGTCCAAGCATAATCATGAACCTTTTTATACCAAGCCAAAACTTCTGTGTCTTTAGAATATTCATATGCTTTAGCAAGGGCTACTAATGCTTCTAAATGTACCCACCATAATTTCTGGTCCCATTCTAATTGTTGTGGAGGATGTCCCTTACTATCCATAAAATAGAAAATTCCTCCATGTACATCATCCCAACCATATTCCAATGTATTAAGTATAGTTTGAATCGCCTTATTTACTAACGCATCATCATTTCTGCGAATGCCAATGTCAATCATAAACCACATGGCCTCAATACCATGTCCTGGGTTTATTAATCTGCCATTAAAACTATCATAGTGACTACCGTTTGGTAAAACGTTTTCATAGACAATACCTGTTTCTTTATCTAAAAATATTTCCATTACCTCATTTACGCAAAAGTCTAACGTCTGCTCTACTTCTAATGGTTCTAAAATATCTTCTAATTCTAAAACCAAATTAGACAATATCATTGGTAGGGAAAACCCTTTTAGTTCTCTAGTATTTGTGTTCTTTTCGTACTGTCCTTTTGGATTATCTTTTCTCTTTAAAATATTATAATATGTTTTTTTTGCTAATGCTCTAATTTTTTCATCACCAGAAGCAATTGCATACTGTCCAAAAGCCATTGCAGCAAAGCAATCAGAAAAAATATTATATGGTTTTACCAAAGGTTTGCCTTCTGCTGTCGTTGAAAAATAAAAATCACCATTAGGATTCATTGCATTCTCACAAAGAAAATCTACACCTTTTTTTGAGATTTCAAGCCATTTTTCACGCTTTTCTACTTTATTATACAACATAGAGAATGTCCATCCTTGACGTGCTTGTAGCCAAATAAACTTATCGGTATCAAAAACTTCTCCAGTTCTTCCCAAACAGGTAAAATAACCTCCATTAATTTTATCAATTGAGTGTTTTTCCCAAAACGGAATAATATCATTAAGTAATGTAGTTTTATAAAGTTCTAAAACTTGTGTTATGTATGACATAATACAAATCTATAAAAAAATATGGACTTAACTAATTTTTTTTATAGATTTACAAAAACAGAAAAAGATGAATAAATTACCTCTTATCACACCTTTAGAAAACCTTTCTTTAGTAGATAAAGTTGAAATACGACTTAAAGAATACTTTAAAGAGAATAATTTAAAAATTGGAGACTCTATTCCAAAGGAGTTAGAGTTTTCTGAAGCTTTAGGGGTGAGCAGAACTGTAGTTAGAGAGGCGCTTTTAAGATTGAGGACACTTGGGCTAATTGAATCTAAGAAGCACAAAGGAATGACATTAACCCAACCAGACTTCATTATAAATTTCGAAAAGGTACTTGATTCTAATCAACTGGGAGAACAGGCCTTAAAAGACATTTTTGAGCTTCGATTAATTTTAGAAATGGGAATGGCTGATTTTTTGTTTGCAAGAAAAAGCGAAACGGACTTAATAGAATTGGATGTTATTGTGTCGAAACAGGAAAAAGAGCAAAAAGAGAACACTATTTTCAGCTTAAAAAATGAAGTTTCTTTTCATGGGAAACTCTATGAGATGTCAAAAAATGATACTTTGCAACGTTTTCAGAAACTATTGTTGCCTGTTTTTCAGTACGTTCATGATCATATGCAGCCAAATGCTGCAGACTTTAAATATTCTTCTGAAAAATTTGTTACCCATAGAGATTTATTAAATCATCTTAAAGAAGGAACTCCAGAATCATTTAGGAAAGCTATGCGCCAACATTTAGAACCACATTTTGAACAAACACTCGATTTTATAAAATCTAATTAAAAATGAAGCGAATAAAATAAAGAAGCCAACTTTTGAATATAAAGGTGGCTTCCCTATATTATTTGGAAAAATAGAACTGAATATTTAGTTCGCTTAGTTCTTTTTGTATTTCAATATATTCTTCATCTGTTAAGGTGGTATGTGGAAATCTGCTAGGGCCACAATCTATACCAAGGGTTTTCATAAAGCCTTTGGCTACCCCATTAAATCCACCTTTTGCATTTAGTATTTCAACAAAGCGTATTGCTTTTGTCTGTAATTGAGAAGCTTCTTTAAAATTTCCCTGTTCAAAAAGCATTTTTATTTTATAATACAAAGGAGCCAAGTGATTATAGGTACTTCCTACCCATCCTGTTGCTCCAAGAGGTAAACTAGATAGAAACATTTCATCTACCCCAAAAAAGATATTGAACTTGCCGTTAGCAACATTTTTACAATGGCCATAATCCATTAGATTATTATTGGTAAATTTTATTCCTGCCAAAGTAGGTATTTCTTGTTCTGCTTGTTTTAAAAACTCTTCCATATTTAGGTTAGCGCCAGATAAAACAGGTATATGGTAATAATAAAAGGGTAAATTTGGAGCTTCAGAAGCTACTTCTTTGCAATATTGCACAAGTTTATCTATGCTATTAAGCCTAAAATAAAATGGTGCCAATACAGAAATAGCATCTACTTTGTCTGCAGCATGTTCCGCTAATGCTCTTGCTGTTTTAAGACTGGAATCTCCAACATGATCTATAAGGTATAAATCAGGAGATTTAACAGCCGCCCATGCTTGTGTAATTTGCTTTCGCTCTTCTATTGTTAATGACGTGAAATCACCTGTAGAGCCGTTCATGAAAACACCTTTGACCTTATTTCTTATTAAAAAGTCTGAATATGGTTTAATAATTTCAACGTTTAACGCACCGTTTTCAAGCATTGGTGTGTACGTTGCTGCAATTAATTCTTTTAAAATCATATATGGTTTTGTGTTTTTTAATTGAATACTATTTATATAAGAGAACTTCGTAATGTGGTCTAAAACTATAATAAATCTATTGCTAAAATTGAGTTAAAGAAGGAGAGAGAGTTGAAAATACAACTCTCTCTCGAATTAGTAAGAAGCCTTAACTCACAAAACTAACCTAACTAACTTAATTTTTAATTCCACCCTGGTGTTTGTACTAAATCTGTATTTGTATCCATCATCCCAGGATTTATAGGTAATAAAAACTTATACTCATCTCCTGTAGATAAAAAACTAACATTTGTAGTTACAAAACTATTCCCTGCTCTTCTTAAATCCCACCATCTTTTTCCTTCTCCCATGAATTCTTTAAAACGTTCTTCTAAAATAGCATTGGTATTATCTATTTGAGATCCATTTGTAAACCCATGAGTTCCCAATACATAATTTGTTCCATATGCACGAGCTCTTATGAGGTTTATCTCTGTAGTAGGGTCTTCATTTAATAAATTTTTAGCTTCTGCTAATAATAATATGGCATCTGCATAACGATATACGGGTAGATTTTCATCGCTAATTCTAAGACTTCCAGAAACTGTACCACCAAATTTATTCATTATTGTGCCATAATATTGGGCTGCATTATATACGGGATAACCAGTACCTCCGTTATCATCTTTATACAACCTAATAAATGAAGCGTTTTTACGACTATCTAAAGCATCATCTGATACTAATAAAGCAGTTTCAGTAAGTCCAAATCTATTTGCACCATTATAAATAGTATTTATCATAGCTGTGCCATCATTACTAAACTGTGGATGAATCTCAGTGGTTCTTCCAGTAAAACTACCATAATGATTTGTAGCTTCACCTTCATTATAATCTACTGCAAAAATAAATTCGTTATTATTTTCATTTCCATTTCCCCATAAATCTGCATAATTGGACTCTAAAGAAACTCCAGTACTTAAAATTTGTTCCAATGCTGTTTTAGCGGCGTTAAAATCTGTTGCTCCACCACCTAAAAGGTTACCGGACCAGATAAACACATCTCCTTTCAAAACAAGTGTTGCCGCTTTGGACCAATAAATAGTATTGTTGTTAAAAAAACTATTGTCTCCTCCAAAAGCATCTAATGAAGCTTGTAAATCAGCTTTTATTTGAGCCATTACATCGACTTCTGAAGATCTAACTTTGTTTAATAGAGAAGGGTCTATATTAACAACTGGCTCTAAACTTAATGGAACAGTCCCCCAAGTTTTCAATAATGTATAATAATAGTATGCGCGCAAACCATAAGCTTGTCCCATCATATGGTTTTTTTCACCCATATCTGTAAATTCAATATTTGGAACATTAATAATAAAATCATTTACTTTATGAATTGCATTGTAATATCCTGCCCAATCACTATAAGGAGCAGTTTCTGGAGTAAAATTGGATTCAATAAAACCTATTGAAGAAGGAGACTCAAAAGTTTGTCCACCCCATATATCTGCTCTTAAAGATCCTAGTGCCCAATTGGTGTACATTTTCCCTCTAAAAGTTCCATAGAGTCCTGTGTGACCAGCTCTAGCTCCAACCTCATTATCCCAGAAGCCTGCATAAGTAAGTTCACTTTCCGAAGTTAATTCTAGTTCTTTTTCACAAGAACTAAATATCATAATTGCTGCTATTATATATATATATTTCATCTTTTTCATGATTTAAAAAGTTAAATTAAGTCCTAGAGTAAAGGTTCTTGGCATAGGGAATTCACCAAATTGAAATCCACCTTTTTCTGGGGAATCTCCACTATAGCTTTTGAAATAATGTAAGTTTGATCCAGTAACATAAAGACTAAGACGTTTTATTTTGTCTTTAAAGGTATCTGTAGGAACATCATAACTTAATGTAACTTCTCTTAGCGCTAGATAATCTGCTTTTTCCCAAAATCTGCTACTATAATTCCCTCTAAATATATTTTTTTGAGCATCTACAAAAATAAACCTAGGAAGGTCCGTATTGGTGTTTTCTGTAGTCCAAGAATTGTACACATCTGCTGTCTGGTTTAGATTTCCTTGTGTTTGTCCATATCCTTTTCCTTTAATATGGTTATACGCAATGTGTCCAGTAGCGAAATCGGTTTTTATATACAAATTAAAATTTTTGTATTGTAAACTTGAAGTAAACCCTCCTACAAAATCTGGTGTTGTACGCCCTATTATTTGTCTATCGTCTCCATTAATAATATTATCGCCACTGGTGTCTACCCATGCAACATCACCAGGGTATCTTTGTGTTGGGTTTCTTAAATAAATATCTTCCCGAGTTGCATGTGCATCAACCGCTGCTTGATCTGCATAGATGTAATCTTGCACATAAGTAACGATTTGATTAGCTCCAGATCGTTGTCCTTCAATTTCAGCTCCTACCCATTTTAATTGACCAGTGCTGGGGTCGTAAATTTCTACTCCACCTTGTCTATTACCTTCTTTTCCATTAAATGGTAATTTTTTAACAAAAGTCTTTACGTGAGAAAACGTTACTCCAAGTTGCCATAATAAGTTATCATTTTTAACAACATCAGCATCTATTTGAAATTCAAATCCTTTATGTCTATAAGTACCATTATTAGTTAGTACAGAACTGAAGCCCATCCATGGAGATAATGAAAGTCCGTATATTTTATCCACATCATCCTTAATAAAATAATCTGCCAAAATAGAAACTCTATTATTAAACAAACCTAGATCTATACCAAAGTTAAGTGAAGTAGCTCTTTCCCATTTTAAATCTAAGGTTGGTAATATAGTATTTGCATAACCAGTATTTCCACCGTAAATTCCTTGAGACCCATATTCTCCAAAACTTCTAAAGTTATCATTCTTGCTTTTTAGAGAAGCTAAACTTTTTACACTTCCAGTGACACCATAGCTAATTCTAGGTTTTAAACTAGAAATAATAGCGGTTAGCTTATCATTTTTAAAGAAATCTTCATTATGTACATTCCATCCTACAGATACAGCAGGAAATAAACCGAATTTATTATTCCCTAATCTAGAACTACCATCACGTCTAAAAGTAGCTGTTAATAAATATTTACTATCGAAATCATAATTTAATCTTCCAAACGTAGATACCATAGCATGGCTTGTTTTAAAACTACTAGGCTTCCCATTTGCTTCTCCACCAGCATTTAATGTAGTAATAATATCTGTAGGAGAATCTTTTGTTCCTGCCCATAAAGAGAAATAATTTCGCTTCCAATATTCTGCTCCAATTAGAAGATTAAAGTTATGCTTGTTGAAGCTTTTTGTGTAATCTAATGTAGCGTTAACTTGATTGGTTAATGTTCTTTCTATGCTCGCAGAAGCATTTCTTGTGTCTCTTAAGGTGCTTCCGCTTAAGTATGCCTTATCAAAAGCCTCATCATGATTATTAATAGCAAAATGACTTCCTTGCATTTTGAATTTAAGGTCATTTCTAATATCCCAATCTAAACCTACAGAAGCGGTTAATCGCTGCTCTATATTATTTCTTACAAATTTATCTTGATAGTACAATGGGTTACCAAAACCTCTGTTTGTTCCTTGGTTGTAGATGTCTGATAAGCTTCCATCAGCATTATTGTTATACGTTCTAGATGTAGGTGCTTGACCAGCAAATCTTCTAAATACATTATTGTCTGACCCTAATGGACTTTTACTTAAATTAGAATGAGAATATAAAATATTAGACCTTACTTTTAACTTATCTGTAATTTTATATGAACTAGTAAATTTCCCTGAGTATCGTTTAAATCCAGATCCTAATATTAATCCTTGATTGTCTAAGTACCCTAATCCTAAATAATAAGTTCCTTTCTCATTACCTCCGTCAAAAGATAAATAATGGTCTTTTGATGCGCTATCTTGGTAGATATTACCACTTACATCATTATCTAAAAACAAAATGTCTTTTGTTGGATCTAATGGGTCTTTCAGCGTTTTCCATCCAGAGTAATTTAATAGATGTCTGTTGCTGTCAGATAAAAATTGTGTTGTATAAGCAGAATTTAAAGCATTGTTCCCTGTTCCAAATGCTGATGCTCCATTTAAAAATCCAGCATCAAAATTAGTTCGCCCTGTGACTTCTGTATAATATTTTACAGCAAGTCTATTGTATTTTATAAAATCTGAAGCACTAAGGTACTCTGGAGTTTCCCTTCTGTGATTTGTGCTGTATTTCATTTTATAATTAATATTTGATTTTCCAACTTTTCCAGTTTTTGTTGTAATCAATATAACACCATCAGCGGAGTTAGCTCCGTAAATTGCGGCAGCAGCTGCATCTTTAAGTACGTCTATGGATTCTATGTCATCTGCATTAAGTCCATAAAAAGACCCTGGCATTCCATCAATTAAAATTAATGGAGATCCTCCTCCTCTTAATGAAATAGATGGTGTACTACCCGGTTGTCCAGTATTATTAGTAACTCTAAGACCGGCAATAGTACCCTGTAGTGCCGTTGCAGCATTAGAACGTGTAGAAGTTTCTAAAATTTGAGTATCCAATCTAGCAACAGAAGTTGTTAGTTTTTCTCTAGACTGTGACCCATAACCTACTAGCACAACCTCATTTAATACGGAAGAATCTTCTTGTAGTGTAATATTAATTTGGGTTGTAGTAGTAACAGTTACTTCTTTTGTTTTATAACCAATATAACTGAATACTAATACATCACCTTGTTTTGAGGTTATGCTAAAATGCCCGTCAAAATCACTTGAGACACCATTGGCAGTTCCTTTAATAACAATGCTGGCTCCAGGAAGGGGCAAATTGTCGCTTGCAGAAACTATTGTTCCTGTAATAGTTTTTTCCTGACCATAACTTAATGTTGGTAAGAAAAACAACAAAATAAACACCAAACAAATGGCATTGTAATTTTCTTTTCTCATGCGTTTATATTTTTGAGTTAATTAAAAATAATGTATTATATATTATGTATAACATAATGCAATAATATAATTTTATATAGAATAATCCAATTATATATAAAAAAAAGAGAGAGGGGTGTAATAGGAATGTTTTAATTTGATACTCTAAACTATTGATTACATGTATATTAAGTTTTGTTTAGTGAGAAGTGAAAATGAAGAAATTGGGGTTTACACAAAAGTTGTTGAAAGGGTAAAACTTTGATAATAGAAGTGCCAATACTTTTTCGGAATCTTTCAATGCTAAAATAAAAGCTTTTAGAGCGCAATTTAAAGGGATGAGATACGTGGTATTCTTCCTATTTAGACTATCTAATATTTTTGCCTAAATCCAGGATCAAGCATAAAACTTGGGGCAAAGTTTTATGCTATGACCCATAGCAACCGATAGATTTCATGTGCAAAAACTAGCAACTGAAGCTGAATGAGAAGAGAGAATTAGAATAAGATGGGAGGTTATTGAACAAGAAAACAAAAGTATTGAACAAACAAAAAACACAGATAGAACCTATAATCCAGGACTATTACCTAATGGAGATACTAAAAGACAACTCTTAGTAAGAAGTAGGTATTTGTTGTTTAAATTTAAAAGTAAATGGCTTCCTTCGCAAATTACAAGAGCAGAATTATTGTTTAAACTATATCCGAGCATCGAAAAAGCTTATGAATTATCATAGGGATTATATGCTATGTAGCACCTAAATGTCCAATTATATTCTGCACTGCCTATAATACATTTTATGTTGATGCCTTTAAAACTAACGGAATTGCCTATTTACTAAAGCCTTATACTCAAGAGTCATTTGAAGAAACGTGGAATAAATTTAATTTACTCTTTAAAAATAAGAAAGAGGTATTTTCTTCTACGCTAGTGCCACAATTAAAAAAATGGATAGAAAATGAAAATTATAAAAAGACTTTTTTAGTAAAAAAGAGAGATGGTGTATCCATTTTAAAAATTGATAACATTTGTTATTTTCAAGCCCAAGGAGATTTTGTTTTAGCAATAGATTTTAATGATAGAAAACACATTTTAAATGAATCCTTAACTCAAATTGAACATTTACTTAATCCAAGTAATTTTTTTAGAATTAACAGAAGCGAAATAATTAGTCGGATTAGTATTTTAAAATATAACCAATATATTAAAAATAGATTGGCATTAACATTAACCGATTTAAAAATTACTTTATATACTTCAAATAGTAGAACTCCAGAATTTAGAAATTGGATTGAAAATTAATAGGCAATTTAATAAAAGCACTTATTGATTATGCTTTCTATGTAATTGATTATTAATTTTCTGATTTAGCATTTTCATATCATTACTTACTTTCAAATCTATAACCCTTGCATAATTTTTGTGTAGTTGCAGTTTTTGAGATAGTCATTTACTACCAAATTTATGTTTTCTGGATTAATAAGAACTTCGAATTAAATTTTACCATATAGCAGTTTACACTTAAAGTTAATGATTTTGATTGGTGCAACGGTTTGAAAAATGTTTATTTTTGGATAATACTTTTTCGCAATTGTCCTATTTGATTTTTCGCCTTTTTTTATTTGTTATAGAGCACTTATTTTTCACTTCTTTTTATGATTAATCGAATTTGCCCCATGTGATTTGCTTGATGTTCCATCACATGATACCAGGCCCAATGGTTATTCATGTTGTTATTGTGTGTTTTTGATGAAAACCAATTATCATCTTTGGTTTTAAGTAAACGAAGCGTTTCTTTGCGAACTTCATTCCAAATATCCAAATAATAATCTATTGGTTTGCTTTTGAGTAAGTTTCTGGCTGTGTAACCTAGGTTTTGAGCTACATTCCACTTTTCTCTTTCTACTTTGTTTAAACCACGATTTTCGATCGTATAGACTTGATAATATTTTTCAGTAGCTGCTAGATGAAAAATAATAGCACCAATTCTATTGGCATTTTTATCTAATAAAAAATCCGTTTCTTCTATAGTAAGATTCGATACATTGTTGGTTACCCGACCTTTCAAATCTTCTAGCATTGAAACAATATTGCCAATTTGAGTTGTGTATCCTTTAGTTGGTTTAATAATTCTTTGTCCAAAAGATGCTATATAGAACATCAAAATAAACAAAGTCAAAAAATATTTTAAATTCTGTTTCATCAATATTATTTTTATAATTAGCTACCACTTTTATGCATATGCTTTTTGTCTGTTACACATCTAATTTAGCAAATACAAACTGAATATAAAATTGGTATATTCCTTCATTTTGTGCACTTAAGAAAAAGTGAAATCTACGGTGTTAACATTGGTTAATGTTGTTTTTTCGGGTATTCTCTCCAAGTATAGCTTTTGTGAACTATTTTCCAAGAGCCTTCATATTTCAATAACAGAAAATAATCAGTGAATATCCTCCAATTTGGTATTACAATTTCTGCTTTTGCGATTGCAGCGTCCTTTTCGTAATCTATCGAAATAATTCTCCCTATTCGATTTGATTTTTCTCCAGCTTTTACATTTGAGACATATTTTTCTCCTGAACGTATTCTTAAACTATCTTTTATCGTCACAGTATACAGATTGAAATCGGGATGAAAGGCTTTTCTCAATCTGTCTGGTTCTCCATTTGCTGTTCCTTCAATATAGTCCATCAAAGTTTCTGTAATTTTCTCAATTTCCGATTTACTGTTTTCAGTTTGAGCATTTGCATTTAATTCAAGGACTAAGATTAGTCCAATAGTTGCCATTTTCAGTAATTTCATTTTAGTATCATTTTTTGTTTTTCCTAATGAGAGCTAACATGTTTGTATATGGTTTGTTGCATGGTTAAGCACCTAATTTAGCAAATAAAAACCGAATAGAAAATCATTGAGGATTTTCGTAAGTATGCTGGAAACTAGCAATAAATTATATACGGCATTAGTTTTTTATGAAAAGTTTAGATTCCTACTTTTGTCTGAAGGTTTTTTTCTTTTTTTTATAATTCAATAAAACTTTCCAAGAGACTATTTTTCTTTCTCTATATTTTTGATATTCTATGATAAAACCATCAACCTTTTCAAATGGTCCAGCAATGTATCCAGGACGTTTACTGTCACCTAATAAATAATAGCCTTGAATATCTTCATAAATTGATATCCAATGTTTTCTAATAACTTTACCATCAATGGTAATTGGTTCAAATTCTATCATTAGATATTGAGCATTTTTTGAAGCATCAATTTTATTGATAGTCTCTACGGTAAATCTGCTTAAGTCAACACAGATGCCTTTTTTTATTTGATAAAACTCATGAGGTGAATAGATATTGATTTTACCTCTTTCTGACCCGTTTTCAGCCAATTTTTTAGCTCTTTCCATATCATAACTAAAGTTGTTTTTTATCCAATCATTAACCTGAATAACTGTTTTCCATTGTTGCAATGCTACATTATAGGAAGAAGGGAATGTGAGATTATTAATAGAAATTGTGTCGTTGGGTGAATCAGATAGTTTTTTATTATTTATTGTTTGGGCATTTGCATGAAATAAGTACGCCGTAAAGAAGAATAGCGAAACAATTTGAATATTTTTTTTAAACATTATTTGTGTTTTAAATGTGATTGCTTATTTAGATTCTAAATAAGCACTTGCCGAAGGAATTAAATATACATGGTGTTATGTTACCTGCTCTTATTTTTAGTTTCTCATTTCTTCTCTAATCAATTTTGAGACTTCCTTGTTATAAGTTTTTTTAGTAATGCGAGTAAGTTTTTCTAGCACTTGAAAAAATTCTTCATCTATTTTGGTTCTTTTAGTATTTAATAATTCCCAAACTCCTTCAAATCCTTTTTCTTTTTCAATTTTTTGGATTAAAAGAGCGCCTACAAAGTCATCTACGTAGACTTTATGCCCATTAATTGGGATAAATGATTCAAAATCTGTTTTGTTTTCCAGCCAATTAACATTTTTCCCAACTACAAATTTTTTACAAAATTCCGAAAATAAATTTTCCCAACTTTCTCCCCACATTCCACCATATATGGTTGCTATGTAACAGTCCACATAACGGTGTATTTCATTTCTAGGAATTACACGTCTCAATCTGTTGTGCCATAAATCATGTAAATCGTAGCCAAAAACTCTGGATTCATTTGCAACCCACAAGCTTTTTCGGTCGTGCTGTGCTTCCCATCGAGTTTTGAATTCATAGCCATTATAATCTGATTTATACTCTACACCAATTAATTTAAGAGGGTCGATTCCATCCTTTTCTAAGTAATAATGAAATTCTCCTTTATTATTCTTTACCTTTTCATCATAGAAAATCACCTTATTGGCAAATATCTGTGCCTTTTCATCATTAATACCGTAAGGGTAATGAAAGGTATGGTTTTGAATTATTTTGGATTTCCAATTTTGGGTATGTCTTATAAGTGGAGAAGAAATTAAAAAGCTGTCATCTGCTTTATGTGCAATGAGCTCAAAACTTGCTCTTAAAATAGGAGAACCTTCATATATCCCTATATATGATATCTTGACTACATAATCATTTAATTCTATTGGAATTATATTGGTAACGTAAGCTTTGAAAAAAGAATCATTTTCAAATTCTTTACTTTTTTGAATATCTTGAATTTCGTCTATTAGAATTTGTGTTTCAACAATTTCTGTTGGTAGTATCCATTTGTTTTGACTGTTTTCTTGAGCAGATAACAAGAAAGCGTTTACAGAAAAGAGTAAAGCCTTAGCTTTTAAGCTATCCTTTGGCATTACTATGTTAGAATTAATATTTAGTATATTTTTTTGAGCGTTAGCGCTCAAAAAAAATGCAATAAATAAAAGTGCGCAATTTTTTTTTAATTTCATAATAGATTTTATTAGCTAAATGATAGTTATCCTTTTTATTTTAAAGAAGTTTTGTGTATAAACAACATAGTTAGATATACAAGCGGGATAAGTAAATGAATAATAGCGTTTGTTTATCTTGTTTTAATTATTCTTTAAAATGAATTTATGAAATTTACTCAGTATTAAACATTTATAAAGGTTGAGTTAAATACTAGTCCTAGGTTGAATTTTAAAAATTAGATACTATGTGATATTAAGTTCCTTATGACACCCATTTATTGACTTCTCTGGCTATGGTAGAACGCGAGCGATTGAGCTTTTTGGCAATGAAAGATTTGAACTTGTTTTCTTCCAAAAGTGTCTGAATAATGACACGTTCTTTAAGTGATAATCGTTTATGCTTTTTTATAATTCCGTAAGTGATAACAGGAACGAGTAAAAATCTGCCAACAACGTAAATGACGTAATGATTCCGACTTCCAGTTAATATTGGATTCACGAAGAAGAACATTAACGGTGTTTCGATTAAAAAAATCAGTCCAGCTCCAATTTGAGCAATTTTTGATTCTTTTGTAAATTGCGAATTCCGGTAGAAACTGAACCACCTATTCTGGCTCAAAGAGAGCCACCTATTGCGGGTTAAAGTGAACCACTAAAAAACCGATTCTATTTGTAAGTCATAAAATGTTTTAATTCACAAAAACATTATGGCCAATAAACAAATAGAAATGCGCAAAGTAAAAAATATTTTTAAGCTATATCCCGAAGGTTTGAGCAAGCGAAAGATCAGTTCTCAGACGAGTATTTCTCGTAATACAGTTAGTAAATACATTGATTATGATAACAACAGAAACATTGACAAGAATCAATTACAGCGTTTTGCAAGTTGTGATTTTATAAAAAATAAGGAAAGTGTTTTAATTACTGGAAGTACCGGAGTTGGTAAAAGTTTTATTGCATCTGCTATAGGATATCAGGCTTGTTCTCTAAGCTATAAAGTCATGTATTTTAATACACATAAACTTTTACCAAATTAAAAACATGTAAAGCAGACAGCAGACTGAACATACACAAGAGAAATTAATAAAATAGAAAAACACTAATTTTAACATACAAATTGAATCGAGTTTAATACTTGATTTACACTGCTCACTTTCATCCGGAATGAGTGGCTCAATTTAACCGGACTTTCCGCCAAAAAGAAGATGTATTAAAGAAACATCTATAAAAATTAAAATTACTTTATAGAAAGTAATTTTCTCATTTTCTGTTTTATCAGAAACAATATCAAAGTAATCTAATAATCCTTCTGGCAGTAAATATTTTGCTAAGTTTATGTCCAAATTTTGAAGTCTATAATTTAGTTCAAAGTTATAATTTTAAACTTTGTCCCCAAGTTTTATGCTTGACCCGTAAATTTACAGAAGAGCGGGAAACCGTTCTTTTTTGTTTTAGGAAGGATATAAAAAAAGCCTCTCAGTTTCCTGAAAGGCTTTTTTTTACTAGTAGCGGGAACTGGACTCGAACCAGTGACCTTCGGGTTATGAGCCCGACGAGCTACCTACTGCTCTATCCCGCGATTTGCGATTCCAAAAATTCAATTTAGCTTTTAACTTTCGGCTCATAACTACCGATTGAATTATTTCGGACTGCAAAGATACAATCTTTTTAAAGAATTTTCAAACATAAAAACAAAATAAATTGTAAATTATTGAAGGTAATAATTTTATATCTGTTTATATGTCTTTTAAATGTAGTCTTTTCTGTAAAATCTTACTATTTTGTGAAACTTTTAGTAGTTAATTTTATCAATTTTAGACTTTATGGATAATTACGGTTTACTTTCAATTTTACCTCCGGTAATAGCAATTATTTTAGCTTTAAAAACAAAACAAGTATATATAGCGCTTCTACTGGGTATATGGTCCTCATGGATTATTATAAACGATTGGAATTTTTTAACAGGTACTTTAGCTGCAATAGAAGGGATGGTTAATGTATTTAAATCAGAAAGTAATACCAGAACCATTATGTTTAGTGCTTTGGTAGGTGCGTTGCTATTGTTTATACAATATTCTAGAGGGGTAGAAGGGTTTATTAATGAACTTAATAAAGTTATAATTTATTTTGAAAAAAAACAAAAGGGGTATAGCAGGGTTATAGTACAATTGTTGGCATTGCTGACAGGACTTTTATTGTTTGTAGAAACTAGCATAAGTTCGTTAACTGTAGGAACCTTATACAGGCCTATTTTTGATAAGCTAAAAATACCAAGAGAGAAATTGGCGTATATAGCTGACTCTAGCTCGGCACCATCTTCAATATTAATTCCTTTTAATGCTTGGGGAGCTTTTATTATGGGGCTTTTAATTACCCAAGGTTTAGATAACCCGTTTGGCTTAATGTTGTCATCTATTAAATATAACTTTTACCCAATACTAGCTATAGTTATTGTTGTCATCGTTATTTTATCAAAGAAGGATATTGGCGCTATGGTTAAAGCCGAAAAGAGAACAAGAGAAACTGGTAAGTTGTTAAATGATGGTTCAAAACCAATGCTTTCTAGTGAAGTTACTTCTTTAGAACCAAAAGAAGGAATAAAAGCTAAGGCGTATAATATGATTGTACCACTTGCAACAATGGTCTTTATGATGCCAATTAATTTGGTGTATACTGGCTGGGACGCAGTTAATGATGCTACTTCTGTTTCTAATCATGTTTTTAAGGCAATTGGACAGGGGTCTGGTTCATCTTCTGTTTTGTATGCTGTATTAACAGCTATACTTGTGGCTATGGTAATGTATAGGTCACAAAAAATCATGAAGACTAAAGAAATGATAGATTTGGTTTTAAAAGGTATTAGTGAGCTTATGCCATTGGCCTTGCTTATGTTACTGGCATTTGCAATTGGCGATGCTTGTAATGCATTAGGAACAGGGCAGTTTGTTGCCAATTGGTCTAAAGATTGGTTGTCGCCAGAGTTTTTGCCTGCGATACTCTTTATTATTAGTTCTTTTATAGCATTTTCAACAGGTACGTCTTGGGGAACTTTTGCTATTATGATGGCAATAGCTATTCCAATGGCAGAGATACATGGCGCTCCAATAGCACTTGTTATAGGAGCCACATTAGGTGGTGGAATTTTTGGAGATCATTGTTCCCCAATTTCAGACACATCTATAATAGCTTCAATGGCATCTGCGAGTGACCATATAGATCATGTAAATACGCAATTACCCTACGCATTAATTGGAGGCGTAATCACAATCATTTTATATGTAATTTTAGGTTTTCTTGTATAGTAAAGCCATACAATAAGTTACCTTTGCATTATAAATGAATAGTAAAATGACCCATAAAGCAGGTTTTGTAAATATTATTGGAAACCCTAATGTAGGGAAGTCTACACTAATGAATGCTTTTGTAGGTGAGAAATTATCAATTATCACTTCAAAAGCACAAACAACAAGACACCGTATTCTCGGAATTGTAAATGGGGATGATTTTCAAATGATTCTATCCGATACTCCTGGTATTATTAAGCCAGCGTATGAGTTGCAATCTTCTATGATGAATTTTGTGAAGTCAGCTTTTGAAGATGCAGATGTTCTTGTCTACATGGTAGAAATTGGAGAAAAGGCATTAAAAGATGAACATTTCTTCGAAAAAATAAAAAGCAGTAAAATTCCCGTATTATTATTATTGAATAAGATTGATACCTCGGAACAAGAAGTATTGGAAGAACAAATACAATACTGGCAAAATTTGTTACCTAAAGTAGAGATTCATCCAATATCCGCTCTACGTAATTTCAACATTAAAGAAGTTTTTTATAGAATAATAGAATTATTGCCAGAAGGACAGCCGTATTATCCTAAAGATCAATTAACAGATAAGCCTGAACGTTTTTTTGTGAATGAGATTATAAGGGAGAAAATACTAATGTACTATAAAAAAGAAATTCCTTATGCTGTTGAAATAGACACCGAAGAATTTTTTGAAGACGAAGAAATTATTAGGATGCGAGCTGTAATTATGGTAGAACGTGATTCTCAAAAAGGAATTATTATAGGGCATAAAGGAACTGCTTTAAAAAGAGTTGGAGTAGAAGCACGTAAAGATTTAGAGAAATTTTTTAACAAACAAGTACATATAGAGTTGTATGTAAAGGTTAATAAGAACTGGCGTAGTAGTTTAAACCAATTAAAACGCTTTGGGTACAATCAAAAATAGAGAGGATGGGTTAGTGTAGACTCTGGTTGCTAAATAAAGCTTGTTTTAAAAAAAAAGAGAATCATTCTTGCACATGATTTTTCATAAAACTGTACAAGCCATTCATTTGTATTTTTCCTTTGTTTTTTCCAACTCTTCCAAAAGAGTATAACAAAAACCATACGAGAACCATAAGAGCCATTAAACCAATTTGGAGATTAATTGGTTTTCCTAATGAGTTGTTAGTGTATGCCCATACTGCGAAAATCATAAATAATGTGGAACATCCAAAATGGAGAAACATGAAGAACGTCCAGAGTGATGGGCTTGGGCCAAATAAGCCATTCAGTTTGCTGTTTAAATTATCTATTTCAGATATCTCGATATGTAATTGAGGTGACCAAAAGTGAACATGTTCCTTTTTATATTTAATAAAAACATGATCGTCTACTCTATTTATTAAAAAAACTTCTTTTTCTTTTATTTCGAATAAGGATAAAAGTAATTCCTTTGGTTTGTTTAGTTCCAATTGAAACCGAGGTCTTAAAATAATTTCACTCGATACTGTTTTCATTTGTATAAGTTATTTACAATGTGTAAGATAGTATTTGCTTTAAAATATTCAAGTATTTACTTTTTAATTTTAATCAGTAAAATGTGAAAACTCCAGTTTATGCAACTAAAGATGCTTTTTAATAGCGAAAAAATATATAGTCAGTAGTATTAATAGTACTTTTGCGCCAAATAAAGTGAATATGAGTGCTATTGTAGCCATTGTTGGAAGACCAAATGTTGGAAAATCTACTTTTTTTAATCGATTAATTCAGCGTAGAGAAGCTATTGTTGATGCTATAAGTGGCGTTACACGTGATCGTCATTATGGAAAAACTGATTGGAATGGGACAGAGTTTTCTGTTATAGATACTGGTGGTTATGTTGTTGGAAGCGATGATGTTTTTGAACAAGAAATAGATAAACAGGTAGAATTAGCAATAGATGAAGCAGATGCTATAGTTTTTATGGTAGATGTGGAAACTGGAGTTACTGGAATGGATGAAGATGTAGCTAAACTTCTTCGTCGCGTAGATAAGCCTGTTTTATTAGTTGTTAATAAGGTTGATAACGGACAACGTTTAGGTGAAGCTGTGGAATTTTATTCTTTAGGACTTGGTGAATATTATCCAATTGCTAGTATAAGTGGTAGTGGTACAGGAGATCTTTTGGATGCTTTAGTTAAAGTTTTACCAATATACGAAGAGGTAGAAGAAGTGACCTTACCCCGTTTTGCTGTTGTTGGAAGACCAAATGCTGGAAAATCATCTTTTATAAATGCATTAATTGGAGAAGATAGATACATTGTTACAGATATCGCTGGAACGACAAGAGATAGTATCGATACAAAATACAATCGGTTTGGGTTCGAGTTTAACTTGGTTGATACTGCGGGAATCCGTCGTAAAGCCAAAGTAAAAGAAGATTTAGAATTCTATTCTGTAATGCGTTCTGTTAGAGCAATAGAGCATTGTGACGTTTGTATTCTTATTTTAGATGCTACGCGTGGTTTTGATGGTCAGGTGGAAAATATTTTCTGGCTAGCACAGCGAAACCATAAGGGTATTGTCATATTGGTTAATAAATGGGATTTGGTAGAGGATAAAGAAACCAATACCGTTAAGCAATATACAGACAAGATTAAGAAAGCAATAGAGCCTTTTGTAGATGTACCAATTATTTTTGTTTCTGTATTAAATAAACAACGTATATTAAAAGCTATTGAGACTGCTGTTAAAGTTTATGAAAATAGAGGTAAAAAGATACCTACACGTAAATTTAATGACTTAATGCTACCTATTATAGAGAGCTATTCACCTCCTGCTTATAAAGGAAAATTTGTGAAAATTAAATTTTGTATGCAATTGCCAACGCCGTATCCGCAATTTGCATTTTTCTGTAACTTACCGCAATATGTACGGGATCCATACAAGCGTTTTTTGGAAAATAAATTAAGAGAAGAGTACGATTTTTCAGGAGTACCAATCTCCATTTTTATGCGGAAGAAGTAATAAAAAAAGCCTTAAAAACTTATAAGTTTTTAAGGCTTTTTTAAATTTAGCTATCACCAACCTCCTGAAGCGCCACCACCTCCAAAGCCGCCTCCACCGAAACCGCCGCTAAATCCTCCGCCGAAACTGCCGCCACTGCTAAACCCTCCACCTGAAGAGCCTGAGCCAAATCCGCCACGTCCCATATTGCTTAAAATAATAACATCCCATATACTTCCAGAAGAAGAAGAACCTCTTCCTCCATTGCCATCGTTATTTCCACGGTTTTTCCTAGAAAGGATTATAAAAATTATAAAAAATAGTAAGAAGGGTAAAAAGGCTTTAAGAGAAAAACCATCTTCGGTCTCAAATGTTCTGTCTTCTTCAAACTCACCCATAAGAACTTGAAAAATAGCATCAGATCCTTTATCTAGGCCAGCATAATAATCATTTTTTTTAAACTCAGGGATTATGATGTTTTCTATTATTCTTTTAGACATGGCATCTGTTAACGAGCCCTCGGTTCCGTAACCAGTATTAATTGCAACTCTTCTGTCTTCTTTAGCTAAAAGAATAAGTATTCCGTTGTCTTTTGTTGCCTGGCCAATTCCCCATTCT
Organism: Cellulophaga sp.; assembly: GCA_036478775.1. Lineage (GTDB taxonomy): Bacteria > Bacteroidota > Bacteroidia > Flavobacteriales > Flavobacteriaceae > Cellulophaga. The sequence goes on from JAZGEQ010000038.1 coordinate 506,932, forward strand.
TGTCCCCATTGTGCGCCAAGATAATTTATGTTTTCTCCTTCGGTAGAATTTATTATGGCAATTACAATTTGGGTAGAAGTACTATCCGAATATTGAATAATTTTTTGTTCTAAAACCTTTTTTTGCGATACAGATAAAAGATTAATGTAATCGTATACGCTTGTTTCTAATTTTGGTTTTTGTGGAATTTCAAATTGAGAAAATCCAAAAGAACACCAAACTAATAGCGAAAATAATAGACTAGCCTTTAGATATTTCATCGCTTAGTTCATTTGTATCATTATGATTCCAAGGAAAATGCATTTCTAACACTTTTCCTGCTTTAAGTATGCCTTCAACAATTCCTTGTTTAAAATTACCTTTCTTAAACTGTACTTCTATGGCATCTCTTGTAGTGTCCCAAAAATCATCTGCAACTATAGAGTTAATACCTTTATCGCCATAGATAGCAAATTTTTTATCCCTTACAGCAATATAAAATAACACTCCATTTTCCTGCTTGGTATTGTCCATCTTTAAATAATGAAATACCTCTTTGGCTCTGTCGTAGTGTTCTAGTTTTGTTGTTGGTTCTATGTGAATGCGAATTTCCCCAGAAGTGTTTTTTTCAGAAGTAACAATAGCTTTTATTATTTCTTGTTCGTCTTCTGCTGATAAAAAATTTTCTACTTTAGACATGGAATACGATTTTATAAATCAAAATTTACATCAGGAGCTTTTTCTGCACCAGCGTCTGATTTAAAATAAACAAGTTCACTAAAGTTAAACATTCCTGCCAACACAGAATTTGGGAAAGTCTTAATATGTTTGTTGTAGGGCTCTACAGTGCCGTTAAAACGATCTCTAGCAACATTAATTCTATTTTCAGTGCCTTCTAATTGCGATTGCAACTCTAAAAAATTCTGATTTGCTTTTAACTCTGGGTAGCGTTCTACCGTTACCAAAAGACTTTTTAAAGCTCCACTAAGACCACCCTGTACTTTGTTGAAATTTGCCAGTTGTTCTGGTGTAATATTAGTTGGGTCAATAGAGATAGAAGTTGCTTTTGCTCTTGCCTCAATAACATCTGTTAAAGTACCTCTTTCAAAATCCGCTGCACCTTGTACTGTTTTTACTAGATTGCCAATTAAATCATTTCTTCTTTGGTAGGCGCTTTCTACATTTGCCCATGTTTTAACAGAAGTTTCTTTGAGTGTAATAGCAGTGTTGTTAAATCCAACTGCCCATTGGTACAATACAAATGCAATAACTGCAAGTACGATTACTGGAATTAGCCATTTTTTCATAGTTAGTGTTCTTTTTGGTTAATTTATAATTGATTTTTTATTTTTAGAAGCTCTGCCTTTACATTTTCTAACTTTTCTATAATATCAAATTTAGAGAATGCTTTTGACTTGCTTTCTTTTAGATAAGTTTTTGCTCCATCTAAAGTAAAGCCTCTTTCTTTTACTAAATGGTAAATAAGTTTTAGATTTTTAATATCCTCAGGAGTGAACTTCCGATTACCTTTTGCATTTTTCTTTGGCTTTAAAACTTCGAATTCTTTTTCCCAAAAACGAATTAGGGAAGTGTTTACATCAAATGCTTTAGCCACTTCTCCTATGCCATAATATCTTTTCTCTGGTAATTCTATGTGCATTAATCTAAGGATTGATTTTCTTGTGATGCATATTTCAGCATATTTGCGAATTCTTTAGCAGATAAACTTCCGTAATAAAAATTAATAGGATTTATTCTTTCCTTATCTTTAAGTACTTCATAATGCAGATGAGGTGCTTGTGAACGACCTGTACTACCCACAAAACCGATTAAATCGCCACGTTTTACTTTTTGCCCTTTTTTTACATTGTACTTGCTTAAATGTGCATACAAGGTTATATAACCATAGCCATGATCTATACGGATATGTTTGCCAAATCCAGAAGAATTGTTGTCTGCTCTTGTTACTTTACCATCTCCAGTTGCGTATATAAGAGTTCCTTTAGGAGCAGAAAAATCCATTCCTCTGTGCATTTTTCTTGCTTTTGTAAAAGGATCTGATCGCCACCCATAACCAGAGGCCATACGTCTTAAATTGTCATTGCTTATTGGTTGTATTGCAGGGATTGCTAATAGGAATTTTTCTTTTTCTTCTGCTAATTTTGTAATTTCATCTAAGGATTTGGACTGAATTACCATTCCTTTCTGTATAATATCTATGCGTTTAGAAGTTGCAATAATCATGTCTGAATTATTAAAACCTTCTAAGGATTTATATCTGTTGATTCCACCGAAACCTGCAAGTCTTTGTTCTTCAGGAATAGGGTTAGCTTCAAAGTATAAACGATAAATATTATTATCCCTTTCTGCAATATTTTCTAAAACCTGTTCTATATGACCCATTTTACGATTCAATAAATCAAATTGAAATTCGTAGTTTCTAGCTTCTCTTTCTAGGGATAATTCTCTTGGTGTATTTAGAAAATCCGTATTTAGTAACAAGGTTAATCCTATGAAACCAAAAATAGCTGCACCTAATAGAAAGAAAGAAATGTTCCAATATTTCTTAGATTTCTTCACTTCTATTTTTCTATAAGAAAGCGTATCTGGATCGTAATAATATTTTACTTTAGACATAAGTGGATTTTATCCTATTTTTGTGCTTTTAGTTTATCTAACAAACAAATATAAAAATTGTTTCGCACAAACTGTTAATTTTATAAAAAGCTTACCATTTTCGATGAAATCTCAAGAAATAAGATCAAAATTTTTAGAATATTTTAAGGATAAAGACCATTCAATTGTGTCTTCAGCTCCTATGGTTATTAAAGATGACCCTACTTTGATGTTTACAAATGCTGGAATGAACCAGTTTAAAGAATTCTTTTTAGGGATAGGAATTCCAAAAAATAAAAGGGTTACAGATAGCCAAAAATGCCTTAGAGTTAGTGGTAAACACAACGATTTGGAAGAGGTAGGTAAAGATACGTACCACCATACGATGTTCGAAATGTTGGGAAACTGGAGTTTCGGGGATACCAAAGATAGTAAAACTGGTTACTTTAAGAAAGAAGCAATTGCCTGGGCGTGGGAATTATTAACAGAGGTTTTTAAGATTGATAAAAGCAGTCTTTACGTCACCGTTTTTGAAGGAAGTAAAGATGCAGATAATTTGGCGTTGGATCAGGAAGCATTAGATTTATGGAAGGCAATACTCCCAGAAAGTCAGATACTATTCGGAAATAAAAAAGATAATTTTTGGGAAATGGGAAGCCAAGGACCATGTGGGCCCTGTTCCGAAATACATATAGATATTCGCTCTAAGGAAGATAAAGAAAAAGTTTCTGGTGCTTCTTTAGTGAATATGGACCACCCACAGTTAGTAGAAGTATGGAATTTGGTTTTCATGCAGTATAATAGAAAAGCAGATGGTTCTCTAGAGCCTTTGCCTGCAAAACATGTGGATACTGGAATGGGGTTTGAACGTCTTTGTATGGTTTTGCAAGGTGTCCAATCTAATTACGATACCGATGTGTTTACCCCAATTATTCGTGAGATAGAAACTATTACTAATTCAGAATATAATAAAGAGGAAGAAATAGATATTGCAATTCGTGTTATTGCCGACCATATTCGTGCGGTAGCTTTTTCTATTGCAGACGGACAATTACCTAGTAATACAGGAGCTGGTTATGTAATTCGTAGAATTTTACGAAGAGCAATTCGTTACGGATTCACTTTTTTAAACACAAAAGAGCCATTCATGTATAGATTGGTTAAAGTGTTATGCGATACTATGGGAGATGCTTTTCCAGAACTTAAGGAGCAACGTCAACTTATTGAAAATGTAGTGCGAGAAGAGGAACATTCTTTTTTAAAGACATTAGACCAAGGATTAGTGTTATTAGATAGTGTAATTGCTAATGAAAAAGGGAAAGTTATTGCTGGTAGAAAAGCATTTGAATTGTATGATACGTACGGTTTCCCAATCGATTTAACTGCTCTAATACTAGGAGAAAGAGGGTATAGTTTAGATGAGAAAGGATTTCAAGAGGCGATGCAAGAGCAGAAAAATAGATCTAGATCTGCCTCGGAAGTTTCCAAAGAAGATTGGACAATTCTATCTAATGATATAGAACAAGAATTTGTTGGTTTTGATGTGCTAGAAGCCGATGTAAAATTGGTGAAATATAGAAAAGTAACCTCTAAAAAAGAAGGAGAACAATATCAGTTGGTATTTAACCTAACACCTTTTTATGCAGAAGGAGGCGGGCAAGTTGGTGATAAAGGATATCTAGAAGTGCCTAATGGTGATGTCATTTATATTTTAGATACGAAAAGGGAGAATAATGAAATAGTTCATTTTGCCAAAAACTTACCTAGAAATATTACGGAAACGTTTAGAGCGGTGGTTGATGATAAGCAGCGAAGAAGAACAGCAAGTAACCATACTGCTACGCATTTACTGCACCAGGCTTTACGGGAGGTTTTAGGAACGCATGTAGAACAGAAAGGGTCTGCGGTGCATTCTAAATATTTGCGTTTTGATTTTTCTCATTTTGCAAAACTTACAGTAGATGAATTAAGAGCTGTAGAGAATTTTGTAAACGCTAGAATTGAAGGGCAATTACCACTAGTAGAAAACAGAAATGCACCTATGAAACAAGCTATTTCAGACGGAGCAATGGCGTTGTTTGGGGAAAAATATGGCGATGTTGTACGTACCATTCGTTTTGGGCAGTCTATTGAACTTTGTGGAGGTACACATGTAAAGAATACAGGAGATATTTGGCATTTTAAAATAAAATCAGAAGGTGCTGTTGCTGCCGGAATTAGAAGAATAGAGGCAATTAGTAATGATGGAGTAAGAGAGTTTTATTTTGAGAGCAATAGAACATTGTTCGAAATTAAAGATGTTTTAAACAATGTAAAAGATCCGGTGAAAGCTGTTGTGTCTTTACAAGAAGAAAATACGAAGCTAAAGAAGGAAATAGAAAGCTTACTAAAAGCTAAAGCAAAAAACCTGAAAGGGGAGTTGTTAAAAGAACTGACAGAAATAAATGGGGTGCAGTTTTTAGCGAAGAAAATAGATTTGGATACTGCCGGAATAAAAGATCTTTCTTTTGGAATGGGGGAAAATACAGATAATTTATTTTTATTGTTTGCGACCAATCAAAACGGTAAGGCGTTATTATCTTGTTATATTTCTAAGGCTTTAGTAGCTGAAAGAAACTTAAATGCAGGAACAATTGTTCGAGAATTAGGAAAGTATATCCAAGGGGGTGGTGGTGGACAATCTTTCTTTGCTACTGCGGGAGGTAAAAAACCAGAAGGAATTGAAGAGGCTTTGGAAAAAGTGAAGGATTATATAGCTTAAACTAGGTTTTACTCCTGTTTTATAAAATTGATTTATGAGAAAAATATTTGTAGTTATAGTATTGCTGTTTTCTTGCAAAGGAAAACAAGAGGTCGAAAATAACAATACAAGTGTTAAACCTAAAGTTGTTGTGTTAACACAGGAAGAAAAAGCATCTATTGCAGATTTATGGGAGCAGGCTAATAAATTTGGTCTTTATTCTCAGAAGAGACAAGTTTATTTAGATTCTATTTTAGAAATTAAACCGGACTCTGCATATTTTTGGCAACAAAAGGCAATGCCCTTGTATAAGGCTAGAAAATATAGTTTAGGTAAACCGTTTTTAGAAAAAGCAGCTACACTATTGCCAGAATCATATTTAGATTATAGTGCTTTTATGAAGTGTATCTTCTCTAAAGAATATAAAGAATCTATTGAAGAGTTTTTAATGGTTAAAGAAAAGTTTGGAGATTCATATGTAATGGATCATACTTATAATTTTTATTTAGGATTAAATTATTTGCAATTAAATAAGTTTTTAAAAGCTAAGGAATATTTATTAAAAAGTAAAGATCAGCAATTTCAAGACTTTCCAGATGATGAACCACATGAAGCGTGTCATTACTTAGATTGGTATTATTTAGGAGTGGCTCAATATGAGCTACAAGAATACCAAGATGCTTTAATAAGTTTTAATAATACTTTAAAGGTTTATACAAGCTTAGCAGATGCCATGTATTTTAAAGCAATGACTTTAAGAAATTTGGGAGATAAAAAACAAGCAAAAATTTGGGTAAAAAAAGCTCTTGAAAATGCAAATTCTACCATAAATGAAGACAATGTATTTTATGAGGTGTATCCGTACCAGACATTTCATAAGTTAAGCCCTATTTCAAGACAAGAATAATCATGAAACTCCAAACACAAATACCTGTTAAAAAAGAGAAGAACGCTATCAATACGAGTAACCTATTAGCATATAAAACAGGATTAGATGGTTGAAATTATTGATTTGAGTCAAGAAATTTACGAAGGAATGCCTGTATACAAGAGTCTTCCTCAGGTAAAAATGACTATTCATAATACTCATGAGGAGTGGAACGGAATTAAAAATCCTAAAACGAAAACCCCTGCTGTTCACAAATTAGAACTCGGGGAGCATACAGGAACTCACGTAGACGCTATAAACCATATGGGTATGGAGTATAGTGAGCAATCTATAGATACAATGCCTTTGTCTATGTTTTATACCGAAGGAATTTGTCTGGATTTCTCTCATAAAGGATTAAAAGAATTAATTACTCCAGAAGAAATTGAAATCGCTTGCAAGAGAGAAGGATTAGAAATATACAAGGGAGATACGGTATTACTATATACAGACCATTATAGAAAATATTTTGGAGAGAAAGATTGGAGCAATGGCCCAGGGATTACAGCAGATTGTGCAAGGTGGTTAGGGGAAAAGAATATTGCTGCTTTTGCTGTGGAAACCATGTCGCCCGGCGTTCCAGGAATATCTAATAAAGAAGTGCATCATATTTGCGGACAATTAGGATTTACGCACTATGAAAATATGATTAATCTTTATAAACTAATAGGAAGAGGAAGGTTTCGATTTATTGGATTTCCTTTGAAAATTAGAGGAGGAACAGGTTCTCCAGTTAGAGCCGTTGCTATATTTGAATAATAGTAAATTTTAGACAGGTTCAGTTTAATCAAGTTATTAGATGATTGTCAGTCTGTGCGCAGTCAAAGACATTTGAATTCTAGCCTGCCTTTAGTAAAAACGAAAAATTCAACGCAACAAAATAAATTCCCTATAAAAAAACAATGGAAAGAAATGAAATTACAAAAAATATAATTCGCAAGGAGTATCTTTAGAAAAGCTAGAAAGTACATTGTACTTTCTAGCTGCTTTACCTTGTATTATAATTTAATTGGTAGTACTTAAAAATTTAGAAAAGTTGCAATAGTAAGTTGGTCACGACTATTGGTTTCATGAAACTGATTCATATATCCTACTTCTAACTTTAAATTACTGTTTATTTTATATCCGACACCTCCATATACCCTGTTTCTATCGAATATAGAGGACTTAGCGTTCAGGAATATTTCGTTATAGGCAGAAAAATAATAGCGCTTGTTCAAAGTATCTTTTTTACCAATGGGAATATTTAACCCAAGAAAATAGCGAAACCTTAATTTAAAATTATCTTCAATAAAACGCTGTTCAAATCTATAACGGTGACTTAATTTAATAGTTCCTACATTTTGTTTACTGGTAAATTGTTGAAAAATTCGATGTTCGTTGATGCTAGTTTTCTCCGTGGAAGCTGCTATATAATTTTCAGACAAAATATAACCATAACCCACTAATAGGTTATTGTTGTTTTCTGTTAGATTATACCCCAATCCAGTTTTGATTAACAGCTGTTCTAAATCTCCAATAGCATTATAATTCCTGTATTGTAATTCATGGTGTATATTCCATTTCTGGTCTATTTTCTTGCTGCCAATGTAAATTAGCCAGTTGCCAAAATTACTTTCTTGTGCCCGTATTGCAAGAGGTAGCATTAATACTAGGATTAATGCTACCATACAATTCTTTTTTGCTCTCATGAATGTTAAATTATTACTTATAAAAATTAACTTCTCCTGTATTAATATCATACATAGCGCCAACAATTATAATTTCACCAGTTTGTTGCATTTCTGCTAAGACATTACTTTCCTTAAGAATTTTTTCTATAGTTAGTTTTACATTTTTAGCGGAAACATCATTTACAAAATCTATATTGGAGGAATTTCTCGAGGTTGCATCTTCAGGTAAAGTTACTGCTTCAACTGCTGGTTTTATTTTTTCTAACAATGCTGTTAGATTCCCCATTTTTGCGTCGTCACAGGCTCCTTTTACAGCTCCACAACTAGTATGTCCTAATACAACGATTAATTTTGTTCCAGCCAGCTTACAGGCAAATTCCATACTTCCCAGTATATCTTCGTTTACAAAATTCCCTGCTATACGGACACTAAAAATATCTCCTACCCCTTGGTCAAAAACCAATTCTGCGGATACTCTGGAGTCAATACAGCTTAAGATTGTAGCAAAGGGAAACTGTCCCTCACTAGTGTCATTAACTTGCTCTAATAAGTTTCTATTCACTGTTAGATTATTTGTAAACCTTACGTTGCCTTCTTTTAAAGACTGTAAAGATTTTTCTGGGGTCATTGTTGCTTGCGTTTCTTTTGTGTGTGCTTTCATACGTTTATTGTATTTTAATTACTGATTGTTGTCCTAATATTAGAATAGGCACATTTGTTTTATTTAATAGTTGCTTAATATTTGTTGTGATACTGTTGAAAAGGGAAGGTGTCTTTTCATTTTTTAAGTCTCTTCCTAAGCATAGTAATTCGATATTACTTTTGACGATATAGGAAGGAAGGCCGTGCAATGCATTTGATCCTTCTTCAAATTCGAATGTGATGGTACTTGAAGAATCTAGGCGCTCGCTCGTACCCGGAGCCTTGTTCCTTAAACGAAAATGTATTGAGGGACTATTGTTCAATCGCTTTAAATCTTGGGTGACTTTATAATTCCCTTGATTGGAATTTTCGTTAAAGAACCCTAATAACATGTCTGTATATGGAGCGATATTGTTCGTGTCTCCCATAATGAGTACACTACCATCAAAGGTATTGACAATAGACTGTGTTAGTCCATCACTGAAAAAATCTAGAAGTTTTGGCTTTGACCGACCTAAGACGACGATATCCGGACTTGTTTTTTCGATATGTTCCTTTACCTCATTTTTTACATTTCCAAAAGTGAAATTGTAAATAATCGGTAAATTTTCTAGCTCCGAAGTGGTATCGACAAGCTCTTTTAGTTGTCTTTTAATCGAAGAACGCTCTTCATCTATTGCAGCTATGGCAGAAGTCTGATTCTCATTTTTGACAATATCCGTTGGTGGTTTTACATAAAATATCTCTATGCTTCCGTTAATAAGTTTAGAAAGATTCACGGTATAATTAAAAGCATCAAGGGATTCCCGTGATAAATCTACTAGTACTAGTATCCTGTATTTTGATTTTAAAAAATGCGTTTTCATATTTTTATTTTTTTTGGTGCGATGATTATGCACTTTGTGGTCTTAGCTTAAAAAATTCGATAAAACTTTTCGGATTTTCTATAACGCCTCTTTCAGAAATTAACCTAATATCGATGTTCCTATTGACTGCTTTTTCCGAAAAATCTTCTAATATCTCAATGATATCATTATCCAGATAGCGTGTTTTCCGCACATCCAACTCTAAAAAAGTATCTATGGGAAGGCTGTCCAGTTCTTTTAGGATAGCACCTTTATTAAAAAAGGTAACTTCTTCGGCAAGGGTCATTTTAATGTTGTGTTTACCATTACTTTTATCCTCGATATGTAAGAAGTGGGAGTTTTGGAAACTTTTTATTAATATAACGACCACTCCAACGGTTAAACCAAGGCCAATTCCAACAAGTAAGTCCATAAATACGATTCCTGATACAGTTACGGCAAACGGTATAAATTGTTTCCAGCCTAAAGCGTACATTGTTTTAAAAAGAGCTGGTTTTGCAAGTTTATAACCCACAACAAGTAAAATTGATGCTAGTACGGATAAAGGAATCATATTGAGTAATCCTGGAATCAATAGTACCGATAACAGAAGTAATAGACCATGAATAATGGCGGACATTTTTGTTTTACCTCCAGATTGAATATTTGCAGAACTACGTACGATAACTTGTGTAATTGGTAATCCACCTATAAGACCAGAAAGAATGTTTCCAGTACCTTGAGCCAGTAGTTCCCTATTTGTTGGAGTTACTCTTTTCTGTGGGTCTAGTTTATCTGTTGCTTCGGTACAGAGAAGCGTTTCAAGACTTGCTACTAATGCAATAGTAAATGCAGTGATCCAGATTTGTGGATTCGTAATAGCTCCAAAATTTGGAAAACTGAACTGGTTTAAAAAAGAAGCAATATCCTTAGGTATTGGAACACTAACTAAATGTTCGGAAGAAATACCTAATACGGCATTTCCATCCGTACTAAGAAAATAGACAATACCTATAGCAACTGCTACTAAAGGCCCCTGAATCAAATTGAATATTTTGCCTTTTTTTGTAAGTACCTTATCCCAAAGAATTAAAATAGCGAGTGCTAAAAAAGCGATAAAAGTAGCACCTAGACTAATGTTGTTCAGAGCATTAATGATTTCGGAAAAAGTATTTTCCCCATTTACTTGTAAGAAAGCAAAATCTCCTTCAGGATCTGCATCATACCCAAAGAAATGGGGTATTTGTTTTAGAATAATAATAAGACCAATACCGGTAAGCATCCCTTTGATGACAGAAGAGGGGAAATAATAACCAATGATTCCGGCTTTTAAAATTCCGAATAGAACCTGAATAACTCCCCCTAACACTACTGCCAAGAGAAAGTTTTCATAACCACCCAATGTGCCGATAGCAGTTAAAACAATAGCAGCAAGGCCAGCTGCAGGGCCACTAACACCAACTTGCGAACCACTTAATGCACCAACGACGACACCGCCAATAATACCTGCTATTACACCAGAAAAAAGTGGAGCGCCACTGGCTAATGCAATTCCTAAACAAAGTGGAAGTGCGACAAAAAAGACAACAATAGAAGCTGGAAAATCAGCTTTTAAATTTTTAAAAGGATTAGAATTGTTCATGCAATATTTTTTTAAAAAGGATAAAAATTAGGCAATAGAAGCCCATTCATACCTTTTTTTGATAATTTTAATTTTGATAGATTAGAAATGTAACTCTTTATAAAAGCTATAAATTATAGCAAATATCTGTGGTCCATATTGTGGACTATTGAGCTACTGGGTATAGAAGTATATACCTTTTGTAAGGGAAGTTTATGCCTTTTTTGGGGGAGGAATAAGAACATCTTGATCAAACCTGCATATTAGGTTCGAATTCTGGTAATTAGCTAGCTTATAACTACAAGTATACTGCTCAAAAAATAAATGATGTCTTACTTTCTTATCATCATCTTCTAGTTCGTTTTCATTTGTGTTTTCTTCCCAATCTATATCTACTAACTCATAGTCCGTATTATTTTGGAATTCAAAAGAGTAAATTACGGGTTGAATCGTCAAAGTATAAACTATAGCAATGAAAGCCAGCTGCCTTAGAAGGGTTAGAATATGGTATGTCTTTAGGCTCATTATTCAATAACTTTAAACACTAATTGGTTATAGAATTCAGAAACGTTGTCGGCATCTTGCTTAACATCCGTAAGTTTGGGTAAATATTTGACAAAATATCGTTGTTGTTGTACTCCTTCAATAACTGTAGAGACCAACATATGTGGGAATTCAAATTTTGAATTAACGGCTAAAACCATGTCGCTAACCCGTTGCACAACACTTTTGTACACTTCAAAATAACCTTTTTTATTTGCCTTTTCCACATCTTTTATATGGTAAACCTTTGTCGATTCTGATATAATAATCTGTCCTAATAAAACTTCGTCTATATGGGAAAATGAATTATCTATAGTAATCGGTTGGGTTAGTATTTTAATGGCAGTAGCCAATTTTTTATGTGGAGAATTAATATTGTTGGTAGTAAAAACCAGCTTATATTCAACCCATCCCCAATACCAAGAAATTAGGTAGACCAAAAGTGTGTGTTTATTCTCGAAGTAACGGTAAATAGAACTTTCGGGAGAGCCAATTTTTTCACCAAGTTTTTTGAAGGTAAATTTTTCGAACCCTAACTCATTAATCAATACAATGCTTACCGAAGTTATTTTACGCCCAAGTTCCGAGGAAGAGGGATCTCGTAGATATATATCCGGGTTTACATTAATATTGATTTGAAGATTATCCATTACGTTACTATGCTTGCTTGCAAAGATAATAGTATTACTATCATATTTGCAAGTATTTTATTTTTTAAAATGAGAAAATTGCATGTTTTTAGATTAACTAGCTGATTTATAGTATTTTTGCATTTTGTTCTTATGTAAATTTCACTATGCCAATTAACTGTATTGTATTTTTAAATTGCTTTTGGCAAAGAAGAGAGAAAATATTGATTGTAAATTGATGATTTTTTGGTTGTGCCTTCTTAAGTCTTAATGGATGAAATTACCAAGAGGTTTGCTTTATACTATAAACGATTTGTTTCTTATTAATACGCTGTATTTACGGCGAGTTTATTTACTTTAGAGGAAAGAATAGTAGAGAAAAATGAAATTACAAACACAGGTTCCAATCTTAAAGGTAAAAAACCAAATTAATTACGATAGTAAGTTAGTATTGTTGGGTTCCTGTTTTGTTGAAAATATTGGTAAGAAACTTAATTATTTTAAGTTTGAAACATTTCAAAATCCGTTTGGAATTCTATTTCATCCTAATGCAATAGAAACGCTTGTTGCATATGCCGTACAAAACAAAGTATTTACAGAAGCTGATGTATTTTTTAATAATGAAAGATGGCATTGCTTTGATGCACATTCAGATTTAAGCGATGTTTCGAAAGAAGCCGTAATAGAAAAATTAAATAACGCTGTAAAAAACACGCTAAAACAAATAACAGAAGCAACCCATATTATTGTAACGTTGGGAACAGCATGGGCTTATCGGAGTAAAAATAATAATTCACTAGTTGCAAATTGTCATAAAGTCTCCCAAAAGGAATTTAAAAAAGAGTTAGGAACTGTGTCTGAAATTCAAGAAAATATTAAAAATATAGCGACATTAATTGCATCTATTAATACAAAAGTGCAGTTTGTTTTTACAGTTTCTCCTGTACGTCATTTAAAGGATGGGTTTGTTGAAAACCAAAGGAGTAAAGCGCATTTAATTACAGCAATTCATGAGATGATTAAAGAACAGTCTTCTGTTTATTTTCCTTCTTATGAAATTATGATGGATGAATTACGAGATTATCGTTTTTATAATAGAGATATGGTGCACCCAAATGAGGTGGCAATAGATTATATATGGGAAAGGTTTCAACGAGTATGGATTTCGGAAGGTTCGTATGAAACAATGAAACAAGTTGAACTAATTCAAAAAGGAATGGAACACAGACCTTTTAATGAAGATTCAGGACAGCATCAGAAATTTGTAAAGAGTCTGGAAAGTAAAATGGATACTCTTCAAAAGGAATATCCTTCGTTCAAATTTTAAACATGGAAATTCCTTTTGAAGAGTATCTTTACTCTAGGTAGTCATTAATTCACTAAATCTTGTTCTACAAGTGCCAATCCATTGTCAATTAAATGACCCACTTTGGGATTATCTTGTTTTACAATCTCTAAATGAGTCGTAATTTCTTTGACAAATTCTTTGTCGTTATTACTTTTGGCTAGTTCGTACAACTCAATAGATAAAAGCCAATCTGTTGGGTAGTTGTTTTTTACTTCTTGAAAAACTTTATTTCTAGAAATAGTTGTGTTTTTCCCTTCCCTAAAATCTCTAATTTGTCCGTATAATATTTCTAATTGAAGTGTTTTGGAAGATTTTAATGGTTTTATGGTTGCTTCTACAATTTCATGAGACACCAAATTGAAACTACTTAAATCTGCCGGGCCATTAAAAACAGAACTAATGTTTTCTCCAACTGCCATATGGTACAATCCCCAATCGGGTTGAAAAAGTACTTTGTCCTCATGTGTTACAGTACAATTTTTAAAGGTGATTAGAATAATTTCTCCTTTTAAGTTTCTTGTTCCTGTAATGATTTCTCCAACTATTTTTATGCCACCTTCAAACTCAAGTTTAACAGCCTCTCCTTCATAAATATTATACGCTTTAAGATCTCTTGGACTCATGTCTTCTATGGCAAGATTAATTCCTTTTAATTTTCCTATAGGAGATCCAAAACCATCGGCATGGTGTTTTATACTGTGGCTAACTAATTCTTTTCCTCTATAGGATAATGCAGTTTCTCCTGTAGATTGTATATAAACTGGTTTATTTTCAAATTCAATTACATTTGTGAAAACACCTGAAATTTGTAAACCAGTACTTAATTCTACTGTACCCAATGCTTTAGAATGGACTAGCTTTTTTATGCCACTTAGACCTCCTCTACGCAAAGCCATAGTGTTTGCAAATTCTTCTAATACCTGACTTAAATACGCAAAGTCTGGTGTTACAAAAAGCTGAGGTTGCGGTTTTGTTATATCAAAAGCTTTATAAGCCGCCTCATTAGAATAGGGTATTTTTTTTACTTCGTCTGTCATACACCAAGCACTTTCCCCAATAGAAGATAAGAGACCGGCTCCGTATATTTTAGGGTTTTCCACAGTACCTATTAATCCGTATTCCACAGTCCACCAATGTAAATTACGTATAAGTGCCATTTCACTTGGCTTGCCCATATTTAACTGTAATTCTTCTATGTATTTCTCAGCTTTTTCAATATCCTTTTTTGGTGTTCCAGGAGCTTCCTTTATAATCGATAAATGCCTCACCGCTTCATATAATTCATAATCTTTTGCACTGGAAATAGCTTTACATCCAATTTCTCCAAAGCGTCTTAAATATTCTGCATATTCCGCATTTGCAATAATTGGAGCATGACCCGCACCTTCATGAATAATGTCTGGAGCAGGGGTGTATTCAATATTTTCTAATTGTCTTATATCTGCCGCAATTACCAAAACATTATACGCCTGAAACTCCATAAATGCGGAAGGCGGAATAAACCCGTCAACAGCAACAGCTGCCCAACCAATTTCTTTTAAGATTCTATTCATTCCATACATATCTGGAATGTTATCTACAGAAATACCCGTTTTTTCAAGTCCATTTACATAAGATTTATGGGCAACGGTACTTAAGTAATCTACATTCTTACGCATTACATACCGCCAAACAGCCTGATTAATAGCAGAGTATTCACTATAATCCTGAGGTTTAATGTATTGTTGTAAATGAACAGGAAGTTTATCTAAAATGTGGTTGCTTTGGAAAGACATTTTTATAGCTTTTTAGTAAAAATAAAAATACTTGAAGGAATAATTGTTAAACATTCCATTTTTTGCAAAAAAAAAGCCGCCCAATTGGACGGCCTTTTATTAGTTTGATGCAATTATTGGGGGGTATTTTTGTAAAATCTGTGAAACAAATTCTTTAATTCGTTCTTCTTTCTTTGCTATGTTTTGCGTATTACTTAAAGTGCCAATTCCTCGGCCTTGCCATACTAATTGTTTGCTTTTTGTATCAATTAAATCAATATATAAAGATCCTTTAGTACTGGTAGATATATGATTTCCATTTCCTGGTTCGTTCCAATACCAAGGATTCCATCCCCATCCTCTTCCGTAGTAGTTACTGTAAATATCTACTTGTTCTCTTTCTTTAGTAAAAATACTGATAAGTAAATCTGGAGATTTAGATTTTACAAAGCCTCTAGCACTCATTTCAGTATCAATGGCTCTGAGAATTCTTTTCTTATCTAAATCAGAAATTTGTGCTTTATCTACTCCTGTCTTATAAAAAGCATAGGTTTTAAAAGAATTAAAATTTGTGTCCTTATCATAATCAGATACTACACGAACGGAGGTACATGCGTTTAAAAATAAGAGGGCAAAAACTGGAATGATTAAATATTTTATCTTTTTCATAATTAGTTGTTTAAGATTAAAAAAGGATTCCTTTGCATAGATTGTAATAGCATCAATAACTATGCCGAATGTTAGCAATTTGCTATTGGGTGTTGGTTTTTGCATCGTAACCATATGGGCAATGCCTACAACCGCTTTCACAACAATATCCTCTTCTTAGATGGTATTGTTCTGTAAAAACCTTATACCCTAGTTCTGAGAGGTAAAAATCACCTTCTTCTAACGGAAGTATTTTTTTCACTTAAATTTTGTTTAAGATTCAATGTAAAGAAACTATTGTCTAGTTTCAAATTGTGTAAAATTACATCATAATCTGGTATTAAGGTGTTATTTGAACAAATAGACCTTTTGTTTGTTGTACTACCGTTGGTCGTTTTTTGTTAGAAGCAAAACGGGTTTAGGCTAAAAGTTGGTTGTTTATGAGTTACTTTTGAAGCCATAGGGTTAAACAATAAAAAATGATTGTAGTATTTAAACATTTCTTTTACAAGAATTATGTAGGGCTTTCTTTATGGCCGTTCATAATTTTGAAGAACCCTGCTTTAAAAGAAGATACTGTGCTTATTAATCATGAAAAGATTCATTTAAGACAACAAAAAGAGTTACTTATTCTTCCTTTTTATATTTGGTATGTATTGGAGTGGAGTGTTAGATTTCTACTTTATTTAGATAGTTATAGGGCGTATCAGAATATTAGTTTTGAAAGAGAGGCTTATTTTAATGAAGACAACCTAAATTATTTAGCAAAGAGAAATTCATTAAGTTTTATTAAATATCTTTGGGGCAGAAATATACCAAAGTGAATGTCCCTAATCAGCAAGTTTTTCTCCCCATTTTAAAAGAAAAAAAAGTATCTCTTTTTATAAAAAGAGAAGATTTAATACACCCTTTTATTTCTGGAAACAAATATCGAAAATTAAAATACAACCTTTTGGAAGCAAAAAATAGGGGTTGTACTGCTATTTTAACTTTTGGAGGGGCTTTTTCTAACCATATTGCTGCAACTGCCTTTGCTGGGAAAGAACAACAATTAAAAACTATAGGAGTCATTAGAGGAGAGGAAATTGCCAGTAAATGGGAACAGAATCCAACGTTAAGAATGGCTAGTAGTCATGGAATGCGCTTTAAATTTATTTCTAGAGATAAATATCGTGACAAGGAAAATAGCTCATTTTTAAAGGAATTAGAAGCAGAATTTGGTAAGTGTTACCTTCTGCCAGAAGGGGGTTCCAATACTCTGGCAGTTAAGGGTTGTGAAGAAATACTAACAAAAGCTGATGCTGAATTTGATGTTGTTTCTTGTTCTGTTGGTACTGGAGGTACTATTTCTGGAATAATAAATGCATCGAACCTAAATCAGAATATTATTGGATTTCCTGCACTAAAGGGCGATTTTTTAAAAGAAGATATTCGTAAATTTGCAAGGAAAGAAAATTGGAGCTTGCAAACAGATTATCATTTTGGTGGCTATGCTAAAATAAATGAGGATTTAGTGCAATTTATAAATGAGTTTAAATTAAAAACTACTATTCCATTGGATCCTGTATATACAGGAAAGCAAATTTATGGAATTATAGATTTGATAAAGAAAGATTTTTTTGCTCCAAATACTAAAATACTATCTATTCATAGCGGTGGCTTACAAGGAATAGAGGGTATGAATGATCGATTAAAAAAGAAAAATTTACCATTATTGTACTATGATTAAACGTATTGGGTTACTCGTAATTTTAACGCTTTTTTTAGCGAGTTGTGGTACAAAAAAAAGAGCTACTGCACGAAAAAAGCAGAATGCAAAAGCAAAGGTTTTATACAAGAGTAAAGAAGGAGCATATCCTTTACCTGTGGATACAGGTGAATTTGTTCGCTTTAATATTATTTCTGTAAAGGAGTATATTGAAAAGTTTTCAGAAGTTGCTCAGTATGAAATGAAGGCTTATGGTATACCTGCGAGTATAACTTTGGCACAAGGTATTTTGGAAAGTGGTGCAGGGAGAAGTGAACTTACCAGAAAAACAAATAATCATTTCGGAATTAAATGCCATAAAAATTGGGAAGGTGCATACGATTTTCATGATGATGATGAAAAAGGAGAGTGCTTTAGAAAATATAACCATCCCATGTATTCCTACCGCGATCATAGCGAATTTTTATCTTCCCGAGCTAGATATGCTTTTTTGTTCGATTTTAAAATTACCGACTATAAAAAATGGGCAAAAGGTCTGCGACAAGCTGGCTATGCAACAGATAGGAGATACCCGCAAAAACTAATAGGTCTTATTGAGAAGTATAAATTAGATGCTTTTGATAAGGTAAGTTTACATAAAAAGTATGTAGACCAAAGGGATTCAAAAAAATACGAGTACAAAGTGCATAAAGTAGAAATAGGAGATACGTTATATTCTCTTTCAAGAAAGTATTTTGTTTCTGTACTGCAGTTAAAAGAGTTAAATAAGCTGAAGAGCGATACCATTTCTATTGGGCAAGAACTTATGGTGAAGACCCAAACAAGTAATTAATTAGTATGATATATAAAAGAAGTAGTGCATTATTTGAAGAAGCACAACAATATATTCCTGGTGGAGTAAACTCACCCGTAAGAGCTTTTAGTGCCGTTGGAGGGACTCCAATTTTTGTAAAAGAAGCAAAAGGTGCCTATTTGTACGATGAAGATGGGAATAAGTTTATTGATTATATAGCTTCTTGGGGACCATTAATTTTGGGGCATGCTCATGAACCTGTTATAAATGCAGTAATTGAAAAAGCTAAAAAAGGAACCTCTTTTGGAATGCCGACAGAAATAGAAACGGAATTGGCAAAATTGGCAATTTCTATGGTGCCAAATATTGATAAAATCCGATTTGTAAATAGTGGTACGGAAGCATGTATGAGTGCTGTTCGTTTGGCTAGAGGTTATACGAAAAAAGATAAAATCATTAAATTTTCTGGCTGTTATCATGGCCATTCAGATTCTTTTTTGATACAAGCTGGGAGTGGCGCTGTTACCTTTGGAAGTCCAAATAGCCCTGGAGTAACACAAGGAACCGCAAAAGATACATTATTAGCTAATTACAACGATTTAAGTAGTGTAAAAACACTTACAGAGGCTAATAAAGGTGAAATTGCCGCGATTATTATAGAGCCTATTGCGGGCAATATGGGTTGTATTATTCCTACCGATGAATTTATAACTGGACTTAGAGATTTGTGTACTTCAGAAAGGATTTTATTAATTTTTGATGAGGTAATGACAGGGTTTAGATTAGGGAAAGGTGGTGCACAAGAGGCATTAGGAATAGATGCTGATATTGTCACTTTTGGAAAAGTAATTGGAGGTGGACTTCCTGTTGGTGCTTTTGCCGCAAGAAAAGAGATAATGGATTATTTGGCGCCTATTGGACCTGTTTATCAGGCAGGAACTCTAAGTGGAAATCCGTTAGCAATGAGTGCCGGTTTGGCAATGTTAACCGAATTAAATAATACTCCTGAAATATTTAAAAGCCTAGAAGATAAGGCGGCATATTTACACGAAGGAATCGAAAAGGTTTTAACAGAGAAGGGTGTTTCGCATCAAATAAACCGTTACGGTTCTATGATTTCTGTACACTTTACGGATGAGCCTGTAGTAGATTTTGCATCCTCTGCTAAAGGAGATAATGAAATCTTTAAAAAGTACTTTCATGGGATGTTATCTAGAGGGGTTTATTTGCCTCCTAGTGCTTTTGAAAGTTATTTTTTAAATGATGCTTTGACTTACGAAGATATTGATGTCACTATTGCTGCGGTAAAAGATATTTTCTAGGACTTAGTTTTATTGCATAAAAAAAGCCACCTATTCCTGGTGGCTTTTTTAGTATGGTCTTAAACTAAAATATTGTTCATCATAATTACCTATTTCTGGTTTTGCGTGTTTTATTTTTCATAGTTCTATGCTTCTTTCTAGGTTGTTTCCCTTTTTTATGCTGCATTTTTTTCCATTGCGAATATTGTTCTTCGTTTAAAATTTGCTTTACCTTTTGTTGTTGTGCAATTCTACGATCTAGCTGTGCATTTTGCATCGCATAACGCTCTTCCGAACTTAATCTTTTTCGTTCTCCACTTTCACGAGAAGCACTACGTTCTTCCATTCTTTTTTTATGGAAAGTAGCATTCTCTATATTTAGTTTTTGTACTTGTTTCTGTTGTGTTTCCGTTAGGTCTAAAGCGAGCGTCATTTTCTTAGTGCGCAGTGTTGCTATTTGCTCAGCGGTTAGATCTTTCATTACTCTTTGCTTATGCTGCTTTTCTTTTTGTGCCATTGTAGTAAGACCTACCAATAAAGCAATTACCAATACTGTTTTTTTCATGATTATCCTTTTTTAAATGATTCTATAGTAGGACTGAAAGAAATCCATTTGGTTTAAATAGGCTTTGTATTTTGTGATGGTATCAGAAACAAACAGGAGAAAATTGAGCACAAAAAATCCCGATAATTAGTATTATCGGGATACAAATTTATTATAAGTAGGTTATTCTATTCTATTTCTTTTAGTGCCACTACCTGTGGGGAATCAATCTCTTCGATATCTACTTGTGCTAATTCTGTAGACGCCATAGTTGTTTCCGCTATTTCCGTACTTTCCATATTGTTATACATTAGGACCGAAGCCATAAAACAAAAGAAATACAGTACACTTTTCATTTTCATTGTCATTAACGTAGGTTTTGCTGTAGACATAAGATTTGGTTTTTAATTACAGGACAAATATATTTCTTTATACCCTTTTATTGTAATCAATGTTGTGAAAGAGGTCTCTTTTGATGTGAAGTATCTCTTTTTTGTTGTTTGCTTATTTTGCGAAATAAAAAAGGCGCTATATCTATGTAATAGCGCCCTCTTTGTATTTTACTCAATCTTAATTTTAGAATTACTTTGGGTCTAAAATGTTATCAATTCGCTTTACAGCATCCTGTAAATGGTATTTACTCATTCTATCAGATGTTATTGCAATAGCATTTCTAACAGTTCTTTTTAAGGTATTAAGTTCTGCTCTGGCAATAGATCTAATATCAGACTGACTCGTATTTATTGCTGTAGATTTTTGATACCCACCAAAATCAGGTTTTTTCCCTTCATTAGATGCTGTCATTAAATATTCCAGACGATCAATATGTGCTTTCTGTAAATTTCTTCTGTATGTATCTATTTTACGACCAGTTCTTGTTTCTGCCCAAATACCTGTACGTATGTCTTTCATCATTTGTATTAAGGTATAGGCTTTGTTGCCATTTACTGTTTCGTTTTCTATTAATCTAGCCATTTTCCCTAAACGTAATATATTGTTTAGCGTTCTAACTTGCATAGATCGTATTCTTTCTATAGAGCCTGAATATTCAATTTTACCAAAAATCTCTTGGTCTAATAACCATTCTGGAGTTTTAAATAATTGCTGTTGTATAAATTGCATACATTTTTTTTGATGCGTTTTAGATACATGTGCATATACAGCTCCTTCTTGCTCATAGGTTTTGTTATTTTCGTATACGCCACCGATATTATTAGATACATGACCCATATAACGATTAAACTGAGAAAGTACATTACGATAAAGTATTCCTAAATCGTCGTAGTTTTTACCATCTTCAGCGGTCCATTTTATTAGATTAGGAACAATACGTTTTAAGTTTTTAATTCCGTAGGCACTCGCTTTAACAGCATCATCTCCTAAATCTTCTGTTTGTGCACTAGGGTCAACTACGTCTCCTACTTGCTGGTGACCAAAACGGTATAATGGATCTCCATCATGTTTTAAAATCCAGCTGTTTAATAATGGTTTTTCTTCTTCAGCTGTTTTGTCTAAAATAGGTCTGTATCCCCATTCAATTGCATATTTATCGTAGATACCAATGTCTGGCATAAGAGCAACACCCTTATCTTCTGGTTGTGCTATATAATTAAAACGAGCATAATCCATTATAGAAGGTGCTGTTCCAAATTTTTTGGTAAACGAAGCAGAACGTAAAGAATCTACAGGATAAGCAGAGCTACTTCCCATATTATGTGGCAAGCCTAAGGTATGGCCAACCTCATGAGAAGAGACAAAACGAATTAAGCGTCCCATAACTTCATCTTTGAAAGCGACACCTTGTGCGTCTGGATTTATTGTTGCTGTTTGTACAAAGAACCAGTTACGTAACAAGGTCATTACATTGTGGTACCAATTAATGTCCGATTCTAAGATTTCTCCACTTCTTGGGTCACTTACGTGAGGACCGTTTGCATTTGGTATTGGAGAAGCTAAATAACGCACTACAGAGTAACGTACATCTTCTGGAGACCATTCTGGGTCTTCTTCTATAGATGGTGGGTCTTTTGCGATTATAGCCTCTTTAAAGCCTGCTGCTTCAAAAGCAACTTGCCAATCTTCTATTCCTTTTTTTATGTAAGGAACCCACTCTTTTGGTGTGGCTCTGTCTACATAATACACAATTTGTTTTTTTGGTACTACTAGTTCGCCTCTTTTGAATTTCTCAAGATCTTCCTCTTTTACTTCTAACCTCCAACGATCTAGAAAACGTACTGTTTTACTTTCATGATCTTCCAAACCATAGTCTACCTGACCTCTAGCAAACCAACCTACACGTTTATCAAAAAAACGTTTTTTCATAGGTTCTTTTGGTAACAATATCATGGAGTTATTAATTTCAACAGATATTGAACCTAGGCTTCCGTTAGAAGGAGCGCTGCCAGCTGCGTATGTTTTTACATGTCTTGCTTCTATATTTAGAGGATAACTTTTTATGCTTTCTATAAAGCTTCTACTTTCGTCTAGTCTAGATATTTTAAATCGTTTCCGACGAGATTCTGGAAAACCTATTGCTTTTACATCTTTCTGAAAAAATGAATTTATCTCAATAACTGTTGCTGGGCTTACAGAATCTTTCTTTAAAGCTTTTATATCAAAAGAATATAGTATTGGCTCAAAATTAGAGTTCAGTACAGCTTCGTGTACGGGAAGTGAATCTGCAGCAACCGCATTATAGCTGACTACACGTAATAAAACTTTTTTAGTCTTTTTTTCCCAGCGAAGTACTTGTGTATTTATTTTTCCGCCACCAAAACCGATTCCTGATGCAGTTTTAGAAATACGAGTTACCATTAACATCTCTCTATTAAAAAGAGAATCTGGGATTTCATAATAGTGTTTGTCTTCTACAATATGAGCGTCAAACAAACCTTTGTCGGTAACTGCTTTTTTTGTAATCACCTTTTCATAAGGTTGAATAGCTCCTTTTTTTTGTTTTGGCTTATCGGCCTTCTTTTCTGTCTTTTTAGATTTCTTTTTAAATAGTTGTGCCTCTGCATTAGAAAAACAACCTACCATAAAAAGAATAACTAGTGTTTTTGTGAGTAAGTTTTTAATCATGTTTCTTATTTATTAGTCGATTTGCCAAAGAACCGAAAAAATATTTGATGTTTTGTTAACAATATCACAAGTAAAAATAAAGGGTATATATAAATAGGTATAGATTTTGGTCTTTGGGTGGGTAACTGCCCTTTATTGTGTTAAACAAAAGCCAAATACTGTAACATTTTGATCTTTCGATAGTCTTATATGTAATCGAGTTAATTATCAATCAATCAATCAATCAATCAATCAATCAATCAATCAATCAAAATGAACAAATTATTAATTTTATGTGGTATCGTATTACTAGGTAGTACTTTCACAGCCGAAAAAAAAAGTGTCGAAATAAATAAGGAAACAACAAATGCAACAGAAACAGTAGAAAAAGCATTTGAAAATACTTCCATAGCACTTAACATTAAAAGTGAAGTTGCGACTCTTAGAACAAGCACTATTTCTGTTAACGCATCCAAAGAATTAAATCTGAATGATATTTTGTTTGTAGAAAATGAATCTATCGTAGATTTAGGTTTTGATACAGCAGCGTATTTACCCGAAGATTTTAATCCTTATGAAACCTATGTCAATTTAGACAATGTATTTTATAATGAGGAAGAAGCTATAGTCTTAGATTTTAATGTAGACGCATATTTACCAAAAGGATTTGATGTCTATGCTAATTCTGGTTCTATAGAAAATCTAAATTATGTGGAAGATGAAACTGTGGATTTAGGGTTTGACGTGAAAAATTACTTGCCTGAAGGTTTTAATGCTTTTGAAGTTTATGTAAACTTAGCTTCTATTGAATATATAGAAGATGCTGAAGAAGACTTAAATTTTGACACAGCGATGTATTTACCGGAAGGATTTGATCCTTACCAAGATTCTTCTTCAATTGATGGGATAAACTATATAGAAGACGAAACTGTTGAACTTGGATTTAATACAGAAAAATACTTACCAAGAAATTTTGATCCTTATAAAGGAACAAATATGTAACGAGATAATTATTTTATCTTATTTGCATTAGCTAAGTACAAAGCCTTCAAATTGAAGGCTTTGTCGTTTTATAGAAGTTTTCTATCAGAATAATCGACAAATTACATCGAATTTCGATTTAACAAAAATTTAACACTAAAATATCCAAATCGGGGTTGGCAAAAATCCCCTTATTAATGTGTTATGTAGGCAAGCTTTAAATAGGGAATTTGTCAGTTTGTCAATCTTTCGAGAGGTAAATTGCGAATTTGATATTTTGCTGTTTTTGTCTTTTTTCAAAAGAGTAAATACATGCAATAATATCTCTAAAAGACTGTTTATCTTTGCAGTGTAATAACCTATTTACAGTTATGAAAAAACAAAATTTAATTTTTAGCATGGTAATGGTCCTTATAATGACCAGTAACCTTTTTGCCCACAAATCGATTAATAATGTAGAAGAGTTCGACATTAATTCAGTAGATTATGTGGAGGAAGAACTAGAAGTTTCTTTAGGATTTGACGCAGCAGATTATTTGCCTGAAGGTTTTAATCCTTATGAAATTTACTTTGATATTAATTCTTTGGAATTTATTGAAGATGAGAAAATAGATACGTTAAATTTAGGGGAGTATTTACCTAAAGGGTTTGATGCTTATGCTAACCCAACAGATGCAATGTCTGTTAACTATATTAACGAAGATGATACGATTGAGTTAGATTTTGATTCTAAACAGAATTTGTCTAATAATTTTAATCCTTATAAAAGAAAATAATAAGGATTTTAAATTATATAAAATAACTTAAAGAAAGCCTTTGTGTACTACACAAGGGCTTTCTTTATTTTTCACCTGGTATGTGTGGTAGAAGTATGGTTTAAAACAGTAACGGAATTACAAATTGAAACAATAGGATTAACAATAGAACCGCAATAACATTTAATATAAAACCAACCTTAGCCATTTGAGCGACTTTTATATGTCCGCTTGCAAATACAATAGCATTTGGTGGTGTTGCCATAGGTAGCATAAAGGCGCAACTACTTGCCATAGTTACCGGAATTAATAAGTGTAAAATTGGGATTTCTAACCCAATTGCAATACCTGCTACAACAGGTGCTAATACAGATATTAAAGCAACATTACTCATTAATTCTGTCATAAATAACATTAATAAGATAAGTAAGGAAGCAGTTAGTAAAATACTAATATCACTAGAGGCAATTGTTGTACTTACTAAATCTACAATACCACTAGAAGACATTCCTTTGGCCAATGCTAATCCGCCTCCAAAAAGGATTAAAATTCCCCACGCTAATTTTTCGGTATCTTTCCATTGCAAAATAAACTTCCCTTTTTTGCGATCATAAGGAACGGCAAAGTATGCTATGGCTGCCATAACACTAATCATCGCATCTTTTATTACAAGTCCTGGAAATAGATTGTTTATAAGAGAGCGGAAAACCCATAAGAATATAGTAATTCCGAAAATGATGAGTACTGTCTTTTCTCTTTTAGACAAAGGGCCTAACTTGTTTAGTTCTTCTTGTATTATATTGTTGGAAGAAGAGAACTGTATACCTTGGTTAGAGTGCATCCATTTCACTAAAACAAAATAGATAATAGTTATCATTATAACCGAAAAAGGAACTCCAATAAGCATCCATTTTAAAAAGGAAATTTCGATATTATATTCTTTCTCTAGAAGTCCCGCCATAACTAAATTAGGAGGTGTTCCTATTAATGTGGCAATACCACCTGCGTTTGCAGAGAATGCTATTCCCAACATTATACTTAGAGCAAAATTTCGATCTTTTTTTGTAAATCCGTCTTTGTCGTCTATTAAAAGTTGAATTACAGAAATTGCTATTGGTAACATTACAACTGTACTGGCAGTATTGCTAATCCACATACTTAAAAAGGCTGTAGCTATCATAAAACCTAATATTACTCTGTTGGGAGTGGTTCCTGTTAGCTTAATAATGTTTAAAGCAATTCTTCTGTGAAGATTAACCTTTTCTAGAGCTAATGCCATTACAAACCCTCCAAAGAAGAGAAAGATAATAGGACTGCCGTAATTGGCACCTACTGCATCTATGGGCATAACTTTCATTAAAGGGAATAATACTAAAGGAAGTAGTGCCGTTACCGATATAGATACGGCTTCTGTTATCCACCAGATAATCATCCAAAGAGCAACACCAATAACGGCATCACCATTTTCGGAAATTAACTGTACGGGTAAATTAACAAAAACTAAAAATAATAGTGGGCCAAGTACTAGGCCTATTTTCCTTGATAAAGTCATAAGTTGTTATTATACGCCCTAAACTATACCTTTTCTTTTGGTTTTAAAAATAATTATTGAGAATTTAAAAATGTAACAATGGCTTGTCAGTGTAAGATTATACCCTGCTTCATTTACGTTTGGTAAATCAAAATATAAAGAAACCTTCCATATTACAATATGAAAGGCTTCGATAAACTAAAACAATTTGAACTAAACTAACTTACTAATTCGATAATGCTTTTCACCCCTTTGTAGATATTGGGGCAATATTCCTTTATAAAACATTCATTAATGACCCCAGATTCCTTAGATGCTTTTAAAACTTCCTCTCCATCAAAATCGACAAAGGCAAGTCTAAAAAACAAATCTTCTTCTTTAAAATAAAAATCCGAAGCTGGTAATAAGGCAACCTTGCTATATTCTAAAATGTAATTTGATAATTGTTCACTAGTGAAAACCCCTAGCGTATTAAATTTTGATTTAAAGGCCGTAAAACCTATCATCATATAAAAAGCGCCTTGTGGTTGCGTGCATTGGATACCTACATCACTTAATTTTGAGAAAATGTATTGTGATATTCCTTTTAATAAAACAGAACAATCGCTGATTTGTGTACGTATACCATTATTCATCCTAAATGCTTCTATTGCAGCATACTGAATAGGTGACGATACCGCACTAAATGTTTCGCTAAAAAACGAACGATAGGTGTTATGCAAACTTTCCAATCCTGTAGGCAGTGACATAAACCCTAGTCGATAACCTCCAGCAGAAAAAACCTTGCTTAATCCTCCAAAAACAATAGTTTTTTCAGGATAATATTGTGATATACTTGGCGATGAGGTAGCACTAAAATTTACTTGTGAATATATCTCATCGGATAATACTATGATATCGTATTCACGACATACATTTGCTAAACTTTCTAATTCTTCACCCGTATAAACAGCCCCTGTAGGATTGTTGGGTGAATTTAATATTAATGCTTTTTGTTGCTTAGGACTTTTTTTACAATAGGCTTCTAAAACATCAGAGCTAAGCTTAAAATTATTTTCGAATTCTGTTTCTAATATAGAAAATTCCCCTCCGCGAGATGCTATTTGTGGACTATAACTTACCCAACTACCTTTTGGAATTAAAAATATACTATCTAATATTACTATGGTTTGGTATAATAACTCTTTACTTCCAGGGCCTATATAGATATACTCGCTTTTTGCTGTAATTCCCTGGTTATTTTTTAAAAATTTAGAGATTTCTTCTTTTAATTCTCTTAATCCTGTGGTTGGTAAATAATGATTATTATTTGCGTGTTTGCACAATTCTTTAACTATAGATTCGTGAATTGGAAATGGCGATTGTCCAAATCCAAAGTGTACAATTTCTTTTTTATCCGCTCGTAATTGTTGAACAGATTGATTTATTGCTAATGTGGCGGATGGTTTTAAAGCCTCAATATTTTTATTAATGCGTAACATGAAAGTCGAAATTGAAAAAAAGGGCTGCACAAGATTTGTACAGTCCCTCTCTTTTTCTAGTTAATGGTAAAACTTAATCTTGCAAATACATATCTTCCTGTAAAACCAAATTGTGAGGTTCTTCTTGAATATGGGAAAGATGCGTTAGACTGACTTTTCTCTCTGTTATCATCTGGGTAAACATCCAATAAATTGTTTGCCCCAATGGTAATAGTCGTATTCTTAGTTATGTTGTTTGAAACTGTAAAATCAGTGATGATTTTACTAGCATATACAGCATCTTCATTTGCATCTCTACTAGATACTCTTGCTACACCTGAATAATCATCTGGATCAGTAACCTCTCCAAAAAATACATTTCGTAAAAGAAAAGTCCACTTATCATTTGATAGACTATGTGTTAAATTTAATTTTGTTCGTGGCTGTGCAATTGTTAAAAAAGCTTCTTCTTGACCATCGAAAAAATCACCACTAAGTCCTGCATCAGCAATTAATTTTGGAACTTTAATACTTGTAACTTCCGTTTTTGAGAACGTTGCGGATAAACTATTATCCAAAGTGAAATTATCCATAATCGTTGCTTTATGCCCTAAAACTAAATCTAAACCTTGGTTTTTGGTATCTATTGCATTCGCTAAAAATTGTGCCTTTCCTGCTCCCACAGCTTTAAATATGTTCTGTAATGGGATATTGTCGCCAGCAGAAAATTTTCCAGATAATACAATTCTATCATCAATGGTAATTTGGTAGGCATCTACAGTTACTGTAAATCCACCAACCTTTCCTGTAACTCCTATACTAACACTTTGCGAGGTTTCTTCTTTAAGCTTTCCTATACCAATTAATTTTGCAGCTTGGCTATCATTTGTAAATAAGCCTACTTCCTCTGCAACACCATCAGCATTAAATTGTGTACTACTTCTGCTAAAGAATTGTTGGTGTAACGATGGAGCTCTAAAACCTGTGTTTATTGCACCTCTTAACGAAAACTCATCCGTTAATTTTAACCTAGATGCCAATTTGTAATTAAAGGTCTCTCCAAAATCAGAAAAACTTTCAAAACGCGTAGCAAGACTTACTAAGAATTTCTCCGTAATATCTGCCTCAAAATCAGCATACATACCTATACTGTTTCTAAACTTGTTGGTCGCATTCTGTGGTGTAAATCCACCAAATACTTGAGACGTTCCTGGTAAAGACTCACCAAGTGCGTTTGTAGCACCACCAACACCTCCTACAGTAGGTATTCTGTTGTTGTCATACGTAGTATAAGAATCTTCTTTACCAGCTAATATTTCAAAATTATCAACTCGGTATTCCGCTCCCATTGCTACATTTAATCCAGCAAAAATACCCTCGTGAAATTTACTAACATCTAAGTTTGTAGTATTCTGGGAAAATTTGAATGATCCGGCATCAAAGGTTGTTGGCGATGCAGCTCCTAAACTCGCATTGGATGTATTTACAATCGTAAATCCGAAAGCGTTACTTCCAAAACTGTTTGAAAAATCTACATTCCATCCGCCTTCAGTTTTTCCTTTTATTCCTACTGCAAATGACTTATCTACAATGTCCGATTGAATTCCTGGTAAAAATCCGTTTGGATATACGGATGTATTTCCTTTGGTTCTCCACGGCTCTCTCAAAAATCCGAATGCTAATCCTTGACGGTAAGCAATTCCTGCAAATGAATATATATCGGTATTCTCTGTTACTGGTATAGACAAATTAGAAAAGAATTTACCTTCTCTTAATTTTGCCGTTCCTACCTTAAAACGAAAATCATTTCGTTCTAGTCCTCTAGCAGCAAACTGTGCATCATCTAATTCTTGGTATGTTCCAAATTCTCCTGTTCCTTGCTCTGGAAGAAAACCTCTTAAGGCTTCTAAATCAGTAGGTGTATTTAAGTTGCCATCTGCATCTCTTGATAAATCTAAGCCTGCAATAGAAGCTTGATTAGCAGCACTAATATAATTTGTGCCTAATAACCCAGCACCTGTTTGGTAATCTTCAGCTCTCATATTTGCAATAGAAGATCCAGGGTTTGCTGCGGTATACGCATGCTCAGCAGCATTGGCAATATCAAAAATTTGCTCCAAGTTGGTAGCGTTTCTAAGAGCTGGTGCTCTTGTTCCTACCGATCCTGTGAAATTAATGTAGCCACCATTCTCTCCTAAATCAAGTCCATAATTGGCATCTACCTGTATTTTTTCGCCATCCATTCCACCATCTTGGTGGTTACTTTTAGAGGACATATTGGCCCCCATAGTTACCGATAAATCTAACTTGTTGGTAGCGTTTTTTAACACAATGTTTATAACTCCTGCAATAGCATCAGATCCGTATTGTGCAGCAGCACCATCACGTAATACTTCGATTCTTTTTATAGCAGCCGTTGGAATCGAGTTTAAATCCGTTCCTACACTTCCTGCTCCTACAGTACCGTTGATATTTAATAATGACGACTTATGTCTTCTTTTTCCATTGATAAGTACCAATACCTGATCTGGACCTAAGCCTCGTAAAGATGCCGGGTCAATATGATCGGTACCATCAGAGACTGTCTGTGCCTGTGATGTAAAGGATGGAGCTACATAATTTAATATCTCCGTAATTGAGGTTTGTGGCCCTTTTGATGCTAATGCAGCAACATCAATAACATCTACAGGTACTGCCGTGTCCGTAGCAGTTCTGTTTGGGTTTCTTGTACCGACTAATATTACATCGTCTAGTTGTGCAGCGTTTTCTGTTAATGCAACCTCAATAAAAGTTTTTCCAGAAACGGAAACTTCAACAGTGGTATATCCAACATATGAAAACACCAAAATGGCATCGTCATTTGGAACTTCAATAGTAAAATTACCATCAAAATCTGTTTGTGTTCCTGTTGTTGTGCCTTTTACCAAAACATTAGCCCCTGGTAATGGTGCTCCTGTTTCATCTTTTACCATTCCGCGCACATCTTTTTCTTGCTTTTCATTCGATGTGTTGCCTATAGATAAAGCCTTTTTTGTTAATACAATCTGCTTTCCGCTAATTTTGAAATTGAAATTTGCCTTAATAGATAGTTTGTTTAAAACTTGTTTTAAACTCTCTTTTTTTGCGCTCAATGAAAGTTTCTTTGTGTCGTTAATTTCTTTCGTATTGTAGAAGAAATTGTATCCAGATTGCGATTTTATTTCACTAAGAATTTGTTTCAAACTAACTTGGTTGTAGGTGAATTCAATTTCATGTTGTGAAAAAACATGATGAGCTGAAAGCTGACATAACATCAAAAAGGTTAAAATAAAACTTAGCTTCATTTTTAATTTCATTTTTTTACAATAGTTATCTTGAAGAAAACTATTGTAATAGTTACTTTTTTTCATAATTTTGAATTGTGTTTGATTGTTAATATTAATTTTAGCGATCATTTATTAAAAGGAGAAGTGCTGCAACGCTTCTCCTTTTTATTTTGTAATTGTTATCGTGTTATTGTTTATATTGAAATTAAAATTAGTGCTCAAAGAAATTGTCTCTAGTATCGTTTCTATATCTTCATTTTCAAATTCCCCTGTATAGATTTCATTATTTAATTCGTGCGCTTTATTTATAAAAACTACATTATGCATGCGTTCTAGTTTTTTAAGAATTTCTGGAAACTTTAAATTTGTTATTACCAATTTATTTTGCATCCAACCAGTGTATAAACTAGTATCTACTTTAGCTTTTTTAAAGCTGCTATTATGTTTGTTATAGGATGCCTGAAAACTTGGAGTTAATCTTATAGATTCTTCTGGAGTTTTACTGTCTGACACATTAACAGCTCCTTCTACCAAGGTTGTAGCAATAACAAGATCAGTTTTATACCCTGAGACATTAAATTTTGTGCCTAATACTTTTACGTTTATATTATCCACATTTACTATAAAAGGCTTGTCCTTATTTTTAGTTACTTCAAAAAAAGCTTCCCCCTCTAAATAAACTAACCTATTGGAAGAGGAAGCATTGAAATTTTGTGGAAATCGTAATTTTGATCCAGCATTTAGCCAAACTAAAGTTCCGTCGGATAATTTTATTTTAAATGTCTGTCCGTTTGGAATGAATATCTCATTGAAGGCTATATTCGTGTTTTTTGAGCTTTGTTCCTTTTTGAAATCTAAACCGTTACTGTTTTTATTGGCGATTATTGTTCCTTTTTTATCTCGGACAACTTCATTTCCAGTAGCGGTAATTATTTGTTGTGATCCATCACTAAGGGTAATGGTAATATCCTTATTTTTTGTGCTATTTTCTTTAGTAGCTGTTATGCTTCTAGTTGTGTTAGGATTGTCTAGTTTGTTAGTTAGGATAATTCCGAGACTTATTAAACCTATGAAGATTGCGGCATACTTATAAAAGTTCCTACGCTTCTTAAATTTCTTTTGTTCTACAGTTTTTATAAAGTTCTGGTAGGCAACTGATGTTTTAAATTTAGAGCTGGTATCTGGATTGTAATTTTTTATTTCATTTTTAAAGAATTTTAAATTGCCTTCTTCTTTAGCTAACCATATTTCTAGTGTTTCTTTTTCTGAAATAGAAATAGTCCCTTTTAAAAATTTTTGAATTAAAGAATTATGATTGCGCATTTTTGTAAATATGTGTATCTTATCTTTAAGATGCGATTTTCGTAAAAAACCCCTACTTATTTTTATTTTTATTATTTTTAGACCGAATTTATTAGGAATGACGGAACAAGAATTACTTAAAAAACTGAGAAAAGGAGATACACTCGCTTATAAGTATTTGTTTTTAGAATACTATAATTGGTTGTGTAATTATGTATATAAACTTAGTTGTGATTATACTTTGTCTGAAGATGTTGTTCAAGAAATTATGATAAATCTATGGGAGAAAAGAAGAACCATAGTCATAACCAGTTCTCTTAAAAGTTATTTGTTTAGAGCCTGCCACAATCAGTTTTTAATGCATATTCGTAAGGAGAAAGTTCGGCAAGAGTCCTTAGATAAAATTAGATGGGATGTTTTGTTTGATGTTACTGTAGACGATTTAAACTCCTATGATGTTAAAGTAGCTAAACTTAATTCTCTAATTGATAAGTTGCCGCCACGTTGCAAGGAAATATTTGTAAAAAATAAGTTTGAAAAAAGGAAATATAAAGAGATTGCAGTAGATATGGGAATTTCTATAAAGACTGTAGAAGCGCAAATGTCTAAGGCGCTTCAATTTCTTAGAGACAATTCTTCTGCTTTTATGTTGTAAAGACAGACTGTAGATAATGTGATGAAAAAGCATAAAAAAGAAGAAAACAATAGTGTTTCCCCCTTTTTTATAAATATCGAGTCTTAAAGAATGTTACTTACTCCATAATTTCAACATACAAACCGCTATCTGTTTTTTCTACTTTTGCTAAACTATTTTTTGTTAATTCTTTTATGGTCTTGTCCCACTTTTTATTAGATAATCCAGACTGTATCTTTAAATCATTTAAAGGAAGCTTAGTTTCTTTTCTTAGAATATATAAAACTGCTTTTGCCTCATCACTAACCGCGAGAGCAACACGTTCTGGTTTCATTTGTGGAAAAAATAATACTTCTTGAATAGATAGGTTATTGGTCATTAACATAACCAAACGATCTATTCCAATCCCAATTCCAGAGGTTGGAGGCATACCATATTCTAAGGCTCTAATGAAATCTTGATCTATAAACATAGCTTCATCATCTCCTTTTTCTGAAAGTTTTAATTGGTCTTCAAAACGTTCGCGCTGATCTATTGGATCATTTAACTCAGAATAACAGTTTGCCAATTCTTTTCCGTTTACCATTAATTCAAAACGCTCCGTTAGATCTGGATTGTCGCGATGTTCTTTGGTAAGTGGACTCATTTCTTTTGGATAGTCCGTTATAAATGTTGGTTGAATATATAGATGCTCACATTTTTCTCCGAAAATTTCATCAATCAATTTTCCAATACCCATACTACTATCTGCTTCTAGACCTAGTTTTTTTGCTACTTCTATTAATTGTTTTTGATCCATTCCAGCTACATCAAAACCTGTATGCTCTTTTATAGCATCTAAAATTGGAACTCTAGGATATGGAGCTTTAAATTCTATCTTGTTTTTACCTACGGTAATTTTTGAGGTTCCGTTAGCATCTATAGAAACTTTTTCTAATAGTTCTTCCGTCATATTCATCATCCAATGGTAATCTTTATAAGCAACATAAAGTTCCATTACTGTAAATTCAGGATTGTGTGTGCGATCCATCCCTTCATTTCTAAAATCTTTAGAAAATTCATATACCGCATCGAAACCACCAACAATTAATCTTTTTAAATATAATTCATTGGCAATTCGTAAATACAATGGCATGTTTAATGCATTGTGGTGTGTTATAAATGGTCTAGCCGCAGCTCCTCCTGGTATTGGTTGTAATACGGGTGTTTCTACTTCTAAATAATCTCTGTCATTAAAAAACTGACGAATACTATTCGTAATTTTAGTACGCTTAATAAATGTTTCTTTTACAGACGGATTTACAATTAAATCTACATAACGCTGTCTGTAACGCAGTTCTGGATCATTAAATTCGTCATATACGTTTCCTTCAGCATCCTTTTTAGGTAGGGGTAAGGGACGAAGCGACTTACACAAAATAGAAAATTTCTTTACTAGAATTGTTTTTTCTCCTACTTGTGTGGTGAATAGTTCGCCTTCAATTCCTATAATATCTCCTATATCTAGTAATTTCTTATAGACTTCATTGTATTGCGTTTTGTCTTCTCCTGTACAAATTTCATCTCTATTAAAGTATACCTGAATGCGACCTTCACCATCTTGTAATTCAGCAAAAGAAGCCTTTCCTTGAATTCTTCTAGACATTAATCTGCCCGAAACAATTACTTGTTTTCCTTCTACAAAATCCTGTTTTATACCTAATGAAGTACTGTTTACAGGATACAAAGCAGCGGGGTATGGATTTATTCCCATTTCCCTTAATTTGCTTAATTTCTCTCTTCTAATGATTTCTTGTTCCGAAAGTTGCATAAATTCGTTGTTAAAGGGCAAATATAGGCACTCTATAGTAATCTATCAACGCCTAAAAAGGTATAGTTTTGTGTTTCTTTAATA
The DNA here is from genome assembly GCA_036478775.1 of Cellulophaga sp. Taxonomy (GTDB): domain Bacteria; phylum Bacteroidota; class Bacteroidia; order Flavobacteriales; family Flavobacteriaceae; genus Cellulophaga. The sequence continues at coordinate 542,166 of JAZGEQ010000038.1, forward strand.
TTTTGATTTTTGTTGTAACAAAATTGTAATTTTATAGACCTATTAAGTGTATCAATCAATCAAAACACAATCATGAGTTTATTAAGAGTTTTATTAGCCATATTTTTTCCGCCTTTAGCAGTGATAGGGAAAGGGTGTGGCTCTATTGTTATCGTATTTTTGCTAACCCTTTGCGGTTGGGTTCCAGGAGTTATTGCCGCTTTGGTAATATTAAATAATCCTAATAGTTAAGCTTTCAATTTTGTACTTTTGTGTTCTCTTAAAAAGATGAACCATGAAATTAAAAAAGTACGTTTGGCTGTTACTGCCTATAATCTTCGGAAGCTGTCAAATAAAAGAAGAGTTTGTTATACAAAAAAATGGTAGCGGTACCTATGCCGTAGGAATGGATATGTCCGAGTTTATGGCTGCTGCTAAGGATAAAAATGATTCTATTTCTAAGGAAACCCCTAGAGATACCATAGTTTTCTTTTCCGATATTTTAGATAAAAAGAAAGATTCTTTTGCAACGCTTCCAAAGAAAGAACAAAACAGGTTGAAGGTTTTACGCCCTATGAATTTTAGATTTTCGATGGATGAAGGAGTAAATAAAATGGTTTTCAACCTGAATTTTCCTTTTAAGAATATGAGAAACTTAGCGGAATTTCAAGAAGCTATTGCAAATGTAGATGATAAACACATTCAAGAATTATTTCTTGAAGGATCTGGAAAAAAGAAGGATACTAAGGAATCTGAAAAATTAGGAAAAAAGGACGATGAATTTTTACAAATAGGGAAGTCTTTTGTTACTACTTTTTCTAAAAAGAGGTTTACCAGAAAATTATCTAAAGCCGCAAGAGAAGAGGTGTTAATAAAAAAAGATTCAGCCTTTGGAACTTCAAATCAATTCATGGAAATGCTTACCATAAAACAGGTGTATCGTTTTCCATATAGAATAAGAGAAGTAAGTAATCCTAATGCGAAAATTACGTCTGATTTTAAAGGGGTAGAAATTGAAGGGGCCTTGACTAAAATGAAAACTGATTTAGACTATTTTGATATAGAAGTGGTATTTGAAAAGTGATGAACAAACAGATTTTATTAGAAGATTTAGGCACTAAAGATTATAAAGAGACTTGGGATTACCAAGAGACTTTATTTAAGGATGTTGTAGCTGTAAAAATTAAAAATAGAAGAGAAGGGACTGCGGAAAAAACTTCTAATCATTTTCTTTTTGTTGAACACCCGCATGTTTACACTTTAGGTAAGAGTGGCGATGCTACTAATTTATTAGTTAACGAGGCACAACTGAAAGAGAAAGGAGCTGCTTTTTATAAAATTAATAGGGGAGGTGATATTACCTACCATGGCCCTGGACAAATTGTTGGTTATCCTATTTTAGATTTGGATAATTTCTTTACAGATATACATAAGTACCTTCGGTTTTTAGAGGAAGTTGTGATTTTAACATTAGCGGAGTATGGCCTTAGAGCAGAGCGTTCTAAGGGAGAAACTGGTGTTTGGTTAGATGTAGGAACTCCTTTTGCCCGTAAAATATGTGCCTTGGGAGTACGAGCCAGTAGATGGGTAACAATGCATGGTTTTGCTTTAAATGTAAATGCAGATTTGGGTTATTTTGATTTAATGATTCCTTGTGGAATAAAAGGTAAAGCGGTCACTTCTTTAAATGTAGAATTAGGACAACGAGAAATTCCTATGAATGAGGTGAAAGAAAAATTACTGAAACATTTTGAGGTTCTTTTTGAAGCAGAGTTTATTCCCGTTGGTTAATTTATGATATGGGTTTGCTTAAACTATCTATTTCTTGAAAAGAAACATTTTGTGAGCCGTGCTTTCAAGGTTTTGTTTCTCTTACTTTGTATACCATTCATTGTATTCTGGCCTTAATCTATACTTCTAATGACCCAAACATAATTTGAAAATTTGTTTAGGAAAGGTGAATGCAATAGAAACTAAATTATTTGCTATAAGTCCTATAAAAAGTTCCTGGGATAGCTCATCATTTTCTGAATCTATTGCCTCCTTTCTATTCCAATAATGTTAAATTGATTTCTTGTTTTTCATGATTTTGTAATTCTGATCTATCTGAAGGAAAAGTTAAGTAGCTATTAAGAAATAGGTAGCGCTTCTTGTTTTTAAAACGCTACTAGTAATTTAACCCAAAATAATCCATAACTTCTTCGTAGCTCATTTTCGAATACTCCCTATTGTTCTTTGAGGAAAGAGTATTTGAAGGTATTAATATATACCTGAAGCTAGAACTTACAGAAAAAGTTGCACTTGCATCTGTTGGGTTTCTTCTATATCTTATTTTTAGTGTATTAGAAGAATAATAATAAGTAAAGATATGTTGTGTTGTGCTAGCATGAATATTAATTGGTAATAAAGCGGTATAACCTGTAGGCCATATTTCGGGTACAAAATTGGAAAATTTCGCATAGACTAAAAGTGTTCCTTTATTGTAGATTTCGGAATCAAGTTCTGGGATATTCCGTTCAAATTCGGCATAAGCCGTATAACCGTTAGAAATAGAATATTGGCCTTGTGGTCCAAACCATTTTGAAGAAATAATATTAGCATTTCCATCTTCACCATCGGCTCCTGCAGCCCCAGTCTCTCCTTGGGTACCTTGTTGCCCATCAGCACCATCAATTCCTGTAGCTCCTGTATCTCCTTGGACACCTTGTTAGCACCATCTTGTCCGTTGACACCAGCAATTCCTTGTGGCCCTATGCTACCATCTTCTTTACTACAGGAGATGGCAAAAATAAGAATTAAGGCACTCATTATTAATTTTGATTTTTTAATTAAGTTTTTCATGATGTATAGTTTTTGTTGTTACAACTATTCATGACGAATAGAAAGAAAGGTTAACATTTAACATAAAAAAACCGAGGATACACCTCGGTTTTTTGTTAGCATTGGAGAAAGAGAGTAAATAATTACTTCTTTACAACTTACTCATTATTCTATCGATGCAGCCAATACATTAAACCTTACACCTATTGGCAGCGTAGTTCTATTTTGGTTGAATATTGTCCAGTTTTCTAAACTTTCACTAAACCAAACGCCAGTAGCATTCGGATTATATACTCCATTGTAATTTTGAGCGGAGAATAAGATTGAATTATTGCTAAGGTCAATCGGAGGACTCGGTATGTGACTTATATGACTCGTCGAGCTATTGTTATGTGTAAAAGCATGAAGATTTAAATCGTCTAGCTTTGTATCACCTGGGTCTAGTACTAATATATTGAATTTTGTTTCCTCGGGCATTGCTTGTGAAATGTCCTCATTATAGATGCTCCATGAATTAGAGCTGTACCAAACACCAACGCTGGAGGTGTTATATTTCCCAAAATTTTGGGTAATATAAATTAATGCGCCCGGTTTGTTATTTGTAAATTCGGAATCTATGTAGGTTATATGACCACTGATATTACTGCTGTTTGTTGTATGAATAAAGGCATTTTCACTATCTGCTGGTAGTACTAAAACATTAAACTGTGCATTTGCAGGTATTTCGTTTAGGTTTTGATTAAAAATGTGCCACTTTGAATTACTATACCAAACTCCAATTTCATTGTCGTTATAAACTCCAAACTTTTGGGTTACGATTAGTATAGCACCGCTTTTGCCATTAGTCAAATCACTATCAATAGTAGTAATATGACCTGAAGTGTTTTCTGATGTTGCTAAATGACTTATTATACCGTATTTCGAAATTTTTACTTCTACGGTATAAGAAATAGTAGAACTATTTTGAGCGGTTACAGTATAGGTGACTGGACTCGAAAAATCCTGAGGGCCAGTTGGATCGATTGTAGCATTCTCGGAAATTTCTATGCTGGGAGACAAGGCAGAAACATTAGTGCCAATTGGAACAATGGTAGAGATAGCCATGGAGGCCTCATCTATTTCAGTTACAATATCTTTGGATAGAGCAACATTCTCCAAGGCCAAAAAATTAAAACTGACAATTTGTTTTTCATCGCTTTTAATTAAGGATAGAGTGATAGAATATGTTGCCTTTGTACCATCTTCGGCTGTTACCGTATAAGTTACTGGGTTAGTGAAATCAAGACTTCCAGAAGGACTTATAGATGCTTTAGGTGATACTTCGATTTTAGGAAGCAAGGCAGTTATGTTTATAGCACCGTCGATTGAGGCACTAATTGTATTATTACTTTGATTGATGGTTGTTACGATATTGTTGGTTAACACCGAATTTTCTGACGCCAAAAACTGGAAAGAGGTTATTTGTTTTTGGTTATTTAAGATTGTAGGTTCCGTGTCATCGTCATTACTGCACCCTGAGGTGAAGATAGTGATGGTAAGAAAGATAATGAGATACTTTAAATTTTTCATGATTTCTAGTTTTAATTTAAATTCTGTTTCTTTTTTATGTTCAATCGGTAAAAAGGTTAACAATTAAAAAAGGATTACCCATTGTAGAAGCGATTTTGGAAGAGTCAAAAGAAGAATATATAGAGACTTAAAAACAGGGTACTTCGTATATACTTATGGTGTAGTAAGATGTTTTATTGAGATTAATGAAATCCCCTGTTATGGAAAATCCGAATTTATTTTTAGTGATTTTTACAGAAGAAAGGAGTACTACGGTATTGCTCCATGTTTTGAAATGTATTTCTACGGAAAGGGAATTTCCGTTAGTGGTAATACGGACTGCTTCTATAGTTTTCTTTCCATTAAAGAAACTGCGGTTGCTAAAGCCCATTTTTGTTTCAGTAGATTTTATAGTATTGTTATTTTCTTTCATTAGAAATCCAATACCATGAGAAGTATAACTATAAGCATAGGCGGCATCTTTTTTTGTGGTAAGCGCAGTTATATTTACTTCTAAACATTTTCTGTTATCTAATAGAGCAACTAGTTCTTTAAACAATGGATGTGTTTTTTCTGGTCGTCTATTGTTTCCTCCTATAATAGTATTGTTGGAATAGAAAGGGAAACATAGCAATAAGGATAAGATGAGTAGAAATGCTTTTTTTGCTTGTCGTGGCTGTTGTTTGCTTCTCATTACACATTTTGATTTAACTATTTATGAGATATGTTTTAAAAGGTTAACAGGGCTACTTATTTTTTTTTACATTTATACGTTAACCTTTTTATTGTATATACATTAAATGATAAAAGAATCTGATAGTAAGATTTTCTGTTCGTTAAAGAATGGCTCAGAGATAGCCTTTAAAGAAGTTTATCAGAAGAATAGAATGTTGTTTTTGAATTTTGCAAGAAAGTACGGACTTAAAGATGAGGATATTTTTGACATTTATCAAGATGCATATATTGCCTTCTATGAGAATATTCAAAATGGAAAGTTGGTAGAATTAAAAAGTTCCATAGCCACCTATTTAATAAGTATTGGTAAATACATGATTCTGGATAGATTAAGAAAAAACAAGCGTAAAGTTAATCAGTTTGTGCTTGTTAATGTGAGCGATATAGATGAACAAATCGAGTCTTTTGATATAGGTATGGAAGAATTGAGTCAGGAACAAATACTACTTCAAAAGTATTTTGGAGAGTTAGGAGCTAAGTGTAGAGAAATACTGACCATGTTTTATTATAAAAAAATGAACATTAAGGAAATTAAAGAAGAAGGTAATTATAATAGTGACAATGTTGTGAAAAGCCAAAAATCTAGATGCCTAAAAACATTAAAAGACACATTTAAAAACTCCCCAAAGTAATGATGGAAAAAGAGGAATTAATACAAGACTATTTTTTAGGAAATCTCTCTTCTTCTAATTTAGAATTGTTTCATAAATATTTGGAAGAAGACGAAAAATTTAAAGCACAGTTTGAATATGAAAAAAGTGTACAAAAGGTAATTGTAACAAAGGAAAAAAAAGTATTAAAGAGCAAGTTAGAGGAGTTTGATAAAGAGTTTAAAATAAGTAATCGCAAAAAATCATTTGTATGGAAACCTCTTAGTATTGCAGCAACTGTTGCAGTTTTATTTACCTTAAGTTGGTTTGTTTATACGACTTACTTTTCATTAGATACAGAAAAGTTATATGCAGCAAACTATGAGAAATATCCAAATACAATTTATTCTATTACAAGAGGGGGAGCTATAGATAATTCGTTAGAACGGAAAGCATTCCAAGCGTATGAGTTTAATCATGATGTAAAGGCGGTAGAATTGTTTGAAAAGCTTAAAAAGAATAAAGATCCAGAATATTTAGATTTTTATTTAGCACAGTCTTACCTGAATAGCAATAAGACAATAAAAGCAATTTTGATATTTGAAGAAATTGTGCTTTATGAAAAGGAATTTAAGACTGAATCGTTATGGTATTTAAGTTTGGCTTATTTAAAGAATGGCAAACTAGATCAAACGAAACAAACTCTTAGGAAACTACTAAAAGATGGTTCCTATAAAAAAAATGAAGCAAAAGTATTATTAGAAAAGCTTGAGTAGTTTTTTTCTGAATATTAAGAAAATCCCTAGTATTCCTAAACATAGAGTATACCACATCCAAGGATGTTTTTTAGGTAAAGGATTACTGTTTCCGTGCAAAACAAAACTAGACCAATAGTATGGATGACTAAGATTGTTTTCTTTGTTTTTCTTTAAGAAACTTAATTTCGCCTCTCTTAAAGCAATATCTTTAGGCTTTCCATCTGCCATTATTTTATAGAAATTTTCCATTATTTCAGCAGTCGAACGATCATTAATTCTCCAAAGAGTATTAACCAAACTCTGTGCTCCACTGTAAAAAAATGCTCTTGCCAGACTAATAGCTCCTTCTCCTTTTTTTAATTCTCCAACACCTGTTTCACAAGCGCTTAAAGTTACCAAGTTGGCCTTTAGTTGAATAGCGTATAAATCATTAATAAATAATAAAGACTCAGTATCTTTAGAAGGAGTGAAAGCCAGATAAGAATACTCCGGAGTTTCGTCATTAACCACAGCATGGGTGGCTAAATGGATAATGCCATAATGTTTATTTTCATTAGCGAAGTTTAAGAGGCTAGCGTTTTTTCCAAGGTATGATTTCCCTTTGAAATGGGATAATATTCCTTTTACTTCCGTTTGGTTATTGGGAAGTGGATTTAATCCTAAACTAGCTTCTGTCTCTGTAAATTCAGGAGCAAAGGCAAGAACTCTGGTGTTTTCATAATTCTCCTGGGATTTTAATTTTTCAAGTAATGTGGCTGAATTGCTATAACTTATTGTAGTTTTTTCAATTAAGTAACCAGTTCTGTCTCTAAGTATTTCAAAGGGAAGGTAATTTATTAGGCCATCGGGTATAATAATTAAGGATGAAAATTGCTTTTCCCATATTAAAGGCTGTAAAATTTTTTGATAAACTTTAGCGGATATGGAATGAACCTTCTCTATAGAAGAAGTAGGGTTGGCAATCAAGGAATTTAATTTTTGCATGCTATTTTCAATAGAAGAATCAAGAGGGATTCGTATAAATTCCTCACTGTTTTTTGAAATGCTTATTGCATATATAGCGTTGGTTCCGTAGAAATAGGAAAATACGCCTTGGTTTTTATTTAATGATTTTCGCACACTATTTAGACTAGTAATAGTAGTGTTGTATTTTAAGTTATAATACTCTGGGTGATTTAATTCTAAATTTTTTATTAGTTGTTGGTGCTCTCTTTTCTTTTCAAAAAGCAGCTGTTCCACTTCAGTTCCTGCTTTTTGTAATGTTCGTTCTAAATCTGCAATGGTAAGTTTAAGAATTTTTTCTTGCTCCAGTATACTTTCTGGAAGCCCACTAAATTGACTTGCATTGTTTTTGTATATGGCATCTAGTATAATAGTGCTTTTACTGTTTTCAAAAAATGTAAAAGCATTTTTAATGTGTGTATTATCTTTTGTCTCATTATAAAGTTGGTATGCTGCAAAAATGGCATTCTCAAAGATTGGAATTACATGCTCTATTAATACCTGTTTATCTGTATCATCATAAAATGAAACTTTTAAGTCGTTTAATTCTTCTATTGTAAAAAAACCGTTTGTAATTGTGTTATGGTAATCTTTTTTTTCTCCAATAGTATTGTTTGTTTTGGTTAGGGCATTTAATATTTTGAATATGTTTGGCTTATCATAGGCTCTCGGTAATTTTAAATTGTTTTCTTTAAGTTTAACTTTTGGATTAAACAGATGAAATCCTTTTTGATAAAACAGTATGGATTTTTCCATATTCCCTTTTAGAAAGTATAAGTCTCCTATATCTTTATATACAAGAGCAATATCGTCTCCGTTATTTTCTTGTAGACTTAATTCTTTAATAATGTTCTCGTAAAGATTTAAAGCCTTTTCATAGTCTTTTTCTAAAACGTATATATTGGCAGTTGCAGTTCTGAAATCGGATATGAATTTTTTTCTTTTCGGAATGAATTTCTGTACTTTATTTAAGTAAATTCTTGCACTATCTGGTTGCTTTAATTTTATGTAATTGTTTATAATTAATAAAGAAGAGCTAAGTAAACTATTTAGGTTTTTGTTTGGGTACTTGTTCAAGTAAAAAGCAATGGACTTTTTTGCATTGTTATTTGAATAGATATAATCTTTTTGTTCAGATTTAAGAGAAGCTATTAGGTTCATCGTTTGATACACCTTTTCATTACTATGATTAAATTTTTTATGTAATCGCAGGTTTTCATTATAAAATTCTTCAGCCAGTGTATACTTAAATTCTTGTTGATACATGGATGCTATATAACTATTTGCAGTTGTAGCGAAGCTTGAATAATGTTTTTTTAAAATTGAATCTGGTAATTTATCTAATAGGTCTAACATTTTAAAGTAGCTAGAAATACTCTTGCGATAATTGTTTAGCTTGTAATGATACCGACCCTTGTCATGCAAATACCTGTTTTTTAAATAGGTAATTCCATCAGGTAAGTAATCAATAGTATCTGGTAATTTAGAGAATAGTTTTTCTCCTTTTTTTAAGGAAGACTTAAATTTTTTGTAATTATCAAAGTAAGAACTCGATGCATTAGATTTCATTAATGCTTCAATCGCCGCTGTCCAATCTTTATTAGATAGGGACTCTTCATACGCTTTATCAAAATAATAATATGCAGAATCTTGCTGCGTATAAGTGTACTTCTCACCTTTCTCTAGGAGACTCCCTTGTCCATAAGACTTTGCAAATATTAGAACTAGAATAATATAAAAGCATTGTTTCATGAAAAAGGAAGTACTGTTTTTTGAAGGTTAGCATCTTGCTTAAACTTACTAAATTATTTTAATATCAGATTGTAGTTGTAAATTTCTTTTTTGTTGTTTGCACTTATACGGATAATCTTAATGGTTATAAGACCAGAATAGCCCGATTTTATATTAAATTTATAGGTTCTGTCTCCAGTTTTTTTATTACTCCAAGTGGAATTACTGCTAAGGCTACCAATTTTATTATTAGCCTTGTCAAATACAGTAGCAGAAATAGACTTAATGTGTCCTAATACTAAAAGGCCAGGTATATCTTTTATTTTTTCGCAATCTCGGGGTTTAGGACAAGGTGGGTTTATATCAAATGGATTGTTAAAATATTGATTGTTTTCAAAATTAAATTGTGCTATTTCTATGGAGGCATTAAGGACTTTTTTTTGTACTGCGACATTATTTAATTTAGCTTCGGCACTTTTGTTTCCCTCCTTTAAACTTTTTAAAAGCACAGTATTTTTGCTATCCAATTGGTTTAATTTTGTCGTTTGTGAAAGAATGTACAAACTTGATTCATGAAGCACTTTTTGATTTTCTTCAATAGTAGTCGAGAGTTCTTTTTTCTGACATGAAGTCCCAATAGAAAGGAATGTGAAAATCAATAGCGTAGCTAATGTCTTTGTAGTGTTAGGTGTTTTCATGGTGGTATTTTAATAAGATTTAATTAATAGTGTTTTTTCATTAATAGTAAGATAAAAGAAAGGTTAACATGGTTTTTGATTATTTCTATTTATTAGAAATAATTAAATTTTTGACAAATTCTAGCCATTTGATATTTAGCTTGTGTTAGTTGCTGACATTTAGATATGTATAATTTTGTATTCCTTTTTTTGAAGTTTTATCCTATTCAAATTCCGTTACTTTTACAAGCTTTCTTCAAAACTGAACGATTGTATTTGTTGTAATTAGTAAGAATAGAATTGGAAGTGTAATCTTTAGTGTTCTCATAGTTTAATTTTAAGGATTAATAGTCCCGCTGTACTAGGCATACCAATTTAAAATTAAATTGAGAGAAGCTAAATGAAGAGGATGTTTTTTCATTTTCAAGGGATTATTTGAGAACAGAAAATAAATAATAAACCCTATGGTTGTATTTAGATTTGTATGAATGGAGTGTTTTTTTGTGTCGGTGGAAGAAAAACCTATTTGTTAATTCTATAAACAACTAAAGAATTGTTTAAATCCTTTACAACAAGTTCTAAGCTTTTGTCATTATCCATGTCTACCATATCTATTAGAGAAGCACCAAATACAGGAAAGTTTGGAATTGGTTTAGCATTGCTATCAAATAAATATATTTTCTGATTTTGTAAATCCGTAACACTAACATAAATCTTATCCCTTAAATAGAAGATCTGTGGCTTGGAATAAACACTTATTTCTAAGGTCACTTTTTTTCCTTTAATACTTAAAATATTACTATTCATAATAGCAAGCGTCTTATTAGTTGCATCTATACCGTGATTTTCATTTAAATTTAGATTCACGGTAGTTGATTTTCCATTGCTATTTATTTGATGAAGAATTCCTTTTTTGTCGGTAACAGTAAATTGATTTTTATAAATATAAATCTCGTTTTTAGAAAAATCTATAGTGTTTTTTACTTTAACACGAGTTTTGCCAGTTCTGTGCAGAATTTTTAAATCTCCGTTTTCTAATTTAAAAGTTATATAATCTTTCTCTGCAATTCTAAAATGTTTTGGTGCAGCAATTACAGAGCTTTTTGCAGTAGTATAGGTAAAGCCATCTACAATTTCCCCTTTAGTATCATACATGCTTATTTTACTTCCTTGTGTTATTATAAAACGATAATCGCGTTCTTCATTGTAATCAAAAACTGCAAGCGCATTCAAATTCCCTCCATCGAAATTCATTGAAAAGGGAGCGACTTCCTCACCATTTCTATCTAAAATTAAAAACTGACTATCTGTAGTAAATGCAAGTTGTAATTTTCCGTTTTTATATAAATCTACCTGTGTAATTTTCCCTTGAATAGTTCCGTTCAATTCTTTTTTCCAGAGTATATGTCCTTTGTTTGAAATTAAATACAAAGTATTATCAATATCCTGAACAATAATCTCTTTTTCGTATGTTTTATGGTTGGTTATAAATTGTGGTTCTGTAGCAATATCACTTTCTAAATGTACATTAAAGAGGCTTGTAATAGTATTGCTAATACGCTCCTTTTTTACTTTTTGTATGCTAAAGTTCGAATGGTAAAAATTAGCATCTGTTACTATCTGAGAAGCGAAAACATAATCAGATAGTTTCGATTTTTTAAAATCATCATAAATACTTTCTAAAAAGGAGCCCTTAATTAAGTGTGTTATCCCTTTTGCATTAGAAATGAAAAGAATATTAGATTCTTCGGCAATAGATTTTTTTGCAGTTTTATAGTACGCCGTTTTGTCAAATGTAGAACCACTCTTATAATTATGAATAATGGTTTGAAGGCTTTTTATATCCGAAGAGAAAATAAAGGAGTTGTTTATTACAGTATAATAATTGGCGGAAAAATCCTGTATTAATGGATTGAAATACGTATTCAAAAAGTCATTTTTAGAAAGAGCAATTATCTCACTGCCTTGAAAACCTGTAGCGTTTGTTTTTAAATTAGATAGAAATTCCGTGATTAATTCGGAGCCATAAGTACTTAATACAATAGCTTTTTTAGTGCTAAAATAGATAGACCCTATTTCTTCAACCGTATTAAAGATAGAATCGGTTACAACTTCTTGGTTTAAATACTCCTTTTGATTTTTTGCAAAAATAGAATAGTTGTCAAACGTATAAGATAAAATTGCATTTGTTTTTTCAGGAGCAAAAGAAGCGGTTGTATTAGGAAGAGGGGCTATGTTTTTAAATAAATCAATATAATTCTTTAAAGAATCGTTTGCAGTGCTTATACCACTAAATCTAACCGACTCTTCCTGTAGGGCCATATCTAATGATACCCAATCCGAGAAATTGGATAAAGTATTATCCTTGTCTTTTAATAAAGTAGAAACTAAAGAATTACTATTCTTCATGTTTATAAAAATAGAGGCGGGTTTAGTCTCATTAGAAACCTGGTACAACTTTCCGAGTTTTTTTGTAGGCTCTATTCCTTTTGGGTTACGAATAAGGTCCTCAATAATTTTAGAAGAAGAACTTAGAATAATAGTATTGTCAAAGTTTATAGTGTAGACTACGGTACTATCTATTTCTGTAAGTAAATATTTGGTGTAATTCGTATTTTCAAAGAATACAATTTCTACTATTTTTTTTATACTATCTAACTTTTTTAAGCCCGAATTTAGCCGTGTTACATAAGTGAATTCATAGTTGTCTTTGCCTAACTCTGAAAAAGCAAGAAGACTTTGAGTTTCTGACGTAGAATAATCAATGCTCTTTGTTTTTTTTAAGATAGAATTGTAAATAGTTTTCTTTTCCTGAGTTTTAATAAAATCATTAATTTTTAAACCATCTAAGAACTCTCCTTGGTTATTTATTTTAATAATTATGGAAGCATTTTCTGGCGCAAAATTAAGGAGTGTAGAAGCCGTTTTTTCTTCTTTACTACAGCTTATAAAAAGAAAGATTAAAACAAAAATAATTTTGAATTTCATAAAAAATACTTTGTAACAAATTTATACTATAAAACAGCAAGTTTTAATTGTTCTGGTAACTGTCTAAAACTTTTTCTGTGGTATTTGGTAATCCCGTACTTACGAATCGCTTCCCGATGCTCTTTAGTAGGATACCCTTTATTCTTTTTCCAATTGTACATAGGAAACTCTTCATGAATCATTTTCATATATTCATCCCTATATGTCTTTGCTAAAACAGAAGCGCCTGCAATACTCATATATTTTTCATCTCCTTTTATAATACAAGCATGCGGAATATCTTTGTATGCAGTAAACCTGTTACCGTCTACAATTATAAATTCTGGAGGAGTAGTGAAGTTTGCAATTGCTTTGTGCATGGCCAAGAAAGAAGCATTTAAAATATTTATTTTATCAATTTCTTCTGGATATACATGAGCAACACCAAAGCAAATAGCTTCTTTTTCAATAATTGGTTTTAAAAAATCACGTTTTTTTTCTGATAACTGTTTCGAATCGTTTAGAATAGAATTGGTGAAATTTTTGGGTAAAATTATGGCAGCGGCAGTTACAGGGCCAGCAAGGCATCCTCTTCCTGCTTCATCGGTGCCAGCTTCATTGTTGTTTTTGTAAAATAATTTAAGCACAATAATAGGTGTTGTTTCTCATTACTAATAATTTATAAAAGTAAGAATAACGGTTATTATACAAAGCCTTAAATCAAAAAATGGAGAATATTAACTTTTATCAAAAACTTTCACATTTAGTTAAGGACAAAAAAAATTATCTTTGCGCAAGTTAGTTTTCAAATGATACTAGGTATTGTTTAAAATTGGAATAAAATATAATATTGATTTTGTGTTTGTATGAATTAGAAAAATAAAACAAAACCTTGGCGCTATTCTTTTTAATTAGAAAATAGTAAAGGTGTTTTATTATTGTTAATTCAAATGGTAAAAAGTATGAGATATACAGTTCTATTGGTTTTTTCTTTTCTAAGTATTACACTCTTCGCTCAAGAAGATATTTCAATTCCTTCAGGGGAAAAAGACGCAGCTTTCGAAAAGAAAATGCAGAAACTTAAAGCTGGAATCCCAGACTCTATAAAAGTAACAATTAAGGATTACAAGTTTATTTCTTATGCAAGAGATACTACCTACTTAGATACAACATTAACCATACAAAAGGAATATAGATATAATTATCTAAGAAAGGATAATTTTGAATTAATCTCCTTTTCTAATATAGGACATACCTATAATAAGTTAGGAGTAAATTTTGAGAATGATTTTGGGTATCCAGGAATTGGCGCAACAGCCAAACATTATAATTATAAAGAAAAAGAAGATGTGTATTATTATAATGTACCTACACCAACTTCAGATTTGTTTTTTAAAACCACATTAGAGAGAGGGCAACTCCTAGATGCATTGCTCACATTTAATACTTCTCGGCGGTTAAATTTTTCATTACGTTACAAAGGCTTTCGTTCTTTGGGGAAATTCCTAACTAATCAAATGGAGTCTGGTAATTTCATTGCCACCTTAAATTACGAAACCAAAAACAAGAGGTATAATTTTAGAACGCATATAGCTTCTCAAATAATTTCGGGAAATGAAAATGGCGGATTAACAAAAGGGGAGGAACAATTTGAAACTGGAGACCCCGATTTTTCCGACCGTAGAAGAATAGATGTAGCCTTTGGCGATGTAGAGAATAAGATACTTGGTAAAAGGTATTTTTTTGACCATCAGTATAAATTAATACAAAGTAAAGTAGATTCACTTAAAAAGGCATTTACAACATTGTCGGTAGGGCATCAGTTTAATTATGAAACAAAATATTATCAGTTTCAGCAAACAAGTAAGAATCCTTTTTTTGGCGATGAGACTTTTATAAGTGAGATAAACGATAAGTCACATCTTAAAACAACCTATAATCAGGTAAATGTTGCACTAAGAAATAACATATTAGGAGAGTTAAAAGGATTTGTAGATGCTTATAATTACAGCTATTTCTTTAAAAGCATCCTTGTTAGCGATACTGGAGAAATACAAAACCAATTAAACGGGCAAGAAATAGGGTTTGGTGCAACCTATAAAAAACAAATAGGTGGGTTTGCTGTAGAGGGGAAGGCTAAGTACAATTTATCAGGAACGCTAAAAGGGAATTTAATAAAGGCATCTGCAGCTTATGAGTTTAATGAGAATACTAAGGTAAAGTTCACCTTGCGCTCTTCTGCCAGAATGCCAAACTTTAATTACCTGCTGTACCAAAGTAATTATGCTAACTACAATTGGCAGAATACAGCAACCTATGAATCTCAAAAAGTAAGTAGTTTACAGTTTAGTTTAGAGTCTAAACTATTAGGAAACCTATCCGCGAAATATACAACACTAGATAACTACACCTATTTTGCTTCTACAGCAACAACAGAACAGATAGAAAACAATCAAGAAAGTGCTTTCGTAAGACCATTCCAAGAGAACAAAAGCATTAACTATATAAAGGTAAAGTATGGCAAGGAATTTAAGGTTGGTAATTTTGCATTAAACAATACAGTAATGTATCAGAATGTATCCCAACAGAACAATGTGCTAAACTTGCCACAGTTTGTAACAAGGAACACATTGTATTTCTCAAAAAGAGTGTTTAAAAATGCAATGTATTTGCAAACGGGTGTAACGGCAAAGTACTTTACATCCTATTATATGAATGCATACAACCCGTTATTGGGAGAGTTCTATAGTCAGAATCAAAAAAAGCTGGGAGGCTTTCCAATGTTAGACTTCTTTATAAATGCCAAAATACAGCAAACAAGAATCTATTTAAAGGCAGAACACTTTAATTCATCCTTTTCTGGTAATAAACATTATGCTGCGCCAAATTACCCTTATAGAGACTTTGTAGTACGTTTTGGTTTGGTTTGGAATTTCTTTTCCTAAAGAATCCATTTTTAAGCGAAAAGTATACGCTTTTATAGGTAACCAAAAGACATTCAGTAGACTAAATAATTAGAGGTTTAAATAGTGGGGCGTTCCCTAAATTTCAAAACAGAAATGTAGGTCGGGCTATCCATTGTATCCCACATTCCAGGTGGGGATGCCATTTCTATCCCTAACGCAGAAAGGCGTAAAATTTGTTGTTTTTCAGCCCTCTATTAATCAGTTGATTAAAAACTGATTTAAAAATAATTTCATTTTTTTTGGTTAGGGTGTTGCGA
>JAZGEQ010000039.1:0-332040 GCA_036478775.1 Cellulophaga sp.
CTAATCCATCACCATCAGTATCTACACCTGTATAGCTTTGATCGGGTATACCATCAAAATCAAAATCATTCCCTTCATTATTATCCAGAACAGTATCGTTATCACTATCTATGTCTAGATAATCTGCATTGTCTTCTCCATCTGTATTTACAGGAGTTAAACCTTCGTTTCCTGATCCTTCATAGGCATTATCCAATCCGTCATTATCATCGTCTAATCCTGTTGGTGCGATATAACCTGAAGTAGTTTGTGCTTCCACATTGTCAGGTAAGCCGTCATTGTCACTATCAATATCTAAATGGTTTGGAATACCATCATTGTCTGAATCTGAACAAATTAGAGGCCTTAAACTAATTCGAATACCGCTATCTATTCCAGATGCAGTTGTATAAAATTTCACCCGACTTATTGGCGTTTCTGATTCCCAAATAAATCGATTGAACTCTTCTATATCTACCGTAGTAGTATTTTTAACATAATAATCATTCCCAGTATTCCCTGAAATTACCCCAGCTGGCAATATGGATTTCTGAATATATTTAGCTCCATCTAAGGCCATTACGCCATCTTTTTTCATTGCTCCAACTCTGGAAGAATGTTGTACGATTGACATTACAGGAACCGTGCCTGAAACTGTAAATGTAGCGGGTAAGCCATCTCTGATAGAAAATGTATATCCTGAACTATGTGTGCCAACTCCAGATACACCTATTACAATACTACCTAAAGGCAACCCCCATTTAGAGCTAATATCTAGATTACTCCCTGACAAGCTTCCGTCATTAACTCCCGCAGGAAATCCAAAATCTGCAGCGTAAATCTGTATTACTGATAAAAATTTACATTCATTTCTATCTAAAATCCCGTCATTATCCGAATCAATGTCTAAGTAATTCGGAATCACATCTCCATCTGTACTTACTGGAGATAACCCCTCAGAACTGCCAGGTGTATTTTCGTAATGATCGTCCAAACCATTACCATCTGTGTCTATTCCACATGGTGCTTGGTATGCTCCTACCAATTGTGCTTCAACATTATCTACAATGGTATCTCCGTCAGAGTCTATATCCAAATAATTTGGAATACCGTCTTTATCTGTATCTGTAGGATTGGTTGTATGGTCATTATCTCCATCCAAATTTGCATCTTCAACGCTATCGATGATTCCATCACCGTCATCATCTATATCAACATTATCCGAAATACCATCGGTATCAGTATCTATATTGTAAATTGTAATAGGATAGGAAACATCCACAAAAGAAGATGCTATTGTTACAATAAAAAAAGCAACAACTAATCTAAAAGTTAGCATTGTTTTTCTTTTAAATTTTAAGAAAGTAATTTTTTCCATAAATGATAGTTCTTTTTTAAACTAATCACCACGGCAATATGTTAGGCACTAATAGCATGACAGAAAATGGGGCCTCTGTATTTTAATGCAAGGTAATTCTTAATTGTGTATTCGCAAATTGTTTTTAGACTATATCCTATAGAAACGTCTTACGAAGTGAATATGCTCAATAAAACACATGAATACTAAATTAAATATTTATTTAATAGTCACCCTAAAAATACACAAATAAACTAAACATCAATCAAATACATCAATATCTAATGATTTTCTTCTGTAACCAACTACATATATTCGTATTAAAAAAGTACTAATACAATAAAAAATAGTAGCCTTCAAAATATTTATTTAGTGTATTTTTGTCTAAATTTTTTAAAATGAATTTTGAAGAACAGATACAGAAAAGGAGAACTTTTGGAATTATATCCCACCCAGATGCAGGTAAAACAACGCTAACAGAAAAACTACTATTATTTGGTGGCGCTATACAAGAAGCTGGGGCTGTAAAAAGTAATAAAATAAAAAAAGGTGCGACAAGCGATTTTATGGAAATCGAAAGACAGCGTGGTATTTCTGTTGCTACTTCTGTTCTTGCTTTTCTTTATAAGGACAAAAAAATAAATATCCTAGATACTCCTGGACACAAAGATTTTGCGGAGGATACATTCAGAACCCTTACCGCTGTTGACAGCGTTGTTGTTGTAATAGATGTTGCCAAAGGTGTTGAGGAACAAACCGAAAAACTGGTGAAAGTTTGTAGAATGCGTAAAATACCTATCATTGTTTTTATTAACAAAATGGATAGAGAGGGTAAAGATGCTTTTGATTTACTAGATGAAGTTGAGCAAAAATTAGGCCTTTCTGTTACGCCTCTAAGCTTTCCTATTGGAATGGGATACGACTTTAAAGGAATCTACAATATCTACGAAAAGAATATTAATCTTTTTAGCGGTGACAATAAAAAGAATATTGAAGAGACTATTGCTTTTGATAATATAGACAACCCTAAACTAGAAGAAATTATTGGGTCCGAAGCCGCAGAAACATTACGCGACGATTTAGAATTAGTACAAGGTGTATATCCTGAATTTGATAAGGATAGTTACCTTAATGGAGAGCAACATCCTGTGTTTTTTGGGTCTGCTCTTAACAATTTTGGTGTTCGGGAACTATTGGATTGTTTTATAGAAATTGCTCCTCCGCCAAGAACAAAAATGGCCGAAGAACGTTTGGTTTATGCAAATGAAACTGACTTCTCTGGTTTTGTGTTTAAAATTCATGCTAACATGGATCCTAAACATAGAGACCGCTTGGCTTTTATTAAAATTGTCTCGGGAACTTTTGAAAGAAATAAACCCTATTTACACGTTAGACTGGGTAAAAAATTAAAATTTTCTAGCCCCAATGCCTTTTTCGCTGAGAAAAAAGAAATTGTAGATATTTCTTTCCCTGGTGATATTGTAGGATTACACGATACTGGACATTTCAAAATTGGAGACACGCTTACCCAAGGTGAATTATTGAATTACAAAGGGATTCCAAGTTTTTCTCCAGAGCATTTCCGTTATATCAACAATGCGGATCCTATGAAATCCAAGCAACTATATAAAGGTATTGATCAGTTAATGGATGAAGGTGTTGCCCAATTATTCACTTTAGAGTTAAATGGCAGAAAAATTATTGGCACTGTAGGCGCCCTTCAATATGAAGTTATTCAATACAGACTAGAACATGAATATGGCGCTAAATGTACTTACGAAAACTTTAATGTTTTTAAGGCATGTTGGGTTGATCCTGAAGACCCTAAAAACGATGAGTTTAAAGAATTTAAACGAATAAAACAAAAGTTTTTAGCAACAGACAAACGTGGGCAATTGGTCTTCATGGCAGATTCACAATTTTCACTACAAATGACCCAGCAAAAATATCCTACCGTAAAACTTCATTTTGTTTCTGAGTTTGACTAAATTTTTATCTCATTTAAACCCCTATTGCGGTAATTAAAAAGCTCTTCATTGGAAAACAAAACACAACTTTTCGTGTGAATACAGCAATTCAAAATGAATCAAGTACTAAAAAACGCTTGTAAATTTTACAAGCGTTTTTCTTTAAATTTTCACAATGAATTAATCTTCTATAATCTTACTTTTATCTAAAGTAACTATAGCCTTATTTCCTATTACAACTCTAAAATAACCATATGCATAGTTATCCGGTGTAGTTGTATTAATAACATTCCCCTTAACTTCCGCAGGTGCCGGATCAAATATCCCTGAAGTATATATCTGATACGTCAATACATCTAAAAACTGATAATACTGCGAGCTAATTTCGTAGAATTCAATATCAAATGTATCCCCAACCTTAATTTTGTCATCTCCTTCATAATTAATTATTTCAAAAGTCTCATTCCCATTTGTAAATTGATCATCAGAGATACTTAATTCTTTATTTTTAGAAATTGAGGTGATATAATCAAAATAATAGAAATTATCTTCGTTTCCATCATCTTTGTAGTGAACATTCAATACTATTTCATCTTTATCAAAAACACCGCCTCTTTTTTGTTTAATCGAATCTATTATAGGTGTTTGGATTAATGTTTCCTTTGCTGTAAAATTCTCTCCTTTATAACTAATATTCAATTCGTAGGAGTTATTCACTATAGGTTTAAAATTTGAACATTTGTATTCACCTGTGCTTCCTTCTTCTACAAACGCGAACACTTCATTTGTACTATCATTAGTAATGGTCACTATTGCATCTGAAGCAGCAGCAGCCTTACCATCATAGAACCCCGCTGTTGTGGTTAATCTAATTTTCTGATTCGCTCCTATTTCCATAGTATTAGCCGGGAAGTTTCTATACCAATTTATAGAAGCATCAACGACTAATTTTTCTTTTCCCTTTTCCAAGTCGACGTCTATTACATCTTCACAGGAAAGAGCGGTCATTACTAAAACAGATAGATATATGATTTTTTTGATCATGATTTATTAAAATTTAAAATTATAGGTAATTGAAGGAACTATACCGAAAATCGATAACTGTGTAGCTTCATTTTTTAAGGTTTTATCATTCTGCCCAAAAGAAACAGATGCTGCATTTTTTTTCGCATATAAATTATACACTCCAAAAACCCATTCCGATTTCCATTTTCTTCCTTCATTCTTTTTAGGAGTCAGTATCATGGATACATCCAAATGATGGTATGCCGGCAAATTATCTTGATTTCTACCTGTATATAGAGGGATTTTTAAATCTTGATATTCATAATATCCCTTTGGATAGGTTGCTGCCCTCCCAGTTTGGTATACAAAACTTG
Organism: Cellulophaga sp.; assembly: GCA_036478775.1. Classification (GTDB taxonomy): domain Bacteria; phylum Bacteroidota; class Bacteroidia; order Flavobacteriales; family Flavobacteriaceae; genus Cellulophaga. Next base: position 4,683 of record JAZGEQ010000039.1, read on the forward strand.
CCCCAAAACTCCATTTCTTACTTAATTCATATTGGGCAGTAACCGAAACATCATGAAGTTTATCATATGCTGTACTATACCAATCTCCGTTGTTTATTCCAGATTCTAAGGCTGTTCTCCCAACTACACGCTGTTCTGCTTTAGACAATGTATACGCCAACCAACCAGTTAGTTTTCCTGTATTCTTTTTTAGTAACACTTCTAAACCATAGGCTCTTGATTCTCCAGAAAGCACCTCTGCTTCTATAGTGTTGTTCGCTAAAAGATTAGCTCCGTCAATATAGTCTATCCTATTATCCGTTGTTCTATAGAATACTTCCGTTTCTAAAGTATACTTGTTATCCTTTAAATTTGTAAAATACCCAAGACTAAATTGATCTAAGATTTGTGGCTTAAAATACTTACCCGATGGTGCCCAAACATCTAACGGTGTTGGTGAATTTGTATTAGATATCAAATGAATGTACTGCGCCATCCTATTATAGCCTGCTTTTATAGATGCTATTTCATTTAGTCTATAAGACAAACCTACTCTAGGCTCCAAATTGTCATAACTACTTATAGATTCTCCACTATCATACTTCTTTTCTCCTATAGGGCTTGCCGACTCATATAATCCAAGTGCATTGTTATATGTAACTGCCTCATTATTTTCATATAATTGTACTGTTTGCTTCCCTAATCTATTGAAAGCACTATACCTTAATCCATAATGCAAGGTAAAATCATTGGTGATTTTATGTTCCACATCAACATAAGCAGCTATCTCCAAAGCTTGTTTTTTGTCTAAAGTGTAGTCATTGACTCCTGAACCTTCTTTGGTACTTTTAATTTCTCCAGGGTTAAATTTATAATACAATCCGTCTATCCCAAATTGCATTTTTATTTTTTCACCAGCATAATAAGTGAAATCATATTTCAAGTTAAAATTGTCAATTCCAGAAGTCCAATCAAAACCTACACTATTAATATTTAAACTATAGTTATAATCACTATAAATTAAAGATACATTGGAAAATAATTTATCATTGAACAAATGATTCCATCGTAAATTTAAAGTAGCATTCCCATAACTGTTGTTAAAGCTGTTAGAAATACTAAACACATCTCTTCCGAAGTATCCTGATAAAAACAATTTATTATTATCATTTAATTCGTAACTAATCTTAGTATTCAAATCATAGAAGTAAGCACTATTATCCTTATTGGCTAATTTTAAAAATAGATGCGCATAAGAACCTCTACCCGCCACCAAAAAAGAACCTTTCTTCTTCTTGTCTATAGGACCTTCTACCAGAAGTCTACTAGAAATTAAACCTATGCCACCAGAAGCATGAAGTCCACTTTTATCTCCATCTTTCTGTCTTATATCCAAAACTGAAGAAACTCTACCCCCATATTTAGATGGTATCCCTCCTTTATATAATTTAATATCCTTTATAGCATCTGCGTTAAATACCGAAAAGAAGCCAAATAAATGCGAAGAATTATAAATTATAGCTTCATCTAATAGAATTAAATTTTGATCCGCTGCTCCTCCTCTAACATTAAAACCTGAAGCTCCTTCTCCCGCACTTGAAACACCTGGAAGCATTTGAATTGCTTTTAAAATATCTACTTCGCCCAAAACAACCGGCATTTTTTTTATTGTTCTTATCTGGACTTTATGCACACTCATCTCTGGAGACCTTAGGTTAGCAATAGCAACATTTTCCGTTACAATTACTTCGTCTAAACTTGTTGCATCTTCCTCTAATAGAAAATCAATCTTCTGATTGCTTGTTACATTAATTTCTTTTGTAATGGTTTTAAACCCAAGGTAACTAATCGTTAAATTATACTTGCCTTCCGGTAAGGTTAAGGAATAAAATCCATATTCATTGGTTACTACTCCCTTTGCTAGTTCGGGAATAACAACATTTACACCTATTACAGTTTCTAAGGAAGCTGCTTCTTTTACAATTCCACTAACCGTATGCTTGGTCTGCGAAAAAGAAAATTGCATAGTAAAAGCACATAGCAGCACTAAAATATTTCTCATTGTTTTTTGATTAATTGATTTTGTCTATTCTATAGACAATTTCATTTAGCAAAGGTTGCATTACATCAAATATTTTTATTGACATAATAGCACCTGGAAGAATACCATGTGGCTTCAAAAAACTATATAACAAAAAAAAACACTCCAATTAATTGGAGCGTTTTTTATTTATGCTTGTCCTGTAGGACCAAAATTTAAAGGAATTGGAGGTTGCTCATAATCCTTAATTGTTCCATGAGCTTTCTCAAAACGATTCACATTATCACTAAGTGCTTTTAAGAACTTCTTGGCATGTTGTGGCGTTAGTACTATTCTACTTTTCACCTTTGCCTTTGGAGTTCCTGGCATCATACTAATAAAATCTACCACAAATTCGGATACGGAATGATTTATTATAGCCAGATTAGAATAAATTCCCTCTGCTATTTTTTCATCTAATTCAATATTAATCTGCTTTTGATTATCTGCTTTATCGTCCATTTCTAAATGTATTAAAATTTGAACTCTTCCTTACGAGCCATTATTTCATCGTACTCTTGTTTAGAACCGACAATAATGTTCTCATAATCTCTCATACCTGTACCTGCTGGTATTCTATGCCCTACAATTACATTCTCTTTTAACCCTTCTAGGTAATCAATCTTACCTCCAACAGCTGCCTCATTTAATACTTTCGTAGTTTCTTGGAAAGAAGCTGCCGATATAAATGATTTCGTCTGTAAAGATGCACGTGTAATACCTTGAAGTATTGGCGTAGCAGTTGCGGCTACAGCATCTCTCGCTGTAACAAGATTCTTATCATTACGTTTCAAAATAGAATTTTCATCTCTTAATTCACGCGCTGTAATAATCTGACCTGCATTTAGCGTATCTGAATCTCCTGCCTCTTCTACAACTTTTTTACCATACATTGCATCATTTTCTTCGATGAAATCGAATTTATGAGCCAATTGGTTTTCTAAGAACATAGTATCACCTGGATCTTCTATACGAACTTTACGCATCATTTGTCTAACCACAACCTCAAAGTGCTTGTCGTTAATTTTCACTCCTTGTAAACGGTATACTTCCTGTACTTCATTTACAAGATATTGCTGTACTGCTGATGGCCCTTTTATTGCTAAAATATCTGCCGGAGTAATTGATCCGTCTGATAATGGCATACCTGCGCGTACAAAATCATTTTCTTGAACTAGAATTTGACTAGATAACTTTACCAAATATTTCTTTATATCTCCAAACTTAGATTCGATAATTATCTCACGGTTACCTCTTTTAATTTTACCAAAAGAAACAACACCGTCTATTTCTGAAACAACTGCTGGGTTAGATGGGTTACGCGCTTCGAATAATTCCGTTACACGAGGAAGACCACCCGTAATATCCCCTGCTTTTGCAGATTTACGTGGTATTTTCACTAAAATATGACCTTCTTTAATTTTGTCTCCATCATTTATCATAATGTGAGAACCTACTGGAAGGTTATAAGAACGAAGTACCTCGTCTTTACTATTTTTAATTAAAATAGTTGGAATTAACTTCTTGTTTCTAGATTCAGATATTACCTTTTCTTGGAAACCTGTTTGTTCATCTATCTCTACTTGAAAAGTAACACCTTGCTCAATATTCTCATAAGCAACTTTTCCTCCAAATTCAGAAACAATTACACCGTTATATGGATCCCACTGACAAATTACCTCTCCTTTTTCTACTTTAGCGCCATTCTCAATAAATAGTTGCGCACCGTATTGAATGTTATTTGTACTTAGTACGATTCCAGTTTTTCCATCAACAACCTTAATCTCTGTTGTTCTAGAAATTACAGTAACAATTGGCTTACCATCTGCGTCCACACTATTCACTGTTCTTAGCTCTTCTATTTCAGCTACACCAGCAAATTTAGCTTCTAACTTGTTATCCTCAGAAATGTTTCCTGCAATACCACCCACGTGGAAGGTACGTAACGTTAACTGTGTACCTGGTTCACCAATAGATTGAGCAGCAACTACACCTACAGCCTCACCTCTTTGTACCATTTTATTGGTAGAAAGGTTTCTTCCGTAACATTTACCACAAATACCCTTTTTGGCCTCACAAGTTAATGGAGAACGTACTTCTACTTTGTCTACAGGAGATGCTTCTATAAGCTTAACATGCGCTTCTAAAATTTCTTCTCCTGCTGCAATTAATAATTCCTCATTTCTAGGATTATAAACATCATGTAAAGAAACTCTACCTAAGATTCTATCTCCTAATGTTTCTACAACCTCTTCGTTTTTCTTTAAAGATTCTACTGTTATTCCTCTAAGTGTTCCACAGTCAACGATGTTAACAATAACATCCTGCGAAACATCTACCAAACGACGTGTTAAGTAACCTGCATCTGCCGTTTTCAAGGCCGTATCCGCAAGTCCTTTACGCGCACCGTGTGTAGAAATAAAGTATTCCAAAATTGATAAACCTTCCTTAAAGTTAGAAAGAATTGGATTTTCAATAATTTCTCCACCTCCAGCAGTAGATTTTTTAGGTTTCGCCATTAATCCACGCATACCTGTTAACTGGCGTATTTGCTCTTTAGAACCCCTTGCACCAGAATCTAGCATCATAAACACAGAGTTAAACCCTTGCTGATCTTCACTAATACGCTTCATTGCCAACTCTGTAAGTTGTGCATTTGTAGACGTCCATACATCAATAACTTGGTTGTAACGCTCATTGTTGGTGATAAGTCCCATATTATAATTAGACTTAATTCCATCGACTTGAACATTAGCCTCTGCAATCATTTCGTGCTTTTCCTTAGGTATAATAATATCACCCAAACTGAAGGACAAACCTCCTTTAAAGGCAAAATCATAACCCATTGTCTTAATTCTATCTAAGAATTCAGCAGTTTCAGGAACACTAGTTACGGCAAGAATATCACCAATAATATCTCTTAAAGATTTCTTATTTAAAACGTCATTTACATAACCTGCCGCTTCTGGCACCATCATGTTAAATAAAACTCTACCCGTAGTTGTTGGTATAATTTTGTATACCAATTCTCCTTCTTCGTTAAAATCTTTTGCTCTTACTTTTATACCAGCATTTAAACTTACTCTTCCTTCATTAAAAGCAATTACAACTTCTTCTGAAGAATAAAATGTTAACCCTTCTCCTTTAATTGGAACTTCTGAAGTAGATTTTCTTTCTTTGGTCATATAATACAGACCCAAGACCATATCCTGAGACGGTACCGTAATTGGAGAACCGTTAGCTGGGTTTAATATGTTATGAGATGCCAACATTAATAACTGACATTCCAAAATTGCTTCTGGACCTAGTGGTAAGTGAACCGCCATTTGATCCCCATCAAAATCCGCATTAAATGCAGTAGTTACCAATGGGTGTAAACGTATTGCTTTCCCTTCTATTAATTTAGGCTGAAATGCTTGTATACCCAAACGGTGTAATGTAGGAGCACGGTTTAGTAATACTGGATGTCCTTTTAAAACATTTTCTAAAATATCCCAAACTACAGGCTCTTTCTTATCTATAATTTTCTTAGCAGATTTTACCGTTTTTACAATTCCTCTTTCTATTAATTTACGAATAACAAAAGGCTTGTATAACTCTGCTGCCATATCTTTTGGAAGCCCACACTCATAAAGTTTCATTTCTGGACCTACAACAATTACAGAACGTGCTGAATAATCTACACGTTTTCCTAAAAGGTTTTGACGGAAACGCCCTTGTTTACCTTTTAATGAATCTGAAAGTGATTTTAATGGTCTGTTAGACTCTGTTTTTACAGCAGATGCCTTACGAGTATTATCAAATAATGAATCTACAGATTCCTGAAGCATACGTTTCTCATTTCTAAGAATTACTTCTGGAGCTTTAATCTCGACCAATCGCTTTAAACGATTGTTTCTGATAATTACTCTTCTGTATAAATCATTTAAATCTGAGGTTGCAAAACGACCACCATCTAATGGTACTAAAGGTCTTAATTCTGGTGGAATAACAGGAATAACCTTCATAATCATCCACTCTGGCTTATTCTCTCTGTTCTTCTGAGATTCTCTTAATGCCTCTACTACCTGTAAACGCTTAAGAGCCTCTGTTTTACGCTGCTTAGAAGTTTCTGTATTTGCTTTATGTCTTAAAGTGTACGAAAGTTCATCTAAATCTATTCTTGCTAGTAAATCTATTAAACATTCCGCACCCATTTTAGCGATAAACTTGTTTGGATCAGAATCTTCTAAATATTGATTTTCTGGTGGAATAACATCCAAAATATTAAGATACTCTTCCTCTGTTAAGAAATCTAATTTATTTAGTTCTTCTCCTTCAGCTCCTTTCGCGATACCAGCCTGAATTACTACGTATCTCTCGTAGTAAATAATCATGTCTAATTTCTTAGAAGGTAACCCTAAAAGATATCCTATTTTATTTGGTAAAGAACGGAAATACCAGATATGAGCAACAGGAACAACTAAATTAATATGTCCAACTCTGTCTCTTCTTACTTTCTTTTCCGTAACCTCTACGCCACAACGATCACAAACAATTCCGCGGTAACGTATTCTTTTATACTTTCCACAAGCACATTCGTAATCCTTTACAGGACCAAAAACACGTTCACAAAAAAGTCCGTCACGTTCTGGTTTGTGTGTTCTATAATTAATTGTCTCAGGCTTTAAAATTTCACCTCTTGACTCTGCCAGAATTTTTTCTGGAGATGCCAATCCGATTGAAATTTTACTAAACCTCTTTATTGTTGTATTATCTCTATGTCTAGCCATAATAAAATGGTGATAATGTATTAAATGTGTTATTAACAAATAGTGTTTAAATACTATTTTTTTTTACTCCTCTAATCTAATGTCTAAACCTAAACCTTTAAGTTCGTGCATTAATACATTAAAAGATTCTGGTAAACCAGGTTCTGGCATTGTTTCTCCTTTTACAATAGCTTCATACGTTTTAGCTCTACCCATTACATCATCCGATTTTACAGTTAAAATCTCACGTAATGTTGCAGACGCTCCGTATGCTTCTAGTGCCCAAACTTCCATCTCTCCAAAACGCTGACCACCAAACTGTGCTTTACCACCTAATGGCTGTTGCGTAATTAAAGAATATGGTCCAATAGATCTAGCATGCATTTTATCATCTACCATGTGTCCTAATTTCAACATGTAAATAACCCCTACTGTTGCTGGTTGATCAAAACGTTGTCCCGTTCCTCCATCGTACAAATATGTATGTCCAAATCTTGGTACATTTGCCTCATCTGTAATTGCATTAATTTGTTCCAAAGTTGCACCATCAAAAATTGGTGTTGCATACTTCTTACCCATATTAAGACCAGCCCATCCAAGAACTGTTTCGTAAATCTGACCAATGTTCATACGAGATGGTACCCCTAACGGATTTAATACAATATCCACTGGTGTTCCGTCTTCTAAGAATGGCATGTCTTCTTGACGTACGATACGAGAAACAATACCCTTGTTTCCGTGACGACCCGCCATTTTATCACCAACCTTAAGTTTACGTTTCTTAGCTATATAAACCTTAGCTAGTTTCATAATTCCTGAAGGCAATTCATCACCTACAGAAATAGTAAACTTATCTCTTCTTAGATTTCCTTGTAAATCGTTAAGCTTAATCTTATAGTTATGTAAAAGATCCGCTACTAGTACATTGGTTTCTTTAGAAGTTGTCCAACTACCCGCAACTAAATGCGCATAATCATCAACTGCCATTAACATTTTCATCGTGTACTTTTTACCTTTAGGAAGAACTTCTTCTCCTAAATCGTTAAGTACTCCTTGTGATGTTTTACCGTTTACTAAAGTAAATAGCTTCTCTATTAATACATCTTGAAGCTGCTCAAACTTAACTTGGTATTCCAATTCTAGTTTAGCAATAGCTTCTTTATCTTCTGAACGTTTTCTTTTATCTTTTACAGAACGAGAGAAAAGTTTCTTCTCTATTACAACACCTCTTAATGACGGTGAAGCTTTTAATGAAGCATCTTTTACATCTCCTGCCTTATCTCCAAAGATTGCACGAAGTAATTTTTCTTCTGGTGTTGGATCAGATTCTCCTTTTGGTGTAATCTTACCAATTAAAATATCACCAGGATTAACTTCTGCACCGATACGAATCATTCCATTCTCATCTAAATCTTTTGTAGATTCTTCTGATACATTTGGAATATCATTCGTAAGTTCTTCAACTCCTAACTTAGTATCTCTAACTTCTAATGAATATTCATCAATATGAATTGAAGTAAAAATATCTTCACGTACTACTTTTTCAGAAATTACAATTGCATCTTCAAAGTTATATCCTTTCCAAGGCATAAAGGCTACTTTTAGGTTTCTACCTAATGCCAATTCCCCTTTTTGAGTTGCATAACCCTCACATAAAACCTGACCTTTTTTAACTCTATCTCCTTTTTTAACAATAGGCTTTAGATTAATACTAGTACCTTGATTGGTTTTTCTAAATTTTACCAATTTATAAGTTTCTGAATCTTGTTCAAAACTAACCAATCTTTCTTCCTCGGTTCTATCGTACTTAATTGTAATTTTCTGAGAATCTACGTATTCTATGACACCATCTTCTTCTGCATTCATTAATACTCTAGAATCTGACGCTACTTGACGCTCCAAACCTGTACCAACAATTGGTGACTCTGGTCTTAATAATGGAACTGCCTGACGCATCATGTTAGACCCCATCAATGCACGGTTGGCATCATCATGTTCCAAAAATGGAATTAATGAAGCCGAAATAGATGCTATTTGATTAGGCGCTACATCTGTATAATTCACTTCCGAAGGATCTACCACTGGGAAATCTCCTTCTTCTCTTGCAATTACCTTTTCTCCTAAAATTGCACCGCTATCATCCGTAGGGATGTTAGCTTGCGTTATTTTCATTCCTTCTTCTTCCTCGGCACTTAAATAGGTGTATTCACTTACATCTACTTTTCCTTCGGTTACCTTACGATAAGGTGTTTCTAAGAATCCCATTGGGTTTACTTTCGCAAACACAGAAAGTGAAGATATTAATCCAATATTCGGCCCTTCTGGCGTTTCTATAGGACATAGTCTTCCGTAGTGTGTATAGTGAACATCACGAACTTCGAAACCTGCTCTTTCTCTTGAAAGTCCTCCAGGCCCAAGTGCTGATAATCTTCTCTTGTGCGTAATCTCTCCTAATGGATTCGTTTGATCCATAAACTGAGACAACTGGTTTGTTCCAAAGAAAGAATTAATTACAGAAGATAATGTCTTCGCATTAATCAAATCTATTGGTGTAAACACTTCGTTATCACGAACGTTCATACGCTCACGGATAGTTCTAGCCATACGCGCTAAACCTACACCGAATTGCTGTGACAACTGCTCTCCAACTGTTCTTACACGTCTATTAGAAAGGTGATCAATATCATCAATCTCTGCTTTAGAGTTAATTAATTCGATCAAATATTTTATAATAGTTATGATATCTTCTTTAGTCAAGACTTGCTTGTCCATTCCAATATCCAAACCTAATTTCTTATTCATTCTATAACGACCAACTTCTCCTAGGTTGTATCGTTGCTCTGAAAAGAATAATTTATCAATTATTCCACGTGCTGTCTCCTCATCTGGCGGCTCAGCATTACGTAGTTGACGGTAAATATGTTCTACTGCCTCTTTTTCAGAATTCGTTGGATCCTTCTGTAATGTATTGTGAATTATTGCATAATCACTTTGGGTATTATCCTCTTTATGCAATAGTATAGTTTTCACATCAGCATCAATAATTTCAGCAATATGATCTTTTTCTAAAACAGTATCACGGTCTAATACAATTTCGTTTCTTTCAATAGAAACCACCTCGCCAGTATCTTCATCAACAAAATCCTCATGCCATGTATTCAATACTCTTGCCGCAAGTTTACGACCCAATACTTTTTTAAGTCCAGCATTTGAAACTTTAACCTCTTCTGCAAGGTCAAATATCTCCAAAATATCTCTATCACTTTCAAAGCCAATAGCTCTAAATAATGTAGTAACTGGTAATTTTTTCTTTCTATCAATGTATGCGTACATTACGCCATTAATATCTGTAGCAAATTCTATCCAAGAACCTTTAAAAGGAATTACTCTTGCAGAATATAGTTTTGTTCCATTTGCATGGAATGATTGTCCAAAGAATACACCAGGTGAACGGTGCAACTGAGAAACCACTACACGTTCCGCTCCGTTGATAACAAATGTTCCACTAGGTGTCATATAAGGAATAGTTCCTAAATAAACATCTTGAACAATTGTCTCAAAATCCTCATGCTCGGGATCGGTACAATATAATTTTAATCTTGCTTTTAATGGAACACTATAGGTAAGCCCACGCTCTATACATTCTAGAATAGAATATCTTGGTGGATCTATAAAATAATCAATAAATTCAAGTACAAACTGGTTTCTAGTGTCAGTGATTGGAAAGTTTTCCATGAAGGTGTTATACAACCCTTCATTACCTCTTTCATCAGATTTTGTTTCAAGCTGAAAGAAATCTTGAAACGACCTAATCTGAATATCTAAGAAATCCGGATATGCCGGGGTATTCTTAGCAGATGCAAAATTTATTCTTTCTGTCTGATTTGTAATCATCAATGGACGAAATTTTGATTATGAATACTAAACTAAATAATGTGTTGTATATATCTTCATATACAATAATCTATAAAAGGGTTTAGGTCTAGCCACTAATAGTGAAAAGACCTAAACCAAAAATAGTTATGGTTGTTGTTCTTATTTAAGCTCAACTTCCGCTCCTGCTTCTTCTAGTGATTTTTTGATTCCTTCTGCTTCGTCTTTTGAAACAGCTTCCTTCACAGCTTTAGGTGCGCTATCAACGATGTCTTTAGCATCTTTTAATCCTAATCCTGTTAATTCTTTAACCAATTTAACTACTGCTAATTTAGATGCTCCTGCTGCCTTCAATATAACATCGAATTCAGTTTGAGCTTCAGCAGCGTCTCCGCCTTCAGCACCACCACCAGCGGCAACAGCTACTGCAGCAGCTGCAGGCTCTATACCGTATTCATCTTTTAATATACCAGCCAATTCATTTACTTCCTTTACTGTTAAGTTAACCAATTGTTCTGCGAAATCTTTTAAATCTGCCATTTTCCTATCGTTTAATAAAATTTTAAAATATAATTGTTTTTAGTGCGTACGTTTATCTTTCTGATAACGTCTTAAGAATACCTGCTAATTTACCGCCACCAGACTTAAGTCCAGAAATAACGTTTTTAGCTGGCGACTGAAGTAATCCAATGACATCTCCAATCAACTCTTCTTTAGACTTAATGCTAACTAGTGTATCTAATTGGTCATCGCCAATATAAATAGACTCCTCAACAAAAGCTCCTTTTAATAAAGGCTTATCAGCTTTCTTTCTAAAACTTTTAATAAGCTTTGCTGGCCCATTAGCTGTTTCTGAAAACATTAATGAAGTGCTCCCTTTTAACACTTCTGGAAGTTCTCCGAAATCCTTATCCGAAGCTTCCATTGCTTTTGCAAGCAGGGTATTTTTAACTACAGCAAGTTTTACATTTGCTTTAAAACACGCTCTTCTTAAATTAGAAGTAGCCAATGCATCTAATCCTGAAATATCTGCAAGATATATCGTAGAATTATCCGCCAACTGTGCAGTTAAATCTTGTATTACGTTTAATTTTTCTTCTCTTGTCATAATAAAAACTTTAGACTACCAGTTAAACTGCTTTCGCTTCTAATTGAATACTTGGACTCATAGTACTAGACATGTAAACACTTTTCATGTAAATACCTTTTGACGCAGAAGGCTTCAATTTTTCTAGCATATCTAACAACTCCTTTGCATTATCAACAAGTTTATCTGCTGAGAAAGAAGTTTTACCAATTGCAGCATGTACAATTCCGGTTTTATCTACTTTAAAATCAATTTTACCTGCTTTTACTTCAGCTACTGCTTTCGCAACATCCATAGTAACAGTCCCTGTCTTTGGATTTGGCATTAAACCTCTTGGCCCTAAAACTCTACCTAAAGGTCCTAGTTTACCCATTACACTTGGCATTGTGATAATAACATCAACATCTGTCCAACCGCCTTTAATTTTTGCCAAATACTCATCCAATCCAACGAAATCTGCACCAGCTTCTTTAGCCTCTGCTTCTTTATCTGGAGTTACTAATGCTAAAACTTTAACGTCTTTACCCGTTCCGTGAGGAAGTGTAACAACGCCACGTACCATTTGATTTGCTTTTCTTGGATCCACACCCAAACGAACTGCCAAATCAACCGATGCATCAAATTTCACATTAGTTATTTCTTTTACTAGAGCCGACGCTTCTTCTAAAGAATATAGTTTATTCTTATCTATCTTTGAAAGCGCCTCTTTTTGCTTTTTTGTTATTCTTGCCATTTTAAGTTGCTATTAGATATTAAAAAGGTCGTTTACCTGAAACTTTAAACCCCATAGATCTAGCAGTTCCTGCAATCATATTCATTGCTGATTCTACTGTAAATGCATTAAGATCTACCATTTTGTCCTCTGCAATTGTCTTAACTTGATCCCAAGAGACTGTTGCTACTTTGTTTCTATTAGGTTCGCCAGATCCTTTTTTAACCTTAGCTGCCTCCAATAATTGTACTGCCGCCGGCGGTGTCTTTACAACAAAGTCAAATGACTTATCCTTGTATACCGTGATAGCAACAGGCAAAATTTTGCCCTGTTTATCCTGCGTTCTAGCATTAAATTGCTTACAGAATTCCATGATGTTAACACCGGCAGCACCTAAAGCGGGTCCAACCGGTGGCGACGGATTCGCTGCACCTCCCCTAACTTGTAGTTTAACTACTTTACTTACTTCTTTTGCCATTGTTTTTAATTAAATTTGAATTATGCCTAAATGGAAGCGACACAAATCTTATATAGTAACAGTTATTATTAAACTTTATCTACTTGCATATAGCTAAGTTCTAATGGTGTTTTTCTTCCGAAAATCTTAACCATAACTTCTAGCTTACGCTTTTCTTCATTTATCTTCTCAATAGTACCATTAAATCCATTAAACGGTCCATCAATCACTTTTATAGTTTCCCCTATTGTAAATGGTATTGCAACACTATCCGTGTTAATAGCCATTTCATCTACCTTACCAAGCATTCTATTAATCTCTGCTTTTCTTAAAGGTATAGGATCTCCTCCTTTTACTTCACCTAAAAAACCTATTACATTAGTAATAGATCTGATAATATGAATCATTTCCCCACCTAGATTAGCCTTCACCATAATATACCCAGGAAAATAAACTCTTTCTTTATTTACTTTCTTACCATTACGTATCTGCACCACCTTTTCCGTTGGCACTAAAACATCTTCTAAATAATCGGAAAATCCAAGTCTTGCAACTTCACTTTCAATATAACCTTTAATTTTATTCTCTTGACCACTTACAGCCCTTACTACATACCACTTCTTCTCTAATATTTCAGACATAGCAATAAAATTAATTGATTATGTTATCGAAATACAATTGAATAAGCTTCCCTAAAGCAGTATCCACACCCCAAGTTGCTAACGCAAATAATATTGAGAATATAGCCACAATCATCATAAGATTTGAAGATTCTTCTTTTGAAGGCAAAGTAACATTATGTCTAAGCTCTTCTACGGACTCTTTAATATATGTGAACATTTCTGAAAGATTTATTTTATTATTCTGGTAATACTCAACTTAAAACTACAATTAAATACTAACAAATACTCGCACGGGAGGAGAGACTCGAACTCCCGACACCTGGTTTTGGAGACCAGTGCTCTACCAACTGAGCTACACCCGTTTCTATTCACACTGAAAGGTATCTCGCTTTAGCAAGACACCTTACAATATAAAATTATTATTTATTATAGAATTAATCTACAAGCTCAGTAACCTGACCTGCACCTACTGTTCTACCACCCTCACGGATTGCAAAACGAAGACCATCACTTAAAGCTATAGCTTGGTGCAACTCTACTGTAATTGTTAAGTTATCTCCAGGCATAACCATCTCAACTCCATCAGGAAGATTAATAGTACCTGTTACATCTGTGGTTCTTACATAAAACTGTGGACGGTAGTTATTATGGAATGGCGTATGACGACCACCTTCTTCTTTTTTAAGGATATAAACCTCAGCTTTAAATTTAGCATGTGGCGTTACAGATCCTGGCTTACAAATTACCATTCCTCTTTTTATATCACTCTTCTCAATACCTCTTAACAAGATACCAACATTATCTCCAGCTTCTCCTCTATCTAAGATTTTACGGAACATCTCTACCCCTGTAACAGTTGAAGTTAATTTTTCAGCACCCATCCCAATGATATCTACAGCATCTCCTGTATTTGCAATACCAGTCTCAATACGACCCGTCGCAACAGTTCCACGACCTGTAATTGTAAACACATCTTCTACTGGCATTAAGAAATCTTTTTCAACATCTCTTTTTGGCAATTCAATCCAAGAATCAACAGCCTTCATTAATTCAGCAACCGTATCAACCCATTTCTGCTCACCATTAAGCGCTCCTAATGCAGAACCAGCAATAACCGGCCCATTATCACCATCATACTCGTAAAAAGAAAGCAATTCTCTAACTTCCATTTCAACAAGCTCAATAAGCTCCTCATCATCAACCATATCCACTTTATTCATGAATACAACCATTCTAGGAATACCTACCTGACGACCTAATAATATGTGCTCTCTAGTCTGCGGCATTGGACCATCCGTAGCAGCAACAACTAAAATTGCACCATCCATTTGAGCAGCACCTGTAACCATGTTCTTCACATAATCGGCGTGACCTGGACAATCTACGTGCGCATAATGACGATTTTCTGTCGTATACTCAACGTGAGATGTATTAATAGTAATACCTCTTTCTTTTTCTTCTGGTGCATTATCAATCTGATCAAAATCCTTCGCTTCTGAAAGACCTAAATCCGCTAGCACTTTTGTAATTGCAGCAGTTAATGTAGTTTTACCGTGATCTACGTGTCCAATAGTACCTATGTTTAAGTGCGGTTTGGAACGATCAAAAGTTTCCTTTGCCATGTTTAATGAATTTTAATCTTAATGTTTATATTTATTCTACAAATTTATAATGCTGATTGAGCCAATGATGAGATTTGAACTCATGACCTCTTCCTTACCAAGGAAACGCTCTACCCCTGAGCTACACCGGCTTAATTAAGTTTACAGAAAACTCAAAATAACCATAAACTCAAAAGTTTAGAGCGAGAGACCGGGTTCGAACCGGCGACATTCAGCTTGGAAGGCTGACGCTCTACCAACTGAGCTACTCTCGCATTTTTATAATTCTAGCGCAATTCTAGAAAAATTTTTCCAATATTTCAAATTAATTCGAAAGTTTTTTTTCAAATCAAATATTTTATGTGGGGAGAGCAGGATTCGAACCTGCGAAGACGTAGTCAGCAGATTTACAGTCTGCCCTCGTTGGCCGCTTGAGTATCTCCCCAATCCAATACATAATGAACGTTATACTTTTATATTTAAAAAGAGCCGATGGAGGGACTCGAACCCACGACCTGCTGATTACAAATCAGCTGCTCTAGCCAGCTGAGCTACATCGGCTTTTTATTGCCTTTTTAACATAAAAAAGTCCGCTATTTCTAACGGACTGCAAATGTAGATATTTATTCTTTTATTTAAAGCATTTTTTTTATTTTTTTTTCATCATTTATGCTCTTAATTTTTCCTTTCGTTTTAGAAGCTGCCTTTGCAAAGAACTACATGCCACATCCACAGCCTCTTCAAAAGATTTACACTGCTTCTTTACAATGAAACTTTCTTTAGGAATACGTAATTTTATTTCAACAATTTTATTTTTTTTCGAACTAGTATTCTCCACTTTCAAATAAACATCTGAACTTATTACCTTATTGTAATAAAGTTCTAATTTATCCAACCTGTTTTGAACAAAACCAATCAACTCTCCTTCTGCATTAAAATTTACATACTGTGCATTTACTTTCATAAGATGAAGTTTTAAAAATTAAACAATAAAGCATTTTACTCTTTTTTACTCCTAGGATGTGCAGATAAATGAACTTTTTTTAATTCTACTATACTGTTGTGCGTATAAACTTGTGTAGAAGCGAGACTAGAATGCCCCAACAACTCTTTAACAGAATTTAAATCTGCCCCCTTGTTAAGCATATGTGTTGCAAAAGTATGCCTTAATATATGAGGACTCTTTTTCACCTTTGTAGACACCATACTAAAATACTTATTTATACTTCTATAAACAAGAGTTTCATATATTTTATTGCCTGACTTTGATAAAAAAACAAAATTAAAATCAACAATTTCAACCAAATTATTCCTACTAGCAAAATAGTCTTTAAACAAAATACATGTAGCACCTAGCAATGGTAGAATACGCTCCTTATTACGCTTCCCTAGCACCTTTATTGTTTTTTCTGGTAAATCGACATCAGACAGCTTTAATTGAATCAACTCAGCTCTTCTTATTCCTGTTGTATATAACAAATCTATAACCAACTTATCTCTCACTCCTTCAAAGTCGTCTTTAAATACGATTTGATTCAAAACATCCATCATTTCTTTTTCCGAAAACGGAACCTCCACTTTTTTTGATGTTTTAAGCGCTTTATGCTTGGCTAGTGGATTTTTATCTATCTCTCCTATTTTTAAAAGAAATTTATAATACGCTTTTAAAGATGCTATTTTACGATTAACCGTTCTATTAGAAACCGCACTAGAAACCAAAGCAATAATCCAGTTACGGATAACACCATATTCTACACTATCTATAACATCTAAATTAAACTCCGCCTTACAAAAAGAAGTAAAGCTTTCAATATCCTTCTTATACGCATTAACCGTATGCAAAGAATACTTCTTCTCTAGCTTGATATAAGACTCAAAAGATGTAATGGACATGGAATTATGCTATATCATAAAGATATGCTTTTAAGCCACTTTATGCAATAAAAAAAACCCTCATTATATTGAAACAAATTCAACATATGAGGGATTCTAATCTTATAATCAAAAGAAATTAAATCTCTTCCTGATCTCTTAAGTTCTGTATATATTGCGCTTTTTGCATTTGCGCTCTTTTTTGTACAGATGGCTTTGTAAACTGTTGACGTTTTCTCAACTGACGCATTCCGCCTGTTCTATCGAATTTACGTTTAAAGCGCTTTAAAGCTCTATCTATATTCTCTCCTTCTTTTACTGGTATAATTAACATAAGTAGCTACCTCCTCTCTTTTGTGATTTTTAACGATTGCAAATGTAGTATTAAATTATCTACTACAAATGCTTTATTTGTTTTTTTTCTATTAAACTTTTGTGGCTGGTTTATAAATCTTCTTGTCTATTATCATTTTAGCCAAAATCTCCTTTAATATCTCTGAAGTTCCTCCTCCAATTGGACCTATTCTTCCATCTCTAAACATACGTGCTAAGGGATAATCTTCCATATACCCATAGCCTCCCAACATTTGCAAACAATCATACACCACCTTATCTGACATTTTAGTGGACAGTAATTTAGACATTGTTGCTTCTTTAACTACATATTCTCCGTTATTTAAACGTTGTGCAACGGAATAATTAAACTCTCTACACATTTCCATTTCCGCATACCCTTCCACCATTGTGTGGCGTAATGCCTGAAATTCATTTATCTTCTGGCCAAAGGCCGTTCTCTCTGACATATAGTTAGCAGCATAATCTAAAGCAAACTCTGCTCTAGCATGCGCATTTACCCCCATTATTAATCGCTCTAATGAAAAATGTTGCATGATATATGAAAATCCCATTCCTTCTTCGCCCATTAAATTAGCGATAGGAACTTTTACATTATCAAAAGCTATCTCTCCTGTATCTGAAGCTCTCCAACCTAATTTATCCAATTTGGTTGCCGTTAACCCAACAGATTCTCTGTCTACCACAAAAATACTAATGCCTTTATTCCCTTTTTTCGGCGATGTCTTTGCCGCCACAATTAGGTAATCACTATAAATTCCATTAGTTATAAAAGTTTTAGATCCATTAAGAATATAGAAATCGCCCTCTTTTACAGCTGTACTTCTCATTCCTGCAACATCTGACCCTCCAAAGGGCTCTGTTATACACAGACAACCAATTTTATCTCCTGCAATACTTGGCGCTAGATACGCTTCCTTTGTGGCGTGACTTGCTTCTTTATTTAAATGCGTCATGGCTAAATACATATGCGCCCAAATTGCAGCTGCAAATCCTCCAGAGTTAATCTTTTGCAACTCTTCTAAAAGAATAACAGTATACATTAAATCTAAACCCATTCCGCCATATTGTTCGGGATAGGTTAAACCTAAATAACCCATATCTCCAAACTTCTTCCAAATAAACCGTTCTATCGTTCCTGTCTTTTCCCATTTATCTATATGTGGAACAACTTCTTTTTGAAGAAAATCTTTAAAACTGTCGCGAAATAAATTATGCTCTTCGCTAAAATATCTATTATCCATACTTTATGCTATACCTGTTTTTTCTCTCTTATTGAAGGGACAAATATAATTGAATTCTATCAATCTTATCTGAAGGGAATCCTTCCAAATTATTTAACTCTTCAAACGAAGAAATATGCTTTACTACTTCCCTATATTTTACAATTGCTAAAGCTACATCAAACCTAATATATATAAGTTTTGCAATTTCACCTACAGTAGCTGTATTTATATTTATTTTCTGAATCTTAGGCTTTGTTATTATTGCGAATTTCAACAAAGTTCTTTTCACCACTTCATCTTCTAAACCATATACATCATACAGTTGTTCTTCTACCAAAAAACCACCTAGGCGTTCCCTAAACTTAACGATTCTTGCAGATAGTTTATTTCCTATTCCGTAAATCTTTTTAAAATCTTCTGCCGTTGCCGTATTTATATTTTGAAAAACAATCTTTACAACAACTTGATTTACTCTCTTTTTACTTTTTGAATTAACTTTTTGGACTACCTTCTTTTTTGTCCATTCTGGAAATTTAAACTGAAGCTCTATTATTTGCAGTAACGAATCTGAAACACCCGTTACCTTTTGAAACTCCTTAGAAGAATTTACAAATTTACCCGTTTTCCTAAAAGCATGTAAGGCATCTATTTCTTTTACCGACATTCCGAGAACATACCCCCTATAATCTGTTATAAAATTTGGGTTAAAAGAATACAATTTTATATTGTCTTTTTTAAAGGAAAGACTTTTTAAACTATCTATCTCTTTTTGATCTTCTTGAGAAACGAAAAAATTATTTTCAACTTCACCTTCTTGTATCTTATAAAAATAATATCCTAATTGAAGTACAATTATAATTGCCAACAAAAAGAAAATCCCACTCCGTTCCTGCTTATTGAAACGAAAGTGGGATTTTAAATTATCCATTATTAAAAGCTTATAATCCTGCTTTCTTTATATCTCCCAAATATCTTGCAAGTTGTTTCTTCACAACAGGGAATAAGAAAAATAATCCTATCATATTAGGGAATACCATTGCAAAAATCATTGCATCAGAGAAATCCCAAATCGATTTCATACTTGCAGCAGCACCAATTACCACGAATGTTAAAAATAATAACTTATACGTTAAATCAGCAACTCTACCTCTTCCAAACAAAAATTTCCAAGATTGCAGCCCGTAATAAGACCAAGAAATCATGGTAGAAACAGCAAATAATACCACTGCTATTGTTAAGAATATATTAGAATAAGGAATATACTCTGCAAATGCTTTTGAAGTTATTCCTGCTCCTTCGTAAGATACACCATCAATCAGTACTGATCCTGATCCTCCATACTCAAAGGCTCCTCCAAAATTAAAAATAATAATCACTAAGGCTGTCATTGTACATATAACAACAGTATCTATAAATGGCTCTAATAAAGCAACCAGACCTTCTGATGCTGAATATTTTGTTCTCACTGCTGAATGCGCTATTGACGCAGAACCTGCGCCTGCCTCATTGGAGAATGCCGCCCTTTTAAATCCTACCAATAAAACTCCTATTAAACCTCCAACTCCCATTGCCGTAGGCGTAAAAGCTTCTGCAAATATTAAAGATATAGCATCATCTATTAATGAAAAGTTACTCAATATAATATACAAACAAGCTATCAAATACATTCCTGCCATAAAAGGAACTACCTTTTCGGTTACCGAAGCAATTCTTTTAATTCCTCCGATAATTATAATTCCCACTAATACAGCTAATACAACTCCAATCCAGAAACCTGCTCCTGCACTTTCTAAGCCCATCAACTCTTTTAAAACTATAGTAGCCTGATTAGACTGCGCTGCATTACCTCCTCCAAAAGAACCTCCAATACAAAATACAGCAAAGAAAACTGCTGTTATTTTTCCTAATGTCTTAAATCCTTTTTCCTTAAGTCCTTTTGTAATATAATACATTGGCCCTCCATAGATAGTACCATCTTCTCCTACATCTCTATACTGAACTCCTAATGTACACTCTACAAACTTTGTTGACATTCCTAATAAACCACAAACAATCATCCAGAATGTTGCCCCAGGCCCTCCTAATGCAATTGCCAAAGCTACACCTGCAATATTTCCGTTTCCTACTGTTCCTGAAACTGCGGTAGCCAAAGCCTGAAAGTGTGTTACTTCCCCTTCTTGACTTTCATCTTTAATAGTATCTTTTATATCTCCATCTACAGCAAGTTCTGATGCCGCTTGGTGGTGATCAATTTCATCATACTTTCCTCTAACAACATTAATGGCTTTTCCAAAATATCTGAAATTAGGAAATCCAAAATATATTGTAAAAAACAATGCGCTTCCTACTAATAAAATTAATACAATTGGCGCATTAAAAAATGGTTCTGGGTAAAAAATTACTCCCGATATTGCATCTGAAATTGGTTTAAACGCCTCATCTATCTTCTCATCTATTCCTTTTTCAACTACCTCTTGCGCAAAAGTCAAGACGGGCGCTAATAATGCGAATAACGCAAAAATTCCTTTTTTCATAATATATTATTTGATATTTGTTGTTGGTTTTTAATGAATTTCGCTCAATATCCTAAAAATATTCAATCCAATCAAATTAATTGTATAAAAATATCTTAATCAATATGGAACATTTTATTTAATTTTTTAATTTGTTCTGGTCTTCCGAGCACTATAACTTTACTTTTGGGCTGTAATTTTAAATCGGCTTCTGGGTTTATTATATAATCTCCTGTTGGGTCTATATATCCTATTATAGTACAGCCTGTTTTTCTTCGTAAATCTAAATCTCGAATAGAATTACAATCTACCTCACTCCTAAAATCCTCAATAGCAACTTCTTCTAAATTTGTAGTATTCTCTCCCTCTACAGAAAGTTTATCCATGAATGTTATTAAATCTGGCATTACCACTAAAGATGCCATATGGTCTCCTCCTATTTTATCTGGCATAATAACCTTATTTGCCCCCGCCAACTTTAGCTTGTTCTGAGAATTAACCTGGGATGCCCGACTTATAATAAATAACTTCTTGTTTAATTGTCTTGCGGATAATACTACAAACAAATTAGCCGCATCATCTGGCATAGCAGCAATTAAATACTCTGCCTTTTCTATCCCTGCCTCAACTAAAACAGCATCATCATTGGCATCGCCTTCTACAAAAAGTACACCTTCATTATTCTTGTCTATAACTTCTTTATCTTTTTCTATTACAACGTAAGACCTGTTATAAGCCTTTAATCTCTCTGCGGCCTGATTTCCGTTACGCCCATACCCACAGATAATTATGTGATTTGACAAACTCTTAATTTTATTTTTCACTTTTTTCTTTTTTAAAAGTTCTATTGAGTTTTTACTTAATAAGTACTCTGTTATAACCGAAATTGCAAATGCAAATATAAATACGCTGGAAATTATTAGAGACACTGTGAAAAGCTTGGTCTCTGTATCCATTGGTCTTACCTCAGAAAAACCAACTGTTGTAACCGTTATTATGGTCATGTAGAATGCGTCTATCCAAGTATAATTCGCCAAAAATTTATACCCAAGAACTCCGGAAGACAAAACGATTGTTAATAACCCAAAAGCTATATATATTTTAGAACGAAATAACTTCTCCATAATTATAGGTCAAAAACAGAGGTTCTCTTTGTATATACCAAGTCTTTTATTCTAAGCCAAAATGCCATAAATAAATACAAAGCAAAACCAAAACCTAAGGTTACAAACGTAAGATAAATAAATGTAGTTCTAACAACTCTTGTCCGAATTCCTAAACGCTCTGCTATACGTCTACAAACTTCAAAACCCCGTTTTTGTAAATAGTATAATAATTTGTAGAATACTCCCATGGCATAAAACTAACCATTTCTATTTAATAAACTAACCCCTACGGCGCATTGTAAACATTTGTTTTTTGTACAATACTGGGTGTATAATTGTATAACCGACTGAGTTTCTTTAGCATTAACGCAGTGTACACCTAGGTTTTTAAAGTTAGTGACTATTGCATTATTTTCACTCTTAATGCTTGCAATAATTGTAATTATCTCGTCATTACTTTCTACACCTATATATTTTGAATAGCAAAACTTTAAAGGTATTATGGTATTGATAATTATTAAATCTTTAAATTTCTTGGTGAGTTTCTTGTTACTGTTTTTTGAAGTCTTTCCAAAAACATAATGTGTATCCCAATAAGTACTTGCGACTCCATCCAATAATTTATACAAATCTTTTAAAGTTGAAGCTTTTATTACATTCTGAAATAGTGTCTGATTCTCAGCATATAAACTAGCAATTTGTGGCAAACGAATTGTTGGGAAATTAGGAGGACGCAATTTAAAAAACTCTGGCGTCTGTACTCCGTCACTTTGTAAATTGAATTTTATTTTTAAATATCGATACTCTTCTTTTAACTGTTTGTAATAGTTATCTACTAACACTTCGCTTTCTAAAAAACCAGCTATTCCAAAGAAAACACTTTCTAGCTTAAAAGCATCTTTATGCAATTTTCTAACAATGGAAAAATCAATAGCTTTAGCGATAGACAAAAAAGAATCCCCATTTATATTCAATCCAAAATTCTTCAATAATAGAACGAATAGTGTTTTCTCCCAATCATTTTTAGATTCTTCTAGCAATTGTAAAACTGCTTCATATTTTCGCTCTAATCGATCAAAAAAAAGTCGCTCTTGCCAACTAGAAAACACAAAAGGATCTAAGGTTCCAATAAATTTTTCGCAATTAATAAAGGTGAAATTCCTTTTATCAAAAAGATTTCTGTAATCAGCTAATAAATTTTCTGAAATATAATTCTTAAGTTCTAAGGTTGGTATTTCTGAATTATCATTCCTGAATACCGGCATATTATCTTCCCAAACCACATGTAAAATCACATTGTTATAGTTGGTATCTTTTTCGTGATAATGCGCATACCAATCGGAAGATTTTACATGTATTTCAACATTACCTGCCCATAATTGCTGGTCTATTTTTATTTTGGAATTAAAAAAATCTGGGCCACTATGCAAATTATGCTCTCCCACGGAAATGATAGAGACTGACTCGTTTTTAGAAGTAAACAAATCTTTTAGTTGCAGCTTTTTATACTTCCAGATAAAGTGTAGTAACTCTTCTTGCACCCAACTAAAATAAAAAAATATCGCCAGACAACGAAATTAAACTAATGATTGTCAGCTAATTAAATTGTATGACGATATTTTTCTGTTGGTTTTAGATTACTTCACCTTCCCACTCCATAAACCCTCCTATAAGGTTAAAAGTGTTTTGGAATCCTGCATTTCTCATTATAGCACAAGCTTGACCACTACGGTTACCAGACCTACAATACACATAATAATTCTTGGTCTTGTCTAGCTTATCTATCTCATCCAAAAAACCTTGTCCTAAATATATATCTATATTGGTGGAGTTTGGAATATAGCCCTCTTCTACTTCATCTTCTGTTCTCACATCTATCATGAAGCCATTATCGTCGTTCTTATATTGTTCTTGCCAATCTTCTTGTAATAAATCTGCCATTTCTGTAAATTTTAAAGCCCAAAAATAAGGTATTTAGATAACATTTCCATCTATAATAACATACCTATACTTTTACCCAACTCAACCTACAATAGCATAAACCACTCTCTTTAAGCAGCTACTACAACTTTAACAAAAAATTATACTTAATTCTGTTTTTTATTTTCTTATTTGATATACATTTGTACCTACAAATATTGTATATACAATTAATGGAATTCGAAAAATTAATAAAATCTACAAAACCATTACCATTACCTACCAAAGTAATGCTAAACCTAATTTACACTAGTAATATAGTTCAGGAAAAAGTAGTTTCAGGATTAAAAGATTGCGGACTTACCATGCAACAATATAATGTATTAAGAATTCTAAGAGGGCAAAACAGAAAACCTGCTAACCTAGGGACTATTCAAGAAAGAATGATTAACAAAATGAGCAATACAACTCGCTTGGTGGACAAATTGCTCGAAAAAAAACTGGTAACAAGAACAGTATGCCCAAGTAATCGAAGAAAAATAGAAATATTAATAACAGATTCAGGATTCGATTTACTAAATAAATTAGATCCCATTACAGACGAAAAAAATGTGGAAATATTAAAAAACCTAACCGCAAAAGAACTCGAAACATTAAACAACCTATTGGACAAACTAAAATAATCGCTTCGCACAAAAAAACTCTATCAATAATTTAAAAACAAGTATAACACAAGTAACATTTACAATTTAATTTAACACTATGAAAAAGAACATTTTAACTCTAGCACTTACATTAGTATTTGGTTTTTCTGCAACTGCAACAACACCAATAGATGGAGAAACAAAAAAAGTAGATATTGAAAAAAGCAACGTAGCTTGGAAAGCATACAAAGTAACTGGCTCTCACAATGGCGTTTTATCTTTAACTTCTGGCTCTTTATCTTTTGACGAAGGTAAGCTTACCGGCGGTGAATTTGTTGTAAACATGACAACATTATCTACTACAGATTTAGAAGGAAAATCTAAAAGCAGTTTAGATGGTCACTTAAAATCTGATGATTTTTTTAGCACAGAAAAACATCCCACCTCTACCTTAACTTTTTCTACAATAAAATCTACAGGGAAAAATTCTTATGATGTAAAAGGTACATTAACTATAAAAGGTATCTCTAAAGAAATAAATCTAGTAATTTCTGTATACGGTAGCAAAGCAACTGCAACTATGAAGGTAGACAGAACTTTGTATGACATTAAATACAAGTCTGGTAATTTCTTCGAAAACTTAGGAGACAAAACTATCTATGATGAATTTGACATGGTGGTAGATTTAGTTTTCTAAAACTAAACTTTATTTAAAATGAAAAAGGAGACTGTATCAGATACAGTCTCCTTTTTTTGTGCTATTAACGAAAACAACACTCTAGCCTTAATCCGTTATAAAAAACTACATTCTAGCTTTATCAATCAATATATTTGGTTAATACTTTTTTCATTTCTATATTTACAACAATGAAACTAAACACAAATATATGGTGGTGGTGTAACTTAACGGAGAAACTCGTGAAGTAGCACTTCTATATATAAAAAATATACAAAGGCTTGTCATCACGACAAGCCTTTTTCTTTTAAAAAAAGTTACATCTAAGCTTTTGCTTATAATAGTTTAATAAAATGAAATACGAACTAACAACCCATCACAAAAAAATACTAGCAGATACGATTACACCTGTAAGTATCTATCTTAAAATTAGAGATAGATTCCCTAATAGTATTCTATTAGAGAGTAGTGATTATCATGCCAACGATAATAGTTTCTCTTACATTTGCTGCAACCCTATTGCTAGCATAAAAATAGAAAACAAGACTATTATTGAACAGTTTCCTGATGGAAGTATTAATGAGATTGAAATTGATGCAACTACAGATGTTGTGACAATACTAGATGAATTTCGTCAAAAATTCAAAACTTCTGACAACGATTTTAAGTTTATAAACAACGGCTTGTTTGGCTATATAGCTTATGATGCTGTTCGTTATTTTGAAAACATAAAAATCTCTAAAAAAGACGGTGCCTTAACTATTCCTGATATTTACTATGCCGTGTATCAAAATATAATTGCAATTAATCATTTCAATAATGAGGCATACATTTTTGCTCATTGCTATGAAAACAAAAGTAATATTCCAGAGATTGAACAAATATTAAACGTAAAAAACTTTGCTGCCTATAATTTCACCAAAGAAGGAGACGCAACTTCCAATCTGGAGGACAGCGAATTTAAAGAACACGTGGCATTGGCAAAAAAACATTGTCAGCGTGGTGATGTTTTTCAATTAGTGCTATCTAGACGTTTTACGCAAAAATTTAAAGGAGACGAATTTAATGTATATAGAGCTTTACGTTCTGTAAACCCCTCTCCTTACCTGTTCTATTTTGACTATGGAGATTTCAAAATTTTTGGAAGTTCTCCTGAAGCCCAATTAATTGTTAAAGATGGAAATGCTGAAATTCATCCAATTGCTGGAACTTTTAAAAGAACTGGAAACGATGAAAAGGATGCTGAACTTGCTAAAAAATTAACGAAAGACGACAAGGAAAATAGCGAGCATGTTATGCTGGTTGACCTTGCCAGAAACGACCTCAGCAGAAATGGCACTAATGTCGTTGTTAAAAACTATAAAGAAGTACAATTCTTTTCTCATGTAATTCATTTAGTTTCTAAGGTAATCGGACAAATGAAAAAGAATACAACTACCATGAAAATTGTTGCAGACACCTTTCCCGCAGGAACTTTAAGTGGCGCGCCTAAACATAGAGCAATGCAACTTATAGAGAAATATGAAAAAACTAGTCGTGATTATTATGGTGGCGCAATTGGTTTTATGGATTTTAAAGGTAACTTTAATCATGCCATTATGATTAGAACTTTTTTAAGCAAAGACCACCAACTACATTACCAAGCTGGCGCCGGCATAGTTGCAGCATCAGACCCAGAAAATGAATTACAAGAAACCTACAATAAGCTAGGTGCTCTAAACAAAGCACTTGAAATTGCAGAGTCTATTTAAAAGAGTACTTCTACTAAAAAAATGAAAATGAAAAAAATATTAGTAATAGATAACTACGATAGCTTCACTTATAATCTAGTTCATTATTTAGAAGATTTAGATTGTGAGGTTACAGTACTCCGAAATGACCAATTAATTATAGAGGATGTTGCACCTTACGACAAAATTCTTCTTTCTCCAGGACCCGGAATCCCTGACGAGGCTGGCCTACTAAAAGAGATTATTAAAATGTATGCTTCTAGCAAATCTATTTTTGGCGTTTGCCTTGGACAGCAGGCTATTGCTGAAGTTTTCGGAGGCTCCATTATTAATCTAGATCAGGTATACCACGGTATTGCAACCAAGATTAGCATTACTAAAGACGTTGCTTTGTTTGATGATTTACCAAAAGAAATTGAAGTTGGCAGGTATCATTCCTGGGTTGTTGACCCAAATTTACCCGAAGAATTAGAAGTTACCTCTGTTGATGAAAACGGTCAAATTATGTCCTTACAACACAAAACTTATGATGTATGTGCTGTTCAGTTTCATCCTGAATCTGTTTTAACGCCACATGGAAAAAAAATACTAGAAAACTGGGTAAATTCATAAAGAATACGAAACCAAAAAAGTCATTTGAGTAAATTTCACTATTATGAAACAGATACTAAATAAACTAATAAACCACGATATTCTTTCTAAAGAGGAGTCCAAACTGGTTTTAGTTAATATTGCGAAAGGAGATTACAACCCAAGTCAGATTGCAGCTTTTCTTACCGTATATATGATGCGTAGCATTACTATAGAAGAATTGGAAGGTTTTAGAAATGCCTTATTAGAATTGTGCTTGGCAGTAGATTTATCTGCCTACAACCCTGTAGATCTTTGTGGTACTGGTGGCGACGGAAAAGATACTTTTAATATTTCTACCCTTGCTTCTTTTGTAACCGCAGGTGCTGGAATAAAAGTTACTAAACATGGTAATTACGGGGTTTCTTCTAAATGTGGAAGTAGTAATGTCATGGAACATTTGGGTATAAAATTTAGCAACGAGGCAAGCTTCCTAGAGAAATCCATTGAAAAGGCTGGAATATGTGTGCTTCATGCGCCACTATTTCACCCAGCAATGAAAAACGTTGCTCCTATCCGAAGAGAATTAGGTGTGAAAACCTTTTTTAATATGTTAGGCCCAATGGTTAATCCTGCTTTCCCTACAAATCAAATCGTTGGTGTGTTTAATTTAGAATTGGCTAGAATGTATGGCTATCTTTATCAAAACACAGATAAAAATTTTACGGTTCTACATGCATTAGATGGTTATGATGAAATATCCCTAACTGGCGATACGAAAACAATTTCTAACAAATCTGAAGGCATGTTGAAACCATCTGATTTTGGCGTTTCTAAAATTGAGCAAACAGATATTACAGGTGGGGATAGTATAGAAGATTCTGCTGCTATTTTTATGTCTATCTTAAATGGAAAAGGCACTACCGCACAGAATAATGTCGTTTGTGCGAATGCAGGTATCGCTATTGCAACGGTAAAAGGAATTAGTCCAAAAGAAGGGTTTGAGCTAGCAAATGAATCTTTACTCAGCATGAAAGGACTAAAAGCATTGCAAACATTACAACAACTTAGCGCCCAATGAACATACTAAATAAAATAATTGCCGATAAACGAATAGAGGTTAATTTAAAGAAACAGGTAGTGCCAACATCACAATTAGAAGCTTCTGTTCTTTTTAATAGACCTACGGTATCTTTAGCAAAAGCACTACGTAACTGTACTAGGGGAATTATAGCAGAACACAAAAGGCGTTCTCCTTCTAAATCTGTTATTAATCAAAATGTAAATGTACCAGATGTTGCTATCGGCTATGAAAACGCAGGGGTTTGCGGCATGTCTATCCTAACGGATGGAAAATATTTTGGTGGTTCTTTGGATGATTTATTACTGGCCAGAGCTGTAGTTGAAATGCCCTTATTACGTAAAGAATTTATCCTTGATGAATATCAAATTATAGAGGCAAAATCGTATGGTGCTGATGCTATTCTTTTAATCGCTGCAGTTTTGAGTCGCACAGAAATTAAAGCCTTTTCAGAATTGGCAAAAAGTCTACACCTAGATGTTTTATTGGAAGTTCACAACGAAGAAGAATTACATAAATCTGTTATGCCAAGTTTGGATATGCTAGGGGTTAATAATAGAAATTTAAAGACTTTTGAAGTTAGTCTGGAAACAAGTAAATCGTTATCAGCATTAATTCCAGATGATTTTGTAAAAGTCTCTGAAAGTGGCATAAGCTCAATTAATGCAATAAAAATATTACAACCTTATGGATACCAAGGTTTTTTAATTGGAGAAAACTTTATGAAAACTGAAAACCCAGGGGAAAGCGCAATTTCATTTTTAAAGCAACTTTCTTAATTATTTAGAGAATCATTAGTATGAATACGCCAACTCAAAATATCGGTACTACTTCAAGTAATCAAACTAGCGTTGCTATTAAGGTCTGTGGAATGAAAATCCCTTCTAACATGTCGGAAGTTGCAAATCTACAACCAGATTATATGGGTTTTATTTTTTGGGAACCCTCTAAGCGTTTTTTTAAGGGTGAAATTCCAAAAATCTCAAATACTATTAAAAAAGTAGGTGTATTTGTAAATGCTCGTTTGGAAGAAATTACCGCTAAAGTGGTTCACTACAATCTGCAAGCAATACAACTGCATGGGAAGGAAACACCTCAATTTTGTATTTTTCTAAACGATGCTTTAAAAAACACCGCTTCTAAAGTTGAAATAATCAAAGTGTTTTCTATTAAGGACGATTTCGATTTTAGCGAATTAACCCCTTTCGAAAATGTTTGTGATTATTATTTATTCGACACGAAAGGAAAATTACCCGGCGGAAATGGATACACCTTTAATTGGGAGGCTCTTTCTGCCTACCCCTCAACAAAACCATACTTTTTAAGTGGTGGCATAGGATTAGACGAATTAGATAAGGTTGCTTCTTTCTTTCAAAAACCAGCATCTAAATACTGTCATGCTATTGATGTTAATAGTAAGTTTGAAATAGAACCTGGCCTAAAGCATATCGATAAATTAAAAAAATTACTAAAGGAATATGGTAAATAGTAAGACTATGAAATACAATGTGGACGAGAAAGGATACTATGGCGAATTTGGTGGCGCTTATATTCCTGAAATGTTATATCCTAATGTAGAAAATCTAAGGCAAAATTATTTAAAAATAATGAACGAACCTTCCTTTGTGGAAGAATACAATCAATTACTAAAAGATTATGTAGGCAGGCCTTCTCCGTTATATCTAGCCAAACGCTTGTCTAAAAAACACCAAACAAAAATATACTTAAAACGAGAAGATCTTAATCATACTGGTGCCCACAAAATAAATAATACTGTTGGGCAAATTCTTATGGCTAAGCGTTTGGGCAAAAAGAGAATTATTGCCGAAACAGGAGCTGGTCAACATGGTGTTGCCACCGCCACCGTTTGTGCTTTAATGGGGATGGCATGTATTGTTTATATGGGGGAAATTGATATTGCCAGACAGGCTCCAAATGTAGCTCGCATGAAAATGTTAGGTGCAGAAGTTAGACCTGCCTTATCTGGAAGTCGTACTCTAAAAGACGCTACTAATGAAGCTATTCGCGATTGGATTAACAATCCTGTTGACACCCACTATATTATTGGATCTGCTATTGGCCCTCATCCTTATCCGGATATGGTTACCAAATTTCAATCTATTATTTCCGAAGAGATAAAAAAACAGTTGCTAGAAAAAGAAGGAAAAGAAAATCCTGATTATGTTATTGCTTGTATCGGTGGAGGAAGTAATGCTGCCGGAACTTTTTATCACTTTTTAGATGAGGAAAAAGTTGGGATTATCGCAGTAGAAGCTGCCGGAAAAGGAATAGATACAGGAAAAAGTGCTGCTACTTCTGTATTAGGCAAAGAAGGTATTATTCACGGTTGCAAAACCTTATTGATGCAGACGAATGACGGACAGATTACAGAACCATATTCTATTTCTGCGGGATTAGATTACCCAGGTGTAGGCCCTATGCACGCACATTTGTATAAAACTGGAAGGGCAGAATTTCATGCTATTACAGATGACGATGCTATGCAAGCAGGGTTGCTATTGTGTAAATTAGAAGGTATTATTCCTGCGATAGAATCTTCGCATGCTTTTGCCATTTTTGAAAAACGTAAGTTTCAACCAGACGATGTAGTTGTAATTACCCTTTCTGGACGTGGCGATAAAGATTTAGATACTTTTATTGACTATTTTAATTTTTAATGCTACTATTTCTCTTAAAAGGAAAACTATAACTATTAGCAAGCTCTTTACATTGTATGCACTACCAAATACACTCTTAAATTATGAACAGAATAAATACAAAACTAGAAGGAAGTAAAAAA
Organism: Cellulophaga sp.; assembly: GCA_036478775.1. Taxonomy (GTDB): domain Bacteria; phylum Bacteroidota; class Bacteroidia; order Flavobacteriales; family Flavobacteriaceae; genus Cellulophaga. The sequence continues at coordinate 36,338 of JAZGEQ010000039.1, forward strand.
TTACTTTCTATATATTTTACAGCAGGATACCCTTCTATTAATGATACGGTTACCATAATCCAAGAGTTGGAAAAATCTGGTGTTGATTTTATTGAAATAGGATTACCTTTTAGCGACCCCCTAGCGGATGGTCCTACAATACAAGCTAGTTCTACTACCGCATTAAAAAACGGAATGACTACGGAACTTCTATTTCAACAATTAAAGGATATTCGCGCTACTGCCTCTATCCCTTTATTAATAATGGGTTATGTTAATCCAATTTTTCAATATGGCGTAGAAGCATTTTGTATAAAATGTCAAGAAATTGGTATAGACGGATTAATTATTCCAGACCTTCCAGTAGATGTATATCACGAGAAATACAAAGCTATATTTGAAAAATATGGCATCTTAAACGTTTTCCTAATTACACCGCAAACTTCCAAAGAGCGTATCAATTATATAGATAGTATCTCTGATGGATTTATTTACATGGTGAGTTCTGCAAGTGTGACGGGTGCAAAAAGTCAATTTGGCGATGTGCAAGAAGAATACTTTCAACGTATTGCAAATATGAAGTTAAAAGCACCACAAATTGTTGGGTTCGGGATTAGTAACGCTGACACTTTTAACGCTGCCACAAAACACAGTAAAGGTGCAATTATTGGTTCGGCATTTGTAAAACATCTAACGGAACATGGTGTTCCAAATATAGATCGCTTTATAAAAACTATTCGTTAAAGATGAAAATCATAAAAGATTGGAAAATTATATTGCTTTTGTGTGCTTCTCTAGGTTTGGCTCCCTTTTTTCCAGAACCTCATCTTATTGGAAAAATACGATGGATTATGGGTGGTGCTGCCGGAATGTCTCCTAAAGATTGGTTTGACGTTCTCTTACACGGGTTTCCTTGGATTTTCCTAATTCGATTAATGATTTTAAAAGGAATATCCTTGGTTAAAAATTAAAATTTACTAATTTTATAAAAATATACTTTCTCAACTATAAAATAATCTAGTAAAAGCGTTCCTTTTCATTTTTTACACACCATTTATAGTTGGATTTTATCATTCAGAACATCTCTTATATATGAAAAACACATTTCTATTTATAGCATTTTTTACTGCATTTTTTTCTTTTTCTCAAAACGAAGAACAAGTCAAAATAAAAGTTAGAAAAAGCATAAATGAGTTAAAAGATTTTGTAAGCATTCCGAATGATGCCTTAGATCATGCTGAAATTAATAGAAACCTAACTTGGCTAACAAAAGCATTTAACAAGAGAGGTTTTAATACTAGTATTCTACCTACAACTGGAGAATCTTTATTCTTTGCGGCATTACCCATGGAAGACAGCAAACCTACCATCTTGTTTTATATGCATTTCGATGGTCAGTCTGTAGATGCGTCTAAATGGGATCAAGCAAACCCGTATAAGGTTGTTTTGAAAAAAGAAACAAATGGTGTTTTTGAGGAAATTGAATTCACCGAAATTGATGCTGAAGTAAATTATGACTGGCGACTATTTGGACGATCAACAGCTGATGACAAAGGACCTATCGTAATGTTTTTAAATGCCATAGATTTACTAAAGGAGAATGGTACAGAATTAGCATATAATGTAAAAATAATTCTGGATAGCGAAGAAGAAAAAAGTAGTAAGCCGTTACCCAAAGCGGTAAAGGAATACAAAGAACTACTGATGGCAGACTTCTTGGTTATTAATGATGGCCCAGTACATGCTTCTGCAAAGCCAACTCTTATTTTTGGTTGTAGAGGAATAACTACAATGAGCCTTACCATCTATGGTCCTGCAAAAGCACAACACAGTGGGCATTACGGAAACTATGCACCTAACCCTGGTTTTATGCTGGCACAATTACTAGCTACCATGAAAGATACGGATGGTAAAGTTATAATCCCAGGATACTACAAAGGCATTTCTTTTGATGCTACCACTCTAGAAGTTTTAAAATCTGTACCCGATAACGATACTACTATTCAAGAAAAATTACAAATAGGTAGGTCTGAAAAAGTTGGCGCATTTTACCAAGAGTCGTTACAATACCCTTCTTTAAATGTTAGGGGATTAGGATCTGGTTGGATTGGCGCAAAAGCTAGAACTATTGTACCAGCCTCTGCGACTGCCGAACTAGATTTAAGACTTGTGCCAGAATCTGATGGTGCCAGATTAAAAAAACTAGTAAAAGACCATATTAAAAAACAAGGCTATTTTATAACAGATAAAGAACCTTCAAAAGAAGAGCGACTTACCCATGCTAAAATTATTAAAATAACGGAAGGTTCCGTTACAAAACCTTTTAGAACCAACCTTACAAACCCTTATGGTAAATTCTTAGAAGAAACATTAAAAAACACTTTTAACGAAGAGGTAGTGAAAATTAGAATTATGGGCGGAACGGTTCCTATTTCCCCCTTTATTAACGAACTAGGAATCCCTGCCTTTATAGTTCCTATGGTAAACCTAGACAACAACCAACATGCTCCTAATGAGAATTTAAAAATTGGTCAGCTTGCTTATGGCATTAAAGCTTTTTATGCAATTTTAAGCACTGCACGTGGAAAATAGTAATTTAAGAAATAGCGGCCAATTCTTCCCTTGCTTTACGTATTAATATTTTTGTGTCACGGTAACCTTGTTTAGACATTTGCTCAGATTCCGAAATCATTTCTTCTAATACAGTTTTCGCTTCTGTTATCTTTTTATTTCTAATAAAAAATTGCGCAAGAACGAGTCTCTCTTTATGGTTAGAATATGGGGCGTCAAACTTTAATAACTTTTCTTCTGCCAATGTGACGTTACCTGTTTTTTCTAATGCCAACGCATACAAAAAGGAAGCATCTGATTTTTTAAACTTTGTATTATCTTTAATTTTTTCTGCAAAAACTATAGCCTGTTCAAACTTAGAAGAAAAATAATAGGCTTCCACTAATTTTGAGAACACATAAAAATCATTCTTAAAAACACCTTCCAATGTTTCTGAATAATTCTTTATGGCATTGTCAAAATCTTCAATTTCTAAATACCCATCCGCTAAAGCCACCTGTGTTTTAAACGATTTGGAAAACTGAAATCTCTTTTCTAAATTTAATATCTTCCTTGTTGGATTAATTACTGTTGAAATTGTCGCTTGTGCAATTTCCAAATCCCTTGCTCTAAATACTCTTAAAAAGAGATAGATTACACTTCCAAAAACTGGAATAAAAAAGATAAGAAAAAACCAATAATATTCATTTCTATTGGAATAACAATGGTAGATACAATAGGCATTTAATGCTAAAACTAAATAATAATACATGGCTCTAAAATAGTGAATTATAGTAATTAAACTTCCAAATGAATAATTAATATTAACTAAACCTTTTAATGAGTCTGTACCATTATTTTTATCTCTACTAGAACCTATAATGTACTATACCGCAAAGTTTCAGAAACCTTGCGGTATAGCATTTATGTTTTTAGCTCTCTCATTTAAGTACTAACACTAAATCCTCAGAATTTACCAAAGAACCTCCTGTTAGTTGAATTTTATCTACAACACCATCTTCTATCGCTGTTACAGTAGTCTCCATCTTCATAGCTTCTATAATAAATAGCGCTTGGTTTTTCTTAACTTCTTCCCCTTTCTTTACCAAAACACTCGATAATAACCCTTGTAAAGGTGCGCCTATTTCCTTTTCATTTTCTGAATCTGCCTTTACATTTTCTACTTTATCTACTTTTATAGAGGTATCCTTTATAACAACGTTTCGTAATTGCCCATTCACTTTAAAGAAAATACTAACATTACCCGCTGCATCTGGTTCACCTTTTAGCATTAGGGATATTAGAATTCTCTTTCCATGATCCAACTCGATCATAATCTCCTCTCCTATTTCCATTCCAAAAAAGAAATTCTTGGTAGGAATCTCCATTATATTACCATATTTCACATGGTTATTGTAGGCGTCTGTAAATACTTTAGGGTACAATTTATAGGACAGGAAATCTGTAATTTCCAATGTTCTACCCATTCCCTTTTTAAACTTTAATTGGAAAGATTTATATTCTTTATCAAAATCAATTGGGTCTAAATGTGCATTAGGCCTTTCTTCATAAGGCTGCTGATCCTTTAGTATAATTTTTTGTAACTCTTTTGGAAACCCTCCTACTGGCTGCCCTAAATCGCCCTTAAAGAAACTAATTACGGATTGTGGGAAAGAAATTGTATCTCCTTTTTCTAATACATCTTGTACCGATAAGCCATTACTTATTAAATACTGTGCCATATCGCCTACGACTTTGGAACTTGGTGTCACCTTTACGATATCTCCAAACAACTGGTTTACCTCCCCATACATTTTTGTTATTTCAGGGAATTTATCTTCCAAGCCAAGTGCAATTGCTTGCCCCTTTAGATTAGAATATTGTCCTCCTGGAATCTCATGAGAATATACTTCCCCTGTTCCTGATTTTAATCCAGATTCAAACGTATAGTAATAGTTACGTACCGTTTCCCAGTAATTAGAGTACTCTGCTAATTTTTCTGAATTAATTTTAGGTTCTCTCTCATGAAAACGAAGCATTTCTACTACCGAGTTAAAATTAGGCTGAGACGTTAAACCAGACAATCCGCCTAAAGCAACATCTACAACATCTACTCCTGCTTCTATTGCCTTTAAATACATTGCCGCCTGAATGGACGAAGTATCGTGTGTGTGCAAGTGTATGGGTATATTAATTTCTGATTTTAAGGCAGAAATAAGTTCAAATGCGGCATTTGGCTTTAATAAACCTGCCATATCCTTAACTCCTAAAATATGAGCACCAGCATTTTCAATATCCTTCGCTAATTGTATGTAATACTTTAAATTATATTTGGTCTTAGATGGATCCAAAATGTCGCCCGTATAACAAATAGAACCTTCTGCCAAACCTCCTGTTCTGGTTCTTACGTGTTCTATGCATGGCGCAATAGATTTCATCCAGTTTAAGGAATCAAAAATTCGGAAAACATCTACTCCTGTCTCCCAAGATTTCTCTACAAATTTCTCTATTAAATTATCAGGATATGCTGTGTAGCCAACACCATTAGAACCTCTAATTAACATCTGCAATAATGTGTTTGGCATTGCCTCTCGTAAAAGCGCCAAACGCTCCCAGGGATTCTCTTGTAAAAAACGTAAACAAACATCGAAAGTAGCTCCCCCCCATACCTCCATACTAAATATTTCTGGATGGTTTTTAGCATAACCTTCTGCCACCTTCATCATATCTATTGTACGCATACGAGTTGCCAACAAACTTTGATGTGCATCACGCATAGTAGTATCCGTAAAATGGACTTGCTTTTCATTTTTTAACCACTGTGCAAACTTCTCTGGACCTAATTCTGTAAGTAAATCTTTAGTTCCTTTTGGATATGCTATATCCTTCGGGAAAGATGGGATTTTTGGTGTTGAAAAAATGCGGTTTGGATCTACCTTTTTCACATCAGGATTACCATTTACTATAACTTCTCCTAAATATTCAACTATTTTATTGGCTCGGTTTCTTGGCTCCTTAAACTCAAACAAGGATGGTTCATTCTTAATGAAATTTACAGTTACTTGCCCTTTTCTGAAAGTTTTATGTTTTAATATATTATCTAAAAATGCCATATTGGTTTTTACACCTCGCACACGGAATTCCGCTAAAGCTCTACGCATTTTTCTACAAGCACCATCTAAAGTTCTACTTGTTGCAGAAACTTTAACAAGCATAGAATCGAAAAATGGAGAGATATTCACCCCTTGGTAAATACTACCCGCATCTAATCGTATTCCAAAACCAGAAGCACTTCTGTAGGTTGTAATAATTCCGTAATCTGGTTTAAAATCGTTTGCTGGATCTTCTGTTGTAATTCTACATTGCAACGCAAAACCAGTAATTACAATAGATTCCTGACTTTCTATTTTTATTTGTTTGTCAGATAATTTATATCCACCTGCTATAAAAATCTGTGCTTTTACTAAATCTATATTGGTAATAACTTCGGTAACGGTATGCTCTACCTGTATTCTTGGGTTTACTTCAATAAAATAGATACTTCCGTCATCATCCACTAAAAATTCAACGGTACCAATATTATTATAGTCTACCGCCTTACAAATATCTAATGCATATTTATATAAACTGTCTTTGGTTTCTTGTGGTAATCCAAATGAAGGCGCAAATTCTATAACTTTTTGATAACGACGTTGTACAGAACAATCTCTTTCATACAAATGCACCATATTACCATGGGAATCTGCCATTATTTGGATTTCTATATGCTTTGGATTTTCAACAAATTTCTCTAGAAAAACAGTATCATCTCCAAAAGCACTAAGGGATTCTCTTCTCGATTCAGGGTAAGCAATTACAAGATCTTCTGCCTTTCGGATAACACGCATTCCTCTACCTCCTCCTCCTGAAGCAGCCTTTAACATAATTGGGTAACCAATCTTTTCTGCCTCAGATAAAGCAATCTCTACAGTATCTAGTGCCAAATCACTACTTTGTATAATAGGAACATTGCTTGCTACAGCAACTTCTTTGGCCATAATTTTATCTCCTAAAGCCTTTAAAACAGAAACTTTAGGACCAATAAAGATTATACCATTATCCGCACATTTTTGGGCGAATTTGGCGTTTTCGGACAAAAAACCATAACCTGGATGTATAGCATCTACATTATTATTCTTTGCTACCGCTATAATAGCATCAATATTTAGGTAAGGTTTTAGTGGCTCGTTATCTTCTCCTATTTGAAAACTTTCATCGGCCTTATAACGGTGTAAAGAATATCTATCTTCATAGGTATAAACACCCACAGTTTTTATTCCAATTTCTACACATGCTCTAAAAATACGAATCGCAATTTCTCCTCTATTCGCAACTAAAACCTTCTTGATTTCCATAAAATACCAGCCTTAAAAGAATTATACAATTTGCTTAATATACAGCAAAAAAATGACATATACAGCAGTGTAAAACTACTCCATTTGCGGTAGTATATTCCTATGAAAAAAATATAAATTCTTGAAGTTTTGTTACAAATTGATATTTTAAAACCCCCATAAATGCATTAATGACAGGGATTTCCCTTTCTTACCCCACATTAATCACTGGAAATTTTGTTCTCTACCTAATAAAAACTGGACTGTTTTCACTTAGCGAATGTTCCTTACTATAAATGTATCCGTCTAAATTAAAACCTTTTAAATCTTCGAGAGTTTGCACATTAGTGTCAAGGATATAACGCACCATAGAACCTCTTGCCTTTTTAGCAAAAAAACTGATTATCTTTAGCTTATCGTTTTTCCAATCCTTAAAAACAGGTGTTATTATAGGGACTTTTAGAAGTTTTTTATCTATTGCAGAAAAATATTCATTACTAGCTAGATTTATAAACATCTCGTTCTCTTCTAACTCCGAATTTAAATGCTCTGTTAATTGAAGCTTCCAAAACTCATATAAATTCTTTGTTCTTTTATACTCCAATTTTGTTCCCATTTCTAGTCGATATGGCTGCATTAAGTCTAGTGGTTTTAACACACCATATAATCCAGATAAAATTCGAAGCTTATCTTGTAATTGCTCCAGTTTATCTTCCGAAATTGAATATACATCTAAACCTTGGTATACATCTCCATTAAAAGAATAAACCGCTGGCCTTGCATTATTTTTCGTAAAAGGAACACTAAAATCTTGGTTACGCTGCCAATTAAGGTCTGCCAACTTATCCGAAATTCCCATTAATTTTGATAAATCTGAAGGCTTTTTTCTTTTCAAACTTTTATTTAGCAACTCTGCCTCTTTCAAAAAAAATGGTTGTGTATATTTTTCTGTCGGTAATTTACTTTCAAAATCTAGTGACTTTGCTGGAGATATTACTATTTTCATCTGTAAGGTTCTTTTATTTTCTCAGAATAATTACAGCAAAAATAAAATCATTTTACCTGAAAAGACAGGCTTTCTAAAAGATGTTATTAATACCATTATAAAATATAATTATACTAGTAGCTATGTTTTGCATAATGACGCCATTTCTCTACACAATTTACAATATCTTCAGGTATTTCTGAATCGAAACTCATAAACTCATTTGTAACAGGATGTACAAACCCCAATGTTTTGGCATGCAACGCCTGTCTAGGTAAAATCTTAAACGTATTATCTACAAACTGCTTGTATTTGGTAAACGTGGTTCCCTTTAATATTCTCTCCCCTCCGTAGCGCTCATCATTAAATAAAGTGTGTCCTATATGTTTCATATGGACTCTTATCTGATGCGTTCTTCCTGTTTCTAACTTACAGGATATTAAGGTTACATATCCTAATCTTTCTAAGATTTTGTAATGAGTTCTTGCTTCTTTTCCGCTTTCTCCGTTTGGGAAAACCGTCATTTGCAATCTGTTTTTTGGGTGTCTTCCTATATGACCTTCTACAATTCCGCTTTCTTGCTCTACATTACCCCAAACTAAAGCTACATATTCTCGCTCGCTTGTTTTATTAAAAAACTGCTTGGATAAGTGCGTCATTGCTGATTCTGTCTTTGCAATAACAAGCAAACCAGAAGTGTCTTTATCTATTCTATGCACAAGACCAGGTCGTTCGCTACTATTTACAGGCAAATTCTCAATATGGTACATCAAAGCATTGATTAGTGTTCCAGAATAATTGCCATGTCCTGGATGCACCACCATTCCTGCAGGCTTATTCACAACCATTAAAACATCGTCTTCGTAAACAACATCTATAGGTATGTCTTCTGGCGTAAGCAAGAATTCATAAGGTGGGTGGGTAAACATAACCGCTACAACATCACCGCCCTTTACTTTATAATTTTGCTTTACCACAACATCATTAACCCTAATATGGCCTTCTTTAGCTGCTTTTTGAATTTTATTTCTTGTTGCGTTTTCAATGAAATTCATTAAAAACTTATCCACTCTAAGTGGATCTTGCCCTTTTGATGCTTCAAATTTATGATGCTCATAAAGCTCTTCTTCATTTAACTCTAAACTATCTTTCTCTTGCATAATTTATTCAGAATCGTTTCTAATTTCGGCACTTCGACTTATTTTTCCATTTCCACAAATAAGTTCAATTTTAGACGTCTTAGGTAATTTACTTCCTACCGTAATATGTTTTCCTTTGAATTTTATTCGGTATACCATGTCTTCACCTATTTCATCTATATAAGTAACTCTTTGCACATCTAAACCAACGGCTCTAAGCATAGAAGTGGCGTTTCTTAAAGTAACATCTATGATTTTTGGAACACTCACTTTCTTATATCCAGATGGATTCACAGTTAAATAAATCTTTCTATTTTCCTTTACTGTATTTCCTGCTGAAGGGTTTTGCGTTATAATTGAAAAACGCGGATAATTTGGGTCATAATTTGCCGAATCTAATACTTCGTATCGTAAGTTATTATCTTCGATTACTTTTCGCATTTCCATTACGGACAACTTAGATAAATCTGGCACTTCTATAACTTCCCCATGATTTGTGGTTCGCATTAACCATTGTGAAGCACCTAATATTAATAATACTGTAAATAAAAAAGCCAAGCCAATTTGGATTAGAAAAACTCTACTCTTAAAGAAGTTGAAAAAATTCCTCATAATATATATTATAACAGCAAATATAGGAAACCCAATGCTTTTTTCTTTACTTTGGATATATGAAAAAAAACATTGCTATTATCATGGGAGGGTATTCTAGCGAGTACAAAATATCTCTTAACAGCGGAAACGTTGTGTTTAAGTATTTAGACAAAGAAAAATTCGCCTCTTTTAGAATCCATATTTTAAAAAACAAATGGGTTTATGTTGATCAAGATAACAATGAATTTCCTATTAATAAACATGATTTCACCGTGAATATAGGTGAAGAAACCATAACTTTTGATTGTGTTTTTAATGCTATTCACGGATCTCCTGGTGAGGATGGCTATATGCAAGCTTATTTTAATTTATTAAATATGCCGCAAACCTCTTGCGATTATTACCAAGCTGCTTTAACCTTTAATAAAAGAGATCTTTTAAGTGTCTTGAAACCTTATGGGATAAAATGTGCCAAATCCTATTATTTAAATCTTGGAGATTCATTTTTAGAAGATGAAATTATTGAAAAAGTAGGTTTACCATGCTTTGTTAAAGCGAATAAAGCAGGTAGTAGTTTTGGCATATCTAAAGTGTACAAAAAAGAAGAGTTGGCTGCAGCAATTGAAAATGCCTATAAAGAAGATGATGAAATAATTATCGAAGAGTTTTTATCTGGCATTGAAGTTTCTGTTGGAGTTTTAACCTATAACAAGGAAACTACCGTACTACCTATTACTGAAATTGTATCTGAAAATGACTTTTTTGATTACGAGGCTAAATACCAAGGTAAGTCTAAAGAAATAACCCCAGCAAGAATTAGTAGCCTACAAGAAATTAATGTTATTAATACCGCAAAACGTGTGTACAACATATTAAAAATGAAAGGTTTCTCTAGAAGTGAGTTTATATTTAAAGAAGATGAACCTTATATGTTAGAGCTTAATACAACACCTGGACTAACAGAAGAGAGTATATTACCACAGCAAGCAAAAGCTGCTGGCATAGAACTTCCTAATTTATTTGAAAGCGCAATAAATGAAGCTCTAAACCTCAGCATTAAAGCTTAATGAAACTTTATGCTAAATAAAATAACTAACTTTAACCAAGATTCTGTACTAGAAAGTCAGGATTAAATAAAAAAGTTGACTACAAAGATGAGACGTGCAATATTTCCAGGTTCTTTTGACCCACTTACTTTAGGACACCATGATATAATCCTTAGGGGAGTTACCGTATTTGACGAACTCATAATTGCCATTGGTATAAATGCAGACAAAAAATACATGTTCTCTCTTGAAGAACGAAAAAGATTTATACAAGAAGCATTTAAAGGAGAGCCTAAAATAAAAGTAATGACCTATAGTGGTCTTACAATTGATTTTTGCAAAAAAATGGGCGCCGACTTTATTCTAAGAGGGTTGCGAAATCCTGGGGATTTTGAATTTGAAAAAGCAATTGCACATACCAATAGAAAACTTTCCGAAATAGAAACAGTATTCCTTCTCACCTCTTCTGGCAAGTCTTATATTAGCTCCTCTATAGTTCGAGATGTAATTAGAAACGGTGGAGATTTCACTGAATTAGTACCAAAAACAGTTACAATTTCTGCAAAAACAGTGCAATAAACACTTCCTACATATTATAGCATTTCCCAAATAACTATTCCGTCTTACGCTAATACATTTAAAATATATTAGCGTAAGACTATTCTTGTTAAATATATATTTATTAAATTACATCAGATCCCAAACACCAATAAAACTACTTGGCAATGGAATATATGACGATCACAACTAATTTATAGTTGTTCACAACAATCTATTATATATATTCAGGATTCAAATTATATTAGTAAGAAAATTAATACAAATTTTGCAAGGCACACAACATTCCATAACCAATAGTAACCTGATAAAGCAATTACCCAAATCAATTGCATTTCTAAACAAGGATTTAGAAATAGTATTTGTTTCGGAAAAATGGACTACTAACTTTGGTGTATCTAATCAGAACATAACTGGAAAACAAATACAGGAAATAATCTCTTTCATCAGTGAAAAATGGTTGAAAAGTTTAAACAATTCTCTCGATGGAAAGTCAACAAAATCAGAAATAGAGAATTATTACGATGAAAATAGTAATCAAAAATGGTTAGAATGGACAAATGCTCCTTGGTATGATGAAAATAAAAATATAATTGGTGTAATAGTTCAGACTGAGAATGTTACCCATAAACTATTTGAAAGTAATAAAATTGAAAAATTAGAAATTCTTTTAAAAGGTAAATCGGAAATTTCCAAAATTGGAACCTGGGAGTATGATGCTGTAAAAGATCAGATGTCCTGGTGCGATATAACTAAAAATATCTATGACGTTTCTAAGAGCTACAAACCAAGTATAGATAGCTTTTTTAATTTCTATAAAGAAGGCTATAGCCGAAACACCATTGCTATGGCAATGGATAAAGCAATGAGACACGGCACTGCTTGGAATGAAAAATTGCAACTTACAACGGCAAGAGGAAAAGATATATGGATTCTTGCAGCAGGAAAACCTGTATTTAAAAATGATAAATACATCGGTATAGTAGGTTCATTTCAGGACATAACGAACCAAGTACAATCTAAAAGTAAGACAGAGGAAAAGGAACGCATTTTTAAAAGTATCTTCAACTCATCGCACCAATTTACAGGTATATTAGGTACAGATGGTTCAATATTAGAAATTAGCGATACTGTCCTAAAATTCACCAATCTTAAGGAAGAAGATTTAATTAATAAAAAATTCTGGGATGCCTACTGGTGGCCAATTCAAGACTTTGTTAGAGAAGGATTAAAACAAATAATAGGAGCTGCTGCTGCTGGTGAATTTATGCGTAGCGAGATTGTAGTTTTGGATAATAATCAAAAAAAATCATATATAGATTTTAGTTTAAGACCTGTCTACGACAAAAATAACAAAGTTGTATCCTTACTGGCTGAAGGAAGGTTTATTAATGAAATGGTCAGTGCACGAAAGAAACTAAAGGAAAGTGAACAAAAATTTAGAGAACTATATGCCTTATCACCTGTTGGTTATATTCTTAATGAATTTGAATCTGGTACTGTTTTAGATTTTAACAACTCTTTTGCAAAAACAACAGGGTATTGCACTAAAGATATAGGAACACTAAATTTTAAACACATAATTAAAAATTCTACAAAAAAAACACTTAAGCGAATACTAAAAGAACTGGCTGAAAAATCAACCTTTGGCCCTTTAGAACATGTGTATACAAAACAAGACGGAACAACGTATCCTGTTCTAGTACATGGGTCATTAGTGAAAAATGGAAAAGGGGAAAAATTAATCTGGACAATGGCTCAGGATATTTCAGAAACAAAAGAAAAAGAAAAAGAGATTAAAACAGAGAGAAAACTATTAAAAACCCTAATAGACAACTTACCATTAAACGTTTATATAAAAGACATTGATTCTAAAAAAATACTGGTTAACAAATCTGAAGTTGAATTTTCAGGTTTTGAAAACGAAAAAAATCTGTTGGGAAAAACTGACTTTGACTTATACGATGAACAAACCGCTCAAAGCTATAGAGACGAAGATTTAAGGGTTCTAAATACTTTAAACCCAATATTAGGAAAAGAAACATTATGTATTAAAAAGGATGGATCAATAGCAACTCTCTTAATTTCAAAAATCCCTTTAAAAGGGGAAGACGGAACGGCAAACAGTTTGGTAGGAATTAGTGTTGATATATCCTACTTAAAACAAAAAGAAGACGAATTACGAAAATTAATAAACGTAACGTCATTACAGAATAAGAAGCTGATTAATTTTGCGCATATTGTATCTCATAACTTAAGATCACATACCGCGAATTTTTCAATGTTACTAAATTTCTTAGTAGAAGAAAAAGATGAAACAGAAAAAACTAACTTAATTAAAATGTTGGTTACCGCTTCTGACAATTTACTAGAAACAATAGATAATCTAAATACTGTTGTTGATATTAATACAAATATAAATATCGAAAAAACGCCAGTTAAAATTAATGATACCATTTCTTTAGTAAAGAAAAATATTTCAGCCTTAATAAAAGCTAAAAAAGCCACCTTAATTAATGAAGTTCCTGATAGCGCCTCTGTTAGAGCAATTCCAAGCTATATGGAAAGTATTATAATGAATTTTATTACCAACTCTATTAAATACAAACACCCTGACCGAGACCCAATTATTAAAATAACGTCAACAAAAAATAACGGATACATTGTCATAAGCATAAAAGATAATGGAATAGGTATCGATTTAAAAAAGTATGGTGACAAACTATTTGGAATGTACAAAACATTCCACAAAAACCCCGACGCTAAAGGCATAGGTCTATATATAACCAAAAACCAAGTGGAAGCAATGAATGGGAAAATAATAACTTGTAGCGAAGTAGATAAAGGTACTACGTTTAACATCTATTTAAATGAGAAAAATTAATTCTATATGCATTATCGATGATGACCCCATCACCGTTTTTGGCATAAAAAAAATATTGAATAGTATTATCGTTTGTGATAATATATACACCTATATCAACGGAAAAATAGCGATAGATGGTATTAAAGAAATGCTAATAGACGGCAAAGACATGCCAGATGTACTGTTCTTAGACATTAATATGCCAATAATGGATGGGTGGCAATTTCTAGAAGAATTTATTCATTTAGATATTGATAAAAAAGTACGAGTAAATATAGTCACATCGTCAATTGATCCAATAGACAAAGAGAAATCTGAACTATACAAAACAAGAACTGGGCACACAATAGTATTCATTAACAAACCGATAAGCAGGGAAGGTATTCAAAAAATAACAAAAGCAGCTTAGGTGTACTACTTAAATTTTAGTAATTTCGGGATAAATATGCCTTGAAAATTAACATTTACAAAAAAACTAGAGTCGCCTAAACAAAACTGTTTAGCATATCTTTTTTTAATTTCTAATTTTCTTCTATAATTGGCACAATTAACCAATACCGATGAAAACTTATCTAAAAATTCTACTTCTATTTTTTATTATTTCATGCGAAACAAAAGAAGAAGATCCTGCAATTAATTTTCAAACTCATTTTGAATCTTCAAACGGAACAGAAACTGCACTTTACCAAGAAATAATTGACTTTTACAAAGAACTAGCCAAAGAATTTCCAGAAATAAATATTCAAACAATTGGCGAAACAGATAGTGGTAAGCCGTTACACATTGTCACTTTTAATGCCGATGGAGATTTCAATTTTCGAAAAATTGGAAAAGAAAAAACCACTATTCTAATCAATAATGGAATTCACCCAGGGGAAAGTGATGGAATAGATGCGACAATGCTCTTATATAGAGATTTAGCTATAGAAAAGATTAAGTCTCCAAAAAACACTATTTTAGTTACAATTCCCATCTATAATATTGGCGGCGCTTTAAACAGAAACTCAACAACAAGAGTTAATCAAAATGGTCCTAAATCCTACGGTTTTAGAGGAAATGCGCAAAACTATGATCTTAACAGGGACTTTGTAAAGGCGGACACTAAAAATTCGAAAACTTTTAGTAAAATATTTCATCTTGTAAGTCCGGATGTCTTTATAGATAACCACGTCAGTAACGGAGCAGATTATCAATACACCTTAACTCATTTGTTTACGCAACACAACAAACTAAAAGGAGAGCTAGGCAACTATCTTCACACCCAAATAATGCCTCAATTAGAACAAAATTTGACAGCTAATAATTGGGACATTACACCATATGTAAACGTATTTAATAGCGTTCCTGAAAATGGCTTTTCTCAGTTTTTAGACCACCCAAGATATTCCACTGGCTATACCTCTTTATGGAATACGTTAGGCATGATGGTAGAAACACATATGCTAAAACCTTACAAACAAAGAGTTGAAGGCACTTACCAACTTATGCATCAAATGATTAATCTTGTAGATGCAGATTCGAAAAAAATAAAAGAGCTTCGCAAAAATGCTTTCGAAAAGCAACAATTACAAAAATACTTTCACCTAAACTGGCAAATAGACACCTCCAGAACCTCCACATTAAATTTTAAAGGGTACGAAGCGGAAATGATTCCTAGTGA
Organism: Cellulophaga sp.; assembly: GCA_036478775.1. Lineage (GTDB taxonomy): Bacteria > Bacteroidota > Bacteroidia > Flavobacteriales > Flavobacteriaceae > Cellulophaga. Next base: position 52,088 of record JAZGEQ010000039.1, read on the forward strand.
GGTTACGGGACTATCCAGACTAAAATATAATAGAGACAAGCCATTTACTAAAGAAGTAGTTTATAAAAATTATTTTAAACCTGTGGATACAATTCGAATTCCTAAGGCATATATTGTAAGAAAAGGATGGAGCAAGGCGATGGATTTATTAACATTGAATGAAATAGAATTTACAAGACTTCAAAAAGACAGCACCATTACCGTAGAATCTTATAGAATTGAAAATTACAAAACAAGAAGAAATGCCTATGAAGGTCATTACCTTCACTACAACACAGAAATTGTAGCCACTACAAAAAGTATAACATTTTCAAAAGATGATTTCGTTATTCCAACCAATCAACCTGGTATAAGATATATTCTAGAAACATTAGAACCAGAAGCAGTAGATTCTTTTTTTAACTGGAATTTTTTCGACACTGTTTTACAACAAAAAGAAGGTTTTTCTCCCTATGTATTTGAAGACTTAGCACTGAAAATTCTAAAAAAAGATAGTCTTTTAAGAAATGAATTTTTAGCCAAAAAAGAAACCGACACTCTATTTTCCAGTAGTTGGTATGCGCAATTGGATTGGATCCATAAAAAATCGGAATATTACGAACCTGCACATTTACAATACCCTGTTTATCGAATTTTAAAATAAAAAACAAACCCACTTTATGTAACAATGAATTTATTACATAAAGTGGATTATCTATTTTTTTATCCCTCAAAAAGAATTTTAATATTCATGTAGGAGTTCTTAAGCGCCTTTTTAATTTTCTCTGGCCCCTTCCATTTTACTTTCTCTATTCCTTCATCTAGCTGCCCTTGTAAATCACCTGTGTAAGATGTTTTCATTGCAAACCAATGTACTTCTTTCAATTTATAAACACCGTTTCTTTTAAACACATGGTATGTAATTTTTAAAAAGTTTTCAATTTTTAAACCTTTAACACCTGTCTCTTCTTCTACTTCTCTTATTGCGGCGGCTTCAATTGTCTCTCCTTTATCCAATTTTCCTTTAGGCAAGTCCCACTTATCATTCCTATAAATAAATAAAACCTTACCTTTTTTGTTGGTCACAACTCCTCCTGCAGCAACAACTAAAGGGATATTCTTGGTGAATTTCCTTAAAATTTCTTCATGATTGGGGTGATAAATATATGCTTCCGTAATTTTTTTCTTAAACAAAGCGTCTATAGCTTCCTGAATAGCAGCACTATTCAATAAGAAATATTTACTATTTGCAGTTTCCGAGAGTTTATTTGTTAAAATCAAAGGTGACTCATTAACAAAAACTTTATACATTTGCGTTATGGTTTTAAACAAAGACACCGCAAAAAAAACAGCAGAGCTTCTATTGCAAATTAATGCAATTAAGTTGAAACCAGAAAATCCTTTTACATGGGCTTCTGGATGGAATTCACCAATATATTGTGATAATAGGGTTATTTTATCGTATCCCGAGATTCGAAATTATGTTCGTGAAGAAATGGCTAAACAAGTAGAAGAGCTATATGGAAAACCAGATGTAATCGCTGGTGTAGCCACTGGTGCCATTGGTATTGGCATGCTCATTGCAGATTATATGGGACTGCCTTTTATTTATGTTAGACCAGAGGCCAAATCTCATGGCCGAAAAAATCAAATTGAAGGGCATTTAAAAGCTAATCAAAATGTTGTAATTATTGAAGATCTTATTAGCACAGGAAAAAGCAGCTTAAATGCTGTAGATGCATTAGTTAGTGCTGGCGCTAACATCAAAGGAATGGTTGCTATTTTTACATATGGTTTTCAAGTTGCTACCGACAACTTTAAAAATAAAGATGTAAAATTGCATACTCTTAGCGATTATGATAACCTAATTACACAAGCGTCTCAAACAAATTACATTAAAGAAGATCAACTAAACACCTTACTGGAGTGGAAAAGCAACCCCTCCGAATGGAAAAAATAGAACTATGCATATAGAAGCCCCTAAAAAGAAAATTTCGAAAAGTGACAAAGAAGTTTTTGAATTCTTAATCGATATCAAAAATTTTGAACGGTTAATGCCTGAAAACATTACAAAATTCGAAGTTATAAGAGAAGATAGATTTATTTTCGCTTTAAAGGGAATGCCAGAAATAGTCCTGCAACTTAACGAGAAACACCCTAACAATAAAGTGGTACTAGGCGCTGCCAGTGATAAACTTCCATTTACACTAACTGCAAATATAATTGCATTGGGAGAAAACGAAAGCGAAGTGTCTTTAAGTTTCGAAGGTGAATTCAATGCAATGATGGCGATGATGATAAAAACTCCAATAACAAACTTCATCGAAACTTTATCGGGAAACTTGGATAAAATATAAACTAATACAAAAGCTCTATTTCTTTCAAATTAAAAGTCGAAGAAATACCATCCTCTAGAGTTACTACGAGCTTTCCTTCTGCGGAAATTCCGCTTATGAATCCCATAAATAGTTCTCCTTTTTTATTTTTAAAGGTAGAAGGCTTACCTTTTCGGAAAAGCAATTTCTCATAAGAAATACGTATTTCCTTTTCAGTTTCCATATTAAGTAATGAAAACTGATTTTCAATTGAATCTAACACCACATGCAACACTTCATCCAAATTAAAAGACTCGCCCATTAGTAATTTCAAGGATGTTGCTCTTGGTAAATTTTCAAAATTTATTTGATTTACATTTAACCCAATTCCTAAAATAGAAGCCTGAATTTTATTTCCAGACAACACATTTTCTATTAAAACACCACAAACTTTCTGATTACCTGACAGAATGTCGTTAGGCCATTTAATGCTAACCTCTGGAATTTGTAATTTCTTAAGGGCTTTATATATGCCAATTGAAACACATATACTTATCATAAATTGATTTGAAACAGGCAAGGCATCTAACTTCTTAAAAACACTGAAAGTAAGATTACTAGCTACTTCAGACTCCCATAGTGTTCCCATTTGCCCTCTGCCTTTTAACTGTTTTTTAGCAGTTACAACAGTAAAATCTTCCAAAGGTTCTGACAGCATAAGTTCCTTTAAATATAGACTGGTAGAGTCCGTGGCATTAAGTTTGCATATTTTCATATAGACGACGTTATAATAAAACTACAATCTTATGTTAAAAACAGTAGTTAAAAAAACAAAAAAGCAATAACTTTGTAAAAAATTAATATTTTTGAATGCAAAAAGGAAAAGCTAGCATAGATGAATTAATCACTTTAATTTTAGAAGGAATAGAAGAAGTTAAAGGGCATAATATAAACATACTTGATCTTAGAAAAATAGAAAATACCGTTTGCGATTATTTTATTATCTGTGATGGTACTTCTAACACACATGTAAATGCGATAGTAAGCTCAATCCAAAAAACAGTCAGTAAAGCAATTAAAGATAAACCTTGGCATGTTGAAGGTTCAGATAATTCTGAATGGGTGCTAATGGATTATGTAAATGTAGTAGTACACGTTTTTCAAAAACATACGCGAGAATTTTATAACATTGAAGACCTTTGGGGAGATGCCAAAGTAACAATTATAAAAAGTAGCCTTAACTAGTAAAAAAAATAATGGCAAAAGACACTAACACAAATTCTAAAAAACCTAAATTCAACTCTTGGTGGATTTACGGAATTATTGCAGTTCTATTAATTGGTTTTCAATTTTTGGGAAGCGATCAGTTTTCAAATACAAAGAAAACAACTTCAACAGAGTTGCAAACATTTTTAAGAAATGGAGATGTTGACAAAATCATAATTATAACCAATACCAAACAGGCTAAGATTTTCCTTACCGAGGAAGCCCTAAAAAAGGACACCCACAAATTAGTTGCCGAAAAACCATTCTCTTTAACAGCACGTTTAACTCCTGATTATGTTTCAAATTTTGGAGATGCTGCTATTTTTGAAAATGAAATTAAAACTATCATAACAGAAAACAACCTTGAAACCGGGTATGATTTCGACACTGAATCAGACGTTATAGGAGGCTTGCTTATAAGTATTTTACCATTTGTTCTTATTATAGGAATTTGGATTTACTTAATGCGTAGAATGTCTGGCGGAGGCGGAGGCGGAGGCGGAGGCCAACTATTTAATATAGGAAAGTCTAAAGCTAAACTTTTTGATGAGAAAGCAGATATTAGAACCTCTTTCGAGGATGTTGCAGGATTAGAAGGTGCAAAAGAAGAAGTTCAGGAAATTGTAGACTTCCTTAAGCACCCTGACAAATACACCTCCCTTGGCGGTAAAATACCAAAGGGAGCACTATTAGTAGGACCTCCAGGAACAGGAAAAACTTTATTGGCAAGAGCTGTTGCAGGTGAAGCACAAGTGCCTTTCTTTTCTTTATCTGGATCCGATTTTGTTGAAATGTTTGTAGGTGTTGGTGCATCTAGAGTTAGAGACTTGTTTAAACAGGCTAAGGACAAATCGCCTGCCATTATTTTTATAGATGAAATAGATGCAATTGGTAGAGCAAGAGGAAAAAACAATTTCACTGGTTCTAATGACGAAAGAGAAAACACTCTTAATCAGCTACTAACAGAAATGGATGGTTTTGGAACAAATACCAACGTTATAGTGCTTGCTGCTACCAACAGGGCAGATGTTTTAGACAAAGCATTAATGAGAGCAGGAAGATTTGACCGTCAAATTTATGTCGATTTACCAGATATTCGTGAACGTAAAGAAATTTTCGAAGTTCATTTAAAGCCTATCAAAACTGCTGAAGCACTAGATGTAGACTTTTTAGCAAAACAAACGCCAGGATTTTCTGGTGCAGATATTGCTAATGTATGTAATGAGGCTGCTTTAATAGCTGCTCGTAAAGAAAAAAAGGCTGTTACCAAACAAGATTTCCTAGATGCAGTAGACAGAATTGTTGGCGGTTTAGAAAAGAAGAATAAAATAATTACTCCTGGGGAGAAAGAAACGATAGCGTTTCACGAAGCAGGACATGCTACGGTAAGTTGGATGCTAGAACATGCCGCTCCTTTAGTAAAAGTAACCATAGTACCTAGAGGGCAATCCTTAGGAGCTGCTTGGTATTTACCTGAAGAACGATTAATTGTTCGTACAGAGCAAATGCTAGATGAAATGTGCGCTACATTAGGAGGTAGAGCCGCAGAAAAAGTAATCTTCAATAAAATATCTACAGGTGCGTTAAGCGATTTAGAAAAAATCACAAAACAAGCCAGAGCCATGGTAACTGTTTATGGGCTAAATGACGAAATAGGCAACATTACTTATTATGATTCTTCTGGACAAAACGAATATGGCTTCTCAAAACCATATAGCGAAGACACTGCTCAAAAAATAGACAAAGAAATTTCTAAAATAATAGAAGAACAATACGAAAGAGCTATTGGAATATTAGAAAGTAATAAAGAGAAACTAACGGAACTTGCCAATCGTTTATTGGAAAAAGAAGTTATCTTTAAGGACGATTTAGAAAAGATTTTTGGAAAGAGACCTTTTGAAGCTGACAAGGCTGCAGAAGAATCTGAAAAAAAAACTGTTGAAGAAAAAAACGCAAAATCAGAGGAAGAAAAATAAATAACTTGTTATTACGTTGTTCCTTTATAAGGGCATTGTAAATTGAAGATTTTGTAGACATCAATGGGATTATTTGAAAAATTATTCGGAGGAGGAAAAAAAAGAATCCCTAGGGACACAGCTGAAACTAGAGGTGTTCATATGCCAGACCTTAAACTTCCTGCGGATGAAAAATTTACCATCTATTTTAAACAAAATGGAGGTAAATTTATTTACTGCGATTCCCAAAAAGATATCTCGGATGCACTTAGCAATATAATCTTAGAAAATAGATGGCAAGACCAAGCTTTCTTTTCTTTGGACCAACGATTGGAACATAAATTTTCTAAAGAAGACATCTTATTTACAAACAATGTTAAAGACAGCAATGTGTTCTTTACAACATGCGAACATTTAATTGCTCAAAATGGCTCCATTTTAGTAAGTTCAAATCAGTTAAAAGAAAAAAGACTTAATGAATTACCAGACAACTTCATCGTTTTTGCTACTACTAGCCAATTGGTTGAATCTATTGGTGAAGGTCTTAAGAACATAAAGAAAAAGCACACAAACATCCCAGACAATATAACCACAATAAAACATTTCTTATCTACTCCTGAGAACAAAAACGACTTCCTTTCTTATGGAAGTACTTCGAAAAATTTGTACCTTTTGCTTCTCGAAGATTATTAATATGAGAGAAATATTTAAACGAATTATTACTGGGGTTGTCTACGTCATATTACTTTTATCCGTAGTCTTTCTAAACTCCGATGCATTTGATTTCCTGTTTATGGTTTTTGGCCTTATCTGCTTGTATGAATTCAAACATATAATTGGATTGAAAGGATATCACATTTTTGTAGTGTATCTTGTACTATGGTGGGCATACATATACCTAATAGAAGATAACATTCTAATATACTTACTCTTGGGTACAATAATTATAATAGATATATTTTTGCTGGCGTACTTATTCTCTAAAAAGAAAAAAACCTTTACTAAATTTCAGAAAATTCTATTAGGTCTGTTTTATATTGGTGGTGGCTGTATTTTTTTAACTATGATTCCATACCAAAGTAATCAATTTGCAGAGGTATTAATAATGGGTGTTTTTATTCTTATATGGGTAAACGACTCCTTTGCTTACCTCGTAGGAAAGAGCATGGGGAAAACCAAATTATACCCAGCTGTATCTCCTAAAAAAACAATAGAAGGCTCCTTAGGGGGACTAGTTTTCGCTCTAATTACTGCTGTTATATTAGCACAATACGAAACAACTTTAAACACTATTCAGTGGCTAATATTAGCCGCTGTAATTGTAATTACTGGTAGCTTAGGAGATTTAGTTCAATCAAAATTTAAAAGAGTCGTAGGAGTCAAAGATAGTGGCGCTATTTTACCAGGACATGGAGGTATGTGGGACAGATTAGACAGTTTAGTTTTCGCAGCACCTTTTGCTTATTTAACTTTAAATATTTTTACTTATGTTTCATAAAGAGGGACAAAAAATTATAATCATTACTTTTTTTGTAATCGTAGCAATTGTGCTTTCTGCTGAATATTTCATATCAATTCCATGGTTGAAATATAGCTTACAAGCTGCTGCTTTTGTGATTTTGATTTTGATTTTACAATTTTTCAGAAACCCTAAAAGGACTGTAATTAGAAATTTCGATGAAATAATAGCACCTGTAGATGGTAAAGTTGTGGTAATTGAAGAAGTTGAAGAAAAAGAATATTTTAAAGGTAAACGTAAGCAGGTATCCATTTTCATGTCTCCTCTCAATGTACATGTTACAAGATATCCTGTTAGTGGCGTTGTTAAGTATTCTAAATACCACCCTGGTAAATTCTTAGTTGCATGGCACCCAAAATCTAGTGAAGAAAACGAACGTACCACGATTGTTGTAAATACACCTAAATTTGGCGATATACTCTACAGACAAGTTGCAGGTGCAGCTGCAAGACGTATCATTAACTATGCAAAAAAAGGAGAAAGTGTACACCAAGGAGATGATGCCGGGTTCATTAAATTTGGATCTAGAGTTGACATATTTTTACCATTAGACTGTGCTATTACCGTAAAACTAAATCAGAAGGTAGTTGGTGCGAAAACATGTATAGCTTCTTTCATAGAAAAAAATGATTAAGGATAAATTAAAGGCAGATTTTATTAAGGCTGTGGATTTTGCAACTAATTATTCAAAACCTTTGCCTCCAGACCTTATGCTTAAATTTTATGCCTATTATAAAATAGCAAACGAAAATATATCTAGCCCCGAGAACAGCAAACCCTTAATTAATGCTTTCAAAGCTAATGCTTTAATACAAGCTGGAGACATCTCACCTGAAAAGGCCATGAAATCTTACATTAAATTAGTTAAATTCTTAAAAGAGAAAGAATAGACTAAGTATCCTACTTCTATTTTAATAAAGCAATTTCTTAAAAATATAAAGATCTTAGAGAGCTATAGAAACCCCTCGTTCCCTATTATTTTGAACATAATATTTGACCAAAAATAATTAAAAGCAAGATTATTCTACCTAGATTCCTATTTTCACAGGAATGACAACTTCAAAAAAAACCCCGAGACAGAGAAATCTCGAGGAAATATTTTCGATTAAAAATAGCTGACACTTATCTTCAGCCTAACATTCTTAACCGATAACTACTTGCAAACTAAGTTAGACTTACTAAGCTTTTTTCTAATGTTTCAATTTTTGCTTCAGCATCTGCCTGTTTTTTTCGTTCCAATGCAATTACCTGCTCTGGCGCATTATTTACAAAACGTTCATTAGATAGTTTTTTCTGCACAGAAGTTAAAAAACCTTTAGTATATTTTAATTCCTCCTGAATCTTCTTTATTTCTGCATCTACATCTATTGCGCCACTCATTGGAATAAAGTACTCATTAGACTTTACACGGAAAGACAAGGCTCCATCAACTGCATTATCTACATAAGAAATACTAGACAAATTTGTCAATTTACTAATAACAACATCCCAATCCTTTGCAACTTTCTCTCCATTTAAAATAGAAAGCTCCAAATACTCCTTCATTGGAATGTTCTTCTCCTTTCGGATGGTACGAATTCCTGAAATAACCTCAGCTGCGAAATCAAAATCCTTAATTAACGATTCCTCAAACTTTACAAAAGAAGGCCACTTAGATACTACTAAAGCCTCTTCTGGACTCCTTTCTTCAATATGCTGCCATATTTCTTCTGTCAAAAATGGCATGAACGGATGTAAAAGCTTTAAGTTTTGCTCAAATATGTGAATAATAGCCTCATAAGATATTTTGTCTATTGGATGTTGGTATGCTGGCTTTACAATTTCTAACAACCAAGAACTATAATCATCCCAAACCAATTTATATATTGCCATTAAGGCATCAGAAATTCGATACTTACTAAAATGATTTTCTATTTCTTCTAAAGTCTTATTAAATTTAGCATTGTACCATGCTATGCCAAGTTTTGATGCTTCTGGCTGTGGCAAATCTTCTACTTCCCAACCTTTTAATAATCGGAAACCATTCCATATTTTATTAGCAAAGTTTTTTCCTTGCTGACATAGGGCTTCATCAAACATTAAATCATTTCCTGCCGCCGAACTTAGCAACAATCCTACACGAACTCCATCTGCACCATAATCTTCTATTAACTTTAAAGCATCTGGTGAATTACCAAGAGATTTAGACATTTTACGTCTTTGTTTATCTCTAACCAAGCCAGTAAAATAAACATTCTCAAAAGGTCTTTCATCTCTAAACTCATAGCCTGAAACTACCATACGTGCCACCCAAAAGAAAAGGATATCTGGACCTGTCACCAAATCGTTCGTTGGGTAATAATACTCTATCTCTTTATTTTCTGGTTCTAATACGCCATTAAAAACACTAATAGGCCATAACCAAGAGGAAAACCAAGTATCTAAAACATCTTCATCTTGTCTTAAATCCTTTATTGATAAATTGGCATTTCCTGACTTAATTTTTGCAGCTTCTAACGCTTTTTCAGGAGTTGTCGCCACTACAAAATCATTCTGTCCGTCTCCAAAATAATATGCTGGGATCTGTTGCCCCCACCATAATTGTCGAGAGATATTCCAATCCCGAATATTCTCCATCCAATGTCTATAGGTGTTTTCAAACTTTTTAGGATAAAGTTTTACTTCTCCATCTTCTAACACAGATTTAATAGCTGGCTTGGCTAAATCTTCCATCTTCAAAAACCACTGGTCCGAAAGTCTAGGTTCTATCACTGCCTTTGTTCGTTCCGAAGTTCCCACTTTATTGATATGCTGCTCTGTTTTCACCAAAAATCCTGACTCCTCTAATTCTTTGGTAATCTCTTTTCGAACAACAAATCGATCTTTACCCTCATAATGCAAGCCAAAAGAGTTTAAACTAGCATCTGCATTAAAAATATCTATAGTTTCTAAATTATGTTTTTCTCCTAAGGCCTTATCATTAATATCATGTGCAGGTGTTACCTTTAAACAGCCAGTACCAAATTCCACATCTACATAACCATCCTCAATAATGGGTATTACCCGATTACAAATAGGCACTATGGCTCTTTTTCCTTTTAAATGACTATATCTCTCATCATTAGGATTAATACAAATGGCAGCATCACCAAGAATAGTTTCCGGCCTTGTTGTTGCTATTGTAATTGTTTCGTCTGACCCTTCAATTTTGTATGCTAAATAATATAGCAAACCCTGCTTTTCTTCATAAATAACCTCTTCATCTGATAAGGTTGTTTGCGCCTCTGGATCCCAATTTACCATCCTATACCCTCTATATATCAATCCTTTATTGAATAAATCGACAAAAGCAGAAATTACAGATTCTGACATATCGTCATCTAATGTAAATTTTGTTCGCTCCCAATCACAAGAACAACCTAACTTCTTCAATTGTTCTAAAATAACACCTCCGTACTCGTGTGTCCAGTCCCCAGCATGTTTTAAAAAGTCCTCGCGAGAAAGATCTGCTTTTTCAATACCTTCTTCCTTTAATTTAGCAACAACCTTAGCTTCTGTAGCAATAGAGGCATGATCCGTTCCAGGAACCCAACAAGCATTTTTACCCATTAACCTAGCCCTTCTTATTAATACATCTTGAATTGTATTATTAAGCATATGACCCATATGTAATATTCCAGTCACATTTGGCGGAGGAATTACAATGGTATATGGTTCTCTATTATCGGGGGTTGAGTGAAAATAATTATGTTCCATCCAGTAATTATACCAGTGGTTCTCTATCTTTCTTGGCTCATATTTTGATGGCATCTCCATTTTTGGAACAATTTTTGTTACCCTATAGTGGGGTATTAGTCAATGATTACTGAACAAACAGTTTAAATATTACAATAATTAGGTGCTTATTTACCCATAATGAAATACGAAACAAAAATAAGTAACGTTATTATATAACAAAAGAATTTCGAGGGTTGATTAAAAATATTTACTTTTGAATTCTATCAAAAATTAAAAATGATGAAAAAATTACTACTAGTTTTATTTGTTTGCTCAATAGGATATAGCGTAAACGCTCAAGATACTGGGGCTAAAATAGAATTTAAATCAGAAACTGTAGATTACGGTGAAATTGAAAGAGGAAGTAATGGTATCCGTGTATTTGAATTTACGAATACTGGTACAGCTCCTTTAATTATCAGCAAAGTTAGCTCTAGCTGTGGATGTACTATTCCTAAAAAACCTGAAGCTCCTATTTTACCAGGAAAAACAGGAGAAATACAAGTGAAATATGATACAAATAGAGTTGGCCCTATTAGAAAGGCTATAACCGTAATTTCTAATGCAGATACTCCTACGAAAGTATTAAAGATAAAAGGCACTATTAAAGCTGCCGCTATTGTGGAATAAACCTATTATTTACAAACATAAAAAAAAGAGCTTTGGACTAAAATCTAAAGCTCTTTTTTATTTGAACACCTTTTTAAGAACGTAACTAAATAGCAAATCACTTTCTGATCGCTCTATTAACACGCGTATTTTTTTTCCTTCTTTTTCATTAAGTAATGTTAAAATTTCCTGAAGTTTGTATTTATAAACTCTTTTTCCATTCACTGCTAAAATCAAATCACCCTCTCTAAGACCTGCTAAATCTGAAGGACTTCCTGCTCTTATTCCTGAAACAATTATCTCGGGCACTAAACTAAGTCTTGTTGTATTCTCAAACAAGATTTGCACATTTCCAAAGTGGTTCTCTTCTCTATTTCCCACACTTACAACTCTATTTGCTTCTGTAATCTGCTCCGCCATATAACGAACTCCACTATGCTGTAAATCTATACCACTCATATTATATCGAAATGGTGTATTAAAGTTTTTATTCCTTTTCAGAGTTATTTTATTGTGTGCATAATCAAACACTATATTAAATCGTTTTAAAACCTCTCCACCTATACTGCCATTTCTATTTATAAGGCTTTTTAAGTTCGCATAAGACTCTTTATCTGGAAAAGCTGCTTTTGCATCTTTCAGAAAAAAACCACCCAAAGAAAGATTATTCACTTTTGTTCGCTTTCCATAAATATTACCACTTAATCCCTTTCCTAAAAAATCCTCATAATTCTTATCAGGAATTGCTATTCCCTTCTCCTCATTCTCAAAAAGCCATAATGCATCACTACTACCTGTATCTACCAAAAGGTTTACCTGAATATTTTCAACCTTCGACATAGATACCGTTCCCTTTACATATGCCTTCTTTTTAAGTATTGTCAAAGGAACAGCTCTATACCTTTTACTTTTTTTATGCACATACGTTTTAGGTCTATACAATTTCATGACTCTTTTACTATAGTTAACATCAATTATAAAATCTCTAAAAAGATCATACCCAATTATACCATGTATTGGCACTCCCAAACTAGGCGAAAAATTTAGACTCTTATCCATAACCACATAAAGATCCTGGTTTAAGCTCTCAATATTTTCAATTTTAAAAAAATTACCTCTAGAGCTAAGAGCTTTCATACTATCTCCTTCTCCAAGTCCTCTTATGGTAACTTCATGAACATTATTTATCTGAATGGAATCTTGATCCGAAATATTAAATAGAATTGGCGTACTGACTCCTGAATCTAGGATGAAAGAAAGCATAGACCCATTTACCTCAACAGGAATTATAATAAGATTATTTACAAGTTGAAAGTTTAATTTTTGGTACTTCTTACCCTCTTTCAAATTAAAAGTTTGCGAAAAACTTAAAATAGGAAAGCATAAGATAAGAAAAACAATATATCTAAAAGTCTTTTCCAACTGATACCTTTTTAGACTGTTACTCCCTTTAAAGATAAGAAATAAAGCTTTCACTTCACTATAGATTAACATAATATTATTCTTCGAAAAAATGAAATTCTATTGTTTTGTCCAGTATGATTTCTCATTTTTGCTTAAAAAAGTAAACTTATGCCATCTATATCACACAAAGGGCAATCTATGCCAGAATCACCGATAAGAAAATTGGTTCCTTTTGCTGAACAAGCAAAAAATAAAGGCATTAAAGTTATTCACCTAAACATAGGACAGCCAGACATTAGCACTCCAAAAGTTGCTTTAGATGCTGTTAAGAATAACACCTTAGATGTTATTGCATATAGCAGAACCGAAGGCTCCGAAGTCTATAGAGAAAAACTAACTCATTATTACGCAAAACATAATATTAATATTACTTCTAATGATATTATTGTAACCACAGGTGGGTCTGAGGCTCTATCCTTTGCTATGGGAAGTATTGCTGATATGGGTGATGAAATTATTATTCCTGAGCCGTTTTATGCAAACTATAATGGTTTCGCAACGGCTGCAGGTGTTTCTGTTGTTCCTGTTGTTTCTAAAATTGAGGATAATTTTGCCTTACCTCCTATTGTGGAGTTTGAAAAACTTATTACTCCCAAAACAAAAGCTATATTAATATGTAACCCAGGAAATCCTACAGGATACTTATACAGTAAGGAAGAAATAAAAAAATTAGCGGCTATTGTTAAAGAGCATGATTTATTTTTAATTGCAGATGAAGTTTATCGTGAGTTCACTTATGATAACAAACAGCATTACTCTATTTTATGTGAATCTGGAATTGAAGAACATGCCATAATTATTGATTCTGTTTCTAAAAGATACAGTATGTGTGGTGCTAGAATTGGCTGTTTAGTTTCAAAAAACAAAGAGTTTATGCAAACTACTTTAAAGTTTGCACAAGCGCGTTTATCTCCTCCGACTTACGCTCTAATAGCGAGTGAAGCTGCCTTAGAAACACCTCAAAGTTACTTTGACGACGTTATTACAGAATATGTAGGACGAAGAAACACGTTAATTGAAGAACTTGAGAAAGTAGACGGTGTGAAAGTTGCTAATCCGCAAGGAGCATTCTATTGCATTGTAGAATTACCGATTAAAAATGCTGATGATTTTGCTCAATGGCTTTTAGAAGATTTTAGCTTGAATAATGAAACTGTTATGGTGGCGCCTGCTGCTGGTTTTTATGCTACGGAAGGTTTGGGAAAAAACCAAATTAGAATTGCATATGTATTAGAAAATAACAGTCTTATCAGAGCTGTTAAAATTTTAAAAGAAGCTTTAAAAGTATACAACGTATAATGGAAATATTACAAAACATATCTCTTAAAAAACATAATACTTTTGGTATCGATGTAAAGGCCAGATATTTTTGTGAAATAAATTCCGTTGAAGACTTAAAACAAGTTTTACAACTAAAAGATTATCCAGAAATTTTTATAATAAACGGGGGCAGCAATATGCTTTTAACTAATGATATTGACGCCTTTGTTATTCTCATAAAAATAAAAGGAATTCAAATTGTAACCGAAAACAAAGATGTTGTACTCCTTAAGGTTATGGCTGGTGAAAATTGGCATGAAATAGTTTTATGGTCATTAGAACAAAACTATGGCGGATTAGAGAATTTATCTTTAATTCCTGGGAATGTTGGCACCGCTCCAATTCAAAATATTGGCGCATATGGTGTAGAACTGAAAGATGTTTTTGATAGCTGTGAAGCTTTAGACCGCAAAACACTGGAAATTAAAAAATTCTCTAAGGAAGAATGTGAGTTTGGCTATAGAGATTCCTATTTTAAAAACGAAGGAAAAGGAAAATACATTATTACCTCTGTAAATTTAAGCCTTTCTAAAAAAGACCATAGACTCAACACTTTTTATGGTGCTATTACTACAGAATTAGAAAAAAACAAGATTAACCAGCCAACAATTAATGATGTTTCTAATGCGGTTATTGCTATTCGTAAGGAGAAACTTCCTGATCCAAATAGTTTAGGAAATAGTGGCAGCTTTTATAAGAACCCCATAATATCAAAAAAACATTTCGATACGTTTCTAACAAAACACAGTTCTGCTCCATTTTATAAAATCTCTGAAAACGAATATAAGATTCCAGCAGGATGGCTAATAGAGCAATGTGGTTATAAAGGAAAAAGGTATGGTGATGCTGGTGTTCATAAAAACCAAGCCTTAGTATTGGTGAATTATGGAAATGCTACTGGGAAAGAAATTTTCGACCTTGCTATTAGAATTTCTGAAAGTGTTTTTGCCAAATTTGGTATTGAAATTCTCCCAGAAGTAAATATTATAAAATAACCCCTGCGATAAAATCTACAAGGGTTATTTCTAACCAAATATTAAATACGTAGTTACCAAGTACATATTTAACTAATAAAAAAATAAAAAATAATTTTGTGTAACAATCAATTTTATAATTTTGCGTTTCAATTATATACGTCCCAAATTAATTCTTTGGACTTTTATAGAGAATTATAAGAGACGGAACGCTATACCATATGAGTAAACTTCTTGAAAATCACATTTCAGAATTACTACAAGAGAGAAATGAAAAAGCCATTTCTTTATTGTATGAACATTATGGGAACACCCTTTATGGTGTTGCCCTGAAAGTGGTTAGAGACCCAGATTTGGCTCAAGATGTACTTCAAGAAAGTTTTGTGAAAATCTGGAAGAAATCTGACACCTATGATTCTACTAAAGCAAAATTATTCACTTGGCTTTTTAGAATAACTAGGAACACAGCTATTGATAAACTAAGAAGTGTTAACACAAAATCTAGTAAGGAAATCCAAATTGATGTTTCAGACGTATATAATTTAGGTGTGAATAGCATAAAACCTGAACTAATTGATGTTCAGGAAAATTTGAGTAAAATAGAACCAAAATATCAAATTGTTTTGGATGCCCTATTTTTTCAAGGAATGACACAACAAGAAGCAAGTGACGAATTAAATATTCCTTTAGGTACTATTAAGTCTAGACTAAAAATTGGACTAAGAGAACTAAAAAAAATATACGGAACTGCCAACTTGCTATTTCTATTTATAAGTATTGCCCTATGAAAGATAAAATAAAAATATTCTTAGACACAGACCTATTAGAAAAATATTTACTAGGTACTACAAGTGATTTGGAAACTTTGCAAGTTGAAAGATATATTGCAATGCATTCTGAAGTAAGAGAAACTTACAATGAGCTTCAGGACAACTTAGAAATATTTGCTAAAATGCACGCTATAGATACACCTGAAGGCTTAAAAGAGCGTATTTTAGGTCAAATTAAAAGCGAAAAGTTTAATAAGCTAAAATTTATTAGACTAGCTATTGCAGCAAGCTTTATTGCTTTCCTTTTTGCGGGTTCTTCCTATTTCTTTTGGAACCAAAACAAAAGTTTACAAGAGGAAAATACTATGGTCTCTAATAAAATGAAAAACTTAGAGGCAGACATAAGAGGACAGTTAGATGATGTAAGAAATCAATTTATAGTTCTCAATAGCCCTTTAACCAGAAAATACAATGTTAGAGGCAACAGAAAAGCAAGAAATTTAAAGGCTATTGCCTATATAAATCCTGTGAAAAAACTGTCTTATATAAATGTTAGCAATCTACCTACACTAGAAGAGAACAAATGTTTTCAAATGTGGACAGAGGTAAATGGTACAATGGTAAATCTAGGCGTTATTAAAGAAGCTATAAATGAGACTAAACTGCTAGCTCTTCCATATGCTGAAAATGCTATTAGTTATATTACAATAGAGCCCAAAGGAGGCAATACCACACCAACGGTAAAAAACATTGTTGCTAATATAAATTTCTAATTAATTACCCCTTATACCAGCAATTAAAAAGGTAATAATTTTGTAACTTTGCAAAAATTTTCACCATGAAATTAGTTTTACTAACAATAGGTCTTCTAGCATTAGCAGTAGCTGGTATTGCAATAAAAATATGGTCTAAAAAAGATGGTGAATTTGCAGGAACTTGCGCAAGTCAAAGCCCTTTTCTGAATAACGATAAAGAAGCCTGTGGCTTTTGCGGAAAACTTCCTGAGGAACAAGATTGTAAGAAATAAATTCCTTCTATAAAAATAGTCCTATTATTTATGCTTAGCTTTATTCTCCACACTTTCAATTATTAATTTTGAACAAAACTAAAAGCGAAATTAAGTCTGCTATTGAAAAGGCTAAATCTGGCAATCAAATTGCGTTTAGCTCTTTATTAGATACTTTCTGGAATGCTGTTTATGCTTTTCAGCTAGTTCGAACAAAAAACGAAAATGACGCTGAAGACATTACAATACAAACCTTTTCTAGAGCTTTTGACAAACTAGATTCTTATGACGATTCTTACGAATTTAAAACATGGTTAATTACCATTTCGAAGAATTTACATGTGGATTTGATTCGGAAAAACAAAAGAAACGTACTAGAAAATAGTGATTACGGAAGTAATGAGACTATTTCAAAAATATCTGATAACAACCCTACTGCTGAAGACATTTTAATAATGGAGCAGAATTTAGCAAAGCTTCTTGGATATATTAAAAAATTAAAACCGAATTATCAAAAAGTAATCAACTTAAGATATTTTAGTGAATTAAGCTACGCCGATATTGCAAAAGAACTTAACGAGCCTATTAACAACATAAAAGTAAAGCTCTTAAGAGCTAAAAAATTACTTGCAGAAGTTATAAAAAACAAAAAATAATAACTGCTTTCGCTTTCCCTATTTTCTCTAAATCTGAAATATTTGTTTTGTATATTTGCTTAAAATTTAATGCATGAGTGTTGATACCATTGCCAATGTTAGGCCACCTAAAGGAAAACCTAAATGGTTACGTGTAAAACTCCCTACTGGAAAGAAATACACGCAGTTAAGAGGATTGGTAGATAAATACAATCTAAATACTATTTGCACTTCTGGAAGCTGCCCAAATATGGGTGAATGCTGGGGAGAAGGCACCGCTACATTTATGATTTTAGGAAATGTTTGTACACGCTCCTGTGGGTTTTGTGGTGTACAAACTGGCAGACCCGAGCAAGTAGACTGGCAAGAACCAGAGAAAGTTGCTAGATCCATAAAAATAATGAGTATTAAACATGCCGTTATCACTTCTGTAGATAGGGATGATTTAAAAGATATGGGTTCTATTATATGGTCAGAGACTGTAAAGGCAATTAGAAGAATGAACCCTAACACAACCCTTGAAACTTTAATTCCAGATTTTCAAGGTATGTCTACACATTTGGATCGTATTCTTGCTGTTGCACCTGAGGTAATATCGCACAATATGGAAACCGTAAAAAGACTTACAAGAGAAGTTAGAATACAGGCAAAATACGAACGTAGTTTGGATGTTTTACGCTATCTAAAAGACAATGGCGCTAATAGAACTAAAACTGGACTTATGCTTGGCTTAGGTGAACTTGAAGAGGAAGTTCTAGAAACCATGGAGAATATTAGAGCGGCAAATGTTGATATAATCACCATTGGGCAATATTTGCAACCATCTAAAAGACATTTACCCGTGAAGAATTTTATCTTACCCAATCAGTTTAAAAAATATGAAGAAGTAGGTTTAAAAATGGGCTTCAGACATGTTGAAAGTGGCGCATTAGTAAGATCTTCATACAAAGCACACAAGCATATAAAATAATTTTAGCTCGCTTTAAATAATAAAAAAACTTTACAGCTTAAAACTGCATTACAGTTCTATATTACATAAAGTAGGCACAACATCATTTTCCTGATTATAGACCTTTCATATGGAAAAAGTAACTATTGGCATTAATGGCTTCGGACGAATAGGTAGAACCTTATTTAGACTTCTAAGCAGTCATTCTAATATAGAAGTCGTTGCTATTAACGATTTAGCAGACGCAAGAACATTATCCCATTTACTAAAATACGATAGTATTCATGGTGTTCTCAATAAATCTATTGACTATACCGAAAACGCCATTCTTGTAGAAGGAAAATCTATCGCATTAACAAACCATCATTCTCCTAAAGACATTGATTGGGCTGCCAATAATGTTTCTATAGTTATAGAAGCCACAGGGAAATTTAAAACAAAAAATATTCTTGACTACCATATTAAAAACGGCGCTAAAAAGGTCATCTTATCTGCTCCTCCAGCAGATGATATTATTAAAATGATTGTCTTTGGAATAAATGAAACTATTATAACTTCTGACGATCATATTGTATCTAATGCTTCTTGCACTACAAATAATGCAGCACCTATGATTAAGGTGATACAAGACTTATGTGGAATAGAACAGGCGTACATCACTACCATACATTCGTATACATCTGACCAAAGTCTACACGACCAGCCACATCGCGATTTAAGAAGAGCAAGAGCTGCATCGCAATCTATTATCCCAACAACAACCGGGGCTGCAAAAGCTTTGACTAAAATTTTCCCAGAACTATCCAACGTCATAGGTGGCTGTGGCATAAGGGTTCCTGTTGCAAATGGCTCTCTTACCGACATAACATTTAATGTTAAAAAAGAAACATCTATCAAAGAAATTAATGATACTTTTAAGGAAATTTCTGACGGAGCATTAAAAAACGTACTTTATTATACGGAAGATCCTATAGTTTCTATAGATATAAACAATAGTTATTACTCTTGTACGTTTGATTCACAGATGACCTCCGTTATTGGGAAAATGGTCAAAATTATTGGTTGGTACGACAATGAAACTGGATACAGCAGTAGAATTATAGACCTAATCAATCTATTTATAAAGAATAAATATATTTGAAGCTTATTTTATTACATACCAAAATTAAACATACGCTATTAATAATAGCCCTCTTTTCAATTTTTCAAAGTGCCAACTCTCAGAAAAATTCTAATTCAGAACAAGGAATTGAATCTCATTTCAGAATTGCTAAGACTTACGAAAATGAGAATAAAATGAATCTTGCTCTTAAAGAGTTAGAGAAAGCACAGGAATTAGCAGAAAAAAACCTAGATGATAAAGGACTTATTAATTGCTATAATAAATTCTCCCTTCTATACCTAAAGTTAAAAGACGAAGAATCTACCTTGTTTTATTACGACAGAGCAAATGTATCTCTTAAAGATATTGAATTCCCTTACGGACTTGCCATTAACAAATACATAGAGGCAATGATTCTCTTCAAGGATGAAAAAATCTTTATGTCACTTTTTTTATTAGATGAAGCGAAACGTCTTAATAATAATCGAAATTTTCTAAATAATGTTCTTTTAGCAAAGGGCGAATTATTCATTAAATTAGAAAAATTTGAAGAAGCTGAAAAGAATCTAAGTTCTCTGGTTGTTAATAATGATATTCTAGAAAAAAATTACTTAGCTACTAGAGCTCTTATTGGACTAGGAAGATTACATCGTAAAACGGGAAAACACGAGGAAAGTATTAAACTAACTCTTAGAGCGTTGGATCTTGCAAAAAAAAACAACTTCAACAAAGAAATTTTAGAGGCTAACCAATTCTTAACTGCAACTTATGAGGAGTTAGAATTATTCAAATCTTCTTTGGAACACCTAAAAAACACAAAAGAGATTACCGATTCTGTTTTCACAGTTGACAAAATTAAGACTGAAGCCAAAACAGCAAATCAAATTAAATTTGATTCGGCTACAGATACTGTTAAAAAACTTGAAAAAGAAAATGAAGAGTTAAAAGATGCTGCGAGTAAGTCGGAAATTACCGCAATACTTGCATCAATTTTTCTAACTATAATCTCTCTACTAGCTGTTTCTCTTTACAGAAACAACAAAATAAAACTAAAAACAAACGACTTATTACACACTAAAAACAAAGAATTACAAACGGCAAAAGACTCTGCGGTACTAGCCATGGAAGCCAAAACTAACTTCTTATCTACTGTTAGTCATGAACTGAGAACACCTTTATACGCGGTAACTGGACTTACCCACCTATTATTGGAAGAAAAACCCAGAGAAGATCAGATGGACCATTTAAAGTCTTTAAAATTTTCAGGAGATTATCTTTTAAATTTTATTAATGATATCCTTCAAATAAATAAAATTGATGCAGATAAATTAGAACCCATAAATGATGAGTTTAATTTAAAAAAGGTCCTAACAGAAGTAACTAGTGCTCTAAAACAAAATGCAAAACAAAACAATACAGAAATAATACTAGATTTCGACTCTAAAATTCCGAAAAACCTAACAGGAGACTCCCTAAGACTTTCTCAAATTTTCATGAACCTAGTTGGTAACGCCTTAAAATTCACAAAAGATGGAGAAGTCACCATTATTGCTAGATCTATAAAAAATATAGACGATGATATCACTATCTATTTTGAAGTAAAAGATACTGGTATTGGAATTTCTAAAGAAAACCAGAAGAACATTTTTGATAGTTTCGAGCAAGGATCTATTCAAATAAATAGAGAGTACGGCGGAACTGGGTTAGGGTTAACCATTGTAAAAAGCTTATTAGGTATTTTCAATAGCCAAATTCAACTTAAAAGCGAATTAGGAAAGGGAAGCTCCTTCTTTTTTGAACTTAACTTAAAAGTAAACAACAATGTTATTGAAGACACTCCTTTTGAAATCACGCAAAAAGAATATAACTTAAAAGGATTACACCTTTTAATTGTGGAAGACAACAAAATAAACCAAGTGATAACAAAAAAAATGTTATCCAAAAAAGATGTTACTAGTGACATTGCTAGTAATGGTACAGATGCTATTGAAATGACTATTAATAATAAATACGATGCCATTTTAATGGATATTCATATGCCTGGAATAAGTGGTGTAGAAGCCACTATTGAAATTAGAAAATTTAACAAAGAAATCCCTATCATAGCACTTACAGCAATTTCTTTAGATGATAGTTTGGATCATTTCTATGCCGCTGGTTGTGATGACGTTGTAACTAAGCCTTTTAAACCAGAAATATTCTACCAGAAAATTGGCGAGAATATTTTTGAAAAAAAAATTAAGAAGCAGATATCTTAGGTGTTGCAATAATTATCTTTAATTTTTCTTCCCCTTGAAACAAAAACTTATGTTTCATCTCTATATACCACAACTTGTTAAGCTTCCCTTTTAATCTTACGTAATCTTTTTCTGTAGTAAGAATACATTCTTTAGTACTAAACAAATTAATTTCTTTCGTACTAAAAAAATGATGGTCTTTATATTTTAAGTGTTCAAAAGAAATTTTCTCACTTTTTAAGTACGCCACTAAAGGCTCTGGATAAGCAATACCAGTTACCAAAGTGATTTTCTTTTGTCTAACATCGTCTAATGTTAAACCTTGCATACCACCTTTTAACTCCACATCATAACACAATGTACTAAAAACAACTTCCTGGCTACTTGTAACTTTTAGCCTTTTTATAATTTGAGACCTTTTTTCTTCTTCTAGATTATCAGGACATTTTGTTACCACTATTAAATTAGCACGTTTTGCCTCTTGTTTCGTATCTCGTAAACTACCGACTGGTAAAAACCAATCATCACAATACAAATTATTATATGCTGTTAATAAAATAGATATGCTTGGGGTAACTTTTCTATGTTGGTAGGCATCGTCTAACAAGATTATATCTGGAGCAATTTCTTTCTCTAAAAACGAAATACCCTCCCTCCTATTAGAAGAAACAACCAAAGAAATATCTGAAAATTTAGAATAGACTTGAAATGGCTCATCTCCCAACTCTTCAACTGTAGAATTCTTTTTTGCCAAGTACAAACCTTTAGATTTTCTTCCATACCCTCTACTAAGAACAGCAACTTTATGTGTGTGTTTCAATAGGCGCACTAAATACTCTATCATAGGAGTTTTACCAGTTCCGCCGGCACTTATATTCCCAACACAAATAGTTGGCGTCTTAAACGATTTGGAACTATAAACACCAACATCAAACAAATAATTTCGTAGACGAACTACCAAACCATATATTACTGCTATCGGAAACCCTATTTTTTTTAATACTTGCATTAGAACGAAAATATAATATTTTATCTTTGGTATCCTATAAAATTTCAAAAATGATTGTACAAGATGTAACTAATATACTGGAAGAACTAGCCCCACTAGCCTATTCTGAAGATTTTGATAATGTTGGACTTTTAACTGGAAGCCCTAATACCAATGTCACAGGTGTACTAATAACTTTAGATACTTTGGAAAATGTTGTAGATGAGGCTATTTCTAAAAAATGCAACCTCATCCTAAGTTTTCACCCTATTATTTTTGAAGGATTAAAGAAAATAACTGGCGCTAATTATGTGGAACGTGTTATAATAAAAGCCATACAAAATAACATTGCTATTTACAGCCCACATACTGCCCTAGACAACTCCCCTGAAGGTGTAAATGCTAAAATATGTGAAGCTCTAGGACTATCTAATACTTCTATTTTAATTCCTCAAAAAGGAACTATAAAAAAACTAACCACTTATGTTCCTTTGGAACAAGCAGAAAACCTTAAGGAGTCTCTTTATAAAGCAGGTGCTGGTAGCATAGGGAATTATTCAGAATGTAGTTTTTCTGTAAATGGTATTGGAAGTTACAATGCAAATGAAAAAGCTAATCCTGTTAAAGGCTCAATAGGAAAAACACATTTTGAAGAAGAAGCACAACTACATCTTACATACCCAAAAGGAAAAGAGAATGCCGTTTTAAATACTCTGTTCGAAAACCATCCTTATGAAGAAGTTGCCTATGAAATTCAGACTTTAGATAATAGCAATAAAAACATAGGTATGGGGATGGTAGGAAGCTTTCCTGAACCTATGCTTGAAAAGGATTTTTTAAAACTATTAAAAAACAAAATGAACGCTTCCTGTATTAGACATTCTACTTTATTGGGCAAAAAAATACAACGGGTGGCAGTGCTTGGTGGTAGTGGTTCTTTTGCCATAAAAAACGCTATTGCCGCTAAAGCAGATGTTTTCATTACAGCAGACATGAAGTACCATCAGTTTTACGAAGCAGAAAATAAAATAATCATAGCAGACATTGGACATTACGAGACAGAACAGTTTACAAAAAACCTATTAGTTGAGTATCTTACAAAAAAAATGCCTAATTTTGCAATCTCTTTATCGGAGAGTAAAACAAATCCCATCAAGTATTATTAAATATGGCAAAAAAGAAAGAAGCAACAGCGGAAGAAAAATTAAGAGCATTATATGATTTGCAATTGATTGATTCTAGAGTTGATGAAATACGTAATGTTCGCGGTGAGCTGCCTTTAGAGGTTGAAGACTTGGAAGATGAAGTACTTGGCCTTAAAACAAGGTTGGATAAATTAAAGACAGATCTTGAAACTATTGGTTTTGAAGTAGGTGCTAAAAAGAACCTAATTGATGAATCTAAAGTTTTAATGAAAAAATATACAGAGCAACAAAAAAACGTTAGAAACAGTAGAGAATTTAATTCTTTAACTAAAGAGGTTGAGTTTCAAGAATTAGAGATTCAATTGGCTGAAAAGAACATAAAAGAATTTAAAGCGCAAACAGAACAGAAAAAGGCAATTATTTCTGAAACAAAAGAAAAATTATCTGCTAGAGAAACGCATTTAAAGCATAAGAAAAGTGAATTAAACGCTATTCTTGCTGAAACAGAAAAAGAAGAGGAAGCACTTTTACTTAAATCTGCTAAATATGAAAACCAAATAGAAGAACGTTTGGTTAAAGCATACAAACGTATTAGATCTAATGTAAGAAATGGTTTGGCAATTGTTCCTATTGAAAGAGGTGCTGCTGGTGGTTCTTTCTTTACAATTCCGCCTCAGGTACAAGCAGAAATTGCTTCTCGTAAAAAAATCATTACCGATGAACATAGTGGTCGTATTTTAGTTGACCCTGTTCTTGCTGAAGAAGAACAAGAGAAAATGAGAAAAATGTTTGCTAAATTATAGTAATTACAATTTTAAAATAAAAAATCCCAACTAGTACTAGTTGGGATTTTTTATTTTAGGTCTGCGGGTTTACTTATAACAGACTTAAAATCTTATTTTCAATTTCTTCTGAATTCCATTTTTCTTCAATATTTGGAGTTTCCATTATTTGCTCCATAATTCTTTCCTGCTGATCACCAATAGCCAATGCCTCCGCATATGGTCTATCTGAAAAAGTTACTCTGGAATATACTGGAATCCATTTTTCTGGATGCTTGACAGCAAAATGCTTTTCTATTTTTTTTTGTAGCAAGAAACTCGAATCTGCCGTTTTACTACTCATTTCAATAAAATTCCTATAACTAAGTTCGGCAATGGCATCTGCACTAGGCTTTCTTTCCTCCTGATATTCCTTAAATATAGCCTCCCAATCATCTCCGTGCTTTTTAAGACACTT
Organism: Cellulophaga sp.; assembly: GCA_036478775.1. Classification (GTDB taxonomy): domain Bacteria; phylum Bacteroidota; class Bacteroidia; order Flavobacteriales; family Flavobacteriaceae; genus Cellulophaga. Next base: position 77,316 of record JAZGEQ010000039.1, read on the forward strand.
AGATAATATATAAATATCCTCGAAGCCTGCATTCATTCCTTGCCCGTAAAAAGGAACTATAGCGTGCGCAGAATCCCCAACTAAAGCTACTTTGTCCCAATATGTCCAAGGATAACATTTCATTGTTACCATTGCGCTTGTAGGGTTCCTGAAAAAATCTTCTGTCAATTGGTTTATATCCTCTTTCACGTCTGGAAAAAATGATGTGAAAAAATCACTTACTTCTTCGTTGGATTTTAAATTCTCGAAAGAATTTTCTCCTTCAAATGGCATGAACAAAGTACAGGTAAAGCTACCATCCAGATTAGGCATTGCAATCAACATAAATTTACCTCTAGGCCATATATGAAAAGAATTTCCATCTAATTTATGAGAACCATCCTCATTTGGTAGTATCGTTAATTCTTTATACCCTACATCTATAAATTTCTGAGAATAATCAAACCTACTTCTTCTTTGCATTTTATGCCTTACTCTCGAAAACGCGCCATCGCATCCAAAAATAATATCATATTTATATTCTTCCCAAACTCCTTTCTCTGTCTCTCCTGTGTAAATTTTAGCTTCGGGTAAATTAACATCCCAAACTTTTTCTTCAAACTTAAACTTGACTCCTGCCTCTTCAGCCAAATTAATCATGCTTCTATTTAAAACACCTCTAGATATAGACCAAATTGCTTCTCCTTGTTTTCCGTATTTCTGAAAATAAACTTCCTGCCCGTTTACATGCATTGCCCTTTTATCTAAAGGAACACCTATTTTCTTTATTTCCTCCTCTATTCCTACTTCTCTTAAGGCATTCCACCCTCTATTGCTCATTGCTAGGTTAATAGAACGTCCTGAAAACTTTATTTTCCTAATATCTGGCCTACGATCAAAAACGGTTACGGTATGCCCCTCTTTTACAAGATACACTGCTAAAAGCGACCCAACCAACCCTGAACCAACTATAGCTATATTCTTAGGCGTTTGCTGCATAAATTTATTTTACAAAATTGAATTTACAAGTTAAGGATTCTCAAAAACAAAATCATGAGAAAAATATACTTTACAAAAAAAGCCCTTTACAGTTTTGCAAAGGACCTTAGTATTTTATTTATTGTAACACCAATTTAACTTTATAAATTGGCATTATATGCTACTCAAGAATTCCATCTACAATTCCGTATGCCACAGACTCTTCTGCACTCATCCAGTAATCTCTATCAAAATCTTTTAAAACCTTGTCAAAATCTTGCCCACAATTATCTGCAAGTATTCTAGCACTTAATTCTTTTGTTTTAATAATCTCTCTAGCTTGAATTTCTATATTAGAAGCCTGCCCTCTTGCACCTCCACTTGGTTGGTGTATCATCACCTGAGCATGTGGCTGAATAAAACGTCTGCCTTTTTTTCCTACAGAAAGCAAAATAGAACCCATAGATGCAGCTAAACCAGAGCAAATTGTAGAAACAGGACTCTTTAATGATTTTATAGTATCGTACATTGCAAAACCAGAAGTAACATATCCTCCTGGACTGTTTATATACAATTGTATTTCTTTATCACTTTGCATATCAAGAAACAATAAACGGTCTATAACATGTTTTGCAGAATCGTCATCTACCATACCCCACAAAAACACTTTTCTTTCGCTTAATAATTTCTCATCAATAGCTTCTTGTATCTTTCCTTTTTTCGAACTCATTTTTTGTTTTCTTAATTGAAATCAAAATTAATCATTTTTATTGAAAACTAGGTATGGAATATCCACAGACAAATACAAGTTTTTCTATTTAGGCTATAGTGTTGTATTTCTTTATGGAGAAAACTAAATAGTAACCCCTGTTTGTTCTTCAACTCCTATTGGTTAACGAAATAACTACTTATTTAAATAAAACATCAAAATGATACTCATTAGACCATTTGGAAGCATATGCTGTAACAGGAATTAATGATGCAAAAGCTTTTGTATATTTTGGAGAAAAACTCTTGCTTGCAAAATTTTCATTTAATTCTATAGTCATATTCTCCTCTATTATTACGGAAGACTTTAAAGCTTTTACTGGGTATACAAAATGACCCAGCATATTTTTATTTGCAACTTTTGAATCTAAATAGATAGTTCCCTGATCCCAATTTGGGCAGAAAACAGGCGCCTCTACCCTCCCATGCATATTAAAAATAAACAAGTGCATTCTATAATGCATCTTCATTTGTATATCTAGTAGGTGGAACTTAACTACAACCTGAACCTGAACATCCATAGAGTCTTCACTTTCATGAACATTTTCTTGAATCGTGAACAATTTCACGCTTTTAATTTCAGTCATCTTCTGTGCTAGGCATTTAAATTAATCTTCTCTTTAATTCAATTTACAAGTTTTGCTTTCTCTCCTTTCTTACCTACTTCATTCACACACAAATAAACTCTATCTACAATAAATTTTAAAAATAGACTTTCTCATTCTCAATTTACTCCTAGAGTAAATAACCACATCTATCTTCTTAAAAATTATGTTACCATCAACTTCATAAAACTATATACTATAAAAGATAGAATTTCCTAGAAAATCCTATCCTAGCTATAAACAACTAGTTTTCAACTATGACACTATTTCTACTTTGCTGTTTACTACTTTCTTTATTGGAATTACTGTCTTTCCACTTTTTGTTTTTACAATAACACAAATATTGTCTATAGATTCTATAGTGCCTTCTACCTCTTTTATTTTTACATGATCGCCAATCATAAAGTTTTTACGTGTATAGAAAGTTCGCAATAAATCACCTATTACTTCTTTTGACCCTAGACCAAAACCAATAGCTACTGCCAATAAAAAAGCACCAAGTATTAGTGTTATATTATTTGTTATAATTGTAGTATCTACTCCTGCTTGGTTTAAAGCAGTAATTGCAACAAATACAAGAATAACATAAAAAATAAGGTTGCTTATTAATTTTGCTCCACCTAAAGCGAAAGACTCAAAAAGACTTTGCACTCCTTTTCTAATATAGGTGGCTACATATAGACCTATCATTATTAGTGCAACTGCACTGAAAAGTTTTGGTAAATAACGCAATAGATTTCCAATCTCTACAGAAACTATATCCCATTTCATAATATCTACTGCGATAATAAGAAACACTAGAAAAAGAATCAATTTTACAAAACCCAATATAACTTTAGAGACTTTAAATTTTACATCTGTTGTACCAAATGCACCTGTCTCATTAATTTTATCTGTAAGTTTATCTATTTTTGTAACGCTCAAAATTTTCCGAAGTATGGATAAAATTACTTTCGTAATTAACCATCCTCCAATAAGAATAACTACGGCTCCAATAAGACTAGGCAATATTGAGGCAATAGCATCTCCCATATTTTGTAATGACTCCAAAATCAAAATTTTCCACTCACTAATTGTTTCCATAATAAAGAATTAATTGTACCTTTTTATTTAATTTTACCCCCTCCCAGTTTTTATTAACCCTTCTAATACGGAGGAATAATTAAATGTAAATAATGAAGCCATTTCCATAATAAGCTTAGCTGTTGCTATATCGCTCATCACTTTTTTCCTCATTTCTGGAGGGACTTCTAATAAAGATGTTTCTAACTCTTTAAAAGGGTTTCTACTTGCTAACGCCATAGGTTAATTTGTTTTAGTTTATAAATCTGGTTTAGTTTAGTTCGTTGTATATCTTCATTATTTTAACCCTTGCTCTTTTAAGTCGCATTTTAACTGCACTTGAGCCTATGTCTAATAATATCTCTAATTCTTTTATACTAACATCATCTTGGTACTTTAACAATAAGATAGATTTGTCTTCTGCATCGATAATTTCCAACGCTTCTTTCAACCTTTTTGCTTTCATACTAGAGAAATCATCCTCTGCTACTTCATATCCAAAATCATCAAAATTCTCATCTATTACACTAGAATGTCCACTAATTTTTCGATGCCTATCCCTATTCACATAATTTGCACAGAAATTATATGTAAAAGAATACAACCAAGTGGAAAATTTAGATTTTCCTTTAAATGTATTTAGCTTAACAAAAAGCTTTAAAAATACATCTTGTGTTAAATCTTCTGCTTCATCTTTAGATTTTGAAAAACTATAACACTTGTTATATACTATCTTGTCATATCTATCATACAAGACACTAAATAACAATGAGTTGTTATCCTTGACAATTTCTTGAACAAGGTTTTCGTCTGATAAGTTCTTTATACTGCTGTCTAGTCCCAATTTAACGTTGAATCCGTCATCTATATTTTTAGACCCCTTTTTAACAAAAAGTCACATTTATTTATTAGACAATTAAACAAAATATGGTTAGCTAATTTTACCTGCTATCTTCTTTACAGGCGTATTTTTTGAGTAGTATAAAACTAAACGTCCTATATTTGATAAAATTGCAAAAAATGAAAAACAATCCACTATTCGTAATGTTCTTATTGCTAATATTTTACAATTGCAAAACCGAAAACAAAACAAAAGAGAGTGTTAAAGAAACATCTATTCTCGAAAAAATTTCTAATGCACATGGGTTCTCTTCTTGGAAAAATGTATCGGAACTAAAATTCACTTTTAATGTTGACCGAGATACTACTCATTTTGAACGTACCTGGATATGGAATACAAAAAATAACGCGATAACAGCAATAAGTGCTACCGACACTACATTCTACAATAGAAAAAATATGGATAGCATTGCAAGAAAAACAAACAGTGGTTTTATAAATGATAAGTATTGGTTATTGGCTCCTTTTAATTTAATATGGGATAAAAACAACTTCACCTTCACCCATACTACTGGTATTCTAAGTCCTATTGGTGCTAAAAAAATGCAAAAACTAACTATTGTGTATAGCGATGAAGGAGGATACACTCCTGGCGATGCTTATGATTTTTATTTTGACGACAATTATATCATTCAAGAATGGGTCTTTAGGAAAGGGAATCAAGTTGAAGCCTCCATGACTACAACTTGGGAGGATTATATTGACAAAAAAGGCTTAAAAATAGCTTCTACTTTTAAAAAATCAAAAGAAAATTTTACGCTCTACTTTACACGTATTAAAGTGAAATCTAAAAAGTAAACAATTATTATTTAGAAACTATTCCTTCTTTTAAAATTTGCCCAAAACTATACATATCTTCAAAAGAACAGTAAAACGGTGCGGGAGCGAGCCGAATTACATTTGGTTCTCTCCAATCTGTAATTACTCCTTTTTTCATTAAGTAATCGAAAAGAGATTTTCCTTCTCCATGTAGTAAAACTGATAATTGACAGCCTCTTTCTTTCGGAGTTATAATCTCAAAAGTACTTTCTACTTCTTTGTCTATTTCCTGTAATACAAACTCTAAATATGCTACTATTTTATTCCTTTTTTCGATTAAACTAGCCATACCTACTTCTTCAAAAAGCTCTAAGGATGCTAAATATGGTGCAACAGATAAAATTGATGCATTACTCAATTGCCATGCATCTGCATTTTCCATCGGTTCAAACTCAGGCTTCATTAAAAATCTCGTCTCTTTTTTATTTCCCCACCAACCTTCAAACCTTGGAATATCTTTTCGGTTTAAATATTCTTCATTTATAAAAATACCCGAGGCATTTCCTGGTCCACTATTCATATACTTATAACTACACCACGCTGCAAAATCTACTCCCCAATCGTGTAATTTTAGTTCTACATTTCCTGCTGCATGTGCCAAATCCCAACCTACAACAGCACCTACAGATTTTCCTGTTTTGGTAATTGTTTTCATATCAAAAACCTGACCGTTGTAATAATTCACTCCTCCTAATAGAACTAATGCTAGCTCATCACCTACTTCATTTATTTTAGCCAATATATCTTCGTCTCTCCAAAAATGTTCTCCTTCTCGTTTTTTTACTTCTACAATGGCATCATCTACATCATATCCGTGAAACCGAACCTGACTTTGCAATAAATATTGATCGGATGGAAATGCTTTTTCCTCACATATAATTTTATATCGCTTTTTAGTTGGTCTATAAAAAGACACCATAAGCAAATGTAAATTAACCGTAAGTGTATTCATAACAGATACTTCTTCCGTTTTAGCGCCAACCATTTTAGCTAATGGTGCTGCCAGTCTTTCATGGTAATCCCACCAAGGTTTTTCTGCATAAAAATGCCCTTCAACTGCAAGGTTTTTCCAATCTTCCATTACCTCATGAACAAATTCCTGTGTCCGTTTTGGCTGTAATCCCAAAGAATTTCCAGTAAAATAAATAACTTTCTTGCCATTTACTTTTGGAAAATAAAACGCATCTCGGTAAATATTTAGTTTATCCTCCGCATCTAACTGCTTTGCAAACTCTAAGGTATTCTGGAATTGCATATCTCTGTTTTTTTCAAAAATACAATTTCGATATTGATACTTACAACGAAATTTATCTTTTATAGGAACTATTCTGGTATTCTCATCTCTATGAGATGTTTTGCGAATCCAACTTTTTCATATGCCCTTATTGCAGAATCATTATCGCTATATACAGTAAGCCTTATTTCTTTTATTCCTTTGGCTAACGACCATTCTTTTAATTCTTCTATTATCCTTTTATTTACTCCTTTTCCCCTATAATTAGGATCCGTATACATAAATCCTAAATAGGCATATACTTCATGTCTTAAATAGGGTTTGCCATTTCTAACTTGAGCAAAACCAGACCCTACTACTTTTGCATCAATTTCTGCAACAACAATTTTAGTAGTTTCATCCAAAATCAATTCCCTCAAATTATAGTAATTAATTGGATCTTTATCTAAAGTTTCATCATATGGTCGTTCATAAGAGATTATGCCTTGTTCAAAATACAACAAGGTTTCTAAATCTTCTAAAACGGCATCTCTTATTACAAAATTCTCCATAACAGGCTTATTAATCGTAAAAAATACTATTTCTTAAAACAATTCTTAATATACAAAACTGGCTTATTTTAAATTGCTACACGAAAGTACTACAGATTTCTATAATTTTGCAAAAAATATTCCTTATGCATTTTCTTTCTGAAGCTATAGAAAAATACATTACCGATCACTCAGAGTCAGAACCAATATTATTACAAGAGTTGACCAGAGAAACGCATTTAAAGGTTATTCAGCCTAGAATGATTACTGGTCATTTTCAAGGTCGTGCTTTAAGTCTACTATCCAAAATAATATTTCCAAAAAATATTCTGGAAATTGGAACATACACAGGCTACTCCGCACTTTGTTTGGCTGAAGGTTTGCAAAAAAATGGACAATTACACACTATCGATATTAATGAAGAACTAGAAACAATGCAGCGCAGGTATTTTGACAAAAGCGAAAAGGCTAAACAAATTATACAACATACTGGGGATGCATTAACCATTATCCCTAAACTCGATTTAATTTTTGATCTTATTTTTATTGATGCTGAAAAAGTGAGCTATCCAGATTATTTTGAAGCCGTTCTAAAAAAGACAAGACCTGGAAGTGTTATTTTATCGGATAATGTCTTATGGTCTGGAAAAGTGGTAGAACCCTTAAGCCCTAAAGACAAGGCTACCAAAGTGCTTTTAGAATACAATAAAAAATTAAAAGAGGACCCTAGAGTGGAAACTGTTTTATTCCCAATTAGAGACGGACTAACCCTAAGTAGGGTTTTATAAATTTACGGTGCATTGTGTAAAATAAGTTTGCTGTTAGTGTACCTACCAATGCCCCTACTATAATATCCACGGGATAATGCACACCTACATAAATGCGACTTGTTACAAATACTAACGGCCATATATAAAATAACCAAACCCATTTTGTTTTCTTCCGAAGAAACAAAACTACCAAGGTTGTAACAGAGAATGAACTAGATGCATGCCCAGAGAAAAAACTATAACTAGATGGGTCTTTTAAAATTCGTATTATACCGTTTATTGCTGGCTCATTATTAGGCCGTAACCTTTCTATAAACTCTTTTGTAATATCTGTTAGAAATAAAATAAAGAAAATTAAAGCTACAATGGTTAATGCTATGGAGAATGCTTCTTTTTTAGGGTGTTTTATAAAAACAAGAACAAAAAATAAAATGAATAAAGGAATCCAAGTGAAAATATTGGTAACAGTTATCCAAAAAGTATCGTATTGCTCTACGCCCAGACTATTTAGATATACAAAGGTACTTCTGTCCCACGCTATGAGTTTATCAACAAGTTCCAAAATTATTTTCTCTTAATTGTACCTGTTATATCTGGTATACTATCTTTAACCTTCTCTATACCTTGTTTTATATCTTTTACAAAATCGGTATCTATACCTTGCTTATCAGCACTTTTTTGAATTTCTTGCTTTATATCTTCTGTTGCATCTTTTAATTGACGCATTCCTTTACCAAGTCCCTTAGCTATCCCAGGAATTTTATCTGCACCAAAGACCATTACTACAATAAACATAATAAAGAAAATCTCTCCACCACTAATAAATAAAGGAATCATTAAATTCATACTACAAATATAATGAGAAGTTAGTATAGTTAAATACAAATGCCCTGACAATCCACATTTTTATATGGAATGTCAGGGCATTTTTTTGTAAAAAGGGTACTATCCTTTTACTTTGTTCTTAAACTTGTCAAAATCTGATTTCTCTTCTTTCTTAGGCCAAGAATTATTTGTTGTGTCAATATCTGCCGTTTCTGCTTTAGGATCAACAATTACTCCAACCAATTCTTTCTCAGAAGCTATTACTCTTTTTACTTCTGCATCATTCTTTCTCCAAATCTCTGCTGGGTATGTAATATTTTCCACGGTACCATCTGCATACGTATACTCAACGATTAATGGCATTGGTATTCCTCCTGGCTTTTCAAACGTAATTTCATAGAAAAAATTAGGCTCTTTTACTGCTGCTCTTTCCACTGCTGTAAAATTATCCATCAGATATTCTCTTAAAGATTTTGAAGTTTCTGAAGGTTTTTTCCCTTTTAATTTTTCCTTAAAATCTTCTGTACCTTCTTCTGCTAAATAGACTAATGGTGGTAGATCTTTTTCCTTAATGTTTCTAGCCTCCATATACTCTTTCATCTTTTTGGTAGGCTTGTTAGTTACATAGTACTTCTTAACAGCTTTCACACCCATATCTACATAATCTGTAGTATAGAACCAACCTCTCCAGAAATAATCTAAATCTACAGCAGAAGCATCTTCCATTGTTCTAAAGAAATCTTCTGGTGTTGGGTGCTTAAACATCCATCTTTTAGAATAGGTTTTAAATGCATGATCAAACAATTCTCTTCCCATTACTGTTTCTCTAAGGATATTTAATGCTGTTGCTGGTTTTCCATAAGCATTTGGTCCTAATTGATACACATTTTCTGGGTTCGACATAATTGGAGAAATAGTACTTTGATCTCCACTCATATAAGGTACTATTTTTGCAGGAGCTCCTCTTCTAGAAGGATACTTTTTGTTGGGCGCTATTGCTTCTGGAAACTCTTCCCCAAACTCTTGCTCTGCCATATACTGCATAAAGGTATCTAAACCTTCATCCATCCATCCCCACTGACGTTCATCTGAATTCACAATCATTGGGAAAAAGTTATGTCCTACTTCGTGTATAATTACACTAATCATTCCATATTTAGTTCGGTCCGAATACTCTCCTTTTTCGTTTGGTCTACCGTAATTCCAGCAAATCATAGGATATTCCATTCCTTGTCTTTTTGCATGCACAGAAATTGCCTTTGGATAAGGATAATCAAATGAATGTAAAGAATACGACTTTAAAGTTGCTGCTACCGCTTTGGTAGAATATTCTTCCCATAATGGGTTTCCTTCTTTTGGATACATAGATACTGCCATTACATCTTTATTTCCAATCTTTACAGCCTGCATATCCCAAATAAACTTACGAGAAGTTGCAAAACCAAAATCACGAACATTCTTCGCTTTTAGTTTCCATGTCTTCTTCTCTTCAGAAAAACCTTTTTCTGCCTCTTCTGCTTCTGCTTGGGTTACAATAATTACTGGCTTATCATATGATTTTTCAGCCTTTTTGTATCTAGCCAACATTTCTTTACTAAATACCTCTTCTCTATTTTGAAGAACTCCTGTGCCATCTAAAATATGATCTGCCGGAACTGTAATATCTACTTCGTAATCTCCAAAAGTTAATGCGAATTCTCCACTTCCCCAGAACTGGTGATTTTGCCATCCTTCTACGTCACTATAAACTGCCATTCTTGGAAAAAACTGTGCTATTACATAAGCTCTATTTTCGTCTTTAGCAAAAAACTCATAACCAGATCTTGCTCTATTTACGGTATGGTCTGGAATATTGTACCACCACTTAATACTGAAAGATATTTGTCCTTTACTCTTTAAATGCTCTGGAAGATCTATACGCATCATCGTTTGATTGATTGTATATGGCAAAGCATTCCCTTTAGCATCTTGTACAAATTCAATATTAAATCCGCCATCAAAAGCTTCTGTAGCATACTTTGTTACAAATGCAGAAGTTTGCTCTGCTATTGGCAAACCACTACCATCTTTTAATAATGCTTTAGAATCTTTTGCTCTTACATTCTGGTCTAACTGCAACCAAAGAAATTCTAAATCGTCTGGTGAATTATTAATATATGTTATTGTTTCTTCCCCATAAATTTTTGCATTCTTATCATCTAACTCAATTTTCATTTTGTAGTTAGCCTGTTGCTGGTAATAATCTGGGCCAGGTGCTCCTGAAGCTGATCTGTACGTGTTTGGCGTTGCAAACTCTTCGTACAACTGCTTAAATTTACTCTGGTTTACATGACCAGATTCTCTCTCTTTCTTCTCTTCTTGTGCTGTAACAACTGCTGCAAACAAGAATAATAACGAAGCAAAATAATATTTAGCTTTTTTCATTTTTTTAAAATAGTTTTTTTAGCGTTTGAAATGTAACGGTTTTAAAACAAAATGTTAATAAAATTTATAATTTTAACATTCCTTTATTACTTTCCTTTATTAGGATGAAACTCTTCTTTTTTCCATTTAATTTAAAATGAATAATATTCTGTTGCTCTTCGTACATATCTGTTAATATTTCATTTTGAAACTCTATGGTTTTTATTTTTTCCAATTCGACCTTAGATAGTTCTAAATAACAAATCATAATATCATTATCGTATTTCTTACCTATAAAAGTGAAGGTTTTGTATTCGCCATCTATTTTAAATATAAACTTCGATTTTAGATACTTCTCTATATATTCATCTGCAATAGTTGCCTCTTCTTTTGTTCCTAAATTAGCTTCTATACCATAACGCTCTTGCAAAACCATTTCAAAATCGTCTATAAAAATTCTTGACGTAATTTGCAAGGCTTTGTCTTCCTTGGAATAATTAATATTCGTTACCGAGACATAAAATTTATGCGCTACTGTAAAGGCAAATAGTGGCAATACTAAAAACAAAATTCCTTTTCTTATTATATGCATATTCTTTTCTTCTATTTGTATTCGACCAAAGTAAGCAATACCTATGCCACTTATTCTAAATTGTTATTTTTTCTATAAGCTTTGCTTTTCTTAAAAAGAAATTCCCATAATTGTAGCTTATCACTATGATCTATCATTGGTAGAAAAATAGAATCTGCCTCACAGAAATACATAAAATCAGTAATCCTCTTTTTAGGGATTTTGAGTTCATTCACAAAAAGGGAATCGACATAGAATTTTTTAAACTCATTAATTTCAACATCCTTATTATCTCGTGCTACTCTTTTCTTAAAACCTTTGGTTGAACCATTTAACCTATTTAATACTTTATGAATATTTACCGCAAATCCTATACCATAGAAATACAAAAATCTACCTCGATCTGCTTCCAAAAGAAGACGTTCACTTTGTGTAATAACTCTTATACTTGCATTTGGCAAGTTTAAAGTAGACGATGTCACTATTGGTATTGTTTTTAACCCCTCTAAATCTGAACCTAAATTTCCCGAAAGATTATGAGGTGCTACCACAACTTCATCTAGTTTCGTAATTTCTTCTTCTAGGAATATTCTAATATACTTGCTTTTCAAAATAGCTGTTGTTACTACTAATTCTTTCTTTTTAAATTGAACAGCCGTAAAATTTATAGTATCTCTTAATTTTACTTCGATTGAAAAATAACCATTGAGTTGAGTTATTGTTGCTTTTCCTGAAGTAACATTTACTACATGAATATTCACTACCTCATTACCTCCACTTTGCACGACTCCTTCTAATTCTTCTCTAAACTCCTGAGCTATGCCATAATTGTTTACCAACAATACCACAGTGAAAATTAAAAAGGAATATTTGCTAATCATTTAGTGCTGCGTATTATTTCATCATATTTTCTGCCGTATATACTAGACTTTTTCTCTCTAAAAAATCTAGTATATCTAATTTATTATCTATACCAACAATGGAATCAAATGCTATATCTATCTCACAGAAATACATGAAATCTGCTATTTTATTTTTAGGAATTTTCAATATTTGGGTAAAAAGAGAGTCGGAATAATAGTCACGTATTTCGGTACTCAATTGATATTTTACATACGATTTTTCAAATTTCTTCATTCGCTTTGTATTTCCATTAATAGCGTTTATTAAGGATACTATTGTGCCTCCCCCCATTACAGAGTTCATTTTCTTTTCTATATAAGTTAACTTTTTTACATGAGCATTTGGCAAACCAATTGTTGATGCTGTAATTATTGGATCTATTTTTAAATTATTCATATCAATACTTAAATCTCCAGACAAGTTAAAAGGCAGTACTATTACTTCATCTAATTCGTTTATGACATCTTCAAGGTTAATGCGAATAGAACCACTTTTCAAGATTGCTTTTGTAATAACAAGTTCTTTCCTTTTATACTGTATTGCAGAAATAACTACCGTATCTTTAAGTTGTACCTGAATAGAAAAATACCCACTTAACTGTGTTATTGTAGCTTTTCCTGAAGTAATGTTTATTATATGTACGTTTGCTACATCTCCACTTTCACTTAGCACCACCCCTTCCAACTTCCCTGTTGTTTCTTGTGCTGTGGTAACTGACATAGCAGATAGAACTAGTAAAAAAACAAAAAACATTTGTTTATACATATAGGAAAGTTATTTAATCTAAAGTATTGTTTGTTCTATATACCAAACTCTTTTTTTTAAGATACTCCCAAATTTGTAATCGGTCGTGTGAATCTACTGTAGTAGTAAAAACTGGATCTACCTCACAGAAATACATAAAATCGGCAACCCTATCTTTCGGTATTTTTAATTCTTTGGTATAAATGGAATCCACATAAAAAGCTTGTACACGTCCTGTTCTGGCATATTTTTCTTCTCGTGCAACTCGCTGTTTTAACATTTTTGTCCTTCCTGTTATTGCATTTATAATTAGATTTACAGGTATTAAACCACCTCCTGAAGTTGCTTCATACAATTTTCTCTGGCTCTGTGTTGGTGGTTTTACATAAGCATTTGGCAATCCTAAAGTTGCTGAAGTTGTAATTGGTTTTATTTCTAAAGAACCCATATCTGTATAAAGATTTCCTGTTAAACTGTAGGGAGTTACGATTACACCTTCTAATTCATTCAGCGCTTCCTCCAGAGGGACTTGTATAAAGTTACTCTTTAGAATAGTATTGGTCATTACCAACTCTTTCCTTTTATACTGAACTGCGGAAAAAACCAAGGTATCATTCAAACTTGCTACAATAGAAAAATAGCCGCTAACATTTGTTATAGCCGCTTTTTTCTGCGTAATATTCAGAACATGAATCGCAGATACATCTCCGTTTTTACTCCAAACTTTTCCTTCTACCTTTTTTGCAGAAAACACTTGTGCTTTTGTTGCAATGGAAATGAGTAAAAAAGAACATAAAAGAATTTTATTTTTCAGAGGCTACAACTTTTAAATAGTTCTTACTATGTGTTACTAAAAAATCTATTAATTGAAATTCATTATCTTTCTTTAACAGTTCTTGCGCAGGCATTTTCGCATCGCAATAAAATAAGAAATCGTCAATTTTTTCTTGTGGCAAAGACAAATCGTTCACAAAAAAACTATCGTCATACACCTGACGCAAAACATCACTTACCTTTAATGGCGGTCTTTTGTCTTTTTCATTACTTTTATTTTTTAATACCGATTTACGTATTAGTTTAAATAAGTTTACAAAATTTATTCCGTTTTGCAAATCACTTCCTGCTGGAGTCATAGCTGGCTTAATTAGTGGTGATGATTCGTCCGGCTCATAAGAATATTCTTTAAATTCTTCATTCTTAAGTTCTATAAACTTTTCTTGATTTTCTGGCCCAACAACTACTTCGTCTAATTCGGTAACTTTCTCATTTACCTCTACAACAAGCCTATTTCTTTTTAGAATAGCCTTAGTTATCGTCAGCACTTTCAATTTATAATTTACTGCAGTAAAAACTAGTTCGTCTCCTTCCCTAACCCAAATTTCGAACTCTCCGTTATTATTAGTAATAGTTGCCTTTTCCGATGTGGTATTAATAACATTTTCATTGGAGACATTACTATTTCTATAAAGCACTTTCCCTCTTAAAATTTGTCTGTCTTTTTCCTGAGACTGTACTGTTGTCATCATAAACAGAGTGACTAGTAGTACTATTGCATTTTTCATTTGGTTTTGTATTGGTGGTTTTATATGCTAATTTATAGCATCTTTACTTCAGAAATATTATTTCTTCACTATAAAGAAAATGCAACTTAGTGTCAAATAAAAATATAGCACCATTAAACTTTTGTTAATTTGCATTTCTAAAACAAATTTAAAAAAGTGAAAAAATTACTACTTGCTAGCACATCGACCTTATTTGGTCAAAATTATTTAGAATATCTACTAGACGATTTAGCCTTTTTTTTTAAAGATATAAAGACCATTACATTTATTCCTTATGCAAGACCAAGTGGCCTGTCTCATGATGCGTATACCAAAATAGTTTCCAAAGCTTTTTCTAAGATAAATAAAGAAGTTATTGGCTTGCACACGTATACGAACCCAATGGAAGGTATTCGTAAATCTGAAGCTATTTTTACCGGTGGAGGAAATACCTTTTTACTAGTACAGCAATTGTATACTCATAAAATCATGGGGACTTTAAAAGAGACAATTCAAAATGGGACTCCATATTTAGGTACAAGCGCTGGTAGTAATATTGCTGGTATAAACATGCAAACAACGAATGACATGCCTATTGTTTACCCTCCAAGTTTTAAAACACTTGAGTTGGTTAACTTTAATATTAACGCGCACTATCTTGACCCTGACACCAACAGCACCCATAAAGGAGAAACTAGAGAAACAAGAATTAAAGAATTTCATTGTTTTAATAATACTCCTGTGGTTGGACTTAGAGAAGGGAATTACATTCTTGTTAATGGAGAAATTTTGAAACTAAAAGGACAAGGCACTGCTCGTATTTTTGAATGTAAAAAAGAGGCTTACGAAACATCGCATTTAGATATACCTGCTATCTTATAAGATTAATCACTTTACCCTATGGAACAGTATTTCACCTTATAAATTTAGATTTATATGGAGATAATTTTACTTTTGCTAATTCCAACACCAACAACTCCAATCTAATATATAATATAGATTGATAGGAAACTAAGAATGAGAATCATTAATTTCCTGAATTATTAGAAGGAAATTTTACACTAACTTGAATTTAATTAGGGCAAATAACTCTTGTATGAAATTAAAATTATTGTTCCTTATCATTGCTATTAGCTTTAGCGGACTGGTTCATAGTCAGATAAAAATTGGAGACAATCCGCAAAACTTGGATGCCAATGCTGTTTTGGAATTAGAAAGTACTTCTAGAGTTTTAATAATTACTAGGATTACTACCGCTCAAATGAATGCCATTACTCCGCCTCATGGCGCATTAATTTACAATACCGATGTGGCATGTGTTTTTTACCACAACGGAAGCCAGTGGTTAAATATGTGTGATGGACTTAGTAATTCTTCTAATATTTCTTTAGTTAAAAACAGTGATAGCTCCTACACTTTTACACATGCAAATGGGAATACTACGATTATTGAGATTCCTGAAAAAACATTTACATCGGTAGATGAAACTATAACAATTACTTCTTCTGGTAATACTATTGATTTGGATGTGGCTGACAGTGGTATTAAAAGTGAACACATTGCTAGCGGTAACATTAATTCTACACATATTCAGCCAAAATCAATTACAATGGGTAATATGGGAATTGAGTCTGTGGGATCTGTAGAGATTGAAAATAATACTATAAAAACAGAAGATATTGCACCCGGAACAGCAAATACGATTTTAACAACTAACCTTTCTGGCGTTGTTGAATGGGCTAACAACACTAACACAGCTTCTATTACTGGTACTCCAAACGCACTATTTCATGCCGATGCATCGGGGAATCTCACCGAAATTAAAGACTCTAGTGGTAATGCAGATGTTGTTTATATTTCTGGCGTAAATAATATGGGAATAGGAACCGACAACCCTCAAAACAAATTACATGTTGCGGGTGCGATTCGGACCGAGGGTATTTTAAATTCCGATGGAACGGCTAACGAACCGTCTTATAGATTTCATGATGACTCAAATACTGGTTTATTCAGTCCAGCAGCTGACCAAATAGGCCTTTCAGTTGATGGACAAGTTGCTATCAACTTAAAACATACCGGTGTAAATGGTTTGGAAATAATTGCTAATGGTAGCGTAGAACTTAAAGAACAGCTTATAGACGAAACTGGCGCTACAGGAACTGCAGGACAAGTACTAAGCGCCACAACAACAGGTACAGAATGGACAAATGCTCCCAATCCTTTTTTGGCGTATGGAAAAATTAATGAGGCTAACTCAATCACTTCTTTTGGAATTCAATCTCTTGCTAAATTTTCAACAGGACGTTACCAAATCACCTTCACTAGTACTGCAAGTTCCGCAGACTACATCATACAACTTACTTTATTAAGTGCTGGAATAGGTGCCACTATTGAAGTTACGTCGCAATTAAACAATAGCTTTTTTGTTCAAATTTCAGATTCCGCTGGCATCCCTTTAGACGCAAGCTGGTATTTTACAGTATTAGACTTATAATATGAAATATAAACTGTCTTTCCTATTTCTACTTTTAGGCTTCTGTATGCAAGCCCAAACTGCTCTATATAATAGTGGTAATATTAGAATACATGAAACGGGAAAAATAGGATTTCATACCAATCTAATTAATAACACTTCTTTTGATGAAAACCTAGGACTAGTAGGGTTTTACGGTCTTGCTCCGATTAAAGTCTCAGGAGTATTCATGCCTGTTTTTCATCATATGGAAATTGTAAATTCAGGTGGATTATACTTAGACGTAGCTGTTTGTACTACACACCAACTAGATTTTATTCTAGGCGATATTGTTACTCCAAAAAACCAGCAAAATATATTTTTCAATTTTAACCAAAATGCCATCTATGAAGGTGAATCTAACATCACAAAAATTAATGGTTATGCAACAATTGTTCAAAAATCAAATTTCATTTTCCCTGTAGGAGATTCGGAGCAATTACGTCCTCTAATTTTAAGCTCTAACGAAAAGAACTCCCAGGCTAAATGTGCTTATTTTTTTGAAAACCCAAACAATCCTTTTTATTTTGACACTAGCTTTGACACTGATAAGAAAGTAAGAAATATTGCGCTTGTATGTGAAACGGAATTTTGGGATTTAAATGGCAGTATCCGTTCTACCATTAGTTTAAGTTGGAACAATAGAAGTAATATAGCTTCGCTTACAGATAATTTAAATAAAATCACTATTGTAGGGTGGAGTAAAACTGCACAACAATGGATTATCATTGGTGCTACTTCCATAACAGGAGATACCTCTCAGGGCTTTGTAACATCTAAATCATTTATTCCTAACGATTTTGAAGCTATTACATTTGGTGTTCTGAAAAATCGTACTGAAATAATATCCGTTGGTAATTTTCTTGTCACGCCTAATGGAGATGGAAATAATGATACTCTTCTAATTCCTGAAACAAAACTTTCTCCAAATAATAGTATTCAAATCTACGATCGATTTGGACTGAAAATATTCGACAAAAACAACTATACCAATGAGTTCAGTGGCTTTCCAAACATTGATAATCTTATAATTTCAAAAAATGAAGGGCTTCCTTCTGGCATCTATTTTTATATTCTTTCATTAGAAGATTTAAACTTAAATTTTCAAGGATTTCTATATCTTAATAGGTGATTTCCTACTTCTAGAAAATTTACTTACCCTTAATCGGATCTACACAACAATATCAGGCGTTTACACAACAATAAATGTATGCATCTTGGCATACCCACTATTTTTGTTTTAACCAACTGACCTATTACCTTTTAATAAATTAGAATATGAAATATCAAAAATTAGGTTTATTATTCCTTTTTTTGGGAATAAACGTGGTCTCTGCTCAAGTTAAAATTGGAGAAAACCCCGATACTATAAATTCTTCCTCCATTATAGAACTGGAAAGTTCATCTAAAGCTCTGGTTCTTACTCGTGTATCTAACACAGAAATGCAAAATATTACACCCTTGCATGGAGCATTGGTATATAATACAGACACAAAGTGTGTGCATTATTACAATAGTTCTAGCTGGATTAATCTTTGTGAAGGTGCATCTAGTGGTTTTTCATTTAGGGACAATAATAACGGAACCTATACCCTTGAAAATACTAATGGCAGTTCTATTACTTTTAATGGTGCTCCAGAAACTATTACATCTTTAGTTCATAATTTAAATGGCACCTATACGTACACCAACGAAGCTGGAAATCAAACTGACATAAGTTTCACCAGTATTGACAATCAAGATTTAACCAGTGCCTCTATAGATGTTAATAATATTTTAACCATTTCTATTGAAAATGGAGACCCCGTAACTGTAGATTTAAGTTCATATCTAGATAATACAGACAAACAAGAAATTACCGATTTTAGTTATGATGATGTTACCAAAAAATTGTCGATTACTATTGAGAATGGCAATACCCAAGTTGTTGATATGTCAGCTATATCAGGCGATGGTAATATAACTTCTACCAACAATACAATTGATATAGGTGGAGAAATGAATGCTCTTTTAGGAGACGTAACACTAGACGTAGCGGATAACGCTATTACAGCGGCAAAGATTTCCAACGAAACAATCCTTTCTGAAGATATTAAAGACGGGGAAGTAAAAACTAGTGATATTGCGGATGCTAATGTAACTACTGCCAAAATAGCCAGTGGAGGAAACGACAAGGTTCTTATTACTGATGCTACTGGAGTTGTTGCTTGGGCTGATAAAGATGCTTTTGGAGCAATTGCTGATCAAATCACAATCGAAGGTGACGGAACTACCGCCAGTCCTTTTATTGTAAAAGACTTAGCGATAGTTACCGCTAAATTAGCAGACAATGCGGTAACTACTATCAAGATTGTAGATGCTAATGTGACAACTGCTAAAATTGCAGACAATGCAATCAATTCCACCAAAATACTAAACGAAACAATCCTTTCTGAAGATATTAAAGACGGGGAAGTAAAAACTAGTGATATTGCCGATAGCAATGTAACAACAGCAAAGATTGCCGATAGCAATGTAACTACAACAAAAATAGCAGATGCTAATGTAACTACTGCCAAAATAGCCAGTGGAGGAAACGATAAGGTTCTTATTACTGATGCTACCGGAGTTGTTGCTTGGATAGATAAATCCTCTCTGGAAACCACTACCACTATCGCTAACACTATTACTGGACACAAAATTGCCGACTACACCAATGAAATAGGAGGTACAGCTGTTGACATTAACGAGACTATAACAACATTAACAAACACAGTAACAGGCCATAAAATAGGAGATTACAATAATGAGTCTGGTGGAGCGTCTATTTCGATAAACGAAACGGTAACAACCTTCTCGCAAAATGATGGCTCTGCTACTGGAGAAATAACATATAAAGACGAAGGAGGCACAAACTTTAATGCGCAAGTTGTAAGTGCTAACACCAATAACCAAATAACAGTAGGAACAGATGGTGGTGCTTATTTTGCTAGCCCTGTTAAAGCAATGGGGAAAATAAATGCAAACGGTACTGCTGCCAAAACTCCTCTAAATGCTTCTGTTGCAAAAATAGCTACTGGAAGATACCGAGTTACATTTGGTTCTGCGATGCCTGATGCAAATTACATTATTCAACTTACTCTGCGAGATTCTGCAGGTGCCGGAAATGATGATTATGATGTTTCCTATAACTCACAAACAACAGCTAGTTTTATTGTGGAAATAGGAGACAATGACAATGGAGGAGGAGATAGGGCAAATCGTGATCTAGAATTCATGTTCACGGTTTTAGACTACTAAAATTAATTAAAGATGAAACTATTTTTCTACATTTTAGCTATATTGATTCCATCAATACTCAGCGCTCAAACTCCTGCTTCGGATGAATTGGTACAGATTCATACCATAGCAAATATTACAGCAATGAACGCTATTTCAAATCCTGTTGAAGGGTCTTTAATCTATAATTTAAATGATAAAGTTATTTATAGGCGTACAGATACAGAATGGCTGAGTTTAGAAAAAAAAGTTACTTTGGTGCTAAATTCTGATGGTTCCTATACATTTTCCAATGGAATTGATTCAGATATCATACTTACAGTTGGTGGTACCAGCACTCCAGTTCATTTCATTTCCGGAGTATCTCCAAATACTTGTCTGGAAACAGGAAAGACCTATGACGTTATTATTACCGGAGATAACTTTGATGGCAGTTGTACCGTTTCTATGTCCCATCAAACACTAAATTATGCAAATGTCATAAATACAACCCAAATTCAAGCAAATATTACAATGTCCTCTGTTTCAAATACTAATATAACCGTTACAAAAGGAGCTAATGTCGTTACACATAATAATGCCCTCTCAGGCACCACAATAACCACCCACACTTTATCTGCATCGGATTTTACTTTAACCAATGCCAGTTATTCAGGAAATATCTTAAAAAGCACAAGTTATAGTGGCTGGAGAGGACATGCTTATAATTTATTGAAAAAAATAAATAATCAGTCAAAAGGATTTTTGGAGTTTACCTACTCCAAAGGAGCAAACAATAATATTTATCAAATTGTTGGTTTAGAAAAATCACCTAGCACCAATGATATTTGGATGAGCTATGGTTTTTATTTAATAAACACAAACAATATTCGGATTTATGAAGATAATTCCCTTAAAAAATCATTAGGAGCTATTGCAGATGGAAATGTATTAAAGATAGAAGTTGGTTGTGACAATGTGGTTAAATATTATAAAAATAATACACTGGTTTACACCTCTGCAAAACTAAGAAATACGGATTTATATTTGGACACCTCTCTATATTATATAACATATGGAAATACAACCAACTATAAAATTGGAAACTAATCACTTAGCAAAAAATAGTACTCAAAAAAATGAAAAAGTGCTCTATACATATCGGGATTATCTTTGTAACTCTATTCTTGCTATATACCTCAGTAGAAGCTCAAATAGACCCTAATCTCCTCATTGGTGTACACAATGTTACCGATGCGGAAATGAACACTATTGTCAACCCTATAACAGGTTCATTGGTGTATAATACAACAAAGGGTAGTATTATGCAGTATAATGGTTCCTCATGGGATAAATTGTTGGAAGGAGGAGGTGGAACAACACCCCGAGTAACTGCTTTAGCCTCAAATTATACCGTTGCCTCTACCGATAATGGCAATGTTTTCACCTTTAATAGCGCAACAGACGTCACTATCACAATTGCTTCAGGACTATCGGTCGGATTTAATATCAGTATATATCAAATCGGCAACGGAAAAGTAAATATTGTTGGAGCCAGTGGGGTAACCATTAAAAACAGGCTCTCCAGATATAAAACTGCAGGAAAAGATGCAGGTGCGGGAATCATATGTACGGCATCTAACACTTTTCATGTAACAGGAGATTTAAAACTATAGTCACATGATAAAAAAGATATTTTTCTTTAATATATTTCTTTTTTCGGTTCTTGTTTCAGGACAGGTGGCACAGCATAACCAATTTCCATCGGTGCTCCCCAAGCACATACTGGATGATAAATTGGAAAATATTAGTTTTGCGCTTTCCATGCGTGTGGTAGAGTCAGATTACAATGGCTCTTTAATACGATTACGTAGAAACAACGACAATCAAGAAAAAGATTTTGGTTGGGGAGATAACGATATTGTAGATGTTAATGCCATTAACACCTGGAAAGGTACCGCAAGTGTTTACGTGGTTATATGGTATGACCAAAGTGGTCTTGGTCGGAATGCGGTACAACCAATGGCTAGTAGACAACCTCGTTTTTTTCCAGATGCAACACACCCCTATTTTCAAGGTAACGGTTCTACTCATCGTTTGGATATAAACACCAGTATTCAGGTCTTGACCAATTTGGGAGCCAATGGTACCTTATTGGGCATTATAACTGCCACTACGAAAAGTCAACATTGTTTTGGTGTATTATCTGGCAGAAACAGGTGGTCAGCCCATATAAATTGGGTAAACAACAACACCTATTTTGACCCGGGAAATTGTTGTAATAATCCGAGGTACTTTAACAATACATCAAGTGTAAATAAATGGAACCAATATACATTTATACGAACTAGTACCACAGTTGCCGCAAGGCGAAAAGCAACTTTAATGTTTTCCGGAAACCATACAACGGGAAGATGTACCCTAAATAATAATTTTGGGATACTGTACGCTAATGGAACGGGAAGTTCACATCATTCAACCATTAAAATAAGTGAACTTATAATGTATAAAACCGATATTTCCGATACTATTTATAAGGAGATAGAGGGAAATGAAATAACATTCTGGAATTTATGATACCTAAAATACTTCAATTCTTGACTATTTTGTTGATCTGCGTTTCCGTAGAAGCTCAAATCGCAGGTGATCTATTGCTAAGTCTCACTAATGCCACAACTGTGGAAATGAATGCCATTTCCAATCCCTCGACCGGGGCATTGTTATATAATACGACAGAAAGTAAGGTAGTTCAGTACAACGGAAGTTCATGGGAAAAAATCGATAGCACACCAACTTGGACACTATCGGGCAATAATCAATATTCCTCAGTATCTGGTAATGTAGGCATTGGAACAACAAGTCCAAGCACAAAATTAGATGTAAATGGTGGTATTCGTTTTCGTGGTCAATTGTTCGACGTTAACAACAGTACGGGAACAGCTGGACAAATGCTGAGTACAACTGCAGCTGGTATAGATTGGATAGATGCTCCAACTGGTGGCTCCGTGTGGAATAATTCCGACGGAAGCGTTGCCACTGAGGCCAGTACAACTATTAATTACATTGGTGGTAATGTTGGAATTGGAAACAATTCCCCAACAGCTACATTAGACGTTTCCCGGGGTAATGCCACTGGTGGAACCGCTGTTTTTAGAGGTGCCGACAGAAATAGCCACTTTAACTACAGTACAAATGAAGATACGTATATCAGGGGAGGAAAAACCAATTCAAATGTTTACTTAAATGATAATGGTGGCAATGTTGGCATCGGTACCAGTTCCCCTACAGAAAAACTGGATATTAACGGAAAACTTAGAGTAAGAAACATACCTACGGGTACAAATACGGACAGGATACTGACAACGGATGCTAATGGGAATATTAGAAAAACAAACTCGCCCGTAATAAACAAATCCTATGTACAAGTATATACCAACAGTAAATCATTTGGAAGTGGAAATGCTACATTGATAAATTTATTCCCACAAGTAACCATCCAAGCCGGCAAAAAGGTAAGAATCGATATTTATGTTCCAACAAGATCCACTACCAATAATTGGGGTGGTCTATATGTAAATATAAATGCACGAGTAAATGGAACCTGGTACAATTTGGGGAACACAGGATATGACGGAGGCGCCATGGCATATAGCGCCCAATCTATCCATGCCTTGAATCATGAAATGTTATTGGATTTCATTGCAAATCTTAGTCTCCCCGTAGACCAATCTTATACATTGCAGTTTGAATTAACAGCTAGATCATATAATGGAACGACCTATGTGAACCGAAGTCATGACATTAACAGAACAGCAAATAACTTAGGTAGTAGAGGTGCCTTGCAAACCTGGGCATCGAATCAAAACTATTGCCATATAATAATCGAAGAAAAAGACCGGTAAGAATGAAACAGTTTAGCCTTTTTGTATTGTTTACAAATATATTGATCGCACAAACCTCCTTTCATAATTTTGGAAATATCCAAGTTCATGAAAACGGACAGGTAGGCTTTCACCTCAACTTATCCAATGATGGCACTTTTGACCAAAATACTGGCTTAGTAGGGTTCTATAATGAAGATACTTTAACTATTTCAGGTGCTTTTAGCCCAGTTTTTTATGATATGGAAATAGTAGTGAATAACGGGCTATTTTTAAATACAACTGTAAACATTATTAATAATAACAATTTTATTGTTGGTAATATTTATACGCCTAAAGAACAAATTGATGTTGGTCTAAACTTTTTAAATGAGGCTTTCTATATTGGTGAAAGTAATATTACACTGATTAATGGCTATGGACACATAACTGGTAAAGAATCTTTTACTTTTCCTGTCGGAGATGATAATAGACTACGCACACTTACTATAAATTCTACAAAAGTAAATGCATTAGCAAAATGTGCCTATTTTTACGAAGATCCCAATTTCCCTTCGATTTTTAATTCTGTATTTGATACGGATTCTAAAGATTTAGATATTTTTAGTGTTAGTGCTATCGAATTTTGGAAACTAGAAGGAGAAATACCTTCTACTGTCACTTTAACCTGGGACTCCTTTAGTAATATAAATCTATTGGGAGAATTTATTACGGAGTTAACAGTTGTTGGTTGGAGTAAAACGGAAGCGCAATGGATAAACCTAGGAGGAAGTGAGGTTAAAGGTGAACTAATGTTTGGATCTATTACTTCGGAAACTTTTATTCCAAATGATTTTGAAATCATAACTATTGGTGGTTCTAATGATATTTTTGAACCAAAAACTATTGAGCTTGCCAATTATTTTATGACTCCAAATGGCGATAATAAAAACGACTTCTTAGTTATTGATGCCATAGAGGAATCGCCTAATAACACCTTGCAAATCTATAATAGATATGGCCTATTGGTGTATCAAAAAGAAAACTACAATAATGAATTTAATGGTGTCGCAGACAGAGGTATCATTATAAATAAAAATTCTGGACTGCCTTCTGGCATCTATTTTTACATTATTTCGCTAAACGACTTAAAACTAAAACATCAAGGATATCTATACATTTCGCGATAATAAATACTTAATTTTTAAAAATAACGTTTAATTCAATGACATATCAAGATAAAATTATAAAAAATACTTCTTATCTTTGGGTTAGGCATTTTATAAAAAACTGTAAATTATAACGTTAGTGTTTCTTGTCTAAAGAAAAAACATGCTAACTAATTTATCTTATGCAAAGAAGATCTTTCATAAAAAAAAGTAGTGTTTCTGGACTAGCATTAAGCTTGCTGCCAAACCTATTGTTCTCGGAAAAAATAGAATATTCTATTTTAGAACTGATGGGAAAGGTAGATATTAGCTTATTTGGAGAGGGCATTAATCTTAGAAAACCTGCACATGATGCTTTTCTTGAAATGCAGAAAGCAGCATATAATGATGGTATAGATTTAAAGATAGTTTCTAGCTTTAGAAGCTTCTATCGACAAGAAATTATCTGGGAAAGAAAATATTTACGCTTTACAGAAGATAAAACTATTGTACCTATTGATGCTATTGATAAGATTATTGAATACTCTACAATTCCTGGCACAAGTAGACATCATTGGGGAACTGACATCGATTTAATAGACGGTTACGTAAACACAAAAGGAAATGTTCTTGATCCAGAGAAATTTAAAGAAGGTGGTGCTTTCGAAAATTTCAAAAAATGGATGGATGAAAACTCCAAAAAATTTGGTTTCTACCTTGTTTATACAAATGAAACAAAACGAAGAGGTTTCAAGTATGAGCCATGGCATTATAGCTACGCACCATTATCTATTCCAATGCTAGAAACATTTAGGAGGAAAAATATTTTTCAATTATTATTAAGAGAAGACATTATGGGGGGCGAACATTTTACAACAGGCTTCTTAAAAACTTATATAATTGACAATATTTTAGATATAAATACAGACCTTTTATAGCCCTTTTTGTATATTGAGATAACACATAGAACGCAACATGAGAAGAGGTAGTTGGAAAATTCGCATATTTATTGGCCTTATTATCGTTGCATATGCCCTTATACAACGCTGTAGCAACCAACAAGAAAACCCTTATACTGGTAGAGTTCAGAATATTAATATGACCTCTGAACAAGAAATTGCTATTGGTTTACAAAGTGCGCCACAGATTGCACAGGAATATGGTGGTCTATACCCAGATGAACGTATGCAAACCATAGTTGATATGGTCGGGAAAAAATTAGTCCAAAATAGTATAGCCAGAGAAACCCCATATAAATATGATTTTCATTTACTAGCAGATAGTAAAACAATTAATGCCTTTGCGCTACCTGGTGGGCAAATTTTTATAACCTATGCCCTATTTTCAAAATTAACGGAAGGACAACTTGCTGGTGTCTTGGGGCATGAAATTGGTCATGTAATTGGCAAACATTCTGCAGAACGTATTGCAGAGAGCAAAACATGGGAGTTATTTACAATGGGTGCAAGTGTTGGAGCCGATGCTGGTGGTATTGTTGGAAATATTGGTCGAAATACATTGTTAAAAAACGGTAGAGGTGACGAATTAGAAAGTGATGATCTTGGCGTTCTATTTATGGTTCAATCTGGTTATGACCCTTATGAAATGATTAAAGTGATGCAGATTCTAAAAGCTGCTGCTGGCCCTAATAGAATACCAGAATTTCAAAGCTCGCACCCAGATCCAGAGAACAGAATTGAAAAAATAAAAGAATCTATAAAGAAATATCAAAGGAAATAATGGCATTACATCGAATAAATTATTTTACTTTAATTCGTTTTCATTAGATTTGTTGTACCCACTATCTTAAATACAAATTGACTTAACCATTATAGCTTTGATTTATAACTTAAATGAGACTATATGGCGAGATTTCTACACCTTAAAAATATTTACTTGGAGGCATTCGAAGATTGCAAACCTAAGTATTTAGCAAATTTCCTAAAAGTTTACATGATATTTTGTGTTTTAATGCTAACTCTAGCTCTTTATGCTTTTACATATAGAGCAGTTACTGGGTACCATTTCTAATACTATTCCTTAGAATTAGAAAACACCCTTTTATTTGAACACTATCAGCGGTAAACAAAAACCTCCATTGAAATATTTCAATGGAGGTTTTTTTGATTGATGAATAAACATAGACCTTCTGTTTCAAAAATAAGCAATTCGAATTTTACATATATCACAAGAAATTCCTA
The DNA here is from genome assembly GCA_036478775.1 of Cellulophaga sp. Classification (GTDB taxonomy): domain Bacteria; phylum Bacteroidota; class Bacteroidia; order Flavobacteriales; family Flavobacteriaceae; genus Cellulophaga. The sequence goes on from JAZGEQ010000039.1 coordinate 104,906, forward strand.
ATTATGAATATTTAACTTTTCGTTAATGTTACATAACTCACAAAATTCACGCTAAAAAGTAATCGTAATAAGTAGCTAAACTTAGTATAACAACCTATTTTTGACATAGAATTAAAGCCTTTGAAATGAACAAGAAAGTTATACTTATGATTTTAGACGGTTGGGGAAAATCTCCTGACCCAAAAGTATCCGCCATAGAAAATGCCAATACCCCTTTTATAGATTCTCTATATGCAAAATATCCAAATTCCAATTTGTTAACAGACGGAATGAATGTAGGACTTCCTGAAGGGCAAATGGGTAATAGCGAAGTTGGGCATATGAATCTTGGTGCAGGAAGAATTGTATACCAAGATTTGGCAAAAATAAACTTGGCTATTCAAGAGGATACACTAAAGAATGAAAAGGTATTAACAGATGCTTTTTCATATGCTAAAAACAATAACAAATCGGTTCATTTTCTAGGTTTACTAAGTGATGGTGGTGTCCATAGTCACACTGCACATTTAAAAGGACTTATTGAAGCTAGTGAAAATGCTGGTTTAGAAAAGGTTTATATTCATGCCTTTACCGACGGTAGAGATGTAGATCCAAAAAGCGGTAAAGGATATGTAGAGAATCTTACCAACTTCTGCTCTAACAGAAAAGCAAAAATAGCTACTGTAGTTGGTCGTTATTATGCAATGGACAGAGATAAAAGATGGGAACGCATAAAGTTAACTTATGATCTTTTAACGAATAATATTGGCGAAAAAACAGCTAATATTTCTGAAGCAATTCAGGAAAGTTATGATAACAATATTACAGATGAGTTTATAAAACCAATTGTAATAACAGATAATGAAGGAAATCCTACAGCAAAAATAAACGAAGATGATGTTGTTATATTTTTCAATTTTAGAACTGATCGTGGTCGCGAATTAACGCAAGTACTATATCAAGAAGACTTGAAAGAACATGGAATGTCTAAATTGAATCTTTATTTTGTTACGATGACCAATTATGGTGATTTTTTCAAAGGAATTCATGTCATCTATAACAAAGAAAATATAAAAGATACCTTAGGAGAAATTCTTGCTAATGCTGGTAAAAAACAAATTCGTATTGCAGAGACAGAAAAATACCCGCATGTTACTTTCTTTTTTAATGGAGGAAGAGAAGTTCCTTATGAAAATGAAAAGAGATTATTATGTCCTTCTCCTAAAGTAGCTACGTACGATTTAAAACCAGAAATGAGTGCTTACGAAATTAAAGATGCAATTATTCCTGAACTGGAAAAAAGGGATGTTGATTTTGTTTGCTTAAATTTTGCCAATCCAGATATGGTAGGTCACACGGGAGATATGAATGCTGCCATTATAGCCTGTGAAACGGTAGACAAATGTGCTGAATCTGTAATTGCCACTGCGCTAAACAATGGCTATACAACTATCGTAATTGCTGATCATGGCAATTGTGAAACGATGATTAATCCAGATGGTAGTCCAAATACAGCACACACCACTAACCCTGTTCCTTTAATTATTGTAGATCCTGATATTAAAGAAATTAAAGATGGTGTTTTAGGAGATATTGCTCCTACAATTTTAAAATTGATTGGAGTTACTCAGCCAGAAGCAATGACACGAAAGTCGTTAATTTAATAAAGAGTATTACTTAAAAATTACCTATTAATGAGCCCTTACGAATAAGGGCTCATTTTAATTCCCCACCTTCTAACTTCATTACTAGAAAATTTTAAAGTATTGATTACCTTTGTACTCTATGGTCAAAATTAAAACACTGGAAGAAATAGAACTAATGCGAGAAAGTGCATTAATCGTTTCTAAAACATTAGGTATTATTGCGAAGGAAGTAAAACCAGGGGTTAGCACATTACAGCTAGATAAATTAGCAGAGGAACATATTAGAGATCATGGAGCTGTGCCTGGGTTCTTAGGCCTCTATGATTTCCCTAATACACTTTGCATGAGTCCAAATGCACAAATTGTACATGGAATCCCAAATGCAGACCCTCTACAAGAAGGCGATATTATTTCTATAGATTGTGGTGCTTTAAAAAATGGTTTTTACGGAGATCATGCCTATACATTTGCCGTAGGTGAAGTATCTCCTCAAGTGGAAAAACTTCTAAAAATAACAAAAGAATCTTTATACGTTGGCATTAGAGAATTCAAAGCTGGTAACCGTGTCGGTGATGTTGGCTATGCTATACAACAGTACTGTGAAAAAGAAGGTTACGGAATTGTTAGAGAACTTGTAGGACATGGTTTAGGAAAAAAAATGCACGAAGATCCAGAAATGCCAAATTACGGTAAACGTGGCAGAGGTAAAAAGTTTGTTGAAGGTATGGTTGTTGCTATTGAACCTATGATTAACATGGGTACAAAGCGCATAAAACAACTTAATGACGGATGGACTATTCTTACCGCAGACGGTAAACCTAGTGCGCATTTTGAGCATGATGTTGCTATTGTAAACGGAAAGCCAGAATTACTTTCTACTTTTAAATATGTGTACGAAGCATTAGGAATAATAAGCAACGAAGAAGATGAATTTAGACAATAACACCTTAAATTAATTCACTTTGTCTAAACTATTTAAGTATATTTTAAATACGATACCAAGACCGCTTTTAATAAAGTTAAGCTACCTAGCTAAACCTATTTTAGCCTTTGCTATGAAAGGTGATAAATATACCGACCCTATTGATGGCAAACAGTTTAAAAAATTTCTTCCTTACGGATACGAAAACCCAAGAGATAATGTTCTTGCACCTGCAACCCTCTCTTTGGAAAGACACCGATTGCTATGGTTGTATTTAAAAAATGAAACCAACTTTTTTAATGCTTCTCTTAAAATACTACACTTTGCTCCTGAACAGGCCTTTTACAAGCGATTTAGAAAACTTAAAAATCTGGATTATACTACAACGGATCTAAACTCTCCCTTGGCAGATGTTAAAGCAGATATTTGCAACCTTCCTTTTCCAGATAATAGTTATGATATTATTTTTTGTAATCACGTTCTAGAACATATTCCGGATGATACTAAAGCAATACAGGAACTCTACAGAGTACTAAAACCTGGTGGATGGGGGATTTTTCAAATCCCCCAAGAACTAGATAGAGCTGTAACTTTTGAAGATAATAGCATCACCGACAAAAAAGAACGTGCTAAAATTTTTGGACAATATGATCATGTCAGAATTTATGGTAGAGACTATTTTGACAAACTTAGAAGTATTGGTTTTAAAGTTTCTGAAATTGATTACACCGCTACTTTATCCTCCGAAGACATTGAAAAATACAGACTAGCAAAAGGGGAAATTATCCCTTTGGTAAGAAAATTATTTTTTACTCTATAACTACTTTTTGTTAACCACCAATTGCCTAAAACCTTCTGTCATAAACTCTTGTGTATCTCCATTTTTATCAAGGTAAATAATATAGGCTTCTAAAGTTTTTTGTGATTTCAATAAAGATTGCGTATCCTTTAAATCCATTGCCATAAAAGAAGTGGCATAAGCATCTGCTTCCGCACATGTATTGGCTATTACTGTTGCTCCAAGAACGTTTGAATTTTTTGTATATCCCGTTTTCGGATTAATAGTATGTACATACTTTTTTCCTGTAATTGAATCTATTCTAAACTTTCTATAATTTCCAGAAGATGCTAGCCCCTTATCTTTTAAAAATAAAAATGCTTTAGAAGTGCGCTCCTCTCCCATTTGCGGATCATCTACACCAAGCATCCATTGTTTTTGTTTTTGTGTATTTTCCCCACGCACAACAATCTCTCCTCCTACTTCTACTAAATAGTTTTCTATTCCTTTCTCGTTCAATAAAACTGCTAATCTATCTACGGCATATCCTTTTGCAATGGCATTAAAATCGAAATAAATAGCCGGACTCTGCTTACGAATGGTATTATCCTCAGCTAGACGGACTTTATGAAAACCAACATACTTCAACAAACTATCAACAGCGGCACTATCCATTTTAATTTGCTTTCCGGGTCCAAATCCCCATGCGTTGACTAATGTCCCTACAGTCGGGTCAAAATAACCATTGGTCTTCTTAAAAATGTTCTTAGATAACTGAAACACTTCTTGAAACATCTGATTAACAACAATGGTAGAATCTCCTTTATTTATTTTTGAAATGTCGGATGTAGGTATATACGTAGAAAGAGACTGATTCATGACAGCAAAGACGGAATCAATTTCTTTTCTGAAATCAAGTTTCTCTGTCGAAAAATAAATCATTGAATAGGTTGTACCCAAGGCGGAGCCCGAATTTGTATTCTTTACAATTTTAGCGGTATCCGATTTACAGGAAACAATTAGAAATATTAGTAGTAATCCTAAATATGCTTTAATCATGGATTTATTTAGTTTTATATGCCAAGATTGGCTTTTCCGTATTTCGATTATTTGTTACTACTAGCAGCAATTCATTTTTTAACTATTTGCTCGATTTGGAACTTATTGAATTACTACATTTTGATGAAAATTGTCAATTTAAATTAATCTCTATTTCTTGTATGTTGTATTCCACGCCATAAGGTTCATTTAGAAAGACAGGTTTTGTATTATCTTCTGCATTGTATAGTCCGACACCTGCATACATAATAGAAGCATCTTGTGTTAGTGCATGGTTTTTAAATGTCTCCATCCAGACTACATCGTAATTATTTGGATTGTCTGGATAACCTACCGCTTTTACCAAAACAAAAAAACGTTTGTTATTTTTATCGACACAAACAAACTGTGGATGCCTACCTAATGTACTATTTACAGCTATAAACTCAAATCCTTTTTTCTCCAATTCTTTCCCAACAATATTCATTGCAAGGTTGTGTAATTCTTGTTTTGATAATTTTTTCTGACTCACTTCTTAAAAAATTACTCCCACCAATGGGTTTAATACCCCGACGCTTACGTCGAATATAAATGGTTAATTCTTATTAATACCTCTGGGCTTTCCCCGAGGTTGTTTACTAACTATTAATACTACTCAATTAAAACATCAAACTATAACATAGTTATCCATCAAACAGAATAGGTTTAAAATAAAAAAACCGATACAAAAGTATCGGTTTTAATTCATTTTAATCTTGGATTATCCACCAAAATCATCAAATCTTATATTTTCATCTGCAAGACCAAAATCTTCTCCCATTTTCTGAACTGCTTTGTTCATTAACGGAGGGCCACAGAAATACAATTCTAAATCTTCTGGAGATTCATGTTTAGACAAATACTCATCAATTACCGACTGGTGTACAAATCCTGTAAAACCGTCTCCCTTAGAATCATTAACATCTGTTTTATTTACCCAATTATCTTCTTCTGCTGGTTCTGATAATACCAAGTAGAATTTAAAATTTTCAAAGTCTTTTTCTAATTTATAGAAATGATCTAAGTAAAATAATTCGCGCTTAGAACGACCTCCATACCAATAAGTAACTTTTCTACCTGTCTTTAAGGTTCTGAATAAGTGATACAAATGAGAACGCATTGGCGCCATTCCTGCTCCACCACCTACATATAACATTTCAGAATCAGACTCATTTATAAAGAACTCACCATAAGGTCCTGATATAGTAACTTTATCTCCTTCTTTTCTTGAAAAGATATACGAAGATGCAATTCCAGGATTTACGTCCATCCAAGCACCTTTAGCTCTGTCAAAAGGAGGTGTTGCAATACGTACATTCAACATTATCTTTCTTCCTTCTGCTGGATAAGAAGCCATTGAATATGCTCGCTCAACAACTTCATTGTTCTTCATTACCATCTCCCACAATCCGAATTTATCCCATTCTAATTGGAACTTATCTGGAGTTTCATGTTCTTCTGGATGAGCCGTTATATCCATATCAGCAAACTTAACTTCGCATTCTGGAATTTCTATTTGGATGTATCCTCCTGCTTTGTATCCCATATCCTCTGGAATCTCCACAACAAATTCTTTAATAAAAGAAGCAACATTATAATTACTTACTACTGTAGCTTCCCATTTCTTAATACCAAAAATCTCCTCTGGTATAGAAATTTCCATGTCTTGTTTTACTTTAACTTGACACCCAAGACGGATTCCATCTTTTAACTCTTTTCTTGTAAAGTGAGGCACTTCTGTTGGCAATGCTTCTCCACCACCAGTATGTACGTGACATTCACATTGTACACAAGTTCCACCACCACCACAGGCAGATGGTAAAAATATTTTCTGACTTCCTAATGTGGATAACAATGAATCTCCAGAAGGTACTTCTATTACCTTTTCTCCATTGATGGTAATTTTCACATTTCCGGAAGGCAATAATTTATCCTTTGCAAAAAGCAATATACCTACCAAAATTAATGTCAACACCAAAAAGGCAATAACGGTTACCGCTATAGTTCCTAATGTACTTGCTGCTAATATCATTATTCTACACTATTTTTAAGGTTTGTATTTTCTGCTATCTTCTTAGCTTCTTTTTTATCTTCCACTTCTACAACTACCGTCTTTTCTTTCTCTACAACTTCATTGTCTCCTGTTAACATTCCGCCAAAACTTTGAAAGCCTATTGCCATTAACCCTGTAAGAATAAAAGTAATCCCTAATCCTCTTAATGGAGCAGGTACGTTTGAGTATCTAATTTTTTCTCGTATAGCTGCAATTGCTAAAATTGCTAAGAACCATCCGATACCAGAAGAAACCCCGTAGTTTAATGCCAATCCTAAAGTTTCAATTTCTCTAGACTGCATAAATAAAGAACCTCCAAGGATAGCACAGTTTACCGCTATTAATGGTAAAAATATACCTAGAGAATTGTATAAAGAAGGTGAAAATTTTTCAACAATTATCTCTACTAATTGTACCATTGTAGCAATGGTAGCAATAAATAGGATAAAGGAAAGAAAGCCCAAATCATAATCCGCATATTCTGGCCCTAACCAAACTAATGCTCCTTCTTGTAAGATATATTTATCTAACAACCAGTTTAAAGGTACTGTAATTGCCATTACAAATATAACAGCAGCGCCTAGACCAACGGCCGTTGTAACCTTTTTAGATACTGCAAGGTAAGAGCACATTCCAAGGAAAGTGGCAAATACCATATTATCTATAAAAATTGATTTAAAAAATAATTCTAAATGTTCCATGTTTTTTAGTATTAAGTACTACGTATTAAGTATTAAGATTTCACATCCCAATACCAGTATCTCCTTACTTTTTTTATTCTTCTATTAATGCTTTGTTTCTACTTCTTTGAACCCAAATAATAAGTCCCACTACAATTAATGCCATTGGTGAAAGCACCATGAACCCGTTATTTTCATAACCGAAAGCATACAATCCTGTTTTCTCAATAGAATCTCCAAATACTTTATATCCTAATAAAGATCCAGAACCTAAAAGTTCTCTAAAAAACCCAACAATAATTAATATTAAGCCATAACCCGCTGCATTACCAATACCATCCAGAAAAGATTTCCATGGTCCGTTTGCCAAAGCAAAAGCCTCAAACCGTCCCATTATAATACAGTTCGTAATAATTAGTCCTATAAAAACAGAAAGCTCTTTACTCAACTCATACGCAAATGCTTTTAATACTTGGTCTACAATAATTACAAGAGTTGCAACAACTATTAGCTGTACAATAATTCTAATTTTTGATGGAATAATATTTCGCATTAAAGAAATAACAACATTTCCCACACCCAATACAAATAGTACTGATATCGCCATTACTATTGACGGTTTCAACTCTGCTGTAATTGCTAAAGCCGAACAAATACCAAGTACTTGTATTGTTACTGGATTGCTATCCGTTAATGGGTCTAGTAATAATCCTTTGTCCTTTTTAGATAAAAGTCCCATAAATTATTTATTTTTTAAAGTATTAAAGTAAGGTACGTAAAGCTTTAAATCACTTTTCACCATGGCAGCAACTCCGTCACCTGTAATAGTGGCTCCAGCTAAAGCATCTACCTCGTTATCTGTTTTATCTGTGTTTTTAGGATCGTTATTTCCCTTGGCTACTGCAATTCCTTTAAAAGTATCTCCTGCCATAAGATATTCCCCTGTATAATCGTCCATAAAGTAACGTTGCTTAATGTTAGCTCCTAGACCTGGTGTTTCACCTTTATGGTCAAAAAATACACCTTGCACTACCATATCCTTATCCATGGCAACATACCCCCAAATAGCATCCCAAAGTCCTTTACCTCTTATTGGAGCTACATAAATGGCCTTTCCATCTTTTTCCCCAATAAACAATGGCAATCTTCTTTTGTGACTAGGGTCTTTTGCAAGCTTCTGCTCTGTCTTAACACTTATTAAATATGCCTTATCATCTTCTATTGCAGTAGCCCCTGTAATTACTACTTGCGATTTAATGTATTTCTTAAACTCTTCTTCTACAACATCTGTAGAAATAAAAGCGATATCTCCAGCATTCTGATTATCATTTATGCCCATTGCATAAAGAATATTTTGCTGTACTTCTATAATCTCATTCTTCTTAATTGTAGGTTTTAATGAAGCTGCTAAAAAGGCAAGTATCCCGCCTACAACCACCACCATTCCAATGGAGAATAAAATTGTATATGAATTTTTACTAGTATCTATGGCCATGACTTACGCTGTTTTAACTTTTAAACGTTTTAATCTCTTTTTTACATTTCCTTGAACCACATAATGGTCAATTGTTGGAGCAAAAACATTCATTAATAAAATCGCTAACATTACCCCTTCTGGGAATGCTGGGTTGAATACTCTAATTAAGATAGATAAAAACCCTATTAAGAATCCATATATCCATTTTCCTTTATTTGTTTGTGAAGCAGTAACTGGATCCGTCGCCATGAACACTGTTCCAAAAGCAAAACCACCAATTAATAAGTGATGCCAAAAAGGCGTACTCATTAATGCATAAAATTTACTTGATTCTGGCAACCATCCCTGACTTATAACGCCATTAAATAGTAACCCCATTACTAAGGCTCCAAGTACTGAAGAAAGCATTATTCTCCAACTTCCTATTTTTGTAAAAATCAAAAACAAACCTCCTAATATAATTAAGAAAGTAGATGTTTCTCCTATAGATCCAGGAATATATCCCCAAAACATATCCATAACAGAATAGGCTACTTCTTTTCCTTGTGCCAATGTTCCTAATACTGTTTCTCCAGAAATTGCATCTGCTCCTGGTGTAACAGCAGCTTCAGCGGCTCCGTGCACCCATACTTTATCACCACTCATCCAAGTAGGGTAAGCGAAGAATAAAAAGGCACGAATAGTTAATGCTGGGTTAAGAATATTCATTCCTGTACCTCCAAAAACTTCTTTTCCTATTACCACACCAAAAACAACTGCTACTGCTAGCATCCATAATGGCGTATCTATTGGTACAATTAGTGGAACTAACATTCCTGAAACCAAATATCCTTCTTCTACTTCGTGTTTTTTTATGGTAGCAAAAATAATTTCGACCAATAAACCAACACCGTAAGAAACTGCAACTAGTGGTAGTACTTTAACAATACCTATCCAAAATGCATCCCATGACAAAAACTCTACAGGAGCACCTATAGCAGAAAAATGTTGGTATCCTGCGTTGAACATTCCAAAGATTAAACACGGCACCATTGCCATGATAACCATATTCATTGTTCTCTTTAAATCATCTGCACCCTTAATATGACCGCCTGAATGTGTAACTTCTTTAGGAGCGTACAAAAAGGTATGTAATGCATTAAATAATGCGGCCTTATTTGTATCCTCGTATTTTAGTTTTAACTTATGTAAATTTTCCTTTAATCCCATTTCGTTATCCTATTTCTTTAATCATTAAGTCTAACCCTTCTCTGATAATTTCTTGGTGCGGCTGCTTAGACACACAGATAAATTCCGTTAAAGCAAAATCTTCTGGTGCCACTTCATACATCCCTAAAGCTTCCATCTCATCCAAATCTTGATACATACATGATTTTAACAATTGCATTGGAAAAATATCTAAAGGAAAAACTTCCTCATAACTGCCTGTAAGTACAAACGCTCTATGTTCTCCATTCGTATTGGTATCCAAATCAAATTTTTTCTTTGGCATCATCCAAGAGAACGTAAATGCTCTTGAAGCAGATATTTTATTAAAAACTGGCTTATTCCAACCAAATAATTCATAATCATCTCCTTCTGGAATAACACTTACTGTGTTGTTATAAAAACCAAGATATCCTTCTGGAGTAGTTTTAGATCCCGTTAACACGTCTCCGTTTATTACTCTAAAATTATCCGAGTTAACACCACTAGCATATAAAAAAGTAGCAACCTCAGCTCCTATTTTTGTAGTGTAGTATTTTGGAGCTTTCACACTAGAACCAACTAAAGCTATAGTACGTTCTGCATTAAATTTACCCGTTAATAGCAACTCTCCTATGATTACTAAATCTTGAGCTGCTATAGTCCAAACCACTTCTCCTTTGTTTACAGGATCTATCTTATTAATTAAGGTTCCCACTAAACCTGCTGGATGTGGCCCTGATACTTTATGATGCGATACATCGTTCAGGTTTGCTAATGGAGAATTAGAAGATTTTCCTACAGATACATGCACTTGTCCCGCAGTTAATTTCCCAAGGGCTGTTACTGCCGCTTGCAATTCTTCTTCTTTTCCTTGCAATACGTAATCCAAATCTGCTGCCAATGGCGCAGAAGTATAACCAGAAATAAATATAGATTTCGGAGTTACCGTAGGATTAGCAATTACATCGTACGGTCTTTGGCGTATAAATGGCCAACAACCAGATTGTAGCAATTGTGCTTTTATCTCTTCCGCAGATGCTTCTTCGAGATTAATGACTTTATGCGCAATAGACTCTTGGGCCTTATCTGCATTTATTCTTAAAGTCAAAACTTTTCTTCTAGCTCCTCTTTCAATTTCAACCAATTCACCACTTACAGGAGAGACAAACATCATATCTTCTACACTCTTATTATAGAAGATTGGTTCGCCCGCCTTTACTTTAGCGCCTTGCTTTACTATCATTTTAGGAGTTACTCCATGAAAATTCTGGAGATTTATTGCATAAACATTACTCAAAACTGCTTTAGAAGTCTCTGCTTCTGCCGCACCTACTAGATTAATATTTAAGCCTTTTTTTATTCGAATGTCTTTAGACATATATTGTAGACCTTAGGTTAACAAAATTTGCTGCAAATTTAAAATTTAAACCCCATACATCCCATGCTAGAAGCATTAAAATACTTGTTTTAATCATATTTATAATAATTCTAAATAACAATCAAAGTATACTTACAATGCAGCACAATAATATGGATAGGCATGCTTTTTGCTTACCTTTACAAAAAAATGTCTCTTTATGCGTATCTCCCTTATTTTAATACTTTTATGCCTTTTCTCTTCTTCTGGAATAGCACAGGTACAATTTGAAGTTAACCCTCCAGAACATATAAAAACTATTGAATTTAAAGGACAAACAGAAGATCAATTCCCTGTAATAAGACTAGGAGAGTCTATGCTACTTCGGTTTGATGATATTTCCGCAAGAGAAGACGACTATTACTACAAAATAGTGCATTGCGATTACGATTGGACTCCATCCAAACTACTCAAATCTCAATATTTAAGAGGAATGGACAACCAACGCATAAGGAACTACGAAAACAGTTATAATACTCTACAGCCCTATTCCCACTACAAACTAACTATTCCTAATCAAGATATTAGATTAAAGGTTAGTGGCAATTATCTCTTAGAAGTTTATAATGATATAAATGAAATTCAATTCTCTCGAAAATTTGTAGTTTACAAAGACCAAGTAAAAGTTAGCGGCGTTGTTAAACGCTCCAGAGACTTCACTTACTTGAACGAAAAGCAAGTGGTGCAATTTACTATAAACACTGCTAATGCCCAATTGGTAAATCCAAAAAAGGAAGTAAAAATTGCTATCCTACAAAACCACTATTGGCCAACTGCCTTGTACAATATAGCGCCACAATTTATTTTAGGAAACAAACTAACCTATAAGTATGACCAAGAAACTAGCTTTTATGGGGGGAATGAATTTTTAAATTTCGACACAAAAGACCTTAGAGCGCCAAGTTCTGCTATTGCATCGATAGAATTAACAGAAATCTATAATCATTATCTTTTTACAAATCGATTTCGAGATGAACGCCCTTACACCTATTACCCAGATATTAACGGGGATTTTGCTGTCCGCACTCTACAAGGAAGCGATTCTAATCGTGAAGCCGAATACAGCTACGTACACTTTAGTCTCCCATACACAGAAAAGATTGGCTTAGATCCCATTTTCGTTACTGGCAAGTTTAACAATTACGCTTTAGAACAAGAGAATGAAATGAACTACAATGAGAATAATGGCAAAATGGAAATTGCCTTAAAAATGAAACAAGGTTTTTACAACTATAAGTATGTTATAAAAAGAGAAAATGAAGTAGTTGACCTAAACACTGTTTCTGGAAATTTTCATTTTACAGAAAACTATTACCTTATATTAGTTTACTATAGAAACTTCGGCGATTTATACGATAGTATTATTGGCATAGGATCTGCAAGCTCTCTTAATATTAGTAATTAACAAAACCTTATTTCCCGTAACATGACTACAAATTATAGTTAAGCCCATATAATCTGGATTACACCGATTATATTTACGATAGTTTTTATTATTAAGTCCTGTTAGCTAACTTGCGCGCTTTCTGTACGTATTTATTACAAAACACGAATCCCTTTTTTTTAAGGACTCAAATTTTAAGATTCTATGACGACTCAAGTAACAAAAGGCATTAAAATTTCAGTAAGCACTAGTTTTGAAGGTACATTCTTTAAAAACTATAAGGTACATTTTGCATTTGGTTATACGATTACCATTGAAAATAAAAGTGATAATTCTGTACAGCTTACTTCGCGTCACTGGCAAATTTTCGATTCTTTAAACGATATGGAAATTTTAGATGGCGAAGGTGTTATTGGTATTAAACCAGTAATTAAACCAGGTGAGTCTCATACATATAGTTCTGGCTGTCTTTTAACTTCGCCTGTTGGCGCAATGAGAGGACATTATAATATGGTAAACTTTTCCAATTCGGAGAGTTTTAGAGTATATATTCCTACATTTAAATTTAATGCTCCGTTTACTTTGAACTAAAATCAGGAGTATTGGATTTATAAAAATTCCTTTTATCTTTCTGAATTAAACAAACCTAACAAACTTATCACCCGCGTGAGGGATAGAAGCTAGCTACCGTGTAGCGCGATAGCCCGACCCGAAATGTAGTGAAGGGGCACGCCAAAAGTAACGTTCACCAACTTACAACCAACACAAATTTCTTTCTTCTTTTGAACATTTTAAAATTCAATTAAGAATACTTCTATACCATTTGCGGATTTCATAACTTTACACCCTTAATTTTAAACTTAATTAAAAGCTATGGGAAAAGGTTTTTTTCGCGTTCCTGCAATAAGCAATGAGATTGTACAATCATTTGCTCCTGGAACCCCAGAAAGAGAAGCTGTTTTAAAGCAATATAAAGAATATTTTAACAGCTCTGTAGATGTACCTATGTATATTGGTGGAGAAGAAATTAGAACAGGAAACACAAGAACAATGTCTCCTCCGCATGATCACAAACATGTTGTAGGAACATATCATATTGCAGATAAGCCTCTTGCAGAAAGAGCTATTTCTAACGCTTTGGAAGCAAGAACTGCTTGGGCTAACATGAAATGGGAACACCGTGCGGCTATCTTTTTAAAGGCTGCCGACTTACTTGCTGGTCCTTATAGAGCAAAAATAAATGCTTCTACCATGATTGCGCAGTCTAAAACTGTACATCAGGCAGAAATTGATGCAGCTTGTGAATTCATAGATTTTTTACGTTTTAATGTGAAATTCATGACAGAAATATATGCAGAGCAACCTGCTTCGGATACTGGTATCTGGAACAGAGTTGAATACAGACCTCTGGAAGGTTTTGTATACGCTGTTACTCCTTTTAACTTTACTGCTATTGCTGGTAACCTTCCTGCAAGTGCTGCTTTAATGGGGAATGTTGTTGTGTGGAAACCTAGTGATAGTCAAATATTCTCTGCGAAAGTTATTGTAGACATCTTTAAAGAAGCTGGTTTACCTGATGGTGTTATTAATGTTATTTACGGAGACCCTGTTATGATTACAGATACGGTTTTGGAGAGTCCTGATTTTGCTGGAATCCACTTTACAGGCTCTACATTCGTATTTAAAGAGCTCTGGAAGAAAATTGGAAACAATATTCATACGTATAAAACATATCCAAAAATTGTTGGTGAAACTGGCGGTAAAGATTTTATCGTTGCACACCCTTCTGCTAATCCAAAACAAGTAGCTACTGCTATTACAAGAGGTGCTTTTGAATTTCAAGGGCAAAAATGTAGCGCTGCATCTAGAGTTTATTTACCAAAATCTATTGCTACAGAAGTTTTAGATTTTGTTAAGGCAGATGTTGCTTCTTTTAACAAACCTGGATCTCCTGAGGATTTAAGCAATTTTGTTACTGCTGTAATTCACGAAGGATCTTTTGATAAATTAGCAAAATTTATAGACCAAGCTAAATCGGATGCTGATGCTGATGTTGTTATTGGTGGTGGTTATGACAAATCGAAAGGATACTTTATTGAGCCTACCGTTATTGTTGCAAAAACTCCTAAGTATACAACTATGGAAACAGAATTATTTGGCCCTGTTGCTACTGTTTACATCTATGAAGATGCTGCTTGGGCAGATACTTTAAAGCTTGTAGATAGCACATCTGAATACGCATTAACTGGTGCTGTTTTATCTGCGGACAGATATGCGATTGAAGAAGCTACTATTGCATTACAAAATTGTGCAGGTAACTTCTACATTAACGACAAGCCTACTGGTGCTGTTGTTGGCCAACAACCATTTGGTGGCGCTAGAGGATCTGGAACTAATGATAAAGCTGGTAGTGCCCAAAACTTATTACGCTGGGTTTCTCCTAGATTAATCAAGGAAACTTTTGTTACTCCTGAAGATTATAGATATCCTTTCTTAGGATAATTGAATTTATACATTCTTAAAAGCCTTGTTTTATTACTAAAACAAGGCTTTTATTTGATATAGACTTCTGACAAGTATTTGTCCAAAAAGACAATAACCACAGCTTTTTTTTCGTTTTATTAGGACTTACTAACCGCGAAAACAAATGCCAAAGAATACTAAAAACAGCATCTTTAGAAAATTTTAAAATATTTCTAATTACATTAAGAAGTATGCTGAAAAATGCAACAATTCTTATCAGGAATTATTATTCTTATAATCTTTCTATTTCAATTTTAAAGGTAGATAAACTACTTTTTTTGTTTCAAAAAAATCATCTTTAAAATACGTCGACAAATCAAATATTTGCACTGTTTTATACTCTTTAAGCTCTTCGGATAAATCGCCTCCTTTTAGATACAAAATTCCGTTTCTACGATTGTGAACACTATTTTTCTTAATTCGACCTTTAATCCAACGTACAAAAGTTGGCATAGCAGCTACTGCTCTACTGACAATAAAATCGAATTGCCCATCTATATCTTCTACACGAGTATGTATTGCGGTAACATTAGTTATTCCTAAGCCAGCAACCACTTCCTCTACCACTTTTATCTTCTTCCCTATTGCATCTACTAAAGTAAAATGTGTTTCTGGAAACAAAATAGCTAAAGGTATACCCGGAAATCCACCTCCTGTACCAACATCTAAAACTGTTGTCCCAGCATTAAACTGTTGGATCTTAGCGATACCCAAAGAATGCAATACATGGCGTAGATACAATTCATCAATATCTTTTCGAGAGACTACATTTATTTTTAAATTCCAATCCTGGTACAAGCCTTCTAACAATTTAAACTGATTTTGTTGGTCTGCTGATAAATCAGGAAAATATTCTAAAATAATGTCTGCATTCATTTTTTATTCTTTTTTGCAAAAATACTGTTTTATATAGCAATAATAAATTTTTAGCCTTATGTTATGATTATTACAAACAGTTTTAAATTATCTTTACAAAAAATTGCACCTATGCATACAGGAACTATTCGATTTTCGAGAAATGATTCTGCGAAATTCTTTAAGACTTTAAACAAAAGAGTCAACGATTATTTCAAAGATAATAACATAAAAAAAACAGGGGACTGGCGACTTTACTTAAAAACGACTATAATGTTTGTTTTACTTGTAGCGCCTTACATATTAATATTAACATTAAGCCTTCCTAATTGGGCTAATTTACTACTAACTTTAGTTATTGGAGTTGGAATGGCAGGAGTTGGAATGAACGTAATGCATGATGGTAATCATGGGTCTTATTCTACCAAGAATTGGATAAACAAAATAATGGGTGGTAGTATTTACATCTTGGCAGGTAACGTTTACAATTGGCAAGTACAACACAATGTTTTACATCATACCTACACCAATATTCAAGGGCACGATGAAGATTTAGATGCCGGTCGTATTTTACGTTTCTCGGAACATACGAAATGGAAAAAACACCATAAATTTCAGCACATATATTCTATACTTCTCTATGGATTATTAACCTTTAATTGGGTTCTTACTACAGATTTTAAGCAAATGTCTAGATATATGAAAAGAAAACTATCTTATGGAGAGTTTCCTAACCCTCTATTTAACTGGAGCAGAATGATTATTTTCAAAATCATTTATCTCAGTATATGGGTTGTAGTTCCTCTTTTGGTTTTAGACATTGCTTGGTGGCAATTATTAATTGGATTCTTCTCTATGCACTATGTTGCTGGTGTTATATTGAGTGTTGTTTTTCAACTAGCTCATGTAATTAATGAGGCAGAAACTCCTTTACCAGACAATCAAGGTAATATGAAAAACACTTGGGCTATTCACCAACTGTTTACCACCGTAAATTTCGGAAATAAAAGTAAAATTGTAAATTGGTTTACAGGCGGATTAAACCACCAGGTTGAACATCATATTTTTCCAAATATTAGCCATGTGCATTACACAAAAATTGGCGAAATTGTTAAAGCAACTGCTAAAGAGTTTAATTTACCTTACAACGAGTACAAAACTACTAGAAAAGCTATAATTTCGCACTTCAAACATTTAAGAGATTTAGGTAAACAACCTGAGCTACAATACCAGTAAATTCGATATACACATGAGTAACCACTTATCCGATAGAATTAAAAACATGTCTACTTCGGCCACTTTGGCTATGGCGGCAAAAGCAAGAGAATTACGTAATGATGGTAAAGATATCATTGGTTTAAGTTTAGGCGAACCTGATTTTAATATTCCTGACTTCATTAAAGATGCTGCTAAACAAGCTGTAGATGATAATTATAGCAGCTACTCTCCTGTAGACGGGTATGCCGATTTAAAAGAGGCAATTGCTAATAAATTTAAAAGAGACAACAACCTTTCTTATGGATTAAACCAGATTGTTGTTTCTACAGGCGCTAAGCAATCTTTGGCTAACATTGCTATGGTAATGCTTAACAAAGGAGATGAAGTTATTCTTCCTGCTCCTTACTGGGTAAGTTATAGCGATATTGTAAAAATTGCAGAAGGCACTCCTGTTGAAGTTCCTACTAGTATCGATAGTGATTTCAAAATGACTCCTAAGCAATTAGAAGCTGCTATTACTCCTAAAACCAAAATGATGTGGTTTAGCTCTCCTTGTAACCCAAGTGGATCTGTATATAGTAAAGAAGAACTAGAAGGTCTTGCGGTTGTTTTACGCAAATACCCAAATATATTTATAGTTTCCGATGAAATTTACGAGCACATAAACTTCACCTCTGGACATATTAGTATTGCCAGTATTGAAGGAATGTACGACAGAACAATAACCGTAAATGGGGTCTCTAAAGCTTTCGCCATGACTGGTTGGCGTATTGGATATATTGGCGCGGCCGATTGGATTGCAAAAGCTTGTACTAAGTTCCAAGGACAAATTACTAGTGGCGCAAATGCTATTGGACAAAGAGCTACCATTACTGCTCTTGAAGCTCCTGTAAGTAAAATACAATTCATGATCGATGAATTTCACAAAAGAAGAGATCTTATCTTAAGTCTTTTAGGTGAAATTAAAGGATTTAAACTGAATGTTCCTGAAGGAGCTTTTTACGTTTTTCCAGATATTTCTGATTTCTTCGGAAAAAGCATCAATGGAACTACAATAAACAATGCTTCTGATTTTTCTATGTATTTATTAGAAAATGCTAATGTTGCCACCGTAACGGGTGAAGCATTTGGAAACCCAAATTGCATTAGAATATCTTATGCAGCTTCGGAAAAAGAATTAAGAGAAGCTATAGACAGAATAAAAAAGGTTTTAAGTTAGAAAATCTAAAGTAATACAAGAAAGGAGTTAGACATTATGTTTAACTCCTTTTTTTTTATGCATGAGACACTGGTTCTTTTTAAATTTGACGTCTTAGTTCTAATTGTGAAGTATTACGTTTTCCTCCAAAAATAGGGCGTAAACAAAATAAGTACTGTAAAAAGTTCTAACCTTCCAGACAACATTAAAAACCCACACCACCACTTTCCTAAATCTGGCAGAGAATTAAAATTATTTAATGGACTTAAACTCCCCAAAGCCGGACCAACATTCCCCAAAGAAGAGGCGGCACCACCAATTGCAGACATAAAATCTAGCCCCAACAACCCTAACCCAAGAGCACCTATAATAAACAATAACATATACAGCACAAAGAATGCTATAATATTATAAACGATATGCCCTTCTACTGTTTTGTTATTATATCGTGTTGGGATTATGGCATTAATATGCAATGTTCTTTTAAACTCTAACAAACCATTTTTTATAATTAGCAGATGTCGAACCACTTTAATTCCACCTGCAGTTGAACCTGCAGACCCTCCAAGAAACATTAATCCAAAAAAGAAAATAGTTAAAAAAGGTGTCCAGCTAGTAAAATCTGCCGTCACAAAACCGGTAGTTGTTATTACTGCTATGACTTGAAATAAAGAATGACGGAAAGAACTTTCTTCTACCCCCATAACCATAGGATGGTAATCCGAAACGGCTACGTCTGCCTTAAAATAAATCACTAATGCCGCAATAATTGTAAATACAACAATAAACCCTGTATAAAACTTAAACTCTTCATCTTTAATTATTTTCTGTATCTTACCCTTAAAAGCAAAATAACTTAGCACAAAATTACTTCCTGCCAAAAACATAAAGAGAATAACAATATATTGTATTAACGGCTGATTATTCCAGTAAGCCATACTTACATTTTTTGTAGAAAAACCACCTGTAGACAGCGTTGCTAACGAATGGTTTATAGCATCAAAAAAAGACATCCCTGCTAGTTGCAACAAAAAAGTTTCTGCCACTGTATATCCTACGTAAATTAACCACAAACGCTTAGCTGTATCCGTAATTCTTGGGTGTAATTTATCTGCACTTGGTCCAGGAGCTTCTGCCGCAAAAAGCTGCATACCACCAATTCCTAATAATGGCAGTATCGCAATTGCTAATACAATTATCCCCATTCCCCCTATCCAATGTGTAAGACTACGCCAAAAGAGAATACCTTTTGGCAGAGATTCTATATCGTCTAAAATAGATGCCCCTGTGGTTGTATACCCAGAAATCGTTTCAAAAAAAGCATTGGTTATATCCGGAATTGCTCCTGAAAAAACATAAGGTAACACCCCAGAAATAGACATTACCAACCAACCTAATGTTACTATTAAATAACCCTCTTTTCTTTTTACTTCCTTTTTGTGTCCGCGTGTATAAAACATAGAAAACACACCAACCAACATTGTCACTATTGCAGCTAAAGCAATGTCTAAAGTTACGCCGTCTTTATAAATACCACTTACTAATGTTGCCAACAACATAAAAAAGCCATTACAGAGTAATAGCAATCCCATGATATGGATAATTATTTTGGAATTTAGATTCATTTATAAAAACAATTTTTCAATTTTCGGAATTGCTTTTGGCAAACAACAAACAACAACCCTATCCTTTTCTTTTATTTCAAAATCTCCCAATGCAATAATACCTTCACCATCTCTAACTACACCACCAACAGTTGCAGATCTTGGGAATTCTAGTTCTTTAATAATCTTACCATTTACAGCCGAAGTTTCCTTTACTATAAATTCCAGAATCTCTACATTTAAATTATTCAATCGTGTAAATGCTACTATTTCTCCTTTTCGGATGTGTCTGAAAATATTATTTGCAGCTAATAATTTTTTATTAATGAGGGAATCAATTCCTATGGAATGCGATATTTGGAAATAATCTATATTTTCTACAAGAGCAATTGTCTTTTTTATATTCTTTGATTTCGCCACCAAACAAGACATAATATTAGTTTCCGAATTGCCCGTAACTGCAATAAATGCATCCATAGACTCCAGACTTTCCTCGTCTAAAAGCTCTACATTTCTACCATCGCCATTTACAACTAAAGCATTTGGTAAATCATCGGCTAATTCAATAGCTTTCTCTTTATTCTTTTCTATCAGTTTAACATTAAACTTTTTACTACATAAATCCCTTGCCGTTTTAAATCCAATCTTACTTCCTCCTAAGATCATCACATTTTTAATGTTCTTTTTTTCCTTTCCAGTAAGCTTATACAACTCATCTACCCCTCCTTTTGATGTAATGAAATAAATCTGATCCTCTTCTTTAAATACTGTATCTCCCCTTGGTATAATGGTATATTGCGTACCCGTTCGCTGTAAAGCAATAGGCATAAAATGCAACTCTGGAAAAATTCTAGCTGCTTCTTTTACTGTTTTCCCAACGAAAGGTGCCGATTTAGGCAAACTAACGCCAACCATGATTAACGCACCATCTTCGAACTCAAACGTATCGTTAAACGCACTCTGGTTTAGTAATAACTGTATCTCTGTAGCCGCTAATTCTTCTGGAGATATTAATTCATCTATACCCAATTCAAAAAATTTAATAGACTCTTTATTCTCAATAAACTCACTATTAGATATCCTAGCAATAGTTCTTTTACAGCCCAATTGCTTAGCCAACATACAAAGCGTAAGGTTGGTAGTTTCTGATGCTGTAACGGCAATCACCAAACCTGTACCCTCTACTCTTGCATCTTTCAATACAGAAATAGAAGTTGCATCCCCTTTTAAAACGCGAATATCTAGATGATTGTCGGCATACGCCAAACTATCCTTATTGGTATCAATTAAAGTTATTTCCTGAAATTCGTAGGAGAGAAGTTTTGCCAAATGAAATCCTACTTCACCCGCTCCTGCAATTATAATTTTCATTTTTTAAATAAATATCCTCCTAGGCTAACCCACGAGACATTAATAAGAAACAGACCTTTCACTTTTTGAAGCAATTTTCTAGACGCTACACCTTGCAACAGACATAAAACTCTTAATCAATAGATATGCTTTCTGTGACATGCTTTATATTAAAACTTTATACAAACACATAGGTATTATTACTCCCCTTAAAGAAAAGTTCACTTTGCAAAACTACACATTTTTAGTCTTTTTGAATAAAAACACCAACTCAATTTAATTTTAACGCTATAGAAGGAATATATAATTTCTTTCGACCTTTTAGTATAGAGAGATAACCAAAGTGATTTTTTATGATTTTACACTCAATCCTAATTATACAGAAGCACTGAATATTCATCCTGAAACAACAATTTTAAGTGAAAATTACAAGGCACAACCTCTGGAATTCTTTCCTAATTATAGTCACCTTAGATTATGCTTTATACTATATTTGTCAAAAATTGCTTTCATGACTAAAAAAGTAACTCCATACAAAGATTCTGAGCTTGGCAAAAAAGAGCAAGTAACAAAAATGTTTGATGCTATTTCTGGCAATTATGATGGTCTTAACCGAGTTATTTCTTTCGGAATAGATATTAAATGGAGAAAACGAGTTGTTGCAATTTTAAAGAAAAAAAAACCACAGAGTATTTTAGATATTGCAACTGGAACTGGAGATCTAGCTATTAGCTTAATAGAAACAGAAGCTGAAAAAATTGTAGGTTTAGACATTTCTCCTGGTATGCTAGCCGTTGGAAAAAAGAAAGTTGCTGCCAAAAATTTGAATGACACTATAGAAATGATTTTGGGGGATGGAGAAAAACTCCCTTTTGAAGATGCTACTTTTGATGCTGCCACTGTAGGCTTTGGCGTTCGTAACTTTGAAGATTTAGAACAAGGTTTAGCAGAAATCTACAGAGTACTAAAACCTTCTGGCACTTTTGTTGTTTTAGAAACTTCGATTCCAACAAAAACACCTTACAAACAAGGATATCATTTTTATACAAAATACATCCTTCCTGTAATAGGTAAATTATTCTCTAAAGACAATTCTGCTTATGCTTATTTATCTGAATCTGCTGCTGTTTTCCCTCATGGAAAAGACTTCAACAATATTTTACAAAAAATTGGGTTTATAGCTATAGAAAACAAACCACAAACATTTGGGGTTGCTTCTATTTATATAGCTACAAAATAAACGCATGAAAAACACTTTGTTTCTTTTAGGAAGTCTATTACTCTTGCTATGCCCTTCTACAAAAGCACAATTTAACGAAAATCCAGTTTTAAATATCCCAACCTATGATGAACCAGTTTTAAATTGGGGTTACTTTCTAGGATTAAACCAATATGGATTTAAATTTGATTACAAAAATAATAACACCAACTCTCTTGACGAGGTATTAGTAATAAAAAACTTTGGATTTAATGTAGGTTTAATTGGCGAAATGCGCCTTAATAAATTTTTAGATATTCGTTTTGAACCTGGCTTACACTACAATGCTAGAAGCTTAAGGTTCCCTTACATAACTAATTCGAACACAAACTCTCTTGATATTAGAGAAGTAAAATCCACTTATATTAACTTCCCTATACTACTAAAAGTTAGCACAAAAAGAATTGGAAACTGGAAACCATTCCTAATTGGAGGTTTTTCTACTTCAATAAATTTAGGCAGTAATGAAACAAGCTTAGATGATAATTCTACTGGAAGAAAAGATTCTTTTAGAATGAAAAAAAACATTTACAGCTACGAAATTGGCTTCGGAATAGATTTCTATACAGAGTATTTTAAATTTGCTCCTTCTATACGTGGTGTGTTTGCAATTAGTGATGAATTAGTAAGAGATGAGAACCCTAACAGCCAGTGGACTGGTAATATTGCAGGTATGCGCACCAGAGGTATTTTTATTAACTTCACTTTTGAATAAAGGCTTTTACTCACTCCTTCGTAACTCATTCAATAAAATAGCCGTTGCAGTAGCTACATTTAAACTTTCTGTTGTAGTTTTCCCAAATTGAGGGATAGTAACTTTTTTAGTTATTAAAGCTTCAACCTCCGAAGAGATTCCATTTGCTTCATTTCCCATAACCATAATCCCTGCAAAATTAAAAGTTTCATTATATACTTTATTCCCATCCATAAAAGCGCCATAAACCTGACTTCCTGAACCCTTTATGAAATCTACTAAATTAGTATAACTAATCTGCACTCTAGTAATAGAACCCATTGTTGCTTGCAGCACTTTTGAATTGTAACAATCTACAGTGTTTGGCGAACAAACCAATTGCTGTATTCCAAACCAATCACATAACCGAATAATGGTTCCCAAATTCCCAGGGTCTCTAATGTCATCTAGCGCAAGAATCCATTCTGAATAATCAATTTCTACTGGTTTAGGAATATGAAAAACACCTAAAACTTTATTTGGTGTTTTTAAATTACTCATTCTTTTTAAATCGGATTCTGCAATTAATTCCACCTCCTGAATAGAAGAACTCACAAGGTTCAATTCTGTGGCATAAATTTTGTAAACTTTAAAATGTGAATTTAAAAGTTCTTTTACAGACTTAATTCCCTCTACAACAAATAAACCATGCTCTAATCTGCATTTTTTTTGTTGTAAATTTTTTATAAATTTTATTTGGCTTTTAACAACCATACAAATAATGTATTTTTGACTTCTATGAGAATCCTTTTTCGTTTAAAAAACTTCACAAAAATAGCTTTATTATTGCTAGCTTTTGTAATTAACTCTTGCAACACTCTCAAGAGGGTTAATGAAGACGAATTACTTCTTACAAAAAACACTATTTACGTAGACAACAAAAAGCTTCAAAACGAAGACATTTACAGTTTAATAGCTTTAAAACCCAACAGTAAATTACTCGGCTATCCACTTAAACTAAACCTATACAATATTGCTAAGAAAGATCCAGATGCAGATTTTCAATACTGGCTATATAAAAAGGAAAAAAGAGAACAACGATTAATCAATTTCCTATCTAAAAAACAAGTAGAAAGATTAGGGGAATCTTTCTGGGTTAAGGGAAGTCATGAATGGCTCAAAAAAATTGGAGAACCACCTGCTATTATAGACAGTATTAAAGCTCAAAAATCTTTATATCGATTAAAAAATTATTATGGGAAAAGAGGCTATTTTAACAATACCACTTCCTATATAATAGATAGCAGTAAGAGAAAACAGAGAGCGACCATAGATTACAAAGTTAACCTTGGGAAACCATACATTGTAGATTCTATGAAACTTGACATAGCCTCTAACGCAATTGACTCGCTATACAATTTATTTAAACACAAATCTCTAATAAAGAAACACCAACAGTATGACGATGAAAATTTCAATAGAGAACGAAGAAGATTAGACTCCTTATTTAAAAATTCTGGCGTTTACAATTTTCAAGAAAGCGCCATTTCTTTCTTTATTAATAGAGATACAGTTACCTCTAATGAAAATCAGAAATTAGTAATAGAGCTTAAAATAGACGATTTAAAAACGAGAGGCAATGATGCTTTAACAACTTCAGAATATAAAGTTTATCGTTTTGGAGAAATTAACATCTATCCTGATTATGATTTTAGCACAAAACAAAAAAACCTACAGACTATAGAATACAAGGGCTATAAAATTCATTTTAAAGACAAGTTACGCTACAAACCTAAGGCATTGACAGAAGTTATTTTCTTAGAAAAAGATAGTATATATAGAGAGATTGACAAGACACGTACCTTTAGACAAATCACCAATCTAAACACATTTAAATACCCGAATATAGAACCTATCCCAGATAGTACAAACACAAAATTAACAACCAATATCTATCTAGCTTCCAAACCTAAATATGCTCTTAAATCTAATGCAGACATTACGAACTCGAGCATTCAGAAAGTAGGATTTGCCTTTGGAACTTCCTTATTTATGCGTAATGTTTTCGGTGGCGCAGAAACCTTAAGCCTTTCAGCCCGTGGTTCTATTGGTCTTTTAAATGACACTTCTATTTCGGCAGATGGAGCCGTTTCAGAAATTGGCGGAGACATTAACCTTACCTTCCCAAGAATATGGCTTCCTCTTATAAATACGAAAAAAATTATTCCACCTTATACGTTACCGGAAACAAGAATATCTATCGGTACATCTTTCCAGAGAAATATTGGGCTAGACAAACAAACTTTCAATTCTACTTTCGGGTACAGTTGGGCTCCAACAAGGTTTAAAAAAAGCATTTTCGAATTATTAAATATTCAGTTTGTTAAAAACGTTAATCCAAATAAGTTCTTCAAAGTATACGAGAACACCTATAATCGACTAAACAAAACTGCTTTAGACCTCCTTGCTGACAATGCTTCACTAGCCACTCACTTTTACACTAACGAGTCAGGAGATAAAAAACTAACCATAAACAGCGGAACAACTGGCTTCACAAACGATGTGCTTAACAATGGTATTGTAAGTTCTAATTCCGAAGAATATAGTACGGTCAACAATATAGAAGAGCGAAGAAAGCGATTAACCAAAAACAATCTTATTATTGCAACCAATTACACTTTCACAAAAAATAACAAGAGCAATACTAATGATACTGATTTTTACCAGTTTAGATTAAAAATTGAAAGCGCAGGGAACTTACTTTCGGGCTTGTCACACCTTATCAATTTTAAACAAAATGAAGATGAAGATTTATTGGTTTTTGATGTCCCTTATGCACAATACATAAAAACGGAGCTTAATTACATTAAGCATTGGAACCTAAGTCGATCTAATGTATTAGCTTTTAGAAGCTTCTTTGGCATTGCTATTCCCTATGGAAATTCTAAAAACATTCCTTTCCAAAAAAGTTATTTTGCTGGTGGATCAAATGACAATAGAGCTTGGCATCCATATTCTTTAGGTCCAGGAAAAACGAAAAACAGTAATGATTTTAACGAAGCAAATCTTAAAATAACGCTTAATTTAGAATACAGATTCCCTCTCGTTGGTGATTTTAAAGGTGCCTTCTTTATCGATGCAAGTAATATCTGGAATGCTTTTGATAACGAAACAAACGAAGATGCCATTTTTAGCGGAGTAAGCTCTTTAGCTGATATTGCAGTAGGTTCAGGATTTGGACTTCGATACGATTTGTCTTATTTCGTTCTTCGTTTTGATTATGGTTTCAAAACCTATGATCCAACCAAACCAATTAATAAAAGATGGTTTAATGACTACTTTAATGATGGTATCTTTAACGTTGGTATTAACTATCCATTTTAACCAAGTTTTTCTTCTTTTACTAATTGAGTTGTGATAAATTTTAAAACAAGCCTATAGAGCTACATTATTTTATTACTTTTGCCAATCTACTTTATATAAAAGAAAATAAAATTATGGGTCACAACATTAAACCAGGAGTTGCTACAGGCGATCAAGTACAAGAAATTTTTGCTTATGCAAAGAAAAATGGGTTCGCTCTACCCGCTGTAAATGTAATAGGTTCCGATACAGTAAATGCTGTTATAGAAACTGCAGCTAATTTAAATGCACCTGTAATTTTACAATTCTCTAATGGAGGAGCACAATTTAACGCTGGAAAAGGATTATCTAATGAAGGGCAAAAGGCTGCCATTTTAGGATCTGTTGCCGGAGCTAAACATGTTCATGAGTTAGCTGAAGCATACGGAGCAACAGTAATTTTACACACAGACCACTGTGCTAAAAAATTACTTCCTTGGATAGATGGACTTTTAGATGCAAGCGAAAAGCACTTTGCTGAAACAGGAAAACCTCTATACAGTTCTCATATGATTGATCTTTCTGAAGAGCCTTTAGAAGAGAATATTGAAATTTGCAAAAACTATCTTGAAAGAATGAGCAAGATGGGAATGACCTTAGAAATAGAATTAGGTATTACTGGTGGTGAAGAAGATGGTGTTGACAATTCTGATGTAGATGATTCTAAACTATACACACAACCAGAAGAAGTAGCTTATGCTTATGAAGAACTTTCTAAAATAAGCCCAAGATTTACAATTGCTGCTGCTTTTGGAAATGTACACGGAGTTTACAAGCCAGGAAATGTAAAACTTACACCAAAAATTCTTAAAAATTCTCAAGAGTTTATTTCAGAGAAATTTAACGTAGAACACAATCATATCGATTTTGTTTTTCACGGTGGCTCTGGATCTACATTGGAAGAAATTAGAGAAGCTATTGGTTACGGTGTTATTAAAATGAATATAGATACAGATTTACAATACGCCTTCCTTGCTGGTGTTCGTGACTATGTACAAGACAATAAAGACTACTTACAGGCACAAATAGGAAACCCAAAAGGATCGGATGAGCCTAATAAAAAGTATTATGACCCAAGAGTGTGGTTACGTGAAGGTGAAAAAAGTTTCAGCGATCGTCTTAAACAAGCTTTTGAAGATTTAAACAATATCGATACATTATAATTAAGTTTATTAATAACTAATTTTTAGCCTATGTCGTCTTGGTTTAAGAGAAAGGAAAAGGGAATACAGACCGCAACTGACCAGAAAAAAGACACCCCAAAAGGTCTTTGGTACAAGTCTCCTACTGGAAAAATTGTAGAGTCTGAAGAATTAGCAAAAAATTTCTATGTTAGTCCTGAAGATGATTATCATGTAAGAATAGGAAGTAAAGAGTATTTCAACATCCTTTTTGATGATAATAAGTTTAAAGAGTACGATGCTAAACTAACGTCTAAAGATCCACTTAAATTTGAGGATACTAAAAAGTATGTAGACAGACTTAAAGCTGCACAAGAAAAAACAGGTCTTAGTGACGCTGTAAGAACGGCTCTAGGAAAATCCAACGGAAACGATTTGGTAATTTGCTGCATGGACTTTAGTTTCATTGGCGGATCTATGGGTAGTGTGGTAGGAGAAAAAATTGCTAGAGGTATTGATTTGGCTATAAAAAAGAAAACTCCTTTTTTAATGATTTCCAAATCTGGTGGAGCCCGTATGATGGAAGCTGCTATTTCATTAATGCAACTTGCAAAAACATCTGCTAAGTTAGCACAACTTGCTGAAGCTGGCTTACCTTATATCTCTCTATGTACAGACCCAACAACAGGTGGTACTACTGCATCTTATGCAATGCTTGGCGATATTAATATCGCAGAACCTGGCGCCTTAATTGGTTTTGCTGGTCCGCGTATTGTAAAAGAAGCTACAGGAAAAGAATTACCTTCTGGTTTTCAAACCTCAGAATTTTTATTAGAACATGGCTTCTTAGACTTTATTACACACAGAAAAGACCTTAAAAAGAACATAAATCTTTATATTGATTTAATTCAGAATAATACCATAAGAGCGTAAAGAAAATAATTGTACCTTTGCGCCCTGATTTGAAAGCAATTCAGGTACATAAAAATCATTAAACAAAATATTGGAATGTATTTAACAAAAGAAGTAAAAGCCGAAATTTTTAAAAAACACGGCGGTTCTGAAAAGAACACAGGAAAGTCTGAAGCACAAGTTGCTTTATTTACTTTCAGAATTAACCATTTAACTGGACACTTAAAGAAAAATCGTAAAGATTTTAACACAGAACGTTCTCTAGTAAAACTGGTAGGTAAAAGAAAAAGTTTACTTGATTATTTAAAGAAATCCGATATCACAAGATATCGTGCTATCATTAAAGAATTAGGAATTAGAAAATAAGTCAAAAAAGGGGAAGCATTGCTTCCCCTTTTTTTTATAATAAAGCTGGTATTGGTACAGCTTACAAACACCAAAATCCTAGAACAATTACTATCTTTACGGTAACTAGACAAAGTAAAAAGCTAACATATAGTTTTTCATTGGTCCACACACAACTACAACACAACAACTGTACGTCCTGTGAGACGAAAGACCAAAGTTTAATTAGCTTGCACAAAATGAAACAAGCTATAATTCGTATTTATGATACCAAAAGTATTTAAAGAGGTCATTGACCTTGGTGACGGTAGAGAAATCTCTATTGAAACCGGAAAATTAGCAAAACAGGCTCATGGCTCTGTTGTTGTTCAATCAGGAAAATGTATGCTACTTTGTACTGTAGTTTCTAACTACAAACAAAGTGATGTTGATTTCCTACCATTAACAGTAGATTATCGTGAAAAATTTGCTGCTTCAGGAAGATATCCTGGTGGTTTCTTCAAAAGAGAAGCAAGACCAAGCGATGGTGAAGTTTTAACCATGCGCTTAGTGGATCGTGTTTTACGTCCTCTTTTCCCTAAAGATTACCACGCAGAAACGCAAGTTATGATTCAGATGATGTCTCATGATGACGATGTTATGCCAGATGCAATGGCGGCATTAGCAGCTTCTGCAGCAATTCAATTATCAGATTTCCCTTTTGAATGTGCTATTTCCGAGGTTCGTGTTGGTAGAGTTAATGGCGAACTAGTTATTAACCCAACTAGAGCTCAATTAGCAGAATCTGATTTAGAAATGGTTATTGGAGCATCTGCCGATTCTGTTATGATGGTAGAAGGTGAAATGGACGAAGTTTCTGAAGAAGAAATGATCGAAGCTATTAAATTCGCCCACGAAGCTATTAAAGTACAATGTGCTGCCCAAATTAAATTAGCGGAAGCTTTTGGAAAGAAAGAAGTTCGTGAGTATGATGAAGAAAGAAAAGATGAGGAATTAGCTTCTAGAATTCATGAAATGGCATACGATAAAGTATATGCTGTTGCAAAAGCTGGATCTTCTAAAAAAGAAAGAAGTGCTGCTTTCTCTGAAATAAAAGAAGAAATAAAAGCTAGTTTCTCGGAAGAAGAAGTAGCAGATTACGGAAGTTTAATCTCTAAATATTACAGCAAAGCTGAAAAAGCTGCTATTCGTAATTTAACTTTAGACGAAGGACTTCGTTTAGACGGAAGAGAAACTACTGAAATTAGACCTATCTGGTGTGAAGTAGACTACCTACCTTCTACGCACGGTTCTGCCATATTTACTAGAGGAGAAACTCAAGCTTTAGCTACCGTTACTTTAGGAACTTCTAGAGAAGCAAACAAAATAGACATGCCTTCTTATGAAGGAGAAGAAACTTTCTATTTACATTATAACTTCCCTCCTTTTTGTACTGGTGAAGCAAGACCATTAAGAGGAACTTCTCGTAGAGAAGTTGGACACGGAAATTTAGCACAACGTGCTTTAAAGGGAATGATTCCTGCAGATTGTCCTTACACTGTTCGTGTTGTTTCTGAAGTATTAGAATCTAACGGTTCTTCTTCTATGGCAACTGTTTGTTCTGGAACAATGGCATTAATGGATGCTGGTGTTCAGTTAAAAAATCCAGTTTCGGGTATCGCAATGGGATTAATTTCTGATAACGAAACAGGAAAATATGCTGTTTTATCTGACATTTTAGGTGATGAAGATCATTTAGGAGATATGGACTTTAAAGTTACTGGTACCGCTAATGGTATTACTGCTTGCCAAATGGATATTAAAGTAAAAGGACTTTCTTACGAGATTTTAGTAAATGCACTAAAACAAGCTCGTGATGGTCGTTTACACATCTTAGAGAAATTAACAGATACTATTTCTGCTCCTAATGCTGATGTGAAGGACCATGCGCCTACTATGGTTACAAGACGTATTCCTAACGAATTTATTGGTGCTTTAATTGGACCAGGTGGAAAAGTAATTCAAGAGATGCAAAAAGAAACTGAGACAACTATCGTTATTAACGAAGATCCAGTGACAGAAGAAGGTATCGTTGAAATTTTAGGTGTTGGTAGCGTAGGTATTGATGCTGTTATGGCAAAAATAGATTCTATCTTATTTAAACCTGAAGTTGGTAGCGTTTACGAAGTGAAAGTTATTAAAATGCTTGATTTTGGTGCTGTTGTAGAATACAAGGAAGCTCCAGGGAATGAAGTTTTACTTCACGTTTCGGAACTAGCATGGGAAAGAACAGAAAATGTTACCGATGTTGTTAATATGGGTGATGTTTTTGACGTGAAATATTTCGGTATCGATTCAAGAACAAGAAAAGAAAAGGTTTCTAGAAAAGCTTTACTACCAAAACCAGAAGGTTATGTAGAAAGAGCACCTCGCAGTAATGACAGAGGAAGAAATGATCGAAACAGTAGAGATCGTAAACCTAGAAGAGATTAAATTATCATAATTTCTAATTCTATTTAAAGAGCTGAAACTTAATCGTTTCGGCTCTTTTTTATGCAATTCAACGGATAAACACAAAAAACAACAACATTTTGTAACATTTCTACGTTTTTCACGTATAATCATATGCAGTCTATGAATTGCAACTTAAAAATAGATTTCAAAGGAAAACTTAGATGAGACAGTTAAAGATTACAAAACAGGTTACCAATAGAGAAACCGCTTCCCTAGATAAATATCTACAGGAAATAGGAAAGGTAGACCTTATTACAGCAGAAGAAGAGGTTGAATTAGCGCAGAGAATTAAAGCTGGAGACCAAAAAGCTCTGGAAGAACTGACAAAAGCAAACCTTAGGTTTGTTGTTTCTGTATCTAAACAATACCAAAATCAAGGATTAACATTACCCGATTTAATTAACGAAGGTAATTTGGGATTAATAAAGGCAGCGCAACGTTTTGATGAGACAAGAGGTTTTAAATTTATCTCTTATGCCGTTTGGTGGATTCGTCAATCTATATTACAAGCACTAGCAGAGCAATCTCGTATTGTACGTTTACCGCTAAACAAGATTGGTTCTATCAATAAAATAAATAAAACTTTTGCTTTCTTAGAGCAGGCCAACGAACGCCCTCCGTCTCCAGAAGAAATTGCAAAAGAACTAGACATGACCATAGATGACGTAAAGCAGTCATTAAAGAATTCTGGTCGTCACGTATCCATGGATGCTCCACTAATTAACGGAGAAGATTCTAACCTTTATGACGTATTGCGTAGTGGTGAATCTCCAAATCCGGATAGAGCACTACTTTCTGACTCACTTAAAACTGAAATAGAAAGAGCTTTAGATACGTTAACTCCAAGAGAAGCAGACGTTATTCGTTTATATTTTGGTTTAGGAAATCAGCAATCTATGACCTTAGAAGAAATTGGAGAAACCTTCGATTTAACTAGAGAAAGAGTACGTCAGATTAAAGAAAAAGCTATCCGAAGACTTAAGCACACGTCTAGAAGTAAAATACTAAAAACATACCTTGGTTAAAACCAAAAACATACATTACACTATTATAGCATATTATATTTGTAATTAGTTATAAAAATTGTAATTTGTAACCGTTAACAACAGTTTATCATGACTGTTCGTTTTTTGATTGATGAATAAACTCCGGCTGATTACCGGAGTTTTTTGATTTTATACCTTAAGACAAACTTCTTTTTTTAGTTTTACCAACTTGCACAACACAAGCATACTTCTAGATTAGCAACGCAAAAAAACAATTAATATTATCTATAATTGCCTACTTTTGCACAAACATATTTATACCGAATACCCATGAACAAAAAATTGATTGCTCCTTCTCTACTGGCTGCTGACTTCGCCAATCTTCAAAGAGATATAGAAATGGTAAACGAAAGTGAGGCAGATTGGTTTCATATAGATATTATGGATGGTGTTTTTGTTCCAAACATTTCTTTTGGAATGCCAGTTCTTAAAGCGATTACAAGACATGCTAAAAAAACAATCGATGTGCATTTAATGATTGTTGACCCAGACAGGTACATTAAGACCTTTGCAGAATTAGGCTCTAATATTTTAACGGTTCATTACGAGGCATGCACACATTTACATAGAACACTACAAGCTATAAAAGCAGAAGGCATGCAAGCTGGTGTAGCGCTAAATCCTCATACGAGTATTAACTTATTAGAAGATACTATTAATGACATTGATTTAGTTTGCTTAATGAGTGTAAACCCTGGTTTTGGCGGACAGTCCTTTATTGAGAATACCTACGATAAGGTAAAAGATTTAAAAGCTTTAATCAAAAGAAAAAACGCCAATACAATTATTGAAATTGACGGTGGTGTTACCGATAAAAACGCCAAAAATCTTGTCGATGCTGGCGCTGACGTTTTAGTTGCAGGAAGTTATGTATTTAAAAGCAACGACCCAATTGCAACGGTGAAAGGACTAAAGCAAATTATTGCCTAAACAATGGAACAATTAGATGTGGTTATTGTTGGCGGTGGTCCAATAGGTATAGCCTGTGGCATAGAAGCGAAAAAAAAAGGGCTTCGCTATGTAATCCTTGAAAAAGGCTGCATTGTAAATTCACTTTACAATTACCCATCTAATATGCAGTTTTTTTCTTCTTCGGAAAAACTCGAAATTGATGCTATTCCATTTATTAGTAAAGAATCGAAACCTAAAAGAAATGAGGCTTTAGAATATTACAGAAGAATAACATCTTCAAATAATTTAAATATTCGTCTTTTCGAGAAGGTAAACTCTATTGAAAAAATAGAAAATACATTTACTATTACTTCAGAAAAGGGAAGTTATTCTACCTCAAATGTAATAATTGCCACTGGGTTTTATGACCTTCCTAATACACTACAAGTTCCTGGTGAAAATTTAGAAAAAGTTTCACATTACTATAAAGACCCTCATTTTTATGCCAATCAGAAACTAGCTATTATTGGCGCTAGTAATTCTGCCATAGATGCAGCTTTGGAATGCTATAGAAAGGGAGCAGAAGTTACTTTAATAATTCGTGGGGAAGAAGTTGGCAAAAGAGTTAAATACTGGGTTAGACCAGATATTATAAACAGAATTAAAGAAGGCTCTATAAAAGCCATATACAACGCCTCTGTACAAGAAATTTTAGAAAACAAAATACATATCAACACAGAAGAAGGTACCGTTGCGCTAGATAATGATTATGTTTTAGCCTTAACGGGATATCGTCCAAATTTTAAGTTTCTAGAAGAGCTTGGCATTATTTTATCTAAGGATGAAAAAAGACTTCCGCAATACAATCCAAAAACCATGGAGACAAATGTAACAGGATTGTATTTGGCAGGTGTTATTTGCGGCGGCATGGAAACACATAAATGGTTTATAGAAAACTCAAGAATTCATGCCGAAATTATTAGCAATGCTCTTATAAAGAAACAACAAAACTAATTGCCTGTTTTTCTAGTTTGCTCCTTATAAGTGCTTTCAAATATTTTATCTGCATTCGCCGATTCAAAACCATCTCTTCTTTCAATATTTCCCTTTTCATCACCTCCTAACAGTGGCAAACGCTCTGCAAATTCAACATAACTCCCAGGTATTTCCATTTTTACTCCATCAGAAAATTCGGCTTCAATCATTTTAGCTACAGTACTACTCTGCTTTAACAAACCATCTTTACTACACTTAATAACTCCTCCTGATGAATTAAGAATAATATGTAAACTTTCTATAAATTCATTAAACTCTTCTAATGTATTATACCCATCCCCTAGCTCATGAATACTTATGGTATAGTGATTAAGATAATACCTATTGTAAATTACCCAAGCGGCATATTCGCTTTCGTTTAACAATATCTCGTAATCTTTATAGGTTGGCAATTTCCACAACGGTTTATGAAAAAAGTCACCCACACTTTTTACTTCATTCAAATCCAAACTATCTACAGGATCTGTAGTAATGCCGTTTGTATAGCTATGAATAACTGCCTGACTCTCTTCAGACAATAAATCCACACGTAATTCACTAATGAAAATCCTAGGATAAACGGAAGATGGCGGTGCATACCAGTAAGCATCTAACTTTTTATTTTCAAAATAATAATGGTCACGCTTTTCATATCCATAGTGCAAAAATATTTTTTCTATAGATGCTATTCCCAGATTAGGAACACCTAAAGTTCTAAAAGCAATATGATCATTTACAATTTCACTTTCATGACTAATAATTTTCGTATCAATCATTGCTTGGCTAATTTTAGCAACATCTGGGACTCTTGTTTTATATGGATAAAACAGAGTTTCAAAAATTGTATCTAAAGGTGTATTATTTTGGAATTTCATAACTATATTTTTTAACCTATCACTTTTAACTACGGATTACAATCACAAAATTAACTATCTTTTCAATCTGTAACAATTCTTATTTAACGTATAATGATAAGTAAAATTAATCAAATAGAATTTAGACATCTTCGCTACTTTCTGGCGCTAGCCCATACATTACATTATAGAAAAGCTTCGGAAGAGTTGTCTATATCGCAATCGGCACTAAGTCAACAAATAATGCAACTAGAAACAATTCTAAATACTAAGCTATTTGACAGGACTAACAGAAAAGTACTACTCAATAGGTCTGGTATCCTATTTTTAAAAGAAGCAAAAAAAACACTTCAGCATTTTAATAGCGCTATGGAACAATGGCAGCTAGAAAACAACGGATCTAAAGGAAATTTAAAAATAGGATTTGTAGGTTCTGCAATGCAAAATTATTTACCTCCAATTATTAAGGAATTCAGTACAAAACATCCCCTAATCCATTTACAACTAGAAGAACTTACCAACCAAGAACAATTAAGAGCATTGGAACAAAATAAGATTGACATAGCTTTTATGCGATCTAACCGAGTAACACCAGAAACACATATTAAATCTGTTCATACGGAAAACTTCTCTCTAGTATTACCCAAAGGCCATCTGATTTCTGAAAAAAATTATAAAAATATTGGTCAATTTTCAGAGGAATCCTTCATTCTTTTCCCTAATAAAGACAGTCCAATGTACTACCAACAAATATTAAATTTATGCACAGAATATGGCTTTAGTCCTAAAATATCGCATAAATCTATTCACGGTCCAACCATATTTAAACTCGTCGAAAATGGTATGGGCATTGCCATTATACCAAACTCTTTACGAGACGAATTCAATTACAAAATTAAATTTATTGAACTTAAAACTACGAAACAAAAAACCGAATTATTCGCAACATGGAACAAACGTAATGACAACCCCGCACTTCTTTCTTTTTTAAAAATAACACAATAGTTCTTTTTTAAAAAAAACTAGTAGGTACTGGTATGGTGATTCTAGATTTAACAATATATTGCAGTATGAATGAGAAGTATTAGTTTTTTTAGCTTTAACTAATACTAAATGATTGAGGTGTTAAACATATCAAGTGTAGTTATTGGATTATTGCTTCTAAGCTACTAGGATTGATATTTTGTTATTTGAGTTATAATAAGCACAAAATCACTTTTGTGCTTATTGTTTTTTTATAAAGCACCTAAAACTAAAGGCTATTTTATTTTTATTTATTATTTTTCTGACTGCGTTTATCTAACATACCACTTCTATGAAAAGAATATTTCTATTTTTAACTATATCTATCTTAACTGTAAGCGTTTGGGGACAAAAAGCAGACCCTATTGTGGATTACAAAGATTATATTGAAAATATTCAGATGCTAGGGGAGAATAAATTAGAGGCCCATGCTTCATTTACTTCTTACACTACAGAAAAAAATGCACTAACGAAGAAAGCAGAGAAAGCTACTTTTTTCCAAAGTTTAGATGGTATCTGGAATTTTAATTGGGTTCGAAACCCAAAAGACAGACCTACGACTTTTATGAACCCTTCTGAAGAATTGAAGGATTGGAATACAATTAAAGTTCCCTCTAACTGGGAGGTAGAAGGCTTTGGCGTTCCAATATATGTAAATCACCAATATGAATTTGCCGACTACAAAGCAATGGTTGCAGATGACATGGAGATTGTAGATACTAGATACCCTGCCAATCCTGGCGATGTTCCAGATGCGTACAATCCTGTCGGCTCTTACCGTCGTGATTTTACTATTGCATCGGATTGGGATGGTAAAGAAAGCTTCTTGCATATAGGAGCAATGAAAGCTGGCGGTTTCGTTTGGCTTAACGGAGAATATATTGGTTATACACAAGGCAGTAAATTACCTTCTGAATTTAATATTACTGATACAGCTATATCTGGAAAAAACACTATTGCTTTTCAAGTTTTCAGATGGACGGATGGTTCTTACTTAGAATGTCAGGATTTTTTCAGAATAAGCGGAATAGAACGTAGTGTTTATATTTATGCACAACCAAAAGTTAGAATTGAAGATTTTGAAGTAACTTCTATGTTAGATGGCGCTTATACAAATGGAATATTAGAATTAGATATCGACATTCTTAATCATTTAAACAAAGCACAAAAATCACAAATTACCTATACGCTTTATGATGCCAATACTACTGTTATAGCATCCGAAACAAAAAAAATAGCTGTAGCAAACACTGCAAACATTAACTTTAAAGCTACTATTCCCAATGCAAAACAATGGAGTGCAGAGCATCCTAATTTGTACACCCTTACACTTCAATTAAAAAACAAGAAAGGAACTGTTTTAGAGGCTACTTCTAGAAAAATTGGTTTTAGATCTGTTGAAATTAAAAACGGGCTGCTGTTAATAAATGGGCAGCGCATAACTTTAAAAGGAGTAAATACGCAAGAGACAGATCCTGAAACGGGTCATGTTATGTCCGAAGAAATGATTATGAAAGATATTGTTTTATGGAAACAAAACAATATTAATGCAGTGCGCTTAAGTCACTACCCAAGAGGAAGACGCTTCTATGAATTATGCGATATTTATGGACTATACGTAGTTGATGAAGCTAATATTGAGTCGCACGGTATGTACTACGGAAAACACTCTTTGGCAAAAAAGCCTGATTGGGAGAAATCACATGTAGAAAGAATGACCAGAATGGTGGAACGAGACAAAAACCATCCTTCTGTTGTGTTATGGTCTATGGGTAACGAGGCTGGTAATGGTGTTAACTTTTTCAAAGGTTATGATGCCATAAAAGCTATTGATAATACCAAACGCCCTGTTCAATATGAAAGACCGTACAAAGATTACGATGGTAGTTTGTATGACATGGATTCTAATACCGATATAATTGTTCCGCAATACCCTTCTCCTAGGCGTTTTGAAGAAATAGGAAGGTCTAAAACGGATCGTCCTTTTATTCCAAGTGAATATGCACATGCTATGGGAAATAGTACAGGAAACTTTCAAGATTATTGGGATGTCATTGAACAATACGACAATTTACAAGGAGGTTTCATCTGGGATTGGGTAGACCAATCTATTTGGAAAACCAACAAAAAAGGAGAACGCTATTATGCTTACGGTGGCGATTACGGAAAAAATATGCCGAGCGACAATACTTTTTTAAACAATGGAATTGTATTTCCGGATCGTACACCACAGCCTGCCCTTTACGAAGTAAAAAAGGCACATGAGTATATAAATTTCAAACACAAAGGAATTAACCGTCATAATGAATTACGTGTGTTAGTAGAAAATCTATACGACTTTACTAATCTAAATCATTTCAATATTATTGCTGAAATAAAGGCTGACGGAAAAATTTTGAAAACTATTGCCGTTACTCCTATTGCTATTGAAACACATACCGGGAAACTTATTCGCATTAAATTAGACGGCGTCACTTTTAGAGAAAACACTATTTATTATGTTGAAATTTCTGCTAAGACAAAAAATGAATGGGGAATTTTACCTAAGGGTTTTGAGGTTGCTCACGAACAAATAGAATTAAAGAGAAAACACAAAACAAAAGCGACAACTCTTACGGAACAATCTCCGTTAAAAGTTAAAATAAAGAATGGGCTTGTTACTGTTTCTAATGCGGAAATAAAAGTAATTTTCAACCAAGAAAAAGGCCGACTTACCTCGTACGTAGTTAACGGAAATGAACATTTAAAAAACGAAAAAGGGCCAAAGCCAAATTTCTGGAGAGCGATGACCGACAATGATTTCGGAAACCATATGGAAGCTAAAAACATTGAATGGAAAAAAGCTTCTCTATTTTCAAAAGTAATTTATTTAGACAGTAAAACAGAAAAAGATGGCACGGCAACAATTAATGTTACCTATGAATTACCAGGGGTAGATACTAAATTTCATTCCATCTATACCATATATGGAAATGGGGCTATCGCAATTTCAAATGTATTAGAAGAGACTAAATACAAAGGAGATATTCCAAGAATTGGCATGCGTATGCAAATCCAAAAGGAATATAAAAACATGAAATACTACGGTCGCGGCCCTTGGGAAAATTACCAAGATAGAAAAGCTTCTGCCTTTGTAGATTTGTATAAATCTTCCGTTTCTGACCAATATGTTCCTTACATACGCCCACAGGATAACGGCTATAAAACGGATGTAAAATGGGTTGCTCTTTCTAACGAAAATAATAGTGGATTATTAATTGTTTCAGGAATAAAAAAAGGCCTTGGTATTAGTGCTTTACATATGCCAAATGAAGATTTTGACACCACTTCTGGACTTTCGTATCATGGCAATGAAAAAGTAGATCAAACGTATAGAATTGATGGTATTCCTAAAATGAACTCTAGCAAACACACTATAGATATTAAAGAACAAGATTTGGTACAATTAAATATAGATTTGGACCAACGAGGATTAGCTGGTGATGATAGTTGGTACTCAAAACCACAGGAAGAATATCAAATTAAAGGAAATAAAAAGCACATTTATGGCTTTTATTTGGTTCCGTTTGAAAAAGGAAATGAAGAATATTTTATAGAAAAAAGTAAATTATATGCAAACCAAACAGCTAACAAAAAAAATGAATCAATGGAAGAGTTTAACAAAAATAGTGTGTTTTCTTTTATTGGGAATTAGCAGTGTTTCTGCACAAACATTAGATCCTGTAATAGAAAACCCAGACGTAATTGGAATTAACAAACTTTCTGCAAGGGCTTCTTTTTTCGCATATAACTCTGCCTTGTTAGCATTGGAGAATGACTTATCTAAGGCTTCTAATTACTTATTATTGAATGGCACATGGCAATTTAATTGGGTACGAGATTCAGAAGACAGACCTAAAGATTTCTACAAAGAAAGTTTTGACACATCTGCTTGGGACGCTATTAAAGTTCCTGCAAACTGGGAACTAGAAGGCTATGGCGTGCCAATTTACACAAATACAGAATATCCTTTTAATACTAAAAATCCAAACCCTCCAGATATTCCTGATGGGTACAACCCTGTAGGATCGTATAAACGATCTTTTGATGTTCCTGAAAACTGGAATGGCAAAGAGCTTTTTATTCACTTAGGAGCGGTTAAATCGGCCTTTTACATATGGATAAACGGCGAAAAAGTAGGCTATAGTCAAGGCTCAAAACTTCCTGCTGAATTTAACATTACCAATTTTGTAAAAACGGGAAAGAATACAATAGCACTAGAAGTATATCGTTGGAGCGATGGTAGCTATTTGGAATGTCAAGATTTTTGGAGAATATCTGGAATTGAAAGAGATGTATACCTATATGCCAGACCTAAAATATATGTCAAGGATTATTTTGCAAAAGCAGGACTCACCAACAACTACAATGACGGTACTTTCAATTTAGATGTTGCCATAAAAAGTGTCCTCTCAAAATCCAAAAAAGGAATTGTAAGAGTTCTTATTACAAGAGGAAGAAATTTGTTTTTCAGTGGAGAAAAAACTTTTCAAATAAAAGAAAATTCAACACAAAATTTAAATTTCTCATCAGTCATTACAGCTATTAAACCTTGGTCCGCAGAAACTCCAGAGCTGTATGATTTATCTATTACTATTTCGGATAAAAAAGGGAAACTTACCGAAGCTATTTCAAGAAAAATTGGTTTTCGTACTTCCGAAGTTAAAGACGGACAATTTTTAGTAAATGGGAAGCTTATTCTATTTAAAGGCGTTAATAGGCACGAAACGCATGAAACAAATGGCCATGTTGTTTCTAAGGAAGATATGCTTGCCGATATCAAAATTTTTAAAGAAAGTAACATTAATGCAGTTCGTACCTGCCACTACCCTAATGACCCTTACTGGTATGAATTATGTGACCAATACGGCATCTATGTTATTGACGAAGCCAATATAGAATCTCATGGAATGGGGTACGATTTAACCAAAACATTAGCCAATGACCCAAAATGGTTAAAAGCGCATATGGATCGTACCGAACGTATGATTGAAAGAGATAAAAATCACCCCTCTATTGTAATTTGGTCTTTAGGAAATGAAGCTGGTAATGGCTATAATTTTTACAACACCTATTTACTTGCCAAAAAAATGGATGACTCTAGACCTACACAATATGAACGTGCGGGACTAGAATGGAATTCAGATTTGTATGTGCCTATGTATGCCTACCCTCAGCACATAGAAAATTACGCGAAAGATGCCTCCAAGAAAAAAGCACTTATCCAGTGCGAATATGCACACGCTATGGGTAACAGTATGGGTGGCTTTAAAGAATATTGGGATCTATATGAAAAATACGACAAGCTTCAAGGTGGATTTATTTGGGATTTTGTTGACCAAAGTTTTAAAGGCTCTAAAGATGGAAAAGAAGTATATATGTATGGCGGGGATTATGGCCCTAAGGATATTCCTAGTTCGAATAATTTCTTAAATAATGGTTTAGTTGGTCCAAATCGCAAACCAAATCCTCATTTTCAGGAAGTAATGCATATTCATCAAAATATTAAATTTTATAAAAATGATCTTGCTAAAGGAATTGTAAACATTAAAAACTGGTACTTCTTTAAAGATTTATCTAACTATAAAATTAACT
Organism: Cellulophaga sp.; assembly: GCA_036478775.1. Classification (GTDB taxonomy): domain Bacteria; phylum Bacteroidota; class Bacteroidia; order Flavobacteriales; family Flavobacteriaceae; genus Cellulophaga. Next base: position 146,942 of record JAZGEQ010000039.1, read on the forward strand.
GGGAAATTCTTGCAAATGGTATGCTTGTAGAAAATGGAAGTGTTACTTCTATTGAAGTTGCACCTCAGCAAACTACAGCTGTGACAATACCTTTTACAACAACGATTGAATCTGGAGTTGAATATTTCCTAAATCTAAAAGCAGTTTTAAAAACAGATGAACCGCTAGTTAGTGCCAACCATCAAATTGCTTACGAACAGTTTCAATTAAGTCCTAAAAACACAGTTGTTGCCCCTGTAGAAGCTACGGCAAAAGTTTCCTATAAAAAGGAAGACAAAACAATTCTTGTAAGTGGAACAAATTTCTCTATGGCTTTTGATACAAAAAATGGAAGCTTAACCAATTACACCTATAAAGACGCTGTTGTTTTAGAGAAAGGGCCTCAGGTAAATTTCTGGAGAGCCCCAAACGACAATGATTATGGTTCTAGTTCTCAGAAAAAGTTCTTGGAATGGAAAAACATTGCTGCAGCACCAATTACCGATTCAAAAATAGATAGAATCTCTACTTCCGAAGTTAAAATAATATTTAGCCGATTGCTTTTTAATGGTGATGCTATTTATACACAGACCTTCCATATAAATGGTAATGGTGTTTTAAAAATCACTAATGATTTTGAAGCTATAAAAGGAAAGCACAGTAATATTTTTAAGTTTGGAAATGAATTAGTTTTACCAAAAACATACAATACGATGGAATGGTATGGAAAAGGCCCTTTTGAATCGTATGCCGATCGTCAGCATGCCGCTAAAGTAGGCTTGTTTAAAGGAAGTATAGACGAGCAGTATTTCCCATATATTCGTCCACAAGAAAACGGAAACAAAATGGGTGTTCGTTGGATAGAATTAACTAAAAATGACGGTTCTGGAATTCGTATTTATGGTGAAGAATTATTAAATGTAACCGCTTTACATTACAGCAAAGAAGATTTAGATTCTGGCACGGAAAAAACACAATTTCATGCAGGACAAATTAGTCCTAGAGAAGAAGTTTTCTTAAGTGTAGATGGAATTCAAAGAGGTTTGGGAAGTATTAACACTTGGGGAGCAGTTCCTTTAGCTCCTTACGAACTTACCTATAAATCTTACAACTATTCTTACTGGATTGTTCCTATGGATAAATAGTTATTCATTAATGTGAATAATGGTTGTGGAATTTATGTATATTGGTGTATTAGCACCAATATCAAAAAAAATGAAAATTGCCTCATTAACAATCTTTTTAATTCTTTGTTTTTCTTGTAAAGATAAAACAACAAGTAAAGAGATACGAAAATCAGTTAATAACAAAATCCTAATATCAGAATTTCAAACAATTATTGATTCTTCTGATGTTATAGGCTCCATATTAATTTATGACTTAAAAAAAGACATCTATTATTCTAATGATTTTGAATGGTCTAGCACAGGTAATTTACCCGCCTCTACATTTAAAATTGCAAATTCGATAATCGGACTTGAAACTGGTGTAATTGAAAATGACAGTGCCATATTCAAATGGGATAGAAAAAAGAAATGGTTAAAAAAATGGGAACAGGATTTGACATTTAAAAAAGCCTTTCAATTTTCTTGTGTTCCTTGTTATCAAGAAGTAGCAAGAAAAATCGGAACTAAACGAATGAATGATTATGTTGAAAAACTTAAGTATGGAAATTTAAAAATAAACTCAACTAACATTGACAAATTCTGGTTAGAAGGAGAATCACGAATTAGTCAAATGCAACAAATTTATTTTTTAAAAAGATTCTATAATTTCGAACTACCCATTTCTGAAAGAACAAAGAAAATAATGAGCACCATAATGCTCATTGAACAAACAGAACAATATAAACTTAGCGGAAAATCTGGTTTATCTAGAAGTAATGAAAAGTATAACGGTTGGTTTGTTGGATATATTGAATTGAAAAATGACACATATTTTTTTGCCACAAATTTGGAACCGAAAAAAGAATTTGATCTAGATTCGTTCATTAAGAAAAGACAAGATTTAACTCTTACTGCTCTTAAAAAAATGAAGGTTTTAAAATAAATACAGGATTGAGTATTAAAGAAAAAGTTTGCTCTTATTTTCAAAGACCACCAAATCTTTAAATTTAGCTTTGAAGATTAAGATAAAAACAAAATATAAAAATTCGGCTCTGTGCTAAACTGAAAAATTAGCATCTTTTTACACGCTACGTTTCATACCCAAAACCGCTGTAGGCTATTGTCCCATCCTGAAAAACGTATACACAAATCAATTAGGTATACATGTGACAATGATAATAAAATGTTAATCTTCAATAACACTTTGCTCAATACTCAATTGTATCCTATGTTTATTGCTTAGAAAAGCATACTCAAATGAAAATATTATTATTTATTCCACAAACACATTATTAATGTTTTCACAGAGCATTGGAGTGGATATAACAATGGAAATATCGGTGTTGTTATTGGAAGTAAAGGAGTGATGCTCATCTCTTCTATGATGGAAGATATTGCACCTTCTCTTGAAGCAGAAGTTAAAAAAATTACTGATAAACCTATTCGTTATGTTTTAAGCATCGATTCTGACCCATATAATCACCATGCGAATAAATACTTTTCTGATCGTGGGGCAACAATTTATTCTCATGAAAATTTATTGTATACAAAAGCATATACGGAGATTCGTTTCAGTAATCATATATCTATTCCTATAGGTGATGAAATTGTAACAGCTTACCATTCACCAACGCATCAGTTTGATCATATTGATGTCCATTTAGAAAAAAGTAATGTAATTTTCATGAGTGATGGCTTTAAAGGGTATTGGCTAACACCTCATGGACCAAACGGTTTAAAAGGATTACTCGAAAGTTTTGATAAGGCCATTTCACTTTCAGATGAGAAGACTATTATCGTTTCTGGAAACACATCAAAAAACCCTAAATTATTCTTAAGTAATAAAAAACGTCTTATAGAAATCAGAAAAAAACATGTGGATTTCACTAACCGTATTGGTGTTTTATATAAGCAAGGTTTAAATGCGGAAGAGATTGCTAAAGATGATTTCATACAAGATATTATGAAATCTTTTAAAGTCTATCCTAAATTTAAGAAATGGGTTTCAGAAGAAGTTCAAACAGTTTTAGAATCTGACTTTTCAAACCCAATCGAGTTAAGTAAAAAAGAATTACAAAAATATACAGGGTTTTATAAACTTGATGAGAATATTGAAATAGAAATTTTTTTAAAAGAGGGTCGTTTAATTGCTAGATCAGTTGGTCAATTTATGTTTGAGTTAACAGCATTATCGAAAGTAAAATTCGATTTTAAAACAGATTTGAGTAATAACTATATAACCTTTCAGTTTTTACCAAATGGAAAAATTAAAAGCCTAACTACTGTTTTAGAAGGTTGGTTGGCTGGACGAATTAAAGCTGGAGTGCATACTAAAAAATGAATGGTTCAATATTATTGAAATATATGTATTGTCTGATAATTCCAGCATCACAAGGAATAATAGTATGGCTGAGTAAAACTTGTCTATAAATCATACAACTACTCTTACTGAATTGTTCCTATGGATAAATAGTTATTCATTAAGGTGAATAATGGGCGTGGAGATTATTTATATTAATCATAAACTATATACAATATTAACGACGAAAGGACTTTAGCTAGCACAACATAAAAGCGATACTGCTTGGCATTTAATTCTAAGTTATATATGAGATGACCGAAAAATATTTTGCTAATTATAAAACGGAATCTAATTCCTACTTTTAAAGCAAATCTTCCTTTTTTCTATTTTCTGTCTGAATCATTTTCAGATACATATACTCCACCTTATCTCTTGCCCAAGGTGTTTTTCTTAAAAATTTAAGGCTCGATTTAACAGATGGGTTATGCGTAAAGCATCTAATATTTATTTGCAACCCTAATTCTTCCCAACCGTATTTTTCTGCCAAACGCTCTACAATATCTGCCAGTTTTACACCGTGTAGGGGATTGTTTGGTTGTTGTTCCTTCTCAGAATTAGTACCGCTCATATTTCTGCTTTAAATTTAAAATCTATTCCTTTTTCGGTTGTTCCAAAACATACTTTTTGTCATACAATTTTAACTGAAAACGTTTCCAAATAGAACCTTCCAGAAAAACAGGATGTGGAAGATCTATATCCCAATCTCCTAACTTTTTTAACAACTCTTCGGTTTTTTCTATATTCTTTAGTGCTACATTATTTTGTTCCGAAATATCTGTTGGCAAATGAAATAACATAGGTAAACGGTCTGGCAAACGAATCAATTTCCATTCTCCATCGCGTATTGCTGCACTAATAGTAAACTTCCATTTTAAATCTTCATGAGGAACTCCTTCTTTTTTATGCAAGACATAAGAAACTAAATTGGTACCATCTAATTGGTACTCTTCCTTAATCTCTCCTCCTGCCAATTCTATAAAAGTTGCAGCAAAATCTAAAGAGCTTACTGGATTCTTGTATACCGCTCCTTTTGGTAATGTCTTTTCCCAATTCATGATAAAAGGCACATGAATTCCTCCTTCCAATAGAATCCCTTTTTGTCCATTATAAGGTGCATTTAAAGAAGCATTAGATCCAACTGGGCCGCCATTATCACTAATAAAAACTATTAAAGTTTTCTCACTTAGTTTTTGCTTCTTTACCGCTTTCATTATTCTACCTACATTCACATCTAATCGATGTACCATTGCGGCATAGGTTCGTCTTCTTTTATTCTTTATATGCGCATACAACGCCAAATCTGCTTCCGTTGCTTGCATTGGTGTATGTGGAGCGTTAAACGATGCAAATAAAAAGAATTGCTCCTCTTTATGTCTTTCTATGAAAGCAATACTCTCATCGCCTACATCATCCGTTATATATGTAATTGGCTGTGCTGTTTTATAATTACATTCTATTGGTGATTTATATCCTTTTCCGTCTGGTTTTGACATAAAATAATCATGTCCGCCTCCCGTATATCCCCAAAATTCATCGAAACCTCTTTTTAAAGGATGAAATTGCGGTTGATCTCCCAAATGCCATTTCCCTATAAGTCCGTTTATATATCCTAATGCACTCAAACGATTCGCTATCGTTTTCTGCCCTACTGGAAGTCCTAAATATTCTAGATCAAAGCCAGGCTGACTCCCCCCAATATTATTATCCTGACCAAAAGACACTTGATTCCGACCTGTTAAAAAACCAGCCCGTGACGGACTACAAACCGCAGAAGAAACATAACCTTCTGTGAAATTTACACCTGTTTTTGCAAGTCGGTCTATGTTTGGGGTGCCAATTTCTTTACTTCCATTCAAACTTAAATCACCAAACCCTAAATCATCTGCTACGATAAGAATAAAATTAGGCTTACCTTCTTTAGTAGTATGCTGTGCGCATAAACCTGAGCAAATTCCAAATAGTACTAAGGTTAGTTTAGCGTATTTCATTATTATACTTTACTTGACCAAGATAGTTTATTTTCCTTACTATCATTTAATTTTTAAATGATATAAAAACAACTTTTCGGCAATTTCAAAACACTTGTACGCCTATATAAACAGACTCATCCTTCAAAAATACCAAACCAGTACCTACCAGTATTGTTTCCAAATATAATTTATATATTTGTCATATGGGTTTAATTACAATAAAAGATAATTTAGGTATTCCTAAATACAAGCAAATAGTATTATCTGTAGAAACTGCCCTAACAGAAGGCAAACTTAAAAAAGGAGATAAATTACCCTCTATTAATAGTATTCGGAACAAGTTTTCTCTTTCTAGAGATACTATTTTACTCGCATTTAACGAATTAAAAGTAAGAGGTATTGTACAATCTATTGCTGGCAAAGGGTACTATGTAAAGAGTGAAGGCATAAATGTATCTCAGAAAATATTTCTTCTGTTTGACGAGCTAAATGCCTTTAAAGAGGATTTATACAACTCTTTTCTGAAAAAATTAGATACTACTATTGAGGTTGATATCTTTTTTCATCATTTTAATCCAGATGTCTTTAACAAACTTATTTACGACAATATTGGCAATTACAATTCGTATATTATTATGCCTGCTAATTTGGAAGACACCCATATTGCTATTGCACAATTACCAAAAGACAAGGTGTATATTTTAGATCAGTCTAACCTCAACCTAAATCAATACCCTGCTATTTATCAAAATTTCGAAAAAGATATTTTCAATGGTTTAACCAAAGGAATACATTTATTAAAAAGATACGAAACTTTAATTTTATTGTTTCCTGCACTTAAACAACCTCCTGGCATGTTAAGAGGCTTTAATCTTTTTTGCAAAATGAATGCTTACAATCATGAAGTAATTAGTTCGCTTGAAAATAGGACACCAAAAAAAGGAGAAATTTACCTTATTCCAGACGATAGGAATTTAATTCGTATTATTAAAAAAATGAAGGAAAAACGTCTAACTTTAGCCAAAGACATTGGGATTATATCGTACAACGACACACTTTTAAAAGAAATTGTTGAAGGAGGTATAACAACCATTTCTACAGACTTTAATGCAATGGGAGAACGTTTAGCACAAATGGTCATGAATAAAGAAAAATTACAAGTAGAAAACCCAAATACTTTAATTCTTAGAAACTCTCTATAATTTTAAAAAAAAGGCACTACATTGTTCCTAACACGTTCAGGTACCAAATAGATAATGAGCTACGAAAATCTAAAAATTACAACTGAAAAGGCGGAAAGTATCGTTTTAGAAATTTTTAATATTCAAGGAACTGCTACGCAACTTCCTGGTGAAATCGATTTTAATTTTAGAATAAAAGTAAGTCAGGGTGAAGGGTATATTTTAAAAATATCGCGCCCTGATGAAAATGAAAACTACATAAATTTTCAACAAGAACTACTCCAACATTTAGCAACAAAAAAAGACGCTTTAATAATCCCTAAAGTTTTCCCTGATGTAAACGGAAATAATGTTTCGGAAATTACCGACGAAGCAGGAAATACTCGAAAAATACGCTTATTAAGTTGGATATCTGGTAGAATCTGGGCTACTGTAAATCCACAATTAGATCAGTTAAGATATAGCCTAGGGGAACAATGTGGTTTTCTAACTAAAGCGCTTCAAAATTTTGACCATACTGAAGCGTATAGAAAGTTTGATTGGGATATAGCACAGTCTCTTTGGACAACAGAGAAAATTCACGTATTCAACAAGGAAGAAAATAGCATTATTTCCTCCTTTCAAGAACAATTTAAAGCAATCCAACCTTCTTATATAAATCTGAGAAAAACGATTATTCATAACGATGCCAATGACCTTAATATTATTGTTTCCGAGGAATTAATTCAACCCAAAGTAAAGGCTATTATTGACTTTGGTGATGCCATTCACACCCAAATTATAAACGATGTGGCAATTAGCTGTAGTTATGCCATTATGCATCATAAAGACCCTTTGGAAGCTGCTATACCTTTGGTAAAGGGATATCATGCTTCTTTTCCATTGCTGGAAGATGAACTGGCGCACTTATATTATGCTATCGCCATGCGTTTGGTGATTATGGCAACAAAATCGGCTCTAAATAAGATAAAGGAACCTGACAATTCATACCTGCTTATTAGCCAAAAACCTGCTTGGAAGTTGCTTAAAAAATGGAAAAACATTAACCCAGAATATGCGCATTATAGTTTTAGACAAGCTTGTGGATTTACAGCACATCCTATGGAAGAAAAATTCCAGAAATGGTCCTTAAAAAACAACTTTAAGATTTCCGAATTATTTCCAACTATAGTAAAAGACCAAATACAACATCTAGACTTAAGCCTATCTAGTAAGTGGATTGGGCATCAGGAAGATTTTAATGATCTTGAGTTATTTCAATATAAAATAAATAAGCTTCAAGCAGAAAATCCAACAAAAGTAATTGCTGGTGGCTATTTGGAACCTAGACCCATATACACTTCTTCCTCATATGATAAAATAGGAAATAATGGGCGTGAAAGCAGATGTATACATTTGGGAGTCGATTTTTGGCTTCCTTCAAAAACGCCTGTTCATGCCTTATTTGATGGCGAAATTATCGCTGCAATAAATGATGCTGGAGATAAAGCATACGGCGGATTGGTTATTCTAAAACATAGTTTTGAAAATTTAGAATTTTTCACCCTTTATGGGCATCTAAGCGTTACAAGCGCAACAGCTAATACTATTGGTGCTACAATTAAAAAAGGAGAATGCATTGCTCTTTTAGGGGATTATCCTGAAAATGGAAACTGGGCGCCACATCTTCATTTTCAAATAATGCTATCTCTTCTGGACTATAAAAATAATTTCCCTGGCGTTGCCTATTTAAAGCAGTTAGAAGTTTGGAAAAGCCTCTGTCCTAACCCAAATGTTTTATTTAAAAAAGAAGAACTTTCTCCTATAAAGGCACCTTCTAATGAAGAATTAATTCAATTCAGAAAACAACATTTAGGAAAAAGTTTAAGCTTGCAGTACAAAACTCCAATTAAAATGGTTCGTGGTGCTGGACAATATATATTGGATTCCTCTGGACGAAAATATTTAGACACTGTAAATAATGTTGCGCATGTAGGTCATGAACACACCTCTGTTGTAAAATCTGGTCAGGAACAAATGGCGCTAATTAATACCAATTCTCGCTATTTGCATGAAAACATAAATGCACTTGCCAAAGAATTGTTAGATACATTACCGCCAGAATTATGTGTTGTCCATTTTGTGAATTCTGGGAGCGAAGCAAATGAATTAGCCATTCGTATGGCCAAAGCCTATACAGGTCAAAAAGATATTATTGCTTCGGAAGTTGGCTATCATGGAAACACAAATATGTGTATTGATATTAGTTCGTATAAATTTAATGGAAAAGGTGGCTCTGGCACTCCAGAACATACACATATTATTCCTCTACCAGATACGTATCGTGGCATATATAAAGGTGAGAGTGCTGCCACAAAATATGCAAAGGAAGTTGAAACATGCATTAAAAAAATTCAGATTAAAGGTAGGAATGTTGCAGCATTTATCATAGAACCGATTATTAGTTGTGGCGGACAAATAGAACTGCCAAAAGATTTTTTAACAAAAGCATATAAATATGTTAGGGATGCAGAAGGACTATGTATTTCTGACGAAGTACAAGTAGGTTGTGGCAGACTAGGCATGGTTTTCTGGGGTTTTCAATTGCACAATGTAATCCCAGATATTATCACTATTGGCAAACCATTAGGAAATGGACATCCATTAGCTGCTGTTATTTGCACAAAAAAAGTGGCAGGTAAATTTGCAAATGGTATGGAATACTTTAATACATTTGGAGGGAACCCAGTTTCTTGTGCTATTGGTACCGAAGTATTACGCACTGTAAAAAGAGAAAAATTACAAGAAAACGCACTGGTTGTAGGTGATTTTCTGAAAGTTGAATTAAACAAGCTAGCGAAAAAGTTTCCTGTTTTTGGTAATGTTCGTGGACAAGGCTTATTTTTAGGAATAGAATTGGTAGATGCAGAAATGCAACCATTGCCATTACAGACGGACTATTTAGCCCATAGAATGAAGGATTATGGAATTCTTATGAGTATTGATGGGCCAGATCTTAATGTTTTAAAAATTAAACCTCCCATGGTTTTTACGAAAACGAATGCAGAGGAAGTACTATTTTATTTGCAGAAAATTCTACAAGAAAATTTTATGCAACTTAAATAACCAAATTAATATAGAACCAAAATAACTAATAATATGCAGTTTATCACATTCATAGGATTTACACTTTTAGTGGCAATAATAGCCTATTTCAAAACTAGAAAAACAAATGAGGCTACATCAGATGGCTATTTTCTAGGAGGCAGAAGTCTAACAGGCGTTGTAATTGCTGGATCCTTATTACTAACTAATTTATCTACAGAGCAGATTGTTGGACTTAATGGTGCTGCTTTCCAAGAAGGAATTTTAGTGATGGCTTGGGAAACCCTTGCCGCAGTAGCCATGGTGGTAACTGCTGTGTTTTTATTACCTCGTTATCTTAAAGGTGGTATTACAACAATACCTCAATTTCTAGAACGTCGTTATGATAAAATGACAAAAACCATAACCTCTGGATTATTCTTAAGTGGTTATGCTATTATACTTCTTCCTATAGTACTTTATTCTGGTGCCTTAGCAATAAACACTATGTTTGGTGTTCCAGAACTACTTGGTTTATCTAAGAATAATTCGCTCTGGGTTACTGTTTGGGGAATTGGTATAATTGGTTCTATCTATGCTATTTTTGGTGGACTTAAAGCGGTTGCGGTTTCCGATACTATTAACGCCGTTGGATTATTGATTGGCGGATTATTAATTCCGTTTTTCGGACTTATGGCAATTGGTGATGGTAGTGTTTTTGAAGGGATTTCTACTTTGACAAGCTCACATCCAGAAAAATTTAAATCTCTCGGAGGCTCCGAATCGGATATTCCTGTTGGAACTCTTTTTACAGGAATGATGCTAGTACAATTATTCTATTGGGGAACCAATCAAGCTATTATTCAAAGAGCATTGGGTGCAAAAAACTTAAAAGAAGGACAAAAAGGATTAATACTAGCTTCTTTTATTAAAATATTAGGCCCATTAATTGTGGTTTTACCCGGTGTAATTGCATACCATATGTTTGGAGACACCCTTACAAATAAAGATGAAGCATACCCAATGTTAGTTGCAAAAGTACTCCCTTCTGCCTTTTTAGGATTTTTTGCCGCAGTATTATTTGGTGCAATTTTAAGTTCTTTTAACTCCGCTTTAAACAGCTCTGTAACCTTGTTTGGTATCGATATTTACAAATCTTACATTAAAAAAGATGCTACCGAAAGAGAAACGGTGAATGCTGGAAAAAAATTCGGAATTATTCTAGCCATTATATCTATGTGTATTGCACCTCTTATTATTTATGCCCCAGATGGCTTATTTGGTTATCTACAAAAAGTTAACGGTTCTTATAGTATTCCTATTTTAACTATTATCATTGTTGGTTACCTTACTAAATATGTCCCAGCTATTGCCGCAAAATTTGCTATCTTTTCTGGAGTGACATTATATATTGCCTATATTGTTTTAGATGAATTTGTGTTTGTTGGTCAGTTCCCTCACTTTTTACATATCATGGCAATTGTATTCGTGTTTAACATTCTTGTAATGTTAATTATTGGAAAGCTAAAACCACGTACGGAAGCATACGTACAGAAATACACAAAACAAGTAGACATAACACCATGGAAGCACTTAAACACAACAGGAATAGCAGTTTGTGTTATTGTTTTAGGAATCTACATCTATTTTGCATAAACAATGAATGACATCTTAATTAAAGATATAAAATCGAGCTTTATTACAAAGTTCGCTACAGAACCTGTGCTCGTATTTTCACCTGGACGTATAAATCTTATTGGGGAACATACGGATTACAACAATGGTTTTGTCTTCCCCGCAGCTATAGATAAAGGCATCGTTACCGCTATTCAAAAGAGTGAAAAATCTGTATGCTCTGTGGTTGCTGGCGATATGAATGAAGAATTTTATTTCTCTCTAGACACTATACAACCCATAAAAAATGGCGATTGGAAAAATTTCATTTTAGGGGTCGTTTCCGAAATTCAGAAAAAAGGAAAACGATTGGGTAATTTTAATCTTGTTTTTGGTGGTGATATTCCAAGTGGATCTGGATTATCCTCTTCTGCCGCAATTGAAAACAGCGTTGTATTTGGTCTTAATGAGGTATTTGACTTGGGGCTTACCAAAAAAGAGATGATTTTTATTTCTCAGAAAGCAGAACACAACTATGTTGGTGTTAAATGTGGCATTATGGACCAATACGCCAGTATGTTTGGTATTAAAGATTCAGCTTTACTATTAGATTGTAAAAGCTTAGAAGCTTCTCCTTACCTTATTAATTTTGGAGAGTACCAACTTCTACTAATTAATACAAATGTTAAGCACAGTCTGGCAGAAAGCGCCTATAACGATAGACGTTCCGTTTGTGAAAAGGTTGCAAGAATATTAAACATACCAACATTGAGAGAAGCTTCTGAAAGTGATTTACAAAGAATAACATCTAAAATTTCGACAGAAGATTATCAGAAAGCACTTTATATTATTCAAGAAAATAACCGGGTTTTACTTGCTGCAAAAGCTATAAAAGAGAATGCTATTTTAACACTGGGAAGTTTGCTATACCAATCTCATGATGGATTACAAAACCAATACCAAGTTAGCTGTCCAGAACTAGATTTCTTAACTAATGAAGCAAAGAACGAACCCGCTGTAATTGGAGCAAGAATGATGGGTGGAGGCTTTGGCGGTTGTACCATAAACCTAATTAAGAAAGATGCTATTAAAGAATTTATAGAAAAAACATCTTCTTCTTATAAAGAAAAATTTAACTTAGACTGTACTCCTCTTCATATTTCATTATCTAGAGGAACGCATGTTTTATAGTTAATTGCAAGTACAAAATGACTGAATCCAGAGAGGAAATATTAAAACTAAATAACTGTTTTTCAGAACATCTAATAAGTGTTCAAAAAGCGAAACATAAACCTTCAAGCCAATGGACAGTAGGTGAATCTGTAATTCTTGAGGATTCTGATGAAGTAATAATTTTGACAAAAGAACAAGTTGAAGAATTAAATAATAACGACCTAAAACATTTTTTAGACAACAGAGATGAATATAATTCTCAAAATCTAAATAAATGGATTGGAAGGGCGATTTTAGCTTCTTCAAAAAGGAATTCCAAAGAATATCTGAATGACCTTGGACAATCATTAACTTACTTATCAAGGGATTTTGGAAAATTAATAATTCTTGGTGACTGGAATACTCCATGGTTAAATCAACAAAATGATTTTCTTCTAGTTGCGGAAGCAATTCAATTTTTGAATCAAAAAATCGACAAGAATTTCAATGGTGGGTTAATCTTGAATTCGGAAGAAATATCTGAATTCATACCTCACTTTTTTTGGTTAACAAGATGTAACACAAGTTTACCTGAATTCATGATGACTTTTAAAAACTCAAAAACAATCATTGGAATTTGTAAATTATGGAATACTTCATCTTGAATTTTATGAAGAACAAGAACGGAAAAAATTGATGAAGTTTTTCAATGATAGAAAATTTGTAGAAGTGGACAGCTGTAATGACCCTATCGAATTTGACAATTTTAAAGGAAGAAAAATAAAAATCAACAGCTAAACTGTATAGAAATCATAGCACCCTGAGGGATGTTACTCTTCATATGCTAACCATTAGACGGCTCAAAAACCTAGTTTAATCAGGAATGTATTCAGGTAGGTATCCGATAAGAAAAAGTATTTCAGAAAATGTTTAAGAATTAAAACATGATAAAAGAGAAAATCATAAAAGCTTACGAAGATTTAGCGGATGACTACAATGCTAAAATTGACCACAAACCTCATAACGCTTATTATGACCGCCCAAACATGCTCAAATTAATAGGAGAAGTAAAAGGCAAAATTATTCTTGACGCAGCCTGTGGCCCAGGAAAATACGCAGAAATATTATTATCTAAAGGAGCTACTGTTACTGGATTTGATATAAGCCCTCGAATGATAGAATTGACGAAAGAACGAAATAAAAATACAGGACTTTTTTTCGTGCAAGATTTGGAAACTCCATTTGAGAAACTGAATGATAATTCGTTTGACATAATCGTTTGTGCGTTAGCAATGCATTATGTGGAAGATTGGAATTCCACAATTCAAGAATTTCATAGAGTTTTAAAAGAGGAAGGGCAACTAATAATTTCGATGGAACACCCATTTTTTGAATATAATTATTTCAAATCAACCGAATATTTTAATACCGAAGCGGTAAAATGTATTTGGAAAAATTTCGGGAAACCTATCGAAATTAACAGTTATAGAAGACCGCTTGGATCTTGTATAATGCCATTAACAAATAATGGTTTTTATATAGACAAGTTGGTGGAACCTAAACCGACAAAAGAATTCGAGAAAATTGACCCAAAGCATTATAAAGAATTAAATGAGTTTCCTGCTTTTATGTGTATTAACGCAATAAGAAAACCAAGTGGAACTGAATAAAAAAAGTAAAAAAACATATAAATTCGGCTCTGGGTCAAACTGAAATGTAGTGGTTTTCTATACATTATGTTTCATAGACAACCACTACTTAAAACTTATAACAAATGAACTTAAATTTACAAAACTATTCTCATAAACGTTTTAATATTCTTACTGGAGAATGGGTTTTAGTTTCACCACACAGAGCAAAAAGACCTTGGCAAGGACAAGAAGAAGCTATTGCAACAGAAAACCGACCTTCTCATGATTCTTCCTGCTTTCTTTGTGCTGGAAACACAAGAGCTAACGGAGAAGTAAATCGAGAATACAAAGATGTCTTTGTTTTTCAAAACGATTTTGCGGCATTGCAAGAAGAATCGCCATCTTTCTCCTATAACAACGGTCTTTTAAAAGCTGAAAGTGAGCAGGGTATTTGCAAAGTGGTCTGTTTTAGCCCCGACCACTCTAAGAGTTTAGCGCAGATGACCCCAAAAGATATAGAACGGGTCGTAAACGCTTGGCAAGAAGAATATATTGGTTTGGGAACTATGGAACACATTAATTACGTCCAGATATTCGAGAACAAAGGAGCTGTAATGGGCTGTAGTAATCCACACCCACACGGGCAGATTTGGAGTCAATCCAATATCCCTAACGAGGTAGTTAAAAAGGACAGACAACAACAGCTTTATTTTGAGAAGTATAACAGCTCTCTTTTAGCGGCTTATATCGAACAGGAAAAAGAACTGGAAGAGCGTATTATTTTCGAGAACGAAGATTTTATTATCATAATTCCTTTTTGGGCCGTATGGCCTTACGAAGCAATGATCATTCCTAAAAAACACCAACCTTCCATTAAAGATTTAACTAAAAAAGAACGGCTTAGTTTTGCAGAGGCCATTGCTGTACTTACTAAAGCCTACGACAAATTATTTCATTGCTCTTTTCCTTACTCCAGCGGAATACATCAAGCACCTACGAATGGAGCGGATAATACGTGTTGGCATTGGCATATGAGTTTTTATCCACCGCTTTTACGAAGTGCCACAGTAAAAAAATTTATGGTAGGCTATGAAATGTTCGGGGAACCTCAACGTGATATTACCGCCGAAACTGCTTGTAAAACAATACGTTCATTAATAACGGTCAAACAATAAATAACATGAATAATGGATAGGGAATTTATATCCGTTTGGGTGCCACGCCTTATAGCGTGGTGTATTGAAACAAATAAACTCCTTACCTAGGGAAACTTCTCGATACTAAATTCTTTCAGAATTTAACTCGAAGTGACTTTGCAATGCTTATCCACTATTCACGTTAAATAAGGTATAATCACCTAATCTACAATCACCATTTGGTATGGAAAAATTGACTTTCCAAAGCATCGATACGTTGATAGGTATGCGCTCCAAAATAGTCTCGCTGTGCTTGAATCATATTTGCAGGAAGTCTTTCGGTTGTCATAGCCACCCAATACAACTGCGCGGCAGAAAACAATTCAAGGGGTATTCTATTCTCTAGCCCATAAATTAAAATGGTTTTCACTGCTGCTTCCGTATTCTTTAGGTTTTCTATTACCTCTGGACAATCAAATAGATTTGAGTAATCCTGAAAATATCGAATACATTCGACCATTAACTCCGATTTTATTATACAACCATTGGTCCAAATTCTAGAAATATCGGATAATAGAAGGTTCCAGTTGTTGGAACTGGACACTTGTCGCATTAGTTCGAACCCCTGTTGATGGTTTATAATTCGAGCGAATGTATAAGCCGCTTTAAGTTCATCAATATTAATTCTACTGTTCTTTTGAGGTGTTAACCTCATTTTTTTGGATAAGTTTACTCTTTTATTCTTGAAAGAGGATACATATCTCGCAAATACAGCAGAAGACATCATACTATTTACCGTTCCAAAATCCAAAGCGGTCTTGGAGGACCATGAACCTGTTCCTTTATTGCCAGCACTATCCAAAATAAGATCAAGAATATAGGTGTTCCCCTCTTTTTTTGTCATTATGGCTGCGGTAATCTCTAACAGATAGCTGGAAAGGCTTCCTGAATTCCATTCTAAGAAAATCGCTCCTATTTCTTCATTTGTTTTTGAAGCGGAAAGCAGTACGTACATTTCTGCTAGAAGTTGCATTTCTGCATATTCTATTCCATTATGTACCATTTTCACAAAATGACCAGCTCCTTCCGTACCAATATATGTGCAACACTTTGTACCGTTTTTATCTATCGCGGCAATCGATTCCAGTATCGGTCCCACAATTTTATAACCAGACCTACTTCCACCAACCATAATTGAAGGACCTTTTCTTGCCCCCTCTTCACCCCCAGACACTCCCGCTCCTACATAATGTATTTTTTGTTCTTTTAAGGCATCATACCTACGCTTCGTATCTTGATAATGCGAATTTCCACCATCAATGATAACATCCCCATCTGAAAGCAAGGGAGTTAAAACCCGAATTACCTCATCTATAGCATTACCTGCCTTAATCATTATCAAAATCTTTCGAGGACGCTCTAATGAGCTAACAAAATCTGTGAGTTCTGTAAATCCACTGATTTTCATTCCTGTCTCCACGGTCGAAATAAAATCTTTGACCATGTTCTCTTCCCCTGGAACTGTTCTATTATAAACGGATAGAGAATGCCCCTTTTCAGCTATGTTCAAGCTTAAACTCTTACCCATTACGCCTAAGCCGATAAGCCCGAAAAACGATGTTGACACAGATTTCAAATTTGAGATTATATGGTTGATTATTTTTTCTGGTGATCGTGAGATATCTACTTGTACACCATACTCAGGAATTTCCAAATCGTTAAATTGAGATTGTAGTAAGTCTGCATTCATAAAATGGCCTTCTCTATTTTCAATTCTAGAACTGATTAAGCTCTTATCCCCTGCGAGGTACACCCAGTTAATTGCTTTATATTTTGAGGACAAGATAATTCTATACGCTTCTTTTAGGGCCGAACATGCTACAATGGCACCGTCATCTCTACTCCATTCTTCTATCTTAGCCGCAAGTAGCCGCAACCAAGGAATACGATCTGCACTATTTAATGGGATTCCACGGCTCATTTTTTCAATATTGGAATCAGGATGAAAATCATCTCCATCGTAAAAAGGAATTCCTATTTTATCGGATAACATATTTCCAATGGTCGTTTTACCACAACCACTAACCCCCATAATTAGTATTACAACACCCTTCATATTTTTTAATTCACCACTAAACTTATACTTGGAAACCCTTCTTGCCATTACATCTTACAGCTACCTCTAGATACGACTTATGGGTGCTTTTCAAATATACATTAATAGATTTAGATTGACTGCATATGGCAATGCATCCATTGATCAATTATTCATTAAGGAATATTGGGCAAGAATTATGTTTAACGAGGAAAGAGAAAAGTACTTATGGCGTTCCAATCCGTACTACGTATCCGCTTTTTTAAGCTTAATGGCATTCCAATCATCATTAATGTTTACCTGACGAACTGGTTGCAAACGGTAATCCCCAAGAAAATCCCAATCGAACTCTATATGTAAATTAGCAATATCCATTTTGGTTGTGGCAATAGGATACACGATCCACAATACGGAAGAATCTTGTAAGCGAGGAAATAAGGTGAGCATTTGGTTTATAAACCCTTCCTTGGAGTGCACAAAAACCAATGCACAATTTACACAAGAAGTGCATACCAATGATTCTGAAAAGTTAATACTTTCAAAAGCATCAGCAAATGATTGAGGCTTATCCAAAACATAAACCTCTTCATAGTCATGAAGTTGTAATTTCTGTGTAAGAATGCTCATATTCTAAAGATACGAAAATCTGAGCACTTTGTAATCATTTACAATACAGTATATTGTGTGTTTTGAAGGATCAGAATCAATAAAGGTCATAGCCATCTTTTAAATTAAACAAAAAAATATTAAGGCTGGAACAAATCCTATTTATTCACATAATATCAATAAATTTATACCATGAAAAAAAGTCATAACATCCTATTCCTTCTCGTTTCTATACTTCTTATTCCTTCTTGCGCTCAGGAATCCAGGACCAAAGTTCTCTTTGTTATCGTCGATGGAATTTCTTCCGATATCATTGAAAAAGTAGCCACTCCAAACTTAGATGCTATAGCCAAAGAAGGCGGTTATACCCATGCTTATGTTGGTGGAGAAAAAAATGGGTATTCGGAAACGCCCACGATTTCGGCTGTTGGTTACAACAGTTTACTAACAGGAACTTGGGCAAACAAACACAATGTTTGGGGAAACTCCAT
The DNA here is from genome assembly GCA_036478775.1 of Cellulophaga sp. GTDB lineage: Bacteria > Bacteroidota > Bacteroidia > Flavobacteriales > Flavobacteriaceae > Cellulophaga. The sequence goes on from JAZGEQ010000039.1 coordinate 165,328, forward strand.
AAAAGAACCCAACTATAATTATTGGACAATCTTTAGATATGTAAAAGAGAGTAATCCAGACCTAAAAACTGCGGTTTATTCCACTTGGCTGGACAATAGAACCAAACTAGTAGGTGAAGGTTTGGCAAAAACGGGAAATTCCAACATAGACTATAGCTATGATGGATATGAACATGATACCATTACATTCCCTCATGGAGATACCAGAATATACATTCATAAAATTGACGAACATATAACCAAGGAGGCCGCCAAAAGTATCAAAAGGGATGCTCCAGATCTATCATGGGTGTATTTGGAATATACAGATGACATGGGACATCAGTACGGCGATAGCGAGCAATTTCACGATGCCATTAAAATTATGGACAAACAGATAGGTAAATTGCGAGAAGCTATGGCCTACAGAAAAGAAAAGCACAACGAAAATTGGGAGATATACATTACGACCGATCACGGTAGACATGCCAGCAATGGAATGGGGCATGGCGGGCAATCGGATCGTGAGCGTGCTACATGGATCGTTACCAATGCTAAAGACCTCAACAGTTATTTTATGGATGAAACTCCGGGTATTATCGATATTATGCCGGCAATGTTGCGGAGTCTGCATATAACGCCAACAACCGAACAAGTATATGAAATGGACGGCGTTCCTATTACGGGGAAAATTTCTGTGGCAAAACCGACCGCTTCCCTTCATAAGGGAGTACTAACAATTGACTGGAAATCTTATGTACCAGACGAGAACCTTAAAATCTATTTGGCAACAACAAATAACTTTTCCGAAGGTAAAAAAGATGAATACAAACTTGTAGCAGAAGTAATATCCAAAAAAGGTGAAGCCCGTATTTCGTTAGAAAACACTTCAATTAAACTTTATAAGATCGTAATTGAAGGAAAATACAATAGTGTAAATACTTGGGTCGAACAATAAAGGTTTCTGGATAATTGAACCCCTGTTCGTACATCCAAGAAATAAGGGAACTTAAAAAGTACGCATTATCGTGCTCAGCAATGAGCTCGTTCAATGAATAAAGTACAACTTGATACATTTTTTTGTTAGGTTTATAACAGTGGTAACTCTTCTTCGGTATCTAGTGTGTTTGTATCTTTTATTTTTATATTTTCAAGGTTGTTTAAAAGACCTCTGTTCTTTATGCTTTGAATCCAGTAAACTATATTCAAAACAGAATCAGTATAACACTAAAACCAATTAGTATGAAAAAAATAATGGTAACATTCGTAGCAGCAACTATCACGTTACTCTTTTCTTGTTCTTCCTCCAATGAAAAAATGGGCAATTTTAAAATTTTGCCCTTACCTCAGCAGCTGGAGATTACAGGCACAAGCAATTTAGAGGTAAAGGATATCCTATCCTATTATTCAACTTCAAAAGACGAGCTTCCTGTTCTGGCCGGGATATTAAAACAGATTAAATCTGGTACAAGCAAAGACCATGTGGAACTGGTTTATTCCATAGATGGCACCTTGGATATACAAGCGGAAGGTTATACTTTGGTTATTACGAAAGAACAAATCACTATCACAGGGAAGGACAAAGCCGGTTTATTCTATGGTTTTAAGACCTTGGAACAAATCATGGAAGATGCCCAAGAACAACAGGTTTCTTTGCCCTTATGCCGTATTACCGATTTCCCGCTCCTTTCATATCGGGCCATTCATTTGGATGTAAAACATCATATGGAAAAAACAACCTATTACTATACCCTAATAGATAAGTTGGCCAGTTATAAAGTGAATGCCATTATTGCAGAAATGGAAGATAAATTGGCTTTTGAAAAGCACCCTATTATTGGTTCTTCCGACGCCTTGTCTATAAGCGAATGGAAAAAAATAAGTGATTATGCGAAAGAACGACATATAGAGATTAGTCCTTTAATACAAGGGTTAGGACATGCTTCATTTGTTCTGAAGCATTCTGAATACAAACATTTACGCGACACACCGGAAAGCGATTGGGCCTTTAACCCGCTTGATCCAGAAACCTATAAGGTTCAATTTGACCTTTACTTAGAGGCAATGGAAGCTACCCCTCACGGAAAATATTTACATATAGGGGGTGATGAAGTTCATACTACAGGTCAAAATAGCGGAAAGACCGCCTTGGAACTACAACTGATATGGTTGAATAAAGTATGTGCTTTTGCTGAAGAACACGGTCGTATTCCAATATTTTGGGATGATATGCCTTTACAACAAGCAAATGTTTATAAACCCATGTTCCAGCCAGAACTTACCCAAGAACAAGTGGATGCCGTTTGGGAAGAAAACGAACATAAATTATTAGCTTTCTTAGATGATTTCCCTAAGAACTGCATCTATATGAGGTGGAACTATAGATCTCCCGAAGCTTTGGGCAATATTAAGGCTATGGAATGGTTTCGCAGCCACAACCTAGAGGTCATGGGTGCTACGGCTGGCCAGACCCGATGGGTATTAATGCCATTGGAAGAGAGCAATATGGAAAATATAAAAGACTTTGCCGTTGGATCTATAAATAGTGACTTAAACGGATTGTTACTAACATTGTGGGACGATGATTCTCCTCATTTCGAACTATACGTACGTGGAATCATAGCTTTTTCAGAATACACCTGGTCGGGGGAGAAAAGAAATAGAACAACCCTAAAATCAGCATACAGACAAAGGGAATTTTCCTATTCAGTGGCTGATTCTTCCTATGCCTTTATCGATGACCTTGAAAAACCTGTTGCCTTCTGGAAAAATGCATTGCTAAAAGGCAACAAACGAAATTATCTAAAGACCATGGCCAACAGTATGGAAGAAGGTGTAATCGATTTTCCGGACAAAGATAGTATCGGACAATGGAGCAAACAATATAGCTCCCGTTTGGAAACAGCTTCAGCGCTTGCACAGATCGGTGATAGTATTTCAGTTAAAATTGCAGATATGAAAGCCAAGGCAATACGCAATACCTATACCTTGGAAGTATATGAACAAGTAAATCAATTGACTCGATTTGCTTCCAAAACATTATTGGCCCTTGCAGCTTATGATATTGCAACGACACCTGAAGAAGTGCAAAAAGCAATGCAGCAATTACATCATCTTAGAGAAGATTTTAATACCCTTCGTACTCAGTTTGAAAAAGTTTATGCCAAAACCCGTATTTTAACAAAACCCGATAATTATATCCTGGATCAGGATCACCACTCCCATTTGGCCAACCAATCCTTGAATTTTGATTGGCAGTTTTTAGCAGAAATGCAATTATTGGACAAACTAGATAAAGAGTTGTTTTTAAAAGATTCTAAAATTATTGAGTAAGAAAATAACTTGGACATAAAAATGCGCTCATATATGTTGAGCGCATTTTTATACTCTACCCATAGAGAATATTTATAGAACTCTGTCTTAACACCAAAAACTAAATCTCAATATTATGAATTGCCCTCTTTCTATTATAATATTCTTTATATCAAGGAGGAATAAGGGTTGCTAAAACATCTTTTAATAATCACTGGACTTCCAGAAAATTTGCTTGTTATCCCTCTATAAAATAATTCTTCCTCGATTCCTTCACTTAGGTTCCACAACCAAAGTAATATCTTTTCAGGAATATCCCAAAATTGGATGGTATGGGATTCCTCTTTTTTTGCCCAATGACACCCATTTATCGTTCCAATAGAACAACTTGCATCCGTTGCCTCTTTCTTTTTACAGGGCTCAAGTACCTTTGCCTTGAAACACCTACAATGTTTCTACTTTTTACCCGTATCAATATCTTCAAATGGAATGGATTCCACTGTGATGGCAAGCTTGTCTTTACCTTTATTTTAACTTTTTTTTTTTACAACGTAACTATAGCTATGTACCTTAAAAAAAGACGCTATAAGGGTGAAAAAAACCTTAATTTTTTGTTGCAAAACAAAAAAATTAAATCACTTCATAGCGTACAACAGGTTAATCAAGACTTTTTAACACAAAGTAGGGTATTTCGTTTTTGAATTGTTATAAAGATGAAATTGCAATTGAATATATCATTCTATGGTAGTAGAGTTAAACCTCTGGGGTTGGTAACAATCATTAACTAACAGTTAAAAAATATTATTATGAAAAAGAATTTTGGAATACTCAGTTTTATGGGATTGTTGCTGGCGACAACAATGTTTATGGTATCCTGTGACAAAGATGATTCTCAGGACATATCCGAGGAAGGTACTTTTACGGTTGCAGAGCTTAAGGTTAGTGATGAATCGGATTTAATTTCTGAAGATATTATCAGTATTGGTGAAGAAGTGTATGCCACTGATGAAATTATGGTGACGTCGAAATCTAATTATGTTTCTGATTACCTACCGGATTGTGTTACGATAACTACAGTGGTTACCAGTACCAGTAAGGAAAAGACCATAGATTTTGGTGACGGTTGTGAACTGCCTAATGGCAATGTATTAAGCGGAATCATTTCTCTTGTCTATTCAAAGGATATGGATATGGCTCAAAAGACAATCAATTTATCTTTGGATAACTTTACTTTTAATGGGGTAGCCATTGAAGGCAGTGCATCAATTGTTAGAACAAGATCTAATGAAAATGGAAATCCACAGTCTGATGCGGAAGCAAGTTTTAATGGTGTCTGGCCTGATGAATCTACTGCCAGTTTTACCGCAAATAGGACTAGAGAATGGATTGAAGGTTATGGCTCTGGTTTTTGGGGGGACAATGTATTTCTAATTTCTGGAAAAGGAACATATACTGGGAAATTGGGCAATGTTTTTACGAAGGAAACCATTGTATCACTCAGAAGGGAAATGTCGTGTAGATTTATTGTAAGTGGCATTTTGGAAATTTCTAGAAATGATGCTACGGCAAGTCTTGATTTTGGTGATGGCACGTGTGATTCTAAAGGTATACTTACCCATCCCAATGGAGAGTCAGAAGAAATATTTTTGAGAAGATTCAATAAAAAATTCCCTCCAAAGTTTCCATTTTTATAGCTAATAGATCCTAAATGTAGGTCTGAGCACGTTCGATAGACTGTTATTGTAACATTTCGACAATGCTCGGACCTACATTCAGGATTAAGCCTATTCCCTAAATATTGTTCCGAATCAAATCTATGTGGAGGCAGATTTTCTTGTTTAAATCTCGTTTGTGGACAATAAAATTTAAAATTACTTCAATACACTTTATTCTAGCTGTTTTCTATTATCATCGGAATCCGTATCGATCAATTTGTTATAGGGGTCTATCCCTACCATAATCGGTTTATGCTTTACAATAATCGTTACCTTGTTGTTTATTGCTGATATTTTATGTTTTTTGAGATATAGTACAACCTCCTTCTTTTGCCCGTCCATTTCTTCTTCTCCAAAAATGCCCAAATCGATATAGTCGGCCAAAGGCAATGAAAACAGGGGAGATCTCATTTCTTGTGAAGCGTGAACAATAGAATCTTTTTTGGTATCACTATAACTTCTACCCCCTTTTTTGTCCGCTCTGTATTTACTTACATTAAACTCGATATCCACTTTATAGGTTCCATTTTCCAAAGGGACAGTACTTACGTCAACAAGTTTATTTTCATACAGGGTAATGGTTTCGAACATATCGTTAATTATGTATTGTAACGTATCTGGAACAACCTCCTTAATAGTATTTACGAGTTCAATCGATGTCGGATAAGGAGGCCCTTGAAACTTATTCTTTTCTATGAACTTACGTAATGAAGAATTCAACGTACCCTCTCCTATATAATCACTCAAAGCATAAAAGACAACAGCTCCTTTAGAATATCGTATATATTGCTGCTTGGAAGTGTACATTAAGGCCACCTCCCCATCAGTCTCTCTTTTTCTCCCGGACAGGTAATGGTCCAATGCGTACTTTAGAAACTTTCGCATTTTCAATTTTCCGTGTTGCTGTTCCAATGCTTTTAATCGTATGTAATCAGAAATACTCTCGGTAAGCATCGTTGCTCCTAAAACATTTGCTCCCATTACCTGGTGAGCCCACCACTGATGTGCCACCTCATGCACTGTAACTGCAAAAGGATAATCTATTCCGCCTTCATCGGTATCATCAACATCAGCAATAAAACCATGGCTTTCTGAAAATGGAATGGTATTGGGAAATGCTTGGGCTCCAATCCCTGATGTTCTTGGGCATTCAATAATACGTATCAGTTTATGTTGATAGGGACCAAAATTTTTAGAATTGTAATCCAAGGAAACTTTCATACCTGTCATCATCCTATCTAAATTGTACGTATGTTCCTTATGGTAATAAATTTCCAGATCTATAGCATTCCACGTGTCTTTTTTTACTTTATAGCGACCAGAATTAAAGGAGTAATTGTTAAGTATTTTGCCATCCACTTTATATTTAAAATAACGTCGATCACCTTTAGTCCATTCCTTTTCCAAATTCCCTGGTGCAATTGCTATTTGATCCATAGAAGTGCTTACAACAGCTTCAAATTCTATCCAATCGGCATCACTGGATATCATATTATTTCCCAATGCCGTAGTATCCGATGGATGGGGTTTTTCGGCATAGGGAGCCAACCCATATTGCTTTCTTATTTCACTGTTTTTTAAATTGGTAGCCTTATACCCAAGTTGTGGAAATAACTGGGACTTCTTTAATAAAGTACCATTTTGTACTACTGGGGAATTATTTCGCAATGCTGTATTCCGTTTATTTTTAAATGTAAAATTTAATTTAACACTATCTCCGGGTCGCAATGCTTCTTTTAACCTATAAATATTAAAACTATTTAAGCTGTCTCTGGAAATTATATCAGTGATTCTATCAAATTCAAATGTAATAGGATAGCCTTTATGCCTTAACAAGATAGTATCAATAGTGACATTGGATTTATTTACCATTAAATAGCTTCCTTGAACATTAAAGTTTAAATCCTCCGGGAAAATATCCAAATTAATTTTTACTCCAACAATACGTGGTTGTACATAGTGTTCAAATTTCTGATACTTCTTTTCCCACTTTGCCTGGTAATGTTCTATTTCTTTTTCGGAAACCCTATTATTAAGGATATTATCTTCGTAATAAATTCGAAAGCCCATACCCAAGAAGCCGATTAAAAGAATCCCGAATCCCAGTATCGATTTTGCCTTAATGCGAGATATCGCTATTTGTAGACGCTCCTTAAAAGTGCTTGGTAAGCCCCGAACTAAAAACAAGGTAGTTACCCCTAAAAATAAAAGCCCTCCCAATATCCAATAGATTCTATATATAAAATAACTGGATAAATAGTTTCCATATCCGTTCATATCGGAATAGCTATACCATGACCCGTCCCCATATTTAAAAACGGATTGCTCCAATCCGATAACACCTGTTAGTGCAGTGCTTAAAAAAAGGAAAACAATTATCAATAGGAAGAGTCCTATATATGGATTTCGAACCACTGTTTGCACAAATAAAGCTAGAAATGCCCAAATCATAAAATAACTAAAATTCAAAATGAATAGGTCAAATACATAATGGGATATTTCAAAATTGGTATATCCATTGTAGATCTGAAATGAAATACCTGCAATCATAATAGCCAATAATAGTACGAATTGCATTTTTAATAAAGCCACTAATTTTGACACTACCAATGTCCAGTTTGGAATTGGTGTGGTATCTACCAATACATCTATATGGGCTGTTTTTGATCTGTGATTCAACATTCCTGCGAACAAAAAAGTACAAATTATAATAACGATCAAATACCCCTCACTATATTTTAGCATTTCCCAAGTTACGGGAAGCCTATATGTTCCCCTAAAACTCCTGGATCCCGCATAATTTAAAATGACAACAACGATTCCGAATAGAAGGATAGCGATAAAAGGAATACTCCTAACAATGTACTTAAAATCGATATTGGACAGTTTCCACGTAACTTTCAAGTATTGTAGGAAAGAAAATTTTAAATCCAACTTTGGTAATCGCACTCGAACAATTCCACCAAAATTACTTTTTATACTGCGCTGGGCTTTTTGTTTTTTTAATCCAAAGGATATTGGATACTGACTAAACGTAAAGAACTTATAAACGAACCCAAAAACAAGAGAGGCTATTACCAACCATATAATTCTATTGTAAATGATGAGTTTTTTAAGTGGTAGATTCAAAGTATTTTGCTCCGCTACCGTCCAATATTTGGTGTAGTATTCCAAAGCTGATGTGCCTGTTGGATCGAACAATGCCGCGAAATCGGCATAGTTTAAATTCGAAAGTAAACTTCTCATTAAAGTTTGCACCAACATTAAAGCTATAAAAGTGATAAAACCTGCTGTAATATTTCTGGAAAATGCGACCACCGCAAATATAATGGCCCCGTACAATAAAATATTTGGAAGTATGAAAACAATATAGGTTTGCATATAGGCGCCAAAATTAAAGGCTCCAACAAGATTCTGATCGATACCTGGCAATCGAAACCCTATAAATATGCCAATCCCGATTATTAGAACGATACTTGTGATAACAACTAGCCCACTTAGAAATTTAGCCAATAAATATGCCGATTTTGTAAAAGGGTACGAGTATAAAATAGTATGCATTCCACTTTTAAAATCCCGATAAATAGAAACCCCAAGTATTGATGAGAACAAAAAAAATATGAATGTGGTCAAGGTTATAAATATATTGTAGATACCCATTGGTGAGTTTACCAATTTTGGGATCCCAGTAGTTGCATTAAGGTTCTTAAAGATGCCTGCCAAACCTGAGGCTATTAATAACGAGGCTATAAAAAATATAGCCATGTATATGTAAAATGATGGGCTTTTCAGCCAATATTTTAATTCGTGTTTAAAAATTGTAGTAAACATGGATGTGTTTTTAAGTTTCAAATAAGGCAATACTATGGCTACCGATAGTTTATCGATTCATATTTAAAATAGGATTATTTATAAGGCTCGCTATGGAGTCATAACAGGATCAGGTTGTTATGCAGGTATTTGTTCGTCCTGTTTTAAGGCAATAAAATAAACATCATCTAGTTGAGGGTCAGCTTCAACAAAATCTTCTCCTGGTTTTAGAGCGTCATACACACGTATATTCAAGGAATTGTCTTGATTGTAATTTGAGGACAATACGTCATAGGCAACTTCAACAGATTCCAGTTCATTGCGCGCTATTACTTTAGTCCATATTTGGCCTGTAATTTCTTTAGTGGCTTTTTCTGGGGTAGTATGTTTAAGGATACGACCTCCATTTAAAATTGCCAATTCATTACACAGTTCCTTAACATCTTCTACAATATGGGTTGAAAAAATCACCGTACAATTGGTTCCTACTTCCCGCAATACATTTAAAAACCTGCGTCGCTCAGCAGGGTCCAAACCAGCTGTAGGCTCATCGACAATTATTAATTTAGGATTGTTCAGTAATAATTGTGCAATTCCAAAACGCTGTTTCATTCCTCCCGAATACCCGGCAACATGCTTTTTTCTTACTTCAGTTAAATTGGTTATCTCTAAAACTTCCTTTACCAGTTTTTGTCGGTCAGATCTTGAACTTACTCCCTTGAGCATTGCAAAATAATTCAACAAATCTTCTGCTGACATTTTCGGATATACCCCAAAAGATTGTGGTAGGTACCCCAATATTTTTCGCAACGACATTTGATCTTTTAAGATATTGATATCACCAAATGTTATTGACCCGGAATCTGGACTTTGCAGTGTTGCTATGGTTCGCATGAGGGATGATTTTCCGGCTCCGTTCGGCCCTAAAAGACCAAACATACCTGTACCTATTTCGATATTGATATTATCGATAGCCCTTACGCCATTTTTGTAGGTCTTTGTTAAATTTTTAATGATCAGTTGCATATTGTTCGTTTTTTGATTGATGAATATTATATAAGCCGTTTTCTAATAGCAGAGTTCGAGCTAAAGCTTTTTAATTGTTAAATTACTCGAATTGATGATTTCCAAGGAGAATTATGTCAGATTGAGTGCCATGCCATATAGCGCAGTGTATCGAAATTAAATAATTCTCTTAGCTCGAACCCTAGTCAATAGATAATCTAGGTTTAAACTAATTTTACCGCGGTTCCGTATGCCAGGATTTCAGAAGTTGTCTGCATCACCATTGACGTTGTTATCCTTACATTCACAACGGCATCTGCACCCATTCTCTGTGCATCCTGAACCATTCTATCCATAGCCTGATCACGTGATTGAGAGAGCAATTTTGTGTATTCGTCTATTTCTCCTCCTACAATATTTCTGAGCCCTGCAAAAACGTCCCTTCCTATATTCCTAGCTCTAACAGTATTGCCTTTGGCAATTCCTATTACTTCTGTAATTTCTTTGTTTGGTATTTCAGCTGTTGTTGAAATTATCATGATTTTTGTTTTTAATTAATAATTCGCCTCTTTTAGGCTTTTTAATAGTGTTTAAAGATCTTTCTTTTGAAAATGTATTATTGAAAATAAGACTGAGCCGATAAATATGATGCCTATCACTAATGATGTTAAAGAAGTTTGTTCGAAATTTTGATACATGAAATAATCAACTTTTGATAATTCCGTCCTTAAAAATGGAAATACAAACATCATAAAAAGATAAAATAACATTGCAACAATAAAATTGAAACGGAAAAAAATAAAATAAAAAATGGCTAAGTTTAACAGTAGTCCCATCCAACTGTAAAAAATCATTCCTCCACTTATTACATATTTCGGGTCGGTATGCAACAGTTTCGCCAAAATATTAAATGCAAAGACCCAAATAATTAAATTAATAGTTACAATGCCTATAGAAATGATAAACCTACTAACTACTATTGCCTTTCTTGATACTGGCAAGCTTGCCGTATGAACCCATACACTTCTATTTTTTAATTCGTTAAAAAATGGAACGATTACGGCAATAACGATCAATGAAACCCCTCCTTCAAACATACGGTCCAAATGAGTATTTATAAAAATCATAAACATCCCTATTACCAAAACTAAGATCGAAATATTGATAATCCGCCAACTATAAGCTCTGAAATCCCTTAGGATTAGATTTAGTATCATTTGTTTGTTCATATATCTTTATTTTTAAAAATGTTGATACACGTTAATAATGTTCCAAACATTATTAAAACGGAAACAGTAATAAATACAGGTAGGCTTATCCACTCTGAAAGATTTAGCATCCAAAAAATCACTTCCTGTATACTTCCCCAAACGGTTTGGTGCAGTATCATTGCTATTATAAATATGGCATAAAGAACGAAATGGCCAATTCCAATAATCAACATCCCCTTAAACAAACCAAACCTATACAATAAAGGATATGAATAACTGCTAAAAATGAATACGATAAAAGCAATTGTTACCCATAACCTAAAGTCATAAATTGGCATTAGGATATCACTATCCAATCCGTCCTGAAGATATGCTCCAATAATCCCTCCAAAAAAATGAAATCCCAAGGCCAATAAAACCTGTACAATAGTGGTTGTATATCTGGCCGTAACCATTTGTTTTCTTGAAACAGGTAGGCTGGCAATTATTTCGTTCGTATTTGAAATTTCGTCTACACAAAAAAACAAGAAAGAAGTGATACCAGTACTTAATAGGACAACCATAAAATAGATGACGATATCGGGATCTACACTACTTTTCGTTTGTAAAGCCGCATACATATACAACACACTTATCAAGAATAGTAATACGAGGGATAGTAGCTGGTATATCCAATTGACACGAAAATCTTTTAAAATAAGCTGCCACATATTAATACGCTGTTTTTAAATTTAAATTGGTATAAAACATAATATCCTCTAAACTTGCTTTTTCATAGATTACATTATTTGCCAACAATTCTTTTGTTTCCTTCAAATTATTTGTCAATCCCTCAAAACCAAAAGCTCCTGTCCTTACCCCTACGAAGCCTTTTCTTATATCTAGATCTAGCATTTCATTTCCTCCTTTTACCAAGGCGTATTCCTCAAAAATATCATCTTTAGTTTTAGAAAAAACCAACTTTCCATCTTGTACATATGTAATATAATCAGCTACTTGTTCAATATCCGTAGTGATATGAGAGCTAAATAAGATCGATTTATTCTCATCTACCATAAGTTCCCTTAAAAAATCGAGCAATTCACGTCTAACTACTGGGTCCAATCCTGAGGTTGGTTCATCCATAATTATAAAATCCGCATGATGGGACAGTGCCATTGCAATGGAACTTTTCATTGCCATACCTTTAGAGAACTTCTTTAAGGTTTTATTTAATGGTAACTTAAACCTATCTATTAGATCATTGAATGTCCTTTCATCCCAGTTTTCATAAAAAGGGGCTACAGTATTCTTCAGTTGTTTTAAATTAAGATGCTCATAAAAATTTGGTGTATCATAAACAAATCCAATTCGTTTCTTTACTTCCACTTCAAATTTTTGATGGTCTTTTCCAAAAATTTTGACCGCTCCACTTTGCTTCATGATCAGGTTCATTATAATTTTTATAATGGTTGTTTTTCCTGCCCCATTGGGACCTATCAACCCCATAACATAGCCTTTAGGTAATGAAAAAGAAATGTTATCTAGGCGAAAATCACCATAGTCCTTAGATAAGTTTGTTATTTCTAATGTAGTACTCATACTTCTCTTTCTTCTGTTTTTTAATAATCGCTTAACCCCTTATTCATCTGCACCATAAAGAATTGTCAACATTTCCTGTAGCTCAGAAAAACTGATTCCCAATTTTTGCGCTTCGGCTACGATATCTCCCATCATATCCTCTATTGACTTCATTTTTTTCTCTCTTAATAATTCTTTATTTTGAATTGCCACAAAGGTTCCCTTTCCCCCAACTACATCTATAAATCCTTCTTTCTCCAGTTCCACATAGGTTCGTTTTGTGGTTATTACACTTATATGAAGTTCTTTGGCCAACTTACGAATGGACGGCAACCCTTCTCCTTCTTTCAAATCACCTGATATAATCTGTGCTTTAATCTGCTTGCCTATTTGCTCATAAATTGGCTCTGCGGATGCATTTGAAATAATAATTTTCATGTGTTGATTATAGCTTAATTATCTTAATTGCATATACAGTTAATAGTGTGTATACTGTATATATATACAAGAGTAGTAAATTATTCTGATAATTGCAACTATTTTAGTGGAATGGAGACGATTTTTAGCCATTAAAGCCTGAAAATCTAGCGAAGAAGCGATTAACAAACAAAGATCAATGTATTTATTGTCAGGTAATTACGTGTTATTTGAAATTTAATTTTACGCAATTTCAATAAAAAATCTTATTATGGCTTAGTACCGCCTTATTATAAATATTCTTAAAATGCTTTTAATTGTAACCTGATAGTCAACAAAAGAAAACTTCACATTCTAAAATAGAAAAGCAAGCTATGTTTTTTAGCTTGCTTTTCTATTCTACTTTTTGTTGCCTTATTCGTGACCGCGAAGGGATTCGAACCCCCAACCCTCAGAGCCGAAATCTGATATTCTATCCAGTTGAACTACGCAGCCTTTTTATTGGTTACTATTTTTACTTGGGCTAATAATGCTCTATACTAATTTTGCCTTTACTAGTGTAGATATTGTTTTTCCATCTGCTTTACCTGCAAGCTCTTTAGATACCATACCCATAACTTTACCCATATCTTTCATTCCTGAAGCTCCTGTAGCTTCTATTATTGTCACCACAACCTTTTCTATCTCTTCTTCTGATAATTGCTCTGGTAAAAACTTCTCTATTATTGCTACTTGCTCTAATTCTGGATCTGCCAAATCTTCTCTTCCTTGTTCTGTGAAAATAGCAGCACTATCTTTTCTCTGCTTTACCAATCTCTGTACTAATGCTATTTCTTCATCTTTCGTTAGCCCCTCATTTGGGCCTCCTTTTGTCTGCGCTAGTAATAATGCTGATTTTATAGCTCTTAATGATTCTAAAGACACTTTATCCTTAGCCTTCATTGCTATTTTCATTTCTGTCATTACCTGTTCTTGTAAGCTCATATTTTATACGATTTAGCAGCACGAAGATAAAAAAATAAACCCGAAAAGGAATGCCATTTTCGGGTTTAAACTTTATAATTCAAATTCCTTAATCTACATTGTCATGTAAAAAAGAATTGTTAGAACGCAACTGTATATCATCGTTGCTATCTTGACTTAATGTAGTTCTAGATGCGCCACTGTTAGCCTCTCCTTCTCTTAAATCTATACCTTGGCGTTTATAAGCCGGTTGTTTTTCAATATCCTCTACTCTATTAACATTACCCTGAAACTTATAGTTAAAATCTTTCAATTTTTTTCTGCGTTCGTCTGCTCGCATTCTTAATAAATCTTCTAAAGGCATATCCATTGGGTCTACCTCTTTATCTTCTACCGTTCCCAAACTATTAGTCGTATGCTGAATTGTCTTTTTCTCAAAAACCAATTCATCTTCTACAATTTTTGGGTTGAATTTTTCAGCCTTAGATTTTGCTCCTGTCAATTTATTCTCCAACTCCATATAATCATCAAGGCTATAACGTGTTTCCCCTTCCTTATTATACTCTAACACAGGAACCACTTCTATATGCTCGCTTACTTCCATTTCTTTAACTTCACCCAAGTCAAAAGTAATTACGTTTTGTTCGGCATCATCATCTGCATCTTTAGATAAAGGCATATCAAAACTCAAAGCAAACTGATCTTCTTCTTTTTTTGTAATAGATACTTCTTCTGCATCTATTACATTAAAATCTTTTAAGACCTCTTTAGAATCAACAATTATAAAATCGTCTTCAATACTTTCTGCAACAACTTCTTCGTAAAATACATTGAAGTTTTTAATATAATTGGTTGTTGGTATTAAATCCATTTCTGGAACCTCAGCAACTTCTTCTACTTCTAACACATGCTTAACAGCAGTTGAAACTTGAGCTTCTTCAACCTCTAAAGTGTGCCTAACAACTTTAGGTGCTTCCTCCATTATTGGCTCTGGTACTTCTACCTCTTCTACCAATTGATGTACCACATTTTTTGGTAAAAAATCTAATTCTGCCTTTTGTTCTTCTTCTAACGTATGTACTATTTTCTTAGATTCAAGATTAACTATATCATCCTGTTGATCGGTATCAAAACCCGTAGCAATTATTGTAACTGCAATTGCCTCTCCTAAGCCATCATCTTCACCAACACCCATAATAATGTTAGCTCCATGACTTGCTTCCATTTGAATATAATCATTTATCTCTCCTATTTCATCTATCGTTATTTCTTGAGAACCAGAAATAATTAACAACAACACATTTTTAGCACCTGTAATTTTATTGTCATTTAACAAAGGGGAATCTAATGCCTTTGTTATAGCTTCAGTCGCCCTAGCAGAACCAGATGCTGTGGCAGACCCCATAATTGCAGTACCACTGTTAGACAAAACTGTTTTTGCATCACGCAAATCAATATTTTGTGTATAGTGATGTGTAATTACTTCAGCAATACCTCTTGCCGCCGTAGCTAACACTTCATCTGCCTTAGAGAAACCAGCTTTAAATCCTAAGTTGCCGTAAACTTCTCTAAGTTTATTGTTATTTATTACAATTAAGGAATCTACATTTCTCCTCAATTTCTCTATTCCTTCTTGTGCTTGTTGACAACGCATTTTACCTTCAAACTGAAAAGGCATTGTTACAATACCTACTGTAAGAATATCCAGTTCTCTAGATTGTTTAGCAATAATAGGTGCAGCACCAGTGCCTGTTCCGCCACCCATTCCTGCAGTAATAAACACCATTTTAGTAGAAGCTCCTAACATAGACTTAATATCCTCCATGCTTTCTATAGCTGCCTGTTCACCAACTTCTGGGTTTGCTCCTGCTCCTAAACCTTCCGTTAAAGAAACTCCTAATTGAATTTTCTTTGGCACAGAGCTATTCTGTAATGCTTGTGAATCTGTATTACAGACAATAAAATCTACGCCATTAATTCCCGTCTTAAACATATGGTTAATAGCATTGCTACCACCACCTCCGACGCCAATTACTTTTATTACATTGCTTTGATTCTTAGGTAAATCAAAGGATATATTTTCAAATTCAGTGTTCTTACTCATTCCTTATATTTTTCTGGTTCTACGATGTGTTCTTTTTCTGAAATATTACTTACTCAGCATTATCTAAAAAATCTTTCAATTTCTCGGACCATTTATCAAAAACCGATTTACGTTCTCTTCCAACCGATTTTTTTGCTATTGTACCAGAGTTCTCAGCATGCACCATCTCTTCTTCTAATTCTACCTCTAACTCTTCTACCGAATTTTTATGTGTACTCTCTATTGCATTCATTAGTAAACCAACAGCTGTAGCATATAATGGGCTAGCAACTTCTTCGTCTGAATCTCCTGCCAAATGCTCATTAGGATATCCAATTCTCGTATCCATCCCTGTGATATATTCTACCAATTGCTTTAAATGCTTCAATTGACTTCCTCCTCCCGTAAGAACAATGCCACCAATTAACTTTTTCTTCTGGTCATCATGACCATAATTCTTAATCTCTACGTAAACCTGCTCTACAATCTCTACTACTCTTGCATGAATAATTTTAGATAGATTTTTAAGCGTTATCTCTTTTGGTTCTCTACCTCGTAAACCTGGTATAGATACTATTTCATTATCTCTATTTTCACCTGGCCAAGCTGATCCAAACTTAATTTTTAACAGCTCTGCCTGCTTTTCTATAATAGAACAACCCTCTTTTATATCTTCTGTGATAACATTACCTCCAAAAGGTATTACAGCAGT
The DNA here is from genome assembly GCA_036478775.1 of Cellulophaga sp. GTDB lineage: Bacteria > Bacteroidota > Bacteroidia > Flavobacteriales > Flavobacteriaceae > Cellulophaga. Next base: position 182,095 of record JAZGEQ010000039.1, read on the forward strand.
ATGACGTATTAGTCCATCTTTGAAAATTGCCAAATCTGTTGTACCTCCTCCTATATCAATCAAAGCTACTCCTGCTTCTTTTTCTTCCTGACTTAATACTGCATTTGCAGAAGCCAAAGGTTCTAGTGTAATATTCCCAAGATTTAAACCTGCACTTTTAATACACCTTCCTATATTTTTTATAGAAGATACCTGACCAACTACCACATGGAAATTTGCTTCTAATCGCCCACCATACATTCCAATAGGCTCTGTAATCTCTGTTTGCCCATCTACTTTATATTCTTGCGGTAAAACATGTATTATTTCTTCTCCTGGTAGCATTACCAATTTGTACACCTGGTCACATAATTTGTCCAGATCATCTTCATCTATAACTTCCTCAGATTTGGCTCTTGTTATGTAATCGCTATGTTGTAAGCTTCTTATATGTTGCCCAGCGATTCCAACTACAACAGAACTAATTCTTAATCCAGATTCAGATTCCGCTTCTTCTACAGCTTGTTGAATCGATTTTATGGTTTGTGTAATATTATTTACAACGCCACGATGCACACCTAAACTCTTAGATTTACCAATACCTAAGACTTCTATTTTACCATACTCATTCTCTTTCCCAATGATGGCTACAATCTTTGTGGTCCCTATATCTAAACCAACTGAATAATTACCTTGTTCCATATCTTATTTTTTGGTGCACACTACCTGATTTTTATACTCTAAACTAACTTTGATATACTTTCTTAATGCGTTGTCCTTTTTTGCTTTGCTATAAAATGCTTTAAACTTTCTAAACTTTTCTTCTAGATTGTTCACTGCTCCAATCTGCACAACAAAATTCTCCATTCGTAATTTCAAAAGACACTTTTCATTCTTCTTTACATGAATTCCGATTACATTCTTTCTGAAAAAATCATCTTCATTTATTCGCTTCAATAGTGTATATACTTTCTCAAGGCTCACATCTGTTATTTTCCCTGTGACCAAAGGAACTCTAGCGGAATGATTTTTCGACAGTGGCATGCGCTTTCCTTCATTGTCCAAATAAAATTTGACAACACCCTCAACACGTCCAATTGGTCTTCTTTGAATTATCCTAGACGTCAGTTCTCCATCTACTGAAAGAAAAACTTGAGCACTTTTTACCATTTCGTTGGCTTTTATCACCTTTTCTATGGTATTCAAATCTAATTTTTCTTTGGGCATGTTTTCAACCCTTCCATAATTTACTATTAACAATTTATTAACCGTTTCTTCTGTTAGGTATAAATTCTGATTCCCTACGAAGTCAATATTTATTTTAGTAGCATTTTTCTGACTACTTTTGTGGTCGGAGAATGCGTAAAATCCCATAGACAATACTATAAGAATCAATATTTTAAAATAATTCCAATTAAACTTCATACGCAAAGGCCTTTTCTATTTTTGCAATTTCCAGTCCAATATCTCCTGCTCCCATCATGACTAATATTTCTGGATTCTGATTCCTTATTTCTTTAATTAAATCTGATTTTTTACTAATTTTCTTACTTGGATTCTCAATTTTATTTAGTAACCATTCTGCAGTTACTCCTTCAATTGGTTTTTCTCTTGCTGGATAAATATCTAATAACAGAATACTATGAAACCTTGATAGACTTTTCGCAAAATCATCTATAAAATCTTTAGTCCGTGAAAACAAGTGCGGTTGAAATACTGCTAATACCTTTTTATTCGGGTGCATTTCTTCAATAGCATCATATACCGCATTTATTTCTGTAGGGTGATGTGCATAATCATCTATAAAAACAAAATCTTCTTGTTTAATTCGATATGAAAAACGACGCTGCACTCCTTTAAATGTTCCAAGAGCATTTGCCAAACTCTCCGCAGATGCTCCCGACTCTAACGCCATTGCAAATGCCACCAAACCGTTTAACAAATTATGTCTTCCTGGTTTGTTAAATTTTACTTCACTAATAGTACTATCTGGGAGTTTTATATCAAAAATATAACTTCCGTTTACTATCTTAATATTCTTTATACAAAAATCCGAGTTGTCTTCTATTCCATACGTAACCCCCTCTAAAGAAAGTCCATTCCGAACAAAAAGCTTCCCTCCTGGCTTTAACCTCCCAACAAAATCATGAAATGATTCCTGCAAGTCTTCTCCATCTTTGTATATATCTAAATGATCTGCATCCATAGATGTTACGCAGGCTACATTTGGTGATAACTGTAAAAATGAACGATCATACTCATCTGCTTCAACCACAGAAAACTCTGTTCCTTCTAATAAAAAATTACTATTAAAATCCACAGAAATTCCTCCTAAAAATGCAGTCAATGGTGTTTTCGTCTCTTTTAGTAAATGTGCCAAAATACAGGAAGTAGTTGTTTTCCCGTGTGTTCCTGCTACTGCAAAACAAAACGTATCTCTGGTAATAATTCCTAATACTTCGGATCTCTTCTTTACACTAAATCCATTATCTCGAAAATAACTAAGCTCTTTATGGTTTTCTGGTAATGCTGGCGTGTACACAACCAGTGTATTTTTTTTGTTAAAATATTCTTCTTCTATAGCCGCTATAGTATCTTCATAATGAATCGCAATTCCTATGGCAGATAATTCCATTGTTAATGGTGTTTCTCTTTTATCATATCCAGCCACATTTTTCTCTACAAACTTAAAATAACGTGCAAGTGCAGACATACCAATACCTCCTATTCCAAGAAAATAAACATTATGTATATCCTTTATATCCATATTACTTTGCAATCAATTTTTCTATTTCGTCTACAATATGATTTGTAGCGTCTGGCATTGCCAATTCCTTACTATTTTTTCCTAAAACTCTTTGCTGCTCTTTGGATTGAAATAAGTTTGAAAAAATAGTATCAAACTTCGCTTCCAAATCCGTTTCTCTAATTAAAATAGCCGCATTTTTTTCTTCCAATGCTAGGGCATTTTTTGTTTGATGATCTTCTGCTACATTAGGAGACGGAATAAATATGATAGGCTTCCCTACAATACATAATTCGGAAACCGAACCTGCCCCTGCTCTCGAAATGATAATATCTGCAACACCATAGGCTAAATTCATCTTATTAAGAAAAGCATGTACTTTTACTGTTTCTGACTGGTGCTTTTTATAGGCTTCATAATACAGCTTACCACATTGCCAAACCACCTGAATTCCTAATTCTTGAAACAAGCCAAGTTTTTCTTCTACTAATTGATTTACCCTTCTTGCTCCTAAACTACCACCCAAAATAAGTGCTACAGGTTTTGTATTATCTAATTCGAAAAAACTAAACGCCTCTTCGGAGCCCATAGCTATATTCACTAAATCTTCCCGAACTGGGTTTCCTGTTTTTACGATCTTATCCGCAGGAAAAAACGTTTCCATTCCGTCATAAGCAACACAAATTTTATGTGCTTTCTTTGCTAATAATTTGTTTGTAATTCCGGCATAAGAATTCTGTTCTTGTAACACACAAGGAACTCCATTTTTTTCTGCCATTTTCAAAAGTGGACCACTAGCAAAACCTCCCGTACCAATAACTACATCGGGATTAAACTGTTTTACTATGGTTCTAGCTTTTAACAAACTACTAATTAATTTAAATGGAAACATTAAATTTTTAAGGGTTAATTTCCGCTGCAACCCACTTATGCCTAAACCTTCAATTTTATATCCAGCTTCAGGTACTTTTTCCATTTCCATTCTATCTTTTGCTCCAACGAACAAAAATTCAGATCCTGGAAATCTCTTTTTCAACTCATTTGCAATGGCAATAGCGGGATAAATATGTCCGCCAGTACCTCCTCCTGATAGTATAAATTTATAATTGCCCACTTAATACTTCTAAAGGATTTGTTTCATCTACATCTACGTTTTTCACTTCTTCACGTAAATTTTTATTACTTACGCTCAATACTATTCCTATTGCCAAACAGGTCATCCATATAGATGTTCCCCCTCTACTTATTAAGGGTAATGTTTGCCCTGTAACAGGAAATAATTCTACTGCAACACCCATGTTTATAAATGCCTGAAAAACTATTGGCAAGCCAACACCTACCGCTAGTAGTTTTCCAAAGACAGTACCACTCCCATTCGCTACTACAACTATTCTAAATAAAAGCAATAGGTAAAAAAACAATAATATAAGTCCTCCTAAAAGTCCATATTCCTCAATTATAATGGCAAAAATAAAATCTGTAGAACTTTGAGGCAATGAATTTTTCATTACACTTTTCCCTGCTCCAACTCCAAAAACACCTCCCGAAGCAATGGCCATTTTAACCCTTTCTATTTGATAATCCGCTTCTGTTTCTTCTGGATTCCAAAAATTCTCTACTCTGCTAATCCATGTATCTACTCTATTCGGAAATAAATCTGGAACTGCCTTTGCTGTAAGAATGAACATTGCCAACCCTATTATCCCTGCCCCTATAATACCCGCTAAATATTTTAATGGATATCCTCCTAAAAAACAGAGCATAATAACCATGAAAAATATAATTGCGGCGGTAGATAAATTCGCTGGTAAAATTAGTGCCAACACTAAAAAAACAGGAAGCCATAATGGCAATATACTTTCTGTAAAAGTGATTACCTTGTCTTTTATTTTGGTTAAATACCGTGCTACATATATCATTAGCACAACAAATGCCAAATTGGATGTTTGAAATCCGAAGCCAACACCAACAAGAGATACGCGAAGCCATCGACTTGCATTTGCACCTTCCATTGTACTTCCTTGTGCCAAAGTAAAAACTAACAACACCAAAACAATAGGCAATGCAATTATGGATAGCCCCTTAAAAAAATGAGTAGGAACCTTATGTATCACATAAATTATTCCTATTCCTAAAAATAAAAATATTCCATGCTTTATTAAATGTCCAATCGTTGTACCATTGGCCTCTACATAAACATCATTACTACTGGCACTATAGACTGGCAAAAATGAAAACAATGCCAAAATAGCTACGACGCCCCATATAGCTTTATCACCTTGAATATTTTTAAAAATCTTTAGCACAACACTTTATAGCTTTTGTATTCTATCTTTAAATTGATTCCCTCTGTCTTCATAATTTTCAAAAAGATCAAAACTGGCACATGCTGGTGACAACAATACCGTATTTCCTCTTTCTGCTATTTTGTAGGCTACTTTCACCGCTTCTTCCATTGAATAAGTTTCCACCAATATGTCCACAACATTTCCAAAAGCCTCTACTATTTTAGAATTATCCTCTCCTAAACATATAACCGCCTTTACCTTTTCTCTTACCAATGGCATTAGCATCTTATAATTGTTTCCTTTATCTACACCTCCAACGATCCAAACTGTAGCGGTTTTCATGCTATCTAACGCGTAATAAGTAGCGTTTATATTAGTTGCTTTTGAATCGTTAATATATTGTACATGATGAATTTTAAGCACTTTTTCCAAACGATGTGGTGCACCCTGAAAATTCTGAATACTCTCACGAATAGTCTGTTTCCTAATACCAACTAATTTAGCTACAGTAGTAGCTGCCATAGTGTTCTTAAGATTGTGTTTTCCTTCTAATGCCAAATTCTCTGTCGTCATTTCTATTGTGTTATTTTGAATCGTAATCTGTATTTTATTGTTCTTTACAAATGCTCCTTCTTCTATTTCTTTTTCTAAAGAAAAAGGTAGCAATTGAGATTTCACCGTGTTATTTTTAAGCCATTCTACAAGTACCTCATCATCTGCATCATAAATGAGATAATCGGCTGCTGTTTGGTTCTGAATTATTTTAAACTTAGATGCTATATAATTTTCAAATTTATAATCATAGCGATCCAAATGATCTGGTGAAATATTAGTTATAACCGCTATATGTGGTTTAAAATCAACAATACCATCTAACTGAAAACTACTTATCTCTAAGACGTAATAATCAAAATCCTTTTCGGCAACCATTTTAGCATAACTGTCTCCTATATTACCTGCCATGCCAACATGCAAACCTCCTTTTTCTAACAAATGATTAGCTAGCATAGTGGTAGTTGTTTTTCCATTGCTTCCAGTGATTCCAATAATAGTTGCATCTGTGTATTTTGATGCAAACTCAATCTCTGAAACCACAGACACACCTTTAGCAACTAACTCTTGCACCATGGAAACCGTATCTGGAATACCTGGACTTTTCATTACTACATCTGCATTTAAAATTTTTGCTTCTGTATGCCGCTCTTCTTCCCAATTAATCTCAAAATGTATAAGAACTTCTTTATATTTATCTTTTATTTTTCCTTTATCTGACACGAAAACATCGTATCCTTTTTTCTTTCCTAAAATAGCCGTTCCTACACCACTCTCTCCTCCTCCTAGTATTACTAATCTTGCCATTTAGCGTACTTTTAGCGTAACGAAACTCAGAATTGCAAACAAAACTCCAACGATTAAAAACCGAATTACAATTTTACTTTCGTGATATCCTTTTTTCTGGTAATGATGGTGCAAAGGCGCCATCAAAAAAATCCGTTTTCCTTCTCCTAATTTTCGCTTGGTATATTTAAAATAACCCACTTGTAGCATGACCGAAATGGACTCTGCAAAAAAGATTCCGCACAACAATGGAATTAATAATTCTTTACGTACAATAATTGCAATCACAGCAATAATTCCGCCTATAGTTAAGCTCCCTGTATCGCCCATAAATATTTGAGCAGGGAAAGCGTTATACCATAAAAAACCTATTAATGCGCCAAGAAAAGCCGCAATAAAAACAACTAACTCTCCTGATCCTGGTATGTACATTATATCTAGATAACCAGAAAAAATGTAGTTACCAGAAACGAAAGCAAATATTCCCAGCGTGAATACAATAATAGCCGAAGTACCTGCAGCAAGGCCATCTATTCCGTCGGTAAGGTTTGCCCCATTAGACACAGCAGTAACAATTAATATAACAACAGGAATAAAGATTAACCAAGCATATTTTTCCCAGCCATCGCCTGCCCAAGAAATAAAAGTACTATAGTCTAATGTATTGTCTTTCAAAAAAGGAACTGTTGTTCTTGTTGATCTTATCTCCGCTCCTGGTCTTTCTTCTACCCTAAATTCTTCTGTAACTACAGTAACATTTTTTTCTTTCATAGTTACCTCTGGATGAAAATACAAAGTGGCTCCTACTATTAAACCCAATACTACCTGACCTAAAATCTTAAATTTCCCTTTTAATCCTTTTTTATCCTTTTTAAAAATCTTGATATAATCATCTATAAACCCAATTACACCCATCCATAATGTGGTAACAATAAGTAGTATGATATAGATATTGTCTAACCTTGCGAATAATAATACTGGAACTAATGTCGCAATTATGATAATCACCCCTCCCATTGTTGGAGTTCCTGCTTTTTGCTTTTGTCCGTCTAAACCTAAATCGCGAACTGTTTCTCCTATCTGTTGTCGTTGTAGAAATAAAATGATTTTTTTTCCATAAACCGTTGCTATAATCAGAGACAATAATATTGCAGAGGCAGCACGAAATGTACTGAACTGAAAAAGCCCTGCCCCTGGAAGCTGGTATTTATTTTCTAAAAATTCAAACAAATAATATAACATGTTCTATTCTACTTAATTTCTTACTTATTTAGACTTGTCAATAGATTTTTTACAATTTCAAAATCGTCAAAATCTATGCGTTTTCCGTTCGTTTCTTGATAAGTTTCATGACCTTTTCCTGCAACCAGAATAATATCGTTTGCATTCGCTAACTGACAAGCAGTTTTAATGGCTTGCTTTCTATTTTCAATGGACAGTATTTTTCTTACATTCTGTGGCTCTACTCCAGCTTCTATTTCTTCTAGAATAGCGGAAGGTGATTCTGTTCTTGGATTGTCTGAAGTAAAAATGACTTTACCGCTCAATTCTGATGCGATATGTCCCATAACCGGGCGCTTAGACTTATCTCTATCGCCACCACACCCCACAACGGTGATGACGGTTTCATTTCCAGTCCTCAATGTATTTATTGTATCAATTACATTCTTTAGAGCGTCCGGTGTATGGGCATAATCAACTATAGCGGTAATTTTTTCTTTTGATATATAATATTGAAATCGCCCATCCACATTTTCCAGCTCACTCATAAGACGAAGAGTTTCTAATTTTTCTAACCCTAGCATATCTGCTGTAGCATAAATTGCAAGTAGATTATAGGCATTAAAACTTCCTATTAATCTTGACCAAATTTCGTTTCCATCAATTTTTAATAACTGACCACTAAATTGGTTTTCTAAAATTTGCGCTCTATAATCTGCATACGTTTTTAACGCATAGGTTACTTTTTTTGCTTTAGTATTCTGCAACATTACCAAACCATTCTTATCATCCATATTACTTATAGCGAAAGCTTTTTTTGGTAAATTATCAAACAAGGTTTTCTTAGTATCTCTATACTCAGCAAAAGTTTTATGATAGTCTAAATGGTCGTGAGATAAATTGGTGAAAATTGCACCTTCAAAAACCAATCCTTCTGTTCTTTTTTGATGAATTCCATGAGAGCTAACTTCCATGAAGCAAAACTCAACTCCTTCTTGACTCATTAAATCCAAATACTTATTAATAACAAGCGCATCTGGAGTAGTATGACTTGTAGCATAATCTACATTATCAACCTTAATAACAATAGTAGATAATAACCCTACTTTATACCCTGCCTTTTTAAACAACTGAAACAACAAACTACTAACCGTTGTTTTTCCGTTTGTACCAGTTACCCCTACTAGTTTTAAGTTTTTAGAAGGCGTATTATAATAATTCGAAGCCATTATTGCCAAAGCGGAATTTCCGTTTTCAACTTCTACATAAGTAATTCCGTCTTTCATCTGCTCCGGAAGCTTCTCGCAAACAATAGCAATAGCTCCTAAACCAATTGCGGTATCTATATATTTATGCCCGTCTGTAATTATTCCTTTTATAGCAACAAAAACGTCGTTTAAAACAACCTTTCTAGAATCAAAATTTATAGCATTCAAAATAACCTCTGTACTCCCGCTTACGGCAGAAAGACTAACTCCATATAATATGTCTTTTAATGACTTCATGAAAGTACTAGTACAATTTTGGTTACTTTATTCAATGCTGTTCCCTGAGAAACAGATTGCTTTTTTACTTTTCCGTTACCTTTAACCTCTACTTGTATTCCAAGGTTTTCCAATAAAGAAATAGCATCCATACCACTCATTCCTTTTACATTAGGAAGCTTTGTATATTTTTTCTGTGCGTTTACAAAATATCTTTGGTAATTGCTTTCTAATTTATCATCCACAGTATTTAGCAATTCTACCTCATCTACCAATGGCGAAGTAGCATAAACCTTATGCGCTATAGATTTAAAAACTGGTCCCGAAACATCTGCTCCGTAATACCCTACCTTCTTATCTGGATTATGTATCACTACAATACAGGAATACTTTGGATTATCTGCCGGAAAATACCCTGCAAACGTTGATATATATTGTAATTTATCTGGGTCTTTAGTTATATAATTTTTCTGACAGGTTCCTGTTTTACCCGCCATAGAAAAATTAGGAGAATACAAACCATGACCTGTTCCATTTTTTTTCTCTACCACATCTTTTAAAAGCTTCTGCACCTTGCCAACTGTTTCTGGAGAACATATTGCTGAATTAATAACTTCCTTGTCAAACTTTAGAATGGTTTTATCCCATTCCCTAACCTCTTTGATTAATCGCGGCTTTACCATTTCGCCATTATTTGCTATGGCATTATAAAAGGTAAGTGTCTGCAGTGGTGTCATAGAAACTTCGTACCCATGAGACATCCATGCCAAAGAAATTCCAGACCAACCTTTATCTCCAGGATTACGTATTACAGGAATACCTTCTCCTTTTATTGGCAGACCCAGTGTTGTATGTAAATCCATAGCTTTTAGACGGTTTACAAATTTTTCTGGGTTCTCCTTATAATTATTATGTACTATTTGCGCAAAAGCAGTATTCGAAGAAATTATAAAAGCTTCTGCGGCAGTAATCTTACCATAGCCACCTGGCTTGGAATCTTTTACAATCCTATCATAAACTCTCCATCTCCCTTTTTTAGTATCTAGCACCGTGCTGGTATCTATCACTTGGTCCTCTAATGCAGCAACCAAAGACATTAGCTTAAATGTAGACCCTGGTTCATGAGATTCTCCTATTGCATAATTTAAACGCTCATAATACTTTCCTTCAGACGTTACTCCTAAATTAGAAATAGCTTTAATCTCTCCTGTCTCCACTTCCATGACAACAGCACTCCCATGGTCTGCCTTATAATATTCTAATTGCCTCAACAAAGCATGATGCGCAATATCTTGTATATTAATGTCTATCGTAGAAATTACATCGTACCCATCTTTAGGTTCTACTATATTATTTAATCCTAAAGGTTTCCATTGTCCTTTGGCTATCTTTTGCTTTCTTCTTTTCCCTTCTTGCCCTCTTAAATACTGTCCAAATGCGTGTTCTAATCCTACTCCTACGTATTTTCCGTTTTCATTTTTACGCTCTTTCCCCACACTACGCTCTGCTATCTTTCCCATAGGATGCTCGCGAACCGTTTTTCTCTCTACAATTAAACCTCCTTTATAAGGGCCTTTTTTAAAAAGTGGAAATTTCTTAATTCTTAAAAAATCTGAATAATCTAGATTACGAGCAACCAGCTTGTATCTATTTTTATTTGTCTTTGCTTTTCTAAATAACTGTTGGTAATGCGAAGATGTTTTCCCAAACATAACTCCTAAAGAATCTGACAAAGGTTTTACATTCTCTCCAAAATTTTTATCACTTACGGTTACTGCATCAAAACGAATCGTATATCTAGAAACAGAAGTCGCCAATAAGCTACCGTCATCTGAGTATAAATTACCCCGATTCGGCTCTATTGTAAACATCTTTTCTGTACGTTGCATCGCCATGCCTCTATACTTTTCACCATCTACAAATTGCAAACGCACTAACTTTACCACCACAAGCACAGCAAACACAAACAGCAAACCTGCTACTATGTACAACCTAGACAATATTTTTTTATCTGTAACTGGCACTGCTACTTACTGGTTTTTATAATTATTTTTTTTGGTGGTGTCTCTGAAGGAAACAATTCACTCTTTTCTACTTTTTTTACAATGGCCGACTCTAGCTTTAACTCTTGAACATCTGACCGAACATCTATAAATTCACTTCGCAACTCTCTAACCTGCTCGTTTAAGGCAGCTATACGATATACTTTTACATCTGCACTATGCGAACTGGCAATCATAACTGCTGCCAAAAAAGAAAGAAAAATGATAAAAAGCCAGTTTTTAGGCGCTTCTCCGCTTACTAAAAAACTACCTTTTAAAATATCTAATATTCTTTTTTTCATCCTCTCAATTGCTCTTATGAATTACAACCTCTCTGCAATCCTTAATTTTGCACTTCGTGCTCTATTATTCTCTTTTATCTCTTCTCGCGATGGCGTTTGTAAGCCTCCTACCTTCTTATAAGGGACATCTATATTTCCGTAAAAATCTTTCTCTGGTTCTCCCTCAAATAGACCTGCACGAACAAAACGCTTTACCAAACGATCCTCCAAAGAGTGGTAACTAATAACACTTAACCTACTCCCCGTGTCCATGATACTCCCAACTTGCTCAAAAAATTCTTTTATCACTTGAATCTCTTGATTCACCTCTATTCGGATAGCCTGATATATCTGTGCTAAAATTTTATGCTCTTTAAATTGAGGCAAAAACTGACGTAACACTTCTTTTAATTGCTCCGTTGTTTTTATAACATTTTCCTCTCTAGATTCAATAATCTTAGTTGCCATAGCATTAGCATTTCTTAAATCGCCATACTGAAACAACACCTTTCTTAAATCATCGTACGAATATTTGTTTACCACATCGTATGCAGAAATAGCATTCTTACTACTCATTCGCATATCCAAATCTGCATTAAAACGAGTAGAAAAACCACGTTCCGCCTTGTCAAACTGATGCGATGACACTCCAAAATCTGCTAAAATCCCATCTACCTTACGTATTCCATGAAACTTTAAAAACTGCGCTACATATCTAAAATTTTCATTTATCAATGTAAAACGCTCATCATCAAGGGCATTTTCTAATGCATCTTCATCTTGATCAAAAGCGAATAGTTTTCCACCACTTCCAAGACGTTTTAATATTTCTTTTGAATGCCCTCCTCCTCCGAAGGTAACATCTACGTATACTCCATTTTCTTTGATATTAAGCCCGTCTACAGACTCTTTTAATAAAACTGGATTATGATAACTCATTTTTTGACTTTTCCGTTAACATTACTTTTCTCGCCAAAGCCATATTCTCTTCCTTTGTTCCCTTCACAACACCGTCATACAGTTCTTTATCCCATATTTCGATGAATTCCCCCATGTCTGCCAAAACCACATTCTTAGATATGCCAACTTCAGAAACTAAACTCTTAGATATCAACAACCTTCCTGCTCCATCAATCTCTACAGGTCTAAGACCTGCCGTATATTTCCTAATAAAACTTAGGACTTCTGGGTCAAATTTATTTTTAGAATTCAATTCCACCATAATAGCATTCCACGAACTCACCGGGTGCAACTCTAAACAGTTTTCATAAAAAGAAATCTTAATAACAAAACCCTCCTCAAGAATAGAATCTACCTTTTTCTTTAGGGCAACAGGCAACATCACCCTACCTTTGGCGTCAGCTTTACAATTGTATGTTCCAGAGAAATATGAGTCCAAGAATAAATAGTTTTTCTTTTAATAACTCAAATATATAAATTTTATTACCACTTTTTACCAGAAAAGAACATAATTTACCACCAAATGATTAAATCACACTGTTTTTTTTAGAAAAACCAACCTTCACACTTCTTTCTTTAACCATTTTGCACTCTCTTTCACTACGAACTTTTGAATTCTAAATATTTTTCAAATTGAAATAAAAATTTCCGATACACAATTGATCTGCAACTAATTAAACATCTCATTCGTTTTTATTAAAAAAATAGACAACACCTCTTTGAGAATCACACCAAACAAATAATATTTCCTTTTAAAAACTAAAACCGCAGTGCTTGCTACGGATTTAAACACTTTCATTTTTGCTCCATAAAACAACATTGAAAAATTCCAAGCAGTATTTAAAAACAGTCAGTTACTATTATTAGGAATTGTCTATATTTGTGCATTAAGACCAACCTATCCTTGAATGGAAGAAAAAATTATTAAAGAAGGAAAATACAGCTATGTCGAAATAGGAGAAGGGCCTCCTATTATGATACTTCATGGCCTAATGGGCGGATTAAGTAATTTTCACGGTGTGATGGATTATTTTCCAACCAAAGGCTATACTGTTATTGTTCCGGAACTCCCAATATATGACAGGCCTTTATTAAAAACCAATGTTAAAAATTTTGCGGAATTTGTTCAAGATTTCATTACTTTTAAAAAGCTTAAAGATGTAATTCTTTTAGGAAATTCTTTAGGCGGACATATTGGATTACTGCATACAAAACTATATCCTGAATCTGTAAAAGCACTAGTTATTACAGGAAGTTCTGGTTTATACGAAAGCGCAATGGGTAATGGCTACCCTAGACGTGGAGACTATGAGTTTATCAAAAAAAAGGCGCAAGATGTCTTTTATGACCCCGCAGTTGCCACAAAAGAAATTGTAGATGAAGTTTATGCTACCGTAAATGATCGTATTAAGCTTATTAAAACGTTAACAATTGCCAAAAGTGCCATTAGGCATAATATGGCAAAAGATCTTCCTAAAATGAAAACCCCCACTCTAATTATTTGGGGAGAAGAAGATATTGTTACACCCCCTAATGTTGCTGATGAATTTCAAGAATTATTGCCAGACTCTGATCTTTTTTGGATAAAAAAATGTGGGCATGCTCCAATGATGGAACATCCTAATGAGTTTAATGACATTTTTGACAAGTGGCTAATTAAACGTAAATTTTAAATCCTTTTACGGATGAAAATTAAATCAGCAGAATTTGTAATAAGTAATGCTAAGGTAGACTCCTGTCCCAAGGATTTATTGCCGGAATTTGCCTTTATTGGCCGTTCTAATGTTGGCAAGTCTTCCCTAATTAACATGCTTACAAATAAAAAAAGCTTAGCAAAAACTTCTGGTAGACCTGGAAAAACACAACTTATTAATCACTTTAAAATTAATGATAATTGGTTTTTGGTAGATTTACCTGGCTATGGATATGCCCGTGTTTCTAAAAAAGATAAAAAAACATTTCAGAAGTACATTACGGATTACTTCTTACAACGTAAACAATTAATTTGTGCTTTTGTATTGATAGATATTAGGCATGAACCTCAAAAAGTTGATTTAGAGTTTATGTCTTGGATGGGAGAAAATCAGATTCCGTTCTGTATTATTTTCACAAAAGCAGACAAACTAAAACCCAATAGCATAACCAATCACGCTACAAAATACATACAAATATTACAAGATGATATTTGGGAAGAAGCGCCTCAACATTTTATCTCTTCTTCATCTAATACTTTAGGCAAGGAAGATATTTTGAAATATATAGGCGGAATTATCGATAATTTTGATACACGAGCCTAAGCTTTCTTTTGCTTTACAAAACGAATTAGCTCTGCTATATCTTTAAAAGAATTCATTTTTTTTGAGTTTGCAAATACGGCTGACTCTCCATTTTTAATTAATAAAATCACAGGGAAAGTATACCGTTTTTTATAATCATAGTGCTTTTCAAATTCATCTTTATGAATAAATTTCATCGCAATAGAACTTGCCTCGCGAAACTTTTTCCATTCCCTTTTTTCTAAAAACACCCCATGTGTTAATCCACAAAGACTACAGGCATAGGTTTCTGGACTAACGATTTTATGAACGCTATCTATAAGCGAATTACCAAAACCTGTACTAGCATTGTACACAAACAATAAAAATTCATCATCCTTATCGCCTTTCATTATATAAAATCTTAGAATCAGGAGTATATATACCTCTAAAAGATTATATAAGTCTTTAAAATTGTGTAATGCTTACACTTAAAAATAGAAAGTCTTACTTTTTGTTCAACTCCAATTTCTCTGCAAAGTAATCGCAAAAATCTTTCATCGTCGCTGTCATTTTCTCGTCTTGTGTTGCCTTCATAAAGGTTTCTGACATTGCCACTAAAGACTGGTGAAAAAAGACTTTCATTTCATCTACAGGCATTTCTTTTGTCCACAAAGGTACGTATAAGGTTTCCTGCTTTTCAGCATCCCAAACAGAAAGTAACATTGCCTTAGCTTCCTCATTTTCTACACCACCATCTTCCGCTGACCAAATTATTTGCTCTGGAATTCTATTCTCATCTAAAGTCACTTTCAACTTAATTTCTGAAGTATGTACCTCTGCCATTTATTTCCTTGGTTTATAATTAGACTTCTTAAATATTTCTTCTTCTGGGAGATTTAACATCTGCACCAATGTAAGCTCATTGTTATCCATAAAAGCCCTAACAATTTGCCATCCCATATAACGCCCTATACGTCCTGGAGATTCGCTATCTAACTCTAGCTTAAATTTTGAAAAAGGAGACGGAAGCAAAAAACGCCTATCTAATGTGTTATCTGTACTATATAAAAATTCGTTCTCTACAAAATGACGCCATATTTGCTCTTCATTTTCTTCAGCCCATGTTAAATGTTCTGGCGAATAACCAATTTTTTGTGCATCTGTCGTAAACGGAATTAACCTATCTTTTAAATAAAGCAACTTACCACTGTATATTAATTTTGCTAAAAACGTTCTGCTTTTTGGAGAGGGTATCATTTTTTTAGCAAAAGAGTTTGCAACATCACTTATTAAAAACTGTTTATCCAATCCAAAAGAAATATACTTCTGCATTCCTTGGTAAAACCTATGCTCTTTTCCTAAATAATTATCCAAACCAATAAGCAACAAAGAATCTGCCAAAATAACTCTATCTGGATACCGCACTTCAGAAATTAAAGTAATCACAGAAGGTTCCTCAAACTTTGGAAAATAGTACTTAATATGCTTGAATAGCAATTCCAAATCTTTTTCTTCCTCTTTAAAGTCTGAAAAAGCACTACCAACCTCAGCCTCCAATTCTACCTGTAACGCATTCGTTAATTTAGCAACCCATATACTATCTGGATATTGCTTTGGAAACAAATAAGGGTATGTGTTTTTAAGCTCTGGCAAAGTTTCTTCTGTTGCTTCTGCAAACATTTCATCAAAACGAACCACATTAACAACTATATTTATGTTAGACACATCAACTGCATCTCTCTCTTTGCTCTCGCATCCTAAAACAAGTCCTGTTATGATAAGAAGGATAAATAGTGATTTTCGCATATCAAAGTAATTTCCTATAAGTTTCATTATTAAATTCCTTCGTTTTATTTTTACAGGCAAAGTTAGTTGTTTTCAACTAAAAAAAACACACCTTAATGCAAACGGAAAAAATAATAGATCATATTGTTCATTGGCTAAAAGACTACGCCACTAATGCCAAAATGAATGGTTTTGTAATTGGTATCTCCGGCGGAATAGATTCTGCCGTGACATCTGCGCTATGTGCTAAAACAGGCCTAGACTTAATGTGTATAGAAATGCCAATACACCAAGAGACAAGTCAAGTTTCACGAGCATCTAATCATATTCAGTGGCTTAAAAAAGAATTTTCCTCTGTTAGCCGACAAGAAACTAATCTAACCTCTGTTTTTGATCAGTTGGTTGATGCATTCCCTTCTGTGGAGAATGAACAAGACCGATTTATGGCTTTAGCAAACACAAGAGCAAGATTACGAATGACCACCTTATACTATTTTGCTGCTTTGAAAAAATACCTAGTTGCTGGCACTGGAAATAAAGTAGAAGATTTTGGTGTTGGATTTTACACAAAATATGGTGACGGAGGGGTCGATTTAAGCCCTATAGCAGACCTAATGAAGTCCGAAGTGTACGAAATAGCCAAGGCACTAGGTATTAACCAAGAAATTATTGAAGCCGCCCCTACAGATGGTTTATGGGGAGATGACAGAACGGATGAGGATCAAATTGGCGCTAGCTACCCAGAACTTGAGTGGGCAATGGCTATGACAAATGAAGAAAAAACTGTCAATGACTTCTCCGGAAGACGTAAGGAAATATTTCTTATTTACACAAGACTAAATACTATTAACCAACATAAGATGCTCCCGATACCTGTTTGTAACATCCCTATAGAGCTAAAAATTACCACTTAACTAGAAATAGTGTAAGTAAATCGTAAATAATTTTATTTACGGTAAAAAAAATTGACTTTTGCGTAACGAATTAGATTTTTAAACCTTACATTGCATGTCAGTATTTTTGGACAGTTTTTTATAGAATCTAGAAAATAAGATTACCATGATTAAAGTATTAATAGCAGACAATCACCCAATTATGAGAATGGGCGTGAAAAATGTACTACACGCTACTGAGGAATTTGAAGTTATCGGTGAAGCTTCTACAACTTCTGAATTATTTGAAAAGCTGAAAACGGCTACTCCTGATGTAATAATTTTGGAGATGGATATTCCTGAAATGAATGGAATTGCAGCCCTTAGAAAAATAAAACAAGAATTTTCTTCTATTAAAGTTCTTATTTATAGCGGACAATCAGAAGATGTTTATGCTCTAAGTACTATAAGAGCTGGTGCTTTTGGGTATCTTTCTAAAAATGCAGAACTTAATTATATTGTTTCTGCTGTTAAAAAAGTAAGCGAAGGCAATATGTTTATAACCAATGAACTTGCCCAACGTTTAGCTTTTGACGAAGGAACACAGAAACCTAGAAGGTTTTTTAGAAAGTTATCTACAAGAGAAGTAGAGGTTCTAAAATTACTAGCTAGTGGCAAACGAAATAAAGATGTTGCTATTGGTTTAAATTTAAATGAAAAAACAGTAAGTACTTATAAGGCTCGTTTAATGAAAAAATTAAATGTAGATAATTTGGTGGACCTGCTACAACAAGCGAAAGCTCTTGAACTATATTAAACGTTCAACATAATAAAAACAAAAAAAAGACTAGTGTTTACTAGTCTTTTTTGTTTTATAATCAGCTGCAATACTTGAGCTATTACAACGGAAAGAGTCAAACAAATTTTCTGTTTTTCATTTTAAAATACCAAATAAAAAAACCCTTGGAGTTTCCGCAAAAAGACTTGTTCTACTAATTAATTTCTCTCAGCCGGGTATTGTTTCTAGGCTCGTTGCAGCAAGTTTTAATACGTAAACAAAAAAGCAATCAAACTGTTATTTAGAATATGCAGACAAATAGACATTAGTATTCCTGATTCTAATCTTGCATAACTAAAAATTAATCCAGCCAACAAATGCGGAAGTATTATCAGAATGATTTGTAAAGAAACTAAGATAGAAAAGTTTAAATCGTAGTTAGTCTAATGCAAAAAAGCAAAACTAAAAAGTAAAGAATAGAAAACAATGAGTCTCTATATTAAACGTAGCGTCTAAAAAGATACTACATTTTGTGATAAACACAGATTCAATTTTTTACATTTTGTTTTTTACTTATCATCTTTTAGCCAAATGAACTACCTCGACGCAGAGCGCACGAGGTATCAAATAGGAATTCCCTTTTTCATTTCGACGCAGAGCGTCGGGGAATTAAACTCGAAAAATGATTGAAATTTGGAAAAGTATATAAACAAGCATAAACCTAAGGTCTTAGCACTTATTAGCTATGTTTTGTATACTTTATTGGCAACTGGCTTTATTTTTTAATTATTAAATTTCCTATAAAGGGTTTAATTATAAAAAGTAACAAACCAATAAATGATAACCAACCAAATAAATCACCTATGATTGGATATAAAGACCATATCCTATTAGTTGGTACGTGACCCGTCATTGTCCATGAAGTTGTATTAAAATGATCCATTTCTGTAATTGTTTTTCCTCTTGGGTCTGTCATAATAGATAAGCCATCTTGTGTTTGCCTAACCATAGAACAACCATTTTCTATACTTCTATAAACAGCAGGAGTTGTATGTATTGGAGATACTTCAAACCAATCTGACGATGGAATAAATAAGATGTCTGTTTTTTCTTTTCCTACTTGTTTAATTGTTGAAGGAAAATCGGCATCCCAACAAATGATATTAGACAAATTACCATAAGGAGTTTTATTGCTTTTAATTATTTTGTTACCTTTAACAGTACCTTCTAAAAAATTACCGCCAAATTTATAATGCGATGAAACTAAATTACCTTTTGGCGAAAACAAGAGTGTTTTATTTTCTGATTTTGAACCATTATTAAAGACATAAGGTGTTATAAATAAATATATTTCATTTTGTTTTGCAATTGCTTTGAATGTTTTAATTATACTGTCTTCATCTTTTTTTAACATCGCAAAAGAACCTTCACTCCACATAATAATTTTTGACCCTGCATTTGCTTCAAACTTTGTCTGGGCAATTGAATTTTTAATAATTTTAGTATTCATTTTTCGGAAAGCTAAAGTGTCTCCTTGATATAGGGATCTAAAGACATTACCAATTTCATTTTTATCGTGTGTATGTATCCCTGATACTTTAACGGTTCCATTCTCTAAAGGTATTGTTAGTCTTAAACTACCATAAAGCAAGATTGAAATTAATATTGACACATAAATCAGAGCTCCTTTTTTGATTATTGCTGTGTTTTTGTAATTATTAATAACCCAAGATACAACAGATCCGAACCAAGCAATCATAAATGTAATTCCCCACATTCCTGTAATAGATGCTAATTGTGAAAAGGATAAAAACTCTAATTGCGAATAACCTAATATTCCTGTTGTTCCAAAAGGATTATAAAGGTTTGATAGGAAATCAAAAGCTGTATATGCAAGCGGAAATATTAGTGTAGCTATAAATCCTTTTATTTTTGGGTAGATTAAACGGTCAATAAAAAATAGAAATCCTGTAAATAAACCAACAAAAAATGGAATATAGAACATAACACTTTTTGGATTATCAAATATGTACCAAAATGAAAATTGAGATACGATTCCAGCTAATATTGGAATAATGAAAATTGAATACATCTTTTTCTCATTTCGTGAAATTTGCAATAAAAATATTGGAAACAACCAAGAAGCTAAAGCAAAATAATATTTGCCATTACTGAAATAGAGAAAGAATAATCCTATTAATAATAGAGCAATAGTTTTAATACGTTTACTTTTTTTAGTGTTTGAGTCCATAATTATTTGTTTTAAATTCTTTACAAACATAGAATGAACCTTCACTTGATTGGTCGTATAAATGGGGTTTAGGTAAAAAGCATGTGGTTTTAGGTATAAAAAACAGTACAAATAATGCAATCCAAAACTAATGGTAAGAAGTCTCCAGTTATTGGTATATTAATTATAAGGATATTATGTTCTCCTTATAATTTTTTGAAATTGGAATTTCAATTTGTGAAAGAGTTATCGTGTTCTGATCTTTCCAAGATATAAAATGCGATGGATTTATTAAATGTGAACGATGTACTCGTATTAAAAATTTAAACTCTGTATCAATTTTTTTAAGTGAAGAACGAATTAATTTAGTTTTAATCTCGCCATTATTGATGAAAAATATCTCAACATAATTTTGTGAATTTGATACACAAACTAAATCACACTTTTTAATTTTTAATACATCTAATTTATTTTCTCCTCTTATGGTAATAAAATCTTCTTTTATAGGAATTAATCTAATAACATATATTCGAGCAAGTATAATAATAGGTGTTGTTATTAAAGTCGCCTTAAGGAATATTATAGTTAAAAATTCGACGAAAGTATATCCACCCTTAATAATGGAACTTTTATAATAAAAATAAACACACAATAAGTAAAGTAATGTAAAAAAAGTCAGGCTTGTAATTTCAAGACCGAGATTCCATTTTAATACTTTTTTATAAACGCTATTTTGAATTAAAGCGAGTATTCCATATGATAGAAATGCACTTAAGCTAAACCCAATACTCACTAACACCCATTCTCGAAAGTTTATAGTTCCATCATCAAATGGTCTTATAATAAACGCAAAAACAAAAATCCAAATACTAAGAAGTACTCCTATTAATAGGTGATGTTTTATTGATGGATTTAATTTATTCATCTAATGAAAAGAGGTGTTTTATAAAGTGGATGTTTGTCATTATTTTCTCTTTCAATCGTGAATTCAAGTGTCACTTCTTTGCTTGTTGCCTACAATTAAATAAAAGTAAAAGTACTTTTATTGTAATATACTAATTCACATACAACACTAAACAAGAGAATAGTTACAATTATCATATACTACACCCTAAGAAAGCACCCTATTCAGTTTTTTATTCAAAAGCATGTTTAAATTCAGGTAGTTAATTATTTCCTCTAAAGTTTCCCGATTATCACCGTTATTATTTTCAGTACTTTGTTGTAAGGTTACGATACGTTTTTTTATTAAAAAACATCTAAGCGTTAGTATGGTTTCACTTACTAATTGTGCTATTCCTACTTCCTTATTCTTCGGGAAAATATCTTTACGTTCCCAATCATGCAACGCATATTTTTCTTCTTCCATTAGTATCGAAGATATTTCGCCTACCATTTCTTGGTCCATTTCTCCCAAAAAGACATTCATAGAAAAATTTTCTTTTTCGTTTAATTCTCCTATCAATTTATAATAAATAGCTTTAAACCGCTCGTTTGTAAGCTCTATTTCATCATCCTGAAGATCCAAGTATATTTTTTCATACACCTTTGCTTCTAAGCGTTCTGGCTCTAAGATTAACTCGCCAGATTCATTTTCTTTTAACACTAAATCCTCAAATTGCTGTTCCTGATTTCCGTAAAGAAGTAGCATCTCTATAATCTTCTTTTCCAATTCGTAAAGAACATCTACTTTGGCATCTGCTTTCTCTTTCTTAACTATTTTTAATGCTTTCTGCTCTTGCGCTACCTTTTTGCCTACTTCTGTTAATTGCTTTTTACTAATTTGTGCTAACGTATTAAACAAAACTTCTTCTGAAACGTTCATAATCTGCGAACATTCCTGAATATAGATTTCCTTTTTTATTTGGTCCGGAATTTTCGCAATACTCTGTATAATATCTCTAACCGTTTCTGCTCTCTTAATGGGGTCATTGGCAGATTCTTTCACCAACAACGAAGCTTTAAATTGAATAAAATCTTTAGAATTATCCTTTAGATACTGCATCACCTCTTCTAAGCTATTATTCTTGGCGAAACTGTCTGGATCTTCTCCTTCTGGGAAGGTGCAAATCTTCACATTCATGCCTTGCTCCAGAATAATATCGATACCTCTAATAGATGCTCTTAAACCTGCGGCATCTCCATCAAATAATACCGTTATATTTTTTGTTAGTCTATTTACTAGTCTAATCTGATCCGAGGTTAATGCCGTACCACTAGAAGAAACTACATTATGAATACCTCTTTGGTAAAACTGAATTACATCTGTATACCCTTCTACCAAATAGCAATTATCTTCTTTTGCTATGGCTTGCTTTCCATGGTAAATACCGTAAAGGACTTTACTTTTATGGTAAATATCGCTTTCTGGTGAGTTTAAATACTTTGCGGCCTTTTTATCACTGGTTAAAATTCGACCTCCAAAACCCAAAACCCTACCACTCATAGAATGAATAGGAAACATTACACGTCCTTTAAAACGATCGAATGTCTTTTTATTTTGTCCGCCTCCGGGATCCTTTACAATAGTAAGCCCAGTGGATTCTAAGTATTTTAATTTGTAACTTTTATCGAGTGCTGCATTTGTAAATGCATCCCATACATCCAAACCGTACCCTAAGTTAAACTTCTTTATAATTTCGTCTGTAAATCCTCTTTCCTTAAAATAACTTAGTCCTATGGCCTTTCCTAGCTCATGTTTCCATAAAATTTCGGAAAAATAATCTTGCGCATATTCAGACACCAAAAACATACTTTCGCGCTCATTAGCCTCTGCCTTTTGCTCGTTACTTTGTTCTGTTTCCTCTATCTCTATATTGTACTTTTTTGCAAGATATTTTATAGCCTCTGGATAGGTGAAATGCTCATGCTCCATTAAAAATGCAACAACATTACCTCCTTTGCCACTACTAAAATCTTTCCAAATCTGTTTTACGGGAGATACCATAAAACTTGGGGAGCGTTCGTCTGAAAACGGACTCAGCCCCTTAAAATTTGCTCCAGATTTTTTAAGTTGTACAAAATCTCCAATCACCTCTTCTAGGCGAGCAGTTTCATATACTTGATCTATGGTAGATTTTGATATCAAAGAAATATATACTTTAAATTAAATCCTTTTTTTGGGTACGAATACCTATTTAATCCTAAAATGATACAGCAAACGTATTCGTTTTTCGTAATTCGTTTTATAATTAAATCTGTATAAAAAACAATATCGCAAAGATAATTCAAATTTGAAACCAAATCGGTCAAAAAATTCTTGTAAATAAAATAATCCCTCGGAGAATAAATAAACTTCTCCGAGGGATTCTATTAGTATTGATTCCACTAAATCAATGAAACAGTACTAGTACATTTTTAAAGATCAAATCGCAACCCCAAAGAAATATTATGCTGCTCTTCTACCGCATTCTTAAAGATTGGACTTAGGTCGTATTTAGCGTACAATTGTACTCCACCTACTCCAACATACCCACTTAATCCGTATACAAAGTTCGGTGTATTGTACCCTCTTTTTAATTTCTCTTTTACATTTTCTCCCGCTCTTTTATACTTTAATTTTTGACGTGTTCCCATATTAAATCCGCCATAAGCACCCAATCCAACTCTAAACCGCTTTACTATGGAATAGCGTACACGATCATCTGTTTCTCTATATTTTGAAGGGCCAAATTCAAAATGCACAGGGAAAACCAAATTGTCCATTCTAAATTTAGATTTTTTAAGATCATATTCAAACGTTTCTAATTGTGTCTGACCTCCATCTACCATAAAATACTTATTATCCTTAGGTTTTAATCCATTAAATTGAAAAGAGAATCCATAGTGAAAACGCACAAAATTAGACTCCTTAAATACACGCGTTCTCCATGTCCAACCAAATTCAAAAAACCGACTCCCTCCTACCTTATATGGAGAATCTTCTAAAGACTGCCCTTCTATAATTGCATTGTTTAAACCTACAGCTACCACAAAATCAGAATACGTTCTACGGTCATAACGTGGTTCTTTTCTTTTGAAAAATTTCCATGGCTCATCACTTATATGAATTGTAACACCATTGTCATCTTCATAAATAGAAAGCCCTTCTTCCATAACCAAAACATCGCCCTTATTTCTTTCTTGCAAAGCAATTTTATTTTCTATTATGGCAATCCTATTTTCCATGTTTAAGGCTCGCTTCTTAGCGGCTGCTTCTTTAAGTATTTGCGCCTCTTCTTTGGTTATCAATTTCTTTTCTAACCTTTTGGTAATGTCTTCTATTTCTAACTTTAACGCCGCCTTCTCCTGTGTTATTATCAGTTCTTTTCTCTCTTTTAGCTTCTCTACTTTCTTATTAGTCTGACTTTGTGCTGCTAACACCATAAATAAAGCCAAATAAGTGCAAATAATTTTCATGATTTTTGATTTAGAACTCCCTTGCCAACCTCTCCCATAAGAGAGGTGGCTAAAAGAGTTGATTAATGATTGATGAATAAGCTTCTTGCCGCTTTCCCCTTTCTAGAAATAAGGAAATGGTTTGTTGCTTCTTGTTTTTGATTGGTTAATTATTCCTATCGGCTACCGCATTTTTAACCTGAGAGTAGCCTGTTTTTAGTGCTTCAAATATCTGATTTCGAAAAGATTCGTCTAATTCCATTTCTACTTCGGAAAGTAATGCCATTGCATCTACACTAGCATCTTTTCGAAATAACTTATCTCTTAAAATTTCTTTTTGTGCTTTCAGCAATAACGCATCTACCTCCTCACCTGTTACAGGTCTATTATTCTCTTCTAATGCTATTACTTGCGCTACAACTTCTCCTATTTTTGAATTAATGATTTCTTCGGTATTCTTGAAAATTTTGTTTTCTTCTTTATTCTCTACTGAAGCTACACTTATCTCTATTTCCTTCTTCTGTTCAATGCTTTTCTTTTCTAATAAAAGAGCATCGCTTTTATTAATTTCTGTATTTGAATGTATTTGTTTTTGCTCTGTAACCACATAGGCTTCCTGATTCACCCCTTCTATGTTGGAAGATTGTTTCTCCTCCTCTTTTTTATTGCTGTTTTCAGGAGCATCAACAATCTCTACTTCCGAATTTACCCCCCCGTTTTCTGAACTGAAATACACAACAGATATCATTATAAGTCCAATAAAACTTGCTGCTATACCATACCAAAAAACACCTTTCTTTTTTGTTTTTTGAGAAACTTCTAAGCCTGCCGAAATTTCACTCCAAGTCCGAACAGAAGGTTTTATTTCCCGCTCATTTAATTTCTCTTTTATATGTTCCTCAAACTTAATGGGTGCCATAACCTAAAATATTTTGTTCCTTTAACTTTTCTTGCAACATTCTTCTTGCCTTAAATAATTGTGATTTTGAAGTGCCTTCAGAAATTTTCAACATTTCTGCAATTTCACTATGCTTATATCCTTCAATAGCATACAATGCAAAAATCATTTTATATCCTTCTGGAAGTGCATCTATTAATAATTGAATATGTGCCACATCTAAACCAGTTGTAATAGACACCGTTGTTACTTCCTTATTTTCATAAACTTCATCATCAAAAACAACAATTTGCTTCTTTCGTAAATAAACAATGCACTCGTGCACCATTATTCTACGGATCCAACCTTCAAAACTTCCTTCGTGTTTAAAAGATTTTAAATTAAGAAAGACTTTTAAATAGCCCTTAATCATAACATCTTCTGCAAAATGCACGTCTTTTATGTATTGCCGACAAACACTCAGCATTTTGGACGCATATTTCTCGTAAAGCCATTGCTGTGCTTCTCTATTTCCTGAAATTGCTTTTTTTATTAGCGCTTTCTCATTTTTATAGAAAGAAATAATTTTCACAATACGTGTATGTTGGTTTATTGGTCTCTATTTATATAGACGACTTCACTTTAAAAAAGGTTGCCTAAAGATTAAAAAAATATAAATTAAGATCGAATTCCTTTACAATAGGGCTCTAAATATTTATTTTTTTCTATCTACGACGTAATTTACCATAAGCCGTAACGAACTTTTATACTCAGATTCTGGATAGGTGTCCAATATAGAAAGTGCTTCTTCTTTAAAAACGTGCATTTTTTCTTCTGCATAAATAAGTCCGCCTTTTTCTTTTACAAAAGCAATAACTTCTTTTACCCGTTTCTTATCTCTATTGTAGCGTTTTACAGAATTAATGAGCCACTTTTTTTCTTTGGTAGTGCAGTTATTCAAAACATGAATTAAAGGTAGCGTCATTTTTTGCTCCTTTATATCTATCCCCGTTGGCTTCCCTATTTTTTGCTCTCCATAGTCAAACAAATCATCTTTAATCTGAAATGCCATACCAATAAGTTCTCCAAATTTTCGGAAAGTTTCTACATGGGAAGAATCTGGTCGTACAGAACATGCTCCTAGACTACAACAAGCTGCTATTAGCGTCGCTGTTTTTTTTCTAATAATTTCATAATATACTCCCTCGGTAATATCTAATCTTCTAGCTTTTTCGATTTGAAGTAATTCTCCTTCGCTCATTTCGCGAACAGCAACAGAAATAATCTTTAGCAAATCGAAATCTCCATTATCTATGGAAAGCAATAGTCCCTTAGATAATAAATAATCTCCTACCAGAACTGCAATTTTATTCTTCCACAAGGCATTAATAGAGAAAAATCCGCGACGTTTATCACTTTCATCTACGACATCATCATGCACCAGTGTTGCTGTATGTATAAGCTCTATTACAGAAGCGCCTCTATACGTACGCTCATTTACCTCGCCGTTAGAAACTAATTTTGCCGTTAGAAAAACAAACATAGGGCGCATTTGCTTTCCTTTTCTATTTACAATATAATACGTAATTCTATTTAGGAGAGCTACTTTGGAATGCATTGATTCGTGAAACTTTTTTTCAAAAATTTCCATTTCCAGATTTACCGGCTCTTTTATTTGGGATACAATCTTCACGAAACTAATTCTCTTGCGTAAACTAAGGTTTGTATTTTACAAAATTACGGAATTTTAAAGGCTTTTTAGTAACTTTAGTTCAAATTAACGTACACATAGCATGGAAAAATTAAAGGATCGAAATCTAAGTTGGAGTGATTTTATGAAAATTGAAATGCATGTTGGTACTATCCTAGAAGCAGAAATTTTTAAAGAAGCAAGAAACCCTGCCTATAAAATTATAATAGATTTTGGATCTCTAGGCACACGAAAGACATCTGCTCAAATTACAAAACTATACAGCCCAGAAGATTTAATTGGCAGACAAATAGTTGCCGTCCTTAATTTTCCTCCTAAACAAATTGCAACAATAATGAGCGAGTGCTTAATTCTTGGTGGTCTAGGTGACGATGAGGAAGTAACATTATTACAACCTGAAAGAAAACTGAAAAATGGTGCAAGAATAGGGTAGTAAACGAACATGTATTAAAGCAAGACGGTCATACAGTTCATCCTACAAAAACAACAGTTGAGAATCAGAATATTTAGTATTGTTGTAGAAATTCGCAAATTTAGGCTGTTCAAAACATTAATTTATTTTCCAACTTTCTCTTTCTATGATAAAAGTTAACAACATCTCAAAATCTTTTGGCGCAATAAAAGCACTGAAAGATGTAAGCTTCACCATTAAAGAAGCGGAAATATTTGGCTTATTAGGCCCTAATGGAGCAGGGAAATCGACTACAATAAACATCCTAAATACATTATTGCAACCAGATAAGGGTGAAATTATAATTGACGGACTACCCAATAAAGAGGAAAGAAAACTAAACATTGGCATGGTTCCTCAAGAAATTGCACTTTACGAAGACCTTTCTGCCTATGACAATCTTCTTTTTTGGGGAAGCCTATATAATATCCATAAGGATGAACTAAAAAAAAGAATTTTGGAGGCATTGAAACTCGTAGGTTTATTAGACCGTAAAAATGATCGAATTAAAACCTACTCGGGCGGAATGAAACGAAGAATTAACATTGCCTCTTCTATCCTACATAAACCCAAAATTTTATTAATGGACGAACCCACTGTAGGTGTGGATCCACAAAGTAGGAATCACGTTTTCGAAGTCATTGAAAAATTAAATAGCGAGGGAATGACCATCATTTACACCACGCATTATATGGAAGAAGCCGAGCGGCTTTGTGATACTATCGCAATAATTGATTTAGGAACCATAGTAGCTCTAGGAACATTTCAAGAATTAAAAAAGGTCAGTAATGCAACAGATCTTCTTTCTATAAAATTAGCAGATTTAAAACCCATTCTTGAAACCGATATTTTTAAGAAAATTCCTTCCTTAAAACTTAATAATAGTACTAATACACTAGAAGTGGCTTGTGAAAATATAAGTAGTGAAATATCTATTATTATTAATAAGATTCAAAATGCTGGCGGGGTAATTAAAAGTATTGATACACAAACTGCAAATTTGGAGTCTGTATTTTTAAAATTAACTGGAAAACAATTAAGAGATTAGATTATGTACAAGCTATTTAAAAAAGACTTAAAATTGTTCCTAAGAGACAAACGCTCTGTCTTTCTAACTTTTCTCCTTCCTATACTTCTTATTAGTCTTTTTGCTTTTGCATTCGGAGGAATTGGAAATAGTACAAATTCTGCTAAGCCAATAGCATTGCTAGTTGCAGATGTAGATCAAACTCCAAAATCTAAAAAACTTATTTCTAAACTTGATTCTTTAGATGGACTTCGTCTTATCCTTTCTGATTTAAAAAAGAGTAAAACACAAGTACGTAAAGGGAAATACGCAGCAGTTCTTGTAATCCATAAAGGATATAAAGACTCCTTATTTGCTAGAAAAAACCCTCCTGTAGAATTATGGTATGACGAAGCAAAAGAAATGGAAATCGGGATGTTGCAACACGCCTTAATTAGCACATTAATGTCCGAAATTGGAAAACAAAACGCACAACAGAACATTAAAACATACTTGAACAAACAGTTTCCTGCGATGGATTCAAACCTTCGAAATACAATTCTTGAAGACGCAGTAAAAAACAATGAAAATAATAAGGCCTCTTTTAGTTCTAAATCTGTTTTAAAATTAACTTCTATTTCTGGGGACACCAAGGAAAATAGAAATCTTGGTCTTATTCAGGCGGTTTCCGGTACTGCAATATTAATGCTGCTTTTTAGCGTTGCAGGCTTAGGAACAAGTATCCTTGAAGAAAAAGAAAATGGAACCATTAAAAGGCTTCTTTTCTCCCCTATAAAAGGAAGTACTATCCTTTATGGGAAAATGTTATTTGCCTTTTTTATTGCAGTTGTGCAACTAACCACAATGTTTCTATTCTCCTGGGTAGCCTTCAGTTTGGATCTTAGCATGAATATTCCAGCTCTTATTCTAATGATATTAGCAACTTCTTTTGCTGTTTCTAGCTTCGGAATTTTTCTTGCAGCAATATCCAAAACAAGAAAGCAAGCGGAGAGTCTTAGTACTCTAATTATTCTAGTTATGTCTGCTGTTGGCGGAAGCATGATTCCTTTATTTATAATGCCTGTAATAATGCAAAAAATAGCTGTTTTCAGTCTTAATTACTGGGGGATTCAAGGATTTTATGACATCTTTTGGAGAGCTTTACCTCTTGTTGATATTCTTCCAAGAATTGGTGTTTTAGTTGGAATCGGACTTTTTATGACACTGATTTCAATGCAATTTTTTAAAAGGAATATTTTGAAATTGATTTAATTTCTTTTGAATGGGAAAACTTCCTGTTTAATAAAGAATTACTATATTCAAACCATAGAAAATTTTGTATAATTAAACACAAAATGATTTTGAATATTATAAGTATTTAAAAAAAAATGAAAAAACAAACACAACTTGCACTAGCAATAATCTTTCTTCTACAAGCATGCTCCCCTAAAGAAATTACATTTAAAGATGCAATTTGCATTGAAAATATTACCACCATTGACTCTAAAAATGGAATTAAAGAAAACCAAACTGTTATCCTGAAAGATGGTAAAATTTTCAAAGTAATTCCTTCAGGTGAATTGCAACTATCAAAAAACAATACAATTATTGATGGCACTGGAAAATACCTAATACCCGGACTTTGGGACGCTCATGTTCATTTTTCATACATAGAAGAACTTGCCCCAAGAATGTTCGATATGTTTTTAACTTATGGCGTTACTAGTGTAAGAGATACTGGAGGGAGAATAGATTTTATGAAAAAATGGAAAGAAAAATCCGTAGCTCAGCCAACAACTGCTCCAAGAGTTATGATTTCTGGCCCGCTTTTAGATGGCATACCAAATGTTTATGACGGTAGTAGCGCTGCAAGACCAGCTCTTTCTATTGGTCTTAACTCTATAGAAGCTGTAGCCAAACAAATTCACAAATTAGACAGTATCGGTGTAGATTTTTTAAAAGCCTATGAAATGCTTACTCCTGAACAATTTGGCACAATAACAAAATTAGCTAAGGAAAAAGGATTAAAAGTTACTGGACACATTCCTTTAAGCATGGATGTAATCTCTGCTTCAAATGCTGGTTTAAATAGCTTAGAACACATGCGTAATTTAGACCTTTCCTGCGCTTCAAATGCTGACGAGTTATTAGCACGACGTAGACAAATTTTATTAAATGAGAATGACGAACAAGGTGGTGTTTTGCGTTCTCGAATTCATAATTCCCAACGAAAAATAGCTTTACAAAACTACGATGATGATAAAGCTAAAGAAGTGTTAAGAGTTTTAGCAAAAAACAAAACATGGCAAATACCTACTTTAGCTTTAACTTCAAACTTCATCGAAAAACCTTTTAATAATTCCGATTGGAAAAAAACTTTTACCTTTTTACCAGATTCTATTGAGCAATCATGGAAAATAAAAATTACAAAAGTAAATAGCACTAAAATTGATTCTTTTAGAAATACCTATGTAAAATGGTCCTTTAATATGGTTAAAAAGATCCATCAAGAAAAAATAGATATTATGGCTGGGACAGATTGCCCTATTTTCTTTTTAACTCCTGGAATTAGTTTACATCAAGAATTGGCGATGTTGGTAAAAGCTGGATTATCACCTCTAGAAGCTCTTAAAACTGCAACATTTAACCCCGCTAAATATTTTAATTTAGAGAATGAGCTTGGGCTAATTAAAGAAACAATGTTTGCCGATTTGGTTATCCTTGATGCAAATCCTTTAGAGAATATTCACAATACAAAACGTATAAATGCTGTTATTAAACAAGGAAAATACTATAGCCGAGAAAAACTAAATGAAATACAGGAATCTTTATCTTCAAATAAACCACTATAGATTAAAAACCCATTCCTTTTACAATTACGTTGGCACTGTTAAATTTTATTTGCCAATTGCCCGCATGCAGCATCTATATCTTTCCCTCTAGATCTACGTACTGTTACGGTTATTCCGTTTCGCTCTAAGCTTTTAACATACATTTCTATTGCTTCGTTTTTTGCCTGGTTAAACTCTCCATCATCTATTGGATTGTATTCTATAAGATTAACTTTTGCAGGAGCAAATTTGCAAAAATCAACTAAAGCATTAACATCTTCTTGCGTATCGTTTATACCATCCCAAACTATATATTCATAGGTGATTCTACTTTTTGTTTTAGCATACCAATACACTAAAGATTCTCTTAAATCTGCCAGCGTAAACTTGGCATTAAAAGGCATAATAGAAGTTCTTATTTCATCAATAGCGGAGTGTAACGAAACTGCCAATTTAAATTTAACCTCATCATCTGCCATTTTCCTAATTAATTTAGGCACACCAGATGTAGAAACTGTAATTCGTTTAGGCGACATCCCTAAACCTTCTACAGAGGTAATCATATCTATTGCCTTTAAAACATTATTATAGTTCATTAAAGGCTCTCCCATACCCATAAAAACTATATTACTCAAAGGTCTGTCAAAATACAATCGACTTTCATTATCTATAGCTACTACTTGGTCGTAAATTTCATCTGGATTCAAATTTCGCATTCGTTTTAAACGAGAAGTTGCACAAAATCTACAATCCAAACTACAACCAACCTGACTAGATACACAGGCTGTGGTTCTTGTTTTTGTAGGGATTAAAACGGACTCAACAATTAAATTATCATGAAGTCGCACTGCATTTTTTATAGTACCATCATTACTACGTTGCATTTGATCGACTCTAATGTGGTTTATCACAAAATTAGATTCCATCATATCACGTGTCTCCTTAGAAATATTTGTCATCTCTTCAAAAGAGTGTGCAGATTTCTTCCACAACCATTCGTATACTTGGCTGCCTCTAAAAGATTTATCTCCATTACTAACAAAGAATTCTCTTAGCTGTTCCTTAGTTAAGGCTCTTACATCTCTCTTTTTAATTTCTTCCAATTTCTTAAAGATAGGTATTCTACAAAAAAGATTCCCGCCAAACCTAAAACCTATTTAGAATGAGAGCGGGAATCTTTTAAATTTTTATATGCTTTTATAAAATAAGCATAGCATCACCATAGGAATAGAAATCATACTTTTCCATAATGGCTTCTTTATATGCCTTTTTCATTAAATCGTGTCCCATAAAAGCAGATACCATCATCATCAATGTAGATTTTGGTAAATGAAAGTTAGTAACCATACAAGTTGCTATACTAAAATCATATGGAGGGAATATAAATTTATTTGTCCATCCATCATACGTATTCAACGTTCTCTTTGGAGAAACAGCACTTTCTAAACCTCGCATTGCTGTAGTACCAACGGCTAATATTTTACGTTTTTCTATCTGTGCATTATTAACTATTTCAATAGCGCGTTCCTCAATAATAAGTTCTTCACTATCCATTTTATGCTTCGATAAATCTTCTACCTCAACAGGGTTAAAAGTACCTAAACCGACATGCAATGTTAATTCTGCAAAGTCTATTCCCTTTATTTCAAGCTTCTTTAATAAATGCTTAGAAAAATGGAGTCCAGCTGTTGGCGCTGCAACAGCCCCTTCATGCTTTGCGTAAATCGTTTGGTAACGATCCTCATCTTCTGGCTCAACATCTCTTTTTATATACTTAGGAAGTGGTGTTTCTCCTAATTCTTTTAATTTTCTTCTAAAATCTATATAGGCGCCATCATACAAGAAACGTAACGTTCTTCCTCTAGAAGTTGTATTGTCTATTACTTCTGCAACCAAACTTTCGTCCTCTCCAAAATATAATTTATTACCAATTCTTATTTTTCGAGCTGGATCTACAAGTACATCCCAAAGACGTTGTTCTTGGTTTAACTCTCGTAATAAAAACACTTCTATTCTAGCTCCTGTCTTCTCCTTATTACCGTATAAACGAGCAGGAAACACTTTTGTATTATTAAGAACCATAACATCACCTTCATCGAAATAAGTGATTAGGTCTTTGAACATTTTATGCTCAATTTTTCCTGTTTCTCTATGAATAACCATTAATTTGGATTCATCTCTGTTTTCTGCAGGGTATTCTGCTAATAAGTCGTCTGGAAGTTCAAAATTAAAGTGCGATAATTTCATTTATAGTATTTTAATTGGCAATTTTTTCGGTTGCAAATATACAACTCCGAATAGGGCGTTGTCAAGCAAATCCCTTTTTAATTAAGAATTTAAGCTTTTTTAACTTTAAATTGAAGCTGTTCTAAATCATTCCAATAGTCCGGATATGATTTTGAAACCACCTCAGCATCGTTAATAAAAATTGTAGTTTTCAATGCCAATGGAGCAAATGCCATCGCCATTCTATGATCGTTATACGTATCTATCGCCACATCATTTTTAATCTCTTTTGTAGCTATTAAAGTTAATGCTTTATTCGTAACAGAAATAGATGCCCCTAGTTTAGAAAGTTCTGTTTTCAACGCCTCTAAACGATCTGTTTCTTTTATTTTCAAGGTATGAAGTCCTGTTAAATGACATCCTATTCCCATCCCAAAACAAGTAACTGCTATGGTTTGCGCTATGTCTGGAGCATTAATTAAATTGAATTCTACGGAAGCATCTATAACCTCTGTTTCTTTTCTTAAGACAACCTCATTTTCTTTAAACTCTGTAGTAACGCCAAATGATTTGTATATTTCTGCAGAAACACTATCTCCTTGTAAACTGTTCTTTTTATAAGCTGATAATGTAATCTCAGTACCCACCTCACATAAAGCAACGATACTATAAAAATAGGATGCGGAACTCCAATCGGACTCCACTACCAATCTATTATCCGCCACAGATGTCTTTGGAAAAACTTTAATAATATTCCCTCCAAAAGAATTTTTAATGCCTATTTGAGTTAATAAAGCTAATGTCATTTTAATATAGGGCACGGAAGTAATCTCACCAACAAGGTTTAAGGTTAACCCATTTTCCATACTTGATGCATTTAAAAGTAAAGAGGAAATATACTGACTACTTACATCTGCTGGTAAAGAAACATTGGAATTAGTAATTCTTTTCCCTTTTATTTTTATTGGTGGATAGCCTTCATTTGTTAGGTAGCTTATATCTGCACCTAAATCTTTTAACGCTTCTACCAAAACTTTTACAGGGCGTTCTTTCATTCTTTTAGAACCTGTAAGAACAACTTCTCTACCTTCTTGCGTTGCAAAAAAACTTGTTAAAAAACGCATGGCGGTGCCCGCATGATGTATGTCTACCTCTCCTTGTTCAACTTGCAACCCCTTTTGCATTACCTCTGCATCATCCGAATTGGAAAGATTAGCGATTGCAATATTTGGGAACAATGCCTGCAGCAACAAAATTCTATTTGATTCACTTTTAGAACCTGTTATTTTTACTTGGGATACAATTTTTTTATTAGATGGAGCTGATAAATGTAATTTCAATTTTATACTGTTTTTTTTTGATGTTAAGTACCTCTTTTAATACTTTAAACATGCATTATACAATTGGAAAAACAAATATAAGCCTATTTAAGTTTTTTATTAGCATGATGCCTGTCATGATCACGCTTTGTTTTTATATCTAATTTCTTATCGAAGGATTCTTGTAAGTTAACTCCTGTCTGATTTGCCAAACATAGCACAACAAATAAAACATCCGCTAGCTCTTCTCCTAGGTCTTTTCCTTTGTCAGATTCTTTTTCACTTTGTTCTCCATACCTGCGAGCAATGATACGCGCAACCTCTCCTACCTCTTCCGTAAGTTGTGCCATATTTGTAAGCTCATTAAAATAACGAACGCCATGATTCTTTATCCAATCATCTACAACCTCTTGCGCATTTTGTATGTTCATCTTTATATTTTTGTCAAAACTACCTTTTCCGTCTCTTTTTCTACCATATGTTTATAAAACTCTTTTAAAGAATCATAATGCCATTGGACAATTATTGCTGAATTTATAGTTGTAGAACAGACCAATTGTATTTTTCCATTACCT
The DNA here is from genome assembly GCA_036478775.1 of Cellulophaga sp. GTDB lineage: Bacteria > Bacteroidota > Bacteroidia > Flavobacteriales > Flavobacteriaceae > Cellulophaga. The sequence continues at coordinate 217,730 of JAZGEQ010000039.1, forward strand.
TCTTTTATTGCGAAACGAAAAATACCTAAATTATCTGGTAGTTGAATTGCGGAACTTTCTGGCAAAGACTCCACCTTATACCCTTCTGGAATTTGAATATTTATCCTATAAGTACTCTGCCTTGGGTAATCGTAATCCACAGGAAATTCTCTCTTCTCCTGCTTGAAAGGACTTTCTGTTGTTGCAAAAATAAGCATTGGAGAAAAATACAATTTTTCTCCAATTGTCTCTGTTACCGCTTCTTGCGTAAAGGAAAAAACTTGCATTACAGGCTTGTATAATTCTTCCATATTGGACGTTTTATAGTCCGCAATTTCTATACCTCCATAGTTCGATTCTAAATCTTGAAGATACGATTCCTCCTCTGTATTTTCTACTATGTTTCTAAAATTTAAAGCTCTATTATTTGTATACTGCAATCTCACTTTACCACTTAAAGCGCCATCCGCTTTTAGCTCTGCATTGAAAAAGATAGATTTTTTCGATAATTTATTTGGAGTTAATGGCACTTCAATAGAACTCCCATCCTTTCTAATAAGACGCCCATTCCAATTTAACACTCTTGTTGGAATCACATTTGGAATGCTATTTTTATCAACTGCATCTAGTAAAACAATCGCTTCTCCTATTTTTACTGAAGAAATTACATAATTAAAACCTTGACGTGTTGGAAATAATGGAATTCCGTTAGATCTAGTACTTACCAAAATTGGATTGGCATCTATTTTTGCATACCGCAACATTGCTGTTAGCATTAAATTAATTTCTGCCGCATTTCCTGTTTTCTCCTTGTATGCTTTCCTTACTCCTTTATCACAGAGTACTCCGTAATAATCGTTCCAATTCATAGTGCTTTTCACATATTCAAATATTTTAACCATTTTCTCTTCTGTGCTAGATAAACCTCCTACCAACGCATCTATATCTTCCTTAAAATAATTTGTTTTCTTTAATTCAGATCCAAAACTACTTATATTATAAATACTCTTAGAAACATCTTCCCAACTTAAAGCATAATTTGTAAAAACACCATTTTTAGGACGGTATTGCGCCAATTCAAAAACAAATGCTGATCTATAATTATTTATATTATTTACATAAATCTCCTTCCTTAAAGATGGGACATTTTCTGTCGACAAATTGTAAACATTCTCTAGAAATTCTATTTTTTCTGACCTACTTCTTGTCCTCGCCGCTACAAGTGCTATTTTCTCCCTCCATTGCACCTGAATTGTTCTAGGCTTTGTGGATAGACTCAACTTAACAGGAAAGTAACCCTTCTGAAGTCTCTTAAAGACAAACCTATCTGGAACCTCTATTTTTGCTTCAATTTTATCTAGAGGAATACTATATTGCATTTGCACATCATCTATCATCCAAAAAGGAGAACTTATTGTATACTGCCATTCTACTACCGACCCTTCTTTTACATTAGGAAAGGTTAAACTTACCTTTTTACGATACTTGCTTAATTCTTCTTTAAAAATTCCTTCTTTCTTTAATTTTGTTTTTTCAACTTTTCCTCCAATAAGATTATAGGTATATCCTTTTATGGAAGTTATTTTCATTTCATCATCACCCGACACTCTTAATCTACGGCTATGTGTAGCCCAATTTAAGCCCTCTTTAGAATATATTTTAATGCGTTCTTGCACCTTAGTTATAACTACCCAACCATCATTGCTATTATAATCAAAATAAGTACGCCTTTTCTTATATAAAATAGTTGCATCTGCATCTGGTTCTAGCGCATGCGCTTTTTGCTCTATTTCTTCCTTACCTACTTTTCCAAAATCGTAATTTTGAGCAGATATTGCTTGCACTCCTAAAAGCATAGCAAAAGTTACTAATTGTTTTAACATTGGTTTTATTTTTTGGCAAACACTATTTTAACATTATCAAATTTCACTACCTTCTTCATGAAGGCTCTATAGTTTACATATTCTTCTTTGGGATGCTTCCCTTCTTTTAACAACATTTTTCTTTTATAAACTATTGTGTTTCCAATGGATTCTAGAGAAAAAGAATATTCTCCAAATTTAGTATCTAGCACTACATCCTCTGGCATAAATTCTACTCCATACCCTTCTGGTAAATGAATCTCAAACGCATCTTCATCCAAATACCCTCTTTCTATCTCTACCTGCATTTTTCTATTTCTATAGCGATCTGGAATACTAGTTATTCTATTAAAAGCATTCGGAGTCACTAATAACTTTCCGTTCGCTCTTGTGCCATAATTAGTAGCCTTTAGACTTAACTCTTCCGTAAATTCTATGTCTTCTTTGTCATTAGAAAAAATCATTGTCTCTATAAACAAGTTGTTTATATAATCCCAAAAACTCTCTTTATAATGTTCTTCTCTATCCTTTTTTGAATCGGTTTCCAATGTAGAACTTCTCCTGTACTGATTTCCTCTTGTATTTATAGTCACGTTTGCTGTAATAGCTCCCTCTTCTGAAATTTTTAAAACCGCTGTTGTTTTCTGATAATTTTCTTTTTCCTCATACTTTTTGGTTCGAATTATTTCTCCCCCAGAAGGTTTTACCACTAAAGCCATTCGATCATCTGTAAAACCCGCAACAAAACCAAAAGGATCTCTCTGACTAGTACAATCTATCCATACTAAATCTTCTCCATTTTCTACTGCAAGAATTGCGTGATTACCTTGCATAGCCGTAAAATCTTCTTCTATGCTTTTCTTAGTATAGCGACTCCCATAAAGTATCGTGAAATACGAAGTTACATCTGCTGCTTCTAACAGCGACTTGGTATAATTAGTTAATGCCTTACAATCACCATAACCCAATTTATCTACTTCACTTGCGAGCATAGGCTTCCAACCTCCAATTCCTATCTGCACGCTTATATATCGCGTTTTATTTTGCATATACTGGTGTACAATTTTGGCTCTTTCTAGTGGGTCTTCAACCCCATTAACCATTACTTTTATTTTGCTCTTTGTTGCTGCTGATAAATCATTAGTATCAAAGGTTATATTCTTTAAATACCATTGTCCAAATTCTTTCCAATTAGAGGCATAACCATCTACTCCTTCAAGATGAAATTTATTTGCAGCCACCATTAGCGAAGGTGCAATTTTGCTAAACTTAGGACTCCTATATTCTCTGCGTATCGCATTTACATTTTCAACTGTATAATGAAGTGTTTTTTCTGATGACGTATTTTTTACATTATACCCCTCAAAGTTCTTCTCTTTGAAACGGATACCGTTATTAGAAAACCACGTAAAAGTATACTCACTTTTTTGCATACTTGTATGATAGCCTTCCAAAGGACTCCATCCTTTTAAGAACGCAGTATTATTGGTCTCGTATTCATAAACAAATTCTATAGTATAAGGATAGGAAACTGGAGTATAATCCAGATAATACACTCTAGAATCTGAATACAAAGTGCCCCCACTTACCGCGCTAACATCTACGAAATCTTTCTTTTTAATTCTTTTTATTTGTATCCCAAATTTATCGTAAACTTTTACTTCCAATTTCTTTATTCGTCGCCCATCATCATAATGCAAAAATGCGTTTACATTAGTATCTCCTTTTTCGTTTAAGACCGTAATTACCCTTTTGTAATTTATAATCATTTCCTTGTAGGACTTCATTAGAATACCATTCTGCTCTAATCGTAAAACGGCATTAGCATTTTTGCGTAATTCACTTGGAATTGTGAGTGAAGAAAAATCAGAAAATAGCTGGGCATTTGTTATTGAAACTGTAGATAGAAACAATAATAAGAGAGGTTTTATTTTTAATTTCATTTGATGGTAAAATTTCCTTTTAACATCTACTAAACTACAAAAAAACAATTACTTAGAGAAAAAAATCGTTTAAAGTGCGACTATTGAAGATTATACCTTGTTTTTTGAATCTATAACAATAGTTACAGGGCCATCATTCTGTAATTCAACTTTCATATCTGCTCCAAAAATGCCTGTACCAATGTTCTTATTAAGGCCTGTTTCTAATTGCTTAACAAATGCCTCATAAATTGGTATTGCAATCTCTGGCTTTGCAGCTTTTATATAAGAAGGTCTATTTCCTTTTTTTGTAGATGCATGTAAAGTAAACTGACTTACAACTATAAGGTCTCCGTTCGAATCTAATAATGACGTATTCATCACTCCTTCGACATCATTAAATATTCTTAAGTTTAAAATCTTTCGACAAAGCCATTCAATATCTTCTTTGGAATCTGCATTTTCTATTCCTACTAAAACTAATAGACCTTTCTCTATCTCGGAAATTACTTTCCCTTCAACAGTAACACTTGCTTTAGATACACGTTGTATAACTACTTTCATATATTTTCAATCTTATAAAAAAGATTTAATTTCCCAATGCCGCTATCAGAAATAATTGCATTTTGTTCCTATACTCCACAGTTAGCCTACTAAGAGATGTCCGTCAATTATTACTATTTTCTATAAATATCTTCTCGGTAATTATCTTCCTCTTCAGTTACCATTTGCACATAACTCTTATACCTACTCCATGCAACCTCATCCTTTTCTAAGGCATCTTTCACTGCACATTTAGGTTCTTCTGTATGCAAACAATTATTAAATTTACACTCAATTTTTAACTTAAAAAACTCTGGAAAATAATCGCCTATTTCATCTTTATCCATATCTACAATCCCAAAGCCTTTAATACCTGGGGTGTCTATAATTCTGGCGCCAAAATCTAAATCGTACATTTCTGCAAAGGTTGTAGTATGCAACCCTTGTAAATGTTGTTGCGAAATCTCTGCTGTTTTTAAATCTAATTTAGATTCTATGGTATTTACTAATGTAGATTTCCCAACACCTGAATGGCCAGAAAACATACTGACTTTCCCTTTCATTAGTTCTTTTACCTTGTCTATATTTTTTCCTGTCTTGGCAGAAATACCTATACAGGTATACCCAATATTTCGATACAAATCGGCTAGGAATTTTATTTCTCCCAGTTCCTCTTCATTATAGGTGTCAATTTTATTAAAAAGAATAACCGCTGGTATTCTATATGCTTCAGACGTTACCAAAAAACGATCTATAAAACTGGTGTAAGTTGGCGGATTATTAAGGGTTACCATAAGAAATACCTGATCCAAATTGGCTGCAATAATGTGTGTTTGCTTAGACAGGTTAACCGATTTCCTAACAATATAATTCTTTCTATCTAGTATGTTAGTTATAACTCCCGTTGTTTCGTCTCCTCCTTCTTGTATATCAAAATCCACTATATCTCCTACAGATATAGGGTTTGTGCTTTTGATGCCCTTCATTCGAAACTTCCCCCTTATTCTACATTCATAAAAATTACCATCTTCTACCTTTACGGTATACCAGCTTCCTGTAGATTTATAAACGATTCCCTGCATTAATAGTTCTTATTAGTAACTTTCCACAAAGAAACAACAATCCTTTGATACTGGAGTTTCTATTTTTACTATAATATAACCAACACCTATTTATAGTTGTTTTTAAACTTAGGTTATTAGTTAAACAAAAAAACCTCGACTAAAAGTCGAGATTTTTTTAAAACATAGTACTAAATTTACTTAATAAATAGTAGCAATAGTATGCCTTAAGAATTTACAACTTTCTCCTGATGATTAATTGATTCTTGATGAATTGCTTTAAACATTTTCAAGATAAATTCTTCACTCAAGCCTTTAGATTCTCCTTCTAAAATCATAGCTCCTAAAATTTGATTCCAACGGCCACTCTGTAATACCGCAACGTTTTTCTCTTTTTTAAGCTCTCCTATGCCTTTAGAGACTTTCATTCGTCTTCCTAACGTTTCTATTATCTGTCCGTCAATAACATCTATCTGAGCACGTAAATTAGTTAATGCTTCTGTATACTCTGCATCTTTGTTGGTCTCTTTTCTGATTTTTAAATCACTCATTATCTGAACCAATTTACTAGGTGTTACTTGTTGTGCTGCATCACTCCACGCATTGTCTGGATCAAAATGTGTTTCTATCATTAGTCCATCAAAATTAAGATCAAGTGCCGTCTGAGAAACATCAAAAATCATATCTCTATTTCCTGTAATATGAGATGGATCATTTATTAATGGTAAATCTGGAAATCTATTTTTAAATTCAATTGCGATTTGCCACTCTGGAATATTTCTATATTTCGATTTTTCATAGGTTGAAAACCCTCTATGAATTGCTCCTAAATTTTTAATATCTGCAGTGTACAAACGTTCAATACCTCCTAGCCATAATGATAAATCTGGATTGATTGGATTTTTAACCAAAACTATCTTGTCTGTTCCGTGCAAAGCATCTGCTAATTCTTGCATTATAAACGGACTTACCGTTGTTCTTGCTCCAATCCATAGCAAATCTACATCGTGTTCCAATGCTAATTCTACATGTGCTCTGTTCGCAACCTCCGTTGCTGTTTTCAACCCTGTTTCTGCTTTTACTTTTTGCAGCCACTTTAATCCTAGAACACCAACTCCTTCAAAATTTCCAGGGCGTGTTCTTGGTTTCCAGATTCCTGCTCTATAATAATTAACATCGGTATCTTTTAATTCATGTGCAATTTTTAATACCTGCTCCTCTGTTTCCGCACTACATGGCCCTGCTATTACTAGCGGATGATCTAGGTTCATATCATCCAACCATGTTCTCATTTGTTTTGAATTTTCCATTTCTATATTCTAATTTTTATTAAGTGGTATTCCGTTTAAAATTTCTTTTATCTTATTGGTACTATTCATTTCTTCATAAATACCTTCATAATCATCGTCTATCAACATTTTTTTAAAAACCTCTAGATTCTGAATATAATTCTCTAATGTTTCTATAACATTTTCTTTATTCTGCTTAAATATGGGTGTCCACATAGCTGGAGAACTCTTTGCTAATCGTACAGTGCTTTCAAATCCACTGCCTGCCATATCAAAAATATCTCGCTCATTCTTTTCTTCTTCTATAACAGTCTTCCCCAACATGAAAGAACTAATGTGTGATAAATGCGATACATAAGCAATATGTTTATCGTGTGCTTCTGGGTTCATATACCTAATTCGCATTCCTAACTGCTGAAACAACTCTAAGGCCTTTTCTTGTAATTTGAAAGCTGTTTTTTCTACTTCACAAATAATATTTGTTTTGCCTTCATACAAACCTTCAATTGCTGCAGAAGGTCCAGAAAATTCGGTTCCTGCTATTGGGTGACATGCCAAAAAATTTCTTCGCTTTGGATGATTCTCAATCACCTTACATATTAAAGATTTTGTAGAACCTGCATCTAATACCACAGCATTGTCCTGTACCTTATCTAAAATTCTTGGTAATTCTTGCACCATTACATCTACTGGTATACCAACAATTACAATATCGGCTAAATGCAATTGTTCGTAAGTAGCCTTTATATCTATCAATCCCAGATTTTCTGCTTCTTCCAAATGGGCTTCATTGGTATCTATTCCATAAATGTTGCTTTCTGAATAAAGCTTTTTTATGTCTTTAGCCATGGAGCCACCAATTAGTCCGATACCCACTATAAATACGTTCATTTTTTTAATTCTTAATTTGCAATTCGCTTAATCGCTTCCTTAATTTTATCTTCTGTTACACATAATGAAAAACGAATATACCCTTCTCCATTACTCCCGAAAATAGTACCTGGTGCTATAAATATGTTTTTCTGATGTAGTAAATCATTAATAAATGCCTCTGCTTCTACGGCTCCTTCAGGTAATTTTGCCCAAACAAACATTCCCGCTGCATTTCTATCATAGGTACATTTTAAAGCATCTATTAAAGTGAACATTAATTCGCGACGAGAAGCATATACTTTATTCAATTTTTCATACCAATCTTCACTACTTTGTAAGGCTACGATTGCTCCTTTTTGGATGCCGTAAAACATACCGGAATCCATATTACTTTTTACTTTTAAAATTGCGTTAATAAAGGTGGATTTTCCCAAAACCATTCCAACACGCCAACCAGCCATATTAAAAGTTTTACTTAAAGAATTCAACTCTAATGCTGTCTCTTGAGCCCCACCTATCTCCAAAATACTTATTGGGTCACTGTTTAAAACAAAGCTATATGGATTATCATTCACCAGTAAAATACTGTGCTTTTTAGCAAAATTTACCAACTCTTGCAACTGTTTTCTACTAGCTCTTGCTCCTGTTGGCATATGTGGATAGCAACACCACATTACTTTAACCTTAGACAAATCTTGTTTCTCCAAAGCCTTTAAATCTGGAAACCATCCATTTTCTGCTACCAAATCGTAATTCATTGGTACTGCTCCAATTAATTTGGTTACAGAAGTATAGGTAGGATAACCAGGGTTAGGAATTAACACTTCATCTCCCACATTTAAAAAAGCCAAACTAATATGCATTATTCCTTCCTTAGACCCCATTAAAGGCAACACTTGATTGGATGCATCTAAAGAAATATTGTATTTTGATTGGTAAAAATCTACAATAGCATTTCGTAATTCTGGCAGACCTTGATAACTCTGGTACTGGTGTGCGCCATCATACTCCACGGCCTCCTTAACGACCTTTATTACCTCCTGCGACGGCACCAAATCTGGACTACCAATCCCCATATTAATAACAGGCTTCCCTTCTGCGATTAGACCCCTCACTTCCCTTAATTTTTTAGAAAAATAATATTCCTCTACTGTTTTTAACCTATCTGCTGTAGTAATCATACTCTACCATTTTTATATTCTCCCAATACTCTAAATTCTTCTGCCATTATATCTAAAAGAGCCTTTGCTTTTATGAAATTTTTATACTTATCAAAAGTAATATCTACAAAAAAGGAATATTTCCAAGGCATCTCTATTACTGGTAAAGACTGTATCTTGGTAAGGTTTAAATTGCAATCGCTCATTACATTTAATATTGCTGCTAAACTTCCTCTTTTATGATCTGTTATAAAACGTAACGATGCTTTGTTAATCTCTTCTTCTGGTAATTCTTTATTCTTAGTTTTTACAATGATAAACCTTGTGGAATTGTTTTTTATCGTTTGTATTTCTGAAGCAATAACTTCTAAACCATACAATTTTTCGGATACTTTTGGCGCAATTGCGGCTATTCCCTTTAATTGCTTTTTTTGAATTTTTCTCGCCGGCTCTGCTGTATCTACATCTTCCACTAATTTTATATGTGGATATTTTCTTAAAAATTCTCTACACTGCAATAAGGCCATCGGATGCGAATGCACTTCCTTAATATCCTCCATTTTTTGTCCCTGCAACGCCATTAAATGATGATGAATATTTAAGTAATATTCACCAATAATATGAAGGTTATGGTTATATACCAATGCATAATTTGGAATAATAGAGCCTGCAATAGAATTTTCAATTGCCATGATACCTTTGTCTACATTATTATTCAGCAATTGATCTACTAATGCCGTAAAAGACAAACATTCTTCCAGTTCTACACTCTCCCCAAAATAATTTAGAGCCACTTGGTGGTGGTTAGATCCTTTTATTCCTTGTATTGCTATTTTCATTAATTATTTTCAAAATTATTTTAAACAAAAAAAGTCCCGTTATTCACGGGACTTTAATATATCTATACATTTAAAATTTGCTAGAACAGTCCCATACTTCTATCAAAATAGAAGTAAAAATAGAAACGGTTCCAGAAATATATGTTTGTCATTGTTTGTGTAATCTTCGACTAAGGTAATTATTATATTCAATAATCAAACTTTATCCTACTCTTTTTTCATATCTCTTGTTTTAAAGGTTATATTTTACTAATTTCTTTTTTGAAATTATCTTTATTACGAATAACTGATTTTCAATTGTTAGACTTGTGTGAATTTTTGAAAGAACAAACACTTTCTGAAACCCTGTTTTCCTCAAAACAAGGACAGACAAACAGCATCAGACAACACCTCTTTCTCTCTTCAAAAGAAAGCACTTTTAAAACATTACATATTTTAACCAACTACTCTTCCCTGAAAAAATGTTCAAAATCTTCTAAATGACTATTAAAAATAGAAGTCTCTTTTTCTGCTAATTTCTTATCCTTATTTTTTATTAGAATATCTACAATTCTTTGATATGCTTCCATATCTGAAATAATCGCCTCTATATTTCTATACTGCTCATCTAAAGGAATGGTTGCGTAATAGTGTAAGCGTTCTTTACAAATCGTTTTTAATTGTTGAAAAACAACTCGTGCTTTTTGTGTGTCTCCTACTTTATAATATCCGTCTAAAAAAGCTTCCACAAAAGCATAATAACCAAAAGATGTTATGGGCATTTTATTCATGGCTAAATCTAGTATATCCTTTGCTTTTTCAATCTTACCTTCTAAAAGTAATGCCTCCGATAACCTTGCAAGGCTTAAGCGATACGATATTCCTTGCCTCCGAGTTTGTGAGTCAATATACACACGGGGATCTCCAGAATTTCCCCAATCCCATTTTTTTACTATGTCATAAGAAAGTGTTGTGTCTATTCTACCTTTATCAATTCCCCCTGTATATTTTGTTTTTATTGGCACTAGTTTATATGCTAATCCATCTAATTGCAAATAATCTTTCATCCATATATATTCTGCATCGTCAAAACTTCCGCCTGAAAAATAAATTGGTCGTTTCCAATCGTTATTTGCAATAATATCCAACATCAGTATTCTACCTTTAGATAATGCTCCAGTGGGTAAATCTATATCTATATAATCTACAATTAAATCTGCGTCATTTTCTTTTACCAAGCCACTTTGCAACACATTTTTTTTATTTACAGGTATTCTAATTTTATTGGTTGGATAATACACTATATCTAAAGTGCTTTCAGGGTACTGACTTAAATCTGCTCCTTGCTTCTGAAAGATATGCCTAAACTTAGTTTGAGGTGCGTCGCTACCTACCCAATTCATAAAATCTTTTATCGCCCATCGTTTGTCTGTAGCCTTGCGGTAATAAATTCCGTCACGTGTGCCATAGCTATACTTATCATGTGTTAACTGAGACGGAATTGCTTCACTATTGTATGTTTTACGTTTCATTTGATCTATGTTCCAATCTGTTGAGAAATAGGTCGTAGCTATAACTCGCACATCTGTTCTATATTCTTCAACTTCTTGTATGTACCAAAGCGGGAAGGTGTCATTATCTCCAATCGTAAAAATAATGGCGCCCACATTTTCTTGTATGCTATCCATATAAGCTTTCGCCATCGCTTGGGCAGTATACCTATTGCTTCTGTCATGATCATCCCAATTTTGGGTAGCCATTACCAACGGAATCGAAAAAAAACAAATCACCACTAAAAGCGGAGCGGTAATTTTAGAGCGAATAACTTTCTTAAATTCAGCATATAGCCCATAAACCCCGATACCTATCCATAAAGAAAACACATAGAACGAGCCAACCAAGGAATAGTCTCGCTCTCTGACTTGAAATATTGGTGGATTCGTATAAAACTGTATTGCTAGTCCTGTAAACAAAAAGAAAACTAATAAAACCCAAAACTGTTTTGGGTTCTTCATTAGTTGAAAAAACACACCAATTAACCCCAATAATAGTGGCAAAAAGAAGTAGGTATTTCTTCCTTTATTATTTTCTATTTCGCTTGGTAGGTTCTCCTGACTTCCTAAACGTAAATTATCCAAAAAATTAATACCACTTAACCAGTTTCCATGTGCATCATAATGTCCTTGAGTATCATCTTGCCGACCTACAAAATTCCACATAAAATAACGCCAATACATATAACCAAGCTGAAAACTAAATAAGTATTCTATATTCTGCTGTAACGTTGGCGGTTGCACTTCTATATAGGCACTAAATTCATTTAGAAATTTAATATACCCTACGGCTTCTACCTCTCCTTGTTCTACTCTTTTTCTAAACTGATCTACTGCTAATCGCAACTCTTTATTTGTCCTATATTCTGAATTGATTTTAAACTCTAAAAAACCATAATATTTCATATAATTCTCCGCACTTTCACTACTCCACATTCGCGGCAAAAGTCCAATATGTTTTTCACTAGGTTCTACAAGAGCATCTTTATAGTCGTTTACAATTCTATATCTTCCTTGTTCATTATCTCGCTCGTATTTTGGTTTATCGTCTTTTTTACTTCCTGAACCTGCAAATGTGTCCGAATAGTAGGCGCCATAAAACGGACTAGCAACACTGGGATATTGTTCTCTGTTGAAATATGCCAATAAGGACCTTGCATCAGACGGATTATTTTCATTTATAACCACATTCGCACTTGCTCGTAATGGAAGCATTATCCAGGAAGAAAAACCAAGAAATAAGAACAATACACAAAGAACTATGGTGGTTGCATTCTTATATCCATTTTTGTGTGTATACCTGAGAGTTGTATAAAAAATTAGCACAAACAGAATCCCCATTAATATGTTGCCCGAATTAAACGGAAGTCCAATTGTATTCACAAAAAATACCTCGCTCCATCCAAATAATTTTAATACATACGTAAGCGAAAATTTAAAGACAAGCATCAGTATTCCGACCGAAACCATATTTGCCAGAAGAAAATTCTTGATTGTCGTTTTTTTATATCGCCTAAAATAATAAAGTAAACCAATAGACGGAATTGCTAAAAAACCCATGAATTGTACGCCAAAAGTTAATCCAACTACAAAAGCAATAAGAAGCAACCATTTATTTCCTCTTGCTGTATCTAAATTGTCTGTCCATTTTAAACCCAACCATAACAATAGCGCCATTATTAAGCTCGCCATACTATACACCTCTGTCTCTGTAGCATTAAACCAAAAACTATCCGAATAGGTAAACGTCAAAGAACCTACTATTCCACTTCCCAAGATAGCAATAACACCACTGCTGTTAAGCACTTCTTTAGATACTAATTTTTTTATTAAATTAGTAATTGTCCAAAACAAAAATAGTATCGTAAAAGCACTGGATACTACAGATACATAATTCACCATTTTGGCAACATCTGTTGTCTCTAAAGCGAACATGGCAAAAAAAGCTCCTATCATTTGAAGCAAGGGTGCTCCTGGCGGATGCGAAACTCCTAACTTGGATGCGGTTGCAATATATTCCCCTGCATCCCAAAAACTAACAGTTGGCTCTACCGTAATACTATAGGTAATAAAAGCTATAAAGAAAACAAACCATCCCAAAAGAATATTCCATTTTCTGTACTGTTTTTCTAAAGTTTGATGAATGAAAATAGTATTGTCAGTTTGCATTGTCATTTTAGAATGCAAATAACACTAGGAATGCGAATTATCGTAATTTATTAGGTCTGATTTAAGGACTAGTCCCCCTGTATTTCTACCTTCTCTGTAACAATTCTTTTCTGCTCGAAACCTGTAACTTACTGTAGATACTAGTAATATGTGTTTTAACTGTACTTAAACTAATAAATAGTTCATTCGCTATCTCTTTATTACTCTTTCCTTCAAGAATAAGGTTTTGGATATTCTTTTCCTGATTACTCAAATCACTTAAAATACGAGTATTCTTATTTTTTCGAATCCATAAGCCAAAGAAAACGAGTCCGAAAACAACGACCAATAACAGTATGTTTACAGTTTTTGTCTTCTTGTATTTTTCTGCGATTACTGCTGTAGCTATAAACGTTAATTTCTCTTCTAAAAATTGGTATTCTAATCTATCTAAATCGCTTTCTTTAAGTTCTTCCAAAAGCGTAACATAGTAACCAGGATTCGTTACTATATCTTTTTCTAGCAGCTTTTTATTTTCGAGCTCTTTTATACTAATAAGCTTCACTAATAAAATTCGTAACGAATCCTTGGTGTAACTCTTCATTTTATTTACATAAAGGCTTTTTCCCTTTTCACTTTGGATAGTATCGTAAAAGATAGCTTCAAATTTTCGCAAACGCTGCCATTCTACATCTGCCTGATTTGTATTCGTATATTTTGAAAACAATTTTTCTCCCTTTTCAAAACGAATTGCATCTGCTCTAGACAAAATAAAAAGCTGGTCATTTTTAACCGAATTCTTCGTAACTCCTTCGATTGGATTTACATGAATTCTATAAATACTATTTTTAGAGGTAATTGACTTTTTATCAAAAGAGAAATAGCCGTCTTTTTCTATAACTGAAGATGCGACAAGTTTTGAATTTGTATAATCTTCTCCATTCTTAATATTAATTTGAGTTAGATGCACTGTAAGTCCCCACATCCCTTCATCCTCAATATTTACATATCCAGAGATTGCATTTTGTGCTTGTAAATTTATTCCACACAGTAAAAAGAAGAGGAGTACATTATTTTTCAATAGCTACTATTTTCAATTCTTATTATTCGTAGGTTAAAGTTAGTGGTTTCTTTATAGAATATCAATTGCTCCTAAACAATATTTTCGATTGCACTCTTAATTAACAGTTCAATAATCTCTTCCAATTCTTCCTCTATTTTCGGATTTGTACAATTAATTAAAATTGAAAAAACCATGTTAATCTCTGAATATACATAAAACACCGAATAGCCCCCAACACCATTACCTACATGTCCGTAATACGGTCTCCCTTTTTTATCTTCGCTTACCTGCCAACCCAAACCGTAATAAATAGGTTCGCCCTTAATTTTCTCTGAAGTTAAAAAGTCCTTAATGACAACCTCATCAATTGCTTTTTTATCTAAATAAGCTTGTCCGAATTTGGCAATATCTGATGCCGTAGACAAGTAGCCTCCTCCTGCTAATTTATAAAAATTATTTACTGGAATTGCCTTTCTAAATCCCATTCTATTTTTTGAGTAAAAACTGACCTTATTGGGAACGGTAACTGTAGAAATTTCGGCAAATGTATCTTTTAAACCTAAAGGGGCCAAAACATGTTTCTGTACATAATCTTCAAAAGCAATTCCACTTACTTCTTGCATCGCTAAAGAAATTAAAACCCAATCAAAACTATTGTAATGATAACCAGTTCCTGGTTTAAAAAGTAAATCTTGTTCTTTAAAAATAACGATGCTCTCCTTAATGCTATACGGCTCATTTAACCCATATTCCTTTCCCAAATACCCGCGAATTCCTGCAGTGTGACTAGCCAATTGTCGGATTGTGAAATCGTGTTTCTTTTTAGGATAATAAGGTACATAATCGTAAAAAGATGCATCCAAATTTATCTTATTATCCGCCACCATTTTAGCTAAAGCAGTTGCCGCTATTGGCTTAGAGACACTTGCAATTCTAAAAATAGTTTTTTGTGGATCTATCCTAGTATGTTTATCTATATCTGCATATCCATAGCCTTTTTCAAAGATAGTTTTTTGGCCTTTTAACACCATAATTGCTAATCCCGGAATTTTTCTGTTTTCTATAAGGTTCTGCAAGGCCATATCTGCCTTTATTTTATTTTTTAGCCTACTGCTATCACCAAGAACCCTTTCTGACAGAAATATTTTTTTTAGATATGCAAGGATGGGTTTCATTTGGTAAAGATACTATACCTCTTTGCTTTTTGAATTCTATTTTTATGATTCCGTCACAAAGAGCTCTTGGTAGTTGACATCTCAAAAAACTCAATCTTTAAAAACCAATACCCCTCTATATATTTCTTCTACCTCTACAACTTCTGGTCTATTGACGCTTATTACATCTCCTGTCCCTCGAATTATACCTTTTAAACTTTCTTGTGGATTTATATACATATCGTTAGAACCTCTATGGTTTAAACTAACATTATCTGCTTCCAATTCTTCTGCTTCCAAACGAGAATCTCCTGATGCAAAAGTGATAATCAAATTTTCCGTTTTACCCTTTAGTTTAAAATATGCCTTTCCATTAGAAAGAACATATATCCTTTGGTTTTCTATTTCTAAATGAAATTCTCCACTGGTTTGATTCGCCTCTGGATTATTAAAATCTTCTGACACTAAACTTATGTTTGGATACCGTAATACACCTTCACTCTTAATAGGAAAACCTGTTGCACTTCTTAATTCTGTAATATTTGGAGCGCTAACAAACAGCTTGGTAACACCATAACTTCTCGTGAAATTACAATTGTTTTCATCTTTTAATAGTAACCTTCCATCTACTACATTTACACTTACTTCATCTCGTAAAAACTTCCCCGTTTCTATTTCTACTTTAAAAGAAGCTCCTTGCTTTAAGAACAACTGTACGTTCGGATACACTGTTATTTTTGTAAAATCAGGAACTGAAACCTCTTCCCGTACTACCTCTCCAGAGCTCTGAAAACAATCCGGAACATTTTCACCACTACAGCCAAAAATAAGTCCAATCAATAGAGAAACTCCTATTTTACAAAATCTATATGTTTTGTTTTTTCTCATCTATTACAATCGAATTCCAATACCAAATTCTGCTGCTTCTGCTTTTGCCGCATGCGATTTTAGAGTAAGCGCCGCAAATACTTTATTACCAAAATAATACTTAAGCCCGACTCTATTATAAACTTTTCCTTCAAAATCAACAGGATAATATACATAATACCCCAACTGAGCTATAATGGATATTTTATTAACAAATAACTCATGCCCTACAAACAAACCAATTCGCTTATAGTCTTCATCTCCTTTTGTATTTCCTTCAGGAAAAGAAACGGCTCTGTATTTTACATATTCCTTTAAAAAATTAGAGAAAAATACATCTGTCCCCAGCTGAATAGCACTTTTTCTACCCAACCTTTTATCAGCATAACCCGAGAATATGTAAAATGAATACTGTCCTGAACCAATAATATCACTCGAGTTTATTCCCGCTCTGAAAGCCAAATTATACCGTATAGGCTCTGTAATTTTATCTTTTTCAAGATCTACACTATAGACTTGTTCTTTTTCTTCATTAAAATTATAAACTAGCCCCATGCTAAGTGCCAGTGTATTTGTAGATGTGTTTGGCGCTTTTACGTTTGCATTGGAATAATGGACAAAAGTAAGCCCCGCTTTAATACCCAACCCTTCAAAAATATTTTCTTTATGATAATTCAACAACAAACATGTGGTGCTCTGTATATCGGAACCATACGCATTATTTCGAAAGTTGCTGACTTTATCATAAGGATTTGTCACAATAGAAAAACCTTGCGCAACCCTAAACTGCATATTTCTTTTGAAAAAGTAGAAATTATAGTGAGCATACAAACCATAATGCTTCCCTAAAACTTCATTCTGCATATCCTGATACACAAAAGAATAGCCTATATCTGGATAATTATATTCTTGTTGCCATGCCTTACTCCCGAATGTTTTCCTATTGTAACTAAGAATAATTCCGGAAGGGTGGTTTGTAATTAAATGTGCTATATCTGGATTATGCAACAATATAGAACCCTGAAAATAATTGGCGTCTATGGTAAAACTTGCTGACTTTTTTTCATTTTGAGAAAAACAAGACGATATGGAAAATAAAATACACAGAAACCGTAGATTCATAGAGTACGAAAATAGTAAATTAATATAACCTTTTAGCATCCAAATAATGGAACCAATTGTACCTATAGTTAACAGTCACAAAACCAAATAGTTTATATTTGTAAGCATGACTGAAAATGAACTTTTACAAATTGTTACCACTTATTTTGAAGAAAAGATTTTTGAAAATCATAAAATTAATTTTATAAAAACACATTCAAAACTAAAATCTTACAAAATAAATCCAATTATCGTAAAATATTTATCTAAGATTTTAGAAAACGAATTCACGCCTATTGGGATAGCCAAAGCCTTATATTACCCAAGAATTTTAGGGACTTCTATAAACACCTCTTTTGGCACAAGAATACAAAATATGTTTGTAGAGCTAGAACTTGCTAAAGGTTCATTAATCAAAGGAATGGATATTGAATTCATAGACAAGATTGATGGAAGAAAAAAATGGTGCCAACTAAAATCTGGTCCAAACACCATTAATTCTGAAGATGTAAATCCTCTTTTGAAAAAATTTACTTCTGTTACAAATTTGGCAAGAACAAACGCTATTAACCTAAATAATTCTGATTTAATACTTGGAGTTCTATACGGAGAAGAATCTCAATTGAGTCAGCATTACAAAAAAATTGATCAACAATTCCCTGTAATAGTAGGTAAAGAATTCTGGCATAGAATAACTGGGTTTCCAGATTTCTACAATACCCTAGTCTCCAACCTAGATGCAATGATTTTAAATTTGGATATGGAAGGTTTTTTCAAAAAAGGTTATTTAATGCTTGCCAAAGAAATTGAAGCTTCCGACTTATTTGATTTTAAGTGAACCCCATTTAAAAATTTAATTATAGAATAGCCAATTTCTTGTCCCAAATTACAAGGAACAGCATTCCCTATCTGCTTATATTGTTGAGATATGGATCCAACAAACTTCCAATCATCCGGAAAAGTTTGTATTCGTGCATATTCTCTCACTGTAAAAGGTCTTGTTTCATCTGGATGACACCTTTCCGTCTGCTTTTGTGCAGGGCTACATGTTAGTGTTAGACTTGGTTCATCCCAACCTATACGCCTTGCCATTCCAGTCTTTCCCCCTCCTAAATAGAAACTTTTCCCCATATAGGATTTCTGAATATCTAATGGTAAATCTCTCCAATATCCTTTTGGAGGAACTAAGTCTAATATCTTTTTTTTATGCTCTGGATAACTAGAGCCTTTAGATTTAGGCGCATCACAACTATAAAGTTCTCCTTTTTTTAATGCATCAGATAAATTGTAAACTACTTGGTGTGGTTTTGGATATTCATATGCTATATCAATATCTTTTCTAATCCCAACTAATATTATTCGTTCTCGCTTCTGTGGAACATTATAATTAATAGCTTTCAAAACCTTAACAGGAACAACATTATACCCAATCTCATCCAAAATTGAAATCATTCCTTTTAAAGTGCTCCCTTTTTCGTGAGATAGTAATCCTTTTACATTTTCTCCAATACAAATTAATGGATTAACTTCTTTTACGGCTCTGGCAAATTCATAAAATAAAGTACCTCTTGCATCCTCTAGTCCTAATTTTTTCCCTGCATAACTGAATGCCTGACAAGGAAATCCTCCTGTAACAATTTCTACTTCACCCTTATATTTATTAAAATCGAATGATTTAATATCTCCCTCCAAAACATTCCAATTGGGTCTGTTTTCTCGTAAAGTCTGACATGCCCATTTGTCTATTTCATTCAAAGCAATACACTTGATTCCTGACTTTTCCATTCCTATAGCTAATCCTCCAGCTCCAGCAAAAAGCTCTAAAACTTTATATTCTTTTAATGGTACAACGGAGTTATCTACCTCATCTTCGATTTCAGTGGAAAGCAATTCTAAAAATGATGCTACTTGCTCTTTTTTATATACTCTATAATTACTAATAGGTTCTCTAACTGCAGAAAATTTCCCATCTCGATCCCATCTTCTTAAAGTTTCTTTACTTTTACCTATAATTTCAGACACCTCGGATAGAGAATAATATTCTTTAGTAACCATATTACACAACCTTAAACATTGGTTACAAATTTAATAATAAAATCGAACTAAAAAAGTTTTTTTTCCTATTCTTATTATACCCTAAAAAACCTCCCGAGCAATCGCTTCAATATTACTAGATTTCCCCATAGAATAATAATGCAGCAATGGTACTCCTGCATCTTTTAACTCTTTAGATTGCTGAATTGCCCACTCTATTCCCACTTGACGCACTCCTTTATTGGTTGCACAATTATCTACAGTATCTACCAAATCTTCTGGTAAGTCTATTTTAAAAACCTGAGGTAACAATTGTAAATGGCGTTTTACCGCTATCGGTTTTATTCCAGGAATAATGGGTACCGTAATTCCCATAGCCCTCGCTGCTTCCACAAATTCAAAGTACTTTTTATTGTTAAAAAACATCTGTGTTACCACATAATCCGCACCCATATCTATCTTATGCTTTAATCGTTTTAAATCCGATTTTAAAGAAGGTGCCTCCAAATGTTTTTCGGGATAACCGGCTACGCCAATACAAAATCCAGAATTGCTATCTGATTCTATTGTGCCATGCAAGTATTTCCCTTCATTCAAATCTTTTATCTGCGCTACCAAACCTGACGCAAAAGTATGCCCCCCTTCAGTTGGCACAAAATATTTCTCTTCGCTCATAGCATCCCCTCTAAGCGCCATTACATTTTCTATGCCTAAATAATGACAATCTACCAAAAGATATTCTGTTTCCTCCTTTGTGAAACCTCCACAAAGTACATGTGGCACGGTATCTACTTTATATTTGTGCTGTAAGGATGCGCAAATACCCAAAGTTCCTGGACGCATTCTTGTAGTCTTCTTATCTAACAAACCATCCTTTTCAATATATACAAATTCTTCCCGTGAAGTAGTCACATCTATAAATGGAGGGTTAAATTCCATCAATGGATCTATATTATTATATAATTCCTGAATGTTTTTCCCCTTTACAGGTGGTACAATTTCAAAGGAGAACATAGTCTTTCCTTTTGCATTTTCTATATGGTCTGTTACTTTCATATTTCGTATTCTCAACTGTTAATTTCACAACAGCTTTTGTTTGGTTTTCTTTTTGGGCACTACCCTCTTTACTGTCGGGTCCGGCTATTCGCTATATCCCTGTAAAAAAAGGGGATGCCGCTACTATCGCTAGTGCAACCCTATTCCCTATTCTTATTTTTCATTAAGAAGCATATCCCTCATAGCTTCATAAGATTCTTTATACTCCCAATAAATCCATCTTCCATCTACATAATCGGTTAAAATATAGGTGTCACTTAAGGACTTAATCCGATCCATCGCAATCACTTTCCTAGAAAATTCAGCAATGCTAACTTCTTCTTTAATTTCCTTATTATTTATATCGTAACCATGACTCATGGTATAACTTCCAAGAGATATTTCTATATATTTTTTCATGCCAATTCAATTATAAAACAGTATCATTCTTCTGCTAATGTAGGATGCAACCATTTTCTGGCCTTCTCTTTTGTAATCCCTTTTCTTTCGGCAAAATCGGTTACCTGATCATCCGTAATTTTACCTAAACCAAAATACTTCGATTCTTCATTTGCAAAATAAAACCCCGAAACTGCTGCTGCTGGCCACATTGCAAGACTCTCCGTTAATGTTACTCCAATTTTATTTTCTACATCTAATAGCTCCCAAATGGTCTCTTTCTCTAAATGATCTGGACATGCAGGATACCCTGGTGCAGGACGAATTCCTTTATAAGTTTCTTTTATTAAATCTTCATTTGTTAGCTCTTCTGCAGCTCCATAGCCCCAATGCTTGACTCTTACTTGCTTGTGTAAATACTCCGCAAAAGCTTCCGCAAAACGATCGGCAATTGCCTGAACCATTATTGCATTATAATCGTCCTCATTATCCTTATAACTTCCTGCTAACTCATCTGCCCCATAAATAGCTACGCAGAAAGTCCCCATATAATCGGTTTTTCCTGTTTCTTTTGGTGCTATAAAATCAGACAGGGCTATATTCGGAATTCCATCACGCTTTTTTAATTGCTGGCGTAAGGTTCTAAAAATAGTAATTTCTTTTCCTTTTTTCTGAATAGAAATATCATCGTCATTAATAGTATTCGCTTCAAACAATCCAAAAACTCCCTTCGGTTTTAATAATTGTTTTGTAATAATTTCTTTTAATATAACTTGAGCATCAGCAAACAAAGTCGTGGCTTGCTCTCCTACAACTTTATCGGTTAATATATCTGGATATTTCCCATGCAAATCCCAACTTCTAAAAAATGGACTCCAATCAATAAAAGGCAGTAATTCTTTTAAACTTACCTGCTCTAATGTCTGAATCCCCAATGCCTTTGGCTTTACAATAGTAGAAGTCTCCCAATCTATTTTATATTTTCTTTCTCTGGCTTCTTCTAAAGTTCGGTACGATTTTGTCTTACCTCGCTTTAAAAACTTTTCCCGAAACTCATCATAATCCTTTTTCAGTTTTGCAACATATAGATTACTTGTTTTTGGGTTTAGTAAATTCCCAACCACCGTCACTGCTCGCGAAGCATCATTTACATGTACTACTGCATTTTTATACTGGGTATCTATCTTTACCGCCGTATGTGCTTTTGACGTGGTTGCCCCACCTATTAACAGTGGGACCTGAAAATCTTGACGTTCCATCTCCTTTGCCAAATACACCATTTCATCTAAAGATGGGGTTATTAGCCCACTAAGACCAATAATATCTACATTCTCCTTTTTAGCTGCTTCTATAATCTTTTCTGGAGGTACCATTACCCCTAAATCTACAATTTCATAGTTATTACAACCCAAAACAACACTTACAATATTCTTTCCAATATCATGTACATCGCCTTTTACCGTAGCCATAAGTATCTTCCCTAAAGCTTTCTGTTCTTCTCCTTTTTCTTCTTCTATAAACGGATTTAAATAGGCTACTGCCTTTTTCATTACTCGAGCCGATTTTACCACCTGCGGTAAAAACATTTTTCCTGCTCCAAATAAATCTCCTACAACATTCATCCCCGTCATTAGGTTGTTTTCAATAACCTCTATTGGTTTTTCTGCCTGTTGTCTGGCTTCTTCCGTATCTTCTACAATAAAAGAATCTACCCCTTTTACCAAGGCATGTGTTATTCTATCCTGTAATGATAAACTTCGCCATTCTAAAATCTTCTCTGGACTGTCTTTTTTTATTCCTTTTACAGTTTCTGCAAAATCTAATAGGCGTTCTGTGGCATCATCCCTTCTATTTAAAATTACATCTTCTATATGCTCTAATAAATCTTTAGGAATATCGTCATATACTTCTAACATAGCAGGATTAACAATCCCCATATTCATCCCTGCCTGAATTGCATAGTATAAAAATACCGAGTGCATTGCCTCTCTTACCGTATTGTTTCCTCTAAAAGAAAAGGACACATTACTTACTCCACCACTTACACTTGCATTTGGTAAATTTTGACGTACCCAACGGGTTGCCTCAATAAAATCGGTAGCATTTTTCCGATGCTCATCCATTCCTGTTGCTACAGGAAAAATATTTAAATCGAATATAATATCTTCCGATGCAAAATTAAGTTCATCGACTAATATACGGTACGATTTTTCGGCTATTTCTATTCGTCTTTCATAGCTGTCTGCCTGACCAACCTCATCAAATGCCATTACAATTACTGCAGCACCATATCGTTTTATTAGCTTCGCCTGGTATAAAAAATTCTCTTTCCCTTCTTTTAAAGAAATTGAATTTACAATGCATTTTCCCTGTACAACCTTCAATCCAGCTTCTATAATATCCCATTTAGAACTGTCTATCATAATTGGAACACGACAAATATCTGGTTCAGCCGCTATCAGGTTTAAAAAACGAACCATGGCTTTCTTTCCATCAAGTAAACCATCGTCCATATTAATATCAATAATCTGAGCGCCTCCATCTACTTGATGCCTTGCAATTGCCAAAGCCTCCTCATAATTATCTTCATTTATTAGGCGTAAAAATTTCCTAGACCCTGCTACATTAGTTCGTTCTCCTACATTTATAAAGTTGGTGTTTTCGTTTAAAATTAGGGGTTCTAATCCTGATAGTTTCAGGTATTTTATTGGGTTTTTAGATTTATCTTCCATAATTACACCTCCACTTTTAGTAATCGGGGTTCGTATTTATTGGCTAAATCAGAAATTGCAGAAATATGTTCTGGTGTTGTTCCACAACAACCTCCAATAATATTAATTAAATCTCTTTTTAAATATTCTTCTATCTGCTCTGCCATTTCTTCGGCAGTTTCATCATACTCTCCAAATGCATTTGGTAATCCTGCGTTTGGATGTGCTGATATTCCATAGGAAGTTTTATTCGCTATTGCTTCTAAGTGCGGTTGTAATAAATTAGCTCCTAAAGCACAATTAAATCCTATCGTAAGCAATGGAATATGCGATATGGAAATTAAAAACGCTTCTGCGGTTTGCCCAGACAATGTTCTACCTGAGGCATCTGTAATTGTACCGCTTACCATAATTGGCACATCTATATTACGCGCATCTTTTACTTCTTCTATAGCAAATAATGCAGCTTTGGCATTAAGCGTATCAAAAACGGTTTCTACCAATAACAAATCAGAACCACCATCTAGTAATCCTTCTATTTGTAATTTATACGCAATTCGTAATTCATCAAAAGTAACGGCCCTATAGCCTGGATCGTTAACATCTGGAGACATGCTCGCCGTTCTGTTTGTAGGCCCTATGCTTCCGGCTACAAACCTTGGCTTATGTGGTTCTTTTTCTGTGAATGCGTCTGCTACTTCTTTTGCAATTCTGGCAGATTCAAAGTTTAATTCGTACACCAATTCTTCCATGAAATAATCTGCCATGGCTATGGTTGTACTAGAAAATGTGTTTGTCTCCACAATATCTGCTCCTGCTTCAAAATACTTGCTATGTATCGTTGCTATTGCTTCTGGTTGCGTTAGGGATAACAAATCATTATTCCCTTGCAATGGATGCTCCCAATCTTTAAAACGTTCTCCTCTAAAATCTTCCTCTGTAAATTTATACTGTTGTAGCATGGTACCCATAGCACCATCTAACACTAAAATTCTCTTCTTAATTTCTTCCCTAATATCTTTCATCCTAACACTACCAAAAACACAGCTTTAGCATTACACTATACACTGGTATTATTTAATTTGAATGTTACAAGTAAGGAGAAAAGACCTGGTGTCTTTTTTTAGTTATCTATTCCGTGTTTTTTTATTTCTGCATAGTCGGATAGAATGTAGCACCTTCTTTATTATTGCCCACAGTTGCTGCAAATGAAAAGGGTTGCCAAGGCTTCAATGGGTCTATTCCCTCTGCCTTTCTTGATAACAATTTCAATCTTTTAATGAACTGACTGCAAAGTAACACCACAGCCATTTGAAAAACAAGTAAAGTTTCTCTTTTTTGGTGAAATTGGGAGTATATACTCCCAATTTCATCTCTAGTTTTACATTTTGCTTTTTCAAGCTTAATTACAAAAACCTATTTTGTTTCTATAATACTATTTTAATATACTTTGAACCACCGATTTTTTAGCCTCTTTTTTAGAACCATCAAATCCTTCTACCCCGCCAACGGTAGTATATTTCATAACATATTTCTTGTCTGGATTAATAATCTGGTAGGCGCTTTGGCACATAACCGCTGCTTCATGAAATCCAGATAAAATTAATTTCAATTTCCCTTTGTAGGTATTTACATCTCCAATAGCATATACCCCAGGAATATTGGTTTGGTAATCGTAAGAGTTATCCACTTTTATAGCGTTCTTTTCTATTTCTAATCCCCAATTTCCAATAGGACCTAGTTTTGGAGATAATCCAAATAATGGAATAAAATAGTCCGTTTCTACATAAGAATCTTCTTTCTCTTTGTCATTATGCTTAATACCTACTGCTTCTACTTGATCCGCTCCGTATATTACTTTTACCTCTGCTTCTGTAAACAGCTTAATCTTACCAATTTTAGCAAGCTCTCCTGCTTTTTCTACAGAATCTAATGCACCTCTAAATTCGTTTCTTCTATGTACCAAATAAACTTCTGATGCCACATCTGCCAAGAAAATTGCCCAATCTAAGGCAGAATCTCCTCCTCCAGATATTACGACTTTTTTATCGCGATATACTTCTGGATCTTTAATCATATAAGAGACTCCCTTATCTTCAAAATCTACAATATTTGGAATAGGTGGCTTTCTTGGCTCAAAAGATCCTAAACCACCAGCAATAACAACAACTGGCGCATTATGTTTTGTCCCTTTATTTGTAGTAACAACAAAAGAACCATCTTCCAATTTATCCAAAGTATCTGCTCTTTCACCTAACGTAAAACCTGGTTCAAATGCTTTTATTTGCTCCATAAGATTTGTAACCAAATCTCCTGCCAAAATTTCTGGAAATCCTGGAATATCATAAATTGGCTTTTTAGGATATAACTCCGAACATTGACCTCCTGGTTGTGGCAAAGCATCTATTAAATGCGTTCTTAGCTTTAATAATCCTGCCTCAAAAACGGTAAACAAACCTGTTGGACCTGCTCCTATAATTAGTATATCTGTCTTTATCATCTCACTACTACTTTAATTTATTGTAAATCTCGTAAATTATTTATAATTAATCTAAATTACTTTAATTTTTGGCTAATAATTCTTCTGTCAATTTGTTTAAAACGGTCACTTTATTCGAAAAATCGCCTTTAATGGTTTTTCGATATGCATTTAAATTCTCTACCATCTTATTAATATCCTCTGGGATAACTTCTTCAAAAAATTGCCGCAAACGCTTTGCCGTTGTTGGCGATTTTCCATTCGTAGAAATGGCTATTTTCACATTTCCTTTTGTTACTATTCCTCCCATATAAAAATCACAATATGGTGGATTATCCGCAACGTTTACTAAAATGTTTCTTTCCCTACAATCGTGATACACTTCTAAATTCACTTCTATTACATCTGTCGTTGCCACTACCATCTGCTTATCTTGTAAATGCTCTTTACCATAATTTTCTTGAATTAAAGTGACATTGAATTTTGAAGCTAATGCTAAAACTCCTTCCTTAAAAAATGGAGCTACCATAACCACGGTTGCATCTGGACTCGACTTTGTCAAGAAATTTAATTTTTCTTCTGCTACGTCTCCTCCACCAACTATAAGTACCGTTAGCTTCGACATTTTTAAAAATATTGGATATAGATTATTTCGTTCCATACCTTACAATTGAACTGAATTAAAAACCTCCTTGTTATCCGATTCTACATCTTCTATAAAGTTTAATTCTTGCAGGTTTGCAATTTGCTCCCTGTGTTTTACCACTTCTCCAATAATAATAATTGCAGGATTTGCCAAATTTTGTCGTTCTACTTCCTTTTCTATTGTAGCAATTGTAGCTACACCCACCTTTTCATTTATCGTAGTACCATTTTGAATTATTGCTATAGGAGTTTCTGATTTCCCTTCTGCCATAAATAATTTAATAATAGCAGGTAGCTTACTCATTCCCATAAGTATCACAACCGTGGCATTGGATTTTGCTGCCAATTGAATATCGCCAGATAATTTATGCTCTTTCGTCGTTGCCGTAATTACCCAAAAACTCTCCGAAGAACCTCTTTTGGTTACCGGAATATTTTGATAAGCAGGTACCGAAACTGAGGAAGAAATCCCTGGAACCATTGCTACTTCTATTCCATGAGATGCTGCATATTCCATTTCTTCTGCTCCTCGTCCAAAAACAAAAGGATCTCCCCCTTTTAAACGAACAACATTTCCATGGCTTTTAGCCCGACTAACAATAAGTTCATTAATCTGATCTTGTTGGTACTTATAACAGCCTTTTCGTTTTCCTACAAAAATATGTTCTGCATTTGGAGCATGCTCTAGCAATTCTATAGCTACCAAGGCATCGTATAAAACTACATCTGCATTTTGCAATGCCTTTACAGCTTTAAGTGTTATTAATTCGACATCGCCTGGGCCTGCTCCTACAACTGTTAAGAGCCCTCTTCTTAAAGAAGAAACTCCTCCCTTAGCGAATAACTTAATTGTATTTTGAATTGACTTCTTCATTATGCTTCTTGTAATTCTTTTTTACGATACGTTTCTACATGGCGTAAAAACCTATTTGCATCTTCCAAATAACTCTTTGCAAATGCTTCTGTAGGTTCGTTCTTGTTTAATTGTAATGCTAATTGACTAAAGCTCGACTCTAGATTAATCTTTTCTGTTTCAATAAAAACGGTATCGAAATCACGAATTATTCCAACATGTGTATTCGTTTTATGATTTTCTGATGTCAATAATGCCTTCGCTGAATTTACCATCGAAGAATACGAATGGTAGATACTAGCAGACCATTTTTTGCCCTCTAAAGCAAATTTTGCATTTTTTATCTTTTCTTCACTTTCTAGTAATAAAGTTGCTATTAAATCTATTACAACTCCAGCACATTCGCCAACACCAATTGCTTTTTCGTACCGTTCTTTATTTCCCCAATCTATAAAATCGTCTGCAGTTAAAGCGGTAACATCCGTTAAGTGCTTTAAATAATCATAGAAATAAATTTTCCCTTTACCGGCATAGTAATCTACAAAAGATAGTTCTCCCGCATTTGCCTCAAAATCATTCAAAATTAATCGCAATGCTTCTGGACCTCTCTTACTCGGGATTTTTACTAATTTATCCGCAAATCGGCCTTCTCCATTTCCAAAATTTCCTCCTCCTAATAATACCTGAAGAGCAGGTGCTACCAACTTCTCTTTTGTTCTAACAGACATGCCTTGAAAACCAATATTCGCCATGGTATGTTGCCCACAAGCATTCATACAACCACTAATTTTTATTACAATGTCTGCATTGTTCTTAAACTGTGGATATTCCGTATTTATAACTCGTTCTAACTCGTCCGAGATACCCGTACTACTAGCAATACCCAAATTACAAGTATCCGTTCCTGGACATGCTGTAATATCTGAAACTGTATTATATCCTATTTCTGCAAAACCTAATTTATTTAGCGCTACATAGAAATAAGGCACTAATTCTTCTTTTACATAAGGAATCAAAATATTCTGACGTAAGGTTAACCGTACTTCTCCTGCTGCAAAAGTTTCAACCAAGTCTGCCAGCAATCTTGCTTTTTCAATATAAAAATCTCCCAGATTTACTTTAATACCAATTGCCACATACCCTTTTTGTTTTTGTGGCACCAAATTGGAAGCTTTCCATTGCTCAAAAGCAACAGTATCTCCTATAGTAACGTCTGTGGATTCAACCTCAGCAATAGACACTGCTGGATACGCGTCTACATCTATAGGATATGTTTTAAACGGAACTGCCTTTTGCTCTTCTTCTAACAACTTTTTAAAGCCATCTAAACCAAAATCTTTTAGTAAAAATTTCATTCTGGCTTTAGCTCTACTCTTTCGTTCTCCGTATCTATCAAAAACGCGAATTACACCATCCATTAATGGAATAATCTGATCTGCTTCTAAAAATTCATAAAGAACATCTGCATGTCTTGGTTGTGAACCTAATCCGCCGCCCAATAACACTTTAAATCCATTTACACCATTTTTTATTTTGGCTATAAAACCCAAATCATGCATATAGGAAAGTCCTGTATCGGCATCTGAGGCAGAGAAAGACACCTTAAACTTTCTACCCATTTCTTGACTAATTGGGTTTCGTAAAAAGTATTCAAACATGATTTGTGCGTAAGGAGATACGTCAAAAGGTTCCTCTACATCGATCCCCGCAGTTTCGCTAGCGGTAATATTTCTAACTGCATTACCACAAGCTTCCCGCAAGGTAACATCATCCTTTTCTAGTTGTGCCCATAATTCAGGGGTTCTATCTAATTCTACATAATGAATTTGAATATCTTGTCGTGTTGTAATATGCAACCTTCCTGTAGAATATTCTTCAGAAACATCACAGATTCGTTTTAGTTGTTTAGACGATAATTTCCCATAAGGAATTTTCATTCTAATCATCTGAACTCCCTGCTGTCTTTGTCCATAAACACCACGTGCTAAACGAAGACTTCTAAACTTCTCTTCGTCTAAGTTACCTTCATGAAACTGTCTTATTTTCGCTTCCAGCTCTATAATATCCTTTGCTACTACTGGGTTTTCAATTTCTGTCCTAAAACTCTGCATCTCTCTTTTTATTACTGTTTTTATGGTAATTCACTCTAGTTATCCTACTAATTTACTAGGATAATACTGCAAAAAAAACAACTCCTCAATTGTGACGCCTACAAGACACTAAATACCTTGCAGAACTTTTATTGCTTGCCTTCCTTTTTTATAACGTTCCCTACGGGTCCGGGCTATCCGCTATATCTCTTATAAAAAATAAGAGGATACCGCTTCTATCCCTAACGCTCCTTTTATATGATCTTAGTTTATAAAGCCTATCCCTGCTGTTGCATTGGTTTGTGCATCTATTAAAATAAAAGCACCATTGTACTTATTGTCTTTATAACTATCATAAAACAAAGGCTTGCTCAACTTTATACTTACTTCTCCTATATCATTTAACGCCAACCTATTGTTTGCTTCTATAACTCCCGTATAATCTGGAGAAACAATATTTTTTATAACATCTATTTTTGACAATACCTTATTGGTGTTATGTTGTACTATATATTTTGCTCCTGGTTGTAATTGCTTACTATCCATCCAACAAACTGTTGCGGTAATTTGCTTTTCAATCTTAGGTAGTTCCTTAGACTTTACCAACATATCTCCTCTAGTTACATTAATATCGTTTTCTAACGTAATATTGACAGAGCTTCCTGCTATTGCTTCTTCGTATTTCTTATCAAAAAAGAAAATTTCTTTAATTTTAGACTCTGTTAATGACGGTAAAACGGTAACCTTATCGCCAACTTTTAAAGAACCTCCATAAATTTTTCCGGCATAGCCTCTAAAATCATGAAACTCTTCTGTCTTTGGACGAATAACGGATTGTATTGGAAATCTTACCTGACCGCCATCATACACATCTGAGGCTTCTAATTTCTCTAAATGCTCCAAGATAGTATCCCCATCATACCAAGACATTTTTTCTGATTTCTTTACAATGTTTCCACCTTTTAAAGCGCTCACCGGAATGTAGCTCAACTGTTGCTCTTTGTAAGTGCTCTTAGCATTTAAGGCTTCAAAATCCTTTTTGATTTCGTTAAAAACATCTTCGGAATAATCTACCAAATCCATTTTATTTACAGCAACTATAATATCTTTTACTCGTAATAAATTATTAATAAAGAAATGACGATATGTCTGTTCTATTACTCCTTTTCTTGCATCTACAAGAATAATTGCTACCTGAGAAGTTGATGCTCCCGTAACCATATTTCTAGTGTACTCTATATGCCCCGGAGTATCTGCAATAATGTAACTCTTTGTAGGTGTAGAGAAATAAATATGCGCTACGTCTATTGTTATTCCCTGCTCTCTTTCTGCTACCAAACCATCTGTTGCCAAAGAAAGATCCAAATAATCATACCCTCTTTGCTCACTACTCTTTTGTATCGCTTCTATTTTATCTTCTGTAAGTGATTTTGTGTCGTAAAGCAACCTCCCAATCAAGGTACTTTTCCCATCATCTACACTTCCTGCTGTTGCTATTTTTAGTACTTCCATTCCTTTCCCCACGCCCTTTTTTAAATAAGGGAGCTCTACATGGTATTTTAATTAATTTTTTCTATTTTTTTCTACTTAACAAGACTTTCAAAACCTTTACGGCTTGACTCTAAAAATATCCTTGTTGCTTGCGTTTTTCCATTGCCGCTTCAGATCTTTTGTCGTCTATTCTTGCGCCACGTTCCGATATTTTTGACTCCCTAATTTCGCCAACCACTTTCTCTATCGTATCTGCATGCGACAATACTGCTGCTGTACAAGACATATCGCCAACGGTTCTAAACCGTACAATTCGCTCTTCAACAATCTCATCTTCTGCTCTAAAAACAACAGCATCCTCCGCAGACCAGATTAATCCGTCACGAACAAAAATGTTTCTTTTATGCGCAAAATAGATAGAAGGAATTTCTATAGCTTCCTTTTGTATATAACTCCATACGTCTAATTCTGTCCAGTTACTTATTGGAAAAACACGTACATTCTGACCAATCTCTATCTCACCGTTAAGCATATCAAAAAGTTCTGGGCGTTGGTTTTTTTCATCCCATTGACCAAAATCATCTCGAACAGAAAAAATACGTTCTTTTGCTCTTGCTTTTTCCTCGTCTCTACGTGCTCCACCTATACAAGCATCAAACTTAAATTCTTCTATTGCATCTAAAAGAGTCGTTGTTTGCAACATATTTCTACTTGCATACTTACCTGTTTCCTCAATAACCTTTCCCTTATCTATAGAATCCTGCACATGACGTACAATTAATTCCAGACCAAGTTCCTCCACCAACTTATCGCGAAAAGCAATGGTTTCTGGAAAATTATGTCCCGTATCTATATGCATTAGTGGAAAAGGAATTTTACCTGGGTAAAAAGCTTTTTGCGCCAAACGCACTAGGGTTATCGAATCTTTACCTCCAGAAAATAATAACACTGGCTTATCAAACTGTGCTACTACCTCTCTAAAAATATAAATAGCTTCACTTTCAAGAGCATTTATATTTAATATATTTGTGTCAACCAAAATTGTCTTCTCTAATTCTTGTGTTTCTATCTCTAACATAGATTGTATCTTTTCTATAATAACTTCTTCTTTCTTCTAATTATGTATGCAATCCGCACTCACGATTTTCTAAAACCTTAGTTGGATCAAAATACTTATGCTCATTTGGAAGGTTTCTTTCTTTTAAATAAATATCTAATTGTGTATCGTCCCAATGATAAAACGGACTCACTTTTAAAACGCCATCCTTACCTAAACTAAGAATGTCCAGAGTATCTCTTAAAGCTGTTTGTCCTTTTCTAAGATTTGTAAACCATACATCTGGCTGGTGTTCTTTCATAGCTCTTTTAAAAGGTTCTAACTTTACTTGCTCTGTAAAAACAGCATGCATTGGATCGCTTATATCTGGTATTCCCATAACTACATCTCTATGTGAAGAGGTTTGTTTAGGTACATATAATTCTATTTGTAATCCTAAGGTCGCTATTAACTCTTCGGCATGTTTATACGTAT
This sequence comes from Cellulophaga sp., assembly GCA_036478775.1. Classification (GTDB taxonomy): domain Bacteria; phylum Bacteroidota; class Bacteroidia; order Flavobacteriales; family Flavobacteriaceae; genus Cellulophaga. Next base: position 250,391 of record JAZGEQ010000039.1, read on the forward strand.
TGGGTGTATTGTAACCAGTATCGCACCAGATTACTGGAATGGATTTTTCAATATCCGTTACAGCGTGAAGAATTGCAACTTCATAAGGACGGAAATTAGTAGTCACAACTGGCTTCTTAGCATAAGTAATTGCCCAAGAAATAATTTCTTCTGGTGGAATGCCCTTGAACTGTGCATTCAAATTTTGTATTTGCTCTTCCGTAAAATTCATCTTATTTCTATTTAAAATAACTTATACCAACTAATGATTCTTGTAACTCCTTATTTGCCCCATTTAATTGTATTCCAAATACGCTCGTGGAAAAAGTATAAAATCATTTTTGTAAATAATTCTACTACCCCAATAGACATAGCTACTGTTAATGCTCCTGTCACAACCCAAGATATAATAATGGTATCTAGTGTCCCTATTATTCGCCAACTTATAGATTTTGCAATACTCCTCTTAGAATCTTCCGACTTCTTATCTTCCTCATAACTCTGTCTCGTATTTTTTTTATCTAAAATCAATTGGTCTGTAATCATTGCAAAATCAATTATAATTTTATTACCCTACTAATTAAGTAGGGTATGCAAAGCTATACATATTTTTGGATTCACAATGTTAAAACATCATAAAAATACATTAAACCTATAGTTTTACTAGATTATTTGTGAAGTACTGTATTTATTACCGATTACATGTATAAACACTTTTCAAAATAATAAATTCTCTAATTATGGAATAAAGGATAAACTAAATTGACAGTACTTAAGAAATTATATCTGCCAAGGTATTATTACGGTAAACTTCTAATGCACTGTCTCTAATTTGTAACATTATCTTATTTACAGAGCAGGCATTTTCGTCTGGACAGTCGTCACACTTTTCATAAAAGTTAAGGCTTACGCAGGGCACCATAGCTATAGGCCCCTCTAATACACGCATTACAGTTGTCATTGGTATTTCTGAAGGAGATTTTATTAAATAATACCCTCCTCCTTTTCCTTTTTTAGAAGCTAAAAAACCACTCTTACGAAGACTAAGTAGTATGCTTTCTAAAAACTTTTGTGAAATATTTTCATGCTTTGCTATCTCTGCAATTTGTACCGGCTCATTATTCTTCTGATTCGCCAAAAAAGCAAGTGCCTTTAACCCATATTTCGTCTTCTTAGAAAGCATGGGACGAAGATATGGAAAATCAACTCAAACTAAGTTTCATTTTAATATTACTACGTTGGTAAGGAGAATCTTCTTCTAAGTGGACTTCTTTAAAACCATATTTTTCATAAATATGGATTGCATTTTTAAGAATTCTGTTTGAATATAACAGTATTTTACGCCAGCCTTGCTCTTTGGCATATGCTATACAAAATTCCATAAGTACTTGTCCAATTTTACGCCCTTGAAATTTTGGCGACACTGCCATTTTACCAAGTTCGTAAACACCATCTGCTACTTTTATTAATGAAAATGTTCCAACTATAGCATTGCCTATTCTTGCGAAAAAAATATAACCTCCTTTAGCTATTATAGTTTCTTCACACTTTTGCAGAAGTTCTGCATCATGCGGCTCTACAACAAAATATTTCTCGAGCCACTCTATATTTAAACTGGCAAAATCTTTTGCGTATCTAGATTCAAATGCTATTACTTCGACTTTATCTTCCATTTCATGACTAAATTAGCTCAAATTAAACACTTTAATCTAAGGCTTGCGCAACATCTGCTATAATATCATCTACATGCTCTAGTCCAACAGAAAGCCTAACCATACCGTCTGTAATACCTGACTCTAACCTTTCTTCAACAGATAACTTACTATGTGTTGTAGATGCCGGATGTGTTACAATACTTCTTGAATCTCCCAAATTTGCCGATAGCGATAACAACTTAATGGCATCGAAAAACTGTTGCCCAGCCTTTACGCCTCCTTTTACCTCAAAAGCAACAACAGACCCTCCTGATTTCATTTGCTTTTTAGCCAGCTCGTATTGTGGATGCGATTTTAAAAATGGATATTTTACCCAATTAATTTTTGGATGATTCTCCAGGAATTCTGCCAATTTCATAGCATTTTCACAATGCCTATCTACTCTAACCGCTAAGGTTTCTAAACTTTTAGATAATACCCAAGCATTAAATGGAGATAAAGCTGGCCCTGTAATTCTCGAAAATCTATAAATAATATCAATTAACACATTGCTTCCAACTGTAATTCCTGCCAAAACACGACCCTGACCATCCATTAATTTTGTGCCAGAATGAATAACGAGATCTGCGCCATATTTTATGGGCTGTTGCAAATACGGAGTTGCAAAACAATTATCAATTATAAAAATTAAATTATGTTTCTTAGCTATTTTCCCTAGTGCTTCTAAATCTAAAATATCCACACCTGGGTTTGTAGGCGATTCCGCATATAGTATTTTAGTATTTGGCGTAATTAAACCTTCTATAGTATCTAGTTTATTTATATTAAAATAACTAGTAGTAATTCCCCACTTTGGTAAAAACTTAGTGAAAAGTGTATGGGTAGAACCAAAAACACTACGCGCAGAAACAATATGGTCTCCACTATCTAATAATGCTGCAAAAGTTGAAAAAACAGCCGCCATACCAGAAGCAAAAGCGAAACCACTTTCTGCCCCTTCCATTTGACATACCTTATCTATAAATTCTGATGAATTGGGATTCGCATATCTAGAATATATATTCCTGTCTTTCTCTTCTGCAAAAGAAGCGCGCATATCTTCCGCATCTTCAAACACAAAACTAGACGTTAGGTAAATAGGCGTGGAATGCTCCAAATATTGGGAACGTTCCATCTGAGTCCTTACAGCATTTGTTTCAAACTTATTTTCTTTCTTCATAACTCTAAGTGACAATGTAGGCAAAATTAGCCTTTTTCTGCTATTCTTATTATATCTCCAAAAACACCTCTTGCAGTAACAGCAGCTCCTGCTCCTGCTCCCTGAATTACCAATGGATTTTCACCATACGATTCTGTATAAATTTCGATAATAGAATCTGCTCCTTTTACTTGCCCTAAAGCACTTTCCTTTGGAACAGATACTAATTGTACGTTTAATTCTCCTTTGTCTTTTTGTAAGTTTCCAGATAAATCTCCCACGTATCGCAATACATGATTTGGTTTTTGGTCTCTTTTTATCTTTTCAAAAACGGCATCTAAAATGTTAAAATTATTCAAAAACTCTTGTACATCACCTTCCTGAAATTTCTTCGGTATTAGGTTTTGAATATTAATATCTGAAAATTCATTTTTTAATTCTAACTCTCTGGCTAAAATCAGTAATTTTCTTCCAACATCATTTCCTGATAAGTCTTCTCGTGCATCTGGCTCCGTAAATCCTTTCTCCATTGCTTCTTTTAATATAGTAGAAAAAGAAACCTCTTTCTCCGAAAATGTATTAAAAATATAACTTAGTGAACCCGAAAACACTCCTTTGATTCGGGTAATGTTCTCCCCAGATAAATGCAATAATTTTATAGTATCGATTAATGGAAGTCCAGCTCCTACATTAGTTTCATACAAATATTGCTTTTGGTGTCTATCTAACACTTCTCTCAATTGCTGGTAATATTGAAACCCTAATGTATTTGCTATTTTATTAGAAGAAACTAGATCGAACCCATTCTCTACAAAATCAAAATAACTTTCTACAAAAGCTTTGTTTGCTGTATTATCTACCGCTATTAAATTCTCTAAATGATTCTCTTTTGCATAAATTATAATATCTTCAAATGTATATGCTACGCCTTTTTCTCTAATTTCTGTTTCCCAGTTCTTAGCTATTCCATCTTTATTTAGTAATACCTTTTTAGAATTACCAATGGCAAAAACATTTAATTGAATCCCTCTTCTTTTCTCTATTTTTTTAGCCGATTTTAATATCTGATTTATAAGTGTCCCGCCTACATTTCCATGTCCAAATATTGCCAAGTTAATTTTCTTACTTATTCCGAAAATCTGACCATGCATTACGTTTAAAGCCTTATTTAAATCGGACTTTCTAACCACCAAACTAACATTTTTCCCAGATATCGTATTGTTAAATAACAAGGGAACTATTTGGTTTTTAATCAATGCATTGTACGGTTTGTGAAATGTACTTAAATCTTGACCGATAATGGATATGACCGACACATCATCTATTACCGTTATTCTATTAATATCCTTAGAGTGAAAATCGTTTTCAAATTCTTCTTCTAAAGCCAATTTTGCATTGGAAGCATTGGTTGCATCGACCACCAATCCAATTCCTCTTTCTGAAGAACCTTGGGAAATAATACTAACGCTAATTTTCTTATCGCCTAAAGCTTTAAAGACTCGAGCATCTACTCCCACTTTACCTAGCAGTCCTCGACCTTCTAAATTAACCAACGCTACATTTTCTATTACAGATAGTGATTTTATCCCTTCTTTACTTGTAACCGCACTAATTAAAGTACCTTCATTATCATTAGTAAATGTATTTAATATTCTTAACGGAATATTTTTCTCTAACAATGGTATTATGGTTTTCGCATGTAAAATAGTTGCCCCAAAATTAGCTAACTCATTTGCTTCACTGTAGGACAATTGCGCAATCTTCTTGGCATCCGTAACTAAATCTGGATTTGCTGTAAAAATTCCATCTACATGTGTATAACTCTGTAATTCTTCTGCGTCTAAAAAATTTGCCAACAACGAAGCGCTGTAATTACTCCCGTTTCTTCCTAAGGTAGTAGTTATATTATCCTTATCTGATGCTATAAAACCAGATACTATAGGAACACAATCGGATTCTAAGGCCTCAAAAGCTTTTATAACATTCTCTCTTGATATTGTTTCTAAAACTTGTGCATCACCATAAGTAGCATCCGTCTTTATTAAACTTCTAGAATCTACCATTTGCGCCTTAACTCCTTTTCCAATAAGTAGTTTCGTTACCAATTTGGCAGATATAAGTTCGCCATAAGACAAAACCTCATCTTTTATTCTAGAACTATAATCGCCTAGTAAAGCAACACCTTCAAACAATTTGGCTAAACCAGCAAACTCATCGGAAAGCTTTACATTTTTATAAGTATGCTGTTGGTATTTTTCAAAAGCTTCAAAATCTTCTTTGTAATTTTCTTTCTTTGCAGCTTTTTCTAAAATATTCTCTAACTGATCTGTTGCACCACCTCTTGCAGACAATACAACTACAATTTTATTATGTTCCTTTTCCTTAGCCGTTATAATAGAAAGCACTTTATCAACACCTTCTCCATTTGCCAAAGACTTCCCTCCAAACTTTAATATAGTTGTTCTTTTTGAAGCTTCTTCTTTATTAAAAACACCTTTAAGTAATTTTTCTATTTGTTCAAATTCTATTAAAAAAGCATCGTGACCATGTAACGAATTAACTTCGCCATAAGTAACATTACTATTTACTTGTGCTAGTTGCTTAAAGGTTTCTTTATTCTCTATGGCTGTAAAAAACATATCAGAATCTACCCCTATAATATGAATATTTGTAGCACTTTTTTGCAAATTAAGAAATGCCTCTTCTCCATTACGAGTAACATCTATAGTTTTTAAAAGTTGGTTCATTAATTTATATGCAGACAACTGAAACCGCTCTTGCAATTTTTCTCCATGATGCGTTAACCAACTTTCTACATTAAATACGTTTAATTCTGTATTGGTACTCCTTTTAAATCGTTCTTTAAAAGATTCTGGTGTTCTATAACATAACATTGCATGCATACGAGCATCGTGTACTGGCTGCTTAGAATTAATTAAAAATTGCTCTTGAATCTGACAATTTGCAATTAACCAATCTGTAGATTTCCAATCGGAAGCTACAGGAATAAGGTGCTCTGTAATCTTTGGGTTTAAGGTTGCCATTTCCCAAGCAATACCACCTCCAAGAGAACCTCCTATTAGCGCGTAAAGCTTTTTAACGTTTAACTCTTTTAAACCAAGTAAAAATATCTTAGCAATATCTTGCGCTACAAAATCTTTATAATTGTCTATTACGAAACCATCGTATCCGTTTCCTGGAATATTAAAGGTAATAACCGTATACTTATTAGTATCTATACATTTGCCTTCCCCTATTAAGGTAGACCACCATCCGTCTTTTCCTCCTACATCGGAATTCCCCGTTAAGGCGTGATTTACCAAAACTACCGGAGCCGTATGTAAAGGCAATCCAAACAATTGATAGGATAAGGACAACGCAGACGAAGTTCCTTTATTTGTTGTATATGTTGCTATTTCTATAGAATGTAGCATATTAGATAATCTTATATAATTAAACATTAAACCGCATTATGTACTAGATACTCTCTACTGTATAATTTGGACTAAAAAGAAGATTGTCATGTGCAAAAAAAAACTAATAAACACACAAGAACATGACAATCCCTTTTTTTCTTTAAATTACAGACCCGCAAAAGCTTGTTCTAAATCTGATTTTAAATCTTCTATATTTTCCAAACCAACAGACAAACGAATTAAATCTTTAGTTACTCCTGTTAATTCCTGAGCTGCTTCATCTAATTGTTGGTGTGTTGTACTTCCTGGATGAATTATTAAAGATTTTGTATCTCCAATATTTGCTAACAAAGAGAATATTTTTGTATCATCTGCTATTTTTTTAGCAGAATCATGTCCTCCTTTTACACCAAAAGTAACCAAACCACTTTGCCCTGTTGGTAAGTATTTCTTAGCTAAACTATGGTACTTACTACTTTCTAAACCTGGATAATTTACCCAAAGCACCTCATCTCTTCCTTCTAACCATTTCGCCAGTTCTAAAGCATTTTCACTATGCTTTTTGATTCGGATTTCTAAAGTTTCTAATCCTTGAATAATTTGAAAAGCGTTAAACGGACTCAACGCTGCTCCGTGGTCGCGCAATCCTTCAATTCGAACTTTAGCAATAAAAGCTGCTTCTCCTAAGGCATCGTGGTATACTAATCCGTGGTAACCTGCGGAAGGTTCTGTGAATTCAGAAAATTTACCACTACTCCAATCAAAAGTACCTGCATCTATAATAGCACCTCCTAAAGCGGTACCATTACCATTAATATATTTTGTTAGAGAGTGAATTACAATATTTGCTCCATATTCTATTGGATTTAATAATGCCGGTGTAGCCACTGTGTTATCTACAATAAAAGGAATTTTAGCTGTCTTTGCTTCTACAGCTATTGCTTTTAAATCGAGGACATCTAATTTTGGATTTCCCAAAGACTCTACAAAAATTGCTCTTGTATTATCCTTAACTGCTTTTCCGAAATTTGAAGGGTCTTCTGGATCTACAAATGTTGTTGTAATTCCCAAACGAGGTAAAGTCACATTTAACAAGTTGTATGTTCCTCCATACAGACTATTGGATGCTACAATATGGTCTCCCGCTTTTAATAACACCAATAAAGCAGTAGAAATTGCTGCCGTACCAGATGCGGTTACAACTGCTGCTATACCACCTTCTAAAGTTGCTAATCGTTGTTCTAAAATATCGTTGGTTGGGTTATTTATTCTTGTATAAATATTCCCTGGCTCTGCCAATGCAAATAAGTTTGCAGCATGGTCTGAATTGTTAAATACAAAGGCGGTACTTTGGTAAATAGGCACTGCTCTTGTACCTCCATTTAAACTTGTGTCGTGACCTGCATGTAATGCATTAGTTGAAAATTTTTGTGTACTCATGATGTTACTTTTTAAATTATTAAAATTAAAAAAGTCAAACGCTTAACAACGGACATGGTATTAAGGTTTAATCAAAAAAGTTATAAGAAAGATACAATTACGGAATGCAATTGTTTTGTTGTCATCTACTCCAATACACTATAAGTATAATGTACTTCGGATAGAATTTAGCACCTTCTTTGCAAAATTCAAAGGGTTGCTAAGGCTTCACAGGGTCTAATCCCTCCGCCTTTCTTGATAACTATTCAATATGTGTTTGAACTTATTACTGCAAAGATATGCACGGAATATTTTAAATTCCTAATTTTTTGAAAAAAAATACAAAAAATATAAATTAAAGTGAATTTTTAGTAGATGACAAAAACCTTTCGACTACGCTCAAGGAGACAGCGAATAAAAAATTTATTTTTCTGTCATCTACTAAGTTTTTTTTACAAATTAAATGCTGACTTCACCTCTTCTATAGTGTCTAGCTTTTCCCAGGTAAACAACTCTACTTCTTTTTCTACCCTTCCATTATAAGGTGACTCAAAAACCTTCGTTATGGTAACTGGCTGTTTCCCCATATGCCCATAAGCTGCTGTTTCCAAATAAATTGGATTTCTTAATTTTAATCGTTCTTCTATTGCAAAAGGACGCATATCAAACAATTTCGCAACCTTTTCTGCTATTTCTCCATCCGTAAAATTCACTTTGGAAGTGCCATAAGTATCTACGTAAATTGACGTTGGCTCTACCACTCCTATAGCATAACTAACTTGTACCAAAATCTCATCTGCTACTCCCGCTGCTACCAAATTTTTTGCTGCATGTCTTGCTGCATACGCTGCACTACGATCTACTTTACTTGGGTCTTTTCCACTAAAAGCTCCACCACCGTGGGCACCTTTACCTCCGTATGTATCTACAATAATTTTTCTTCCTGTCAAACCTGTATCGCCATGTGGACCACCAATAACAAATTTTCCTGTTGGGTTAATATGGTACTCTATCTGCTCATTAAACAACTCCTGAATACGCAAAGGCAACTGCTCTTTTACACGTGGAATTAGAATAGAAATAATATCGCTTTTAATTTTCGCAAGCATTCGTTCATCATCCGCATCAAATGCATCGTGCTGTGTAGATACTACAATAGTGTCTATTCGCTGTGGAATATTGGCATCACTATACTCTATTGTCACTTGGGCTTTTGCATCTGGACGTAAATAAGTGATTTCCTTATTCTCTCTCCTTAATTCAGCTAAAACCAAAAGTAATCTATGCGAAATATCTAATGCTAATGGCATAAAATTTTCCGTTTCTTTTGTCGCATAACCAAACATCATTCCTTGATCTCCTGCTCCTTGTTCTTCTTTTGTTGCACGATCTACACCTTGGTTTATATCTTGGGATTGCTCATGAATTAATGAAATTACACCACAAGAATCACCACTAAATTGGTACTCTCCTTTTGTGTATCCTATTTTATTGATTACATCTCTTGCTATTCCTTGTAAATCTAAGTAAGTCTGACTTTTAACTTCTCCTGCCAATACTACTTGCCCTGTAGTTACTAAGGTTTCACATGCTACTTTGCTTTCTGGATCAAAAGCCAAAAAACTATCTAGCAATGCATCACTAATTTGATCTGCTATTTTATCTGGGTGCCCTTCACTAACCGATTCTGATGTAAATAAATACGCCATAAGATTCCAAAATTTTAAAATTACAAAGGATCTGACGGTTTCATTAAAGAAGCAACAATACTGGAACTTGGTTCCGAAGTAACTGCTTTAGCATTTTTGCGACACTGAAATCACTTCTGGCCACGAGGTTGCAATCAGTCAAATCCTTCCTCTTTGTTTATGAAGACAAAAGTACACGTTTTCTTATTGTTTAAAAAATGGTTTTGATAAATTTTACAAATCATATTTTACAACTAACATTACAATTCTTGGCAAAACAAAATACTGCGTTGTAGCATTGAACTGATTATTAAAACTGTCCTTATTTATAAATGCAGTGTCTAGAATATTTGTTGCTTGCACTTTAAACTCCCAATTACTACCAGATTCTCTATAGTATAAATCTACATTCACAAAAGAATATTTGTTTTCTATTGTATTTAATTTGTTTGAATAATTATAATAGCTCCAATCTGCGCTTAATGTAAAATGCTTAAAAAAGTTAATATCCACATTCACAAAAGAATGGTCTGTATAATAAGTAGACTCCTTTGCCGCAATAGCATATAAATTGATAGATTTCTCATAACCAATTTCAAAATTAGGCCAATCGAAAAAATTAGAACGTACACTCCCCTTGTACCTCTGACTAAAGTTTGTGTTTTCTGTTATTTCAGAATTAATAATAGAATTAGAAATACTATAGGAGATATTTGTATTAAACCTTAATTGTATTTTTCTAATCTTTTTACTGAAACTAGCATACGCCATAAAATTGTCGTCCGGAAAGCTACTTGATATATTGGTCAAATCTGTTTGCTGATTTATTGCTTCTATGTTGGTGTCACTTTTAATTCCGTTTATTTTTCTTGAATAGTTCAAAAAGGCACTAATATTCGTATAATTGAACATATTAAAATTATGGTAATTTAGGCTATAGGAATGCGAAAGCGCATTTTCCAAATACCGATTTCCCCTAAACATCTCATTATAATTGCTAAACACATATGCCACGGCATAATTGTTTATAGCTGTATACTCCGAAGAAATACTATAGTTAAAACGTATAGATTCACTTTCTCCAATAGCAAGAATAGCATTAAAATCTGGTGATACACGCCAATCATTCTGAATAATAACACTTCCCAATTGTTTATTTTCCACATTATAATTATGTACCGTAAATCCTGGTGTAAACGTAAATTTCCCTGTTTTAAATTTATAATGAGTGCCCAAAAATACGTCTGTAAAATTGTATTTCACCTTATTCTTTAACGATTTTTTCTCACCCTCTAGAACTAGTGTTTCCTCAAAATATATTCGGTTATTATTATCCAATATTTGAAAAATATTAGAGTCAAACCTCTGCCTACTTACCGTACTTCCTAATGTAAAGTTGATATTACTCTTATCATTTATAACATAGTAATATTCTAATTTTGCGTCTAATTTACTAGTTGTAACATTCTTTTCTTGATTAATATCATACCTATTCTGATTCTCATCTAAAGGAAGTATTCCACTAAATGGCAACAAATTGGTAGCCGCTTTATAAAATGGATCTTCCTCTTGGTACAAATACTGTATTTTTCCTGCAAAAATATTTTTCGCGTTTAAAGTATAATATACCGTTACATTCTGGTTAATGGAAAATGGTTGATTTGCCTTTTGTTCCGAAATATTATTTGTAAAATTATTAAAGAGTGAAAGCGTATTATTCCCTTCTGTCTGCTTCGACATTTTTAAAAGCGCATCGTAATCAAATTGAAAATTATAACTGGGTTTATAGACACTACTCAGTTTTAACATACCTAACTGACTTCGCTGATTCGTATCACTATTTTTGATTTCTTGCGTATTAGAAATACCATAATTACGAATTGTATTGGTTACCATATTCGTTTTATTATCCGATAGAATTGCAAAACCATTTAGATTCCATTTCTTTGATGCTTCCCAACTAAAATTACCTGCAAAAAACTTTGTATTAATCTTATTCGCCCTATTATTTTGAGATAAAGCAAACCCTAGCCCACCTTGATCCACAGAAAAATTGGTTCCTCCATTGCTATTAAAATTTCGAAAACCTCCAGTAAACTTATAATAATCGCGCCATGTAAATGGTACTTCTCCTACATCATTAAAATCTGTTATAAAATTTAAACTGTATTTTGGACTGTAATAGAATAATTTTGGATGCACAAGATAATTCCCCTCATTTTTTGTTACGCCAGCCCCAGCAGTAACTTCTCCGAACCAAAAATTCTTTTTACCTTCTTTTAATTTAATATTTATCGCAACAGTATCTTGATCGTTTCCCAAGCCTCTCATTTGGTTTACTTCATTATAATTTTTCAGAACCTCTACCTTATCTATGGCATCTGCAGGAATATTTTTGGTGGCAAGTTTAGAATCTCCATCAAAAAAAGCCTTCCCCTCTACCATTACTTTGGAAACTTTTTTTCCGTTAATTTTTATTTCACCTTCGGCATTGACTTCTACCCCTGGCATTTTCTCTAATACATCTCCTAGTTTTCGCTCTTTTCCGTTAGTAAAAGAATCTGCATTATATATAATTGTATCTCCCCTAACTGTTACTGGCATTTCATAAACAAGCTCCACACCATCTAGTTCAGACGCCTTAGATTTGAGGATAAAATCTACTATAACACCTTTAGAATCTTCAGGAATATGAAGTGTTTTCTGAATAGTCTCATAACCCAAAAAACTAGCTTTTATATGGTAGGTTTCATTTGCCGGAAGATCTAACTGAAAGCGCCCTTCATAATTAGTTATTGCATAGGATTCTATTATTCCTGTTTTAGATATTGTAGCGATTGTGTTTGCCAACTCTAATGGGTTACCAAGACTATCTTTAATAATCCCCTTTACTTTTATAGTTTGCGCAGAAACCGCCAGAGAAAAAAGCAGTACAACTGTGAACTGTAATTTATACATTCTAATAAATTTTAGTGCAATAATCTAACCTTCAATACGTATAGAAAAATGTCCTTTTTTTCCTTTTCTTCCAGATTTATGTTGCTCCATCATTTCTTTCATCTTCTTGTCTTGGATCTCATCAAACCTTTCCTGCGTAACTACTTTCCCTTTTGTAGGTTCTTCTATAACAACTCCTCCTTTAGGATTCATTACTATTTTACTGCAAATTATAGTTGCTTTCCCGTCATTTACTTCCAATATTAAACCAGGAAGACCACTATAATTTGATGGTCCTGTTTTTATGGGAATCTGTGGGGTATACCAAGCGGTAATAATTTTATTTGCTTTCACTTCTTTCAACCCATTAGTATCGCTATCAAAAGCCTGCGTCCTAGTTTCTTCTGTCCTAATTGCCTTAAAACAAACATATGCTCCAATTGTTTTTGTATCTTTTGTAAGTTCCCAGTCTTCTACTTTAAGCTTGTCTTTTACCAAAAATGATTTGCCGAAAATTTCAGTTTTTTGCGCATATCTATTTTCTTTTGTATTTATATAAAGTATATCGGAACCTCCAGAAATCATAATTTGTATTCCTGACACTGGTGCAGGATTTGGAGCTTCTAATTTTTCATTTTTAGTATAAATAGATTCTTGTTGGTTAAAAGCTAATGTATATTCTTGCTGAAACTGTTTTCTAAGTTGCTCTTGTATTTGCTTATTAATTTCGGCGTCTTTTCCATCGTTTACTTTTAATCCACTCATTTTTCTACTTGTTCTATAGGTGGCTTTACCCTGAAAGCTTTGCGCTTCCATTTGAGCACTAAAAAACACGGTAAAAGCTAGGCATATATAAAGGACTGTTTTCATCTTAAACTATTTTTAGATTTATTGAAACAAAGATGAATAACTAAAGCCCCTAAATACGTTAACGTGTGTTAACGAGTGTTAAGCAGCTACTTTTAAGTAAATTATTGTATAACTTTGAATATGAAGAATAAGAAGTACCCTTGGCTTTTATACTTTATTACTACCACAATACTTGTGACCATTGCAGTACAGGTGTATTGGAACTATAAAAACTATTTGGTTAATAAGCAAAACTTTAGCAACCAAGTACAAATAAGTTTTGACAATGCCATTGGCACTTATTATGCTGAATTAGCCGAGTCTAGTAAGATTACCGTCTTTGGCGTTCCTGGCGACAGCACAGTTCATCAATTTTCTAATACATCAGCATCCTTAAAACGAGAGGATGATTCCATCTTTTTTGAAGTACAAAACGATTCTATGTTTTTACATGGGTCTAGAGATTCTGTTTTTAATCATTTCAGTAAAGATTATTCTGATATTATTGAGCGCAAAATAATTAAAATGACCCAGTTAAAAGATTCTGGTCATGCTATTAATATCTCCAATAAAAACGAACTGACTAGTTATCGTTTTATTCGTGGTAAAAAAGCTGCAGATAGCCTAAAATTAATACGAGGAATTAGTGCTATTTACATTTCAATTCAAGATGATTCTTTAAACTTTTCAAAACTAACTCCTCTTGTTCTGAAAGAGTTTCAACGTAAAAAATTCGACATTCCTTTTTCCATGACTCATTTAAAGAATGGAAAAATCACCAATACGTATAATTTAGATATTGTTACTCCAGAGTTTCTAACAACAACAGGAGCAACTACCTATTTTATACATAATGAAACCTTACAATTATCTTATCCTAATGCCACTAAATACATTCTAAAACAAAGCTTAACCGGGATATTACTTTCTCTTTTGTTATCCCTTCTCATTATTTCTTGTTTAATTTATTTGTTAAGAATAATTCAGAAACAAAAGCAATTATCTGAAATTAAAAATGACCTAATTAGCAATATTACCCATGAGTTTAAAACTCCGATTGCCACGATAAGTGTTGCTTTAGAAAGCATACAGCATTTTGATGGTCTTTCGGATATAAAAAAAACAGAAAACTACCTAAATATATCTAATACTCAGCTTGCAAAACTGAATACTATGGTAGAAAAATTGTTAGAAACTGCTTCATTAGACAGCGATTTGCTAAACCTTAAACATGAAAACACTGACCTTGTTACACTTCTTAAGAACAGTATTAGCAAGCACCAACTAATAACATCTAAAGAGATAAATTTTTCATCTCCTAATTCTACTCTACTAAAAGATATTGATGTTTTTCATTTTGAAAATGCCATTAATAATATTCTTGACAATGCTATAAAATATGGCGGTAATTTAATTTCCATTTCTCTTCATCAATCAAAAAACGAACTCATCATTCAAATAAAAGACAATGGAAATTCTTTGGATAAAAATACTATCTCCAAAATTTTTGAACAGTTTTATAGAGTTCCTCAAGGAGATACGCATACTATTAAAGGCTTTGGAATTGGACTTTATTACGCCAAAAAAATCATTGAAAAACATCGAGGTTCTATTGAAGTTCTACTAGACAATCAAGAAACTAATTTTAAAATAGTATTGCCATATGACTGCTCCAATTAAAATACTATTAGCAGAAGACGAACCAGCATTAGGACAAATAATTATGGAAAGTCTAGAAACACGAAACTTTAGTGTTATTCTTTGTGAAAACGGAGATGCAGCATATAAAAAATACAAAGAAGACAAACCTAAACTTCTTGTCCTCGATGTTATGATGCCAATAAAGGATGGCTTTAGTCTTGCTAAAGAAATAAGACAGGAGGACGATACTATTCCTATTATTTTTTTAACTGCCAAGTCGCAAACACAAGATGTCGTAGAGGGTTTTACTATTGGTGGCAACGATTATCTAAAAAAACCATTTAGCATGGAAGAACTTATTGTTCGTATTCACGCTTTATTAGACAGAACTGTTTTACAATCAAAATCTGAAATTATTTCTATTGGTGATTATATTTTTGATTTCCCAAAACAAACTTTGCAATATCTAAGTCAAGAAAAAACTCTTCTTACCCACAGAGAGGCGCATCTATTATTTCATTTAAGCAAAAACAAGAATAGTGTCTTAGACCGTTCTTTAATCTTAAAAAAACTCTGGGGAACAGATGATTTTTTTACTGCAAGAAGTATGGATGTTTTTATTTCAAAACTTCGTAAAAAACTAAGCGCTGACATGACTATTTCTATTGTAAATATTAGAGGATATGGCTATAAATTGATAGACTGAATGAAATTCATCTAATTTAGACTACATTTTTTTCACTTCCTCAAGATACTTTGTATATTGTGTCCTCCAAATTATACACTAACCACATAATAAAAAAGTATGCATATTGCAGTTGCAGGAAACATAGGGGCTGGTAAAACCACACTAACAAAATTACTTGCTAAACATTACAAATGGGAGTCTCATTTTGAAGAGGTTGAAGACAACCCCTATCTTGATGATTTTTACAACCAGATGGAACGATGGAGTTTTAACCTTCAAATATTCTTTTTAAATAGCCGATTTAGACAAATTCTAAAAATTAGAGAAAGCGGAAAGACCATTATTCAGGATAGAACTATATATGAAGATGCACATATTTTCGCACCCAATCTTCATGCTATGGGATTAATGACTAATAGAGATTTTAAAAACTACTCTAGTCTTTTTGACCTTATGGAAAGCTTGGTACAAGCACCAGATTTACTTATCTATTTAAGAAGCTCTATTCCTAATTTGGTAGGACAGATTCATAAAAGAGGTCGTGAATATGAAAACACCATCTCAATTGACTATCTAAACAGACTTAACGAGCGTTACGAAGCTTGGGCGCACAATTATGATAAAGGAAAGCTTTTGATTATTGATGTAGACAACCTCGACTTTGTTGATAACCCTGAAGATTTAGGTCTTGTAATTAACAAAATTGATGCCGAAATTAATGGATTGTTTTAGATTCAAATAGATTTCACACCGCTATAAAAACAAACAGCCGATTAGAAATTTCTAATCGGCTGTTTGTTTTTGCAGTAAGTTTAGTTCTTACACTATTCCTTTGCTTCCTCTTTTTTAGGATTCAATTCAATAGAAAAAGTAATAGTAACATCATCTCCTAACAAACCTCCAGCTTCTCCTACATGGTATTCTGCTCTGTTAACTACTAAAGTTCCTTCCATTGCAGCTGATGGAAATCCCCAAGGCGTGTCTTGCTTCCCTAAATACGAAATAGGTAGCGCAACCTCTTTGGTAACATCTTTTATCGTTAAAGTACCATTTGCAATAAAACCTTCTGCAGTTTTAACAATGTCTTTAGATGTAAATTTTATTGTCCCATATTCCGCTGCATTAAAATACTCCTCTTCTTTTAAGTGTGCATCTCTTTTCTCGTTAGAAGTATTAATAGAATTGACATCTATTTCAATATCCATAGAAGATCCTTCTTCTGCAAAATTAAAAGCACCTTTTACCGTCTTAAAGCTTCCTTTAGATTTTGCTACCATATGCCTAATTGAAAAATCTACATACGAGTGAGAAGCATCTAAAATCCATGCACCTTGTAATTCAGAAATACTACTTGTAGCAATTTCTTCTACAGCAACCATCTCTTCTACAACTACTGTTTCTGCATGCGTACCATGTCCTCCTAAAATTGGAGCAATTACTAAACCTATTAGACAGGTAAGTTTAATTAAGATGTTCATAGAAGGCCCTGAAGTATCTTTAAAAGGATCACCAACAGTATCTCCTGTTACAGCTGCTTTATGCGCTTCTGAACCTTTATAAGTCATTACTCCGTTTATCTCTACTCCTGCCTCAAAAGATTTTTTAGCATTATCCCATGCACCACCTGCGTTGTTTTGGAAAATAGCCCATAACACACCACTTACAGTAACACCTGCCATATAACCACCTAACATTTCTGCTACCAACATCGTATTATCAGAATATACTAACATACCTACTAATACAACTGCTATTGGGAATCCGATTGTTAAAATACCTGGTAGTAACATTTCTTTTAAAGCCGCTTTTGTAGATATATCCACACATTTAGCATATTCTGGTTTCCCAGTTCCTTCCATAATCCCAGGAATCTCTCTAAACTGACGTCTTACTTCTTCTACCATTTCCATAGCAGCTTTACCTACTGCATTCATTGCTAATGCAGAAAATACTACCGGAACCATTGCTCCGACAAATAGCATTGCTAAAACTGGTGCTTTAAAAATATTTATTCCGTCTATTCCTGTAAAAGTTACATAAGCAGCAAATAGCGCTAATGATGTTAATGCTGCTGAAGCAATAGCAAAACCTTTACCTGTTGCTGCAGTTGTATTACCAACTGCATCTAAAATATCTGTACGCTCTCTAACTATTGAATCTTGCTCACTCATTTCTGCAATACCACCTGCATTATCCGCAATTGGACCAAAAGCATCAATTGCTAATTGCATTGCTGTAGTTGCCATCATTGCTGAAGCTGCTAAAGCTACACCGTAGAATCCTGCAAACGCATAAGATGCCCAAATAGCCGCTGCAAATAATAATACAGAAGAGAAAGTTGAAATCATTCCTGTTGCTAAACCTGCAATTATATTTGTTCCTGCTCCTGTGCTAGATTGTTGCACAATTTTTAAAATTGGCTTTTTACCTAATCCTGTATAATACTCTGTAAATGCAGAAATACCTGCTCCTACTACTAAACCAACAAGAGTTGCATAAAATACTCTAAGTGAAGAAATTTCTTTTAACCCTTCTCCAAAGAAATTCATTTTCATTGTTTCTGGCAACATCCAAGTTACTAAGCCATAACAAGTAACTGCTACTAAAATTATAGATGTCCAGTTACCAATATTTAAGGCTTTCTGAACCTCATTTTCTTTAGCATCATTAGACTTAATTTTCACCAATAATGTTCCTACAATAGATATGATGATACCAACACCTGCAATTGCCATTGGTAAAAGGATAGGACCTATTCCGCCAAAAGCATCTTGAATAGCGCCTCCCATATCTTTAATAATATAATTTCCTAAAACCATTGCTGCTAAAACAGTTGCTACGTAAGAACCAAATAAATCGGCCCCCATACCTGCAACATCTCCAACATTATCTCCAACATTATCTGCTATAGTTGCTGGGTTACGTGGGTCATCTTCTGGAATACCTGCTTCTACTTTACCTACTAAATCTGCACCTACATCTGCTGCTTTAGTATAAATACCACCACCTACACGAGCAAACAATGCAATAGATTCTGCTCCTAATGAGAACCCTGCTAAAGTTTCTAATACAATTGTCATGTCTGCTGTATTTGTCCATACACCACCCATAAAAAAGTGGAAAAAGAAAATAAAGAACGTCGTTAATCCTAAAACAGCTAAACCTGCAACACCTAATCCCATAACAACACCACCTCCAAAAGAAACATTTAAAGCATTTGGTAAGCTTGTACGAGCTGCCTGTGTTGTTCTAACATTTGTTTTTGTTGCTATTTTCATTCCCATATTTCCTGCCAATGCTGAAAATATAGCTCCAATTATAAAAGCTGCTATAATAAGGAAATGTGTTGTTGGCACTAAAAATGCAATTGCCGCCAAAACAATACTTGCACCAATGACAAAAAACGTTAACAAACGATACTCCGCTTTTAGGAAAGCTAGAGCACCTTCGTAAATGTGATCTGCAATTTCTTTCATTTTGCCATCACCTGCATCTTGTTTCATTACCCAAGATTTCTTTACTACCATGTAAACTAACCCTAACAATGCCATTACTATTGGCATATAAATCATCATTGATTCCATATATAAATTTTAGTTACTTTTAAATTAAATCGGAAGCAAAAGTAGTGAAATGAAAGAGAATTAAAAAACCCTTACAAATCAAATTTATAAGGGTGCTTAATTACTTACTTTAAAGTTATTAAATTGTAAAGTTTCCGTTTACTTTATGTTCGCTATTCTCGTAACGATTTATACATTTATTTAGAATGTCATATGCTTCGTTTACATCTCCCCAACCACCAACATCAACTTTTTTCTTTTCCAAATCTTTGTATACCTGAAAAAAGTGCTCTATTTCTTTTACTAAATGCGGATTCACATCTGATAAATCATTCAATGTATTCCATATAGGGTCTGACACTGGCACACAAATTACTTTTTCATCTGGCCCCTTTTCATCTGCCATATGAAAAACCCCTATAGGCTTCACTTCCATAACACACATAGGGAATGTAGGTTCACTTCCTAAAACCAAAACATCTAATGGATCTCCATCTAAAGCTAAGGTCTTTGGAATAAATCCGTAATCTGCAGGATACATCATAGAAGAGAACAACATTCTATCGAAACGAATTTTTTTTAAATCGAAATCGTACTCATATTTATTTCTGCTTCCTTTAGGAATTTCTATCAACACATCAAAAGATGCTCTCTTTTCTTTATTCATACTATATAATTAATAGGATACAAACGCACTTAATGAAGTACTATTGCCTAATGGTTAAAAACTGAAGCCAAACGCAGCTGTTACGCTAAACGGTCTGGCTAATGGACTATCTAAATAATTTCCTCTAAAATTAAAATCTACTCTAAGCACCTTAAAAATATTCCCTACTCCAAAAGAATACTCCCAATAGACATCATCACTTGGAGCTTGCAAAGGAATGTTTGCTGGTGCACTTAATGCAATATTCTCTTTAGAGAGTTGCCCCCATGCTCCTCGTAGACCAACAATCTCTCTAAGGTTCCAATTTCTCATAAATGGAATTCTGGAAAATAAGCGTCCATTAAAATTATGCTCCAAATGTACAGAGGCGTAGGTATCCGTAACAAACTCGTAGAAATCCAAATTTGGAAATGCATTATAAATGGAAAAAAAAGTTTGATTTCCTGGAATTACATTCAACAATCCAAGCGGCACTTCTCCAAATGTTTTCCCTACTTCAACAGTACTAAACAATCTTCCAAAACCACCAATTTGCCATGGTTGACGGTAAGAGAACTGAATTTTTTCATATTCAAAATCACTTCCGACTGTTCCTTTAATCCCTTGCGTATAATTAAATACTAAAGTGCTATAATTGTTATTAATCTTTCTTCTTTCCACACCATAACCTATTGTTCTTTTTCCCGGTGTGTATACTAAAGTTGCACTAACATCTAACTGTTTTACTTCGGATGAAATTCCAGTTGGTGAAGATGCATCTATATAATCTAAATTAAACTCGTCTGGTAATGCAGAACTCAATGTCCTATAGGAACTCCCGACACGTACTCTTAAATTTGCCCAAGGCTCCATCTCTACACTAAAGGCACTAATATTAATATTCGTCAACCTGTTGTTATCTCCTACGGTAAGTACCGATGACGAAGCAACACTTCTTCCTAAGACATCTGTGGTTGATGTTAGACTCTGCCCTAATTGCTCTACATCTCTTCTATTTCCGCCTGCTATGATTAACCTACTTTTTGGATCTAGCAACCATTTTCCTGAAATACCGTATTTCACTTTATGATCCTCAAAACCATAAGCCATATACCCTTGCAATCGCCATGGGTCATTCTGTCCAAAGAAAGTTCTAGCCCCCAATCTAATCCTTGGTCCTTCTGCTGCATTATTTCCGAAAACGGAATAAATACTACCTAAATCTATATTCCATTTATCTATTTCTACATAACCAGACCCTAGTATACTTACCAGATTGTACATTGTTTTAAATTTAGGGACTGTTTTTAAGGTGTCTAATAATTGGTAAATTCCTTTTTGATCCTTATTTAATTCCTCTAATCTATTTTTCTCCCAAAAATCATCTTCTCTGGTAAACACTTCGGAATTGAAAGAATTCCCTTTTACTTTGTAAAAATCTTTTGGCTTTTCTTCGTCAAATTTATAATTACCAAATACAGTGGTTCGCTTTCCATAAACTCCTTTGGACTTCTCTTTCTTACTGAGACTAAAATCACTTAACATATAATCGCGTTTCAAAAGGAAAATAGAATCACTAACTACTTCAAATTCTTGTTCTATATATATTTCTTTTACCCAATTTATATTGGCACTTTTGGTTACTTCTAGATTAATCTTTTTAATAGCATAAGTAGTATCGTTTACCCAAAAATCTCCTTTAAAAGTCAATTCATTTTTCCTTCTTGGGTAATATATAATATTGTAACACCATTTATTATCTACATAAGTACTATCTGCCAACACATAATTATAAGTGTCTACTCCTGTTTTAGAAAGTGGACTTGTAAAACTCTTATCGAAGAATTTTAAATAGTTATCGTAAATATCGTAGTCATTATATAAATCCTCTATAAAGGCAATTATCGCCTGGTTATTATCAAAACCAGAACTCTTACTTCCTAAAACACTCTCCTTTTCTTCCTTTAAAATATTATCTCCGTACACCTTAGACACTGTTTCATTTAAGAAAATAGGGAGGTAGGTTTTTCCAGTGATTCTAGATGTGTCTAAATCTTTAAATATAAACTCCATGCCCTTGAAAATTTTCCTTTTCATTAAAGCACTGTCTATAGTATTTAAATCGAACTGAATCTTCTCGTATTTATCGTATTTGTATTGTTTAAATTTCCGAAGACCATTCTCTCTTTTCTTTGCCCAAACTTTCTTTAAAATTTCTATCGCTGGGTTGTTTTTTTTAGATTGTTTTCCGGTATAAACAATAACTTCATCTAGCATTTCTCCCTGCTGCAATACTACTTTCATTTTGTAAGTAGCTCTAGATTTTAATACTATTTCTTTAGGCTGATACCCCACAAAAGAAACTAACAATGTAGAATAAGTCTTGTCTGACTCTAAATAAAACCTACCGTTATCATTAGAAATAACTCCTTCATAGGAATCTTTAAACAAAACATTTGCAAAGGCAACTGGGACACCCGTTTCATCTAAGACAATACCACTCACTTTTGTCTGAGCAAATGTAAATACGGAAATTAAGGCTATTATTACAAAAAGGAATCTTCTCATTTAGTTATA
The DNA here is from genome assembly GCA_036478775.1 of Cellulophaga sp. Classification (GTDB taxonomy): domain Bacteria; phylum Bacteroidota; class Bacteroidia; order Flavobacteriales; family Flavobacteriaceae; genus Cellulophaga. The sequence goes on from JAZGEQ010000039.1 coordinate 272,647, forward strand.
TCTATTACCTCCTAATTCGCATCTGAAAATGGAATTAAGAAATAATTAATTAATCGTAAAAATTATTGCGTAGAGTTACTATCAAATACTATTCCTTTTTATAAAACAAAAGCTTTGCCAATTTATTTATTGACAAAGCTAAGATAATCTTACGCTATAGTTTTTCTTATCTGTATAACACTTTCTTAACAGATTTTATTACATTCTCATAATTTGGCATCCATTCCGCTAATAATATCGGCGAATATGGTGCTGGTGTATCTGCTGTATTTATTTTTTCAACTGGCGCATCTAAAAAATCGAATGCATTAGATTGAATATGGAATGCTATCTCTGTAGAAACGTTTCCAAAAGGCCAAGCTTCTTCTAAAATAACCAATCTATTTGTTTTCTTCACAGAGGTAACAATAGTTGCGTAATCTAACGGACGTACGGTACGTAAATCTATAATTTCACAACTAATTCCTTCTTCGGCTAAAATATCAGCAGCTTTATAAGCTTCTTTAATAATTTTTCCAAAAGACACGATAGTAACATCTGTTCCTTCTCTTTTTATTTCTGCAACTCCTAATGGAATAGTATAATCTCCTTCCGGGACTTCTCCTTTATCACCATACATTTGTTCCGACTCCATAAAAATAACTGGATCATCATCTCTAATTGCTGCTTTCAACAAGCCTTTTGCATCCATAGGATTAGATGGCACAATCACTTTTAACCCAGGGCAATTTGCAAACCAACTTTCAAAAGCTTGCGAGTGCGTAGCTCCTAATTGACCTGCCGCACCTGTTGGCCCTCTAAATACAATAGGACAGTTAAGCTGACCACCAGACATCTGTCTAATTTTAGCTGCATTGTTTATTATTTGATCAATTCCAACCAAGGCAAAGTTAAAAGTCATGAACTCTACAATAGGCCTGTTTCCGTTCATAGCAGAACCAATTGCTATACCTGCAAAACCTAATTCAGAAATTGGTGTATCTATTACTCTTTTCTCTCCAAACTCATCTAGCATTCCTTTTGAAGCCTTATAAGCGCCATTGTACTGTGCAACTTCCTCTCCCATTAAAAAGATAGATTCATCTTTTCTCATCTCTTCGGACATTGCCTCTGCAATAGCTTCCCTAAATTGTATTGTTTTCATATAATGAAATATCTTTTTTGTCTTATCGTAAAACGCAAGCAAAAATAGCAAAATATATATCAAAACATAGGGCGTCTAATCAAAAAATAATCATTCGAAGACCGAAATATATTTTTCGCTGTCCTACACCGTTTTTTTACGCTTTATTTATTACTAATACTTCTTAAACAATATTATTCGCATTAATCTATATAACAGACACATAAACAAAAACACCCTCATCTATTCTTTTAATTTCTTTAAAAATATTTACTATGCACGCATAATAAATATGAAATTTATTAGCTATCTTAGCGAAGATTTTAATCTTATATATACCTAAATATTTATATCATGAAAATACTAGTTTGTATCAGCAACGTACCAGATACTACTTCCAAAATAAATTTCACAGACGACAATACCAAATTCGACACTAATGGCGTACAATTTGTAATTAACCCAAACGACGAATTTGGTTTAACAAGAGCCATGTGGTTTAAAGAAAAACAAGGTGCAACTGTATATGTTGCCACTGTTGGTGGACCACAAACAGAGCCTACAATAAGAAAAGTTTTGGCAATTGGTGCCGATGAAGCTATACGAATAAATACAGAACCTACTGACGGACTTTCGGTTGCGCAACAATTGGCAGAAGTGGTTAAAAATGGGGCTTACGATTTAGTAATTGCAGGCAAAGAATCTATTGATTATAATGGCGGAATGGTTCCCGGCATGTTAGCAACCCTAACAGATATGAACTTTGTTAATACTTGTATTGGCATAGAGATTGACGGAAATAGTGCTACCGTAATTAGAGAAATTGATGGCGGTAAAGAAACCATTGCTACTACACTTCCTTTGGTTATTGGCGGACAAAAAGGGCTTGTTCAAGAGAGTGACTTAAAAATCCCTAATATGAGAGGAATTATGATGGCACGTAAAAAAGTTCTTACTGTAATAGAACCAATAGACACTGCTTTAACTACTAAAGAAGTGAAATTTGAAAAGCCCATAGCTAAAGGGGCTGTTAAATTAATAGACGCCAATAATATTGACGAACTAATTAATCTATTGCACAACGAAGCCAAAGTAATCTAATTCTCTTTATCACAAAAAAAATAAAAAACTATGTCAGTTTTAGTATATACAGAATCCGAAAACGGAAAATTCAAAAAAAATGCCTTTGAAACAGCTTCGTATGCCTATGAAGTTGCTCAAAAACTAGGCACAACAGTTACCGCTATATCTTTTCATGTAAAAGACAATGAAAGCTTAGGCGAATACGGTGTGTCAAACGTATTAAATGTTACTGCAGAAAACCTTAAAACGTTTAACACTAAAGCGTATGCCAGTACCATTTTAAATGCTATTGAAAAAGAAGAAGCAAGTACCATTATTGTTAGCTCTAGCTTAGACACTAAATCGTTGGCTCCTATTTTAGCTGCTAAACTTAAAGGTGGCTATGTACCTAATGTTGTTTCTGCGCCAGAAAATACAAGCCCTTTTGTCGTAAAAAGAACAGCTTTCAGTAATAAAGGTTTTGCTTTTACACAGATAGATGCCGATACAAAAATAATTGGGGTTTCTAATAATGCTTATGGTGTTAAGGAAAATATGACAGATGTAAACGTTTCCGATTTTGCTCCTACCCTAAGCGATGCTGATTTCTCAACAAAATCTATAGAGATTGATAAGGTTGTAGGTAAAGCGACAATAGCGGATGCAGATATTGTAGTTTCTGGAGGAAGAGGATTAAAAGGTCCTGAAAACTGGGGTATGATTGAAGAATTAGCCGAAGTTCTTGGCGCAGCTACTGCATGTTCTAAACCTGTTTCGGACTTAGGATGGCGCCCTCATGGAGAGCATGTAGGACAAACAGGAAAACCAGTTGCAAGTAACCTTTATATTGCCATTGGAATCTCCGGAGCTATTCAACATCTTGCAGGAGTAAGTGCTTCTAAAGTAAAAGTTGTTATTAATACAGACCCAGATGCTCCTTTTTTCAAAGCGGCAGATTATGGTATTGTTGGAGATGCTTTTGATGTTGTTCCTAAACTAGTGGAAAAATTAAAAGAATTTAAAGGACAAAACGTTTAATTTTTGTTAAATTGTCCTCGCTAAAGGGCTGTTTAAATAAATGGGGAGCCCAATTATTTAAACAGCTTTTGCTTTTATAGACTATAATATACATATGAGTTTAGTTAGATTAAAAATAAAAGGGATTTCATACAGCCAAACCCAAAATGGTGCTTATGCCCTAATTTTAAATGAGGTAGAAGGCGACCGTAAACTACCAATAGTAATTGGCGCTTTTGAAGCACAGTCTATTGCTATAGCCCTTGAAAAAGAAATTAAACCTCCAAGACCCTTAACTCACGATCTTTTTAAAAACTTTGCAGACCGTTTTGATATTGTTATTAAACAGGTTATCATTCACAAATTAATTGACGGTGTTTTCTTCTCTAGCATTATATGCGAAAGAAACGAAGTTGAAGAAGTAATTGACGCAAGAACTAGTGATGCTATTGCTTTAGCTTTACGCTTTAACGCTCCTATATTCACACATAAAACTATCTTAGATAAAGCCGGCATTTTCTTAAAATTCTCCTCTAAGAACAAGGAAGATGAAGAAAATGATGACAGTATCATCGTAGATGAAATTCTCCAAGAAGGAGAGACTGTTGAGATTGAAAGCGGCGCTTCTGATGGCTACCAAGAACTCACTGTAGAAGAATTAAATTTTGAACTAGAAAAAGCAGTAAGCAGCGAAGACTACGAAAAAGCGGCCAAACTGAGAGACGAAATATCTAAACGCAATTAAAATCTACTCATGAAATACAATCGTCTTTGGTTCCTACTTTTGTTTTTCTTAATAACGATAGCAACTATTGCTCAAGAAAGTGGTGTTGCAGATAGCATAGCCACCTCAATAGAACCTACCATTTCCAACGTAGAGGTTAATAATGACTCCTCTATTATTACTTCCAAGATAATACCTAATCAAGATTTTTCACTGCAAAGTTTGTGGAGAGGTGTTTTGGGAATGGGTGTTTTAATTTTAATCTGTTTTGCGTTCAGCGCCAATAGAAAAGCCATAAAATGGAAAACTGTAGGTATTGGCTTATCCTTACAGTTGATAATTGCCATAGGCGTTTTAAAAGTCCCTTTTATTCAAGCTATATTTGAATTTATAGGTGGCCTTTTTGTAAAAATGCTCGACTTTACAAGGGCTGGAAGTAAATTTCTTTTTGAAGGACTTGTTGTAGACATGGATACTTTCGGGTTTATTTTTGCTTTTCAAGTACTTCCCACTATTATTTTCTTTTCGGCATTAACTTCTGTATTATTCTATTTAGGTATTATTCAAAAGGTAGTAAAAGGACTTGCATGGCTGCTTACCAAAACATTAGGTATTTCTGGTGCAGAAAGCTTATCCGTTGCTGGCAATATTTTCTTAGGACAAACAGAAGCTCCTTTACTTATAAAGGCATATTTGGAAAAAATGAACAAATCCGAAATGCTTTTAGTCATGGTAGGCGGAATGGCTACAGTAGCAGGAGCGGTCTTAGCTGCTTACATTGGATTTCTAGGAGGAAACGACCCCGTTCTTAGACTCTATTTTGCAAAACATTTATTAGCTGCCTCTGTAATGGCTGCGCCTGGAGCCATAGTAATTTCAAAAATACTATACCCGCAAACCGAAAAAGTAAATACCGATGTAAAAGTATCTTCTGAAAAAATTGGAACAAACATTCTAGACGCTATTTCCAATGGCACAACAGAAGGCTTAAGATTAGCCGTAAATGTTGGCGCTATGCTTTTAGTCTTTGTCGCCATAATAGCTATGCTTAATGGAATTCTAGGCGGCATTGCTAGCTTTGATGGCTTTACAATAGTATCTCTACATATTGACTGGCATTTTACGTCTCTAAATGAGATTATTGCAAAGAATACTTCTTATGACTCCTTTTCTTTAGAGTTTATCCTTGGTACTATTTTCGCCCCACTTATGTGGCTAATTGGAGTTGCCAAAGAAGACATGATGATGATGGGACAATTACTAGGAATTAAACTAGCTGCAAGTGAATTTATTGGATACATACAACTTGCCGAATTAAAAAACCTTGCAAACACAACACATCTTACCTATAATAAATCTGTTATAATGGCCACATATATGTTATGTGGTTTTGCTAATTTCGCTTCCATAGGAATTCAAATTGGAGGTATTGGATCTTTAGCTCCAGGACAACGTAAAACATTATCCAAGTTTGGAATGAAAGCTGTTTTAGGAGGCTCTCTTGCTTCCCTTTTATCGGCCACTCTTGCCGGAATGATTTTAGGCTAAGCATTATAGAAATACAATTTTAATTAAGGTTGAAATCTTTTCATAAGATAAAAAAGTTAGTCCCTTTCTTTTGCAAAGCTTTTTCTATTTTAGCGGTATCAATTTATTAGAATTTACCATGCAACAATACCACGATTTACTAAAAAGAGTCTTAGCTGAAGGAAGTCAAAAAGGAGACCGTACAGGTACAGGTACGCTTAGTGTATTTGGACACCAGATGCGTTTTGACCTTAGTAAAGGGTTCCCAATGGTTACTACGAAAAAATTGCATCTAAAATCTATTATACATGAATTACTTTGGTTTTTAAAAGGCGACACTAATATTTCGTACCTTAAAGAAAATGGCGTTCGAATATGGAATGACTGGGCTGATGAGGACGGAAATCTTGGCCCTGTTTACGGACACCAATGGCGCAACTGGAACAGCGAAGGTATAGACCAAATAAAAGAAGTAATTCACACGCTAAAAACAAATCCTAATAGTAGAAGAATGATGATTTCTGCGTGGAACCCAAGTGTTTTACCAGATACTTCTATTTCTTTTTCTGAAAATGTTGCACAAGGAAAAGTAGCACTACCCCCTTGCCATGCATTTTTTCAGTTTTATGTAACGAACGGAAAACTATCTTGCCAACTTTACCAACGAAGTGCTGATATATTTCTAGGAGTTCCTTTTAATATTGCATCCTATGCCTTACTTACTTTAATGATTGCACAAGTGTGCGGTTACGAGGCAGGAGACTTCATACACACCTTTGGTGATGCCCATATATATAACAACCATATGGACCAAATAGAATTGCAATTAAGTAGAGAGCTTAGAGATTTACCAAAAATGACTATAAACCCTGATATTACAGATATTTTTAATTTTACATTTGATGACTTCTCTTTAGAAAACTACAACCCCCACCCTGGAATCAAAGGTGCCGTAGCGGTTTAGTGCCTCTATTACTCTACAGCAAATAATTGTGTAATTTTCATGGTTAGATCCAAACAGGCTATTAATCTAATTGACTTAATATTTGTTTGTTGTAGCTCATTTAAAAAAAAATACAGCTCAAAAATTCAACTTAATGAGCTTAAAAATGTAATTTTGCAATTAAATTGAACTAAAAATGAATTCGCAAAGAGAACTAAATATAATTAACTTCATCAAAATTAACGGAGAATCATCATCCAAAGAGATATTTGACAGCCTTACTTTAGGTATAAGTTATTCAACTTTAAAAAGAGTTCTCACTAAACTTATTTCAGCAGAATCTATCGAATCTATTGGAAAAGGAAAAGGAACTAAATATATGATTTCATCAGCTTATGAGTTATTGGAATCTATTGACCTTGAAAAATATTACGAAAAAGAAATTGATGACCGAGACATTAAAGAAAGTTTCAACTTACAAGTCATTACGGAAACTTTAAACAAACACAATGTTTTCACAAAAATTGAATTGGAAAAGCTCACAAATCTTCAGAAAGACTACAAAAACAATATAGCAGAACTTTCAGAAGTAGAATACAAAAAAGAATTAGATAGATTAGCTATTGATTTAAGTTGGAAATCATCACAAATTGAAGGAAATACATATTCGTTACTCGAAACGGAAAGATTAATTAAAGAAAGAGAAACAGCTTCTGGAAAGACAAAAGAAGAAGCTATTATGTTATTAAATCACAAAGACGCTTTGGATTTTATTATTGAAAATAAAGATTATTTACATCCATTGTCAGTATCTAAAATAGAAGATATACATAGCGTGTTAATAAAAGAACTCGCGGTGGAAAGAAACTTAAGAAAACGTAGAGTCGGTATCTCGGGAACAAATTATCGTCCATTGGATAATGAATTTCAAATTTTAGAAGCCTTAAGAAGCAGCTGTGATTTAATTAACTCTAAAGAAAGTATATTTGAAAAAGCACTTTTAGCTTTAATCTTAATTTCATATATTCAACCTTTTATGGACGGAAACAAGCGGACTGCAAGAATAGTTAGTAATGCAATTCTAATGAATGACAACTATTGTCCATTATCATTCAGAACTGTTGACTCTATTGATTATAAGAAAGCAATGCTATTATTCTATGAACAAAACAATATTTCAAGATTTAAAGAGATTTTTATAACACAATTTGAATTTGCAGTTAAAACATATTTTTAAGAAACGAAAACGTGCTACAATAACTACAGAACGCAATAACTATGAAGGTTTATTTATGGTCTGTGATTCCTTATTTTGGTTTTATAAATCGTAAAATTTTATTTGTATCTGCTAGTTTTACGATAGATTTTAAACGCGGCAATACTACGGGATACTGCATGCTGTTTCTGGTTATACTAAAAGCTTGGGTCGCTTAAATTCTCTAACAACACCTATAAAAAATGCTATATTGCTCTTAAATTCAAAAGTTTGCGTATTTTTACTCAATGCGCCAAATCTTCCGATTTGACACACTAATTTAAAAAATAACGAACAAACAAAATATCTGGCGCTGTGCAGAACTCGAAAATAAGTCTTTTTCTTATTTCGCACTTGTTATAGCTCAGGCGTTGGCATTAATTATGAAAAAGACAATATTACTACTACTATATTATTTCATTCATTAAAGTAAATGGCCAAACAATTTTCGAATACGAACGAGAAATAAATAAAAAGGAGAATTATAATTTCAAAGAAATTGAATTTCAAAATACGGACGAGAATTTCACACTTTCAGGAACTTTAATCACCCCTAAGTCAAATTTTGACAAACTAATAATTCTAGTTCCAGGCAGTGGCAAAGACACTCGTTATTCACATCCCAAATTAACTGAAAGTTTACTGGAAAACAATATTTCCGTCTATCGTTTTGATGAACGAGGAATAGGGAAATCAGGTGGTAACTATAGCAGAAAGGTTAGTACTCTTAAAAACGATTTGAATTTCTGTTTAAGCCATCTTAGAAACAATTCATCTTTAAGTGGTACAAGTATTGGCATATTAGAATTTAACCCCGAAGTTGATTTTCTCATCCAAATGTCAACCCTTGTCAATCCCGGAGAATCCTTCAAGGACAGAGTTTCTGAAATGGACATCTTAAAATTAAAACACAAAACTATTAAAGAAACAGAAAAACTAATAGATACATTTAATTATGTAATTAGGACAACTGATGATTTTTCAAAAATAAAAAAGCAATGCGAAAGAATTACAAGGAAACTAGACTTTCCTAAACGATTCTCAAATTATTATATTAAACCACAAATGGTTGATATAATAAAACTTGATACTGAATTCTATTACAAAAATGTTAGAAAACCATTATTATTCATAATTGGAGGAAAAGATAAATTAGTAAATGTCAAATACGGAGTTGGAAAACTAGAAGAATTTGAAAACAACTTCATTTCAATAAAAATTATTGAAAATATGGATCATTACTTAACACTTAATGAGGGAAGTTGGAACGTTGAAAAAAAGAGTAAAATCAGAGAAATTGATGATGTTGCCGTTAGCGAAATTATTAATTGGATTAAAAAAAATAACTAATGCCAATAACGAAGCATATGGCGTGCTGATAAGCCAACGCTATATGCCCTGTTGACTGATCTGGGGTTTGCTGATAAGGGGGAAATCGAGGATTAGTTCAACACCACGAATAAAACATAGCTAATAAATGCTTAGACGAAAGGTTCAGTCCTATTATTAAGATTGCAAAAATTTAAATTTGGCTATGTGCTAAACCCTAAAATTAACGTATTTTTATACGCTACGTTTCATACACAAGTACCTTAAAATACTTATTTCATGTTTTCAAAAAATAAAAGCGATCCAAAAATAGATTTGGAACAGCACGAGCTTCTTGAAAATGCTCAAAACAGAGTAAAACAAAAAAAGCGATTGTATAGTCATTTTGTTGTTTTCTTGATTGGAAGTGTGTTTTTAATTTTAATTAATAAAATATTAAAATACGGGGAAAATTACGACTGGTTCGTATGGGCTATCACTCTTTGGGCTTTTCTTTTTGCAATGCATGCCTTTAACGTTTTTGTTACTCGAAAATTTATGGGGAAAGAATGGGAACGCAATCAAAGAGAGAAACTTGTCTTAAAACAAAAAGAGCGAATCTCCGAATTACAAAAGGAAATAGAAACTGAATTTCCCATTTCAAATATCAATAAAAAAAAGTCTAGTGAATACAATTACCATGATAGCTGCAGCTGCAGAAAACGATGCTTTAGGCAAAGACAACGATTTACTTTGGCATCTACCAGATGACTTTAAACGTTTTAAACAATTAACAACAGGGCATGCAATAATAATGGGCAGAAAGACATTTGAAAGCTTCCCTAAACCGTTACCTAACAGAAAACACATTGTCATTACCAGAGATAGAAATTACACCATAGCATATCCCAATTGCGTAATTGTACATTCTCTGGAAGAAGCTATAAAACTGGTTAGCAATGATTCCCTATCTTTTATTATTGGTGGTGGAGAAATTTACAAACAAGGAATGCCATTTGCTACAAATATTGAACTAACTAGAGTACATAGCTCTTTTGAAGCGGATACCTTTTTTCCTAAAATCGATACTACTATCTGGAAAATTGTAGAAACGATTAAACATGATAAGGATGAGAAACACAATTACGATTTTACGTATATAACTTACGAAAAATTCTAAAAAAAAACTAACTCTGAAGAAGAGCCATAAAGGCACTGTAAGCAAAATACCTTCATTGCGAGAATTTTGTTTCCTGTTTCTAAAAGTCTCAAATTTTCACACTACAGCCGAAGCTGAACCTAGAGAAACTCTATTCATTAAAAATCACAATAAGCAACAGTCTTATTCACCAGCGTATCTTCTACAAAACTTTCTAAAACAACTTCGTTTGCGTTAGAATACAACTGGTGTTCTGTCTTACAATTTTCTTTACACAACAAACTTTCTGTAGACAATATATGTTTGGTCTGCCTTGCTACAGCCTCTCCTGAATCGATAATCTTTACATTAGAGGGAAGCAACTCTTTTAAAACGGGAATTAAATAAGGGTAATGGGTGCAGCCCAAAACTAAATAATCCATATTTGCCGCCAACATTGGCTTCAGGTAATTCTGTAACAATTCCTTTGTCTCTTTGGAATGTACATTTCCAGATTCAATAAGCGGCACTAAACCAGTTCCTATTTGCTCTATTACCCTTATCCCTTCTGCATGATTCTTAGCTGTACTATGAAACAAACTACTCGTTAGCGTGCCCTTAGTTGCCAAAACACCAACCGTTTTTGAAAGGGACTGCAATGCCGCAGGTTTTATTGCTGGCTCTATACCAATAAAAGGAACATCATAATGCTGTCTTAAATATGCAATGGCGTTTGTTGTAGCTGTATTACAAGCCACAACAATAATCTTACAGCCTTTCTCTAACAAGAACTCCGTATTCTTAATACTAAGCTCTAGAATAGCCTCTTTTGCCTTCTCCCCATAAGGAGCATTCTTACTATCTGCCAAAAAAATAGTACTCTCTTTTGGCAATAACTGACAAACCTCTTTCCATATAGATGTACCTCCGACACCTGAGTCAAAAATACCAATAGGGCTATTACTCATAGTTATATATTATATTTCGTAAAGATAAAATCTTGTTTGTATTAAACAAAAAAACCGCCAAATAGGCGGTTTTTTTGTTTATACTTAGGTTTTATACTTAAAATCCTAATTCTTTTTTCACATCAGCAAGAAGGTTCTTACCATTAGATACTATAAGTCCTCCTCCTGGAGATGCATCCATTACATAGTCAAAACCTTGAGCTGCCGCTACTTTTTCGATAGCCTTTTTTGCTTTTTCTGTTATTGGACCATATAATTCCATTTGTTTCTTTTGAATGTCTTTTTGAGCTGCTTGCTGTACTTCTGCAATGCTCTTTTCAAACCCCTGTAATTCTATTGATCTTTTTTCGTTTTCTTCTTTTGTTTTAGAAGCTGACTCATTAGAATACTGTGTGTATTTGTTTTTCAACTCAGCCATAGAACTCTCTATGTCCGCCCCGTATGTTTCTTGCAATTTCTTAAGCTCATTATTTGCGGCTATCATCTCTGGCATTCCAGATAATAATTCTTGTACGCTAATATGCGCTACTTTAGTTTGTGCATTTACAAAACCTGTTGTTGCAACAAAAAGTACAATGGCTACTGCTATTTTTTTCAAGTGTTTCATGTTCTAATCTAATTCTAATTAATATTTATTAATGGTATGGTTTTTTCTTCTACGCCACCTCCCTTTCTGCGCATTAATTATCTTTACTCTTTTCTCGTTCTTCTTTCTTAGCTTTCTTTTTTGCCGCTCTTTCTTCTAGTAATTTCTTTCTGCGAGCCTCGTAAGCCTTTTTTCTTTCTTCCCTTAGTTTTAACTGCTCTTTTCTTTTTTCATCTGCAGTCTTTGTTCTCACATCATCCGCTTGTTTTGCTTTCTCCTGTCTTTCTTTAATTGCATCAGACACTTCTTTTTCAGAAGCTCCTTTGAATTCTTTAATACGACTCTTTAAAGCAGTTTTCTTTTTTGGCTTGCTAACTTTTCTTGTTCTTGATATTCCTCTAAGAATTATATCGCTAATATCGTGCCGTTTTTGAGAATACAACATTACAACATCTGCTGATTTATCAAAAATAAAATCATACTTTTTATTAGTTCCTATTTTCTGAACCTCATTAAAAACTTGGTCCTGAATAGGCTGTATTAATAAACGCTTCTGAATGACTAAATCGCCCTGTGGTCCAAACCTATTTTGCTGATAATCGAACATTTCTTTTTCTAACAATTGAATCTCTTCTGTTCTTTCCTCAATTAATTCATCCGTTAACAGCACTTTTTCTGCCATTAAATCTTTCTTCATCTGTTCTATTGCACGCTTTTCCTTTTCTATTTCCTTCTTCCACTTCTGCACCTTTGTTGCCAATTGGGTATTTGCATCTCTATACTCCTCAACATTTTCAAGGATATATTCCATGTCAACATAACCGATACGAACACCACGTTGCGCTACTACATTTACCGTTGTTAAAACGGCTACCATTATCAAAAGAACTTTTGTTTTCATATTTTTCATTTTTAATAAAGAAAAAACCATGCCAAAATTAATAAATAATTAAAAATCAACTGTTTAGTTTTATTAACTTTTAGAAAAAATGGTTACAGATTAAAACCGTTGCCCAATAATGAAATGAGTCTCCAATCCATTTGCCCCTACAGAGCCTGGAGTATTATCCGAGTCAAATCCATATCCAAAATCTATTCCTAAAAGCCCAAATGCTGGCATGAATATTCTTAAACCTACTCCCGCTGATCTTTTTATTTGAAACGGATTAAATTCCTGAAAATTGTTAAAGGCATTACCTCCTTCTAAAAATGCAAGACCATAAATAGATGCTGAGGGCTTTAATGTTAAGGGATACCTAAGCTCTAAAGAAAACTTATTGTAGATAACACCACCTTCTTGTTCTGACCTCCCCGTAATCGGATTTACACTATAAGGTGTTAATGATTGATTTTTATACCCACGAAGTGCTATAGTCTCCCTACCATCTAAAGTAAAGTTACCCATACCATCTCCACCAGCATAATAACGTTCAAAAGGAACATTACCAATCTCGGTATTATAATTTCCTAAGAAGCCAAATTCCGCATTGGTACGTAACACCAACTTACCCACTAAACGCGTGTACCACTCTCCTTTAAATTTAACCTTATAAAATTCTAACCATTTAAAAGTTTCTTCTTCTATAGTTTCTAACTCCTTAGATTCCAATTCCGTTAAAGGTCTTGTTGTAGATAATGTTGTAATCTCTTCTTTTCTTTCTCTTAATCCTTTAAAATCCTTACCACTAAATAGTGAATATGGTGGTGTAAATTTTGCTGAAATATTAAAATTAGAACCATACATTGGAAATATTCTTCCTGGCCCTGAAGAAGATCTTGACACACCGACAGTATACGCTAATGAATTAGATTTTCCGTTCCCAAAATTAAACAGTCCAAGATTGTAATTATTAAAATCATACAATTGGTAGCTTAAAGAATGGGATATCTGAAAGAAATCATCTGGCCATTGTAATCGTTTTGCCAAACCAACTGTTATTCCTGTAATAGAGAAAGTTCTATTTTTATCTGGTTTTCTGCTCACGTACGGATTGTAATAAAACTGTTTCGTTCTAGATAAAGACATACTAAAACTGACTGGTTTTTTTCCTCCCAACCAAGGTTCAGAAAAATTTAAACTATACACTCTATAAGACCTACTAGCCTGCAATCGTAATGCGAAATTCTGACCATCTCCCATAGGTACTGGCTTATATGCTTCCCCTTTTAAAATATTTTTTATAGAGAAGTTGCTAAAAGACAATCCTAATGTCCCTATAAAACCACCACCGCCGTAACCTCCTTGTAGTTCTATCTGGCTAGATCCAGATTCAACTAAGCTATACGCTATATCTACAGTACCTTCATTTGGGTTTGGATTAATTATTTCTGGCTTAATCTGTTCTGCATCAAAAAATCCTAATTGCCCTAATTCCCGAATACTTCTAATAATGTTATCCTTACTATACTTTTGACCAGGTCTTGTTCTTAATTCTCTAAATATAACATGATCATTGGTTTTATCATTTCCTACTACAGTAACATGATTCAAGAAAGTTTCTTTTCCTTCAATAATTCTAATTTCGAAATTAATAGTATCATTCTCTGCAGATATTTCTACAGGATTAACACTAGAAAACATATACCCATTATTTTGATACAAGTTGGTTAAATCTTCTGCATCTGGTTTAGAATCGTCTGCAATTCGTTTCTTTAACAATACACCGTTATAGGTTTCTCCTTTTTTAATTCCTAAAACCTGAGCCAGTTGTCTATCCGTATATACAGAATTTCCTGTGAATTTAATATCTCCAAAATAGTACTTATTCCCTTCTTCTACTTTTATTTTTAGAGTGATATTATTCTCATCTACCTTTATAACAGTATCTGAAATTATTCTTGCATCTCTATACCCTTTTTCTGCATACTTTTCTACCAATAAATCTAAATCTTCACGGTACACATCTTCTATATACTTTGATTTCTTCCAAAATCTATAGAATTTCTTTCTCTTAGTCTTCTTTAATGCTTTTTGTAATTTCTTAGCAGATAGCTTATCATTACCTTCGAAAATAATTTGGTTAATCTTAACCTTATCCCCTTTCTTTATATTAATAACCATCTTCTCCGAATTGGAACCTACAGTATCTTTCTTTGTTACTATATGTACTTTAGCATTTAAGTACCCTTTTTTCTTATACTTATTTCGCAAATAACTTTTTGTATTTGCAATAAGGCTTTCGGTTATCTTTTTTCCTTTTTTAAGGTCGGTATCTTTAAGTATATCGTCTACCTTTCTTTTTTTAACACCAATTATAGTTATATCTGATAAGGATGGTCTTTCTCTTATAAGTAATTCCAAAAATACTTTATCTCCTTCTATATTGGTGATAGACATATCTATTTCACTAAACAGCTCTAAGCCCCATAATTTTTTTATGACAGCACTAATCTGTTCCCCTGGCAATATCAAAGATTGCCCTACTCTAAGTCCTGTGTATGTCTTAACGGTCTGCTCGTTATAACTTTGCAGTCCAACAACCTCTATTCCACCAAGTATGTATTTTTTCCCATCTTCATAGGAAGCTACTTGTGCTGTAGAAAGTGTTGTAAATAAAAGGAGTAGAATTGTAATTAAAAGTTCAACGGATATGAACCTTTTCATATCGTTACTTGAGTTGTTCGCTAGTTTTTCCAAATCTTCGTTCTCTGTTTTGGTAATTTATAATTGCCCCTACCAAATAATGTTCACTAAAATCGGGCCAAAATACATCAATAAAATATAACTCTGCATATGCAATCTGCCATAGTAAAAAGTTGCTTATCCTATGTTCTCCACTAGTTCTAACCAACAAGTCTACATCTGGCAAATTGTGCGTGTAAAGATGAGTATTTATAATGGTTTCATCAATATTTTCCGGAGAAATTATATTATTTTTAACTTTGATGGCTATCTGTTGCATAGCATTTTTTAGCTCCTCCCGAGCTCCATAACTTAGCGCTAAAGTTAATGTCATACCAGTATTTTCACTAGTTTTAAACATTACATCCTTTAATTCTTTGCTAACTTTTTTAGGCATTGAAGAGATATCACCTATTACATTAAACTTAATGTTATTCTTACTAAATGTCTTAAGTTCTTTTCTTAGAGACGAGACCAAAAGACGCATTAGGGTTTCAACCTCTAGCTTAGGTCTTTTCCAATTTTCTGTAGAAAAAGCATATAAGGTGAGAAACTCTATTCCTAATTCTGTGCAACTCTCTACAGTAGCACGCACGGTTTTCACTCCCTGCTCATGCCCAAAGACTCTGAGTTTCCCTTTTTGTTTTGCCCATCTTCCATTGCCATCCATTATAATGGCCAAATGCTTAGGAAGCGCACTCCCCTTAATATCTTCTATAGTGTTCATTTATAGTTTATTCAAAACAATCTTTACAAAGTTTTCTTCCAAAGGTATACGTTACTGTTACTCCCGAAAACACGTACCAATCTTCACTAAATATATTCCCAAATTGAAATCCCTCTACATTACTTCCTTTTGGAAAACTACCATCCAGATTATCTGTAAATGTATACCTAGCTCCTACCTCGGCGCCAAGAATTATAAACTGAGATACTCTCGCTTTAAAACCAACAACCATTGGTATAGAAAAAGCACCGTCTCTTTGCCCATAATCTTGCAGCTCTCCCCCGTCAAAATAATTAAAATCATACCTAAAATAGGTAGCTCCAGTATATAAATACGGCGTATATGCTGGCCCTAATTTATGTAAATTATATTCCACAAAATTAACTTCTAATCCTGCAGACACCTCTAACAAGGAATTTTTTATACGATACCCTCTTTGCTGTCTAGAGGTTATGTTCGATTTTGCATCATCTGCCGTAAAACTGGCTCTTGTTACCCCTGCTCGCCAAGCATAACGTTTACTTTTATTCCATTTAAACAACGCCCCATAAGCTGCCCCTGAAGGCAATACAAAAGTTGTTCTACCAACATCCCCAATATTATTAGCCCCACCAGCAAATACACCAACTTCATAAGTTTGCGCACTAACTTTCCCTATAAAAAATACTAGAAATATGGCAATAAATACTCTCATAATTTTTAAAAGTTTGCAAATATAACAAACCTAATATTTTTAATTAGACTATTTTTATATTCTTGTTCTTCTTTTGTAAACAACTTTTAAAGTCTTTTATTGCCTGATGAGAAGTTCAATTTCGCTTGTCCTCCCCCCATAGTAATTTGTTCCGCAAAGTCTTAAAGAAACTCTCTGATTTATACGCAATCATTTTCACTTTAAAACTTGCTTTTTTTATAATTATCTCTGTTTCGTTTTCTATTGTCGCTATTCTGGAGTCTAAGGATACCAAATGATTTTCTTCTCTACCCGAAACCTTTAACCTAATTTCAGTATCGTCTGAAACCACTAAAGGACGTGCATTTAAATTATGCGGCGCTATAGGTGTTAACACAAGAGATTTTGCAGAAGGAGCTATAACTGGCCCTCCACAACTTAAAGAATACCCAGTTGACCCCGTTGGCGTAGACACGATTAAACCATCTGCCCAATAAGAGGTTAAATACTCTCCATTAAGATGCGTCTCTACCGTTATCATAGAGGTAGTATCTTTTCTACTTACCGTTATTTCGTTTAATGCAAAATTTAATTCTTCAAATTCTTTTACAAATTCCTTTGTGCTCACTTCTACCAAGCTCCTTTCCACAATAGAATACCCACCAGTTACAAATTCTTGAATTACTTTCCGAACATCTTCTTTTTTAAAGGTTGACAAAAACCCCAATCTCCCTGTATTTACCCCAACAATAGGAATACCCAGCTCTCTAACATAAGTTACTGCTCTTAGAATTGTTCCGTCTCCACCAAAACTCACGAACATATCAAATGTATTATCTAAACCTGTACTTTTAGTAAAGGTTTGAAACTTTCCCAATTCCTCCGAAATTTCCAAAACCTCATAAAACTCTTTTTCTAACCAAACCTCTGCCTTTATTTTCTGAAGTTCGTCTATGAGCTCCTCTACATAGAATTTAGTATTTTCATGATAAGTCTGTCCATAAATAGCAACCTTCATCTGCATTATACGTTTAAATATTTATTTAAATAATCCGAACGCTGCTTTAAATCTTCCATAAACTGGTCGTCATTATTTCCAAAAAGGATGTTATAATTGTACCTCCTAAAGGATTGTATAATATCATTTAAATTTGTCACTCCTATTTTTAGAGTTACCTGAATAACATCGTTCTTAACTCCTGTAACCACTCCTCCCAATAGCTTTGCGTTATTACTTTCCACTATTTGTGCTATTTCGCTAAATGAATATTCTTTTATTCCTTTTGCTATTACCAAAACCCCTCCTTCTTCTGTAAAAAAAGGTGTATCCATAATCATTCCAACAACATCGCCTAGATTATAATACCCTACTACCTCTTCTTTTTTATTTAAAACAGGAATAATATTAGCATCATTTCTTGCAAAAACTTCCATAACATCAAACCAAGAACTTTCTTTCTCTACATATACCGACTCCAAATTAAATTGGTAGTCTTCAATTTTTTTGTCTGCCTCGAAAGTCTCTAAATCATTTTCACTCAAAACACCTCTAAACCTCTTCTTATCTACAATAGCGACATGAGAAAAAGTAGAATTCTTAAAAAACTGTATCACCTCTTTTAAGGATTTCTTTACCTTAAAAACAGGAATATTTGTAACAATATGAGAGTGAATATTCATAACATCTAAATATATCGCAAATTACTAATTTTTAATCGCAAAAAGACCTCCTAATTTGTATTTTTGTCACTTCATATTTAAGGATTACTCTTATGACAAAACTCAGTGTTAATATAAATAAAATTGCCACGTTACGCAATTCTCGTGGCGGCAACACACCAGACCTTATTAATGTAGCTAAAGATATTGAAAATTTTGGCGCAGAAGGAATCACGATTCACCCTAGACCTGATGAGCGACATATTCGCTATCAAGATGCTAGAGACTTAAAAGATATTGTAACTACAGAATTTAATATAGAAGGAAATCCTATTACAAAATTTATCGATTTAGTTCTAGAAACGAAACCTACTCAAGTTACACTTGTTCCAGATTCTATAGATGCCATAACCTCCAATGCGGGGTGGGACACTTGGAAGCATCAAAATTTCTTAAAAGAAGTAATTTCTACTTTTAAACAAAACGGAATACGCACTTCTATTTTTGTAAATGCAGATATTAAAATAATAGAAGGCGCTGCTTTAACTGGAGCAGATAGAATTGAACTTTACACCGAAAGTTACGCTATAGACTACGAGAGTGGCAACAAAAAAGGTGTGGAAATTTTCACCGAAGCAGCCATTACGGCTCACAAACTTGGCTTAGGAATTAATGCCGGACACGATTTAAACTTAGATAATATTAAATACTTTAAAGAAAGTGTCCCAAATTTACTTGAAGTATCAATTGGACATGCTCTCATTTCCGAATCCTTATATTTAGGTCTAGAAAATGTTGTAAACATGTATTTAAACAAACTAAAATAATGCCTTTATTACATTCTATAATACTTGGCGAAGGACAGCCTTTACTAATACTCCACGGATTCTTAGGGATGTCTGACAATTGGAAAACGCTAGGTAAACAATATGCTGCTAACGGATTTGAAGTTCATCTTATAGACCAACGAAACCACGGTAAAAGTTTTCAGTCTGAAAATTTTGATTACTCTTTTCTGGTAGGTGATGTAAAAGATTATATAAATCATTACAATTTGACGGATTGTATTCTTTTAGGGCATTCCATGGGAGGAAAGACAGCTATGAATCTGGCCTGTGAATCCCCAGAATTAATTAAAAAATTAATAATTGCAGATATTGGTCCAAAACAATACCCACCACACCATCAAAGTATCCTTGACGCCCTAAACAATCTTCCATTAGAATCTATTAATTCTCGATCCGAGGCAGAGAATCAATTATCTAAAAGCATAACAGATTTTGGAACACGTCAATTTTTACTAAAAAATCTTTATTGGATAGAAAAAGGAAAACTTGGATTTCGATTTAACATCGCTGTTCTTTCTCATAAAATGGAAGAAATTGGCATTAGCCTTCCTCCTTTATCGACCTACAAAAAACCTACTTTGTTTTTAAAAGGAGGTAATTCTAACTACATTAACCAGAAAGACACGGAACAGATAAAACAACACTTTCCGCTGGCCACCATACAAACTATAGAAAAAGCAGGACATTGGCTACATGCAGAAAACCCAAAACAATTCTTAGACAAATCTTTATCCTTCCTTAATTTGTAAAGAAATTAAAGTTTGCATCAATTACTAAAAACAAAATACTAACTTTAAGGTGCTAATTGTAAATTAGCGCCTTTTTTCAACTAAAATAAAAAAGCGATGAAACTAATTTTAAGAATTTTATTGAGTGCTATTGCCGTTATTATCCTTTCTAAAATATTACCAGGCATTGGCGTTGACAATTACACCACTGCTATAATAGTAGCAGTCGTACTCAGCCTTTTAAATTTTATAGTAAAACCTATATTAGTAATCCTAACCCTTCCCGTAACCATTCTAACTCTTGGGTTATTCTTACTTATTATAAACGCAATTATTATTCTCTTAGCAGATAATTTAATTTCTGGATTTAGCGTAGACAGCATTTGGTGGGCTATACTTTTTAGCCTTTTGCTTTCTTTTCTTCAATCTATATTATTCTCTCTACTTAAGGAAGATAAGAAAAGTTAAGATAATCATTGACATTCAGTAATTTAAAAACTTGTCTGACTTATTAAAATATAT
The DNA here is from genome assembly GCA_036478775.1 of Cellulophaga sp. Lineage (GTDB taxonomy): Bacteria > Bacteroidota > Bacteroidia > Flavobacteriales > Flavobacteriaceae > Cellulophaga. The sequence continues at coordinate 293,077 of JAZGEQ010000039.1, forward strand.
TACTTTTGCCACCCGTTTTATTGACGTAAAATTAGATAAGAAATGAACATTACAAAAGAGCAGATTGACGAGTTAAATGCGGTTGTGAAAGTTACCATCACTAAGGACGACTACAAAGACAAAGTAGAAAAAATTCTTAAAGACTACAGAAAGCAAGCAAATATTCCTGGCTTTAGAAAAGGGCAAGTGCCTATGGGCTTAATTAAAAAGCAATATGGAAAAGCTACTCTTGTAGACGAAGTGAACAAACTTATCCAAGATAGCCTTAATAAATATCTAACTGAAGAAAAATTAGATGTTCTTGGGAACCCATTGCCAAAACGACAAGACGATTTTGACTGGGATACGGATGATTTTAACTTTGAGTTTGAACTAGGTTTAGCTCCAAAATTTGAAGCTCCTCTTAAAACTAAAAAAGCGCTTACACATTATAACATCATTGCTGATGATAAAATGATAAAAGAGCAAGTGGAACGTATACAGAAACAATACGGAAAACTGACAAGTAAAAAAGAGGCTAGTAAAAACGATGAGGTTACTGGTGTTTTCAAAAATGAAGAAGAAGGAATTGATCAAAAAACTACTCTTGAACTTCATACTTTAAAAAGTAAAAAAACTATTGATAGTATCATAGGGAAAGTTGTTGGAAATACCATTTCTATAAAAACCAAAGGACTGGTTAAAGAAGATGTTATGCTAACAAGCATGCTAGGGATTACTGCTGACAAAGCTGAAAAACTAGATGTTGAAATCTCTTTTACTATTGAAGAAATAAACGAAAGAACACCTGCCGAATTAGACCAAGAGTTGTTTGATAAATTATATGGTGAAGGCATCTTAAAATCTGAAAAAGATCTTAAAGACAAAATAAAAGAGGATTCTGAAAAGCAATTTGAACAACAATCTGATCAGAAATTACTAAACGATATTACCGAGTATTTTATTGAAAATACGAAATTTGATCTTCCTGCTGAATTTTTACAAAAATGGATTCAGGTTTCTGGCGAAAAGCCACTTACAGACGAAGAAGCTAAAACTGAATATGAAAAATCAGAAAAAGGACTTCGCTACCAATTAATTGAAGGGAAAATTATCCAAGAAAACAACCTTCAAGTTCAATTTGAAGAACTTAAAGAATTTGCCAAAGGTTTTATTAAATCTCAAATGGCACAGTTTGGACAATTAAACCCACAGGATGAAGAGCTAGACACCATTGCAGCAAGAATACTTTCTAACCAAGACGAGGTTAAAAAATTATCTGAGCAATTAATGAGTCAAAAATTAATCACTCTTTATAAGGAGAAAGCTAACCTAAAGACAAAAGAAATTAGCTATGAAAACTTTGTGAAAGAAGTTTACGGGTAGTATTTATAAGAAAACAACTTCCCTTTAACAAACTTAGAACCTAAAATGATTTCAGTATATGTTTGTTTCAGGTTAAGCTACAAACCAAGAGACCCGCAAGTGGGAATAAAATAAGTATCTTTACGGTGTCGAAAAAATCCTTTTCGGCACCTTTTTGTTTTAAGAATTATCTAAATTAAACCAATGGATTACGGAAAAGAGTTTAAAAACTACGCTATAAATCACCAGGGAATCAATAGTATGTACTACGATAAAATCGTTAGTTCTATGAACCCTACAAATATGACTCCTAACATTATTGAGGAAAGACAATTAAACGCCATTGCTATGGATGTTTTCTCTCGTTTAATGATGGATAGAATTATATTTTTAGGAACAGGAATCAATGATCAAGTTGCCAATATTGTACAAGCACAACTATTATTCTTAGAAAGCACTGATGCTTCTAAAGACATTCAGATTTACATTAACTCCCCAGGAGGAAGTGTATATGCTGGTCTTGGAATTTATGACACCATGCAGTTTATTAAACCAGACATTGCTACTATTTGTACAGGTATTGCTGCTTCTATGGGCGCTGTTTTACTTTGCGCAGGTGAAAAAGGAAAACGTAGTGGATTAACACACTCTAGAGTAATGATTCACCAGCCAATGGGTGGTGCTCAAGGGCAAGCTAGTGATATTGAAATTACCGCTAGAGAAATCTTAAAACTTAAAGACGAATTATATCATATTATTGCCAACCATTCAGGGAAATCTTTTGACAAAGTAGCAGAAAACAGTGACCGCGATTACTGGATGAGAGCAGATGAAGCTAAAGCTTACGGTATGATTGATGAGATTTTAGTAAGAGATAAAGAGTAGTTTCGACAAACTACGCGGAATCTAACTAAAGTCTAGGTATATAAATTGAACCAAAAACGATTTTTTTTCGTTAATACCCTAGTATATTAAACCTTATTATGGCAAAAGAAAATTTAGAATGCTCTTTTTGTGGAAGGAAAAAGCCAGACACCAATTTATTGATTGCTGGTTTAGATGCACATATTTGTGATAGATGTATTGAGCAAGCTCATGGTATTGTTGCCGAAGAGTCTAAACAATCACATAACGACGATTTGTCTTCGGAACTTGTACTAAGAAAACCTGTTGAAATAAAAGAATTCTTAGACACCTTCATCATTGGACAGGAACGCACCAAAAAGGTAATGTCTGTTGCGGTATACAACCACTACAAAAGATTACTTCAAGCTCCGTCTTCTAGTGAAGATGATATAGAAATACAAAAAAGTAATATTATAATGGTTGGTGAAACTGGCACCGGAAAAACATTAATGGCAAAAACTATTGCTCGAATGTTAGACATTCCTTTGGCTATTGTAGATGCTACTGTATTAACTGAGGCTGGTTATGTTGGGGAAGATGTAGAAAGCATACTTACCAGATTGCTTCAGGCGGCCGATTATAATTTAGAAAAAGCAGAACGCGGTATTGTTTTTATTGATGAAATAGACAAAATTGCCCGTAAAGGAGATAATCCATCTATAACCAGAGATGTTTCAGGAGAAGGTGTTCAACAAGGACTGCTAAAACTTCTGGAAGGAACTGTAGTAAATGTTCCACCGAAAGGAGGAAGAAAACATCCTGATCAAAAATTCATCGAGGTTAACACGGAAAATATATTATTTATTGCCGGTGGTGCTTTTGATGGTATTGAACGTGTAATTACCAAACGCCTAAATTTCCAAGCAGTAGGCTATAGCGCCTCTAAAGCAGATGAAAATTTAGACAATAATAACATATTGCAATATATAATTCCGCGAGATTTAAAAGATTTTGGTCTAATCCCTGAAATTATAGGGAGACTTCCTGTGCTAACACACATGAACCCTTTAGATGCTAAAACGCTTCGTGCTATTTTAACAGAACCAAAAAATGCCATTATTAAACAATATGAAAAATTGTTTGCAATGGATGATATCAAATTTCAAATTACAGACCAGGCATTGGACTATATCGTTGGTAAGGCTATTGAATACAAGCTTGGAGCTAGAGGTCTTCGTTCTTTATGCGAAGCAATATTTACAGATGCAATGTTTGAACTACCTAGTAGTGATAAAAAAGAATTTAAAGTAACAAAGTCGTATGCAGAAAGAAAATTGTCTCACGAGACAGTTAACAAGCTAAAAGCAGTCTCTTAATAGTTTTATCAAAAACATTCCTTTTAAGAATAGACATAAAAAAAGAGAAAATCTAATAATTAGATTTTCTCTTTTTTCATTTAAAGCAGTTATTTTTAGTACTGAAACTGCTTCTTTAATATTGTTCCAAGAAGGTCTTGACACACTTTTCCAATAATTTTTTCATCCGTATACAACTTATGTCCAAATTCTGGAACTATTTGCTTCTCGACTCCTATGTTTTTAAACCAATCATCTTTTGGCTTAAAAGTATCTTTCTCTCCATACAGTAAGGTAACAGGACAATTAGGCATTTTCTCCTCTAGACGCAATCTTGTTGAAGAAATGGTATATAGAGATTTCATTTTCAAACCTTTTAAATTGGCCTTCCATGCTATTGTTCCTCCTGTACTAAATGCCAAGCAATGACTTGCTTCTGTCTCTTTTTTCAACAAATGAGCTACGGCAGTGTCTATACCACCATTCACAAAGGCATCATGAATATTTTCATCGGTATTTACAGTTAAATCAATATTTGCTAATTGCTGTACATCATAAAACACAATGTCAAAATATTGTTGAAGATAACCTAGGTAAGAGGTTATCCATAGTCCTTTCTTCACACCCCACATATCTGATATAACAAGTAGTCTTTCTGCCATAATGATCTTAATTTAATATAGTTAATTGGTTATAATGAAATTGAATCTCTACAATTAACGCCAAAAAACAACATTTATTTGTTCTATAGGGACAATTCATCGACATATACCAACTACGCAGGTTGTACTACTTATAACATCTACAAGTAACATCTCTTTTTAACGGTTTAAAACCACAGATGAACAAAACCTTATTATAACAAGTGAAATCTATATAGCAAACAGACCGAAAATTAAAATTCTCGGTCTGTTTGCTATATCTCATCGAAAAGTGAAAACAACTTTTATAGTTAATGGTTACCGCCAAAGTTATAACCCAATAGAAATAAGATATCCTTTTTTTGAACTGAACTGGTATTACTCCTGTAATTTTTTTAAAGGCTGAGTAAAACGTTGATTTTGAATTAAACCCACACTCCAGTCCTATGGCTACAATTGTATATCCAGAAAAGGAATCATCTTTTAACAATTCCTTTGCCTGATTAACTCTTTGCTTGTTTATGTAATCCGAAAAATTGCAGCCACAATGACCATTTATCAACATAGACAACTGACTTGTACTTATCTTAAATCTTTTAGATAAATTATCCTTATTAATTTCTGCATCTAAATACAGTCTATTTCCAACGATATAATCATCAATTCGATAAAATGCACTCTCTTGCTTCTTATCATTTTTCAATTTTTCTTCACTAGAAAACTCACTTGCACCTGCTACTTTTCTAGTTTTAAGAACACCTCGCAAAACAATTCTATCTCGCAGAACAGCGTTCCTAAACACTCCTTGACATCCCATCCAATAAATCAATATAGAAGTGCTTAACCTCAGAGGATAATAACTTCCAGGGGCTTTATTGTGTATCCTACACAAAATTCAAAAACACTGCAACTATCCATAGAGCCATTACCACGCCACATATTTGAACAAAATGCTTAACCCATTTTAAATCATCAAAAACCAAAATATTTGCAAAACCTTATAAAACAAAAATATAGAGAAAGATAAGTTTACGACACCTTCAATTGCATTATACAACTCCATATCCAAAACAAGTAACACATTGCTACGGTATTGAATTAATGCAACAAACCTTGCCATTAACTCTATTCCAAAAACAACTGCAGTAAGGATATATATCCTTACCTTTTTTCAATTCTTAAATAGTGGATTAGAAATAAATAAAAACTTGGCACAAATAATACATACCAAGGTATTTTATAGAACCTAGGAAGAAAAATTGCATTATCTATTAGCCATGATTACAAATTATTGATAGACAAAAAGAAAACAATTAGATTTAAAAACAGTACTGATTTCTCTATTTTCTTCCTTGAAAATAGAGTTATGATATTGAAAACAAATCCATATACCGCACCTGTTATTAATAAATAATTAAAAAAAGTTGTTGTCATTTTTAAGTTAAGAATGTATTTTCCTAATTATTTATTTTCTATTCAACTTCAATAATTCCTCTAAATAATCCCTTTTATTGGAGAGTCTAGGTATTTTATGTTGCCCTCCTAATTTATCTTTAGACTTTAGCCAGTCATAAAACAAGTTTTCTCTTGCTACATGCACCAAAGGCATTGCTAATGTAATATTATTATATCGCTTTGCTTCGTAATCTGAATTCAACGATTTTAATGCATTGTCTAAAAACTCTGTAAAATAATCTATCTCTTTTGGCTCTTTTCTAAATTCTATAATCCATTCGTGTGCCCCACTCTCCTTACCTACCATAAAAATAGGGGCAACCGTATAATCTTTAATTTCTGCTCCAGTTTTTTTGCATATAATTTCTAATGCAGTCTCGGCATTTTCAATAATAAGTTCTTCGCCAAAAACATTTATATGGTGTTTGGTCCTTCCTGTGACTTTAATTCTATAAGGACTTAATGACGTAAACCGAACCGTGTCACCAATTCTATATCGCCAAAGACCTGCATTTGTAGTAATTATTATTGCATAATTTTTTTGCAATTCCACTTCCCACAATGGAATTACTTTTTGCGTTACTGTTCCGTAGGTTTCCATTGAAATAAACTCATAAAAAATTCCGTAATCTAACATTAACAGCAAATCGTCTGCGTTATTTCTATCTTGAATGGCAAAAAAACCTTCAGATGCATTATATATCTCGTAATAATTAAAGCTTTTTCTAGGTAATAATTTTTCATACTGTTCCCTATATGGATTAAAACTAACCCCGCCATGAAAATACACTTCTAAATTCTCCCAAATTTCAAAAAGATGAGTTTTACCTGTCTCTTCTAGTACATTATTTAACAATACCAGCATCCATGACGGCACCCCAGCCAAACTGGTAACATTCTCCATAGAACTTTCTTTAACGATAGCCATAAGCTTCGATTCCCATTCACTCATTAAGGAAACTTTATTGCTTGGAGTACTACTTATTTCTGCCCAGAAAGGCATGTTTTCTATTAGAATTGCCGATAAATCTCCAAAAAAAGTACCATTATCTTTATATAGTTCCTTGCTTCCTCCTAACCGAAGACTTTTACCCGTAAACAACTGAGAATTCTCATTGTTGTTTAAATACAAACAAAGCATATCCTTTCCAGATTTATAATGACAATCTTCTAAAGATTCTGTACTTACTGGTATAAATTTACTTTTAGCATTTGTTGTTCCGCTACTTTTCGCAAACCACTTAATTGAGGTTGGCCAAAAAACATTATTCTCCCCTAGACGTGCTCTTTCTATCATTGGCTCCATTTGCTCATAAGATATAACGGGCACTCTTTCTGCAAAGGCTTCATAATTACCTATATCCTTAAAACCATATTTCTTTCCTATTTCTGTTCCTTGCGAAAAAGCAATAAGTTGGTGCATAACTTCTTGCTGTACTTCCTCAGGATATTTAAGGAACAGTTCTATCTGGTGATCTCTCTTTTTCAACAACCATGAAGCAATAGAGTTAAATAGTGGTATTGGCATTTTAAGTATCTTTATCTTTGAAAATTACAACTTACATTTGAGTTTATCACAACGGAAAACCTTTTTTATTTTATAGTAAATTCAAACAATAACTGGTATTAAATTTTTAATTTTGTTCTGTTAAAAATACTTTTAAAAGTTATCCTATTCAAAATAGTTTTTCCATTAAAAATAGCTAATTCTATGCAATACCAAGGTGTTTTAAAAAAAATGCAGACAGAGATTGGAACTCCTATTCAATATTACCTTGTTTTTGAGAATGATTTTTTGAACGTAAATCAGGTTCTAAATAAAAAATTACAAATAAACTTTATAAAGCACCAGTGCATTAACTGTAAAAATGACCGTGCCATTTACAGACAAGGTTTTTGTAAAAATTGCTTTTTTGAAATACCAAGTGCCGGAGACTGGATAATGCGACCAGAACTAAGTACTGCTCATTTAGGAAAGGAAGATAGAAATTTGGAATATGAAAAAAAAGCGCAACTACAACCGCATATTGTTTATTTAGCAAATTCTAGTAATGTAAAAGTTGGTGTGACAAGAAAAACACAGGTTCCTACTAGATGGATTGATCAGGGTGCTCATGAAGCCATAGCCATTGTAGAAGTCCCCAACAGGTATCTTGCAGGAATTACAGAAGTTGCTCTTAAAAACTACGTTGGCGACAAAACAAATTGGCGTAAAATGCTTACAAATTCAGTTGTAGATGAAAGTCTTACCGAATGGCGAAATAAGCTAAAACAATATATACCCGAAGAGGCTTTACCCTATTTCCTAGATAATAACACAGAAACACATTTAGATTTTCCGGTGTTACAATATCCTGAAAAAGTAAAAAGTCTTAACCTAGACAAAACACTTACCTATACTGGTGTTTTAAAGGGTATTAAAGGACAATATCTCCTATTTGAAGACAATACCGTATTTAATATTCGGGGGAATGAAGGTTACTTTGTATCGCTAGAAATTACTGGATAACTAAATTGATAAATACTTCTTATGCAAAAGGAATTAACGCGCTGTTAATTAACTGTGTCTTTTTTCTTTTTATTACGAAAAAAACCTCCTAAAATATTCGTAGCTGCATCTTTTAGTTTTTCATTTTTAGATACTACAGTATCCTTTTTGGCAACAGTTGAATCTTTTACTTTTTTACTTCCTCCCAATAAGGAGCCTAAAACTTCTTTGATATCATTTTTAGTTTCCGATTTGGTTGAATCCGAAGAAGATGAATTTCCTCCAAGTATATCACTAATTAGACTTGTGACTTTCTCTTTTCCTTTAGCTAGTAACTTTTGCTTTTCTATAGCAATAAGTTTCTTTGTTATTAATTTTACACCAGAACTTATATCTGTTTTTATTTCTGGATTAGAATACAAACCTCCGATATTAGCTGATACTGGTATTTTTAAATCCAGAAGAGAATCATCCCCAATTTTAGCAATAAGATTCCTGATTTCCGTTCCCAAATATTTTGCAGGAACATCTATACTTGCTTTATAATTTAGTTTTTTATCAAACGTATGGTTACCAGATATATTAATATCTATATCCTGGTATTTTATTGTAAATGGTTTTACCTGGACCTTTCCATCTTTAAAAGATAGCATCGTTTTTAATCCACGTAAATCTAGCTTATTTAGATTAATAAAGCTTAGCTTATCCGTTAAGCCTGTTAAAATTTTAGCGTTTTTAGTATCAATTTTAGTCGTTAATAATTCTGCCAATACATTACCAGAAATAGTACTTAAATTTGGTGTGAAATCATCGTTTAGCTTCCCTGAAATTTCTATGTCAGAATTTAGCTTTCCTTTTAAGGCTGTAGCTATAGGTGCTAAAACATTAAACATTTCCATTGCTTTTAAAGTTTCTCCCATTTTAAAGCTATCCATGCCTAATTTCATGGCAAATGTGGGCACGTCATTTTTTGTAGATACTTCGCCATTGAAAGATAGTTTTCCGTCAAATAAAGATGAAGACATATTGGTTAAAATTGCTTTTTCTTCTTTTATAAGCAGATTCCCTGTTACATTCTTTAGAATTAAATTATCGTAATATACCGTATTCGCAGATGCCTTTATAGTACAATCTAGAAAAGATGGAATCTTTATTTTCTCTTGACTTTCGCTAGGCTCTGTTGTTTGATTAGGATTATCTCCTTCTACAACCTCTTCTACCATAAAATCTCCTAAATCAAAAGTGTTGGACTGTAAACTAAAGTCTCCTTTCACTTTTTCATCATTAAATAGAAAGCCTAATAAATTATCGATTGTCCCTTTTGCATTGAAATCTGTCCTTCCAGTTTCTCCATTAAACTCATTTAACGTTACAGTTTTCGGATTAAAAGTGACTGTAGTTGAATTTATTTTTACTGGATTTGGTATTTCCCCTGAAGCGTATTCAAAATCTTTTAAATTCAATTTCCCTGTTGTCTTTGTATTTTCATACTTTTCACTTTCTATAGAGGTCATATCAAATAAAGTTGCAATATCTGCTTTTAAAATACCTTTTAAATTTAAATCTGATGGAACTGGATATGCCTTAGCGATATTCGCTAAATTCATGATGCCGTTTATCTTTGCATCTACCTTCGTATTCCCTAATAAATTGGTGATCTTATACACCATATTAAACGTATCTTCATCAATCATAAAAGATAATTTCTTAATATCTACATAGGTGTCTTCTACAATTCCTGTTGTGTTTAAAATATCAATATCTATGCGAACATTTTTAACTATTTTTGGCAAATCAGGATACTTAAAAGAAGCATTATCCGAATCTATCTGTATAGAAAATTTAGGTATATGATTTTCATCTACAATACCATTAAACTTCCCTATAATGGAAAAATTTCCTGTAGTTTTAACCATTTCTATATTTTTAGAATAAACTTCTGGAATTACTCCTAAAAAGTTTTTAAAGTCTGAAGATGGTGTCTTAAAATTAATTGCCACTTCTTGATTGTCATCATTCAACTTAATAAAACCATCAAAGACTAAAGGCAGCTGATTAATTACTGCATTATTCTTTAAAAAGGAATATTTATTTTCTTCTAAATCTATTCCAATCAAAGCATTCAATTCTATTTTATTTCTGTTAAAATAATGGGTACTATCCATTTCAAAAGAAACTAATGCTCTTGTTTTGGTGTCTAGCTGTGAAACTCCCGTAGAAAATTCCCCATTCCCAGAATGCTGCATATCGTTTAATTCAAAACGCATTCCTGTAGACATATCACTGTATATTATTTTCCCATTAGATATTGCATAAAAATCCAAATCGAAGATGAAATTAGATTCCTCCGTATCCGCTACTTCTTCCTCTGTAGCTACACCTTTTTTAGCGATATCGTAATTTGCATTTTCATTCGCATCTACCTGAATGTTGACTAACATAGTATCTACGGTGAGACTATTTATTTTTATAGGCTCATTTACACCTTTAAACAGTTCGCTTATAGACATTTTTAACGCTACTTGTTGGGAAGCAAACAATGTGTCCCCAGCAAAAGGAGCTTTGTTTATTAAGACTATGTTTTTCAGCGTCACCTTGGCTTTCGGAAAGTTTGCAAACAGACTTAAATCGGCTTCTGAAAAATCAAATTCGGCATTAATGTTGTTGTTTACTTTAGCCTTTATTATTTCTGAAATTTTATTCTTAAGAAGAAATGGTGCTGCTACTAAAACACCTATAATAAGAAACAATAAAACACCAATACTCTTAACAATTTTCTTTTTCATCTATACTACTTTTTACATAATGGCTAGACATACATATTCCTTACGGATATACATACCTGATATGAACTAAAAAATAGGCTAAATATTATGCCTCTAAGTCTATTTCTTGCCCTACAGCAAGATTAAACCGTTTTCTAAGAAGATATACGAAAAAATAGAGCAAAGGGGTGTCCAAGAATGCAATAAAAACTTTAAAAAGGAATCCGCTTACCACCAAACCATAAAATAAATTCCATGGTAATACTTTAAAAAAACAGAGCAATGTTACCACTACAAGAGTATCTATGAATTGCGATGCAAAGGTTGAGAAATTGTTTCGGAGCCATAAGTGTTTTCCTTTTGTCATTTTTTTCCAATAATGGTATATTGTAATATCAATATATTGTGCTAAAAGATATGCTATCATAGAAGCGAGCACCGCAATTGGAGACAAGGAAAATACAGCAGAAAACACCATACTATCTACTGGGGATTCTTGAATTGCTGGAACAAAATTTGCTAATACTATAATTCCCATAGAAAAGAAAGAGGCAAAAATACCCGCTGTCACAATCTGATTCGCTTTCTTTTTTCCAAATATTTCTGATATAATATCTGTTATTAAAAAAGTAATAGGATAAGGTAAAATACCTACAGAAACTTCAAACAAAGACACTCCAAACACTGTGAAATCACCAAAAGGTTTCCAATAAAAAAATTTCTGAAATATAAGATTAGATACCACCAAAGAAGTTATAAAAAGTGCTCCTAAATACAAATAAATCTTATACGCTAACTGCTTGTCTTTATGATTCATACTATTCACAATAAGGAAAACAGCTACAAGTTTGTAATTTTACCCGAAATTCTACGTTTATGCAACTATGTATCTAAATTATAACAATATTTCTTTAATTAAGAATACAAAAGTAACAAAAAACAACAAATACAATGAACAGATTAATTCTTGCAGCAATAGTAACTTTCGCCATTGGCTCCGTAAAAGCACAGTCTTATATGGGACTTCTAACTGATAATTATAGTGGTGTGCATGGTGTTATTTCTAACCCTGCAAATATTGTTGATTCCCGTTTTAAAACAGATATAAACTTAATTGGTGCTAGTGCTTTTTTTGGCAACGACTATTTTGGTGTAAAACTAAGTGATGTTTTTAAAGATAATTACGATTTTGAAACTGATGCAAAAAGGTTTTCTAAAGATAAAAATTCTATTCTTGGAAATATAGATATACTAGGCCCCTCTTTCATGTTTAACATTAATAAAAACAATTCTATCGCTATTTTCTCTAGAGCTAGAGTCCTTTTTAACGCTACCGATATTAATGGTAGCACACTAGATCAAATTATAGATGAAGATGAACCTAATGTAAATGACGATTACAATATAGATGAAGGAGATATTTTCTCATCTGCTAATGCTTGGGCAGAAATTGGTATCTCTTACGCCACAATTCTTATGAACAAGGAAGAGCACTTTATAAAAGGTGGTATTTCTTTAAAATATTTACAAGGATTGGGAAATGCTTTTACAAAAGGAAAAAACATCTTGGTGGATTATGATGCGGATGGCACTTCCTTACCTGGCGGACAAACTACTGGCAGTATAAAATCCGAAGGAGAAGTTACTTATGGCTACAGTGCTAATGTTGAAGATGATTTTGAAGATTTTGAAATTGTAAAAGGAGCTACAGGCTTTGGAGCCGATTTAGGTTTTGTATACGAATGGCGACCAAACTACACTGATTACAATGCAACAGATAGTGATGGTAACACCTATAGTCAAAAAGATAAAAATAAATACAAACTAAAATTAGGTTTATCTATTACGGATATAGGTGGAATAAAATACAAGGAAAGTACGGAAAAGGTATATGATATAGGTTTTACTGTCAATGAAGATGATTTTGACCAATATGACGATTTAGACGATATTTTAAACAATTTGTATACAGAAATAAGTTCTTCTAATGCTTCTAAAGCAATTTTACCTACTGCATTACATTTAAATGCAGATTGGAATCTTAATTCTAAATTTTATTTAAATCTTAATACCGACCTTTCACTTACCTCAAAAAATAAAATTAATACAGGTAGAATAGCCAATAGGCTTTCTTTAACGCCTAGATTCGAAAGTAAATGGTTTAGTTTTCACTCTCCTATTAGTCTGGTACAATATTCTGGTTTTCAATGGGGAGCTGGCCTTAGAGCTGGGCCTTTATACATTGGATCTGGATCAATACTGTCTGTTTTAATGGGTGATTCTTCTAAAAGTGCCGATGTCTATGCTGGGTTAAAAATTCCTATCTACCAAGGCAGACCTAAAGATAAGGATGAAGATGGCGTTTTAGATAAGGTAGATGGCTGTCCTGAAACACCTGGCTCTGTGGAAAATTTTGGTTGTCCTTGGAAAGACACAGATGAAGATACTGTACTAGACAAAGATGATGAATGCCCTGAAGAGGCGGGACCTGTAGAAAACAAAGGATGTCCTTGGAAAGATACAGATGGCGACACAATCCTAGATAAAGATGACAATTGCCCCGAAGAAAAAGGAGATTTAGAAAACAATGGCTGCCCATGGAAAGACGGAGATAATGATGGCGTGTTAGACAAAGATGATGAATGCCCAAATGAAGCTGGAACTGTTGCCAATAAAGGATGCCCAGAAGAAGCAGAAGTTACCGCTATAGTTCAAAAGAGTCTAAATGAATACGCTAAAACTATTTTGTTTAATACAGGAAAAGCTTCTATAAAATCTGAATCTACCTCAGCTTTAGTAGATATAATTAAAATTCTAAATGAATACCCATCTGCTAAATTTACAGTAGAAGGGCACACCGATAGTATTGGAAGCATAAAAACGAATCAGAAATTATCGGAAGCAAGAGCTAAAGCGGTAAAAGATTTTTTAATAAAAAATGAGATTGATGCTTCAAGGTTATCCTCTATAGGGTATGGCGAGAGTAAGCCAATTGCGACCAATATGTATAAAGATGGAAGAGAAAAAAATAGGCGTGTTGAAATTAATCTAGTTAAGTAATTCAACTTCTATTATATTTCTCATAACCATTTAATAATTACTTTGGAAAAATTCTAAATAAAAAATCCTCTATATTATCGAGGATTTTTTATTCCCACCAGTGGGTTTATAACCCTGACGCTTGCGGCAAATATAAATGGTCCGCTCCTTATTAATACCTCATGAGCCTGTCCTGAGGATTTTTAATTTAGAATTTCACTATTACTTAATAATAAGCTCAAAAGGCATTCTTACTTGAACTCCCTTTTGTTCCATTACCTCTTTAATTCGCTTTATAGCGGTATACATTTCTGTTCCTATTTCTTTTTCTATAAAAGATTCCTTCCCTTTCATGCTTGCTCCTCCTATGTCTTCCATAAACTTTTCAAAGCCTGACTTGTATTTTGGAAAATTCTTTATTCTATAGGATTCTAGATTCGCCATAGATGCAGCTTCTGCAATAGCGTCGTCTAACCCTCCTAATTCGTCTACAAGTCCCAAACGTTTTGCATCTACACCACTCCATACTCTCCCTTGCGCAATACTATCAGCTTGTGCTATGGTTATTCCTCTTCCTACAGACACTCTCTCTAAAAACGTCTCGTAGATATCTTCGATACTTTCATGAACTACACTTCTAAAACTATCGCTCATTGGCTCATAAAATGAATAATCTACCGAGTTTTTATTTGTCCCAACTTGCTCAGCGTTTACACCTATATTTTCTGCCAACTTACTAATATTAGGAAGTACGCCAAAAACACCTATAGAACCTGTTATTGTTGTTGGCTCTGCAAAAATTTTATCTGCTCCACATGCAATATAATACCCGCCAGAAGCGGCAACATTCCCCATAGAAACAACCACAGGCTTAACTTCTTTTGTTAGTTCTATTTCTCTCCAAATAATATCGGAAACCAATGGACTTCCTCCTGGTGAATTTACTCGAAGTACTACCGCCTTAACCTTATCATCTTCTCTTGCTTTAATTAAAGCCTTGGTCATTATTCCCTGTCCAATAATAGAAGGCCCGCCTTCCCCGTACAATATTTGTCCTTGGGCGTAAATCACAGCAATTTTATCTTTTCCTTTATTAATTTTATTTTTATTTGCTACAACTGTATAATCGGATAATTTAACATAATTAATATCCTCTTTCTCCTCAATTTCTAATGCTTGTCGTAATCTGTTTTCATATTCATCATAAAAAAGAACGTCATCAATTAGTCCAGAAAATTTTGCCATTTTAGGAGTTCTTCCACCTAAAGTATCCGCAATACTATTTAAGTCTTTTTCGCTAATGTTTCTACCTTTAGAAATATCTACTACCATAGTTTCCCAGATAGACCCTATTAGCTCCTTTATTTGAGTTCTGTTTGCATCACTCATCTCATCATACAAGTACGGCTCTACAGCACTTTTATATTTTCCATGACGAATTACTTCCATCTTAATCCCTGTTTTTTCCTGTAAATCTTTATAAAAGAGAACTTCTGCGGACAATCCTTTAAAATCTAACCCTCCTGCCGGATTTAAATAAATACTATCTGCAACACTAGACAAATAGTAATCTTTTTGCATGTAAAAATCTCCGTACGTATAAATGAATTTATCACTTTCTTTAAAATCTTCTAATGCTTTACGAATAGCCTGTGTTTGTGCCATTCCTGCCATTATAAAGTTATTATTAATGCTGATTCCTTTAATTTTATCGTCCTCTTTCGCGATTTTGATAGCGTGTACTATTTCATTTAATCCCTGTGATTTATTTGCAAACGCAGCAAAAGGATCTGCCTCATTTTTACCAACATAATCGCTAATAGGATTTTCTATTTGTAATTCTAAAATTGAATTGCCTTTTACATTCACACCGTCATCTGCACTACCTATTAAAGCTGCCAAAATAAAAAACATCGCCACTAAAATGCCACAAACAATTATGCCTCCCAATATCGAAGCCAATAGATTTCTAAGAAAATTCATTGTAATTTTTATTATTATTCTCTCCAAAGATAACCAATGTTAATTTCTTTTGTTTACTTTGTTTCAAGTATATGAACAAAACAATAACAGCACATCTTTCTATTGGTAGTAACCTCGGTGACAAGTTAAATAACTTGCAAAAAGCGGTGTTTCAAATTCATCAGGAGGCCGGAAATGTCACACAACTTTCCAATGTCTACAAAAGCTCCTCTTGGGGTTTTAAAGCCGATGATTTCCTAAATGCTTGTCTCACTATAGAGACGAAACTATCTGCTTTAGAATTGCTAGATACTATTTTAAAAATTGAAACTGAATTAGGCAGAGAACGCAATACTGAAGAGGGATATGCGCCAAGAATTATAGATATTGATATTATCTATTTTGAAGACCAAATTATACAAAACAATCATTTAACTGTACCACACCCTAATTTACATTTACGGAAATTTGTACTACAACCATTAGCAGATATAGCTCCTCAATTTTACCATCCTATATTAAAAAAAGATACTCGTAATCTTATTCAAGAATGTAAAGATGACAGTGTTTTAGAGAAAACAAAGGACACGTTATTTAGCACTAGAGAAGCCCTTTTTTCTAGATTAAATTTTATTGCTATTGAAGGTAATATTGGTGCTGGAAAAACTTCTTTAGCTAAAAAAATAGCAGAAGATTTTAATGCTAAATCAGTACTAGAACGTTTTGCCGATAATCCGTTTTTGCCAAAATTTTATGAGGACCAAAACAGGTATGCATTTCCTTTAGAAATGTCTTTTCTTGCCGATAGATACCAGCAATTTACAGATGACATTTCTCAATTTGATCTTTTTAAAAATTTCATGGTTAGTGATTATGACATTTACAAATCGCTCATTTTTGCTAAAATCACATTACAAAATGATGAATTTTCTCTTTATCGGAAGATTTTCAACTCCATGTATAAAGATGTAAGAAAACCTGGCGTTTATATTTATTTATACCAAAATAACGAACGTTTGTTAAAAAACATAAAAAAGCGCGGAAGGGATTACGAGCAAAATATTGATCCGGAATACCTTAAGAAAATAAATAGAGGCTATTTGGACTTTATAAAAGGGCGTCCTGAACAGAATACACTGATTTTAGATATTAGTGAACTCGATTTTATAGAATATCAAAAAGACTATGATTTTATTATTAATAAGCTTCAAGAATACGTCGTTTCTTTAGCGTTTTGAGATAATTTTCACATAATATTTGCAAAAACGAAAACGTTTCACTTAATTGCACCCTCCTTAAATGAGGAACTAACTAACTCAAACTCTATATTTCTGACCCAACTTCGGTTGGGTCTTTTTATGGGGCTATTAATTCCTAAGGTTATCTTTAAAAAAATCCCCCAGAATATTATCTGAGTTCGCTGTTTAATTTTGTCCAGACATCCCAAATAACAATACCTGCACTTACAGCTATATTAAGCGAATGTTTTGTACCGTATTGCGGAATTTCAACAACCATATCTGAAGCAGACACCACCTCTTGCGAAACTCCTTTCACTTCGTTTCCAAAAATTAAAACTTGTTTTCTTCCTGTATCCAAATGAAGTTCATTTAACATTGTTGCATTTTCTGCTTGTTCTATAGACATAACGGAACACCCATTATCCTTTAGCTCTTGCACCAATTCAGCCGTACTCTCTCTATATTCCCAACCTACACTATCCGTAGCTCCGAGAGCCGTTTTACGAATATCCTTATGTGGCGGCGTAGCTGTTATTCCACATAAATACACCTTCTCTATCAAAAAAGCATCAGCCGTTCTAAATACAGATCCAATATTATTTAAACTTCGAATGTTATCTAAAACCACAATAATAGCAGCCTTTTTTATCTGTTTAAACTCGGCTACATTTATCCTATTTAATTCTTCGTTTTTTAATTTTCGCATTACTTATTTCTATTTTGCACCAGTATTCTCGTTTCGACAACTTAGGAAAAACTTCATTGTCATGTTGCTTACTTATGCCCTCAATGAAATTTTTCTCTCTCAATAATTTCAGACAGCACCAAGTATAAGTTATTCTCAACATATCAACAATGGTTTGTTGTACCTCAAGAAAGCCATACATTCGTCTTTACGCAAAAATAAGTTAATCTAATCGCTTTTGGCTAAGAAAGAAAAAACAAAAAAGGTAACTCCTTTAATGCAACAATACAATACCATTAAGACTAAATATCCTGATGCTTTATTGTTATTTAGAGTGGGTGACTTTTACGAAACCTTTGGAAAAGATGCTATTAAAGCTTCTAAAATTCTAGGAATTATCTTAACCCATAGAAATAATGGTGGCGAAAAAATAGAACTCGCTGGTTTTCCACATCATTCTGTAAACACTTACCTCCCAAAACTGGTAAAAGCAGGACAAAGAGTTGCTATTTGTGACCAGTTAGAAGACCCAAAATTAACTAAAACAATTGTTAAAAGAGGCGTAACAGAGCTTGTTACTCCTGGTGTTGCTTTTAATGACGATATTCTTAATTCTAAAACTAACAATTTTCTTTGTGCTGTTCATTTTGGCAGAAAACTTTTAGGTGTTTCCTTTCTGGATATTTCTACAGGAGAATTCCTAACGGCAGAAGGAAATGACGAGTTAATAGATAAATTACTTCAAAATTTTGCGCCAAATGAAATTTTAGTTTCTAAATCGAATAAAAAAGAATTTATAGAAATTTTCGGAAATCAGTTTCATACTTTTTTCGTAGAAGACTGGGTTTTTCAAGAAGATTATGCGATAGAAACACTTACCAACCATTTTAAAACAAAAACTTTAAAAGGCTTTGGTGTCGATCAATTAAAATACGGAATTGTAGCCTCTGGTGTTGTTCTCCATTACCTTTCGGAAACACAGCACAAACAATTGCAACATATTAATAAGTTGCAACGTATTGCTCAGGATGATTATATCTGGATGGATCGGTTTACCATTAGAAATTTAGAATTATATAGTCCTAATAATCCTAATGCCATTACGCTTCTAGACATTATTGATAAGACTATTTCTCCTATGGGAGGACGCATGCTAAAGAGATGGTTGGCATTACCTCTAAAGAATACGGAGAAAATAAAAAGAAGACACCAAGTTGTATCTAGCTTAGTATCTAACGAAACTACTCTGCAAAAGCTGCAGAATTCTATAAAACAAATGGGCGATTTAGAACGGCTAATTTCTAAAGTTGCTACTGGGAAAATTTGCCCGAAAGAAGTTGTTCAGCTTAAAAATTCTTTGGAAGCTATTGTTCCTATTAAACAATTGACCTGCAAAAATGAAAATGAGGCTATAAAACTTATTGGGGATCAGTTACATTCTTGCGATTTACTCCGAGCAAAAATCAAAGAGATGATTAGCGAAGAGGCTCCTGTGAATATGCTAAAAGGCAGCACCATTGCAGAAGGATATACGGAAGAATTAGATGAACTTAGAGCTTTGGCTTTTTCTGGCAAGGACTATTTAAATAAAATGCTGGAACGGGAAACCAAACGGACTGGCATTACTTCCTTAAAAATTGCTTCTAACAATGTTTTTGGATATTATATTGAAGTACGAAATACCCATAAAGATAAGGTTCCGGAAGAATGGATTAGAAAACAAACTCTTGTTAATGCTGAACGTTATATTACAGAGGAATTAAAAGAATATGAAGTTAAAATACTTGGAGCAGAAGAGCGTATTCTTTCTTTGGAACAACAGCTATTTTCACAACTAATTGTTTGGATGCAGGAATATATTAGTCCTGTACAAAACAATGCACATCTTGTTGCTCAATTAGATTGCCTTTGTGGTTTTGCACAACTTGCAAAAGAAAACAATTACACCATGCCTACTATTGATGATTCTACAGAAATTATCATAAAGGATGGAAGACACCCTGTTATTGAAAAACAACTTCCTATTGGTGAAGCTTATATAACCAATGATATTACCCTAAATAGAGAGGAACAACAAATTATTATGATTACAGGGCCTAATATGAGTGGTAAATCTGCCATATTAAGACAAACCGCTTTAATTGTACTCTTGGCACAAATGGGTAGTTTTGTTCCTGCTGAATCTGCAAAAATTGGCTATGTAGATAAAATATTCACACGTGTTGGTGCCAGCGACAATATTTCTATGGGTGAATCTACTTTTATGGTCGAAATGAATGAAACGGCTTCTATTCTAAATAACCTCTCGGAACGCAGTTTAGTTTTACTAGATGAAATTGGTAGAGGAACTAGCACTTATGACGGCATATCTATTGCTTGGGCCATTTCTGAATACCTACACGAGCACCCTGCACATGCAAAAACCCTGTTTGCCACACATTACCATGAAATTAATGAAATGGCAACCACCTTTGATCGTATAAAAAACTTTAATGTCTCCGTTAAAGAACTTAAAAATAATGTGCTCTTTTTACGTAAATTGATTCCAGGTGGCAGCGAGCATAGTTTTGGTATCCATGTTGCCAGAATGGCGGGAATGCCTCAACAGGTAATTCATAAGGCCAATAAAATATTGAAGAAATTAGAAAAATCGCATTCTAGTGAGGAACTCACGGATAAATTGCAATCTGTTGTTGATAATGAAATGCAACTTAGCTTCTTTAATCTTGATGACCCATTACTTCTAGAAATTAAAGAAGAAATTACACATTTAGACATTAACACACTTACACCCGTAGAGGCATTAATGAAATTGAACGAAATTAAACGTTTACTCACAAAGAAGAAAAAAGCATAAAATTTAAACCGCTATTCTCCTGTAAACAAAGCATCTATTTTTTTTTATTTCTTTTTCGAAAAAAATTCTTTGCAATCTTTAAAAATGTATTAAATTTGCCACCGCATCAGCACAACGATGCAACTTTGTTCTTTTATATTCTGCGAAAGTAGCTCAGGGGTAGAGCATCACCTTGCCAAGGTGGAGGTCGAGGGTTCGAATCCCTTTTTTCGCTCATAAATACATACCAATTGACTTGTTACCTAGTAACAGCTCAGGCTCGAGTGGTGGAATTGGTAGACACGTTGGACTTAAAATCCAATGGACATTAGTCCGTATGGGTTCAAGTCCCATCTCGAGTACTAAAACCCTTGTTAATCTTTTGATTTTCAAGGGTTTTTTAATTTTAAAAATTACTAGTATTTTTATAAAACTTCTTTCAATTATCAGCACTACAAATAGAAATTATACAAAAACAAAAATCTCCATATTAATCTATGATTAATATGGAGATTTCCTTTTTCCATTAATAAAACACACTAGTGTGTTTTATTTTCCGTCAGAATACTATTCTGACGGCCTTCCTTTAAGTCGTTTTTCTACCTTTTTCTTATCCACTGTTAACCTCTTCATTATATCCATAATAGAGGTGTCTTTATTCACCTTATAGACTTCATTTAACTCCAATATTAAGGCTTTTAATTCCCTAACCATTATTATTCTTTCATTTGTGGTCTTTGGAGTAATTTTGTTCTTTTCAAACTCCAATGCTTTAAGCACAACATCCATATTCTTTTTTTTTTGCAAATTTATATAATCCTCTTGTATTGTCTAAATCCTTTTTTAAACAATTACTTCATAGAATCCCTACTTTAAATTTTTCTGTAGACTCCATGAAAAAACCAATATAAACAAATAAAACATATTTTAAAATAAGTTTTAGGAAAATTTCGTATTATTTTTATTTAAGCCTTTTATTTTCCCTAAAAGGTTGTTAAGTTATCGATAAAAATAACTTAAAGCCTTTTAATTTGTATTTTAGTAGTACATGAAAAAGAAAATTATTTATATAATAGCAATACTTATATTTGGTCTTGGACTGATTCTTTTTCTATGTAATTACATTATTAATAGTTATACTATTAATAAAACATATAGTACCACTTCTCAAATTCCAAACACCAAAGTCGGAATTGTTTTAGGGACATCTAGCAAACTTTCAAATGGTTATAAAAACCCCTATTACACCTATAGAATAAATGCTACTTTAGAATTATTCCATTCGGGAAAAATTAAATTCATTCTTGTAAGTGGAGACAACGGAAGTAAGTACTACAATGAGCCAACACAGTTTAAAAAAGATTTAATGAAAGGTGGCGTACCCGAAAGCAAAATTTTTCTCGATTTTGCTGGTTTTCGCACCTTAGATTCTATGGTACGTGCAAAGGAAGTTTTTGGACAAGTACACATTATTGTCATATCTCAAAAATTTCACAACCAGCGGGCCATTTATTTGGCTAGCAAGAAAGGATTAACCGCCATAGGCTACAATGCGAAAGATGTAAGCGGAAAAGAAGGATTAAAAGTACACTTTCGTGAATATTTTGCTCGTGTGAAGATGTTTATTGACTTACTTCTAAATACCCAACCTAAATATTTAGGTCAAAAAATTGAAATAAAATAAAGCCCTAATCAAATAATAGATCATAATTTAATACAACTATTAGTGTGCGATCATTTTTCTTATGAAGCATTTCTAAGCAGTAGACTCCGTTTGTGCAATTATTCAAGATTTTATCTTCTCCATAACCTATTGAATATAAAATACTAGATATAGAAACTCCCTTCTTTACCAAATACTTTTTTATCACATCTGATCTTCGCTGAGATAACCTAAAATTACTTGCTCCTCCTCCTCTACTATCTGTGTGAGACTCTATACGTAATTGCAGCTGTGGGAATTGCTTTAAAGCATACACAACCTTATCTAATTCCATTGCTATCCCAGTTGTTATTACACTTTTACCTCTACCAAAATAAAATTTATTTAATTTAATAACCGTTTGCTTTTCTCTTTCCCTAACCAAATCATTGAGCAATACCATACTAAAATTTATATCGGATGTTACAACCTCTTCTAACGAGTTCTTATCATAAGTTACCGAAAATTGTGAAAATCGATTTTTAGTCGCTTTTAAAACAACATTCTCTCTCCAAGGAATTTCTATTTGATACGTGCCTTCTTGCCCTGTAACTGTTTCTCCAATTAATTTCTTATCTAGATCTAATACTTGCACTGCCACCTTAGAAATAGGCAAACTAGTATCGGGATTTGTTATTTTTCCTCTAAAAACTAAAGTCTTTAATCCTGGCTTTTCTTTTACACTAAAACCATAAATGTCATCTTCTCCTTTTCCTCCTTCTCTATTAGATGAAAAATATCCTGTTAACCCCCCCGTAGTGTTTTCTTGCATGATAAAACCAAAATCATCTGTACTAGAATTTATTCCTTTTCCTAAATTAATTGGAATACTAAATGAATCGTTTGGTTGCATATTGGTTTTATAAATATCCATACCTCCTAAACCATAGAAAACGTCTGACGAAAAATAAAGACTATTATCAAAAATATAGGGTGCAATCTCATTTCCTGGCGAATTTATAGATGGCCCTAAATTTACTGGAGATGACATTATTTGTCCATTATTAGTATGTACATAATAAATATCTGTACCACCATACCCTCCTTCAAAATTTGCAACAAAATATAATTTACTCGTTTCTGCCTCATAAAAAGGATAAAAGAATGAAGTATTTGGATCTCTTAGTAAAAATGTAAAACCACCATCCTCATCTACCTTTCCTATTACCAAAGAATTTTTACCTTTTTCACTGAATACCAATGCACCATCTTCCACGTTGGAACGCACAAAAAAGATTTCTTTTAACTCTTTGGAATAATATGGGGTTGCTTCATGAAAGTTAGAATCTGGTATCCCAGAAAAAGCGGTCGGACTTATCACCTTTCCATTGTTCATAATTTTGGCAATATAAATATCCAAATAAGGCTTACCAGATGGCGATGGCACATTCTTAAACGATTGCGCTCTTCCTGTTGTAAACAACAATCTCCCGTCATAGAATGCTGGCGAAAAATCAGCATGCCGACTATTACTTTCCAGATTAAAAACTTTATAATCCAAATCTGTATTTATGTCTGTCTTTAACAACTTTAAATTAAAATCAGCATTATCTATTAATTCTTTTGGCAGCAAACCTTTCCTTGTTGCTAAAAAAGCTTCTACCCTTTCTGTTCCGAAAGTTTTAGAAATACACTGCAACATATAATTAAATTGATGATTGGTCATTTTACCATCTTCCTCTTTAAATGCCTCTAAATATACTTTTGTTGCGTTTTTAACATCTCCTACTTTTAAATAAGATTCTGCCAAATTAATTTGTTGCTGATTTGTCAATGGCTTTTCCATTTGCTCTTTTTTATATGCATGAATTGCATCATTATAAGCATATGCGAAAAATAAATTATCTCCTTTTGCTTTCTGTCCAAAAGACAGAACCGTTCCTGCAAGAAAAAGCAATACTAAAAACCTTAATTTCATCGACTAATATATTTTAAAAAAACCTTGGAGAATCTATTTGTTTTGGCTTCCCTTTTTTGTTTTTATTATTCCTCTCATTACTACCACCTTTGCCTAAATAAAACTTCATAATAAATTCATGCGAGCCACTATTGTATTCTCCTAAACCATTGGTATTATAATCATAAGAATACCCAACAAACATAGAATTAGAGACCTGAAACCCTGCCAAACCACTTACAGCACTTCCAAATCTATACGACGCTCCGACGGTAAATAAATCGTTTATTAAGAAATTTGAAGATAAATTAACTGTTACTGGAGAGCCTTCTAAATAATTCAACAACATTGCTGGTTTAAATTTAAGGGTTTCTGATATATCAAAAACATATCCTCCTATAAAGTTATACTGAAACTTATCTTCTATTACTTTGGAGACTACTTCGTTGTACAAACCTCCTGTTAAGAAATTAGGAACAGATAAACCAACATACCATTGGTCCGAATATAGAAAAGCACCAGCTCCAACAGTAGGGTAAAATTTATTTACATTTTCTCCGTCACCAGAAACTTCAAACAAACCTTTAGAATAATCTACATCCAGCAAAGAACCTCCTGCACTTATACCAAATGATAATTTTGTGGCATCTCCTACCTGAACCTGGAACGAATAGGCTACATCAATATACGTTTGTACTGATGGTCCTATTTGATCATTAACCACATTAAAACCCAAGCCATTCTTTTCATTTGCTAATGGCATATTAACACCTAGCCTCATCGTTCTTGGCGCACCATCTATACCAATCCACTGTGCCCTATACAAACCTGTTATTTCTGGTGTTTCTACAGTACCCACATAAGCAGGGTTAAAACTACCTATATTATACATATACTGGGTATACTGTGGTTCTTTTTGTGCGTTCACCTGAAATACCTGTAATACTAAAAGAAGTACAAGACTTCTAAGCAATACTTTTATCATTGTTGCTTTTATTTTTTTCATGGTTTAGCTTACCTAATAATTTGAATCCATCCTTTTACTATTTCAGAGCCATCGCCCAAATCCAAAATATAAAAATAGGTTCCCTTTGGAAGATTTCCATTTTCTCCTGTGCCTTTCCATGTATTGTCATAATTTTTTGCACTAAACACTTCATTACCGTAGCGGTCATAAATTTGTAATGCAATATTTAGATATTCTTCTTGGCAATTAACTATTAAACTATCGTTTAACCCATCGCCATTGGGAGAAAATTGATTAAATAAATCTCCACATTTTGCCTCTGTTTTTCTGCCTACTACCACACTAACCTCCGCAGTATTATTTTCCATTGTATTATCTAATGGAAAACTTTCCTTTAAACGCACTTCATTTTTATAAGAACCCGTGTTTAAAACTTTTACTTTAATTTTTAAAGTCTCACTTTTTTCTGCTTGAAGCTCATCTACTAGCCAATCTCCTGAACTTTGGTCATAAATTCCACTACTTACCGTATGTGAGATATATTCAAAACCCATACTAGAAACTATTCTGTCTTCTACAATAATATTTAAAATTGTTGTTTTTGTTTCCTCTCCTATATCTTTTTCTTCATTTTTCAGTATAATAGTAAATTCTATCTCATCTCCTGAAACAGCTCTACTTTTATCAACTAATTTTTCGAGAGATAAATCTAATGGATCTGGATTACATGCCAATGAACTCCTATTTGGATCACATGGATCTTCAGGATCAGAACCATTGGCAATTTCCTCCCCATCTGTTATACCATCATTATCTGTATCACACAAATTATGCGTGTTATCTGGTACACATGGATTTTCATTTGCCGGATCTTGCTGGTCCATAACACCATCATTATCCGCATCAACTGTATTACTATCTAAGGCATCTATTACGCCATCTGAATCTTCATCTAACGGATTGCTTAAATCGTTTCCTACCTCTACCAAATCTTTAATACCATCTCCATCAGAATCGTCGTTGTTTGGATTGGTTCCTAAGGTTGCTTCATTACTATCAGAAATACCATCGTTATCAGCATCCTGAATACAACTCCCCGCTATTACCGTTAACTGAATAGCTATGTTTTCACATGGTGATACTGCTGTAGTAGTTGTATAGGTAAACACATATGCGCCATCTGTTAATCCCTCAAAATTTACTTTATTTTCCCCATCTATAACTGCAGCACTTGTGGTTGACCAAACTCCTGCGTCTGCTCCAGTAAGACTATCATCCAAATCTATCTCGGTAACGCCATTGTCGGCATCATTACATACGTTAATGGTATTTGGATTACCTCCTGTAATTGGAGGTGCTACCACAGTAGCTGTAACCAAAACTCTAAGCGATGTACAATTTGCAACTATTGCCTCTACAAAATAAGTAGTTGTTTCCGAAATAACAGGTGTTTCGAACATTGTCCCAATAGCAATAATTTCTGTTCCGTCTATTGTGGCATACCAGTTAAGTATACCTCCCCCACTGGCAGTTGCTTCCAAAGTAACTGTGCCTTCTCCACATCTTGTTGCTGACACAGTATCATCTACAGAAGGGGTTGTTCTTATTACCAAACTAACCTCAAGAGTCGGGCTAGCACATTTATTAACCGAATCGTAAAAGAACCCATAATACACACCTGGCGCTGGATTATTCACTTGACTTATAGTTCTATGACCGTTCTCGTCTAATGGATCTGCCAGTACACTCCATGTTAAAACAACACTTCCTGCTGTTGGTGGGGTGCTGTTTGTATAATCATTTAAACTAACACTTATAGTGTCGCAGAACTCCATGGAAACTGAAGTATCTAAAGCTGGTGCCGTGTTACCAGCATCACATGGTTTTACACAATCTGTTACACTTATGGTAACACTCACTGTATCATTAACACAAGGAAGTATAGCCGTATTTGTAGTATAGGTAAATACATAATTTCCATCAGCTAAGCCAATAAAATCAACAACATTTCCGGCTCCAATACTTAAACCTCCTGAAGGGTCTGTTGTTATTGCCCATGTTCCACCATCTTGTCCTGTTATTCTATCGTCTAGGTCTACTTGCGTTATATTACCCGTAGCAACCATATTACATGCTGCAAAATCAGAAGTTGTTCCTGCTGTTGGCGAATCATTGGCTACTAAAATCACCTGTAAAGTACCACTTGCACAATTATTTAATGCATCGTAGAAAAACCCATAATAAGTCCCTTCTTGGGTAACGTTACTTCCTCCTAAATACTGTCCTGTTAGCGCCGTATTACTACTAGTACTCCACCTAAGCACTGTATTTACTGGCGGCGTACTATTGCTATATGCATCTAAATTTTGATTAAATGGTGTACCGCAAAAATTCATGGAAACGGCTGAATTTAATACGGGAGCTGTTGTTGGACAATTGTCATCGTCTGTTACTACCACGATAGCCGAAGAAGGTGCTCCTGGCGTATACCCTGTTCCTATTGCCAATGTTAATTCTATATTCTCATTGGATTCAACCTCTGCATCGTCTATAGGAGTTATTAAAACAGTTGCTGATTGGGAATTATTAGCAATCGATACACTGCTTACTATAGAACTATAATCTGTCCCATTTATAGCGTTTCCTGCTCCTGTACTTATACTATAATTTACTACGATAGCACTGCCTGTCGTATTTATTGCATCTAAGGTAATGGTGAATTCTCCTGGGTCTGTTCCTAATTCCGCTGCAGATGCATCCGAAGCACTTATTGTTGCTATGGGTGGTGCTACATCATCACTACTTAGTACAACTATTGCCGAAGAAGGTGCTCCTAGTGTATACCCTGTTCCCGCTGACAATGTTAATTCTACATTCTCATCTAATTCAACATCTACGTCGTCTATAGGTATTATTGAAACAGTTGCCGATTGGACTCCATTAGCTATAGATACACTGGTTCCGATTGTACTATAATCTGTGCCATTTACTGCATCTACTCCTATACTATAATTTACGACGATAGTACTGCCTGTTGCATTGATTGCATCTAAGGTAATGGTAAACTCTCCTGTAGTTGTTCCTAATTCCGTTGCCGTAGCATCCGTAGCTGTTATTGTGGCTATTTGCCCATATCCACTAAAACACGCCAACAACAAAGCTCCAAAAAAAATTATTTTCTTTGATAGCATATTATATAAACTGCTTAACTTCATTTTACTTCCTTAAAATTAAATCTAAAACACAACACAATATACAGTAAAATTTGGGGGTCAATATTACTAAAAAAACCAACCCCCTACTTCATAATTATGGTGAAATCTGCTTTTATCTGTTGAAATACAAATTAGTATGATTATTTCACTGTTACATAAGAGAACCAGATGCGGTTTCAGCTGATTTATCTATCTTTTTCACCAATCCCTGTAGTACTTTCCCTGGCCCTACTTCTGTAAACAAAGTGGCACCATCTTTTATCATATTCTGCACACTCTGTGTCCATTTTACTGGTGCTGTTAACTGCGATATTAGATTCTTTCTAATTTCATCTATATCTGTTACTGCTGTAGTTGGTACATTCTGATAAATTGGACAAGTTACTTTGCTAAAAGAGGTGTTCTCTATTGCTGCTGCCAATTCTTCTCTGGCAGATTCCATTAATGGGGAATGAAATGCTCCTCCTACTGGTAATACCAAAGCTCTACGCGCACCAGCTTCCTTAAGTTTTTCACATGCCTTGTTAATTGCTTCTACTTCTCCAGAAATAACTAACTGCCCTGGGCAATTGTAATTTGCTGCAACAACAATTCCTTCTGTTTCTTTGCATATTTTTTCGACCACATTGTCTTCTAGCGCCAAAACTGCTGCCATTGTACTTGGTTGTAACTCACAGGCCTTTTGCATTGCTAAAGCTCTTTGCGAAACTAATTTTAATCCGTCTTCAAAACTTAAAGCTCCGTTTGCTACTAAAGCCGAGAATTCTCCCAAAGAATGCCCTGCTACCATTTCTGGCAGAAACGAATCTCCCATAACTTTACTCAGAATTACAGAGTGCAAAAAAATTGCTGGTTGCGTTACTTTCGTTTCCTTTAACCCCTCTGCTGTTCCTTCGAACATAATATCGGTAATTCGGAAATTTAAAATAGAATTCGCTTTTTCAAAAAGTTCTTGTGCCAATGGGTAATTTTCATAAAGATCTAACCCCATCCCTACAAATTGCGCTCCCTGACCTGGAAATATATATGCTTTCATTGTTTTTTGTTTTTAGTGCTGCAAAAGTAATAATAATTCGTATTTATTTTTCACTTGAAAAAACCTATTATAGAATCTTTTTATTCCTTAAACCAACTGGAATAAGTTACGTAATTATTTGCTATTCTATCTATCTCTCCTTTACTTAACTCTGGACTTATATCTTTTATTTTCTTTGCTGGCATTCCTGCAAAAATTGTTCCCGAAGGCACATGCGTTCCTTTAGTAACCACCGCTCCTGCCGCAATTATACTATTGCTTTCTACAATACAATCGTCCATTACAATACTTCCCATTCCTATTAGTACATTGTCTTTAATTGTACAACCATGCACTAGCGCATTATGCCCAACAGATACATTGTTCCCTATTGTTGTTGGTGATTTTTGATAGGTACAGTGTATTACAGCGCCGTCTTGAATATTGACTTTATTCCCCATTTTAATAAAATTCACATCCCCACGCAATACTGCATTAAACCAAATACTGCATTGGTCTCCCATAACCACATCTCCTACAATTGTAGCATTCTCCGCTATAAAACAGTCTTTTCCCATTTTAGGAGACTTCCCATTTATTGTTTTTAATACCATTCTTTTCTATTTTTAACGTTAACCACGTTCAGTAACTTTTACTGAAAGTAGGCCAATAATTCTCTTTTTCTAGAAGCGGATACGAGTAATTCCTTTCCATTAGAAACAACCACACTTCCTCCTTTTCCTTTCTTGTATTTCACTACCTCATTTACATTTACTAAATACGATTTATGGATTCTCGAAAAATTAAAATTGGACAACGCTTCTTCAAAATACTTGAGCGTTTTACTTACTACTATTCTTTTATTCTCTAAATATATTTCTGTATAATTATCATCGGCTTTGCAGTAAATAATATCCGAGACATTTAATATTTGAAAACCATCTTGTTGTGGCAGTGTAATTTTCCCTTCTACCTTTTTTAGTTTTGGTTTTAAAACGCTATCCTGTAATGCATTTTCTCTTTCTTTTATTTCAGCTACATACGCGACCGATTTAATTAGCTCGTCTATATTAATTGGCTTCATTAAATAATATGCTGCATGATTATTTAGAGCATCCATTGCATACTGATTATATGCTGTTACAAAAACAGTCTCAAAAGAACGATCTGGCACTTGATCTAAAAAATCAAAAGCATTTCCAAAAGGCATTTCTACATCTAAAAAAACAAGGTCTGGATTGGTTTTACGCACCAAATCTAGGCCTTCTTTAATAGTTGCTGCCTCACCCAATACGGATACATTATTACAATATTTAGCTAGGTAATTTCTTAAGATTTCTCTGCTATTTGCCTCGTCTTCTACTATGATTGCTTTTAATTTCACTGGTATCTCTTTAGTCTTTTTTTAAATTTAAAACCACTACTGTGCCTTCCTTATTCTCTTGCAAATCTGAAATAAAAACATCTACTTTATCTTTATACATCTCATTTAAAATTGCAATCCGTTTTTTAATATTTCCCATTCCTTTGGATTTCTGTTTCTTTTGATGCACCGTTTTTAAGGCCGCTGATTTTTCCCGACCTATGCCATTATCCGATATCGTTATTCTAATTCTTTCTTGGTTAATATGTTTTAAATCGATCTTTAAAAAACCTTTTTCTTCTTTATATCGTAATCCGTGCCAAATTGCATTTTCTATATAAGGTTGCAAAAGCATTGGCGGAATCTGAAAAGCTTCCACATCTATTCGCTCATCTATTACAATTTCGTATGCAAATTTATCTGGAAACCTAGTGTGTTCTAATCCTACATAGAGTTCTAAAAGCTTTAACTCTTTTGAAAGTGAAATAAAATCTTCCTCAGAATTTTCTAAAACAGCTCGCATAAGTGTTGAAAAATTACTTAAATAGCGATTTGCACTACGTTCATCGCTCTTGGCTATATAATTGTTAACGGAATTTAATGCGTTAAATATAAAATGCGGATTCATTTGTGAACGCAAAGATTTTAAAGCCAATAAATTATTTGCTAACTTTTGTTGTTTGTTACTTCTATAGAAAAAATAGGCCGCCACCCCTAATAAAAACATCCCTAACACCAATGCATAGATTATCCATCTTTGTCTTGCATTATATTCCTGAATTAATTGTTGCTCTGAAAGTGCTAAACTATACTTACTTTGGGATAATTCTCTATCTTTTTCTAAGCCCGTTATTCTGTTTTGCTTTGTATTTATCTCTCTGCTAAAACGAGCGGCTCTGGAAATCTCCTGATCCTTTCTAATATAAAGTGTGTCTACAACTTCTACATACTTTTTGTACATCTCTAATGCTTTGGTATAATCGCCTTTGTTTTCATATACCTCATATAATTTTCTTGTGGCATCCTTTTGCACAATTAAATCATCTGCAATATCTGCCTTTTCAATACTTTCCTCTAAATATGGTATCGCTTCATCTAATTTATCTTGCGCTATATATGCATTGGCAATTTTGTAGTTAATTCGCTGTTTTGTAATATTATTATCAATTGCATTGAATTCCGTTTTTATAATTCCGTCTTCCGCAAGTCCTTCTAACGCTACCAAACTCTTTTTTCGCAATACAATTTCATCTTCGTACAAGTTCTTCTTACTGTAAAAATCGGCAACTTTTTCTTTCTCTTCCACTGCCCTTAAAGGCGCTTGCATATTAGCCAACTCTAGTGAATTTCCGTAAAACAGCTCGGCTTCCTGCAACCTATCGTCCTTTGCGTAAGCATCTGCAATTTTCGAATTCAAATCTGTTATTTTTGGCGTAATCCGAGCTTCTTCTGCGATTTTTAATCCTTTTTTATAATTTTCAACGGCCCTATCTATCCTATTAAGACTGCTATATGCTTCCCCTAAACCCTCGTAGATTTGTGTTTTTTGGTAAGCAGATAACCTCTTTTCCCTAATAAGAACTTGAAACATTTTTTTAGCATTCTCAAAATCTTTATTTAACAAGTAAGATTGTCCTAATAATATGGCGGTTCTATTACTTTTTTTGGTATCCAGAGCATCTTTGAAATTCGTTATTGCCAAATCATATTGTTTATGGTACACATAGATTTCTCCTAATACCGATAAGGATTTAGATAATTCTATCTTATTTCCTCTTTTTCCTAATTGCGCAATAGATTTAGTTATAAAATCGATACTCTTTTTTATATCTGTCTTTTTAAAAAATATAGCAGAATCTACTAGTTTTTTATGTAGCGAAATAGTCTTTTTAGAAATCCCAATTCGTTTACTTTCTGTTTGACTCCCCTCATAGTCTCTGACAAAAACATCTACATCCTCTTTACTTACTACTGTATACCTTACTGTTTCGAATTCTGAACTTCTAAAAACAAGTTCATCTCCTAATGCTACTTTAATCTTGAATTCGCCCAAAGAATTTGTGTATACAAAAGCGCCTTTATCTGTGGAAATTTCCACTCCAGAAATAGGAGTGTAATTCACCTCTCCCCTTACGGAACCTTCAATAAAAAACCGCAAAGGGGTTTCCTTTGCTTTTTCTAAAGATTGAGAAAATCCAACATAAGCGGCTAGAAAGAATATTAAAAATAAAGGGCTCCTTTTTCGCATAAGTCAATTTACTAAAGGATAAACTTAATCACTTTAAATGGTATTAAAAAATAGAGAAAGCAACAAAACAGATCAAAATGCATGGTATTCTCCCCGCTAACTAATCCATAAGGGCTGTTCACTCATTCAAAACACCCATTTCCTCATTCCTTGTTTTATTTGAAAAAGTTTGCTGCTAATTTTGATACTACTAATTTTAAACACAAACAAAATGAAAAATGCAAAACAGATTATAGTTCTTGGTTTAATTTCACTCTGTATTGGAAGCATCCATAGTAATGAAATTCACCCAACAAATAAAAAAGCACTTAGTACTATGGTACTTCCTTCGGACATAAATCCTTCTGAAAACTTTGTGAAAATCGCACTCTTATTAGATACTAGCAATAGTATGGACGGACTAATAAACCAAGCTAAAGCACAGTTATGGGACATTGTAAACAAGTTCTCTTATGTTCGTTGTGGCAATAGCAAACGACCAAAATTACAAATTGCAATTTATGAATACGGAAACGATAACCTTTCTTCCAGAGAAGGCTACATTAGACAAGTAATTGACTTTAGCAGTGATTTAGATGAGATTTCTGAAAAACTATTCTCCCTAACAACCAATGGTGGCGAAGAATATTGCGGGCAGGTAATACAAACATCTTTGAAACAATTGAAATGGGGTAAAAACCCAGATAATCTAAAAATGATTTTCATTGCAGGAAACGAACCTTTTTCCCAAGGAAAGCTAAACTATAAAGATGCCGTTACCAACGCAAAAGAAAAAGATGTTATTGTAAATACTATCTTTTGTGGAAACTACCAGCAGGGAGTATCTAGCAACTGGAAAAATGGTGCTGTTTTAGCAAATGGAGAGTATATGGCGATAAATCATAACAAACAAATTGTATACATAGATACTCCTTATGACGATGTTATTATACAATTAAATTCTAAACTAAATAAAACCTATGTTTCTTATGGTGCTTTAGGTGTTTCAAAAATGAAAAAACAAGCCACTCAAGATACAAATGCTATGGAATTAGAAGAAGTGGTTGCCATTAAAAGAACGGTTAGTAAAAGTTCTCGTCTGTACAGTAATTCTTCCTGGGATTTGGTTGATGCTTCTAAAGATAAAAACTTTACCTTTTCTAAAATTAAAAAAGAGCAACTACCAGAAACACTAAGAAACAAATCTACCGCAGAAATAAAAGCATATGTCGCTAAGAAATCTGCCAAAAGAATCGCTATTCAAAAAGAGATTCAAGAATTAAATACAAAGCGCGAGGCATTTATCGCTAAAAATCAAAAAGAGAATACTAAAGGCGAACTAGAAAATGCCATGTTACAGGCTATTATGAAACAGGCTAAAAAGAAAAATTATACCTGGAAATAAGAAAACTCGTTTAACTAAGAAAGCTTACTACTCTTATCGTAGTAAGTTTTTTTATTTCGTTATAAAATATTGAAAAACGTGCTTAATAATTAACTGCTGGACACTTACAATCGTATCTCTTTTCTGATTGACCAAAGTCGTATCCTAAGGTAATTTGATGAAAACCACCATTATCTAAACGAATATCTCCCATTTGATACGAGTAGTTATAAGAAAACATAAAACTCTTATAATTAGCACCTATTATTGGTGTGATTAGCTGTAGTTTTTGCTCCCCAAAATCACCATCGTTGTAAAACTGTGCTCCATCAAAACTTCTTCTATAGGATACTCCTCCCCAAAGGGTGCCAAAATCCATTTGCTTATACACCTTAGCGTTTAAGTCCATAAATTTCTCCTTCGTAAAATCTGTAAGTTGAAACATTATAGAAGGTTCTATTTGGTATTCGCCCTTTCCAAAAACATAACCTGCAGAAACCAAATAACGTCTAATATTATCTATCACTTCCGTCACTGGAGTATCCGTTCTGTCTTTTCTATATAAATTCCGTTTACTACTCAATGCATTTATTATCGTTGCATGGGCATAAAACTCCATATAGTTGTAGGACATTCCTAAATCTATATTAAAATACGACTCGCTTATTTTAGACCCAACAATTGCTGGATCAGGAATTACAGATCTAAATTCGGACTCATCCAAACTGCTCTGTAAAAGTGTTCCGCTAATTCCGAAAGACACCTGATTTAAACTACGAATATCGCCTCCCATTTTTAAATGATGTGCATACGTTAATTTTAAACCTGTCTGGGAATGATACCCATTTGCGTCATTAAAAATAATAGCCCCTACCCCACTTTTATCATTTACACGAAAATGCGCGTTTAAGGTTTGCATATTTGGCGCTTCGTCCACATCAAACCATTGTTTTCTTATTGTTGCTCTAACTTTTCCGCCTTCGCCAATACCTGCCATAGAAGGATGTAGCAAATAATAATTATCAGATAAATAATCAAAATATACGGGGATTCCCTCTTGTGCTGTTGACCAATTACTAAACGCAAACAGAGAAAATACAACTAAAAAGACTTGTTTCATCTTTAGAAAATGGGACATATATGCACTTATTGGGTTAGTTCACAAAAATATAAATAATAACGATAGAAACATTACAATAGTATGTAATGGTGATTTAACCTTAAAATGAAGCTTTATTACGGGTATATTTTTAGATATACTTCGTATTTTTGCAAAAAACATTCTTATGGCAGACTTTACAATTACAGCAGTAGCTACAAATAACCCTAGTATCTTAAAGTTTGAAACCAACCACTTTATAACAAAAAACAACAATTACGAATATAAAAACATTGATGAGGCTAAAGATTCTCCTTTAGCACAGCAATTAT
The DNA here is from genome assembly GCA_036478775.1 of Cellulophaga sp. Classification (GTDB taxonomy): domain Bacteria; phylum Bacteroidota; class Bacteroidia; order Flavobacteriales; family Flavobacteriaceae; genus Cellulophaga. The sequence goes on from JAZGEQ010000039.1 coordinate 328,935, forward strand.
TTTACCTTCCTTTTATAAAAACTATATATATATCTGGTAATTTTATTGGTTTAGAAAAATACAATATTGTAGAATGGGATGATGTAAAGGACGAGGTAGCACAACAATTGGTAGAGTATTTAAACTCTGGTGAAGCTGTTGTAATAGAATCTGAAAATACACAGAAAAATGCTGCTACAGTATATGCGGAAAGCACCCCTAACCCAACAGTAATGAAGTTTGTAGTGAACAAAATGATTGTTCCTACTACTTTTGAATTCAAAAATATTGATGAAGCTAAAAGTTCTGATTTAGCCAAGGAACTTTTTCAACTTCCTTTTGTAAAAGAAGTATTCTTAGATGAAAATTATGTTTCTATTACTAAATACGATGTGGCAGAGTGGAACGATATTACTTTTGAGCTTAGAGAGCTAATCCGCAACTTTATTGTAGATGGCAAAGAGATTGTTTCTGCTACTAGTATTGTAGAAACCAAGGCAGAAACACCTAAGGCTAAATTAGAAGATGACAATTTAGACGATACTTCTAAAGAGATTATTGATATTTTAGAAGAATATGTAAAACCTGCCGTAGCAAGTGATGGTGGTAATATTCTTTTTAAATCTTATGATAAAGAAACCAAAACTGTTAATGTAATCCTTCAGGGAGCTTGTAGCGGTTGTCCTTCCTCTACTTTTACCCTAAAAAATGGCATTGAAAACATGCTTAAAAATATGATGGGAGATAGAATAAATGAAGTGGTTGCGTTAAACGGATAATCTTCTTCTATTTACATCTAAGTCTCGTTTTATTCCGTAACTTTAATGCAACTATAAAAAACACTAATTATGGCAATTTTAAAAGTTATTGAAGTATTAGCAAATTCAACTAAAAGTTGGGAAGATGCTACAAGAAAAGCAGTGGCACAAGCTGCTAAATCTGTTAAAAATATACGCTCTGTATATGTACAAGATCAAAGTTGTATGGTAGAAGATGGCGAAGTAAAAGATTTTAGAGTTAATGTAAAAATTACATTTGAAGTAAAATAATCTTTTTAAATATGAGTTTTTAAAAGCGCCTATGGGCGCTTTTTTTGTGTGATTTTAATTTAAACCAAATTCCTTTTTGTTTATTTCCTAAATTATTATTTTGCCTTTTTCTTCTTTCGCTAGCGCTCGTTTGCAACGAGTGCCAACAACGGTAAGCAAACTACATACCTCTCTTTACTAATGTTTACTCCCTTCTGACTTCTCAATAGTACTTACTCGATAAGGCTCACTCTGTACGGCACTCGTTGCAAACGAGCGCTAAGCTAAAAACCCAACACTTTCTATTTCTAAAACCGTATTATCATCTTGGTAGTTTCTGGCACTAGAATATTTCCAGTCTATACTACTAGTTACAAAACCAACCTCTACAGGATTGTTATGGATATAATCTATTTTTTGTTTTATAACCTTTTCACTCCATAACTCTATGGGTTTATTATGGTGTTGCCAAAATTGATATTTCGTAACATTTCCTCGCTTTTTACCTGCGCGTTCTAACATCCATAGTAACCATTCTTTTCGGCTTTCTTGAGGATTGTTCTCTATCGCTTCTATAACTTTTTTTGAAGTATGCTTTTTAAAAGATTGTAACAATTCTCTTGGTTCATCTTTACTTGACCTAAATATTAAATGTACGTGACTTGGCATAAAACAATACGCATATAATTCCATACCTTTTTCTGCTCTACAATAGTTTACACTTTCTGCCAGTACGTCAAAATATAATTGTCTTGTAAATACATCTAACCAATAAACCGTTGCAAAGCTTACAAAATATAATCCACCTTTGTTATGAAACTTATATTTTCTACTCATAATGCACAAAATACAAAAAAGCTACATGAAAATATATAAAATAGGATGTAATTGTCTATATTCCATAATGATACTTGTTGCGAATTAGAATCTCGCTAGCGCTCGTTTGTAACGAGTGCCCACAACAGTTGACAAACTACATACCTCTCTTTATTAATATTTATTCCCTTCTGGATTACTCCCCCTGCTATCGCTCGTCTGTGACGAGTGCCCATAACAGTAGACAAACTACATACCTCTCTTTATTTCGGTAACACTTACTCGGTACGGCACGCGTCACAGACGAGCGCTAGCGGGGGGACATTGGACGAGCGCTAGCGGGGGTTTTTCCATAGCATTTTCAATAATTCATAATCGTATTTTGTCTGCCTAATACTAACAAATTCATTATTAAGTTCATCTTCTGAACTAACAGTTTCAGAAGATGAACTAATTGTAGGTTCAATGATTATAGTATTTATTAAATCTAACTCATCCTTATTCAATATAAATGAAAACATTCTATTGCAATCATTTAATACAACGTGAAACCCATTTAAATTTCTTATTCTATTTTTTTCTATTTTAATAATAAATTTAGGTAAATATGCAAATTTTGATTGTTCAATATAAAAAGTTTGGATATAACCTTTTGTTGAAAAAGTTATCGTATCACAACCCAAACCCCTATAATAAAAAAACACATAATCGTTACTAATAATTGTTTTAGTCACGTCAATGTTTCGATTGTATTTCGTGAGGGCTAATGAATCTGCCAAGGTCGAATTTCTAATGACAATACTATTAATTACCGTTTGAGAATACGTATATTGGAAAATTCCAAGTAAAAAAAATACAGTGAAAAAAATAATTTTACTTCTTCCTTTCTCCATTTTTATCAAAATTTTCATTTATGTATTTATAAACCATTTCTATTTGATCAGCACTTAACTCGTATTCTTCAGATAGATATTTATCTGGAGTAGATATAATCCCAATTGCCGTATGATAACCTTTAGTCATAAGGTTTCTACCAATTTTTTCAATTTTGCCATTTAAAATTTCATCCTTTCTCAAATCGTTTAAGACTTTAAAGTATAGCTTACCAACTGAGTTAGCCTGCTTGAATGTGACACCTTTCTTGTTCGTTACTGCTAAATCAAAAGTGTGCAATAACCCCCTGCTAGCGCTCGTCTGTGACGAGTGCCCACAACAGTAGGCAAACTACATACCTCTCTTTATTTCGGTAACACTTACTCGGTACGGCACGCGTCACAGACGAG